>CAVXGN010000037.1:0-220025 GCA_963761245.1 uncultured Alphaproteobacteria bacterium | reverse complement strand
CAGTGGGCGATCAGAACGCCTTCATCGCAAATTTCAATAGCCGCGCTCACGACCGACGACGTTCAATAAATTCACTCCGTTCTGCAGCCTGACGTAGTTTTCCAGGACCAGATCGAACGTCTTTGGCAAATATTGGTCTTCGTCGTCAGCGGTTACGTGCGGCATCATGATCACATTGTTCGCGGTCCAAAGCGGTGAATTGGCGGGCAGGGGCTCGCGGTCATAGACGTCGATGACGGCGCTGGAGATTTTCCCGTTATTCAGAGCAGCCAGAAACGCTGCCTGATCGACCGAACCTGCCCGCCCAATATTGATGAAACCGGCACCGTCTTTCATCAACTGGAACCGCCGGCTGTCAATCATGGCGGTGGTGTCGCTGGTGAGTGGGGCGGCCAATGCGACGATATCGGCCCGCGGCAGCGCGGCGTCGATCTGGTCCGGGCGATACATCTCATCCACGCTGGGATGCGGTGCGCCGCTTCGGCGCACACCCAAAACCTTAAGCTTCAGGTCGCGGGCCGCCGATGCGACGGCACCGCCCATGTCGCCCACGCCGATGATCAATACTACGCGTCCAGCGATTCCCGGCGTGAAGATTTGCTGCCAGTGCGACTTGCGTTGATTGCCAACGATGGTCGGAACGCGCGCATGCACCATCAGGAGCATCATCAACGCCGATTTGCGGACCTTGGTAGCATGCACGCCGCTGTTGTTGGTCAGCGTTATGTGCGCAGGCAGCCAATCGAGCGGCAGCAGCGGCTCGATACCGGCGCCAATAATATGAATCCAACGAAGTTGGGGGGCGACATTAGCAAGATCTTGGCGTGGAAACTTTGGATCGACCAGAAGATCGTTCGAGATCACAAGCCCGACAGATTTGGAGAGCCATGAAAGATCACTCAGGTCTTCGCCAAAGCTCGTTTTTGCGTTCGAACTCCTCCGCGCCATTGCCTCGGCAATCAAATGCGGGGTCATACGAAAAACACGCGGCTTCGTCGTGCGAGTCTCAAAGTGAATCAAGAATTACCTCGACGACATACCGATCTGTTGGGCGAAGGCGCGTAGGACAGCAATTCATCCCAGCCGAGCTTGAGATGTTTGCGAGGCGCGCGATCGACGCGGTGCGGCGACCGCGCCCGAAGCGCAGCAACGATGTTTCCGTGATCTTCCAAAGCCTGCCCGATCTCGGCCTCGCGCAGCCGCGTCCCGGAGGAGTTTTCTCGGACAAGATAGCCTTGCGCAAATGCAAATACACCTGATCGGCCACCCGGTCGCCGCGCTCGACAGGATACACGGTCAGATTGTCCGCGCGAATCGTCGTTGATTTCATGGCTGATACTTATCTCGTAACGGCGCGGCGCGGTACGGCGGCCGCGTCGCGCAAATACGGGCGTATCGTAAATCTCTCGTCGTCGGCATGGCGTTCCGGCGGCTTCGCCGGCGGCGTGCCTTATACCTCGGCCAAGGCGGGCATGATCGGCTTTACGCGCTCGCTCGCCAAGACACTCGGGCCCCATGGCACCACCGTGAACGCGATCGCCCTGGGGCCAACGGCGACGCCGCTTACGGATCAATGGCTGCCTGTGCAGCAAGATTGCATCGTCAGCCAAATTCCTCTCGGCCGTGTTGGCAAGCCGGAAGACATCGCCAATGCCGCCTTGTTTCTGGCCTCCGACGAGGCCTCGTACATCACCGGCATTTGCCTGGATGTAAACGGCGGCATCGTCATGGGCGGCTGAACGCCGGTCAACGAGAGAGGCGTCGGCGTAGAATTTTTGGCGGAGCAGGGAACTGTCCTGCTCCGCTCTGATCTCCTTGAACAGCTAAGCTGCTTCCAGACTCAAGTCACAAACATACGGACCTGCGTCGGTCACTTATTGGATACTTTGCTATCCGCCATGTTGCTCACGGCGACGCGGCGATTTTCGGCGGCATTGGGATCGCTTGGATTCTTGAGATGGGTCTCGCCGTAGCCGACGGTCACCAGATTGGCTGCGGGTATACCAAACTTCTCGATCAGGTAGCGCTTCACCGAGTTGGCGCGCTGCTCGGATAGCTCCTGATTATATTTGTCCTCGCCTTTTGCATCGGCATACCCGGCAAGTACGAAAGTGTTGCCCTTCAAGTTCTGGTTCGTCAGCGCTTTGCCAAGCTCGTTGACCTGGACCGCGGCTCGCGCGCCAATTTCGGCCGAGTTGAATTCGAAATTGATCTCCAGGTCGATGCTCGGCTTGTCCTTGGTGACGTCGGCAATCTTTTCGCGCTCGCCCGACGAGAGTGAACGGGTTCGCTGACGCAGGGAATTGATAAACTTCTGGTCCTCCGTGTTCTTGGCGGCGTCAGCCGGCGAAAGGCTTCGCGTCGTCGGCGTCAACTTCTTGATGATCGTTGTCGACGACGGCTGGTCCTGGGCGCTCGCATAGCCGGCGCCCAATGCGAGAGCCAGACTGCCGGCCATGAGCGAATACACCAGTTTGAGTCCTAAGCTGCCAATTCTGTGAGACATGGCTTGATCTCCTCTTTCTGGTCGTGTTCCTGGTCGTGCCCGAGTTTTCCGTCTTGTCTGAGTTTGGTTCGGGTTCACCAATGCGTCAATTGCGAACTCCCCCCGACAGGTGTGGGACCGATGGTTTGGCGCCGCCGCTGCGGCTGACCAAATTAGAAGCCAATGCCAATCATCGGATGCGCTGAGCCGCCGGCTTGCCGGCGGGCGGTCGGCTTGGCAGCGGATTTCGATGGTTTGCTGCGCTTCTCTCGCGCCTCTCTGCGGCTGGGTGCCTTCTTCGGCCTTTCGACGATAGCCGGGCAAACCCGAAGCTTCTCTTTGCCGAGCTCGCCGACGAAGTCGTCGGTCACCTCAATGTGGTTTACTGGCTGATTCTTCTGCACCTGGTATTTCTTGATCGCGACTTTGGTGTCGGCATCAAGCTTGCCGTCACGTGGACCGGAATAGCAACCGAGTCGCGCCAGTTCCTTTTGCGCCGACACGATCAGTGCGGGCGTGTTGGCCGGTGGCGACGGCGGCGCCTCGTTCTTCTTGAGTTCGCCGGTCGCTTTCTCAAGCGCGGCAACGACCTGCGGACGCAGGCGCTCGCAAGTCAGACTGTCCGACAGTTGCTTCAAATCGTCGCGCGCCGCCATGCTGCTCCCCGCCACCTTCAGTTCGTCAAGACGGGTCTGTTCACGACTGCAGGCGAGCTCTCCCTCTCTCTTTTCAGATTGGGCGAGCTCCTTGGACCGAAGGTCGATTTCAGCCTGCAACGTGGCGACGCGGTCGGCCTGCTCCTTCTTCTGCTTCTCGGACGCTGTGGCATCTTTGGCGCGGCGCTCACTCTCCGCCTTTAGCTCGGCGAGGCGGGCAGCTTCTTTGGCGCGTCGTTCCTCTTCGGCTTTCCGCTGGGCGGCGAGGCGGGCGGCTTCCTTGGCGAGCTGTTCCTGTTTGGCGTGCTGCGCCGCCTCGCGTTCGGCACGTGCCTTTTCCTCGCGTTCGCGCGCGGCGCGATCCAGAATATCCAAGCGGTGTTGCGCATCCAGCGCCAGCGGTGAATTCGGATAGCGCTCGATGAATTTCTCCAACGCACCTTTGTTGCTGGTGCCTTTGATACGGCTCCAGGCTCTCAACTCGTCGGACGTCGGCTTTGCCGGCTCGGGCGGAGGAGGCGGCTCAAGCGACGCAAGTTTAGATTCCAGCTTCGCGACCTGCTCCCTTGCAAGATCCGCGTAAAAACCGGTTGGGTAGGTGTGGAGAAACACTTCCCACGCCTTTTTGGACCCGATCTGCGCAACCAAATCGTAGTCGGCCTTGACCTTGGTGACATCCGGGGCTTTTGGTTTCTCGGGTGCTGGAACGAGCGGGGTATTTCCGCCGCCGAGCGAGCCATAGACAAACGGCTCCTGTCGGCGGTTGGTAATTTTCAGTACTTCGTCGCGGACGCGGCCGAACGCCAAACGGACATCAAGCCCGGGAACGGCCAAATTATCCAGCAACGCCGTCGTAAACGGGCTATGCGCGCCTTCGCCGTCTTCAGCGGTCGAGCCGCCCTTTGCGGCATATGCGATCAGCGTGTCGGTGCTCGCCGGCTCGACTTTGCTGAGACCGGAGGAAACCGAACGCAATGCCGACCGGCGTTTCATTGTCGCCACGAACGGATTGTTCCGGCAGGCGTCGAGAATGACGAGACGCAATCGCTTGGCGCCTTCTACCGATTTAACCACGCGATTGAGCGATATGGCCTCGTCCTCGGCGTCGCGGTCGGTGGCGAGCTTGGCATCGACCGGAACGAGATAATTGATCCCACCGACCTCGATGCCGTGCCCGGCATAGTAGACAACCGCGATATCGGACTCGTAGGCGGCGTCTTCGAATTTGCGGATGGCGCGCTTGAAATCCAGATTGCCGACATTGGTCGACGTCACGACCGTGTCAAAGCCAGCATTCTGGAACAATTTGGCCACGGCGTCCGCGTCCTTTTCCGGATTGGGTAGACGCGCGACGTTGCGATAATTGGAATTGCCGACCACCAAGGCGACGCGCTTTTCGGCAAGCGCGGACGAGGGCGTAAGGGCTAGGAACAGCAGCCCCGCGGCGACAGCAAAAAGTTGAAATAACCTCATCACACGGGCGCCCCGACTATATTGGCATCGGTTTGGCACTATTTTTAGATAAGGCATTATTGCCATAATTGTCCTTGATACAGATCAACCTTTACTGGCCGAGCCGAAGCTTAGCAGCAGTCTAGCATTACAGTTGCATTGTCTTTTTGAGATGGGAGCGGCGCGCTTCGGCTTGGTGAGCCCTTCGCCAGAGTGACCACGCGATGATATGCGCGGGTTGGATGCGCCGTTGTGCGAGCTTGATGACGATGCGTCGGATTTCCTGGATCGACCAACGGATCAAGAACGATGTTTTGCCCGAAGACGACAGAGCGTCATTTTTTTGGGCGTTGATGTGATATTGGCACGATGCCGGATGACGGCCATCATGGCGAAGGCGAGCGTGACTAGCGAGACATGCCGGTGCCAGCCATGCCAGGAGCGGGTCTCGTTGTGATCGAGACCGAGTTCGTTCTTGGCAGTTTCGAAACTTTCCTCGATAGCCCAGCGATGGCCTTCGACCGATACCAGTTTTTTCACGGGCGTGTCCTTGGGACACCATGTGGAGAAGAAAGCGAGATCACCGTCGGCAATGTTGCGGCGGATCAGCAGACCTCGTGTCCACTCCCCGGCGAGGGCGCTGTTGTATTCGCCCGCATCGAGATCGGCCAGTTCGAGATAAGCCCAGTCATGCAGGCGCGGTCCCTTGCTTCCTTCGCCTGCCGACAGGCGCCGCCAAGCGCTCTTGGGAAGATTTTGCGCGATCTTCGAGGCGGGGCCTCCGACCAGTTGCTTCTTGCCCCACGAACGGAACACATGATTGGCGGCCACGCCCAGAACATAACCCTTGCCCGCTTTGCGGAGCATGGTTTCGATGTCTCCGGTGCCATATACACTGTCCGCCGCGACAAAAGCGAACGGCACCTTGGCCGCAATCGCACGCGCGATCATTCGGCGCGCGATCTGGGGCTTCGTCGCAAAACCCACGTCGTCCGGCACATGCGCCGCCCTCATGCGCTCGGGATCGTCTGTCCATTCCTTTGGCAGATAAAGCACACGGTCGATGAACGCATGGCCGTGGCGCGACACATAGGACGCGAATACGCCGATCTGGCAATTGGTGATCTTGCCGGCCGAGCCCGTATACTGGCGCGCAACCCCGCACGACGCCTTGCCCTGTTTCAGAAAGCCGGTCTCGTCAATGACAAGAACCGCATCCTCATTAGCAAGCGTTTCCAGCGCGTAATCGCGGACAATATCGCGCAATGCATCCGCGTCCCATCGGCCGCGGCCCAGGATCGCCTGCTGGCGCCATGGGCCGGGATCGCCAGCCGCTTCCGCGCGCATCCAGCCCGTCTTGCGCGGCTCGTTCCCGAGCAACCCATCCAAAAATTTCCATGCCGATGCTGCGACCCGCTCTTGGCGAAACAAGCAACGAAGCCGCGTCTTCACATCCCGTAACGACGATGCCCAAAGCTCAAGCGTCGTCTCAACCGATGCTCCCGCCATCCATGATCCTCCGAATCATGGTGGCCCATGGATTCAGAAGTCAAAAGAAAATGCAACTGTAATGCTAGTCCGCGTGGACAAATTTGATCCAGTAACGAGCTGAGGCGATGAATAGCATGCCGAGGAAGCTCTCGGCGAGCTGATCGTATCGCGTGGCGATGGCGCGGTTGATCTTGAGGTGGCCGAGCACCCGTTCGATGCAGTTGCGCTGGCGGTAGAGGCGTTTGCTGTAGCGGATCGTTGCGGTGCGGTTGGATTTCGGCGGGATGACGGGTTTGATCCCGCGCTCTTTCAAGTCGGCTCGGATCGCGTCAGTGTCGTAGGCCTTATCGGCGAGAAGAGCATCCGGTGCCTGTTCCGGAAGATCGATCAGCGTGTCATAGGCTTTGCAGTCCGCCGCTTCGCCGGGCGTGAGATGGAAGGCGATGGGCCGGCCTCTGGCATCACCGAGACAATGAACTTTACTGGTGAACCCGCCCCGCGAGCGGCCAAGAGCTCGTTGATGAGCCCCCCTTTTCCGCCCGCTGCCGAAACATGGGCGCGAACCGTGGTGCTGTCGATGTTGTAATGCCCGCTCTCCACCATGGTCTCGGCGAGAGCGACGGCGACGCTCTCCCAGACACCGGAGATGCTCCATCGTCGGAACCGCCGATAGATCGAATTCCAATTGCCATACTTCTCAGGAACATCGCGCCATGGCGCGCCGGTACGTAGCCGCCACAGAATGCCATTGATGATATTGCGATTATCCTCGGGCGGCCGGCCACGGCCACGATTCCCAGGTTCTCGCTCAACCGGCAACAAAACTCGCAAAATACGCCACTCGACCTCTGTCAGATCGCCGCGGCTCAAGGCTGCCTCCTCGAATCTGCAGCCTTGAATCAATTCGCGATTCTTGCGTCAATAGATTTTGTCCACGCCGCCTAGTGCGGCGGCTATTCTCTATCCGCAGCAATTTGTCGTGAGCAGGACTTATTTCTTTTTGGCCTGCGTTTTCGGGATCCGCTCGAGCGCCGCATCGAGCGCATGGCACAAAGTCCGCAGAACCTTGATACGTGCGTAGTATTTGTTGTTAGCCTCCACCAAAGTCCATGGTATCGCGCTGGTTGAGGTGCGGTCGACCATATCGCAGATCGCAGTTTCGTAGACATTCCATTTCTTGCGGTTGCGCCAGTCCTCATCGGTGATCTTGAAGCGCTTGAAGGCAATACTTTGCCGCCTTTTGAAGCGTCGCAGCTGCTCGTCCTTGCTGATCGTGAGCCAGAACTTGACAACCACGATGCCATGGCGGTGCAACAAGTTCTCGAAATCGTTGATTTCTTTGTAGGCGCGCATCCAGTCGGCCTCGGAGCAGAAACCCTCGACACGCTCGACCAGGACGCGCCCGTACCAGGAGCGGTCGAAGAAGGCGAAACGACCGTGTCTCGGTAGCTGGCGCCAGAAGCGCCAGAGGTATGGCTGCGCGCGCTCCTCTTCGGTCGGCGCCGCCACCGAGATGTTGTCGTAGTAGCGGGCATCCAGCGCGCTCGTGACGCGTCGGATGGCGCCGCCTTTGCCCGCGCTGTCATTGCCTTCGAAGACCGCGACCACCGAAGTCGACTGAAACCGCGGATCGCGGGACGCCAAGTTCAAGTGCCCCTGCCACTTTTCAAGCTCTTCTTGGTACTGCGCCTTGGTCAATGGCTGATCGAGGTCGAGCGCGCTCAGCACATTGAGGCGGTCGCTTGGTGCGGCCAGCGGCGGGGTTTTGTCGGGCAGCTTCTTGGGCGGCTTCTCGTCCAGCCGCTCACGCAGCGACGCCAGCAGATGCCGGCCGACGGTCAATGCTCGGAAATGGGGATCCGCGCCCGGCACCACGATCCACGGCGCCTCTCCGGTCGAGGTCTCGCGCAGGAACGGATCGCAGACTTTGATGAAGCGATCGTAGAGCTCGAAGTACTTCCATTCGAGCGCGGTGACCCGCCAACGCGTTTTCGGGTCGTCTTCCAATGACTTTAGCCGCTTCTTCTGTTGGCCCTTCGACAGGTGGAACCAATATTTGAGCAGCAGCACGCCCTCGTCACCCAGCATTTTCTCCAGACGTTGGATTTCCTCGATCGAGCGTGAGAACTCGCCTTCATTCATCTCACCCATCACGCGGCGGACGATTGGCATCGTGTGCCAGGCGCCGAAGAAAATGCCGATTTCGCCCTTCGGAGGGAGTGCGCGCCAAAAACGCCAATGCTCGGGGCGCTCGCGCTCCTCGTCCGACGGCTCGAAAAAACCTCGTGTGTGGATATGCCGCGGATCCATCCACTCGTTGAGCAGATTGACTGTCTCGCCTTTGCCGGCGCCCTCGACTCCGGCAATCAGGATCAGCACCGAAAAGCGGCGCTGCTCCTTGAGATCGAATTGTGCGTCGAGCAACGCCTCCCGAAGCTTTGCTGCTTCGCGGCGGTACAGCGACTTCGAGACGTGATGTTTGAGCTTGGCGGATTCGAACATATCGTTAAATTCGATATTGCGAATTTATTTGCCGCGAAATGATCTAAATCAAACATCCATTGATCTTAGTGACTTAGCCGTATTATAATTCTATCGGGAGGCCTCGCTATGAAAAAATTTATGGTGTTGGCTTTGGCGGGCGCGGGTGTGTTCGCTGTCACGGCATCGGCCGTCGCTCAGACACCGGTCGCCGTCGTAGAGGATGTGACGGACAAGGTCGCCGGCGTCGAATTCATGGATTATGTGACGCCGGGAACTAAGATCGAACTGGGATCGAAGGGCTCGATTGTCCTCAGCTATATGAAATCGTGCCAGCGGGAATCGATTAAGGGCGGAACGGTGACGGTTGGCGTCGAGCGGAGCACTGTCGCCAACGGGAAGGTCGAGCGCGCCACCGTCGGCTGCGACTCCGGCCACATCCAACTCTCGGCAGGAGAAGCCAACCAGAGTGCGGCCACCGTCTTTCGCAGCATGTTGCCGTCGCAGCGGGCCAAGTCGCCGCAGATCACGCTTTACGGTCGCTCGCCGGTTGTGGAGACAAATGGCCCCGGTACGCTGGTGATCGAGCGTCTCGATCCGCCAGGCGCGCGTCAAGAGTTCGCAGTGACCAGCAAGTCGCTATTGCGTGGTCGGTTTTACGATTTTGTCAAAGCTCAGAAGATACTGGTGCCCGGTGCAACCTATCTCGTGACTTTCGGACAGCGCAGTGTCGTTTTCAAGATTGATCGCCATGCTAAGCCTGGCTCGACGCCGATCATCGGCCGCCTCCTGCGCTTCGCAGAGGCCCGCTGATTGAATTGCCCGGCCGATGGGGCGTCTCTCCAGAGGCAACGTCATCGCGGCCATCGTCATAGCGCTAGTTTGCGGCGTCATTCCCGCATTGCCGGCGTTCGACATCGTACGCGGCTTTTCCATTGACGTGCTTACGGCGCTGCGCTGGGAGCTGTTCGGCCAGCGCTACGATCCACAATCGTCACCGACCGTCGTTGTGGTCATCGATGAGGAAAGCTACCGCACCGCGCCGTTCAAAGGCTCGCCGACCATTACCTGGACGCGCGAAATCGGCCGCGTGCTTTCGTCGATCGTCGAGGGGGGCGCGAAAGTCGTCGGTTTCGATATCGTCTTCCCGACTACAATCGAGCAGTCCGAGATTCCGTTTGGCGACGACGTGCTGGGGGCTCGTCTGCGCGGCTTCGACCGGGACTTCCTGCGTGCGCTGGCGGTCGCTTCCCGTTCCGGCAAGCTGGTGCTGGGCGAAGTCCAGCACAGTAACCAGCCGATCCAACCCTCGCCGGGGCAGCGAATAGCCGTCGGCCGGCAGCGAAACATCCGCATCCTCAATGCATACACCGATGCCGACGGCGTGGTGCGAAGACTGCCTCTCACCTTTTCGGTCGATAAGGCGACGGTCACCTCGATGGCTGTGGAACTGGCGTCGCGCGCGCTTGGTGCCGCACCGAAGCTGGCGCGCGACGGGACGATGACACTTGCAGGCTATCGGATTCCGAGCGCGGTTCCGAACACTCTGACGCTCAACTTCGAGGGCGGTGCCGAGGATATTCCAACCTTCTCGTTGGCCGATTTGCGGGCCTGCGCCGAGAAAAACGACAAGGAATTCTTTCGCCGCAATTTCGGCGGCAAGATTGTGCTCATCGGCAGCTTGCTCGACATCGAGGACCGCAAGGTCACCTCAAAGCGCTTTGCCACCGGACTGGAGCGTGCCTGGTCAACGAGGTGTGTGCTGCCGAAGCCTTCGACGGCCGGACAATTTCGACGTAACTCGATCGCCGGCGTGTACATTCATGCGACAGCAGTCAACAATCTGATCCGCCACGACGGTATCGTCGAGGTTGGCCGGAGCGCCCGAGCGCTGATCGGCATCGTCTTTGCGGGCCTTGCGGCAATCATGGCGCTGGCGCTTTCACCGGCCGGCGCCGCACTTGCCTTCAGCGGCATCGTCGTCGTGGGCACGCTCGCCGCCACATGGGCCTTTGCGCAATCTTTGGCATTGCCGCTGGTCGAGATGGTCATCGCCGGCCCCGCCGCGATGGTCGTCATGGTCAGCTATCGCCTCGTGGTTATCGACAAGGAGGATCGCTTCCTCCGCAAGAGCTTCGAACTCTATCTCGCGCCGCAAGTCATCGAGAAGATGCTGGCATCGAGCAAGCTGCCGGCGCTCGGCGGGGAAATGCGCAATGTCACCGTATTCTTTTCCGATATTGCCGGTTTTTCCTCTATCGCCGAAAAGATGGGGCCGACCGAATTGGTGTCCTTGATGAATGCCTATCTGTCGGCGATGACCGATATCATCGAGGCAAACGGCGGTTACGTCGACAAATATATCGGCGATTCGATCGTCGCGGTCTTCGGCGCGCCGGTCGACGATCCGCACCACGCACACAACGCGGTCCGCGCGGCTCTGGGTTGCCGCGCGCGGCTCGCAGAGCTCAACAAGACGGCGGCCGCCTTTCGAAACCATGCGGTGGCGCACCGCATCGGGCTCAATTCGGGCGAAGCTCTGGTCGGCAATATCGGATCTCAACGGCGTTTCAACTATACGGTCATGAGCGATGCGGTAAATCTCGCTTCGCGGCTCGAAGGTGCGAACAAGTATTTTGGCACCTCGATTATGGCTTCGGAAATGACGGTCGCTTTTGCGGGCCCAGAATTCGCATGGCGAGAGCTCGACACCATTCGCGTTAAGGGTCGCGACCATCCGGCCAAAATTTACGACTTGCTGGGAGAGTCTGGGCAACAGACGCCAGAGCAATCGGCACGGGTTGCGGCCTATGCCGAAGGGCTTCGCCGATGGCGCGCTCGTGATTTTGCCGGCGCCATGGAATGCTTTGCGCGCATTGCTGCAGTCGATCCACCCTCGGCGCTGTTCTTGGCACGAGTGAAGGAATTGGCCAGCCACCCGCCTGGACCGGACTGGGAGCCGGTTCTCAGCCTTGAAGGGAAGTAGTTGCCGACACAGAAGGGCCGGAGGGGCGTCGCGCTAGAGATACGAGCGCGGCTCGACCACATCGCGGCCGGTCGACTCGAGATCGAGGTCTTGCAGGTTCTTATCAGCCAGCCTGATCCTATTGATCGCGATCAGCGCGTCGAGGCGCGGTTGGAAGAGTTGGCCCGCCCGGCTGACAAAATGTCCCTTCAGCACCGCACTAAAGAATTTCTCCGCCTCGGTCGGCCCCAGACTCATGGGAGCGAGCCCGAGCTCAATCTCAATCAGGCGTGAATAACGGTCGAAGTCCTGCAACGTAAGGCCCGCCGACGGCATGATGTCGGCGTCCCGCAACATCGCGGCCATCAACCGCACCCGCACATTGGAGAAGGCGGCAAAATTCGGGTTTGGCTCGGGCGGCGGTTGCTCGCCGATGCCGAGGGCGGCATCCAAGACATGGTAGCCATCGTTGATGTCGGTCGAAAGTATCATGGCGCGGACCGCTGACACTTCGTGCGGATGCGCATTGTGGGAATGCAGGATGCCGCAGGCGCAGTCCGCCGCCACTGTTTCAAGGCGGAAAGGAACCCGCACGTTGTGCTTAGTGCCGTCAAGCCCGATAGCGACTGCAGTGTTGGTTGCTCCGTCATGGCCGATATCGTGGGCGAACGCCGCACAAACGCCGATGAGGAGTTCGCGGTCGGTCAAGCGACATGGAGACTCGCCCGTTTCGGCAAGGCGGTTGTTCGCCAACGCCAGGTTGAACCAGATGACGCCCACCTCGCGCGAGTGATTTGGATTGTGAAACGCGTTGGAGGTCCCGGATCGGTCGGCCTGCTCGCAAATATCGCACAATGCGGCGGCGAGCGTTCCTATTTCCGAGGTGTCGAGCCTGTCGACGATTTTCCGCGCGATGTCGAGACATGAGAGTCCCGACTGGCGCAGCATTGCGACTTGCCCCGCAAGCCGGCACGCGGTCCACGAGTCCGAACCCGCCGCGAATAGAAAATCTGGCACGCTGTGCGCGTGCGTCCTTCGCATCCGGCTTTGGATCATGCGGTTTCATCCGGGCGGAAAATTATCGGCTCAGCTTCGAAAATATTTGCGCTAAATCAAAGAATTACCGCCCCGCTGCGCTAGCGATAGTCGTAAGCGGCCTTCATCATCGGCCGGACGTATCAAGAAGACTGGAGTCGGGGGTGAACCCATGAACGCAGGCGAAGTGATGACTGCGAACGTAGTGGCGGTGCGACCGGACACGCCGGCGCGTTCGATCGCGCAAATTCTTTCCAAGAATGGGATTAGCGCCGTGCCGGTGATCGACGAGAACGGCAAGCCGGTCGGCATGGTCAGTGAAGGCGACTTGATGCCGCGCGACGAGACGGAAAAGAAGCAGCGGCGTGACTGGTGGCTGAAGGCCCTGGCCGAAGGTGAAGAGCTGGATCCCGAATTCATCCGGCAAATAGAGCAGGCGGACCGCACCGCTGAGCAGGTCATGACAACGCCCATCGTGACGGTCCCGGATACGGCCGATATCGTCGAGATCGCCGAGCTGTTATCGAGCAAGAAGATCAAGCGCGTTCCGGTCATGCGTGACGGGCGAATGGTTGGAATTGTCAGCCGCGCCAATCTGATCAAGGCGGTGGCCCAGCCGCCTAAGCCTCCGGAGCCCGAGCCGTCGCTGGAGCCGGTGACGGAAATCAGCTTTCCCGCTGAGCCTCCGCCGGCACCAGCCCGGCAAGCGCATTCCGACGTTCCGCCGCCCGATGATGTATCAGCCGACGCATTCCGCAGCCTGGTCGCTCATTTCGCGCAAGACGAATCGGTGCGCCGCGCCGACGCGCGCCGCAGCTCGTCCGAGAAGCACCAGCAGGAAGTCCGCGAGCTGATGGTGGCCAAGCTTTCCGAGGATGCGTGGCAGCGTATGCTGCACGAATCGCGTTTGGCCGCGCAAAAAGGCGAGCAGGAACACCTCATCCTGCGGTTTCCCAGCGAGCTGTGCACCGATCACGGACGCGCCATCAACGTCCCCGATCCGGGCTGGCCTGCAACCCTGCGTGGCCTCGCCGCTCAAGTGTTTGTGCGCTGGAAGGAGGAACTGCGGCCGCATGGCTTCCATCTGTCGGCGCGCGTCATCGATTTTCCCAGCGGACTACCCGGCGATATCGGGCTGTTCCTGCACTGGGGGAAGTAAGCTCTGAGGAACGCCACGCTCTGGTTGTTTCCGAGCGGCTGTTACCCGGCGGTCATGCGATCTTCGATGTTATTGGCGACTTCCTCGCAAACCGCCGCCAGTTCGTACAATTCCTTCTTGATCTGCTCGTCCGGAGCTTGTTCGGCCAATTTTCGGTATTTGGCGGCTTCGCCCCGAAGATAATCGTCATAAACCATGGGGCCCCCTTGCCGGCAGCTCACGCCAAATAAGAGGCGAACGTCACGTTAAACCAAAGTATCTTCTTTGCCGCTCACGCCTTTTGACATTGATCAATGTTTGCAGTGCAGCGCTGTTTCATACAGGCCACCTAAGAATTTGCTCAGGAAAGGGGTGGTCATGAACCAGCCCATTGGTGTTGCTGTTTCCCAGCGCGGCTACGAAATCATCACACGGCAGGACTTCGGCGAGACGACCTACCTGCTTGAATTCCGACACCCGATGATGGCGCGAGCGGCCCAGGCCGGCCAGTTCGTCATCGTGATGTGGAAAGAACAGGGCGAGCGAATTCCGCTCACCATTGCCGACTTCGATCGAGATCGCGGTACCATCACTTTGGTCATCCAGGCGGTCGGAAAAACGACCCGGGAAATGCAGCAAGAATGCCGCGTCGGCAGCTACATCTATGCTGTCGTCGGCCCCATGGGCATCCCCAGCCACCTCGGCGCGTCGAAAAAAGTGGTCTGCGTCGGCGGCGGTCTTGGCGTTGCCCCGATCTATCCGCAGGCGCGCGCCCACAAGGAGAATGGCGCCTATGTGATCGGCGTTGTCGGCTTCCGCAGCAAGAGCCTGATGTTTTGGGAAAACAAGTTCCGCGGTTGCTGCGATGAGCTGATCATTTGCACCGACGACGGCACCGCCGGAATCAAAGGCATGGTGACGGCCGGCATCGCGCAGGCGCTCGACAAACATGCCGACATCGATGAGCTGGTCGCGATTGGCCCGCCGGTCATGATGAAGGGTTGCGCCGCGACTACGCGGGAACGTGGCATCAAGACCATGGTCAGCCTCAACCCGATCATGGTCGACGGCACCGGCATGTGCGGCGGATGCCGCGTCAAGGTCGGCGACAAAGTATTGTTCGCCTGCGTGGACGGACCCGATTTCGACGCCCACCAGGTCGATTTCGACGACCTCATGCAGCGGCTCAAGCGATACGTACCGTCCGAGCGCCAAGCGTTGGAGCGCTGGCAGGAAAACTGCCGCATTCGCAGCGACGAAGCGATGGGGCAGGCGTGAACTGGAATCGATAAAGCCCGGTACGCGAGGCCGCCGCGAGCGTCCGTCGACGGCACCGGTGAGGACCATGCGATGGCAAAGAAGAAGACGATCCGTACCATCCCGCAGGAGCGCACGCCGATGCAGGAGCAGCCGGCGGCCGAACGCGCGCATAATTTCAAGGAAGTCGCCTGCGGCTATACGCTGGAGCAGGCGCAACGCGAGGCCGAGCGCTGCCTGCTTTGTCCGGACCAGCCCTGTGTGCGCGGCTGCCCGGTGAGCATCGATATTCCCAACTTCATCCAGAAGATTACCGAGAAGAACTATCACGGCGCCTACGACGTCATCACCGATACCAATCTTTTGGCTGCCGTTTGCGGCCGCGTCTGCCCGCAGGAGACCCAATGCGAGGGCGTCTGCACGGTCGGCGACTCGCTGGAGCCGGTGGCGATCGGCCGGCTTGAACGCTTCATCGGTGACCTGGCCATAACCGAGGGCTGGACCAATATTCCCTTTATCGAGTTCGAACGGTTTCCGCGTCGCCATCGTTGGGTCTGGGCCTGCCGGTATGGCTTGCGCCGCCGATATGGCGAAGGCCGGTTGCGACGTCACGGTCTATGAGGCCTTCCACGAGGCCGGCGGCGTCTTGAAATACGGCATCCCCGAATTCCGCCTGCCCAACGGCGTGGTCGACGCCGAGATCGGCAAGCTGATCAAGCTCGGCATCAAGTTCGAGTGCAACACCTTGGTCGGCCGCCTGTTCACCATCGAGCAGATGCTTACCGAGATGGGCTACGACGCCGTATTTATCGGCACTGGCGCCGGCTATCCGAGCTTCATGGGTATTCCCGGTGAATCGCTCAATGGCGTGCTGTCCGCCAATGAACTGCTCACCCGCTGCAATTTGATGCACGCCAGCGACTTCCCCAAGAACGATACGCCATTGGAACTCGCACGTCGCGTCGCCGTCATCGGGGCCGGCAATACCGCGATGGACGCGTTGCGTGTCTCTCTGCGATTTGGCGCCGAACAGGTTCACTGCATCTATCGCCGCACCAAGGCCGAAGCGCCGGCGCGTGCCGAGGAAATCCATCACGCCGAGGAAGAGGGCATCGAGTTCCACTGGCTGACGAGCCCGGTCGAGCTGCTCGCCGACGGCAATCGCGGCGTGCGTGGCATGCGCTGCATCCGCATGGAGCTCGGCGAGCCGGACGATTCAGGCCGCCGCCGGCCGGTACCGGTGCAAGGCAGCGAATTCGAGTTCGAATGCGAGACGGTAGTTTATGCCATCGGCACCAACGCCAATCCGATCATCGGGCAGACGTCAAAGCTCAAGCTCAACAAGCGTGGCTACATCGACACGGACGAGAGTCTGGCGACCTCGATCATGGGCGTCTTCGCCGGCGGCGACATCGTCACCGGGGCGGCGACCGTGATCGAAGCCATGGGCGCGGGCCGCAAAGCCGCCCGCAGCATCAAGCGATATCTGGGCTTGCGCGACACCGACGTGGTTTATCTGCCCGAGCGCGTCGGCGGCGAGGACAAGCTGTTCGGCATTGATCTCAGCGAGCACAACTACGCGCGGGTCAGGGAGGCGACGGCCTGATCCCGTCCAACCGCAACGTTACGGCGACAAAAGGCGCAAAGGAAATCATGAGCGACACCACCATCCTTGAACCAAAAAACAGGACCGCCAGTCCGTCGCCGCGCGCCGCGCGCGCCAAGAAGGCAACCAAGCTGGCGGAAACCGTCATCGAAATCGTCAGCGACTCCGGCGAAGGCGCGCAGCGCTGCGGCCAGTCGCTGGCGCAGATCGCCGCCAAGATGGGCAACGGCGTCTGGACCGTCGAGATCATCCCGGCCGAAATTCAGCCGCCCGCGCGCAGCGTGGCCGGCGCCAGCGGCAATCGCGTGCGTATCGGATCGGGCCCGATCACCAATGGCGGCGACGAGGCCGATCTGGTGGTCGCGTTCAACGAGCAGGTCTTGCTCGGACGCGTGCGCGCCGAGGAGCTCAAGCCCGGCTGTATCATTCTCTTGGAAAGCATGTGGCGCAACGACCGCAATCCCGGCGTTGTCGCGTCCTACACAGCCACTCACGACGAACTCTTGAAGGCTGGCTACCGAGTTTACGAAATTCCAATGGAGCAGGAATGCCGCAAGCTGGTTTCGGATCCGCGCCGCGGCAAGAACATGTTCGTGCTCGGCATGCTGTGCAGCATCTACAGCCTCGATCGCGATCTGGCGCGTGAGCAAATCGGCATCACCTTCGGCAAGAAGGATGCCAGAAGATCATCAAGAGCAATACCGATCTTCTGGAGGCCGGCTGGGACTGGGCCGCCGCCAATCTCGATTTCCAGTTTTCGATTCCAGCGAAGCGCGCCACCGAGCCGAAACTCGTGATCAACGGCAATACCGCGCTGGCGCTCGGCGTGCTCGCGTCCGGCATGGAAATTTGTGCCATGTATCCGATCACGCCGGCCACTTCGGTGTCGCATTATCTCAGCGATGTGTTCGAGCGGGTCGGCGGTCTGGTGCACCAGGCCGAAGACGAGATCGCCGCCTGCGCCTTTGCCATCGGCGCCTCCTACGCCGGCAAATGCACCGTCACCGTGACCTCCGGACCCGGCTATTCGCTCAAGCAGGAAGCGATCGGCCTCGCGGTCATGTGCGAGATCCCGATGGTGATCATCAATGTCCAGCGCGGCGGTCCCTCCACCGGTCAGCCGACTAAGGGCGAGCAGGGCGACCTGATGACCGCCATTTATGGCAGCCACGGCGACGCGCCCAAGGTGGTGATCGCGCCGTGCAGCATCGAGGACTGCTTCTATTCGGTCATCACCGCCCGCAAGATCGCCGAGATGTTCAACATGGTCGTGGTGATTTTGTCGGACGCGAATCTCGCGACCGGCCAGCAACCATTTACGCGACCGAAATTCAGCGAGAAGCTGGCTGGCGCCGCCGTTCGACCAAGCCGATGTGGGGGAGGGCAGCAAGCCCTATGATTGGGATCCGGCCACCGGCCTGATCCGTCGCTTCGTGCCCGGCCAGGCGCACGGCATGCACACCTTGACCGGACTCGCGCACGACCGCGACAGCCACGTCGCCTACGATCCGCTGATTAATGAAGAAGGGCTGCGCAATCGCAGCCTCAAGCTCGCCGCGCTGCAGAAGACACTGAAGCCGCCAAACGTGTTCGGCGACGAGAGCGGCGATCTCCTGGTCATCGGCTGGGGCAGCACCAAGGGCGCGATCGAGGAAGCGGTCGAGCGGCTGCGATCCGAGGGCAAGAAGGTGTCCTCGCTGCACCTGCAATTCCTGCAGCCCATGGCGTCGGGCCTCAAGCAGATCATGCAGCGCTTTCAGCAAGGTGATAACAGTCGAGAGCAATTGGTCCGACGATCCGAACGACGAGATCATCGATGCGGAAAACCGCCGTTACTCGGCTTTGGCGACGATGCTGCGCGCGCGCACGCTGATCGATGTTGACTGCTGGACCGAGGTGCGCGGGCGTCCGATCAAGCCCGGAATCGTGGCCGACGTGCTGCGCGCGAAGATTGAAACAATGAGGTTGCGGTCATGACATTAGAGGCCACGCATTGCCTGCTCCGGATGTATGAGGATCATCATAATCTGGAGGATTATCAGGGCGGGGTGCCGCGCTGGTGTAATGGCTGCGGCGACAACGCCATCCTGGCGGCAATGCAGCGGCTTTGCCGCGACAACGACCTACGTCCGGAAAAGACCGTGTTCGTCTCCGGCATCGGCTGCTCCAGCCGCCTGCCGCATTACATGAAGACCTACGGCTTCCACGGCATCCATGGCCGCGCGCTGCCGGTGGCCGAGGGCGTCAAGATGGCCCGCCCCGACCTCAATGTGTTCGTCAATACCGGTGACGGCGATTGCTGCAGTATCGGCGCGGCGCATTGGATCCATGCCGTCCGCTACAACATGAACCTGACGATGGTGCTGCACGACAACCACGTCTATGGGCTGACCAAGAAGCAGGCTTCGCCGACCTCGCCGCGTGGGCTCAAGAGCAACACCACGCCGCGTGGCTCTTATCTCGAGGCGCTCAACCCGCTCACCGTCACCCTCGGCGTGCAGAACGTCTCCTTCGTCGCCCAGGCGGTCGATTGGATTCCGGAGGTGCTTTACGAGATCTTCACTGCCGCCTATCGGCACCACGGCTTCTCCTTCGTGCGCGTGATCCAGCGCTGCCCCGAATTCCTGCCCAAGATGTTCGATCCATGGCTGCAGGATCCACAGAAGACCTTGCTGCTCACCCATGAGAACGGGCTGAAGCTGAGCCCCGCCATGGCCAAGGTCTACAAGAACCAGCTGCAGCACGACCCGCTCGATATCGACCGCGCGCGCAAGATCGCTTCGAGCGAGGACCCGATCCCGGTCGGTATCCTCTATCAGAATCCGGAGGTGCCCTGTTACGAGGATCTGCGCTTGTCCGGCCAGTTGCGCACGCCGGACTATGTGCGGGCCGGGCTCGAGGCGGAGTTCGACAAGTTCACGGTGTGGCCGACCGAGCAGGAAAAATCGAAGCCGGCGGCATGAAGAATGCGCCATGGCTCGGGGCGATCCGGCCACGAGCAGAGCGGAGCTGCAGACGATGCAAATGAATGTGGATGTTGAAGCCCAGGCGATTGATCCGCTGATCTTCTATATGACGGGAAAGCAGCCCGGCAGCGGTCAGGACGCGCTCGCAGGCAAGCGGCCGGCGCTGCTCGCGGCCTATAACGACTTGACCCGCCTGCGCTACGACTTCCCGCTGGTCCTGATCGAAGGCAAGACCGTCGGGGCGCCGGTGCGCTCGCTGTCGAGCGTGATCGACGATCTGCTGCAGAAAGTCGCGCCGCCGGGCATGGAGAGCGAGCAACTGCGCAAGATGATCCTGCGGGTCGAGCGCGAAATCCGCACTTTGTCGGCGGCGGGCGAGAGCGGCCTGCTGTCGGAGCTGTGGGACAAAATTGCAGCGCGTCTGGAGCAGGAGGATGTGTCGTTCGGCAAGTCGGTCCTCATTGCGCGTGGTGCGCTCGAAATTGACGGCGCCGTGCTCGATTGCCATGCCGGTGCAGCGACCAGCGTGATGACGCATCTTTGGTCGGCGGTACAGGCAGACAAGGCGCAAAAATTCCGCGCCACCGTCAGCCGGCTAGCCGTCAAGCTCGCCGATATTCTGCGCGCCGACCATTTGCAGTCGCCTGCCGGCCGCAGCGCGGAAAGTCTGCGGGCGACGCTTGGCCCGACGCACCAGGTGCTGTTTGACTTTTCTGCAATGTCGAGCCTGCTGCTGAAGTCTTCGCACCACGAGGCGTTGTCGGACAGCCGCCGCCGCCGCATCGAAGCGGCCTTGGCGGTATTGAAACTTCAGCGGTTCTTTGCGCCGTCGGCAGGTCAGGCACGGCCGGACAAATCGGCTGAACTCTATTCGTTCCGCTTCGATGACTGTTCAGAAGCGCTTGCCGCCTACCAGGCCCGGCTGCCGGAAATGGCCGAACTGGTCAAGGCGATGTCGATCGCCGAGCTCGAGATCGACGGTGCTTATGTCGAGCACAAACACGATGTCATCTTCGCCGGTTTCGACGCTGGCTCGTTGAGTCCGCAAGACTGCGCGCTGTTCCCGGATTATCTGGTTATCCTGGGCGAGGGAGAGAAGCGCGTCGATACCGCGAGCCTTATGGCGGCGCTGGCGTCCAACATCCCGTTGAAAATCCTCGTCAACGTTGGCGATCTGCTTGAAGAGGCGCCGGCTGGAAACGGCGGTTCGGCGGCCGGCTTGCGCAGCGCCCAGCTTGCCAACCTGGCAACAGGATTGGGCGATGTCTTCGTCCTGCAGTCCACCAGCTCAAATCTTTGCCCGCTCAGAGAGCGAATTCTGCGCGGCCTTCAGTTCGACGGGCCGGCGTTCTTCTCGATTTTTACCGGCGTTTCTACGCAAGACGCCCCCTTGCCGGTTTACCTGAGCGCGGCCGCGGCGTTGCAATCGCGCGCCTTTCCGGCGTTCAGCTACGATCCGTCGGCCGGTTCCGACATGGCGTCGCGGTTCTCGCTGGAAAACAACCCACAGGTGGATGCCGACTGGACCAGCCAGGAATTCGACCATGCCGATCCGGACATGCAGCGGGTCAGACAGCAAGTCGCATTCACGTTCGTCGATTACCTTCTGTGCGATCCGCGTTACCACGGCCACTTCGTTGCGGCTCCACGCCGCTTACAGACCGAGCGCATGGTGCCGGTCGCGCAATGGATCGCCCGGACACCGACCGAGGCGTCCGATGCCGTGCCTTATGTTCTCACCGTCGATGAGGACAACGTGCTGTCACGCGTGATTGCAGACGAACGAGCAATCGGCGCCGCACGCCGCTGCTTGGAGAACTGGCACCGCCTGCAGGAACTCGGCGGTGTGCACAACTCCTACGCCGAGCGGCTGCTCAAGCGCGAGAAGCAGGCCTGGGAAGACCAGAAGCGTAAGGAAATGGAAGGACTGCAGGCGTGCTGCTGCTCCAATCGCCGCGACTGCCGCGACTGCGTCGGCTGCTCCGCCCACCGCGCCTGCCAAAACAGTCTCTGCGCCGGCACCACAGCCGGAAGCGGCGGCGCCGGAACGCTCGCCCGACGAAGCCTATATCGAAACCGAGCGCTGCTCGACCTGCAATGAATGCACGCTGATCAATGACCGCATGTTCGTCTACAACGGCAACAAGCAGGCCTACATCGCCGACATCAAGGCCGGCACCTATGCTCAACTGGTCGAGGCGGCCGAAAGCTGCCAGCTTGGGATCATCCATCCCGGCAAGCCGATCAACAAAGCCGAGCCCGGATTGGATGAATTGATGCAGCGGGCAGAGCCGTTCCTGTGAGACGTGGCCCCGGCGGCGGATAGCGCCGCACTGTCAAATTTGGCGCAAAACGCTGATAGGGCATACGTCAAATAGCGTCGCGAGCGTCAATTCGCCTGTGCGATGTGCCCGACCTTCGCCGACGACTTCGATGTAAGTTTCGCTGCCGCCAGGCGAGATGGTGCCATTCCATTCGGACGGCCAATGCCGGCCGCCGTCGGTGAGCGGAGCAAAGTGGCGGCCGACGGCGATGAGCAATTTGCGGCGCGCAAGAACCCTTGAAAATGCAATGACATGATTGGCATGCGGGCCGGAAACCTGAACGGGTTCATAGGCGCCCTGGCGCAAGACGTCGGAAAAGTCGCGCCGCACCTGCAAGAGGCGTTTGGTGAGCGCAAGCTTGATGTGGCCGTCGCGCCAATGCTCCGTAAGCTCTTGTAAATTCGCCTGATTTGACGACAGCGCGTGGCGGCGGGCGGCGAAGTCGACCGGGCGGCGGTTGTCGGGATCGACCAGAACTCAAGTCCCAAAACTCGTTGCCCTGATAAAAATCGGGCACGCCGGGCAAAAAAATCTTCAATGCAAGCTGCGACAACCCGTTCAAGGCGCCGAGCAGAGCGGTGCGCTCGGCAAAGGCGCCGAAAGAATTAATGAATGTCGCGGAGACGTGTGCGTCGAGCAAGCGGCGAACAAAGGTGAGAACATCGGCCTCATATTGTTCGTCCGCATTGTTCCAGCTTGATTGTTCTTTGCCCTCGCGCACGGCCTTGAGCGCATAGCCCTGCATGCGCTCGATGAAGGCATCGTCGATCGCCGCCGGCCAGGCGCCGATCAGTGCCTGATAGAGCATGTACTCATGGGCGGCGGAGGGCTGCCGGCGCTTGCCAGTATGCGCGATCAGCCCCGCGTTCAATTGCTGCCAATGCCGCACGGCGGCGTCCCAATCCTCGGCCAGCTCGGACAGCGCCAGAATGCGCGCGCGCGCGTCTTCGCCGCGCTTGGTGTCATGCGTTGCGGTGGCGGTGAGACCGGAAGGCGCGGCGGCGAACTCTTTTTGCTGACGCGCGTGAAAGTCCGCCAGCGGCAGCTCGCCGGCGGTCGGGTCGCCGCCCACCTCGTTGAGCGCGAGGATGCGGTGATAGCGATAGAATGCCGTGTCCTCGAGCGCCTTGGCTGTAAGCGGACCGGTGAACTGCTGCAGCTTGAGCGCGAAATTGCGCACGCGCGGCGGGCTGTAGCCGGTGTGGCGGATCAGATCGAGCGTAATGACGTCGCGCAGGAAGTCGAAGACGTCCGGATCCGGCCCCTGCCAGCGGGCGCGGGCGCGCTCGATCGTCTGTTCGATGGTGGTGCGGTCGCCCGGCGATACCCCCGCCGCGGTCGCATAGGTCCGGTAAACCGGAAATTCCAACACGTAGAGCCGCAAGGCCGCGCGCAGACGGTCGATGGTGAAGTCGCGCGTGCTGAAATGCCCAGCGGCGATGCGCGACAGCGCGCGGGCAAGCACGGCGAATTCGCTCGCCAGCATCGCGTCGATGACGTGCTGCTTGGCGGCATCGACCATCTCGGAAAATTCGGAACGCGCGCCGGTGAATTCCCGCCAGGTCCGCTCGAGCGCTGCGAGCCCTTGGCCGTCGAGCAACACGCGGCTGATGAGGTTGAGCCGCTCATAGCCGGTGGTGCCGGCGACGCCGGGCAGGCGCGGCATCTCCTCGCCGTCGGCAAGGATCTTCTCGACCACGACATAGAACGGCCGGCTTGGCCGGCGGCGCAGCTTGCCGATGAGCCGGCGCAGGCGGCTCGCGTATTGGACCGGATCGCGCAAGCCGTCGATGTGGTCGAGGCGCAGGCCTTGCAGCCGGTCGTCGGCGATCAGGCGCGCGACCAGCGAATGAATTGCCAGGAACGTGGCGGGATGCTCGACGCGCAAGCCGGCGAGGTCGTTAATGTCGAAGAAGCGCCGGTAATTGACCGCCGCGAAAGCGACGCGCCAATAGGCCAAGCGATAGTATTGCCGCTCGAGCAGCCGATGGAGCGCGGCGGCGCCGGCCTCGTTGTCGCTGCGGTAGGCGGCAAGGCCGTGTTCGATGAGCGCGGGTGCGCCTTCGATCTCCGAAAGCCGCTGCTTGAATTCCGGCGCATCTTGATAGGTCGGCGAGCGCGGATCGCGATAGTGGTCGGCAATCGCCAACAGGCGGCGGCCGGCAGGTTCCTCGTCGGCGGCGGCGGCCGACACCAGCGTGCGCAACATTTCACCGTAGCGTTGCGGATTGATCGGCAATTTGTGATCGAAATACCAGGCCGCAAAGCTGCCGGAGGCCGCATCGTATTTGAGCGCGATCTCGCCGCGCTGCAGCGCGTCGCCGTAAGGCCGGCCGAGGATCGGCAACAGCACGCCCGGGTGGCGGCGGTGAGGCAAGCCGTCCCAGTCGATGTCGAAGGCGATCGCGTAACGCGACTTCGGACCCCATTCCAGTACGTCGAGCCACCAGGCATTGTCGGCGTGCCCGACGCCCATGTGGTTGGGAACGAAATCGAGAATGAGACCGAGGTCGTGCTGCCGCAACGTCTCGCTCAGCCGCGCGAAGCCTTCTTCGCCGCCGAGCTCCGGATTGAACTGGTTGTGGTCGACGATGTCGTAGCCATGCGTGCTGCCGGGCCGCGCCTTGAGGAACGGCGAGGCATAGAGGTGGCTAATGCCGAGTTGCGCGAGATAGGGCACGAGCGCGGCAGCCTCGTCGAAGCCGAAGTCCTTGGTGAGCTGCAAGCGATAGGTCGCGAGCGGGACCGGCGGCGGCATCATTTGTCTCCGATCGCGGCGTAGACCGACCAAGGCGGTAATTCGGCCGGCGGCGCGCCACCCCAGATCGGCTTGCCCCAAGCCGTCATCGTGTTTTCCTTGACGGCATCCGAGAGATTGGCGAGCAACAGCAGCTTTTTCTGGCCGGCAAGCCAGCTTGCCGTCAGCGAGCCGTGTCTGAAGCGAACAAAGCCATCCGTCACCATGGCCGGAAGCAGCGGCGCGATCCATGTCCGGCGCGCCGACAGCAAGCCGCGTGTCAGCGCCAGACGCTTTGCATGCGCCGGCTGTTCGCGCGCATCCCAGTCGAGCACGGCGGCGTTGCGGGTCTCCTCCGATAGCGGATCGGGGATGTCGTCGCCATGCGCAGCATAGGCTTCGGCGAATTCGCGCTTGCGCCCCTGGCGAATCGCCTCGGCCAAGTCGCCGTGAAAATCGCAAAAGAACGGAAAGGGCTCGCGCGCGCCCCATTCGTCGCCCATGAACATCAGCGGCGGCCCCGGCTGCAACAGCAGGACGGCGAGGGCGGCTTCAAGCGCTTCCGGCTTGGCCAGCGCGGCCAGCCGCTCGCCCATGGGCCGATTGCCGATCTGATCGTGGTTCTGCACGAAATTGACAAAGTCCATGCGCGGCAGGTGCGCGCTGGCCTCGCCGCGCTTCTCGCCGTTGCGGAAGGGCGAGGGTTCGCCCTGGTAGGCAAAACCTTGCGCCAGCGTGCGCGCGATGTGGGCGTCGGCGTCCTGATAGTCGCGATAATAGCCCTGCCGCTCGGCGGTCAGCAGCACGTGCCAGGCATGGTGATAGTCGTCATTCCACTGGGCGCGGGAGAAGCCGCCGGTGACCTGCGGCTTCGGCGCCAGGAAGCGTGAGGCATTATCATCGTTCTCCAGCACCAGATGAATGTGGCGGCCGATTTGCGTGGCGAATTCGTTCACCGCTTTCGCCAGCTCGATGAGGATATGCGGCGTGCCGGCCATGGGAATGGCGTGCACGGCATCGAGCCTTAAGCCGTCGAAACGGTAGTCGCGCAGCCAATGCAGCGCGTTCTCGATCACGAAGGTGCGCACCTCGTCCACCCGGTAGTCGATGGCCGAACCCCAGGGTGTGTGGTGCTCGTCGGAAAAAAATTGCGGCGCGACGCGGTGCAGGTAATTTCCTTCCGGGCCGAAGTGATTATAAACGGCGTCCAGGAACACCATGATCCCGCGCGCGTGCGCGGCGTCGATCAACGTTTTGAGATCGTCGGGCCGGCCGTAGGCGGAGTCGGGCGCATAAAGAAGAACGCCGTCGTAGCCCCAGTTCCAGCGGCCGGGAAAATCGGCCACCGGCATCAGCTCGAGCGCGGTAATGCCGGTTTCGGCCAGATGATCGAGCCGTTCCATCATGGAGCGGAAGGTGCCGGCGGCGGTGAAGGTGCCGACATGGGCTTCGAGGAAAACCGCGCGCTCCCATGGCAGGCCTTTCCAGTCCTTCGTCTGCCATTGGAAGCCTGCGTGATCGACGACCTCGCTCGGCCCTTGCACGTCCTCCGGCTGGAAATGCGAGGCCGGGTCGGGGATGTCGAGCTCGTCGTCGATGCGGAAGCGGTAGTGCGTTCCTGGCGCGGCGGCCGCCACGTGCAGCTCGAACCATTCGCCGTGCCGGGTCATCGGCAAGCTGCCAGTGACTGGGGCGTCGAGCAGCAGGTTTACCTCGCGCGCACCCGGCGCCCAGAGGCGGAAGGTCACACCCCGGTCGGACAGCAGCGGACCAAAGCGTGAAGGCGCGCTCACGACTCGCCCGCAAACGCCAGCACGCAGCGCACATGCACGCCCCAATTGCCGCCGGGCGGCAGCGTGAGGGGATGTTGCTGCCCGTCCGAGGTGTCGAGCACGCAATGCCAGCCGGTCACGCCCGGCCACTCCGGAAAGGTGATGTCGACCGCCGTGTCGGTGCGGTTGAGCACGACGAACAGCGGCTTGGCGTGTTCGATGGCGCCGCCAGCACGTAAGCCAAAAAGCGCGCGTGCGGTAAATTCCAATCGGCTTCCGTCATCTCGGCGGCCTGCGGCGTCAGCCATTTCACATCGTAAGAGCCGTCAGCCTTCTTGCCGTCCAGCCAGCGTCGCGGCCTGAGCTGGGGAAAGTCGCGGCGCAGCCGGGTGAGTTCGCCAATGAACCCGGTGAAATCGTCTTCGCTGCCGGCCTTCGACCAGTCAACCCAGCCGATCTCGTTATCCTGGCAATAGGCGTTGTTGTTGCCGTTCTGGCTGTTGCCGACCTCGTCGCCCGCCAGCAGCAGCGGCACGCCTTGCGCGAGAAACAGGCAGGCAAGTTGATTGCGCTTGCGCCGACGGCGCATAGTGAGAACGGCCGGATCGTCGGTTGCGCCTTCCACGCCGCAATTGATGCTCAGATTGTCGTCCGATCCGTCGCGATTGTCTTCGCCATTCGCCTGATTATGCTTGTGCTCGTAGCTTACCAGGTCGTCGAGCGTGAAGCCGTCATGCACGGTGACGTGGTTGATACTGCTGCGCGGGTTGCGGCCGTCATGCTGGAACTGCACAGATGAGCCGGTCATGCAGTGGGCGAGGTCGCCGGCGACATTGTCATCACCGCGCCAGAAGCGGCGTAGCGTCTGGCGATAGACGTCATTCCATTCCGACCAGCCGTTGGGGAAGGCGCCGACCTGGTAGCCGCCGTCGCCGATGTCCCATGGCTCGGCGATCAGCTTGACGTTGCACAGTACCGGGTCCTGCCGGACGGCGGCGAAGAACGGCGCGTTGCGGTCGAACGCCGGCTGACGTCCGAGCGTGGTGGCGAGATCGAAGCGGAAGCCGTCGACATGAAACGTTTCCACCCACAGCCGCAGCGAGTCCATGACCATCTGCAGCACGCGCGGGTGCGCGAGCTTGAGTGAATTTCCGGTGCCGGTGAAATTCTCGTAGTAGCGCGGATTATCAGGCGTCAGCCAGTAGTAGGAGGCATTGTCGATCCCGCGATAGCATAGCGTCGGGCCCATATGGTTGCCTTCGCAGGTGTGGTTGTAGACCACATCAAGAATGACTTCGATCCCGGCATCGTGCAGCGCCGCGACGGTCGTGCGGAAATCGTTGATGGCGTCGCCCTTGGTGTAACGCTCGTCCGGCGTGAAGAAGCTCAACGTATTGTAGCCCCAGTAATTGCTCAGGCCGCGGTCGAGCAGGTGGCGGTCGTTGAGGAAAGCATGGATCGGCAAAAGCTCGATGGCCGTAACGCCGAGCCGGCGCAGATGCGCGATCGTGGCGGGCTCCGAGAGGCCACGATAAGTGCCGCGCGTCTCCGCCGGCAGGTCATCGCGCATCTTGGTCAGGCCTTTGACATGTGCTTCATAGATGATGGTGTCCTCCCATGCAGCCTTTGGCCGCCGCTCATGCGCCCAAGTGTGCGCCGGATCCACCACCACGGATTTGCACATGCCACGGGCGTTATCGCGCCGGTCGAAGGAAAGGTCCTGCAGTCTGTGACCGGTGCGATAGGCGAAATGCGCATCGGTCCAGGCGAACTGGCCGCCCAGCCGCTTGCTGTAGGGATCGATCAGAAGCTTGTTCGCATTGAAACGATGACCGGCCTTCGGTTCAAAGGGGCCGTCCACGCGATAGCCGTAAAGCTGGCCGGGCCCGACATGCGATAGATAGACGTGCCAGACGTTGTCGGAGCGTTCCGGCATCCTGATGCGCTGGGTTTCGCGCTTGCCTTGACGGTCAAACAAGCAAAGGTCGACCTTCGTGGCATTGGCGGAAAACAGCGCGAAATTTGTTCCGCGCCCGTCCCAGGTCGCACCGAGCGGGTAGGGAGCGCCCGCCGCGATATGTCCGTTAGGCTTCGGGGACGAGAAAGATGGCCGCAAGGGGTGGGACGACAAGATGAAGCTCCTGGCTGTCACGCGTCGCAACGGTGGAGACGGCTCCTGCGTTCCCGGTATTGCTTCCGCCGTAGATCGCTGCATCGGAATTAAGCACTTCGCGCCATTTTCCGGCAAACGGCACCCGCACGCGATAGTCACGCAGGACCTCCGGCGTGAAATTGACGACGACCACGCAGCGGTCAGTCGGGTTCTTACCTTTGCGCAGCCAGGCGAAGGTGCTGTGACTGGCATCGTCGGCAACAAGCCATTCAAAGCCGGCGGCGTCGCAGTCGAGCGCGTGGAGTGCGGGTGTTGCGCGGTAGAGCCGGTTGAGATCGCGCACGAGCCGCTGGATACCGCCATGGTCCGGCCGGTCGGTCAGGTGCCAGGGCAGGCCGATATCGTGATTCCATTCGGTATCCTGGCCGAACTCACACCCCATGAACATCAGCTTTTTGCCGGGATGGCCGAACATGAAGGCATAGTAGGCGCGCAAATTTGCAAAGCGCTGCCATGGATCGCCCGGCATGCGGCCGAGGATCGAGCGTTTGCCGTGCACGACCTCGTCATGCGACAGCGGCATGATGAAGTTTTCCGAAAAGGCGTAGTGCAGCCCGAACAGGATATTGCCGTGATGGTGACGGCGGTAGATCGGGTCTTTGGACATGTAGTCCAAGGTGTCGTGCATCCAGCCCATATTCCATTTGTAGCCGAAGCCGAGCCCGCCCCAGTCCACCGGCCGCGACACCATCGGCCACGCGGTCGATTCCTCCGCGGCAGTGGTCGCCTGCGGAAATTTGCCGAACAATTCGATGTTGACGCGGCGCAAGAAAGCGATCGCCTCGATGTTCTCCCGCCCGCCAAACTTGTTCGGCACCCAGGCATCGGCCGGCCGGCTATAGTCGAGATAAAGCATCGAGGCCACTGCATCGACTCGCAATCCGTCAACGCCATAGCGCTCAAGCCAGAACAAAGCATTGGAAATTAAGAAGCTTGCAACTTCGACACGGCCGTAATTGTAGATCAGCGTGCCCCAGTCGAGATGACGGCCCTGACGCGGGTCGGCGTGTTCGTAAAGTGCGGTGCCGTCGAATTTCATCATGCCGTGCGGATCGTCGGGAAAATGCCCCGGCACCCAGTCCAGCAGCACACCGATGCCGGCTTTGTGGAAAGCGTCGATCAACTCGATGAATTCGGCCGGCGTGCCGAAGCGGCTGGTGGGCGCGAACAGGCCAGTGGTCTGGTAGCCCCAGGAGCCGTCAAAGGGATGCTCCATCACCGGCAGTAACTCGACATGGGTGAAGCCCATGTCGGCGCAATAGGCCGGGAGTTGCTCTGCCAGTTCGCGGTAGGTGAGCCAATACTCGCCCTGCTTGCCCTTCTTGCGCCAGGAGCCGAGATGGACCTCGTAAATCGACATCGGCGCATCGAGCGCATTGATATTGGCGGGCGAAGGCTGCGGCTTCGGCAGTTTCGTGGCGTCGACGACCACCGAGGCGGTGGCTGGCCGCATTTCGCTGCCGAAGCCGACGGGATCGGATTTTAGCGGCAAGACATTGCCGTCGTGCCCGACGATTTCGTATTTGTATTTGTCGTTGGCGCGCGCGCCCGGCGCGAAGATTTCCCAATAACCGTTGCCGCGAACCCGCATGGCGTGACGGCGGCCGTCCCAGAAATTGAAGTCGCCGACCACGCTGACGCGGCGCGCATTCGGCGCCCACACGACGAAGGCGACGCCGGCAACGCCGTCGAGCGCCATCGGATGTGCGCCGAGCTTGTCGTAAAGCCGCAGGTGGTTGCCTTCGCCCAGCAGATGGAGATCGTAGTCGCTGAGCACCGGCGGAAAGCGATAGGGGTCTTCCAGCTCGACGTCATTGTCGCCGAACTTGGCGCGCAGCCGGTAATGCGAGGGATTATCCAACGGCCCCACGAACAAGCCGGCCGGATCGATGCGCTCGAGCTCGTGCTCCTCGCGCTCGCCGATGGCGACCACGCGGTTGGCGTCGGGCAGGAATACGCGCACGACGGTTTCGTCGTTCTCGGTGTGCGGCCCGAGATAATGGAAGGGGTCGGCGTGATGCCCGGCAATGATCTCGCGGGCGACGGTGGAAAGCTCAATCATGGCATGACCCCGCGTTGCTGCAAGATTCGAAGTGTCGCTTCCAAAGGGATATGCGACCAGGACGGCCGGTTGGTCAGTTCGTATTCGACCTCGTACAGCGCCTTTTCCAGCAGGAACACGTCGAGCAGCTGCCGCGACTCCTCGGCGTCGCTCGGCCACAGCGGCGCATCGCCGAGCGTTTCGCGGTAGCTGTCCCAATAGGCTGGCGGCCAGGCGCTCGCCCCAGTCGCGCATGCGCTGGGTGATCGACCGCGCGATCCTCAGGGCTCAGATTGGGCGCCCGATCGATGGCGGCGCTCATCGCGTAGTCGATCGAGCGAAGGAAACCGGCGACGTCACGCGCCGGCGGCGCCTTGCGCCGGCGCTCGTCGAGCGTGCGGCGCGGCTCGCCTTCGAAATCGAGAATAAAGGCATCGTCCTTGGCGATCAGGATCTGGCCGAGATGGAAGTCGCCGTGATGGCGGATCTTGGCGCCAGTTGAAACCGGCCGATCGCAGCGAATCGATATGCTGTGAGGACGGCATCGCGGCTGCGTCAGCAGCCGCCCCGCCAAGTCGGCGGCGGGTTCATGGAGACTGCCCATATTGCGTTCTAGCAGCGCCAGGACCGCTTGCGTGCGGGATATCATCGTATCCGCCCACCGCTCGGTGTCGCTGCCGGCGATCGGTTCCGGCGCAAAAGCCTCGATGTCGTTGCGGCAGGCAAAGGCCATGTGCATCTCGGCGGTGCGGCGGCCGATTTGACGCATCCGTTGCAGCAATGACGACGTTTCAGAGGTGTCGGCCGTGGCCTCCTCGGATAGCGTTCGCTGCTCGTCGATCAAGCGATCAAGCGACGCACTGGTAACGCTCCATGCATCGCCTTGGTTCTGCACGAATTCGTGCATGACGGCGAGCGCGGTGCGGTTTTCGCCTTCCACCAGCTCGATCGTCCCGAGCAAAGCCGGAGCATTGGCGAAATGCGCAACGTCGACCAGAAAGCGGCCGACTTCGATTTCCGGATGGATGCCGGGCGTGATCCGCCGCAAGATCTTGATCACGTAGGCGCTGTTGACGATGACGGTGCTGTTGGACTGCTCGCGCGCGATGGCGTCGATCGTCTCGATTTTCGGCGGTGGCATTTCGGCAAAGCGGCCGGTGGCGCGAAATTCGATTTTCTGGGTGTCGGTGCCCACCGTTTCGCCGGCGTGTATATTGGCGAGCGCCGCCTCAATGAATTCCTGCTCGCCGACGGCGTCGAGCAGTGTTCCTTCGCGCGGGCCGCGCCGAACGGCGGCCAGCACGCGCGCCGGCTCGCGGTCGACCGCGGTATAGCGGACCCAGCGGATGGTCAGTGGCAGGAAATAGCGGCTGCTGCTTTCTCCGGCGTTGACGTCGACAATGGCGGCCACAAAACGGTTGCCGGCGTGCTCGATCGGAATCGCCGTGGACAACGTTGCATTGAACTGCCGGGACGCCTTGTCGGCAAACCAACGCCGGTCGGGCATGAAGTTCGGCAGGACGTCGAGCTCGAGCGTGCGGCGGGTCCAGCCGGACACCAGCGAGTCTGCGCTCGAGCCAAGCACCAGCGTGGTGATTTCGCGCGGCAGCACCGTTTCCGGCAGCGGCTCGGCTTCCTGAAGCAGCAGAGAACCAGAAAAAGCCGTAGGGTGCGAGCGTGACCGTAAAAGGCGCGTCGCCGATGCGCGGAAAGCGCGTGCGGCCGAGCATTTCCTGCGGCACGCGGCCCTTCCAGGCGCTGAGGTCGAGTTCGACCGCCTGCGCGGAGCGCGACAGATTGACGACGCAGAGAATGGTCTCGTCGCCGAGCTGGCGCAGATAGACCAGCACGGCGCGGTTTGCCGGACGGATGAAGGTGAGCGTGCCGCGGCCGAACACCTTCGACGACTTGCGCACGCTGATCAGGCGCTTGGTCCAGCTCAACAGCGAGGACAGCGAACGCGTCTGCGCCTCGACGTTGACGGCGGAAAAGCCGTAGACCGGGTCCATGATGCACGGCAGATAGAGCTGGGCCGGATCGCAGCGCGAGAAACCGCCGTTGCGGTCGGGCGTCCAGTGCATCGGCGTGCGCACGCTATTGCGGTCGCCGAGATAGATATTGTCGCCCATGCCGATCTCGTCGCCGTAGTAGATGATCGGCGTGCCCGGCATCGACAGCAGGATCGAGTTCATCAGCTCGATCTTGCGCCGGTCGTTGTCCATCAGCGGCGCAAGGCGACGGCGGATGCCGAGATTGATGCGCGCGCGCGGGTCGGCGGCATAGGTCGACCACAAATAGTCGCGCTCGGAATCGGTCACCATTTCCAGCGTCAGCTCGTCGTGATTGCGCAGGAACATCGCCCACTGGCAGTTGGGCGGAATCTCCGGGGTTTGCCGCATGATGTCGGTGATGGGGAAGCGGTCTTCCTGCGCGATCGCCATGTAAATGCGCGGCATCAGCGGGAAGTGATAGGCCATGTGGCATTCGTTGCCGTCGCCAAAATAGGCCTGCACGTCTTCCGGCCACTGGTTCGCTTCCGCCAGCAGGACCTTGTTGGGCGCATACGCGTCGAGCTCCTGACGCAAACGCTTCAGAACGGAATGGGTTTCCGGCAGGTTCTCGTTATTGGTGCCTTCGCGCTCGCACAGGTAAGGCACGGCGTCGAGCCGGAATCCGTCGACGCCGGCGTCCAGCCAGCGCTTCATCACCTGCAGCACGGCGCGCACCACGCGCGGATTGTCGAAGTTGAGGTCTGGCTGGTGCGAAAAGAAGCGATGCCAGTAATAGGCGCCGGCTTCCTGATCCCAGGTCCAGTTCGACTTTTCCGTATCGGTGAAAATGATTCGCGTGTCCTGGTATTTCTGGTCCGTGTCGCTCCAGACATACCAGTTGCGCGCGCTTGAGCCCGGCGGGCTGCGCTTGGCGCGCTTGAACCAGGGATGCTGGTCGGAGGTGTGATTGACCACGAGTTCGGTGATCACCCGCAGATCGCGTCGCTTGGCCTCATGCATGAAGCGGCGGAAATCGCGCATGGTGCCGAAGGCGGGATTGACGTCGCCGTAGTCGGAGATGTCGTAGCCGTCGTCGCGCCCGGGGCTCGGGTAGAACGGCAGCAGCCACAACGCCGTGACACCGAGATCGCGCAGATAGTCGAGCCGTTCGGTCAGCCCGGCGAAATCGCCGACGCCGTCGCCATTGCTGTCGGAGAACGCTTTGACGTGCAGCTGGTAGACGATAGCGTCCTTGAACCAGAGGTCGTCATCTGCGGTCGTGGTCGCCGGTTCAACAGCGGGTCGGACATTCATACTCAACCTCAGGTGTAGCAGCGGAAGATGAGCGCCGGCTCATTTGCCGCATCGATTTGCAAGCGCACGCCATTCCACTCGAGCAAAGAGCGCTCGCCGGTCAGCAGGTTTTCGATGGCGCGCACCGGGCGCTTGGCGCCGGCGGGCCCGATTTCGTAATCGCCGAAATGCAGCCAGAAATCGTGTTGCCCGCTGGTGAGCGCAATTGCAACCGCGACGGCATTGTCGCCGTCGACCGATTCCTTGAGAAAGCCCGTCACGCCGTCGTCATTGACCGGCATGAACCGCAAATTGGCGGTCTGCTGAAGCGCCGTGTTTTCCCGGCGGATGGTATTGAGTCGCCGCAAATAGTCCTTGATATTGCCGGGCTTGTCCCAATCGCGCGACTTGATCTCGTATTTCTCCGAATTGAGGTATTCTTCGCGCCCCGGGATCGGCTCGTATTCCAGCAGTTCGAACCCGTTATAGATGCCGTAATTGGACGACAGCGTGGCCGCCAGCGCGGCGCGCGACTTGAACAGCCATGGCTCGCCGGTCTGCAACTGCACCGGCAGGATATCGGGCGTGGTCACGAAGAAATTGGGCCGAAAATATTCGCGTTCCGGAAAGCCGGTGATCTCGCTGAGATAGGCCTGGATCTCCTCCTTCTCGGTGCGCCAGGTGAAATAGGTGTAGGACTGCGAAAAGCCGAGCTTCGCCAGCGCCTTCATCAATTTCGGCCGGGTGAAGGCCTCCGCCAAAAACAAGACGTCCGGGTAACGCGACTGCACCTCGTGAATGAGCCATTCCCAGAAGGGGAAAGGCTTGGTGTGCGGATTATCGATGCGGAAGATGCGCACGCCTTGTTCGACCCAGAACAAGATAACATCGCGCAGCGCTTCCCACAGCGCGATGCGGTCCGGACAGGTAAAGTCCGGATTGACGATGTCCTCGTATTTTTTCGGCGGGTTCTCGGCGAACTTGATGGAGCCGTCCGGCCGGGTGCGAAACCACTCCGGATGCTGCTTCAGCCACGGATGATCGGGCGAGCACTGCACGGCGAAGTCGATCGCAATTTCCATGTCGTGCTTGCGGCAGGCGGCGACCAGCCGGCGGAAATCGGCAAGCGTGCCGAGCTCCGGATGCACGGCATCGTGGCCGCCGTCCTCATTGCCGATCGCATAAAAACTGCCGGGATCGCTGGGTCCGGCATTGAGCGTGTTGTTCTTGCCCTTGCGGTTGGTGCGGCCGACTGGATGGATGGGCGTCAGATAGACGACGTCGAAACCGAGCGCCGCGACTTCCGGCACACGCGCAATGCAGTCGTCGAACGTGCCATGTCGGCCGGGAACGCGGCCTTGGCTGCGCGGCACCATCTCGTACCAGGCGCCGGCGCGCGCTCTCGGGCGGTCGGCCACAATTGGAATGGCGCGGCTGACACTCAGATCAGGCCGCGTTTCAGTCTTGGCCAAAGCGGCTGCCAGCAGATCATCGAGTAGGGCAGCAGGGTCCTTGGTGGCCGCAAATTTCTTGACCGCAGCTTCTGCGATCAAGCGCGCCTCGCGATTGCGCGGCATCAATTCGGCGACCAGCTCTCGGCCCTCGCGCGCTTCCAACTCGATGTTTTGACCGGCCTCCTGCTTGAGCTGGAATTCCTTTCGCCAGGTGGCGAACTGGTCGGTCCAGGCCTCGATCTGGAACAGATAGCGGCCGGGCTCGGGCGGTGTAAACTGGCCGTGCCAGCGATCGTTGTTGAGGTGCTGCATCGGCTCGCTGCGCCACTTGCTGTCGCTTTCCGGGCGCCACAACAGAGTGGCGGCAATAACGTCATGGCCTTCACGAAAAACGTCGGCCCAAACATCAACGATTTCGCCGGCGATGCGTTTAACGGCATAGCGGCCGCCGTCCACCGATGGGTAAATGTCTTCGATACGAAAACGCGGGCCTGTAGGATCGGTTGGCGAAGATTCACAATTTGCGGAGGGCGAATGAGGGGGCATCCGTACGTCCGTACGTTGGATATTGGGCTGCTTCATGTTCTGCAATGTCAGGCCCGAACTCCTAGAAGAACCACAAGAAAAGCCTAAAGTTCCACTCTCATCATGCAAGTGCAAAATACAAGTGGTAAACGCCGAATCCGCAAGCCTGCGGCCCGGATAAGATAGCCACAATGGACGATTTGACGGTAGCCGCAGAACGTTGGGCGATAGAGCCTGGATTCTATGACCATTTCGGCAGGTGGCACACCACCACTGCCAACGGCATGTCGCGGCTGATTGCCGCATTATCCGCCGGTAACGAGCCGGCGCAAGGCGCGCCACCGGTCGAGCCGATGCGCGCGTTTCAAGGTGACGATAGGCGTCACTGGGCGCTCGCCGTTCAACTCTACGCGGTGCGCTCGCGGCGCAACTGGGGCCACGGCGATTTTACCGATCTGGCTCAGTTGGTTGCTCTGGCGGCGCGCCATGGCGCATCGGCCATCGGGTTGAATCCACTGCATGCGCTGTTTGCCGGCGATGCCAGTCCTTACGCGCCCAACAGCCGGCTCTTTCTCAATGCGCTCTATATCGACGTCGAGGCGATTCCTGAATTTCCCGGACTGGCGACGAGCGGGCTGGCGAGTGAGGTCGATGCGCTGCGCACGTCCGAGATACTCGACTATGCCGGCGTTGCGCGCGCCAAGCTCGTCGGGCTTCGTGCCGCCTATACGCGCTTCCGCAAGGCTGCGACAAAAGAGCGCCGCGCCGATTTTGCGGCCTTCCGGCGCGAGCAGGGCGAATCGCTGTTGCGCTTTGGCTGTTTCGAAGTTCTGCGCGTCCGCTACGCGCCCAAGCCGTGGCCGGAGTGGCCGCAGCCGTGGTGCAATCCCGCGCCCGCCGATCTCGAAAGCTTGCGAAAGCGGAATGGCAGAGACTGCGAATTCCATGAATTCGTGCAGTGGATTGCCGACCGGCAACTACGGGGCTGCAAGGACCTAGCGCATGAGCGCGGCATGCCGATCGGGCTTTACATCGATCTTGCGGTCGGCGTCGATCCACAGGGCGCCGATGCGTGGAGCCAGCAGGACCTAGTGGTGACGGCGGTGTCGATTGGGGCGCCGCTCGATGACTTCAACCCGACGGGCCAGAATTGGGGATTGGCGCCGTTCAATCCGCATGCCTTGCCGCGAAACGACTTCGCGCCGATGCGCCGGCTGCTGCAGGCGGCGATGCGCCATGCCGGCGCGATCAGGCTCGATCACGTATTCGGGCTCAAGCGCATGTTCATGATTCCGCGCGGCTGCGGCGCCGACGACGGCGCTTACGTCCGCTATCCGTTTGAGCGACTGTTACGGGTCATCGCGGAGGAAAGCCATCGGTTTCGCTGCATTGTGATCGGCGAAGACCTCGGCACGGTGCCGGACGGTTTTCGCGAGGCGCTGGCGCAGTGGGGTCTATGGAGCTATCGCGTGATGCTGTTCGAGCGGGAAAGCGACGGCGGTTTTCGGCCGCCGGAAGCCTACCCGGCCGAAGCGCTCGCGACGTTCAACACCCACGATATGGCGACCTTCCAGGGGTGGCTGCACGGGCACGATATGGGTGTGCGGCGGGCGATCAATCTCGTATCCGGTGAGTCGGACGACGCGCGCGAGCACGCGCGGCAGATGCTGCGCGCGGTGGTGGCGGCGCGCGCGCCCGGCTACGGCGCGGACGATTTCGCGGCGGTGGCGGCTTTGCTGGCCGCGACGCCGTCGCGTCTCGTCGTGGTCTCGCTCGAGGACGTGCTGGGCGTGCTCGATCAGGTCAATATTCCGGGGACCTTCGATGAGCACCCGAACTGGCGGCGCAAGCTGCCGGTCTCGCTCGAAGAGATCGACACGCACGAGGGCTTGCAGCGGATCGCGCAAGCCTTTGCGCAGGCCGGACGCGCTATCCGAGCTCCGTGATCTCCTCCGACATTTGGTGGAAGCGCTCCACCGGGCCATCCGTACCGATCAAGAAATTGTCGCAGACCCACGTCATCATGCCGCGGTGCGTGTAAGTCGGGTGCACAACGATGTTGGTGCTGGCCTGGATTTCGAGCGGCTCGTCGAAGCGCACCAAGGGCCGCTCCACCATGTCGTAGCCCTGGCCGTGGCAGTTTAGCCGCTTTTCCTCGGGGCGGCCCTTGCGCTTCATCATCTCATTGAAGTCGGCCCACACCGCCTTCGCCGGCGTGCCGGGCTTGAGGCGGTCGAGCACGAATTGCCGCGCTTCCAGCGCGAAGGCGAATTCATCCTTCATCTCGTTGGAGGCGCGGCCGACGATGCAGGTGCGGCCGAGCTCGGCGAAATAGCCGCTGGGGCCGTTGTTCTCGACCAGAAACAGGAACTGATCGCCCTCCTGAATGACGCGGTCCTGGAAATGCCAGTCCTTGAAGCCGTAGGGGGTGCCGGCCGGCGCCGAGCCGCATTTGTAGACGCCTTGCTCGCTGCCGCGGCAATGGCTGTAATATTGCGCGACGGCCGCCACCTCGCGGTCGCGCATGCCGGGCTTGATCGCGGCGAAGGCGGCGCGCATGGCGCCGTCCTGCATATGCGCGGTCTCGCGGATGCGCTCGATCTCTTCCGGGCTTTTCACCACTTTGATGCGGTCGACCATGTCGGTGGCGTCGACAAAGCGCGCAGCGGTCAGAGTCTTGCGCAGATAATCGACCAGCGCCGCCGACATCTGATATTGCCCGACCAGCCCGATCGTGCCCTTGGCGTAAGGGGCGAGGGCCTTTGCCGCCAATTCCGGATCGTAGTCGTTGGTGTAGGGCGCAGACGCAAAGCTCGGCGTCGTCAGGATGCGCTTGACGCCGCGGTGGAACGGGTCGGTGCCGCTCGACAGGTCGAGGTCGCCGCCGAAGGCGCCCATGCGGACCAGCGTCATCAAGTCGTCGGCGGGGAAAATGACGGTGAAGGGATAGCCGCTGACCGCGGGCAGGTCTGTGACGTATTTCACGTATCCGCCCATGTGGTCGTTGTTGTTCTGCATCACCAGGACGTCGATGCCCTGCTTGGCCATGCCGGCGCGCAGTTCGCGCCAGCGGCGCTCGAGCTCCTGTGTCGAGATCGGGTGGCTGATCCTCTGAGTGGCTGCTGCCATCGTCTTCTCCTTGTCCTATTCCTTTACGCGGCGACGGTCAGAGCCGCACAATATTGCGCATCTCGTCCGGCCGGCCCGACCGGTAAATCCCGATATTCTCCCGCACCACCGGCATTACCTGCTGCACATAGACGTCGCTGAAGCCGCCGACGCGCGGGGTGATGATCACGTTCTCCATCGCCCAGAGCGGGCTTTCGGGCGGCAGCGGCTCGACCTCGAATACGTCGAGGCCGGCGCCGGCGATCTTCCTTTGCGCCAGCGCTTCCGCCAGCACCGGCTCGTCGATCACCTTGCCGCGCGCGATGTTGATCAGAAGCGCGCTCGGCTTCATCGCCTCGATCACCTTGCGGTCGACGATGTGATGGGTCTCCGGCGAGTAGGGGATCAGCACGACAAACACGTCGGCTTTCGCCACCGCCTCGACGATGCGCTCGCGCGGGAACATCTCATCGAAATTGGCGACTTGGGTGCGGCTCGAGCTGACGCCGATGACGTGCATGTCGAACGCCTTGCAACGCAGCGCCAGTTGCTCGCTGATCGCGCCGACGCCGAGAATGGTGACGGTCTTGCTCCACAACAGACGCTGCGGCCAGTTCTGCCATTTGGCCTGCGCCTGATTGGCGAGCAGCCGGCGAATGTCGCGGAAATGCGACAACATATAGAGAAAGGCCATTTCCGACATTTGCGGCCCATGGATGCCGCGCCCGGAGGTGACGACGATGTCCTTGGACAGGTTCAGCGTCAGCAGATGGTCGGTGCCGGTGGTGAGCGCCTGAATCCAGCGCAGCTTCGGCATCTTGTTGACCACGCTCGCCGGGATGCCGTGCGCCATGGCAACGATCACGTTGCTGTCGCCGCAAATCGGAAGCGCTTCCTGCTCGTTGTGCGCGACTCGAAACGTCACGTCGGGAAATTCAGGGCCCAAAGTGTTCGCGAACTCTTCGGCTTTCGGATGGAGAACCAAGACGTCGATGGTCATTGAAACTTGTCTTCCCGTTTGCGCTGGGCGTCATTGCGTTCGCGCGTGGATGTTTAGCTATGAGAGGTCGCGATGGTGTGGGCTTCCAGCCTGATGCCCTCGAGCACTTCTTCCTCGATCAGCAGCCAGATCTTATCGACATATTCCACAAAACCGGCGGTGCGCTTAAACGACAGCTCGCGCGGACGCGGTAGATCGATGACGATGTCCTGTTTGAAGCGTCCCGGACGTGCCGTGAGCACGATGACGCGGTCGGACAGATAGACCGCCTCGTCGATCTGGTGCGTGACAAGTACGACCGTCTTTTGCGTTTCGCGGCAGATGCGCATCAGTTCGCCCTGCATGATTTCACGGGTCTGCGCATCGAGCGCGGCGAACGGCTCGTCCATCAGCAGCACTTCGGCGCCGACGCTGAGCGCGCGCGCCAGATTGACGCGTTGGCGCATGCCGCCGGACAGCTCGTGCGGATAGTGGTTCTCGAAGCCGGCAAGCCCGACCATGCGCAGGAAGTCCATGCCGGTTTTGCGTGCCGCGCTGTGCGCCACGCCCTGGATCTCGGGACCGAGGATCGCGTTGTTGATCACCGTCCGCCACGGCATCAGGCCGTCGTTCTGGAATACGAAGGCGATGTCAGGCCCTGGCTTTTCGACCGGCTTGCCGTCGATGCTGACCGTTCCGGCGGTCGGTTTGATCAGCCCGTCGATCAGGCGCAGGAAGGTGGTCTTGCCGCAGCCCGACGCGCCCACGATGCTGACGAATTCGCCCTCGGCGATGTCGAGCGACAGATCCTGAATGGCGACGATTTCGGTATCGCCTTTCCAGAACGATTTGCTGACCGAGTTGATGTGCAGCTTGGGCGCCGCCATGGCCTTACTCCTCGGTATTCTGGAAGCGCCAAGGCGCCAGCCACGCCTCGAGATATTTGAAGAATTCGACGCATACGACACCCGCCACCGCCAAGATGATCACCGCCAGGAACAGCGAGGCGGTGTCGAATTCGGTCGTCGAGGTCATGACCAAATAGCCGAGGCCGGCGCGCGCGCCGAACAGTTCGGCGACCACGACGCCGACCAGCGCGCGCGCCACGCTCAAGCGCAGCCCGGCGATGATGAAGGGTACCGCCGAGGGCAGGCGGACCTTGCGATAGAGCTGGCCCGGACTGGCGCCCAGCGACTGCGCCACTTCGACCAAATGGCGGTCGGTCGCCATCAAGCCGGCCACGGTATTGATCAGGATCGGAAACAGCCCGACCAGGAAGATCACGGCGATCTTGGAGGCGATGCCGATGCCGAGCCACAGAATGAACAGCGGCCCGAGCGCGATCACCGGCATCGAATAGGCAAGCGACACCAGCGGATCGAAAAACCCACGCACCGCATTCGATTGCGCCAGCGCAATGCCGCCCAAGATGCCGAAGATCGAGGCGAGCACAAAGCCGCAGGCGAACTCCTCGAAGCTGATCCAGATGTGCCTCTGCAGTTCGCCGGTCCTGCCACATCTCCACCGCGCGCAGCGCGACCTCGGTCGGCGGCGCCAAGAACAGCGGATTGGCAACCACGTAGCGGGCGACCACCTCCCAGAAGATGAAGAAGGCGATAAACGAAATGGAGCTGCGCCAGAGGTCGAAGGTATGCCCCTGGCGCTTGCGTCGTCTGCGTGCGCCCTTGCGCGCCGTTTCGGCCGGGCGGCGCTCCGCCGCCAGATTGGCCGTCGAGGCCACGTTCTGCGCGCGATCCGCCACCGGAATGCTCACCGTTTGGCCGCTGCGGCTTTACTTCGGCCGATAGCTCGCATCGTTAAAGCCAGCGGGCAAATCCGAGGCCGACTTGATCTTTTTGGCCTCGACCAGATTGGCGAGTTCCTTGTCAAAGCCGTCCTTGGAGATCGCGACCTTAGGGCTGAACGGCTTCAGGTCCTTGATGTAATAGTCGTAGGTCTCCTCGATCAGCGGCCGGGCCATCTTGATGCGGCCTGCCAGGATATCGACCGCCTTTTTGTGGTTCGCCGTGTCATAGAAAAAGTCGATCGCTTCCGACTGCGACGTCAGGAAGGCGCGTGCGAGGTCGCCGTGTTTTTCCAGCCAATCCGTGCGGGCGAAGATGCACAGGAACGGGATGTCCCGCATATAGGTGCCCATGTTGAGGATCTCATTGTATCCAGCCTTCTTGGCCTTGAAACTGACCGGCGGGCTCAGCATCGCAGCGGACGTTGCGCCGTTGGTCAGTGCGGCAAAGCGCGCGCCGGTATTGGTGTTGTAGATCTGATCGATCTCGCCCGGCTTGATACCCTGCGACTTCAACCATTGCCCCCAGGCGATCGTGCTGATGTCGCGCGGCGGCGCGACGCCGACCGCCTTGCCCTTCAGTTCGGCGACCGTCTTGATGCCGGGCTTCGCCATCATGATGAACGGCCGTGACGACAGATAACCGCCGATCAGCTTGACGTTGGCGCCGCGGCTTGCCGCGTCGATGCCGACGTCGGATGTCGTCACCGCGAAATCGGCTTCGCCGGCGATCAACAATTGCATGGGGCCGGTCGCACTGCCCGAGAAGGTCAAGGCGACTTCAAGCCCGTTGTTTTTGTAAAAGTCGGCTCCCTGCGCGATGTAGAGCGGCCAGAACAACGACGTTGGCGCCACGGCGACTACGGATACTTTTTTCAAGGGCGATTGCGACCATGCCGGCTTGGCGAAGCTCAAAGGCACCGCCACCAAGCAAAGCACCGCCGCGAATAATTTCAGCGTAAGCGCGCGCATCTGGATCCTCCCATTGTATCGTTATTCTTGGCTCGTTGGCGCGCCGCCGCACAGCGGCCGCGCGTCTTCTTAAACGAATGCTTCCTGTTGAACCTGCGGACAAATAGCTTGTCCCGAATTATTCGGCCTGGCAAGGCTAAGCGTCGCGTGACGGCTATGCGAACGAAATGATGAAACACGCGAACATGCGCTAATGGTTTGGCGCAAGCGCTCCATGTACCGCGATCCGGAAAGGTGACGTTGTCCGCAATGTGGAATGACGACGCTGTACCGCCATCCGGTTAACGGGTGAGGCAATCCGCATATTTGGCGGTTGGGATCGGTCCCCGTGTGCAGCCGACGAATTTATAATAATCTCATGCTTGCTTGCCGCGGACGCTGCCGCGTCACGCAACAAGTTTGGGGGAAACGCTATGACAAAGTTGGTGCCGCCCGGCGGACAGCAAACACACGCGCTGGACATTCAGGACTCGCAAAATCCGCCAACCGGTTATTCGCCCCCCGTCGTCTGCGAGAAGATTACCGAGCAGCGCGACGTCATGGTGCCGATGCGCGACGGCAAGCGGCTGTGCGTCGACATCTATCGTCCCGACATGGAAGGGCGCTTCCCCGCGCTGCTGGCGATCGCGCCGCACAACAAGGAATATCAGACGCCGGAATTCGCCAAGGCGGCGCAATGGTCGCAACCGGCCTGGTCACGCATGTGGTTCGGCGGCGCCGAAGGCGGCGACACCGACTACCTGGTGCCGCGCGGCTACGCCCATGTCTGCGGTAACGTGCGCAACACCGGCAAGTCGGACGGCGGCGGCTCCGACGAATGGGATCTCTACGATCTGATCGAATGGATTGCCAAGCAGCCTTGGTGCGACGGCAATGTCGGCATGATCGGCATCTCGGCGTTCGGCGGATCGCAATTCGCCGCCGCCGCCCAGCAACCGCCGTCGCTGAAGGCGATCTTCCCTTACGACTCGATGGGCTGTTTCGGTCAGTGGGGCTTCCGCGACTTCTATCCCGGCGGCCTGGTCCACACCATGGTGTTTCTGCTCGACGGTGGCGCGGTCTATCACATCAATCGCGGGCAACCCGGCGCGCTTCCGCCCGACGAAGACAAGAAATGGCAGGAGGCCATCAATAATCCCGACTACATGATGTATCCGAACATCTTCAACGTGCTGGTCGAGAAGGGGCAGACGATGCCGCTCGTCTACCAGACGCTGCTCGATCCTTACGATTCCGATGATATCGTCCGGAATACGGAAGAGCAGTTCAAAAAGATCAAAGTTCCATTTTACACCGGTGCCGGTTGGTACGCGTACAGCTACAAGCTCCATCTGCAAGGCTCGCAGCAGTGGTTCCAAAATATCGAGGGCGTGCCGAAGAAGCTGTTGTTCACCGGGCCGGCGCATTTGCAGCGGCCGTTTCATGCCTTCCATGACGAGATCCTGCGCTGGTACGACCACTGGCTCAAAGGCAAGGACACCGGCATCCTCGATGAGCCGCCGGTCAAAATCTGGGTCATGGGCGAGAACAAGTGGCGGTTCGGCGACGACTGGCCGCTGCCGGAGACCGAATGGACCAAGCTTTATCTGAGCAGTTGGGGCCGCCTGCGCGCTGAACCATTCACGCCGGGCGCACGCGAGGGCCGCGCCGAGCCGGACACTTTCGTGCAGATGCCGCCGACGCAGACCAATGAGATCCAGCGCCTGCGCTACATGACCGATCCGTTGCCCGAAGACACGCTGGTCATTGGGCCGAGCGCGCTCTATCTCAATGCGGCAATCGACCAGGACGACACCAATTGGATCGTCGTTCTGAAGGATGTCGGGCCCCGACGTTTCGGTGCGCACGGCGCGGCCGGGGGAGGTGGATGTGCCTAAGAACCTTCCCGAACGCGAGCTGACGCGCGGCTGGCTGAAGGCCTCGCACAAAGCCGTCGATCCGAAACGCTCCAAGCCGTGGCGGCCTTGGCACCCGCTCACCCGCAAGGCGCAGCAGAAGATCAAGCCGGGCGAGATCAACGAATACGCGATTGAGATTTTATCGACCGCCAACATGTTCAAGGCCGGGCATCGCATCTGCATCGACATCACCAGCCTGGACCTGCCGAGCGGCTTGGCCGGGGCGCATGACGTCGAATACGCGCCCTATCATCTGTGCAGCAGCCAGACGGTGGTGCACAAAATCTACCATGACGCGAAGCATCCCTTCGTATGTGCTACTGCCGATGATCCCGCTGAAATAGCGTGGTCGTAACTCGCAACTGAATTTCGAAGCTTTCGATTGCCCGCGCTAAATCGTGGTCCGCATCGTGGGCCAGCGCACGCGATTTGCTTGCCGCCCAACAAGCCGCGCGATATCGTCGCCGTCAAAATAAACTCAGAATTGGAAAGGGTGGAACGCAATGATCAATCGCATCCTATCCGGACTGTTCGGTGCGCTCGCAGCGGTTGCAGTGGCGGCGCCGACCAATGCGGGCGCTGCGGAGACCACGCTGAAATTCGCGATGCCCGGCTCGCCGCACGATCTGCATTACCAGCAGGTGCTGATCCCGTGGGCGAAAAAAGTCGAGCAGGACTCCAAAGGCACGATCAAGATCCAGTTCTTCGTCGGGCCGCGGCTGGCGAATTTCGGCAATATGCTCGATCGCATCCTCAACGGCGTCGTCGATATCGGGTTCGGCCTGCTCGGTCCGACCGGCCAGCCGTTCCCGCGCACCGATGTCGCGCAATTGCCGTTCATCAGCGGCGATCCGGCCGAAGTCGCGCCGGCGCTGTGGACGCTCTATCAAAACGGAATGATCGCGGAAGAATACAAACGCTGGAAGGTGTTGGCATTCTTCGCCTTCCCGGGAAATCAGATTCACGCCACCGTACCGCTGAGTGGTATGGACGATCTGAAAGGCCGCAAGTTCGCCGTCACTGCCAAAATTTTGTCGCAGACATTGACGGCGTTGGGCGGGACGCCGGTCTCTATGGCGCCGCCGAATCAATACCAGGCGATCAGCAGTGGCGTGCTGCAGGGCAATGTGATGCCTTGGACTGGGATCGACGACTTCAAGATCTATGAAGTCACCAAACATCATTTGGAAGCCAACCTCGGCGTCGCCACCGCCTACATCTTCATGGGCAAGGCGAGCTACGACAAGCTGCCGCCGGAGGGCAAGAAAGCGATCGACGACAATTCCGGCCTCAGCTTCTCGCGCGCGCTCGGCAATAACACCAGTGATCACGGCGTCGCCTCGGCCAAGCGGATCGGCGGCTTGCCCGGTCAGGTCATCAAACAGTTGAGCGCCGAGCAAAGGGAAAAGTGGCAGAAGATTCTGCAGCCTGTCACAGACAATTGGGAGAAGGCGACGCCGGATGGCGCCAAGATTCTCGCCGCCTACAAAGAGCAGATCAAGAAATTCGAACACAACAAATAACGCGTCGACTGGCGACAGTGACACGCCCTTCCGGCTGGCCTGGAAGGGCGCACGCCTGCCCGATGCAGCCGACCGGTGAGACGGCCTTGACCGCGTGGCGACGAGAAGCCAAAGCGCGAGTGACCTCTTGAACGACCTGCTGGACTATCTCGATGCCCGATGCGTCTCGCTCACCCGACGCATCGCGTTCATCGGCGTGTTCGGCATGCTCGCGGTCACCGCGCTTGAGGTCACCGACGTCATTGCGCGCTGGCTGTGGGGCGGCTCGGTGCCCGGGCTTAACGAAGTTCTGGCAATGGGTCTCGCAGCCACGATCTCGTCGACCTTCCCGGCCGGCGCGGCCGGGCGCATCAACCTCGCCGTCGATATCCTCGCCAGCCGCTTCGGCGCGCGGGTGTTGCTGTGGCTGCGCACCGCCGGCGCGTTTTTCCTGCTCATCTTCTATGCGTTGCTGGCGTGGCGTCTGACGATCTACGCCAACGAGTTGGCCGGGCGCGGCGCGGTGACCGTCATCCTGCGCTGGCCGCAGGCGCCGTTCATCTTTGCGGTTGCCGGCTTTCATCGGCTTGACGGCTTTGGTTCAGACCGTGGTCGCGCTGGTTGATCTGCGCAATGCCATTGCCGGCCGCGCGATCACCGCAGCCGCTGGCTTCTCCGACTTTCTGAATACCGATCAAACGCCCGACACGTCCGAAAAGGTTCCCAATCGCGTGCTTGTGCCCGCTGTGCTCGTGGCGATTCGCGCTCACGGTGCTGGTGGTCATCGGCGCACGAGACTTTTGCCCTCTCCGTCGGATCCGAAGCGCTATCGCACGGCGCCATCGTCGGCATCGGCCTGTTCCTGCTGATGTGGGTGCTGGTCATGCTGGTTTTTCCGCTCGGCGCCGCCATGGCCTTGGTCGGGCTGCTTGGCTCGATCATGTTGACCGGCACCGGGCCGGCGCTCAGCGTATTGGCGACCGAGCCCGCCGGCTTTCTCACCAACGAGCAGGTGGCGACGCTGCCGCTCTTTCTGATGATGGGCAGTTTCGCGGTTGCCGCCGGCCTCTCCAACGACATCTATAATCTGGCGCACAAGCTGGTCGGCCACCTGCGCGGCGGGCTGGCGCTTGCTACCATCGGCGGCTGCGGCGGCTTCGGCGCGCTGACTGGCTCGTCGATGGCGACCGCCGCCACCATCGGCCGCGTCGCGCTGCCGGAAATGAACGCGCGCGGCTATTCGTTGCAACTCGCCACCGGCTGCGTTGCCGCCGGCGGCACGCTGGGCGCGCTGGTGCCGCCGTCGGTGCCACTGATTTTCTATGCGCTGTTGACCAACCAATCGATCGGCGTGCTTTTCGTCGCCTCGTTCGTGCCGGCACTCTTGGCCGTCGCGCTCTATATGCTGACCGTTATGGCCTATGCGTGGTTCGTGCCGAGCTTCGGTGCCGCCCGACTACAACCCGCGTTAGTCTTGGCGAATTGGCCCGAGCGTTTCGCGACGCCTGGGAGGTCATCGCGCTGTTCGCCATGGTGATCGGCGGGCTTTATGGCGGCGTTTTCACCGCGACCGAGTGCGCGGCGTTCGGGGCCGGCGGCACTTTCATTGTCGCGCTCTACCGCGGCAAGCTGCGCCACGGAAATTTCATCCGCGTGATGGGGGAGACCACCGCCACCACGGCGATGCTCTATATCCTGATTTTCGGCGCGGTGAATTTCTCCTTCTTTATGGGGCTCACCGGCGCGCCGGAAATCCTGACCAATTTCTTCGCCAATCTGCATCTGCCGGCGGTCGCCTCGATCTTCGTGCTGCTGTTCATCTACATCATCCTCGGCGCGGTGATGGATTCCTTCCCGGTCATGCTCATTACCGTGCCGATCATCACGCCCTTCGTGCAAAACCTCGGCTACGATCTGATCTGGTGGGGCATCGTCATGATCTGCGTGATGGAGACCGGCATGATCACGCCGCCGTTCGGCCTCAACGTCTTCATCATGAAAAGCATCGGCGGCCGTGACCTGTCGCTGACGACCGTGTTCAAAGGCGTGTTGCCCTTTGTCGCCGCCGATTTGGTCAAGCTGGTTCTGCTGGTATTGTTCCCGGCGATTGCCATCTGGCTGCCGAAGACGATGCTGCACTAAGACATATGCGAGTTTCCAACCCCGTCTAAATGGACATCACGACCATGACGCCAAGTGCCGATCAATCCCGCAAGCGTTCGCTCGATATTCACGCCCATATGAACCTTCCCGACGTCATGGCAGTGGTCGAAAGGCCATGGCGTGACCCATATCGAACCGCCGGCCGAGCGCATCACCGAGGAGATGCGCAAAGAGACGATTGCCTGGAACACCAAGAACGCCACCGCCATGCGCGACATGAGCGTGCGGCTGGCCATCATGGACCGCACCGGCGTCGACGTGCAGGCGCTCTCTGTGAGCAACGTGATGTCGCCGACCTGCTGGGCGCCGCCCGACGAAGCCTTGAAAATGCAGCGCCAACTCAACGACCGGATTGCCGAAATGATGGCCGAGCACCCGGATCGCTTCTGCGGGCTCGGCGAGATTCCGCTGCACAGCCCGGCGCTGGCCATCAAGGAAATGCAGCGCTGCATGAACGAGCCCGGCTTCATCGGCGTGCAGGTCTCGAGCTCGGCCGGCGATATGGAACTCGGCGACAAGTCGCTATGGCCCTTCTGGGAAAAGGCCGAGGAATTGGGCGCGCTGGTCTATCTGCATCCGTCGGGCAACACCGATCCGCGGCTGGGGCCGTGGCAAATCTGGAACTCGATCGGCCAGCCCTACGAGGAGGCGATGGCGATGGCGTCCTTGATGTATGAGGGCGTGCTCGATGCCTTTCCGCGCCTCAAGATCTGCGTCGCCCATGGCGGCGGCTATTTGCCGTATTACGTTGGGCGGCTCGACCGCAATTACCTGGAGAAACCCTATTCACGCATCAACATGACGCGGACGCCGAGCGAGTATCTCAACTTCTTCTATTACGACAGTTGCGTCTACAACACCGACATCCTCGAACATCTCGTGGAGAAAGTGGGGGGAGATCGCGTCATATTGGGCTCCGATTTTCCCGTCGGCGAGGAGGAGCCAGTCGAATTCGTCAACAAATGCAGCCGCTTGTCTGCCGAAGACAAGGACAAGATCATCTGGAAAAACGCCGCCACGCTCTTCCACCTGCCGTCCGCCGCCCCGGCCGCCTGACCTTCGCGTCAGTGCGCCATGGTCGAGGGTAGCCAGAGGGCAAGCGCCGGGAAGGCGACGACCAGCGCCAGCTTGACCAAGTCGGCAATGACAAAGGGCAAGACGCCCCGGAAGACGGTGCCGAGCGGGACATCCTCGCCGGCGATGCCTTTGAGCACGAAAACGTGGATGCCGAACGGCGGCGAGATCAATCCGGTCTCGAGCACCATCAACATGACGACGCCCCACCAGACGAGATCGTAGCCGAGGCTTAGAACCAGCGGCACGACGATCGGGATGGTGATGAACAGCACGGAATGGGAGTCCATCACGGATCCCAACAAGAGATAGCAGATAAGGACGATGACGATGATCGCGATCGACGGCAGCGCGACGCCGTCGATCAAGGTCGCCATCTGTTGCGGCAGGCCGGTCACGCCGACAAAAAACGAGAAGGTCAAAACGCCGGAGATGATCAGATAGATCATCGCGGTTGTCGCCGTGGTCTCTCCCATGACCTGGAATATCGTGGTGGGCGTTATCTTCCTGCGGAATAACGCGAACAGAAAGGCGGCGCCGACGCCGACAGCCGCGGCTTCGGTTTCGGTATAGATGCCGCTGTAAATGCCGCCGACCACGAGAACCAGAAGCAGCACGGCGCCCCAGGCCTTTTTGAAGGCTTGCAGGATTTCCGGAATGGTCGCGCGGCCGGTTTTGGGCGGCGTCGCGTCCGGCACCAGCCGGACATAAAGCGTCACGGTGATCAAATAGAGAAAAATCGCCAGCAGCGCCGGCACCACGGCGGCGACGAACAGGATACCGATCGATTGCTCCGTCAGGATTGCGTAGAAGATGAGCGGGATCGATGGCGGGACCAGGGCGCCGAGCGTCCCGCCGGCGGCGACGCAGCCGGTTGCCAGACTGACCGAATAACCACGCGCCCCCATTTCCGGCAAGGCGACGCGTCCGATGGTGGCGACTGTCGCCAGCGAGGAACCGGTGAGCGCGCCGAAGCCGCCGCAGCCGGCAATCGTTGCCAGCGCCAGCCCGCCGCGGCGATGTGACAGCAGCGTGTGCGCCAATTCGTAAATGTCGCTGGAGAGGCCGGCGACCACGGCAAAGCTTCCCATCATCAGGAACATGGGCAGGACAGCGACCTCGGCATTGGTGAGGAACTGAACCGCTTCATTGCCCAGCACGCTGAGTGCCGGTCCGGCATCAATCATCAGGATCGCGCCGACGAGGCCGAGCAGACCCATGGCCGATGTCAGCGGCACGTAAAGGACCATCAGTCCCCACAAGATGAGGAGGATGATGATCGTGAACCAAACCGGATCGCTGCGCGCGAACGCCGTCAGGTCTGGAAGCATCGCGACGAAGGCGTAAAACAGCGCGGCCACCACAGCGATCACGGCCAGCGCAGTAACGATGATGGCGCGGTTACCAGCGACGACCGGCGCTAACCGTTCCACGGTCTCACCCTGGCCGATGCTCCAGCCCGCCGATTCGGGAATTCCCGCAAGCGCGTGCTTGATTGCGACCAGCACCGCCGTGAACTGGACGAGCGCGCTGACGGCGAGAAAGGCCGAGACCAATGCGATCACCGGTCCCATCGGGATGTTCAGGTAGACCGTGACTGCATCGCGGGCGATCAGTTCGGCGGCATAAACGCCGATGCGCCACGACAGCAGCACGTAAAACAGCAAAAGCGCGACGGCGCCGAATACCTTCAAGCGCGCGAGGCTTGCTTGGCTGATCCGCCGGCTGAGGAAATCGACCGTGAGATTGACCCGCTGCGCGGCGCCGGCCGGGAAGGTGGCCGAAATCGCGATCGCCAGTCCCATCGAAATAATTTCGTTGAAGCCGCTGATCGGTGAGTTGAACAGCCAGCGCAACAAGACGTCGACAACGGTCGCAAAGGCGATGATCAGCATCATGACGACGCCGCCGAAAGCGATACGCCGGGTAATCGAGACCATTCGACGATTGAGCGCGTCGAGGAATTCGCTTACCGCGAATTCCGATCCCGCTGCTGTTTCGCTTGGGGTCGCCAATTATCTATCCGGCGAGCTATCGCTGCGCCGGTTCCAATTGAGAAAGAACTGGTCTTCGGTCTTTCCTTGGCCGCTATTTTGCCGTGGCCTTGCCGCTGCGATATTCCTGAATTCCGCCCTGGAAAGCTTTGAGGATATTCTCTCCGCCGGGGGCCTTGTGCACCCATTCCGTGGTAACCGGCTCGGTGACCTCTTTCCACTTCGCTTCCTGCGCCGACGTGAGAACATTGGTGCTGGCCTTGACCGAGGCAAGCGACTGCGCCCAATTCGCGTCCACCGCCTTGGCCGTGCGCTCGGACATTGCCAGCCCTGAGAACTTGTCGAGCGCCGCCTTGGCTTCCGGCGGCAGCGAATCGTATTTCTGCTTGTTCATGAACATCATGGCCGAGGAGGCGCCAAGCGGTTCGTTGAGATGATGGCTGGTCACCTCGTCAATCTTGAAGATTTTCATGCCGGTGAATGGCATCAGCGCGCCTTCCGCGATGCCGCGGCTGATTGCTTGATAGGCATCTGCTGGTGTGAACGTGACCGGCACGGCGCCCAGCAGTTCGGCGATCTTCGAGGTTGCCACGTTTCCGGTGACAAGCTTCATGCCCTTCAGGTCGTCGAGCGAATCGATCTTCTTTTTCGTATGCAGCGCAGCATTGGGGAACGTCCAGATGCCGAGCGGTACGACTTTATCGAATTCGTCTTTGAACAAGCCTTTATCGTACATCTTCCAGAGGGCGTAACCCGCCTCGACCGAACTTTTCGATTGGAACGGCAACTCGGCGACGTCCATCTTCTTGAACTTGCCGCCGGCGAATGAGGTTAGGATGAAACCGATATCGGCGACGTCGTTCACGACCCGGTCATAGTTGACTTTGAAATTGCCGAGCGTGCCGCCGACAAAGAGCTGGATTTTGAGCGTGCCTTTTGAGGCTTTTTCGACGTCGGCGATCCATGGTCTAAACGCCTTGCTGTGTAGGAAAGACGGTGGCGGCGCCGGCGAATTGAACTTGAGCGTGATCGTTTCGGCAAAGGCCGGTGTTGACAGCAGGGTCGCGGCGACCGCGACGCCGGTGATTTTTCTGAGCATCGACTCTCTCCTTGGAAGCGCTTCCGGTTGTTATTGATGCGCTGCGATGAGCCGCGGCGGACAAATTAGCGCTTATTGCAATGCCGCGCCATTCCCATTGCCCATGATTGCCGCCGCCTTTGGAGGTGTCAACGGCGGAGAGTGATTAGGCGTTGCCACGCGAAGATTCGCACGATGTGGACATGCAAGGTGTCCCACATCGTGGGTGGATCGGGAATACGATCTTGAACTGGAGGGCGTTTAAGATAAGGCTCGGCGCCGCACTAACCCCATTCGCCAAACCTCGGCGCTCCGCTACCAGAGTCCACAACCATGCAACTGCAAGATTCCCACAACCCTCCGTTGGATTACGATCCACCCATCGTCTGCAACAAGATCGCCGAAGATCGCGATGTCATGGTGCCGATGCGCGACGGCAAGCGGCTGTGTGTCGACGTCTATAGGCCCGACATGGAAGGGCGCTTTCCCGCGCTGCTGGCGATTGCCGCGCACAACAAGGAATATCAGACGCCGGAGTTCGCCAAGGCGGCGCAAGGATCGCAGCCGACTTGGTCGCGCATGTGGTTCGGCGGGGCGGAGGCCGGCGATACCGATTATCTGGTGACGCGCGGTTACGTCCACGTCTGCGCCAACACGCGCGGCAGCGGCAAATCGGACGGCGGCGGCTCTGCCGAGTGGGATTTCTATGATGTGATCGAGTGGATTGCCAAGCAGCCGTGGTGCGACGGCAATGTCGGCATGATCGGTATTTCGGCATTCGGCGGTGCGCAGTTCGAGGCGGCGTTCCAGCAACCGCCGTCGTTGAAGGCGATCTTCCCTTACGATCCGCGCGGCTGCTACGGCGCCGGCATGCACCGCGACATGTATCCCGGCGGCCTGGTGCACACGATGCACTACTTGTTGGATTCCGGCGGCGTCTATCACATGACGCGCGGCCAGCCGGGGCCGCTGCCTGGCGAAAAGGAAGATAAGTGGCGGCAGGCGATGAACAATCCCGACTACCTGATGTATCCGAACATCTTCAATATTCTGGTCGAGAAGGGCCAGACGCTGCCGATGTATTTCGAGCGGTTGATCGACCCCTACGATCCGGACGATCTCGCGGAGAAGACCGACGAGCGGCTGAAGACGATTAAGATTCCGTTTTATACCGGCGCCGGCTGGTACGCGTACAGCTATAAGCAGCACTTGCAAGGCGCGCAGCAATATTTCCAGAACGTGCAAGACGTGCCGAAGAAACTGTTGCTGACCGGCCCGGCGCATTTGCAGCGGCCGTTTCATTCCTTTCACGACGAAATTCTGCGCTGGTACGACCATTGGCTCAAAGGCAAAGATACCGGCATCCTCGATGAGCCGCCGGTCAAAATCTGGGTCATGGGCGAGAACAAGTGGCGGTTCGGCGACGACTGGCCGCTGCCGGAGACCGAATGGACCAAGCTTTATCTGTCGAGTTGGGGCCGCCTGCGCGCCGAGCCGTTCACGCCGGGCGCACGCGAAGGCCGCGCCGAGCCGGACACTTTCGTGCAGATGCCGCCGACGCAGACCAACGAAATCCAGCGCCTGCGTTATCATGACCGATCCGCTGCCTGAAGACACGCTGGTCATTGGGCCGAGCGGCGCTCTATCTCAATGCGGCAATCGACCAGGACGACACCAATTGGATCGTCGTGCTGAAGGATGTGGGCCCCGACGTCTCGGTGCGCACGGCGCGGCCGGGAGAGGTGGACATTCCCAAGAACCTTCCCGAACGCGAGCTAACGCGCGGCTGGCTGAAGGCCTCGCACAAAGCCGTCGATCCGAAACGCTCCAAGCCGTGGCGGCCTTGGCATCCGCTCACCCGCAAGGCGCAGCAGAAGATCAAGCCGGGCGAAATCAACGAATACGCGATCGAGATTCTATCGACCGCCAACATGTTCAAGGCCGGGCATCGCATCTGCATCGACATCACCAGCCTGGACCTGCCGAGCGGGCTTGGCCGGCGCGCATGACGTCGAATACGCGCCCTATCATCTGTGCAGCAGCCAGACGGTGGTGCACAGAATCTACCATGACGCGAAGCATCTCTCGCATCTCGTCTTGCCGGTAATCCCGCTGAAATGAGCGGGCGTCAACCGATCTTTGCGAAGATGCGGTCGGGCTTCAGCGGCAGTGCGGTGAAGCGTACGCCGGTGGCATCGCGCACCGCGTTGGCGAGCGCCGCCGCTACCGGATTGTACGGGCTTTCGCTCATCGGCTTGGCGCCGAACGGCCCGATCGTGTCGTGGGTGTCGGCGAACAGCACCTCGGTGCGCGGCACGTCGGCGAAGGCCGGCAGGTGATAATTGCGGAACGCCGGGTTGACGACGCGCCCGTCCGCGTCGATGACGACTTCTTCATACAGCGCGGCGCCGAGCGCCTGCGCTACGCCGCCTTCGACTTGGCCGCGGCATTGCATCGGGTTGATGACGGTTCCCGCGTCGGCGGCCTGCACGCTCTTGAGGATGCGGATGGCGCCGCTGACGCGGTGCACAGCCACGCGGAAGCCCTGCACGTTGAAAGCGACCGAACGCGGCGTGCCGGTGGTGTGACCGTCGGCGGCGAGCGTGACGCCGGCGTCTGCGGCTGCCTTATGCAGGTCGGCCAGCATGATGCGCTTGCCGGCGCAGTCAACGGCGCCGCCGGCCAATGTGCAGCGCTCGCGCGAGGTACCGCTGCGCATTGCGGCAAAGTCGATGATTGTTTCGCGTAGCGCCTGCGACGCAAGCTCGCTGGCGCGGCCGGCGACCACGGTGCCGGTGCTGCCGAAGGCGCCGGTGTCGTGTCCGCCATGCGCGGTGTCGGATTGCTGCAGGCGGATGTTCGCCGGGGCGGTCGAAAGGACTGTCGCGGCGATCTGTTGATGCACGGTGGCGGTGCCGTTGCCGAATTCGGCGGTGCCGACGGTCAGCGCGTAGCTGCCATCGGGCTCCAAGTGAAATACGCGCGTCGGAAAAATGCCCGCCGGGCGGGGTGGTATCGATCATGGAGAGCGCGCAGCCTTGCCCGGCCAGCCAATCGGCCGAGGGCGGCTCGCTGGCATCGCGCTTGAGTGCGGCTTCGACCAGATCGAGGCACTGGTCGAGTCCGTAGCTGCCGTAGAGCACGTCGGCTTGCGGTTCACCGGTTGCGATCATCGGATCGCCCGGCCGCACCATATTGCGCCGGCGGATGTCGAATGGGTCCATGCCGATCGTGCGCGCGAGTTCGTCGATTGCCGATTCGATCGCGAAAACGGTCTGCGGCAGCCCATAGCCGCGAAACGCGCCGGCCGGTACCGTGTTGGTGTAGACCGCGTAACCGTCGACTTTCTTGTTGGCGCAACGGTAAACGGCGACCGATTCCCCGCAGGCATGTTCGAGCACAGCACCGGCGTGATTTCCGTAGGCACCTGTATTCGAAAGCACATGCAATTGCATTGCGGTGAGCGTGCCGTCGTGCTTGGCGCCGAGCTTGACGTGAACGCGCATGGGATGGCGCGTGCTGGCGGCAGTGAATTGCTCCTCACGGGTGAATTCCAGCTTGACCGGGCGGCCGAGGCGCAGCGCCGCCAGCGCGACAATGTCCTCGACAAACATTTCCTGCTTGGCGCCAAAGCCGCCGCCGACCCGCTCGCAAAACACGCGCACTTTGTCGAGATCGAGACTGAAGACACGCGCCAACTCCTTGCGCGTGAGGAACGGCACCTGCGTGCTGGAGCGCACATTGAGCTTGCCGTCGGCATCGAGCCAGGCGATGGCGGCATGGGTCTCGAGATGGGCGTGCTGGACACGCGGGGTGACGTAAGTGCCTTCATGCACGACGTCGGCCGCGGCAAATCCCGCCGCGACATCGCCAATATCGCCGTGGACTTGCGCAACGATGTTGTGGGTCGCATCGGAGATGCGCGCGGCGGCATCCTTGGCGTGAATGACCGGCGCGCCCGGACGCATGGCTTCTTCAGGATCAAAGACCGCGGGCAAGTCCTCGTAGTCCACCACCACGCGGCGGCAGCCTTCCTCGGCGGCCGCCTCGCTGTCGGCCACCACCGCGGCGACGCGCTGGCCGATGAAGCGCACGACGTTGTCCAGCACTTTCGTGTCGTCGGGGTCGATCGAGCCGATTTTCGTGACGGGAGGTTGAGAATGCTATCGGCGGCGAATCCTCGAACGTCAACACCGCACGCACGCCCGGCACCTTGAGCGCCGCCGTCTTATCGACCGCCCGGATGCGGGCGTGCGCATGTGGCGAGCGCACGAGTTTCACGTGCAACAGGCCTTCGATGGCGACGTCGAGGGTAAAACGCGCCTTGCCGGTGACCACATCCGGCGCCGCCGGCGCCGCTATGCTGTGGCCGCAAGCGTCACCATCAACCGCGTCTTCAATGCTGCGCACGCCGGCAATCGCATCATCGATCGCCCGGTAGCCGGTACAGCGGCAGAGATTGCCCTTCAGCGCCCAGCCGAGGTCCTGCCTCTGCGCCTGATTGAGCGACGCCGCGGTGACGATCATGCCGGCGGTGCAGAAGCCGCACTGAAATCCTTGCGCGTTAAGGAACGCGCGCTGCATCGGATGCAACTCGTTGCCTTGACCGAGCCCCTCGATGGTCGTCACCTCGCGGCCTTCGGCCCGGAACGCGGGGACCAGGCAACTGTGCACCGGCTCGCCATCCAGCAACACGGTGCAAGCGCCGCAATCGCCGCAATCGCAGCCTTTCTTGACGCCGAACCAGCCGAGCTGACGCAGGAAGGTGCGCAGGCACTGGCCGGCGGTGGGCCTGTCGGAAAAGTCCCGCCCGTTGACCCGTAAGCTCATCGTGCCGGCTCGCTGGTCAATTCGCGCCGGATTTCCTCGGCGAAATGCAGGGTCATGTGGCGCCGCCATTCCGGCGCGCCGTGAATGTCGTCGTAATAAGCAGTGACGTCGCGCTCGATACGCGCGCGTAATTCGGCCTTGGAGGGCATTGCATCGAACGCAATTTTGACCGGCTTCGGTGTTGCGGCGGTGATGGTGAGCGTGAAGCCGTCGATGCGATCGTTGCGCCCGCGCGTGCCGATAACCAGCGCGCCGGAGCGGCCAAGCGGCGCCAGCGAAATCTGCCGGAACGCGGTGCGACGGGTCAGCGCCTCGCCCGGCAATGCGATCGCGCGCAGCAAATCGCCGGGTGCAAGCACATTGCGCTGCGGACCGGTGACGAAGTCGGTCACGGCGACGCGACGCTCGTGCCCGTCCGGCGACCAGATGGTGCAGATGCCGTCGAGCGCGGCGGTGAGCGCGATCATCGGGCCGGCCGGCAGCGACATGCACAGATTGCCGCCGACCGTCGCCGTGTTCCAAATTTTGAATGAGGCCAAGAAGGCGCGGCAGCATTGGTCAATCAGCGGAACGGCAATCCAATCGGGCGGCCCCGCGAAGGCGTTCAGTTGTGCAATGGTGCAAGTCGCCGCGATCTCCAGGCCGTCGCCGCCGATACGCAGCGGCTGCCAGCCGAGCGCGGCAAGGTCGATCAGCCGCCTCAAGTGTGCTTGCGGCTCAGAGAACAGCCAGGTGCCGCCGCCAAGCCACGCATCGCCCGCGCGCCAATCCGGCAGTTGTTCGCGCCGCTGCGGTCGCGCAACCTCGTTGATCGTGTTTAAATCCATGCCGCTGGTCCGCCGGGCGAAAGGGGAATTTTACAATGAGCGAGGCTCAAGCGGTCTGGATCAAGGACCCGCTGGCGATTTTGGCCGATGGCGCCGAGCGTGGTGTTGTTGTTGCCGCCGGCGCCATCACCGAATTGGTGGGCGCGGGGCAGGAGCCGAAAACGCCGAATGCCAAGGCGTTCGAGGCCCGCGACCACGTGGTGCTGCCGGGGTTGATCAATACCCACCATCATTTTTATCAAACGCTGACGCGGGCGGTACCGGCGGCGCTCGACCGCGAGCTGTTTCCCTGGCTGAAGGCGCTCTATCCGGTCTGGGCGCGGCTGACGCCGGAGGCGCTCGAGCTCGCCGTCACGGTGGCGATGGCCGAACTGATGCTGTCCGGCTGCACCACCACGACGGATCATCACTACGTCTTTCCCGCCGGGCTCGAGGACGCCATCGACATCGAGATCGCGGCGGCTGAGCGCCTCGGGCTGCGCGTGCTGGTGACGCGCGGCTCGATGAATCTGTCCGAGCGCGACGGCGGCCTGCCGCCGGACAGCGTGGTGCAGGACGAGGATGCGATCCTGGCCGACAGTCAGCGGCTGATTGAGCGCTATCACCAGCGCGGGGAGGCGGCGATGGTGCAGGTGGCGCTGGCGCCGTGCTCGCCATTTTCGGTGACCACGTCGCTGATGCGCGCGACGGCTGACTTGGCGCAAAAGCTCGATGCGCGGCTGCATACGCATCTGGCCGAGACCGAGGACGAGAACCGCTTTTGTCAGGAACTCTATGGCTGCCGGCCGCTTGATTACCTGGAAGATTGCGGCTGGCTGAACGAGCGGGTTTGGCTCGCCCATGGTATCCATTTCGCCCCTGAGGAAATGCCGCGGCTCGCCAAAGGCGGCGTTGCCATCAGCCACTGCGCCTGCAGCAACCAGGTGCTCGGTTCCGGCGGCTGCCCGGTCTGCGACCTGGAAAAAGCCGGCGTGCGCATCGGCATCGGGGTCGACGGCTCGGCCTCGAACGACGAATCCAATTTGATGCAGGAGGTGCGCGCGGCTTTTCTGGTCCAGCGCGCGCGCTACGGCGTCACCGCAGTCAGCCACAAGGATGCGCTGCGTTGGGCGACGCAAGGCTCGGCGGCCTGCGTCGGCCGCTCCGAACTGGGTGAGATTGCAGTCGGCAAGCGCGCCGATTTGGCGCTCTTCAAGCTCGATGAACTGCGCTTCTCCGGGCATGGCGATCCGATTGCCGCGCTGGTTCTGTGCGGCGCCCACCGGGCCGATCGGGTCATGGTCAACGGGCGCTGGACGGTCGAGGACGGCGCCATTGCAGGCCTCGACCTGTCCGCACTGATGCGCCGGCATCAGGCCGCTGCGCGCAAGCTGCGAGGATGAGCGTTGCACGCGGCGTGCGCCATGCTCACTTCCCGGGCAGCTTCTCGGTGATGCCCTTGACGTAGAAGTTGATGCTGTTGATGTCCTTGTCGGGCATGACCTCGCCCTTCTTCACCACCAGCGTGCCGTCCTGCTTGTAGACAGGCCCGGAGAACACAACGAGCTTGCCGCTCTTGATGTCGGCGATCGAACCTTCGGCCATTTTCTTCACGTCGTCGGGCATGTTCTTCAGCGGCTCGACCAGAACGTCCTCGTCGGCCATGCCGGCCCAGGTCTCGTGCGTCTTCCAGCTTCCGTCGAGAACCGCCTTGACCTCCTTGATGTAATAGGGCCCCCAGTTGTCGACCAGCGAGGCGAGCTGGGCGTGCGGTCCGAACTTCAGCATGTCGGCCGATTGGCCGAAGGCATGGATGTGGCGCTGCTCGGCGATCTGCATCGCGGCCGGCGAGTCGGTGTGCTGGACCAGAACGTCGGCGCCCTGGTCGACCAGCGTCTTGGCGGCGTCGGCTTCCTTGCCAGGATCGAGCCAGGTGTTGACCCAGACGATCTTGACCTTGAAGTTGGGATTGACCGACTGCGCGCCGAGCATGAAGGCGTCGATGCCCATCACCACTTCCGGAATCGGGAAGGAGACGATGTAGCCGGCAACGCCGGACTTCGACACCTTTGCCGCGATCTGGCCCTGCACATAGCGGCCCTGATACCAGCGCAGATTATAGGTCGACATGTTGGGCGCGGTCTTGTAGCCCGACATGTGCTCGAACTTCACCTTCGGGAACTTGCCCGCCGACCTTCAGCGTCGGGTCCATGAAGCCGAACGAGGTGGTGAAGATGAGGCCGCAGCCGCTGCGGGCAAGCCGCTCGATCACGCGCTCGGAGTCCGGTCCCTCCTGCACGCTCTCGACGATAGCTGGTTTCGACCTTGTCGCCGAGCGCCTTCTGCACGTCGAGCCGGCCAATATCGTGCTGCTGGCTGAAGCCGCCGTCATTGTGCGGGCCGGGATAGACCCAGCACGCCTTCAACTTGGCCGCCTGGGCGCCGCTTGAAGCGGCGACCAGCAGTCCTGCCGCTACGGCGGCACCAAGAAATCTACGCATTCTCCACTCCCTCCTTTGACGCGCCCGACTTTCGCTCAGACACCATACAGGATTCATGCCATCGAGGCGAAAACCACCGCGGTTCAATTGTCGGGAACGAAGGTGCGCCCGAGGCAGGCCGGCGTATGCACCTTCAGCAGCGCCTGGTTGCGCGAGATGATCACCAGCACGATGACGGTGATCAGATACGGCAGCGATGACAGGAACTGCGACGGAATGCCGAGGCCGATCGCCTGGGCATGAAGCTGCAGGATGTTGACGGCGCCGAACAGCAGCGCGCCGATGGCGATGCGGCCGGGCAGCCAGGTGCCGAACACCACCAGCGCGATGGCGATCCAGCCGCGCCCGGCGGTCATCGCCTGGGTCCATTGCGGCGTATAGACCAAGCGACAGGTAGGCGCCGCCGAGCGCCGGCGCAGGCACCGCCGAACAACACCGCCAGCATCCGCACGCGCAGCACCGGATAGCCGAGCGCATGCGCCGAGACGTGGTTGTCGCCGACCGAGCGCAGGATCAGGCCGCCAGTCGTGCGGAAAAGGAATAGCCAGACGGCAATGGTCAGCGCGACCGCAAGATAGACCAGCGGATCCTCGCCGAAGATCACCGAGCCGACCACCGGCAGGTCGGAGAGAACCGGGATATGCACGTGCGCCATCCCGAGCCCCGGCATCCCGGTATAGGAATTGCCGATCAGGCCGGAGAGCCCCAGCCCGAACAATGTCAGCGCCAGACCCGAGGCGTTCTGATTGGCGGCGAACACCAGGGTCACGATGCCGAACAGGCCGCCCATCGCTGCGCCGGCGATGATGCCGGCGAGCACGCCGACGATCGGCATGCCGCTGACATGCCCGCCGGCAAAGCCCATGACGGCGCCGACCGCCATCATCCCCTCGACGCCGAGATTGAGCACGCCGGAGCGCTCGGCGATCAACTCGCCGAGCGCGGCAAACAACAGCGGCGTCGCCGCCGTGACGATGGTGAGCAGGATGCCTTCCGCCATTTCCATCGGATCACCCCGCCGCTTCAGCCACTTCGAGGGGACGCCGGCGCACCAGTCGCAGGCGGTAGAAGATCAGCGTGTCGCAGGCGAGCACATAGAACAGCAGCATGCCCTGGAACACCTGCGTGGTCTGGTCGGAAATGCCGAGCGCGATCTGCGCGCCCTCGCCGCCGAGATAGGAGAGCGCGAGCAGCAGCCCGGCGAACAGAATGCCGAGCGGATGCAGCCGGCCGAGAAAGGCGACGATGATCGCGGTGAATCCGTAGCCCGGCGACACCGTGGTGCGGAATTGGCCGATCGGGCCGGCGACCTCGCAAATTCCGGCGAGGCCGGCGAGCCCGCCCGAGATCAGGAAGGTCAGGAACACCATGCGCTTGCGATTGAAGCCGCCGAAGGCGCCGGCGCGCGGCGACTGGCCGAGCACGCGAAGCTGGAAGCCGGTGAGCGTGCGCTCGGACAGAAACCAGACCGCGGCGATGGCGACCAGCACGAACACGACATTGAGGCGGATGCTGTCGCCGAAGATCACCGGCAGGAGCTGCCCGCCTTCGAACGGCCGGCTGTTGGGGAAGTTATGGCCGGCGGGATCGCGCCACGGCGTGCGGGCGAGATAGTCGACCATCAGATTGGCGACATAGACCAGCATCAAGGTGGTCAGCGTCTCGTTGGCGTTGAAGCGGTTCTTCAGCCAGGCGGGAATCGCGGCATAGGCCATGCCGCCGAGAATGCCGAGCAGCAGCATCGGCACGATCACGATCGGCGCCTGCCAATGGGGAAAGTAGACCGGGATGATCGAGCCGCAGATCGCGCCGACCGCAAGCTGGCCCTCGGCGCCGATGTTCCAGACATTCGCCTGGTAGCAGAACGACAGCCCGATCGCGATCAGGATGATCGGCGCGGCCTTGACCAGCAGGTCCTCGATCGACCACAGCGCGGTGAGCGGATCGATGAAATAGAGATAGAGCGCCCTGAACGGATCGATCCGCATCACCGCAAAGGCGAGAAAGAAGGTGACGAGCGCCAGTGCAATCGCCAGCACCGGCGACAGCACCGCCATCATCCGGCTCTGCTGCGGCCGACGCTCAAGCCTGAACTGCATCGGCCGCTTCCTCGGTCTGCTGCGGTTTTGCTGTTGCGCCCTCGCCGATGCCGCCCATCAGCAGCCCGATCGACTCGCGGGTGGCGCTTGCCGCCGGCTCGGCCGGCGACAGATGGCCGCGCGAGATCACGGCGATGCGGTCGGCGATCTCGAAAATCTCGTCGAGGTCCTGGCTGATCACCAGCACGGCGGAGCCCGCGCGCGCAAGGTCGATCAGCGCCTGGCGGATCAGCGCGGCGGCGCCGGCATCGACCCCCCAGGTCGGCTGCGAGACGACCAGCACGCCGGGCCGGCGATCGATCTCGCGGCCGACGACGAATTTCTGCAGATTGCCGCCGGAGAGCGAGCGCGCCTCCGGATCGGGGCCGTCCTTGCGCACGTCGTAGTCGGCGGTGACGGAATTGACGATCTTCAGCGCCTTCTGCGGCCGCACGATGCCGGTGACCACCAGTTCGTCGCCGGTGCGGTGGCGGGTGAGGATGACATTGTCGCTGAGCTTGAGGCCGGGAACGGCGCCATGCCCGAGCCGTTCCTCGGGAACGAAGGCGGCGCCGAGATTGCGCCGCTCGGTGATGCCGAGGCGGCCGGCCTCGTGACCGTCGATCACCACCGCATCGGGCCGCTCCACCGTCTGCTCGCCGGAGAGCGCGGCAAACAATTCGCCCTGGCCGTTGCCGGCGATGCCGGCGATGGCCACCACCTCGCCGCCGTGAACGTCGAGGCTGATGCCTTTCAGCGACACGCCGAAGGGATCGGACGCCGGCAGTTCCAGCGAGCCGATCGACAGCCGCACCGGGCCGAGGGCCGACGGCGGGCGCGCCACTTCGAGCACTTCGGCGCCGACCATCAGTCGGGCCAGCGTCGCCGCCGTCTCCTTCGCCGGATCGGTCTCGGCGACGACCTTGCCGCGCCGCATGATGGTGGCGTGATGGCAGATGCGCTGCACCTCTTCCAGCCGATGGCTGATGTAGAGCACCGCGCAGCCCTCGCGCGCCAGCCGCTGCAAGGTGACGAACAGATAATCGGCCTCCTGCGGGGTGAGCACCGAGGTCGGCTCGTCCATGATCAGAAGCTGCGGCGACTGCAACAGGCAGCGCACGATCTCGATGCGCTGGCGTTCGCCGACCGAGAGATCGGCGACGAGCGCATTCGGGCGCAGCGGCAGGCCGTAATCGGCGGAAACCCGCTCGATGGTCGCAGCAAGCCCCTTGCGCATCTCCTTAGGCAGGGCGAGCGCGATGTTTTCGGTGACGGTCAGCGCATCGAACAGCGAGAAGTGCTGGAACACCATGCCGATGCCGAGGCGGCGGGCGGCGGCGGGATTGGGAATCGCGGTCGTCTTGCCCTTCCAGCGGATCTCGCCCGCACTCGGCTGCAGCGCGCCATAGATGATCTTGACCAGCGTCGATTTGCCGGCGCCGTTCTCGCCCAGCAGGGCATGGATTTCGTCGGGGCAGAGATCGAGATTGACGGCATCATTGGCGAGGAAATCGCCGAAAAGTTTGGTGATGCCGATGGCCTGCAGCAGCGGGCTTGCTTTGTCGGGGCGGGGCGCGGACGCTGGATCCAACATATCACCGGGGGCCTTGAGCGAGGGCTAAGACCGCCGGCCTAGTCCCGCGGCCCGGGTCCATTTCATTGGCAAGCTAATAGTGTGCCAAAATCAATGGCAGTTGAAGCCAGCAATTTCAGGCATGCACTGCCCAATTGAGCGCCATGATGCCTTTTTGGTGCCTCCGATATGGGCGAGTTTGGGCTTAGCGGCCGTCATTCCGCAGGCGCGCCGGCGGCGAGCCAAGCGGCTAGCGTCCGACGGTCGTCGACGCCGATCTCAGTGACGTTGCCTGGCGGCATGGCGGTGGAGCGCACCGCGTAAATATCGATCAGCTTGGCGTGCAGGCGGATTTGCTCGGCATCGTCCAGCCGCACCCCGCCGGGCGCGGCGGCAATGCCGGCCCAGACCGGCTGGGCGGCATGACACATGCTGCAGCGTGAAATGACGATCTCCTGCACGGCTGCGAATTTCGGGGTCGCCGGCAACGCGCCCATCTGGATGCCGGCGCCGTAGCCGGACAGCCAGGCGATGACGAGCATTCCGGCCGCAGCCACGGCCCAGGTCCATAAGGGTCCCTCTTTGCCTTCGTGCCGCGCATTGAAGTAGTGGCGGATCACCGGTCCGATCACCAACACGATGGCGACGATCAGCCAGTTGTACTTGGTCGCGAAGAACAGCGGGTAGTGATTGCTCAGCATCAGGAAGACGACCGGCAGCGTCAGGTAGTTGTTGTGCACGGAGCGCTGCTTGCCGAGCGCGCCCCACGCGGGATCGGGCTCATTGCCGGCGATCAGCGCGGCCACCGTTTTCCGCTGGTACGGAATGATGATGACGAAGACGTTCGCCACCATGATGGTGCCGATCAGCGCGCCGATCTGGGTGAAAGCGCCGCGCCCGCTGAACACGTGGGTGAAGCCGTAAGTGAGCGCGACCAGGAACACGTAACCGACCAGCGCCAGCGCTACTTCATGTTTGCCGAGCGGCGAGCGGCACAAGCCTTCATAAGCAAGCCACGCCGCCGCCAGGCTGAGGAAGGCGATCGCGGCAGCTTGCTTCGCGCCCATGTCGAGCACGGATTTGTCGATCAGGAACAGATCGGCGTTGAGGTAATAGACCAGCACCAGCAGCGCGAAGCCCGAGAGCCAGGTCGCATAGGCTTCCCATTTGAACCAGGTCAGTTCGTCCGGCATTTTCGCCGGCGCCACCAGAAACTTGATCATCTGATAGAAGCCGCCGCCGTGCACCTGCCAGGCTTCGCCTTTGACGCCGTCCGGCAACCGCCGCGCGTCTTCAGGCTGAGATCGAGATGGATGAAGTAGAACGAGCTTCCGATCCAGGCGATGCCGGCGATAACGTGAAGCCAACGGAGGACGGCGCTCAGCGATTCCGTGAGGACAACTTCCACGGCGGAAAACCTTGTTCAGCGGCCGGCCCGGCCACCATGGCAGATGGTGAGCGACTTTTACAAGATGTCAGGCGAGCTCGATGCGGATGTCCTTGGCGCCTTCCCACAACGTGGAGCGGCCGAGCTCGGCGAGCTTGTCCAGATCCGAGGTGATGGTGAGGAAGTGATTGCCGGCCAATTGTCCCATCTTGCTGGCGAATTGCACGCTGCCATAGGCCAGCAGGATCTCGGTTTCGCTGATGCCGCCGGGATAGACCAGCATCTGACCGGGCGCCGGATAGCTGGTGTGGTTTTCGTAAGTGAGGCCGAGGTCGAGCTCGCCGAGCGGAATCCACACCGCTTCGCCGCTCCAGCGCACGTGGATGACCTTGTTCACGTAGGGCAACAGCTTGCGGAACACCGCAACGGTCTTGGGCGCCGCCGCGCTCTCGAAGCGCGCATCGAAGCTGTAGGGTCCGGACGTGATGCGAAGTTTGTCCATCGGCTGGTTCCTGTTGCGGGCATGCTTACGCAGGTTTCAGATTGACAAGCACGTCCAAGAGAATGCGGGCGGCGATGTCGGCGTCCTCGGCGCTGACCGTCTCTCGCGGCGAGTGGCTGACGCCGCCGTTGCCGCAGCGCACGAACAACATGCCGATGTCGGTGATGCCGGAGAACATCGCTGCGTCATGGCCGGCGCCGCTCGGCAGACGGCGGACCGGCAATCCGGCGCGCTCGATTGACGCGGCAAACGCCTCCTGCAGCCGTGACGAGCAGGGCACCGCCGCCGCTTCGAGCGCCTGCATCGTCGTCGCCGTGACGCCGCGGCGATGGGCAATCCGCTGGATTTCGGCGAGGATGTCCACGACCGCCGCCAGCCGCGTTGCGTCGTCACCGGAGCGGATGTCGAGCGAAATCTCGCAGCGCCCGGGAATGATGTTGGTGGCGCCGCCGCCCGGCACGGCGAAGCGGCCGACAGTGCCGACCAATCCTGGCCGATTGCAGCGGCTCTCGACGAACAGCGTGATCTCGGCCGCGGCGGTCACGGCATCGTGGCGCAGCGTCATCGGCACCGTCCCGGCGTGGCCGGCTTCGCCGTCGATGGTCACCAGGTAACGCGAGCCGCCGGCAATGGCCGTGACGACGCCAACCGGCAAATTTGCGCCGAGCAGCACGGGGCCCTGCTCGATATGAACCTCAAGATAGCCGGCCAGTGTTTCTGGGCGGCGCGCGAGCGAAGCAATCGTCTTCGGATCGGCGCCGACTTCAAGCACCGCTTGCGCGAGAGTGATCCCTTTGGCGTCGCGGGTTTCGAGCAGCTTGTCCTCGAAGCGGCCGGCAACTGTGCCTGAGCCGATATAGGAAGCCGGAAAGCGCACGCCTTCCTCCTCGGAAAATGCAATCACTTCCAGATTGAAGGGCAGGCGTATGTCGTTACGCGCGAGATGCTCGGCGACAACCAAAGCGACCAGAATCCCCAGCCGCCCATCGTATCTGCCGGCATTGCGGACAGTATCGTAATGCGAGCCGACGATCACGGTTTTGGCGGAAGGATCGTTCGATTGATAGCGGCCGATCACGTTCTCGACCGTGTCGATCTCGACCGTGAGCCCGGCGTTTTTCATCAGCCCGGCGAGTTCTTCGGCAACAGCCAAGTGCGCCGTCGACAAATAAGTGCAGGTCAGTCCGTCCGCGGTTTCGGACCACGACGCAAGGTGATCCGCCAAGGCGAGGATGCGATCGCCAAACGCGCCGTCCGCGGCCTGCGGTCCAAAAAGCTCGGAAACTTGCGCCATCAGGCGACGACCTTGGCTTGAGCGCCGGCATGCATCGCCGCACCATATACAAGAGCTGCGAAATTTCGAAAGGGGCCGATGGTTTGAGGCGCCATTTTCAGCTAGTTAAGCCGGGACAGTGAGCATAAAAATGTCCGAGCGCTCTCACTACCCGCGCGATCTGGTCGGCTACGGCCGCAATCCGCCCAACCCCCGCTGGCCGGGGAGCGCGCGCGTCGCGGTGCAATTCGTCATCAACTATGAGGAAGGCGGCGAACGGTCGGTCCTGCACGGTGATGCAACATCGGAAGCCTTCTTGTCCGACGTGCTCGGCGCGCAGCCGTGGCCGGGCCAACGCCATATGAATGTCGAGTCCATGTATGAATATGGCTCGCGTGCCGGTTTCTGGCGGTTGTGGCGTCTCTTTACCGAACGCGGATTGCGGGTGACGGTTTTCGGCATTGCCAATGCGCTCGCGCGCAACCCAGACGCCGTTGCCGCTATGCGCGAGGCCGAGTGGGAGATTGCCAGCCACGGGCTGAAATGGATCGACTACAAGGATGTCCCGGACGCGCAAGAGCGCGCAGATATGGCCGAAGCGATCCGTATTCACAAAGAGGTCACCGGCGAGCGGCCGCTCGGTTGGTACACGGGGCGCAGCTCGGCCAATACGCTCAAAGCCGTGCTCGACGATGGCGGCTTCCTCTATTCATCCGATTCCTATGCCGACGACTTGCCCTATTGGGTGAACGGCACGCAGGGGCCGCATCTCATTATTCCCTATTCGCTGGATGCCAATGACATGCGTTTCATCAATCCGCAGGGCTTTGGCTCGGCCGAGGAATTCTTCGTCTATCTGCGCGATGCCTTCGACGTGCTTTATGCGGAAGGCGAGCGCGCACCGAAGATGATGTCGGTCGGCTTGCATTGCCGACTTGCCGGACGGCCGGGACGCGCCGCCGGACTGTTGCGTTTCCTCGATCACATCGCCAAACACGACCGGGTTTGGATTGCGACGCGCCGCACGATCGCCGAGCATTGGTATCACGAGCACAAGTCGCTCGCCAAGAATGCCCCGGTGGTGACATGAACGCGGAAGCCTCGATTTCGCTTGATGAGCTTAATGGCGCCGATCACGCGCAATTTGTCGCGGCGCTCGGCGGCATCTATGAGCACTCGCCCTGGGTGGCAGAGGCCGCGCTGAGTGGGCGGCCGTTCCCATCGCTTGCCGCATTGCACGAGCAAATGGTACGCGCCGTCAACGCGGCGGAAGAGGCGCGCAAGATCGCGCTGCTCAACGCGCATCCGGACCTGGCCGGCAAGGCGGCGCGCGCCGGGACGATGACCGCGGACTCTACGGCGGAGCAGGGCAGCATTGGCCTCGACCGGCTTAGCGATGCCGAGTTCGAAAGTTTTCAGCGCCTGAACGAGGCTTACCGCAAGAAATTCGACTTCCCCTTCATTATCTGCGTGCGCCGCCACAGCAAGGATTCGGTATTTCGCCAATACGAGACGCGGCTCAAGAACAATGCCGCGACCGAACGTGAAGCCGCGCTTGCGGAAGTCGCTCGCATCGCGGCGTTGCGGCTTGACCAGCATGTGAGCGCCAGCGACCGGCTCAAGGTGCACGGGCGTCTGTCGACACACGTGCTCGACACCTACCATGGGCATCCGGCGGACGGCGTTGCTTTCGAGCTGCGCGAACTGTCGAGTCAAAGCGAAAGCCGTCTGCTGACGAGCGGCACAACCAATGCCGATGGCCGCACCGACTTTCCGCTGATCGCGGACCGGCCTATTCCAATCGGCCGTTACGAGTTGCGCTTCTCCATCGGCGACTATTTTGCGCGCAACGGCGTTGCGCTGTCCGATCCGCCGTTCCTTGACGTGGTGCCGCTGGAATTCTCGGTCGCCGAGCCGGAGGGCCATTATCACGTGCCGCTGGTGGCGACACCGTGGAGCTATTCGACTTACCGCGGCAGCTAGCGCGCTCAGCCTGCTTGTTCATCGGCGTTGGATTTATCGCCGTATTGCAGCACTTGCACCTTTTCCATGGTGACGAGCCCGCTGGTCATCATCTTGTCGAGCACCGGCAGGAAGTTGTCGATGGTTTCTTGCGAGTTGACGATCTCGACCACCATTGGCAAATCTTGCGACAGACGCAGGATCTTGGTCGTATGAATACGGCTCGAATGCCCGAAGCCGGCCGGGCCGCGCAGCACGGTCGCGCCGGCAAGGTGCATTTCGCGCGCCTTCAGCACGATCGCCTCGTAGAGCGGTAGGTGCTCGAACTTGTCGTCCTCGCCGAAGAAGATGCGCAGCAACACTGCGTCCCGGGGAATCTGCATCGGTCAAATCCACTTCATCGTGTTGACGCTGGCGGCGAGCAGATGGCCGGCCCACACTGCGACCAGACAGCACAGAACCGAGCCGCCGATGTTAGCGCCGGCGCGAACCCATTCGCCGTCGTTCACCAAGTTGAGGGTTTGCAGGCTGAACGAGGAAAACGTGGTGTAGCCGCCACAAAAGCCCAGTATGACGAACTGCCGGGCCATCGAACCCATGTAGACCCGGCCGTCGGGGCCGGTGAGCGTGGCGAAGAAACCGATGATGAACGAGCCGGCAACGTTAACGATCAACGTGCCCCAGGGAAACGTTTCGCCGATCAGACGCGCGGCCAGCCCCGAGCAACCATAGCGCGCCATTCCGCCCAGCGCGCTGCCGACGGCAATCCAGAAATAGCTCAGCATTGAATCATAGCTCCTTTCGTCCGCAATCGGATGAAAGGAGTCATCAGCCCCGAAGGCGGTTTAAGGCGGAACTCCATCGCCTCGTCGGACTAAACCGGCATTGTATGCATTGAATACGGATGCCGTCCCGGTGCTGTCAAGCATCCCACGGAAAATCCACCGCTTTTAGGTTTCTCATCGATTTGGAAAATGGCTATACCAGCCGCTTCAGAGCGGATCCGGGCAAGTCCGGATCGAGGGAGGCCGAGGCCGGAAAACCTATGACGCTTCCTCTGATTGTCGGGATCAGCGGCGCATCCGGCGCGATCTACGGCGTGCGGGTGCTGCAGACACTGCGCAAGACGAAAGTCCCGACTCATCTGATCATTTTCAGATCGGCGGTGCGGACGCTGCAGGAAGAGCCCGACCTGACGGTCGGTAACGTGCGCGCGCTGGCCAATGCCACTTATTCCAACAAGACGTCGGCGCCGCGGTATCGAGCGGTTCGTTAAGATCCGCGGCATGGCGATCGTGCCTTGCTCCGTTCACACGCTGTCCGATACGGCTTACGGCACCACCGACGGCCTGACGAGCCGCGCGGCCAGTCCTGAACGCGCTGCTTAGCTTTCGAATAAGCCGCTGCTACATGGCTTAGGCGCGGCGCTGCCGTGTCAACTGCATCGGCGGCCATGCCATAAAATTCCAACACGCCACGAATATTCGCTGGGAGCGCTTGCGCGCGGTCTGTGCGCGGTCGATTGACAAGCTCGCGGCGTGACCACTGCCACAGCATCGCTTGCTCGATCTTCTCCGCCGCCAGTTCGGCGCTATTTACCTGCGCACGTAACGCGGCATCAGACTCTTGCAGCGGATTGCCGGTATCGAGGCTGGGCGGCTTGAGCGAGCGCCGGGCGCCGCGCAAGGGTCCGCACGACCTCGTCGTGCCAACCGGCAACTTCGGAATTTGCCGCCGCAATATCCTGCGGCGCAAGCGACACGCCGTCGACGGCGCCCACGAAGCCAGCAAACAGCAGAAAATTTACGTCGAGATTCAATTGCTTCTGCAAGGCGAGACACTCGTCGGCTACCCCGTCGCTGCCATAGACGGCCAGCGAGAACAACAACCGATCTTGGCAGATGGTCGACGAGTGGCGCGTCTAGCGACGCGACAGCGGAGAACACAAAATAAAATCATCTACGGTCCGCTTTTTGCGAACCGTTTTTAACAGTGTCGACTTCCTAAGCGTCGTTCTTTTTCCGTGCTGCTCCTGTTCTTCTCTCGCAACGCTCCTTAATCGCATTTAAGAACAGACCAGAACACCAAGCGCATCGCTATTAGAGACCGGTCCGAATGCGTTCGACCACAAGCCTGTTCGATACTTCACGCACGCCGGGCGTTACCTCGACGGCGACTCTGATCGCATTTCTTTCGGCTTCGGAGTCGACAACGCCCCAGAGCTCGACCTTTCCGTTGTCGACGATGACGTTGAGATTGGAGGCATCCGCCCAAGGCTTCGAACGCAATTGAGCGAGGATATTGCTTTGCAGGATCGAATCCTCGATCGCGGTGTCGGACGCGGCCTTGTTCAGCTTCACCAAAGCTTGCACGAGGTTGGCCCGGCTGACGATGCCGATGAGTTTCCCGTGGTCATCGACAACCGGCACGCGTTTGATTTGATGCTTGTCCAGCAACGCGGCGATGTCGCCGAGCCGCGTATCCGCCTTGATGGTGATAACCGGGCGCGTCATCACGTCCGCCGCTTTGCGGGCGTGTGACTTGACGAATTCACGAGCCAGGCTTTCCTTGCCGATCAGAATCTCGAGCCACCAGGAGCGGTGACGCTCGGTGTCGGATTCCACGCGGTGGATCAAATCGCCTTCGCTGACGATACCGAGCGGTGCGCCCGAATCATCGACCACCGGTACGGCGCTGATCCGGTTTGCCAGCAGGGTTTCCGCGATCTTCTCGATGGAGGTATCCGAGCGGACCGTGATAACATTGCCGACCATCACATCGGCGGCTTGCATAGGCCAAACTCCCCCTAGAGTTGCTGCCATAATTGACATCAAGGAAATTACTGCCTTGATTTGCGTCAAATCTCTCAGTGACTTGACATGGCTTGGTCAATCGCCTCCACCAGGCCGCATTCCGGTTCTTCAACCGCGGTTCCGGGCAGCCATCTGACTGTTTTGCGGGTAGGATAAATCCATGACGCTTTGGTTCGCGTTGGCGTTGATGACTGCGGTGGCGGTGTTTGCCGTCTTGTGGCCGCTGGCACGGCGCAAGCCCTTGCGTCCGGGCAGCGATGTCGTGGTCTATCGCGACCAGTTGGATGAAATCGCCCGCGACCGCGCCTCCGGGCTGATCGGGGCGGCGGAGGCCGAGGCCGCCCGCGTCGAGGTTTCGCGCCGTTTACTGGCCGCCGCCGACGCCGCGCAAAGCGAACAGCCGCCCGCGGAAGAGCCCTCGCTTTGGCGGCGTCGCATCGCCGCTGTGGTCGGCTTGTTCCTGCTGCCGGTCGGCGCGGCCTTGCTCTATCTGATGCTCGGTTCTCCGCTAATGCCGGGTGAACCGCTGGCGGCGCGGCTGCGCGCGCCCGAGCAGAATCGCTCGATTGAAAACCTGGTCGCGCAGGTGGAGGACCACGTCACGCGCAATCCCAAGGACGGCCGGGCCTGGGAGGTGCTGGCGCCGGTCTATATGCGGGTCGGGCGCTACGACGATGCGGTGAGGGCCTGGACCAATGCGGTCAGGCTGAACGGCAGTACCGCCGCGCGCGAAGCCAATCTGGGCGAGGCCATGGTTGCCGCCGCCAACGGTGTCGTCACCGGTGAGGCCAAAGCAGCCTTCGACCGAGCCATTGCGCTCGACAAAAACGATGTGATGGCCCGTTTTTACGAAGGCATGGCCGCCGACCAGGATGGCCGCCGCGCTGAGGCCGAAGCGATCTGGCGCGATCTTTTGGCCAAAGCGCCGCCGGGCGCTCCCTGGGTGGAACTGGTGCGCCACGCCATGGCGCGCGCCGCGCCTGCCGGCTCGGTGCCGGCGCCGGGCGAAGCCCAAGTCGCGGCGACGGGTCAGCCCAAGGCCGAGCAACAAGACCCGACGGTCCTCGCGATGGTGTCGCGGCTTGCCGAGCGGCTCAAGAAAGACGGTTCCGACCCCGCCGGCTGGCTGCGACTGGTGCGCTCTTATCGGGTGCTCGGCCAGAACGAAAAGGCGGACGCGGCGATCGCCGATGCCCGCACGGCGCTTGCCGGCGATCCCGACAAGCTTCGTCAATTCAACGACGGCGTCGCTGCTGCGGTGGCTGCTGCTCCTGCGACGCCCGCCGTTCCGGGACCGAGCGCGGCGGACGTTGCAGCCGCTGGGCAGATGAAGCCCGGACAGCAAAATCAATTCATTCTCAGTATGGTGGCGCGGCTCGCCGATGAGCTCAAAAAGGACGGCTCCAACGTCGACGGTTGGTTGCGGTTGGTGCGCTCCTATCGGGTACTCGGTCAAAACGACAAAGCGGAGGCGGCCACAGCCGATGCCCGCAAAGCTTTGGCCGGCGATCCCGATAAGCTTGGCCGGTTCAACGCGGGCGTCAAAAGCGCATCGGCAGCGCCGGCGGTGCCCGCCGTGGCTGCTACCTCGCCGGCCCAGAATCCACCTGCGGCAGCGGCGGCGCCGACGCACAATCAGTCGATCGCGGGCATGGTGGAGCGGCTTGCTCAACGGCTCAAAAAGGATGGCTCCGACCCGAATGCTTGGCTGATGCTGGTGCGCTCCTACCATGTGCTCGGCGAGAAGGATAAAGCGGAAGCGGCGATCGTCGATGCCCGCAAGGCGCTCGCCGGCGATCAGGACAAGCTTGGCTGGTTCGAGCAGGCCGCCAAAGCGGTAATGGCAAAGCCGGTCGCATCTGAGGCGCCGCCGCCGACGGCGGCGCAAACGCCAGCGCCACCCGGTCCGAGCGCGGCTGAAATGGCAGCCGCCGCGCAGATGAAGCCGGCGCAACAAAACCAGATGATCGCCGGCATGGTGGCGCGGCTTGCCGACCGGTTGAAGCAGAACGGCGACGATGTCGACGGCTGGCTGCGGCTGGTGCGCTCCTATGTGGTGTTGGGCGAGCGCGCCAAGGCCGATGCCGCCGCCGCCGACGCGCGCCGCGCGCTTGCCGGCGACCCCGCCAAGGTTCGCCGCATTGACGAATTGGCCAAAGAGTTAGGCCTGCAAAGCTGAGACCAACGCCGCGCGACTTTGTGCGTCCGCGTACGCGCGGTCAATTATCCTTGGCGCCTTCCAGAATCCACGCACGAATATCGTTGCGATCGCACGTTGATAGCTGCCTCTTGCCATGCGGCATGCGCAGCTTCGGCGAAGCCCGCCAATCGAGCAGCAACATCAGATTGCTGCTGGCGGGATCGCCCGGGATGATCATGGGTCCGAACTTGGTGCCCTTCATGAGGCCGGCGTAAGAGGTGAGGTCGAGCCCGCTGGCTTCGGTTCCCTGGCCGCCGGGCTGGTGACACGCCACGCAGCGGCCGACGAAGATCGGCATGACGTCTTCTTTGAAGCTGATCTTGCTTTGGCTGGTTTGCGGAGCGCAAAAGGCCGGAGAGGCGGTGAACTCGATGGTCGCCAAGCCGGCGACGGCCAGCGCCGCCGCAGCGGTTGCTCCGAGCAAAAGACGGTGCCGTTTCATCGTCAGTCTCCTGCAATTTCCGTGTCGTCGCCGATGACGAAGCATTTCATAAGCGGCGATTTGGCTTTTGATGCACGTCAAAGGCCGGCTCGTGCCGACCGGGGCCGTCATGAGGCAATCGCCTGCGCCCGCAGGCGCCTCGCTGCTATCGGCTAATACCCAATCCCTGAAAGCGTGACTCTCGCTCTTCCCGGAAGCTAACTAGTTCTAATTCATGGCGAACGATGGAGGTTCGCCATGTCAGCACCGATACCATTGCGCCAAGATTTTGATGCGTCGCAACTCCGCGGCTTGGCAAAGAATACGAAAGACGGCCCTCAAGCCCGGCGGCTTCTGGCCCTTGCGGCTATCTATGACGGTGCAATGCGTACCGAGGCAGCCAAGATCGGCGGCGTCGGTCTGCAGATTGTCCGGGACTGGGTAATCTGGTTCAACGCGGATGGCCCCGACGGTCTGCTGAACGGCAAATCGCCGGGCCAGCCCTCGAAGCTCAATGATGTGCAGCGCCAGGCCATTGCACGGATGATCGAGAGCGGCCCGATCCCGGCGGTCCACGGCGTGGTGCGCTGGCGGCTAATCGATCTGGCGCAATGGATCTTCGAGGAGTTCCGCATCACCATCGCCAAGCAGACCTTGAGCCGGGAGCTACGCGCCATGGGCTATCGCAAGCTCTCGGCCCGGCCGCGCCACTATGCGCAAGCCGAGGGCGTGATCGAGGATTTTAAAAAAGTTTCCGCACCCGCCTGGATGCAATCGCCCGTGAGAAAGCGCTCGACAGCGACAACATAGAAATCTGGTTCGCGGACGAGGCTCGTATCGGTCAGAAGTGTTTAGCGCTCAACCCGTCACTGCGGGGCGCCGTCCGGCGTGAAGTCCTGGTCGATAAAAGTGCTGCCGCCGACCGGCTGGATAATCTTGATTTGCGGCTCGCCGGCGCGCGCGTGGCAAGCGTTGCATGCGGCGGTAAGTTCGCTGTAGGCGGTTTCGAATTTGGCCGGACTCTTCGCCTTCACGGCTTGGCCCAGATTTTCGAGATGAGAGTCGATGCTCTGGAGCATCTCGCCGACCGGCACGCTTTGCCATTTGGGCGACGCGGTCTGGATATAGACAATGGCCTCCTTGATCTCTTCCATGGTGTCCTTGAGCTTCTTCACTTGATAGGCCGCCAATGGCCAATTGTTGGCGTGGGCTGCAAGCCAAAGCTTAGTGTGATGCACCTGCATCGCCTCGTTCATCAAATCGCCGAGGTGCGGAGGAAATTCTCTACTTCTGGGTTGCTGGGCGCTCGCTGGCGTCGCACTGAAATTGACCAGTAAGGCGGCGCCACCGATGAGCCCAAAGAGCAAGACCAGCAGGAATGGTCTTTGTCAAACGACCTTGCATCTTAGCATCTCCGTATCCTTCCGCTCCGCTTTGCACGGAATAGGCGAGGGAAGGCTCCATCACAGTTAGCGGGGCCGCAATGCGGTCGAGAAGTGCAAGTCGTCGGGCGCTTGTCAATTTGGCTGGATACGTGCTGACGCCGCCCGGCCGATCGCCACAATTCACTGCCGCCTCCGCGGGGAGGCCGCCCTCGACACGAAAAGCGATCCCTCGGTCGAAAACCGCTCACTTTTACCTAATTGATAGTCCCTCCGGGCGAGAATTGACTGAAGTCAATTACGTCAATGTTTTGCTAGCGATAATAAAATAATTAGGGCGGCAGCCCCTCAGACCAATTCGCGACGCCCGGTATCCGGCCGAGCCAGTCCTTCCTTCAAGCTGGGATTTTGTGCTAATTCGAAAATATGGCCACCGTTTGCTTGTGGTCGGCAGCCCTCGAAGGAATCTTCGGATGAGAGCGGTACCCTTGAATCAAAAGCCGAGCTTTCCCATGAAATATGTTCTCCTTGCCATGTTCGTGTCGGTGGCGCTGATCGGCTGCTCGAATGAAAACGAGCCCAACAAACCGTCTACGGCCGATCTTCGCGCGGGCAAAGCGATCGTGGACAAGGAGTGCAAGGGCTGCCATGGCCTCGACGGCAAGGGCGCCGCTCCCGGAATCCCTAACCTAGCCGGGCAGCGCGAGCGCTATCTCCTGGCCGCGTTGACGGAATACAAAGAAGGCACGCGCGTCCACGCCGCCTTGCGGGCGATCGCGACCAACATGAGCGACGCAGACCGGCGCAATGTTGCGGGCTACTTCGCCAGCCTGCCGCCGATCGCGGCCGCAAAGACGCCGATCTTCTCGCCGTATGAGAACGGCAAATCGGCGGCGGCGGCTTGTGCGAGCTGCCATGGCGAGAACGGCAACAGCAAGATCGCGGGCACGCCCAACCTCGCCGGCCAGCAGCCGCGCTATTTCTACGATGCCACCCAAGAGTACATGGCCGGGTTGCGCCAGGCGGCGCCGATGAATCCGCTGCTGCACAGACTTAGCCGGCTCAACATCGAAAGCGTGGCGCTTTACTACGCGTCGCAGACTCCGGCGCAACGCAGCGCGCCGCCGACCGGCGATCCGGCCAAAGGCGAGCCGTTGACCGCCGTGTGCGGCGGTTGTCACGGCGAGGGCGGGAACAGCACCGACGCCGCGACGCCAAGCCTTGCCAGTCAGGATCCGCAATACCTGGCCGCCGCGATCAAGGCCTACCGCACGACGCGGCGCAAGAACGATACGATGTCGCGCATGGTCGCCAGTCTGACCGATCAGGAGATCAATGACATCGTCGCATATTATGCGACGCAAAAGGGAAAGCCCGCGGAAGACGGACAGGCCTTGCTCAAGGAAATCACCGCCAAGTGCAATCGTTGCCACGCCAACGACATCTACAATCCGGCGCTGGCGATTCCGAGCAATCAACGGACAGGACAAGGATTATCTGATCCTGGCGCTGCGGGCCTATCGTGATGGCAAGCGCCGCAATTCGCTGATGCACAACATGAGCATTCCCTACAGCGACGCCATCATTGAGGGCCTTGCGTCGAATTACGCCAACCAACCGCCGAAATAACCGGGAGCCGGCCCGCGTCCTCGGAGGACAGGACGATCGAAGCAACAGCACAAGAAATCGCCTGCAGCGGGGAGGCCGTACCGGAGTGAGTGCATGGCAACGCAACGCAAGATGAAGACGCTCTTGATCGTCACGACCGTCGCCGGCGCTGCATTCGGCGGTTCTCTGTCGGCGGCGATGGCGCAATCCGCCGAGACTGCTCCCGACCTGCGTACGCTCTATGCGACGCCGATGGATATCGCCGACGGCAAACAGCTGGCGAGCATGGGCTGCGCAAGCTGCCATGGTGCGGACGGTATCAGCAGTAAACCCGATACGCCCCACATCGCCGGCCAGCGCCCGGCCTATCTCTACCGCGCGCTCAAGGACTACAAGACCGGCGACCGCAACGACAGAAAGATGCGCGATGCGATCAAGTTCCTGAGCGACGACGCGCTGATCAAGGTGGCGGCCTATTATGCCAGCGCTCGATCCCGCACAGCCCCACGGTGGCCCCGCCGCGCCGGCTAGGCCCGATCCGCTGCAAGCCGCCAAAGCCGCGGCGGAAGGCTGCGGCGGCTGTCACGGCTCGACCGGCATCAGCCAGACCCCCGGCATGCCGAGCCTGATTGGGCTCGACCCGAAATACCTGATCGACGCGATGAAGGCCTACAAGACCGGCGAGCGCAAAAACGACACTATGAAGGCGATGCTAGCGGCGGTAAACGACAAGGCGATGGCCGATATTGCGTTGTTTTATGCGTTGCAGAAGCCGGCGCGCGCAAAGACCCCGGCTGGCGGTGATCAAGCCGCCGGCAAGGCCGCGGCGGCGAGTTGCGGCGGCTGCCACGGCGAACAAGGCGTGAGTGCAAGCCCTGCGACGCCGAGCCTGGCCGGACAGGATGCGCAATACACTCGTGGCGGCGTTGCGCGGCTACAAGGACGGATCGCGCGCCAACGAGACGATGAAGGGCATGGTCGCCGCGCTCGACGACGACAGCGATGAAGAACTTAGCCGCTTACTACGCGGCGCAGGAACCGAAGGCGCCGAATGTCCGCAAGCCGGTGACGACCGCGGAATGGGCGGCGCGCTGCAACCGCTGCCATGGCATCAACGGCAACAGCACCGATCCGCGCTTCCCGATGCTGGCCAGCCAACGGGTCGAGTACCTGCAAAGGTCGCTGCATGAATACCGGACGCGCCAACGCAAGAGCAGCGCCATGGCCCCCATGGCCGAAGGGCTGAACGAAGACGACATTGCTAACCTTGCGGCCTATTACGCGCATCAAAAAGCACGCGCCGTGCTGTTCGTGCCGCTGCCGACCAAGTGAATTGGATCGAGCCGTAACCGATGGGACCAGACCATGAGTGACTTGCCACTGCATCGGCATTTTCTCCATTATTCGGAGTTGCCGTACAGCCAGCGTGTTCTTTACACAGCCGCTCTTCTCGTCCTCGGCATGGGTTATCTCTTCGCCTTGCTCAATGTGTACTTCACCTATGCCGGCCGAGCCGGCGGCAATCCGGACATGCTCACGCCCAGCGATCTCATTGTCGGCTATGCCGGCAGCAACAAGGGTTCGCGGCTGGAATTGGCTCTGCGCGGGCCGATGTCGAGCATGCTGCCGGCCGATGATCGCAATGTCGTCATCACCTGGGCGGCCGAAGGCGGCTCAGCGCGAAGCCTACGACAAAACGATCGGGCCGACCCTGCAGAAATATTGCATGACCTGCCACGACGGCAGCAATCCGCACCTGCCCAATCTGAACGGCTACGACAATCTGAAGAAGGTGACCCAGAAAGATACCGGCGCTTCGATCGCCACGCTGGTGCGGGTTTCGCACATTCACCTGTTCGGCATGACATTCATCTTCTTCCTCACCGGCTTCATGTTCAGCCATGCCTATGTGCGGCCGGTATGGTTCAAATGTACCGTTGTCGCGCTGCCTTTCGCCGGCATCATGGTGGATGTGGCTTCGTGGTATCTGATCAAGGTGTTCCATCCCTTCGTGTATGCGGAAATCGTAGCCGGCATGCTGTTGGCGGCGTGCTTTGCCTTCATGTGGCTGGTGTCGCTCTACCAGATGTGGTTTTCGCTGGCGCCCGGCGTCGTGCAGAACCGCGAGGGTGGCGACCTGTCGATCATCGGAGGCTGATAATTTCGCGTGCTTTGCATGCAGGAGCGCGGCGCTCGGTGCGCCGCGCACAAACGCATTGGCCGCGTGCGTTATGCCGCCAACCGCCCGATGAAGCCTGAGATCACCATGTACAAGAGGATCAGGCCGCATCCCATCAAGGTAAAGCCTAGGATCTTCGAGCCGATGGTCATCGGCCGCGACGGCTCCTCGACCAGATATTTGTCGAGCTCGCCCTTCTCCACCAGTCGCTTATAGAGGATGGACTTTTCGTGCTTGAACTCCTCCAGCGGCATTGAGCCGGTGAACATCCGGATATCGAGCGGGAACTTGTCCGGCCGCCAGTGCTCGTTGAAGAAGTGGACGGTGAACAGGAAGCCGGCCGCGAGCACGGCTTCCTCGCCGTGGAAAATGAAGGCGATATTGAAGATCCAGCCCGGCAGGTAGGCGGCCGCGAGCTCCTTGAACCAGATCAGGGCGCCGGTCGAGCCGATGATGGCGACGCCCCAGAACGGCGCCCAGTAGTCGAACTTCTCCCAATAGGTCCAGCGGTCGAAGCTCGGCTTCGGCGCGAGACCGAAGAACCATTTGAACATGGCGAAGATGTCGTAGATGTCCTGCGGGCCCGGCACCATCGAATCCGGTCCGAAAATCTTGAAGGTGCGCCATTTCGGCCCGATGCGAAGGAGGATGTAGGCAATGTGCCAGATGAAGATGCCGAGGAACCCGACCGCGGCGATGCGGTGGATGATGCCGGTCACCTGCGGGCCGCCCAACGCGTGGCTGAGGATCGGCGCCCACCATGCGTTGGAATACAAGAGCTGCATGCCGGTGAACACGAGAAAGATCGTGCAGATTGCGAAGGACACATGCGCGATGCGCCAGATCAGCGGCCAACGGTAGTAGTAGACATGCTTGTCGTCCGTCGGCAGGTCGGCGAGCTTGACGTGCGGCCGGTGCTTGCGCTGCTGGTGATCCCGGAACTCGCGGTAATACCACAGCGCTGAATGTGTCCAGAAGAAGCCGAACACGCCGGTGAGCAGCAGGAGCATGAATTTCGAAGCCAACCACACGCGCGGGTAACGCGCGAAATCGTGCGCGTTGGCATGCGGCTCGAACGTTATGAAGCCGGCGGTGGCGTTGACGTGGCACTGCTGGCAGGTCTTCAGCCGATTGGTCGGATAAACGCTCGATGTCGGGTCGGTGACCCGCTTGATGTCGTGCGCGCCATGGCAGTTGAAGCACTTGGCGGTGAACGTGAAGCCGAGCTTGTTCACCTGACCGTGGTAGGTGTCGAGATAGGATTCCCATTCCTCCTGGTGGCAATTGCCGCAGTTCTTGGTGATGGCGAGCTGGGTCGACGCCAGGAACGGATTTTGGATGTTCATTCCGGTGTGGCAATCCGAGCAGACTGCGGCGTCCCGGATTGCCCTTCTGCAACACTTCCTGGCCGTGCACCGACGTGCGATAGATCTGGAGCTCGGCGGTGTGACACTTGCCGCAGGTGTACGGCAGATTGAGCCGCCACCAACTGTAGTTCTGGGTGCCCGGCGGATAAACGTAATGTGCGTCGTGGCAGTTGTAGCAGGTGGCGTTGGTGCGTGACTGATCGACGCTGCTGGGCCGCGCATGAATTGAATGCAAGAACTCATCAATTTGCTTCTTCACGTAGTCGAGCCGGGCAAATTCCTCCGTTTTCGTTTTTTCTGCGTCTTGGGCTTCTTGCCACATGTTCTCGTGACATGACACGCAGCCAACTTGAATGCGCGGGTTCTTATGCGGAATCTCGGTAATGTTCTTGTGGCAGTCGACGCATTTGAGACGGCCGTGCACGCTGCCGCGGAAGCGGTCCGTCATCAGGCCCGGGACGCCGCCGCGGTGCGCCCGGTCGGTCGGCAGCAGCCCTTCCACGCCGTGACAGCCGAGGCAGGTTTCGTTGGTCAGCGGCACCTTGGCTTGCTCGGCCGGCGCGGACGGCTCCGCCGGCGCGGCGGCGGGTGGCGCCGCAGATGGCGCGGCGGGAGCGGGCGCGGCCGTTGGCGCAGCCGGTGCGGCGGGTGGCGCGCTTGGGGCGGCGTTTTGGCCTAAGGCGTGCGATGTCGGAAAGGCGAGAGCGAACGCCAGGCCCGCGGCCAGGAGCCAAGGCGTGCAACGGCAATGCTGCCGGACATTCGACCGGAGCGAGCGCTCGTGCCATGACGGTGCGGCGGCCACCTGGTCGGCTTCACATTCATCGCTTGCTATTCGTGAAATTTCAGGCCCTCGCCGCATCAGCCCCCGAATCACCTTTGCGAATCGCATCGTCGGCACACTCCGCATCGTCCACTTTTCGTCTTTGCGCAAAGGGGTGACCGCCGGGGGCCGGGTCGGCGAGGGGCAGAACGGCCAGTCAGCGAGCGCTTGTCTTGATCAGAGTAGCGAAGCCTGCGCCGTTCTGCAAAGCCGGTAGTCGATCCGGCCATTGGCGGCCTTGACCGATGTCAAAAGAGCAAAATCGGGTCTCTGCCGACCTAAGGCCGGCCGCCGGACGCCTTCAAACTGCGATAGCGAATAGCGCTTCGAGCCCACCGTCGCGCCTGATCGTCGGCGCAACGTCAAACTGTGCGCTTTGATCTTGGTCAAATTGTCTACGAACCGCATGGGAATGAAAGCAAGGGTTGACGTTAGTCAAGCGTCCCGCGCTTCCATTTCACTATCATTTCGAATAAGAACAGTGCGGGGCGACAGACGTCTGACGCCAACCTTCGCTAGGGATGGAAATGCCATTCTCAGCAATGGAGAGGACCTCATGAAAGTGCACGTACGTGATGCTATGGTTGTTGTTTGCGGTGTGGCGGCCGCAGTGCTGATCGCCGGCGCGATGTCATTGGTTGATTCTCGTCCCGTCAGCGCGACGCCCGTCTATGCCTCCCAGACTGGGTTGCCTTGCGGACGGTGCCATGTGAATCCGGCCGGCGGCGGCACGCTCAAGCCGTTTGGCAAGACGTTCCAAAAGAACGGCCACAAGCTGAAAAAATAGCCGCGCCGTCTCCAAAAAAATAGCCGCGCCGTCTCCAACGTCGGCAATCATTGATTTCCCCCTGGTGGGCAGGTCCGCGCAGCAATGCCGCAACGGGCGCAGCTCGCCAGGGGGCGAATTTCAGATTTGCTATTGCGTGTAACCTGACGCCCGCCGGGCCGCGCGCAAGCGCAACCGATCGGCGCCAATCGCGATCAATTGTTTTTCGCGCCTTGGAAAATCCAGGTCCAGATATTGCTGCGCAGGCAGTCAGGCAGGGGCTTGTGGCCGTAGGGCATCCGGATCTTCGGTGACGCCCGCCCGTAAATGAGGGCGATGAGCGTGCTCGCGTCGGGCTGTCCGGGAATCACCACCGCCCCGAGTTTGGTGCCCTTCATCAATCCGTCGTAGCTGCTGAGATCGACGCCGCTTGCCCGGTAGCCCTCGCCACCCGGCTCGTGGCACGAAAAGCACCAGCCCTTGAAGATCGGGACGATGTCTTCAGCATAGCTGATCTTGCCTTGCTGGGCGCAGGCCTTGTGGACCGGCAACAGCGCCGTTGCGCCAGCAAGCGTCAGTCCGCCGACGACAACGCTGATCAGTGTAAGGCTTCGTCTTCCCATGGTCGTCCCTTTGCCAGTTCGTGTGAGCGCCCCTGACCGTTCTCGTGCGCCATCATGGCCGGTTTTATTGCGCTTTTTTGGGCGCCTCGGCAAGACTGCCAGAGACGCCTTGTCATGGCTATCCCACGGGATCGCTTACGGAAAAGGTGGTTCCGGCTAATGCGCCGCCAAGACGTGGCGCCGGTGGACGATCCAGACCGTCATGTTCCAGGCCACCGGAATAGCCAGCGCGGCTGCGAGCGCGAATGGCGCGCCGAGCGGCCCGATCGACAGGTTCATGGCGGCAAGACCAAGACCGATTCCACACAGGCTCCACAGGCTATTGGCGCTCACCGCGGCGGACGCGCGGCCGCCGAGGCGCGGCTGCAGAATCAGAATGAGGCTGGTGCTCGAGATCGGATAGGTCGCTAGGATTCCGGTCAGCGTCGGTCCGGCCCAGTGGCTGACCTCAAGGACTGTCGCCATCAAGGCGCAGACCATAAAGGTGCGCATCGGCAGGTCGTACCACTCGCGTCCGAGCTGCGGCATCGCGGCGGTGCGCATCGTGCTGCCGAGCCAAAGACAGGTGGGATAGGCAACGAGATTGAGCAGCACCGCACTCGCCAGTGTCCAATGCATCGAACGGGTGAACAGCGCGAGCCCGATCCAGGAGCCGACGGCGAGCACTAGGCTGACGAAAACCCCGTGCCGTTGCGCGAGCGCGGAATAGATCAGCAGGAAAACGCCGGTGACGGCATTCATGACCAGGCCGCTGAGCACTGCCTGCGCCATGAAGCCAGCATCATGATCGAGCGAAAGAAAGACATAGGCCGGCCACACCGTGACCGGCAGCGTCGCGACCAGAGCGCCGGTGAGGGCACCGGCGCGTTCCGCAATGATCGAGGCACCGACGACGATTCCCGCCGTCAACAGCAGCTTAATCGCCAAGGGAAGCCAGGACATGAGATCAGCTGACATGACCCGTTGCCATTGCCGCTCCGGGACGCGGCATCATTTGCATTGACCGGCAATAAAGGCCGCCCCGTATTGATCTTCCGCATAGGCGCGCCCAGTCATTTTGTCCGGCAAATTTCCGGCTCCTTGGTTGACATGGATCAACGCCAGGCAAAGGCGCTTCTCTATTAGTGGCATGCTGCGAGAGGAGGCTTTCATGCTCGCGCCCAACCCGGTCAAGTATCCGGTATTCGATTCCGTGCTCGCCACATTTGGCGAGTGGCGGCAAAAACGCCGACAAATCCGCCAAAGCCGGCAGCGGCTCGACCAGTGCGATAGTCATGAGGTCGCCCGTATCGCCAGAGACATCGGGCTGTCGTCGCAAGATCTGCAAGACATGGTGAAGCTTGGGCCCGATGCGGCGAAGCTGCTGCATCGCCGCATGGCTGCCCTGCACTTGGAATCGGATGCGGTCACGAAAAGCGTACCGGGCGTGATGCGCGACTTGCAGCGGCTTTGTTCGATATGCGCCAGCAAGAAACGATGCCAGCGCGATCTTGCGTGCAATCCTGACCAACCGGTTTGGTGGCAGTATTGTCTGAACGTGGGCACGCTGACGGCCCTGCAAGAGGATGCTTTGATCGGACGCTGAGGCGTCTGCAATACGATTGCTTAGGGGCGCTGACGAGATATGCGCGTGCTTGAGCAAATTCCGAAGATCGTCGCCAAGGTTGCCGGAGCAACGTCGCGACACATCTCCCATGTTGCGCAGAGAATTGCCGAAAGCAATGAACGGCTCGCCGAGCCGCCGGACAACACGCGCAAGGGCGGTACCGGCGAGAGCGAGAGCCTTGCGCAGCCGGCCAAGCGAACGCATCCCGCCGTATGGCCGGTTTGATCTGAGTCCGCTGCGAATTGACCTAGGTCAAGGCGCTTTCTGATCGCTATCCTATTGCTGTCGGCAAGCCATAGGATGGCAGCCTTGCAAGAGGAGGGGTCTGATGCCGGCCCTGTCTATCGGACGCAGGCGCTGGTCGCCGCTCGAAGCCATTGCGCGATGGTGGAAAAGCCGGACCGGCATGGGCCCCAATTTTTCGGAACTGAGGTGCTGCGCCGAAGACGAGGTCGAGCGGATTGCATCGGATGTTGGCCTATCCGCGGATGCGTTGCGCCGGCTCGCGCGTCGTGACCCCCATTCAGCCGACCTCATGTTGAGCCGGCTGGCGGCACTTGACCTCGACCGCAAAGAGGTTGCGCAGACCGAGCCGAAAATCTTCCAGGATCTTGAGCGCGTCTGTACCTTGTGTGAAACCCGCCGGCAGTGCGCGCGCGATCTTGCGCAAGATCCGAGCGACCCCGAGTGGGAGCACTATTGCCCCAATGTCGAGACGCTCAAATTGCTGAACGCCATGCCATGGGCGTCGCGGCGCGAGTGGTGACGACTTCCTAAGACTGGTTTGTGCGCGCTGGGGCCTGCCGTGTTTGGTGGGTATCCCGGTGCGTTGTGGCGTCCGGCGCGCACCAACGCGCTGCGGTCCCGCTGGCATGGTTTGTGCAGGAAATAGCGGTCGCGAGATTTGGCCTCTGCGAGGCCGGAACCGAAAGGAGACCAATATGACCCGCCTGGGCCTGACCGAAAAGCTGCTCGACATCAAACGCGAGAAGGGCTGGACCTGGAAATATATTTGCGAGGAAATCGGCGGCATGTCACCGATCCTGGTAACCGGGGCGATCCTCGGGCAGATGAAGCTGACCAAGCCGCAGGCCGCCAATGCCGCCAAGCTGTTCGGCCTCTCGAAAAGCGAGCAGGCGATGCTCAACGAGGTGCCGATGCGCGGCACCGGCACACCGATGCCGCCGACCGACCCGCTGATCTACCGCTTCTACGAGTTGCTGATGGTCAACGGTCCGGCCATGAAGGCGCTGATCGAGGAGGAGTTCGGCGACGGCATCATGTCGGCGATCGACTTCGACATGGAAGTGACGCGCAAGGCCGATCCCAAGGGCGACCGCGTCAGCATCGGCATGACCGGAAAATTCCTGCCCTATAAATATTATGGCGCGAGCGGCAACGATCTCGCGCTCGGCCTGAAGGAGGCGTGACGATCAGGCGCTTGCCGCGCTCTCCGGCTGCTCGACCGCCAAGACCCGCATGATCTCGTCTTGCACCTGCCGCCGGTCTTGCTCGCCGGTGGCGGCGGTGAGCCGCGTTTCGTAGGCGATACGCGCCGGGCGGTGAAACACCATCACACGGTCGCCGATCTCCATCGCCTCGTTGATCTGATGGGTGATGAAGACCGCGGTCTTATTGCTCTGCCGCACCAGCCGCACGAATTCGGCGCGCAGGTCGCGCGCGGTCATCTCATCGAGCGAGGAGAACGGCTCGTCGCACAGCAGGATTTCCGGATCGACGGCGAAGGCGCGCGCAATCGACACGCGCTGGCGCATGCCGCCGGAGAGCGCGTGCGGATAGTCGTTCTCGTGACCGGAAAGCCCGAGCCGCTTGAGCCAAGCCTGCGCCGTTTCGTGCGCCTGTTTGGGATCGGTATCGAGAATCTGCAAGCCGAGCAGCACGTTATCGAGCGCGCTGCGCCAGGGCATCAGCCGGTCGTTCTGGAACACGATGCCGATCTTGCCACGGAAAAAAGCAAACTCATGAAACGGATCGTGACCGAGCACCGCGACCTTGCCGCTGGTCGCTTCGATCAATCCAGCGACGATGTTGAACATGGTGGACTTGCCGCAGCCGGTCTTGCCCAACACGGCGACGATCTCGCCTTTGGCGATCTCGAATGACAGCCGGTCGACCGCGGTGAAGTCGCCGCGCCCGTCCGGGCGGCGGAACACCTTGCTCACTTCCTCGAAGCGGATGACCGGATCGGCGCTCATGATTTTTCCTGGCGCATGACCTTTTCCGAAGACCGGTTCCCACTTTTCGGGGTCATGCGCGGCTACATCGCGCGCTCGGACACCGCGCGATAGCGCAAGGCCCAGGTCTCGATCGCGGTGATCGTCTGCTGCACGATCAGCACGAACAGGACCAGTTGCAGGGTCCAGGCCATGGCGCCTGCCATGTCGAATAATTGCTGCTGACGCAGCAACTGGTAGCCGACCCCGCCGGTGGCGCCGACCAGCTCGGCCACCACCACCACGCGGGCGGCGTTGCCGAGATTGACTTTAAAGGCGGTGAGGATGCCCGGCACGATGGTCGGCACGATCAGATAGCGGAACAGCTTCCAGCGCCGCGGCCGGAACGACATGGTCATCTCGAACAAATCCTTCGACATCGAGCGGAAGGCGTCGAGGATCTGGAAGGTGAAGGCCGGCAGCGTCGTCATCACCATGATGAACAGCACGCGGAATTCGACGCCGTGAAACCAGATGATCGCGAACACTACCCAGGACAGCGCCGGGATACCCTGAAAGAAGGTGAGCACCGGCGTGACGAAATTCTCCGCCATTTGCGAGCGGCCGATCAGCAGCGCCAGCAGGCAGCCGAAGATGAAGGCGCCGATCAGCCCGCCGAAAATGCGCGCGGCGGTGAGCAGCACGTCGATGAGCAGCGAGCCGGTAGTGAGTACGTCAATCGTGCGCGAGATGATTTCCGGTACCGGCGGGAAGATGTAGTGGGGGAAGAAGAGGGAGAAAATCTGCCAGACCGCCGCCAGCGCGAGCATGCTGACGGTGGCCTGCAGGATGCGCATTCCGCGCGTGTTCATCATTTCATCGGCTTCTCATAAATGGTGTCGTTCGTCGGCAGCTTCTTGAAGTAGCCGACGTCGACACCGGCTTTGTAGACCGCGTCGATCTGTTTGGTGAGCTCGCCCGCCGGCACCACGTTTATGCCGAGCCGTTCGTTGGCTTTGATCAGCGAGACCAGCGCGGCGCGATCGGCCGGCGTCGATTTCGGCGCGATCAGCGCGACGGCCTCCTCCGGATGCGCGGCGATGTATTCGCCGGCCGCCTTGTAGGTGGCATAGAGCTTGGGGATCAGCGCCTGGTTCTGCTCGATCCAGTCGGTGTGCGCCGCGATGCCGAGATAGGGGATGCGGCCGCCGCCGGCAAAGCTGGCCCAGGTCTTGTCCATGCCGAGATCGAGCAGGCGGATGCCCGGCTTCTTCGCTTTCAGCAGGGTATAGGCCGGCTCCCAGAGCTGCACCGCGTCAGCGCGGTCGGCGACCGCGTATCCGACCAGGCCGGGCGGCGCGGTGTTGACCACCTTGATCTTGGCGACGTCGGTGCCGAGCTTCTTGGCGAAGAAGTCGAACATCTGGAAATTGGTGGTCGCGCGCGCAGCCGCCAGTTCCTTGCCTTCGAGGTCCTTCACGGTCTTGATTTCGGGCCGCGATGTGACGACGCCGCCCCAAAAGTCGAACAGGTTGAACAGATATTTCACCTTCACGCCGCGCAGTTCCGCCAGACCGACGGTGAGCAGCGCGGCGCTGCCGCCGACCTTGAACTCGCCCGAATTGAACTGGGTGGTGTAGGCGGTGGGCGGCCGTGCCGCGAAGGTGAGGTCGAGGCCGTTGGCCTCGTCGAGTTTCTTTGCCTTGATCACCGGCGGCATGAAGGCGCCCAGCGACGGGAAGCCGAAGGTGACGATGGTGATTTTGGCCGGCGTCTGTGCTGCGGCCGGGGCAGGGACGATAAGGCTCGCGGCGGCTAACAAAGCGACCGCGCAACCTGCGGAGCGCATGAGTGCGAAATGTCTTGTCATTGTTCTCTCCCTTTTTCTTCGCATGCTCTTTGATTCAGGACTTGATGCGGAACAGCTTCGCCGCCAGCCCGCCATTGATCGACTCAATCTGATCCTTGGGCAGGCCGGCGGCGGCGACGATTTTCATCGGCTCCAAATCGCCGATCGGGAACGGCATGTCGGAGCCCATCATCAGGCGACCGGTGCCGATCATCTCGACGACGAATTTAAGGACGCGCACGTCGTGCAGGACGGTGTCGGTGTAAAGATGCGCCAGGCCTTCGACCGGGTCGGCGACATTGGGCGTGATCGTGGCGTTGCGCTTGAGGCGGCCCAGCACGAAGGGCAGCGCCGCCGCGCCCATGGGCGCGAAGAATTTCACGTTCTTGTAGCGCATGATGTGGCCGGCCGAGATCAGCCGCGCCACCGCCACGGCGGCGTCGGTGATGCGGCCGAGACCGTTGGCGAGGCCGAAATCGTTGACGCGCTTGTCGCCGGCGTCGAAGCTCGGATGGATATGGATCACGGCGCCGGTTTCGTCCGCCGCCTTCCAGAACGGATCGAGATCGGGGACATCGAGCGTTGAACCGACGCCGCGCGGCAGCGTGCCGATCATGGCGCCGGGAAAACCGGCGGCCATCGCCGCCTTCAGGGTGGCCGTGGCGCGCGCGCCGCCGCCCAGCGGGACGGTCGCCAGCGGCACGAAACTCGGCTCGGCCTTGGCAACGGCGAGCAGGCAATCATTGGTGAGCCGCGCCCACGCCTCGCCTTCGGCGCCCGGCAGCTCATAGCCGAACATGTCGACCCAGCCGCCGACCACCTGGTTGTCGATGCCCTGCTGTTTCATCCAGGCCAGCGCGCGCCGGAATATCGCACAAGGGCTTCGATACCGGGCGCGTCGGCCTTGCGCTGGCGAATGAAAAGGCCAGGCCGCCGCCGTCCTCGATCAGTCGCAGATTGGGAAACTTCGCTGCGTCTTTGTAGACCGTTTCAAGCAGGTCCGGCGGCACCAGATGGGCATGGCAGTCGACGATCACGTCGCGTCCCCTTTCGCCCGCGCCTCGGCGATCAGGTCGGCGAGCTTTGCAACCTTGATCGGCAGCGTATTGACGGAAATGCCGAGCGGCCTGATCGCGTCGTTGACGGCATTGGCGATCGCCGCCGGGGCGCCGAGATAGCCGCTCTCGCCGGTGCCCTTCTGCCCGAGCACGGTGTGCGGCGACGGCGTCTCGTGCTCGACCAGCTCGATCGCCGGCACTTCCTGCGACGACGGCAGCAGATAGTCCATGAAGCTCTGCGCGATCATCTGGCCTTCGTCGTTGTAGGCGAATTCCTCGTAGAGCGCGGCGCCGATGCCGTGCGCGATGCCGCCCATGGTCATGCCGCGCACGATCTTGGGATTGATCTGGGTGCCGCAGTCGTGTCCGACCACATAGCGCTTGATTTCCGGCCGTCCGAGCTCGGGATCGATGGCGACCAGCAGCAGATGGAATTCGAACGAGAAGCAGGGATACATCTGCACGCGCCCGTCCGGCGTCGGCAGCACGCCGCCGGTCGGCACCTGATAGATGTCGGAGACGGCAAGCCCCGGCTCGAAGCCCTTCGGCATGCGATGGAAATTGCGATGCGCGATGTTGACGAGTTCGTCCCATGTGCGCTGCTTGTCGGGCGCATCGCGGTCGACCACGGTGCCGTCCTTGTAGACGGCGCGCTCGAGCGGGATGCCGAGATCGTGCGCGCCGATCGCGGTCAGCTTGGCTTTGAGCTTGTGCGCGGCCTGGAAGGCGGCGCCGCCCAGCATGATCGCCATGCGGCTGCCGACCGGCGTGCCGCTCGGCAGCGAATTGAGCGAATCCGGCCGCGTCACGCGCACCGTCTCGGGATCGACCTCGAGCACTTCCCCGATCACCGTGCCGACCAGGGTTTCGTGGCCCTGGCCGGAGGAGGTCGTGTGCATGGTGGCGCTGATTGCGCCGACGCCGTCGACATTGATGCGGCAGGAGTCGACGAACGTGGAGGTGGTGATCTTTGGATTGAGCAGCGCCTCGAAGGTGGCGTTGCCGCCGCTCGGCTCCAGACACGCCGCGATCCCGATGCCGGCGAGCATGCCTTCGGCGCGCAATCGGTCGCGCTCGGCCTTCAGTGCCTCGTAGTCGGCTTTCGCCAGGACCTTGGCGATGACGGTGTGATAGTCGCCGCTGTCGTAAGCCGTGCCGCTCGGAATGGTGTAGGGGAATTCCTCGCGGCGGATCAGGTTGCGCCGCCGCACCTCCAGCCGGTCGAGACCAAGCTTGTTGGCGACCTCGTCCATCGCGCGCTCGAGGGCGAGATTGGTCGGGCCCTGGCCGAAGCCGCGCACTGCCTCCTGAACCGCCTTGTTGGTGACCACGGCGATGGCGCGGTATTCGACACTCTTGATTTTGTAGGGTCCGACGATGGAACCGATCGGCTTGCCGAGCTGGAACGGCGAGCGCCCGGCATAGGCGCCGACGTTTTCCAGCGCGTGCAGCTTCATCGAATGCACCACGCCGTCATTGTCGTAGGCATATTCGATGTCGAACAGCCGCTCCGGCCCGTGCGCGTCGCCAGCGCGCATGTTCTCGAGACGGTCCTCGATCAGGCGCACCGGAAAACCGAGCCGACGCGAGAGATAGCCGGTCACCACGGTGTGCTTGATGCCGCGCTTGACGCCGTAACTGCCGCCCACGTCGACGTCGTAGTGCACGCGTACCGAGGTGGCCGGCACTTTGAGTGCGGCGGCGATCTGGTCGGCATAGCGCGGCAACTGAATCGAGGCCCAGACGTCAAGGATCTCTCGCCAGGGATCCCAGCGCGACAGCACGCCGAAGGTCTCGATCGGCACGGTCGACGAGCGGCCCCATTTCACGCGCAACTTGAGTTTGTGCGGCGCGGCGGCGAAGTCTTTGTCGACCTCGCCCCAGACGAAGGTCTTGTCGAGCAGCACGTTGGAGCCGTGCTTCTCGTGCACCAACGGCGCGTCTTTCTCCAGCGCCCGCTCAGCGTCGAGCACGAAGGGCAGCGGCTCGTAGTCGATTTCGACCGCTTCGGCGGCGTCTTCCGCCAGCGCGCGCGTGTCGGCGACCACAGCCGCCACCCATTCGCCGGAATAGCGCGCGATCTCGATCGCCATCGCGCGGCGCGGCACGTTCGGCGTGTCGAGACCCGCGAGCAGCGGCGCGGTCGCCTGCGCGAGCTCGGCGCCATCCAGCACGTAATGCACGCCGGGCATTTTCAGCGCAGCGGTCTTGTCGATTGATTTGATGCGCGCGGCCGCATGCGGGCAAGCAACGAGCGCGACATGACGCGTGTTGGGCAGGTCGATATCGGCGACGAAATTGCCTTTGCCGACGGCAAAGCGGCGATCCTCGCGCACGCGGCGGTCGGTCGAGACGAAGCGGAATTTCTCCAGCGCGCTCATTTGGTGAGCTCCGTCGGCCGGTTGGCGCCGCGCAGGCGCTCGGCGGCGAGCGAGATCGCTTCGACGATCTGCGCGTAGCCGGTGCAGCGGCAAATATTGCCGGAGATCGCCTCGACGATCTCTTCGCGCGTCGGCTCCGGGTTGTCGGCGAGCAGTGCGTGCGCGGCGAGGATCATAGCGGGCGTGCAATAGCCGCATTGCATGCCGTGGGTTTCGCAGAAGGCGTCCTGGATCGGCGACAATTCGCCGGGGCCGGGGGTAACGCCTTCGATTGTTGTGATCGCCGAGCCTTCGGCCTGCGGGGCGAACATCAGGCAGGAGCGCACCGCGACGCCGTCGAACAGCACCGTGCAGGCGCCGCAAACGCCGTGCTCGCAGCCGGCATGCGCGCCTTTGAGGCCGAGCACATCGCGCAGGCAGTCGAGCAGTGTGGTGCGCGGCTCGACGTCGAGCTCGTGCGTTGCTCCGTTGACATTGAGTTTAATGCGCATGGGCTTTGCTCCCTTGCGCGTGGCTCAGCGCATCGGCGACGGCGCGGCAGGCAAGGCTCGCGGCCGTTCGCTGCCGGTATTCGGCCGAGGCGTGCAAATCGTCCATCGGCTCGATGTCGGCGAGCGCCGCGCGCACAGCGTCCTTTACCTTGGCTTGGTCGAGCGCGGTTCCCGTAAGCTGCTGCTCGGCGGTTGCGAGCCGCAGCGGGCATTCGGTGGCGGCGCCAACGCCGATGGCGATGCGTTGCGCCTTGCCGTCGTCGCCGAGCGCGACTTGCGCCGCGGCCGACACAAAGGCGAAGTCGCTGCGCCTGGCATTCACTTCAAGAAACGCGACGCCGATCTTGTGGCCCGGCCAAACCGGGAATCTCACGCCGGCGAGGCAGGCGCCGGCCGGCAGCGCGGTGACCATCGCGCCGACGAAGAATTCATTCGCCGGCATGTCGAGGGTCTTGCCGCCTGCGCGATAGCTCAACGTCGCGCCCAGGGTGACCGCCACCAGCGCCAGTTCCGCCGCTGGATCGGCGTGCGCGAGCGAGCCGCCGATGGTGCCGCGCGCGCGGGTGGCGCCATGCCCGATGTTGGGAATGGCGCGCGCCAGAAGCGGAACATTCGTCGCAATGAGGGCATCGCGCTCGATCAGGCATTGCCGGGTGGTGGCGCCGATCGCCACAGCTCCGTTCTCGGCGCGGATATAGGACAGTGCCGCGATCCGGTTGATGTCGATCAGCCGTGTGGGGCGCGCCAGCCGCATGGCCATCATCGGCACCAGCGACTGCCCGCCGGCGATGACGCGCGCGCCCTCGTCGTCGGCGAGCATCGCACAGGCTTCGTCGATGTCGGCGGCGCGGTGGTACTCGAACGGTGCTGCTTTCATGAAGATGCTTCGCGGAAACCCGGTTGGTCGTTTTGTTGTGCCCCGCCGCGACCGCCGCGCCAAGGGCCTCCACAAGTCGCGCTGCGATATTGTCGATCCGGCACCGATATGGTTAAAGTCCCTCTCGCATTATCGCAACCGCAAAAACGCCGATTTATCGCAGTGCTTTGTGCGTTGCGAGACAAGCGCAATGGGTGAAAGACATGGCCAAAATGAAGGGCGCCGATCTCATTACCGAATATCTGGTCGCCAACAAGATTCCTTACGTGTTCGGCATCTGCGGCCACGGCAATGTGGGCATGCTGGATTCGCTCTACGCGTCACGCGACCGCATCAAGCTGGTGTCGCCGCGCCATGAGCAGGTGGCCGCCCACATGGCGGACGCTTACTTTCGCGTGCGGCACGAGCCGGTGGCGACGTTGACCTCCTGCGGGCCGGGCTCCTGCAATATCGTGATGCCGCTCGCTTGCGCGATCAGCGATTCCTCGGCGCTCTTGGCGATCACCGCCAATGTGCCGACCCAGCAGTTCAACCGCTCGCCGTTCCAGGAGATCAACAAGCACTTCCAGGCCGACTTCCCGAACATCATCCGCCCGGTGGTCAAGCGCAGCTTCCAGCCGACGCGCGTCGATATGTTGCCGCTGGCGCTGCGCCAGGCCATGACCACCATGCTGTCGGGCCGCCCCGGTCCGGTGAACCTCGATGTCCCGTTCAATGTGTTTCAGGAAGAGGATGACGTTGCGGTGCCGCCGGCCGCGCCGCCGCTCAATACGCAGCGCAACGGCGCCTCGCCCGAGGAGATTTCCGCCTGCGTCGATCTGATCCTGAAGGCGCAGCGGCCGGTGATCTTCATCGGCCACGGCGTCACGCTGTCGGAAGCCTCGCGCGAACTGACCGAATTCGCCCACCGCCTGCAAATCCCGGTGATCTCCTCGCCCAACGGGATGGGCTGCCTCGATATGACCGATCCGCTGTCGCTCGGCTTCATCGGCCGCAACGGCGCCTATCCGGCGAACGAAGCCGGGCGCCATGCCGATCTGGTGATCGCCATCGGCGCGCGCTTCGACGACCGCTCGGCCTCGTCCTGGATGCCGGGCTATTCGTGGAATTTCCCGACGACCAAGCTGATCCATGCCGACGTCGATCCGGCCGAGCTCGGCCGCAATTATCCGCCCGACATCGGCATCCTCGCCGACGCGCGCACCTTCCTGCGCCAACTGCTCGGCGAGATCGAACGGCGCGCGCCCAAGCGCGACGCGCTCAAAGCCCTGGCTTGCCGACATCAAGCGCTGGCAGGACGAATGGCAGAAATTCACCCGGCCGAATTTCGACATCCACGCTTCCCCGATGCGGCCCGAGCGCATCGTCGCCGATTGCCAGGCGGTGCTGCCGCCCGACGCCATTCTCTGCTGCGACGTCGGGGTCAGCCACAATTGGTACATGCAGTTCTGGAACGCGCGCCGGCCGCAGACGATGATGAATTCCTGGGGCTTCTCCGGCATGGGCTTCGGCGCCGCCGGCGCGCTCGGCGCCAAGCTCGCCGCGCCCGACCGGCCGGTGGTCGCGGTCACCGGCGACGGCTGCTTCACCATGGTGCCGCACGTGCTGTGCACCGCGGTCGAGTACAACATCCCGGTGGTCTGGGTGATCTGGAATAATTTCGGCTGGGTGTCGATCCGCGACATCCAGCTCGGCATGTTCGGCGGCCGCGAGCTCGGCACCATGTTCCACGAGGGGCCGAACCAGAAGCCGTACAATCCGGATTTTGCCGCCTGGGCGCGCGCTTCCGGCGTCGAAGCGATCACGGTCACCAAGTCGCAGGATTTCAAGGGCGCGCTCGAGCACGCGGTCAAGGCCAACAAGCCGTTCCTGATCGATGCGCATGTCGACGCCGAGGTGCGCCCGCCCTCGACCGGCGCCTGGCAGTTGCCGCCGACGCCGTACAAAGAGCCGGTGTTCGGCGAGCGCTATCTGCCCGAAACCGCGCCGGCTAAGTGAGGCAAGCTATGGCCAAACGCGAAGCCTTCATCCGCAACATCGCCGAAGTGCCGTGGCTGGAATTTCCCGATCATTTCGGCGGCGCGCTGTCGAAGCCGCTGGTGATGCCCGACACCGCCGGCTCGCATCACATCGACTACCGCATCTCGATGTACCAGCCGAAGGCCTATGTGAAAGTTCATAGCCACAAGGTGCAGGAGCAGGTCTATCACGTGATCGAAGGCGAGGGGCTGATGCACATCGACGGCAAGGACCACGTCGTGCGCAAGCACGATTACATTTTCCTGCCGCCCGGCATCGCGCATTCGATCTCGAACACCGGGCTGGTCGATCTGGTGTTTCTGGTGGTGACTTCGCCGGTCAACGACGACGAGAAGCCGACCTAAGGCTTCGCTGCCAACGCCGCATTCCGCCCTGCGCGCCGCCCGGAAACGAACGCCCAGGCCAAATGATGCCCGTGGCCCTTGAGCAGCAGGCCGCCTTGCCCGGTGGCGCCGGCGGCATAAAGGCCGGGAATCGGCGTGTCGCCTTCGCCCAGCACGCGGTGCTCGTGGTCGACCGCGACGCCGCCTTCATTGTGCACGAACACCGCGCGCGCCGGGCCGAGCGCGACATAGGGACCGGCGCCAAATTGCGGCCGGTTGCCGGCCATGTCGTTATAGGCGGCGACCGTGCGCTCGAGCGCGCCCGCCGGCATCGCTAGTTTTGCCGCAAGCGCCGACAGCGTCGGCGCCTCCGCATAAACGTCGCGCCGGTTGCGGGCGTAATCGGCGACATAGGCATAGGCAACGCCGGGCGCAGTCGAGATGAAATGCGGCCAGGCGGTGAACATCGCGGCGATACGCGCATCCAGCAGGATATAGCCGTTGCCGCTTGGCTGGTCGGGCAGGGCCAATGCTGGCGCCTCGCGCTCATCGATGAAGCGTTCGCCGTTTTTGTTGACCAGCAGCGCGCCGGCCTCGAACAAATTCGGCGAGGGCGCCAGCGCCGTGGTGACGAAGCTCATGATGAACGGCCGCAACAGCGCCGGCGGCATGTGATCGAGCGACCAGGCCATGGACGAAGCAAGCCACGGCCAGGGCGGCAGCTTCTGCAAAAGATTGTCGTGCGCCGGCGGCACGAAGCGCAATTCGGGCCCGAGCGCGAGATCGCCGTTGAGGATGCGGGCGCCGAGCTTGAGCGCGAGCTTCTGGCCGTCACCGGTCGCGGTGACGTTGACGCCGGAGGCTTTGGCCTCCTGCGCGCCCATGTAGCGGGCTTTCAGTTCCGGATCGTTGGTGAAATCGCCGCTCGCCAGCACCACGCCGCCGCGCGCCTTGAAGACGCGGGCGCCCTGCGGCGTGGCGCAGGCAACGCCGGTCACGCGGCCGCCCTCGGTCAGCAAGTCCTCCGCGCGCGCCGCGGTGACGATCACGACACCCGCGCGTTGCGCCGCGCGCTCCAGGTGGCTGATGAACGAGCGCGAGTTCGGCAGCACGTTGTGCATGCGTGGCTTGCTGTGCGGCGGCTCCGGCATCGGCCCGTAGAAACGGATGCCATGCTTGAGCAACCAGTGGAAGGTGTCCGGCAAGGCGTCGGCAAGCACACGGCGCAAGCCCGGATTGTCGCGCGCATCCAGCGCGCCATTGAACAGCGCCATGTCGCGCCAGTGCTCGGCCGGCGTGTCGATGATGCCCTTGGCCTGCTGGTGCGGACTTCCGCTGACGCTGATCGAGCCCACCGACCAGGCGGTCGAGCCGCCGAGCTTTTCGTTCTTCTCGATCAGGACCACGCTGCGGCCGGTGGCGCGCGCCTCGTTCGCCGCGGCGAGGCCGGTGCCACCGCCGCCAACCACCACCACGTCATATGTTTGCGCGTCGGTCACGGTTGGGCGCCCGGCAGGCCAGTCGGCCCGGATTCAACATTGTGAATTGTCATTTGCCAATCGAAAAAACCGGGTGATAACGTCCGCCGTGCCGAAACGGAGGCGGGCCGAGGTGAGGGCGCAGAGAAAGCCAAGGGTGGCAGGGCGGCCGGCGCGGGTGCGCGCCGCGCGCAGCGCGCCGGACGTGATCGACCGCCAGCGCGGCGGCGTGCAGTCGATCGGCCGCGCTTTTGCGATCCTGGAAGAGATCGCCCGCAACCGCGACGGCATCGGGCTTGCCGAACTGTCCAAGCGCGTCGGCCTGCACAATTCCACCACCTTCCACCTGGTCAAGACCATGGTTTCGCTCGGCTATGTGCGCCAGCTGAAGGAGACCAAGCGCTACCGCATCGGGCGGCCACTGTTTGCGCTCGCCGCCAGTGCGCTCGACGAAAAAGAGATGGTGAGCCTGGCAACCCCGGTGCTCGAGGAGCTCTCGCGTGAGACCGGCGAAAGCGCGCATTTCTCGGTGCGCATGGGCGACGCCGTGGTGGTGCTGGCGCGCACCAGCGGGCAGGGCGCGTTCCAGTTGACCGACCGGGTCGGCGTGATCCGGCCGGCGCATTGCACCGCGCTTGGCAAGATCATGCTGGCTTATCTGCAGCCCGAGCAATTCGAGCGCTTCGTCGCGCAGGCCGAGTTCAAAGCCTTGACGCCGAAATCGATTACCTCGGTGGAGACGCTGCGGCGCGAGATCGCCGAGGTGCGCCGCGCCGGCGCCGCCTTCGATGACGGCGAATTCGACGCCGAAGTTCGCTGCGTGGCCTTGCCGGTGCGCGACTTTTCCGGCCAGGTGATCGGCGCCATCGGCATTTCCGGGCCGGTCTGGCGGCTGTCGATCGAGGCCTTGCAGAAGCGCGCGCGCCTGGTGCGCACCGCCGCCGACCGGCTGTCGGCCGAATTCGGCTATACTGGCGATACGCCGCTGAAGGCGGCGGAGTAATCTGACGAGGCGAACCATGCCACGGCACGCGAATTACGTTCCCCACGGTGTGATCCCGGCGGTGCTGCTGCCGTTCGACAATGACCTCGCCATCGACGAGGCGAGCTTCCGCAAGCACCTGCGCGACGTGGCCGCGGTCGAAGGCCTGACGGCCGTCACCATCAATGCGCATTCGACCGAGGTCGGCTCCTGCACTTTCGACGAGCAGCGGCGTGTGCTCGACATCGCGCAGGATGAGATCGGCGCAAGGCTGCCGCTAATCAACGGCATCTGGGCCGACGGCAGCATCGAGGCCGCGCGGCTCGCGCGCATGGCGGCGCAAGGCGGCGCCTCGGCGCTCCTGGTGTTCCCGCCGGCGCCGTTCACGCTCGGGCAATCGCCGGCGATGGCGCTCGCGCATTTCAAGCGCATCGCCGACGCCACCGACCTGCCGCTGATCGTGTTCCAGTATCCGCTGGCCACCGGCCAGGGCTATCCGAAGGACACGCTGCTCAAGCTTGTGCGAGGAGGTGCCGTCGATCCGCGCCATCAAGGACTGGATCGGCAATGTGCCGCATCACGAATGGCACGTCCGCACGCTGCAAAACCTGCCGCGGCCGGTGAACGTGCTCACGACCCACAGCGCCTGGCTGTTCTCCTCGCTGGTGCTCGGCTGCAACGGCCTGCTGTCGGGGTCGGGCAGCGTGATAGCGGATTTGCAGGCGCGGCTGTTCCGCGCGGTGCAGGGCAACGATCTTGCCGAAGCCAAGCGCCTCAACGACCGCATCGAACCGCTCATGCGCGTGTTCTACGCCGATCCCTTCGTCGACATGCACAACCGCATGAAGGAAGCGCTGGTGCTGCTCGGCAAATTGCCGCGCGCGGTGGTGCGACCGCCGCTGGTCAAGATCGAGCGCGCCGAGATTGCGCGCATCCGTGCGGCGCTGATCGAAGCCGGTCTGCTCGATAAGAACGCGCGCGACGCGGCCTAGGGCGAGTCCGCATAAATCGCGTTGCGCGAGCACGTGCGATCTTCCCTTCAAAGCGAACATTGATCACCGCGCTTGCCATGTCCGCATCGGGCACGAGCGGACATGGCGACAATCTCCGCTCGATGTCACGCCTGATGGCTCATATCTGACGCTCGCGCACGCCAAAGATTTCTTGCGAGCGATGCGCGAGAGCAGCAGCGACCGGAGCGCAGCCTCTCGGCGAAGGTACGATAATCGGCCGATTTGATTTCTTCCTCGCTGGGAGAAAGAAAAAAGGTGTCATGGTGTGGCGGTTGCTTGCTGATCATCCCCAGTATTGGATTAGGCGCTGTGCAAACTTGAACAGACCATCCGCAGTACCGACTTCAGGCTTTCCACTGGGTGATTCGTCCGGGTAGGGCATCGCAACAATTCCAGCCGCTTCAATTGGAAACCTCGTGGTGTGAGGTGTGCCATTGCGGGGAATTTGAGAAGCCCGCCGATCGGACGTTTTCAGGGGAGAGCACGCAATGACCAAATTCGCAAAACTTGCGTTGCACTTGTGTCTCGCGTTGGCGACCTCTGCGGTCTCGCAATCGGCGTCAGCCGCCACGATTGATCAACGGATCACCGCGCGCCTCGATGCTTTGGAAAGGGAAAATGCCGCGTTGCGCGCGCGCGTCAAACGTCTCGAAGCGTCCAAAGCAACCAAGATTGAGGACCGTCAATCGCTCGGCTCGATGCCACTACCGCGAAAGGCCTTGGCCGCCGACCACGTCATCGTCCCCCGCCGCTCCTTCGCACCACGCTTTGAGATCAGTGGGTCGCTCGCATATCTGCAACCCGGCTCCGGCAGCCTCGAATATGGGACGCTGACAACCCCGCTCCCCTTAGTGTCTCCCAGTTGGGAAAATCAGGCGCTCACGCCAAAACTCAGTCCTGCCTTCAGTGTCGGCGCTCGCTATTTAGTCGATGAGTTCACCGATATCGCATTGAACTGGACGCATCTGGACACCACCACGGATGCCTCCGTTTTTGCCAGGCCCACGCAAATGGTAGGGCCGCCGTTTTTGATTGGGCCGGAATCCGCCTTGTATAAAAACGGGTATGGCACGGTGCAATTCGCGTATGATTCAGTCAATTTGGACGCAGGCTATACCTTCTGCGCCGATTGCCTGTTTCAGATACGCGCCTTTGGTGGCGTGGAATTTGCGCGCATCGGCCAGGATCTAACCGGGACGTTCGAAAGCCCGGGTGGCGCGGCTTCCATGTCAAGCACCACCTATTCACTGTTTACCGGCGTCGGGCCCCGTTTGGGAATGAAAGGTCAGTACGACATTGGCGACGTCCAATTCATCGGCGAGGTCGCGGGAGCAGCGTTGATCGGGACCGAGCAAAGCCACATCGATTTTACAACGGTTGCTCCAGCATTGGCCGGACCCAACAACCAGTCTTTGACATCGCCCAACTCGACGCGGATCGTTCCTAGCATCGACGCTAGATTGGCCACGGCCTATGTTTTTCCGCCCGGAAATTACGGACAGTTCAAGATCGAGTTGGGGTATCGCGCGGCGATCTATTTCAATGCGGTCAGTCAGTATGCACTGACCCAAGTGCCGACAAGTCTCACGCTTCCCCCCACGGGAATCTACCTGGCAACGCAGGAACACGTTCGTAGCAATTTCACGGCCCATGGCCCGTATTTGACGGCCAGTTGGTTGTTCGGGCCGGGCGGCTGACCCCCTATCAGAACATGACGTGAGAAGTCGCAGTCACATAATCGCAAACTCGGTGTTCTTCCGGTCGGTCACCAGCATGCTGCCGGGATAATGCGTGATGCAGAATTCCGGCTTTACGGTCGCGATCACCGATTGCGGCGTCACCCCGCAGGCCCAGAACACCGGCAATTCGTCCTCGTGCATATCCGCCGCGTCGCCGTAGTCTGGTTTGTTGAGGTCGGCGATGCCGATCATCTCCGGCTTGCCGATGTGCACCGGTGCGCCATGCACCGACGGAAAGCGCGTGGTGATCTGCACCGCGCGGATAGCGTTGGCCGGCGTCATCGGCCGCATCGACACCACCATCGGTCCATGGAAGGGACCGGCCTCGGCGGTTTTAATCGAGGTGCGGTACATCGGCACATTGCAGCCACGCGCGATGTGACGCAGCTCGATGCCGTCGGCCACCAGCGCTTCCTCGAATGAGAACGAGCAGCCGATGACGAAGCTCACCAGATCGTCGCGCCAGAATTCGCGGATGTCTTCCGGCTCCGCGACCAACTCGCCGTTGCGCCAGACGCGGTAGCGCGGCAGGTCGGTGCGGATGTCGAGATCCTCGCCGAGCACCGGCACGCGCGGATCACCAGGCGCCGAGGTGCCGATCAGCGGGCAGGGCTTCGGGTTGAGTTGGCAGAAGCGCAGGAAATCGGCGGCGAGCGCCTGCGGCAAAATGGCGAGGTTGCCCTGCACATAGCCGGGCGCGAGCCCCGCGGTCGGCCCATGATGATTGCCGGCGCGGATGGCGAGCCGCGCGGCAAGGCCCGTGCCCGGCGGCGGCGGATCATTGCGGCGCATGGCAGTGACCGACATCGGCTTATCCCATCGCTTGCGGCAACCAGCGAGTGTGCCGCCAGTCTATCATTTACCAGCGGTCCGTTCGAGTGCGCGGCGCGTGCGCCGCAGTCGCATAATTCGCAGGCACTTATACGACGATGTGAGTTGGCATGCATCAATATGAAAATAACGGTTGAAACTTACGCCTGGATCGCGTTTGCTTAAGGGCTAAGATGCATCTCAAGAGCCCGGAAAGGGCCGGAGAGGGGAGGACTTAGCAATGTCGCCTCGTGCCGCCACTCGGCGTGCGGTGACCGGGGTCGCGGCCATGCTTGGCGCCGGGCGCAATGCCTGCGCGGGCAGGGTGGGGGACCGCGTTTCCTATTCAGACCATCGCTACCTGAACTCGCTTTGCCGTCCGCGCAGCCGTGCGGGCGCGCGTTTTCCTATCACCGCAAACGGACTCTAATGGGAGGTATGCGCAATGACTGAGAAATGGAAAGACGAGGCGTGGGCGCAGGACATCTGGTACAGCGGCAAGGTGACGCGTCGCCGCGTCGTCGGCTGGGGCGGCGGCGCGATCGGCGCCATGATGCTGGTGCCGGCGCCGTGGCGCGCTGCATTCGGCGCCGCCAAGGCCTATAAGATCGGTTCAGAGCAGCCGCTCTCGGGCGCCGGCGCCGCCGGCGGCAAGACCGCGCTGGTCGGCATGCAGATGGCGGTCGACCGCATCAACAAGATGGGCGGCATCAACGGCCGGCCGGTCGACCTGGTGATCGCGGACGATCAAAGCTCGCCGGCGGTTGCGCGGCAGAAGACCCAGAAGATGGTCTCCGAGGACAATATCGACGTCCATGTCGGCGGCTTCCTCTCCAACATCTGCCTCGCCTGCATGCCGGTTTGGGAGCACGCCAAGATCGTCAACATGATCAGCGTGTGCCTCGACACCACATTGACCACCACCAAGTGCAATCGTTTCAGCTTCCGCACCCATGACTTCGCGCCGGCGCAAGCGGTCGCCTTCGGGCCCACGCTGACCAAGATGGGCAAGAAGTGGCACATCGCCTATGCCGACTATTCCTGGGGCCAGTCGACGCGCGACGCCTACGCCGCCGAGATCAAGAAGAACGGCGGCGAAGTGGTCGGCACCACCGGTATTCCGCTCGGAACCGCCGACATGACGCCGTTCCTCTCCAAGATCTCCGGCAACTTCGACGGGCTGTTCGGCATCTTCTTCGGCAAGGACGGCGTGACCATCGGCAACCAGGCCTTCGATCTCGGCCTGACCAAGAAGTACAAGTGGGCGGGCGACGGCGCGATCTGCGAATCGACCAACCTGCCGGCGCTCGGCAACAAGATCGACGGCTTCGTCGCCATCAACCGCTACATCCCGGTGTTCCAGGGCGCGCTTGATACGCCCTCGCACCACAAGTTCTTCGACGATGCCAAGGCGCGGCTGGCCAAGGTCGATCCCTCCGGCCCGTTGCCCGACCGCTACGTGCAGTCGAACTACGAGGCGATGAACGCCTTGAAGCACGGCATGGAGATGTCGAAGTTCGAGGGCCGCAAGGACACCATGAAGCTGATCGAGGCGCTCGAAGGCCTCGAGATGAAGCTCAGCGACGACTTCCCGCAAGGGGATAAGACGCTGCGCAAGGCCGACCATCAGGCCTTCCTCAACGAGTTCCTGTACGAGGTCAAAGGCGGCAAGTACCACATTCTCGAGATGGTGCCGAAGGACAAGACGGTCGTTCCGCCGGCCTGCAAGTTCCCTGCTGCGTAAGTGCGCGCAGAAGCTTCGATCGACGAGCGCTCCCCGGCGAATGGCCGGGGAGCGGAGTCGGCGCCTATCCTCAAGACCGAACTGCTGTCCGTCCGTTTCGGCGGCCTGGCGGCGCTGTCTCAAGTCAATTTCGAGGTCAAGCGCGAAGAGGTGCGCGCGATCATCGGACCGAACGGGGCGGGCAAGAGTACATTTTTCAACTGCCTGACCGGCGTGCTGCGGCCGACCAGCGGCCGCATTTTCTTCAACGGCGAAGACATCACCGGGCTGCCCTCTAATATCATTTCGCAGAAGGGCATCGCGCGCTCCTACCAGATCACCAATATCCTGCCCAATGCCAGCACGCTGGAAAACGTGCGCATTGCCGCGCAGTCGCGCCACCATGCCTGGAATATCGTCTCGCATCACAGCGCCTTCGCCGACATCAATGAGAAGGCGGAAGCCGCGCTCGACGCGGTCGGCCTGCTCGGCAAGGCGAGCGAATTGGCGTCCAATCTCTCCCACGGCGAGCAGCGCAATCTCGAGATCGGCATCGCACTCGCCACCGAGCCGCAGCTCTTGTGCCTGGACGAACCGACAGCCGGCATGAGCGCGGCCGAGACCAACGAAACCATGGAACTGGTGCGCCGTATCGCCAAGAACCTCACCATCCTGATCGTCGAGCACGACATGGAGGTGGTCATGAAGCTTTGCGACCGCATCACCGTGCTGCACTATGGGGAAATCCTGGCGGAAGGAACGCCGGACGAGATTCAGGAGAACCCCAAAGTGCTGGAGGTCTATCTCAAGACATGAGCGTAGACGCCGCCAGCAACGCGCCGCTCGTCCTGGTCGAGGACGTGCACACCTATTACGGCAAGAGCCACATTCTGCACGGCGTCTCGCTCGAAGTGGGGCCCGGCGAAGTGGTTGGACTGCTTGGCCGCAACGGCGTCGGCAAGAGCACGACATTGAAGACCATCATGGGTCTGGTGCAGCCGAGCCACGGCAGCGTGCTGCTCGAGGGCAATGCGATTACCGGGCTCGCCCCGCACAAGCTCGCGCGCCTCGGCATCGGCTACGTGCCGGAAGACCGGCGCATCTTCCGCTTGCTGACGGTGATGGAGAACCTGCGCACAGGCCTCGACCGCCAGGGCGTCACCGAGGAGAAGCGGCAGGCGCTGCTCGACAAGGTGTTCAATTATTTTCCGGTGCTGGCGGAGCGGCGGGCGCAAGCCGGCGGCACGTTGTCGGGCGGCGAGCAGCAGATGCTCGCGATCGCGCGCGCCATGATGCTGGAACCGAAAATTATTCTGCTCGACGAGCCGACCGAAGGCCTGATGCCGCGCATGGTCTCTCAGATCCGCCAGATCATCGACATCTTGCACAAGGAAGGCGTCGCCATCCTACTGGTCGAACAGAACGTGCCGTTGACACTGGAAGCGAGCCAACGCGTCTATATCATGGAGAAGGGCAGCGTGCGCCACCAGTGTGCGGCATCCGAAATCGACGTGAACCACGCAGTCATCAAGCAGTATCTCGGGGTATGAGCGATGGACGCTGTGGCTCATTTTTTTCAGAACTTTCCGTTCGAGCTGCTGTTGATCCAGACCATCAACGGCATCGTCACCGGCATGATCCTGGCGCTGGTTGCCTCCGGGCTGACACTTATTTTCGGCATCATGGATGTGGTGAACTTCGCGCACGGCGAGTTGTTCATGCTCGGAGCCTATGTCGGCGTCGTCGTATTCGCGACCACCGGAAATTTCTGGCTGGCGTTGATCCTCTCCTCGCTGATCGTCGCCTTTCTTGGCGCGGTGCTGCAGATCGTGACGCTGCGCCCATTGATTGGGCGCGATCCGTTGAACACGATTCTGGCCACTTTCGGCATCTCGCTGGTGTTGCAGAACTACGCGCTCTGGCAGTTCGGTCCGGTGGCGCGCAAGATTTCGGAGCCGATCACCAGCCACTTCCAGCTGTTTTATCTGACCTATCCCTGGTACCGGCTGTTGATCGCCGGCCTGTCGGCCGCCATCATCGGCGGCTTCTACCTGTTCCTCAAATACGGCAAGTACGGCGTCTGGATCCGCGCCACCACGCAAGACCGCGTGATGGCGCAGGCCATGGGCATCCCGGTGCCCTGGGTCTACACCGGCGTGTTCGCTATCGGCGCCGGCATGGCGGCGGCGAGCGGCGTGCTGTTTGCCCCGCTGGTCGGCGTCAATCACACCATGGGTCTCGATTGGGTGCTCAAGGCCTTCATCGTGGTGGTGGTCGGCGGCATGGGCAATCTCGGCGGCTCGATCGCCGCGGCCATCTTCATCAGCCTGCTTGAGGCCTATGCGGCGATCTGGGTCGACCCGTCGCAGGCGGTGATCGTCTCCTTCGTCGTGCTGATCCTGACGCTTCTGTTCCGTCCCACCGGCCTGTTCGTACCGACACCGAAATGACAACCGCGCCGCTCGATAAACCGATGCCGCTCAACAAGCCGAAGTTGAGCCACAACGCCGTTTACTGGATCGGCTTTTGCGTGGTGATGGCGGTCTTGATCGTGGCGCCGCTGGTATTGCCGGAGTTCTGGCGCCGCTTCCTGACCGAGGTTCTGATCTGGGGTTTGCTGGCGATGTCGTCCGATCTGTTGATCGGCTACACCGGCATGATCTCGTTCGGGCACTCGGCCTTTTTCGGGCTCGGCATGTATGGCGCGGCGGCCGCGCTGTTGATCGTGAGCCCGCCCAATCTCTGGCTCGCCATCCTGTTCGGGCTCGCGGGTGCGGCCGTCGCCGCGCTGTTCGTCGCCTATTTCTCCACCCGCCTGCGCGACATCTATTTCGCCATCACCACGCTGATCTTCAGCCAGATCTTCTACGTGATCATTTTCACCTGGACGGCGGTCACCGGCGGCGAGAACGGCCTGATCTTCACCCGCCCGAATTTCACGATACCCTTCCTGGTCGACATATCTTTCACCACGTCGATGATCCACTGGTTTGTATTGGCCGTGGTGACGGCGTCCTACCTGATCCTGCGCCGCGTGACGCAATCGCCGTTCGGCATGGTGCTGCAGTCGATCCGCGAGAACGAGGCGCGCACGCGCGCCATCGGCTATCCGGTCGAGCGCTATAAGATCGTCTCGGTGATGCTATCCGGGCTGTTCGCCGGGCTCGCCGGCGTGCTTTATGCGATCCAGAACGAATTCGCGGCGCCCGATTTCGTCTACTTCCTCACCTCCGGCGACACCGTGATCTTCAACGTCATGGGCGGCATCGGCACCTTGGTTGGACCGATCGTCGGCGCCGGATTCTTCCAGTTGTTACGTGAATTACTGTCGCGCATCTTTGGCGACCAGTTCCCTTATCTTATCCCGCTCGGCGTCGTCTTTATCGTGATGATCATCTTCCTGCCGCAGGGGCTGATGGGCTGGGCGCGGCGGTGGCTGAACAAGTAGCTAGTCGCACCTGACCGTCATCCCGCCATCAACCACGATCTCGGTGCCGGTGATGAAGCGCGCCTCGTCGGACGCGAGGAACAGGGCGGCATTGGCGGTGTCGCGGCCGTCGCCCATGAAGCCGATCGGGATGCGTTTTTGCCGCGAGGCGAGCAGCGCCTCGACGTCGCCGCCGGCGCGCTGCTTGGCGAGGCGGGCTTCCACCATCGGCGTATGCAATTGCCCCGGAATGACCGTGTTCACGCGGATGCCCTTGGCGGCATATTGCACCGCCACCACGCGCGAGAGTTGGATCACGCCGGCCTTGGTCGCCGCATAGCCGACCTGGAAGGCGCCGGTGAAGCGGATGCCGGAGGCCGAGGCCACGTTCACGATCGCGCCCGACCTCTGTTTCTCCATCACCGGCAGCACGTGCTTCAGGGTAAGGAACACGCTCTTGAGGTTGAAGTCGACCTGCGCGTCCCAGACCTCTTCGGTCATCTCCACCGGCCCGCCGTGCGCGGAACCGCCGACATTGTTCACCAAGATATCGATGCGGCCGAAGCGAGTCGGGCAGCCCTTGCCATGGCGACGACCGAGCCGCTGTCGGTGACGTCGCATTGCTGCAACGTCGATCTCGCCGCCTACCGCTTTCACGCGCTCGACGGTTTCGGCGATGCCATCGAGATTGCGGTCGACGGCGAAAATCTTGGCGCCTTCCTCGGCGAAGCGCACGCGCGGTCGCGCGGCCGTTGCCCCAGCCTGGCCCGACGCAGCCGGCGCCGGTGACGATGGCGATGCGATCCTGCAAGCGTCCGCTCATGCTACGCCTCCTGCGCGTTTTGCCGGTGCGAAGCGATAGAAGCGCTGCGGATTGTCGACCAGCAGCGCCTGGCGCGCCGCTTCGCTCGGCGCGATCTCGGCCAAAATATCCACCAGTACGCCATCATCGGGGATCGGCGGCGCATGGTTGGGATGCGGCCAGTCCGTACCCCAGACGCAGCGGTCGCCGAATTCCGCGACCAGCTTGCGCGCGAACGGTACCGCATCGGCATAGGGCGGCCCTTGCCGGCTGGCGCGGTCTGACCCGCTCACTTTCACCCAGACGTTTTTATCCTGCATGAGCGCCAGCAAGGCGCGGAAGCCGGGCTGCTCGATCCCAAGCGCGGCGTCGATCCGGCCCATGTGATCGATCACCACCGGCACCGGCGAGCGGCGGATCGTGGGGCTGAGCTCCGCGATCAAGCTTGCATCCATGTGGATTTGCAGATGCCAGTCGAGCTCTGCCAACCGCTTGGCGAACTCCACTACGTCCTCGATCGACGCACCTTTCTCGATATGCGGCATGTAATGGAAGCGCGCGCCGCAGAAGCCGGCGGCATCGAGGCGCTTGAGCTCGGCGTCGGCAATTGTCGTCGGCACCAGCGCCACGCCGCGATAGGCGCCGCCCTTGGCGGCAAGCGCATCGGCCGTCGCGGAATTATCATAGCCGTGGCTGGTAGTGTGCACGATTACGCAATGCTCGATGCCCAGAAACGCATGCAGCGCGAACAGATTCTCCTTCGGCGCATCCGATTTGGTGAGATTGACGTTGGCGAAGGGAAAGCGGCTGGCGGGTCCCATGACATGCACATGGGCGTCGCAGGCGCCCGGCGGCAGCTTCAGTTTCGGCTTGCTGGGCGAGGCCATATAAGTTGGCGGCGAGACAGGCGTGTCGGCGGATTGCTGGGTCGATGACATTTGGCTTCTTTCACGAGTTCGGTGCGCGCGTGCGCTCAAAGGCCGGCTCATGCGCGGCGAACCGGCTCAGCCATTCGACCAGGCCGGGATAAGAAGGGCGCCAGTCGACCGGCTTGCGCCAGTCGAGATAACCGAGCGCGCAAGAGAGTCCTATGGACACGATATCGGTCTTGTCGGCAGCGGGCGGCTTCGCCTCGAAGGCGGCAAGCCCGCGCGTGATCTTGCCGCGCTGATGCGCGAGCCAGAGCTCGGCCGGCGGCAGATCGGGGCGGAAGCGGTCATCATATACGACCAGGATCGAGGCATCCGTGATGCCGTCGGCGAGCCGCGCGAGCGTCAGGGCCTTGTAACGCGGCAGACCGCGGGTCCGAATTAGCCGGTCGCTGCCCGCCACCTCCTGCAAGTATTCGACGATAACACCGCTGTCGTAGATCGACGTGCCGTCGCCGAGCAGCAAGCAAGGCATTTTGCCGAGCGGATTCTGCTGCCGCAGCGTGTCGTTCTCATCGAGCGTATCGGCCGGCACCAGCATGACCCGGTCGCTCAAGCCGAGCACATCAATCGCCATGCGCACCTTGCGGCCGAACGGCGAGGTCACCGTCGAGCGTAGAACGAAATTTTCGCTGTGTCCGGCCATGCTCAATGCATGTTCTGCGGCAGATAGAGCGCCAGTTGCGGGAAAACACAGAGCAGGAACAGCATGAAAAAGCCGGCGAGCACATATGGGATCAGCCCCATGAATACATCCTCGAGCTCGACGCGTCCCTCGGATGTCGCCTGCACGACGAAGCAGTTGACGCCGACCGGTGGCGTCACCGCGCCGATCTCCACCAGCAGCACCACGAACACGCCGAACCACACCGGATCGAAGCCGAGCTTCATCATCACCGGATGGGTGATTGGCAGCGTGATGGCGAGCAGCGCCGGCGCGTCCATCATCATGCCGAACACGAGATAGATCACCACGATGATCAACACGATCGCCCAGCGATTGACGTTGAGCGTGGTGAGGAAATCGCCCAGCGTATTGGCGACCCCTGAAAGCGCCAGGAAGCGCGAGAAGATCAGCGCGCAGATGATGATGGCAAAGATCATGGCCGAGGTCTTCACCGTCTCGCGCAGGATCTCCAAGAGCCCGAGCGTGCGCCAGCCGCGCTGACGGATCAGCGCCAGCACCAACGTCACCGCCGCGCCCGCGCCGCCGGCTTCGGTCGGCGTGAACACGCCGAGATAAAGACCGAAGATGATGCTGGCGATCACCAGGATCAGCGGTCCGGCGAGGCGGAGCGAGTAGAGCTTCTCCCGCAGCGTGAATTGCTCAGTCGAGCGCGGTGCATAGTCGGGGTGGCGGAACACAGTCAGCAGGGTGGCGCCGCACAGCACCAGCGCGAACACGAAGCCGGGAATAACGCCGGCGATCAGCAGCGCGCCGATCGAGGAATCGGTGAGGATGCCGAAGATCACCATCACCGCCGAGGGTGGGATCATCACCGCCAGCGTGCCGGCGATGGCGATGGAGGCGGAGGCCAGCCGCTTGTTGTAGCCGCGGTCGAGCATCTGCGGCAGCGCCAGCTTGGTGAACACGGTGGCGGTGCCGATGGAAGAGCCGGAGGCAGCACCGAAAGCGGCGGCGCCCAGTGTGGTGGAGATCGCCAGCCCCCCGGGCAGCCGGCCGAACCATTTGTGGGCGGCGTCGAACAAGTCCTCGCCCAGCCCCGCGCGCATGGCGAAATAACCCATCAGCAGGAACAGCGGAATGACGCTGAAATGAAAAGAATGCGTGGTCTCGAAGAACACGGTGGAGAGCATCGACGTGGCGGCATGAAAACCGACCACGGCAGTGAGGCCGAGCACGCCGACCGCGCCGAGCGCGACCATCACGTTGACGCCCATCAGGATGGCGGCGAACAGCGCGATGGTGCCGATGAGGCCGATCTCGAGCGAGGCCATCAGATGTGCTCCATGGAGCGCTCATCGTCGGCTGCGATCGGCATCATCGTTTCGGCTACGGCGTCGAGCAGGAACTGGATGGCGAGCAGGGCAATGCCGAAGAACACCACGAACTTCATCGGCCAGAGTGGGAACACCACCTCGCCCCATTCCTGTTCGTTGAACGAATAGGACTGCGCGGCGAAGATCCAGGCGGCATAGCCGCACCAGGTGAAGAAGGCGGCGCCGCATAGCATGGCAATCACGGTGAGCGCGCGCGCGTAAGTCCGCGGCAAGCGGCGGGTGATCAGGTTCACCCGGATGTGCCCGCCGTCATATTGGGTGAGCGCCACCGAGAGAAAGATGATCAGCACCAGGAGCGATTCGGTGAATTCCAGGGTGCCGGTCAGCGGCTTGTTGAACAGATAGCGGCCGAGGACGTTCGCCACCACTAGCACCATCATGACGAAGGTGGCGACCTCCGAAATCAGGCCGAAGCCGCGCAGCAGGCGGCCATAGACCCGGTACACGCGCTGGAAGGCGTTCATCGCAGCGGCTCTCGGCTGGTTGCGCCCGCTCTTGTCATCGCTCGATGCCCGGCGCGTCATGCGCCGGGCATCTCACAATGACCGATGGTGGCGGATCAGCGGCTCTCGATCTCGTCCACGATATCCTGGGCCTGTTCGGCCGTCAGCCCGGCGGCCTTGGCCTTCTCGACCCACTTCTGGCGTACCGCCTGCACGCCCGCATCCTTGCGCGCCGCGTCGAACGAGTCCGCCGACAGCTTGGTGACGGTCACGCCCTTCTTCTTCCAGTCCGCCAGGATCTTCTGGGTCAGAACGTCGAGGGTGACCGTGTAGCGCATGGCGTATTCGCGGCCGAGCCCGTCGATGATCGACTTGGTCTGCGGATCGAGCGCGTTGTAGCTCTTCAGATTCATGGCGATCATGTGGCCGAACGAGGCGCCGATCGGAACATCGATGTAGTACTTCGCCACCTCGTCATATTTCCAACCATGCGCCAGCGACGGGCCGATCGGCGAGCAGTCGAGGATGCCGCGTTGCAGCGCCTGGTAGCCGTCCGACGAGGTCATCGACACCGGGGTGCCGCCCAGCGCGTGCACCAGTGCCGGGTAGGCGAAGCCGTAGGTGCGGATGCGTTTGCCCTTGAGATCGGCGATCGACTTGATCGGCTTGGTGCAGATCAGGCCGTATTTCTCCAAAGGCCGGAAGCCGATGACCTTGAGATTATACTTCGACAGCTCCTGGTCGAACTGCGGATATTGCCGGTGCCAGTATTGCAACAGCTCGGCGATCTCGATGGTCGAGTGCGGCTGCGGAATGAAATAGCCGACCGCGTTGTTGAGCGGGAACTTGTCGGGGAAATAGGGAGTGATGATGTCGCCGATGTCACCGGCGCCGCCGGAAAGCGCATCCGGAATTTCCTTGGACTTGGCGACACTGCCGCCCCAGAACATCTGGATATTGCTTTTGCCGCCGGTGCGCTTTTTGAACTCGTCGACGAACCACTGCGTGCTGATCGACTGCGCGTCGCCGGCAGCCTGCGGCTTGAATGTGATCCATTTCAGCGTCTCCGCTTGCGCGCTCGAGCCAAGCCCGAAGCAAAACGCGGCGGCCGATGCGGCCAAGCAAAGACGAGCGATAAGTCGCGGCATGAGACTTCCTCCCAATTTGATCGTTTTTATGCCGGCAACGGTAGTTCCATCCGGCGCAAGCCGCAATGGGTAACGCCAACTCAAGCAATACTATCTCGGCATAGAACCTCGGACGCTCAAACGCGAACCAATGCTCGCTCAGGATAGCTGCGCTCCCGCCCATTGCTTGCTGCGCACCAGCGAACGGCAAACGTCGTGCAGCAGCACGCTGGCATCCTGCGTGAGCTTGGGCAGTTGTTTGTCCCTGAGCGTGACGATGGTGACCTTGGTCGAGATGGTCGGGCGCACGATCGGATAGATCGTGAGCTTGCCTTGCTCCAATTCGTCCTGCACCGCCGCGTAGGTCAGGATAGTATAGCCGAGGCCGGTTTCCACCAATGCCTTGGCAAACGCGACGCTGTCGGCTTCGATCTTGATGCGCAGGCGCACGCCGTGCTCGACCGCCGCGTTCTCGACCAGCCGCCGGTTGGCATGCGCCATATTCGGCAGGATCAGCGGCAGTTCGGCAAGGTCGCGGACGCGATAGCTCGCGCGCGGCTTGTCGGTCTTGATGCGATGCGCCGAGGGGCCAATGACCCACATGCGTTCGGTCAAAAGCGGGCTGATATTCAACGCTTCCAGATGTGGCGGGTTATGCAGCATGGCGATATCGAGCCGCTTTTCGATCAGCCATTCCTGCAGCGAACTGGCGACGCCCTCGCGCATGTGCAGCGTGGTCTGCGGCCATAGTTTCTGAAACCGCTCCGCAAAGGGCGGAATGAGCAGCCGTCCCGCCGCCGGCGGCACGCCGAGCATGATGCGGCCGCGTTGCGGCGAGCGGTCTTCCTTGATTTCCTCGCTGGTCTGGTGAACCAAATGGGTGATCGCCTCGGCGCGTTCGAGCAGCACCGAGCCGGCCGTGCTCAAGCGCACGCCGCGGCCATGGCGCGCGAACAGCGAAACGCCGAGCTCATGCTCTAGCTTCCTGATCTGGCGGCTGAGCGCCGGTTGCGCCAGGCGCAATTCTTCCGCCGCGCGGCTGACACTGCCGGCGCGGGCGACGCGCATGAAGTTGCGCAACTCTTTCAGCTCCATGACCGCTCACTTTCGACCTATGCCAATCCGGCATAGCTTACGACGGATTATGTCTGGGGCAAATGGTTGCAGGCACGCAAACCTGAGCGCTTACATGGTCGCGCGCGAACAATCGGTCTATATAGCCGACGCGAGGTAGCGGCAGAGGTGAACATGACGACGAAGAACAGCAGTGCCCTCAACATTCTGGTGCTGGAAGGCGACGGCATCGGGCCGGAGATCGGCGCGGCGACACTTGCCGTGCTGCGGGCCGCAGACCAAAAATTCGCGTTGGGCCTGACCTTCGAGACCGCCGAAATCGGCTGGGCAGCGCACCGCGCGGCAGGAACCACGTTCCCCCTTGCAGTATTTGAAAAGGCTGTGGCCGCGCACGGCGTACTGCTCGGTCCGGTCTCGCACAATGAGTATCCGCCCATTGCGCAAGGCGGGCACAACCCGTCAGGTGAGCTGCGCAAGCGGCTCGATCTCTACGCCAATATCCGCCCGGCGCGCTCGCGTCCTGGCTTTCCGCCGCGCTGCGGCAAGCCGGTCGATCTGGTGATCGTGCGCGAGAACACGGAAGGCTTTTACGCCGACCGCTCGATGCATCTCGGTTCCGGTGAGTTCATGCCGACGCCCGATCTCGCGCTCGCCGTGCGCAAGATCACGCGCGAGGGCTCGATCCGCATTGCCGAGGCCGCCTTCAAGCTTGCCATGCAGCGGCGCAAGAAACGTCACGGCCGTGCACAAGGCCAATGTGCTGCGCGTCTCCGACGGACTCTATCTTGAATGCGTGCGTGCGGTGGCGGCGCGCTATCCGCAGGTCGCCTATGAAGAGCGCATCATCGATGCCATGGCGGCACTGCTCGTGCGCGACGCATCGCAGTTCGACGTGGTGGTCACCACCAACATGTATGGCGATATTCTCTCCGATGAGGCGAGCGAGATTGCTGGCAGCCTGGGTCTGGCCGCCTCGCTCAATGCCGGGGCCGAACATGCGGTGGCGCAGGCCCAGCACGGCTCGGCGCCCGATATCGCCGGCAAGAATATCGCCAATCCATCCTCGCTGATCGGCTCGGCCGCGATGCTGCTGGCGTGGCTCGGCGAGCGGCGCAACGATGACAAGCTCACGCGCGCCGCGCAGGCGATCGAGAAGGCGCTTGACACAACAATCGCCGATCCGGCCACGCGCACGCCCGACATGGGCGGCAAGCTCGGCACGGACGCATTCGGCGTGAAAGTCGCGGCGGCAATTCAGAAATCGTAAAGCCGCGCCGGGTTGTCGACGAGAACACGGTGCACCAGCGCGTCGTCTTCCAGCCATGTCGGCACGAGATCGAGCAACCCGCGCGTGTCGATATCCTGGAACGGCAATTCCACCTCGCTGCCGCCGGTGTGCAGATCGTGCGGCGGGGTATGCGGCCAATCCGAGCCCCACACAATGCGTTCCGGATTTGCCTTGCATAGCGCCTTGGCGAGCGGGCCGATGCGGACATCGTTGGGGTCGGCGGCGATACGGTAGGCACCGGAGATCTTCACCCAAGCCTTGCCGCTCTCCAGCAGTCCGCACAACGCACGCAGCGGTCCGCCGTTGGTCCCCGGCGCGATCAGGCCGAAATGATCGAACATGGTGTCGACCGGCAGCGATCTGAGGAACGGCGCCAGCGGTTCAATCGTGTCCGCTCCAACGAACACCTGCACATGCCAGCCATGCCGCTCACAGAGCCGCGCGGCGGCCGCGATTCCGGCTTTGATCGTATCAATCGGCGCGCCGCCAGCCGTGGCAATATTCACCCGCAAGCCGCGCACGCCCCGCGTATGCAGCGCATCGAGTTCCGCCGTGGGCGTCTCCGGCGCCAGCACCGCCACGCCACGCGAGCCGGGCATCTGCGCCATGCAATCCAGCATGCAGGCATTGTCGGTGCCGTAGAAGCTCGGCTGCACCAGCACCACTCGTTGCAGCCCGAGCCGGCCGAGCATGGCGGCAAGCTCGGCGGCGAGCGCATCCTTCGGCGTATAGCGGTGCCCCGGCGCCAGCGGAAAACGGCCCTTCGGACCGATCACATGCACGTGGCTGTCGCAGGATTTCGGCGGCGGAAAACCAGCCATTGCCAGCCCCTTCGAAGCAAGGCATTGAGTGGCGCTGGAATAACACGCGGACTGCGGCTGCGAAACGGGCGATGCCGGCGATCGATTTCCATGAACCCTTTGACGTTGTGGTGCTGGGCGGCGGCAATGCCGCGCTCTGCTCAGCCATCACCGCCGCGCGCGCCGGCTGCCGGGTGATCGTGGTCGAGGGCGCGCCGCAGTTCTATCGCGGCGGCAACACGCGCCATACGCGCAACCTGCGCTGCTCGCATGACGGTACCGCGCCGACCATGACCGGGCCTTACGCGCAGGACGAGTTCCTCGATGACCTCTATCGCGTCACCGGCGGACAAACCGATAAGGTGCTGGCCGAACTCACCATCAAGCGCTCGACCGAGCTGATCGGATTCATGGATGAGCAGGGCGTGCGCTTCCAGCCGCCGCTCGGCGGCACACTGAGCCTCGGCAAGACCAATGCTTTCTTCCTCGGCGGCGGCCGCGGCATGCTCAATTCGCTCTACCGCCGCGCCGAGGCGCTCGGCGTCACCGTGATCTATAATTCGCCGGTCATCGGGCTCAACATCGCCGACGGCTTTTTCATCTCGGCGGTGGTCAAGCGCGAGGGCACGCCAAGTACCGATCCGCGGCAAGGCGCTGGTCGCTGCCGCCGGCGGCTTTGAGGCCAACATCGAATGGCTGAAGCAATATTGGGGCGCGACCGCCGATAATTTCCTCATCCGCGGCACGCCTTACAACCGCGGCGACGTGCTGCGCATGCTGCTCGATGCCGATGTGATGGCGGTCGGCGATCCAACGCAGTGCCATGCCGTCGCCATCGACGCGCGTGCGCCCAAATTCGACGGCGGCATCGCCACCCGTCTCGACAGCGTCGTGTTCGGCATCATGGTCAATCGCGACGCGCAGCGCTTTTACGACGAGGGCGAGGACACCTGGCCGAAGCGCTACGCCATCTGGGGAAGGCTGGTCGCGCAGCAGCCGGACCAGATCGCTTATTCGATCATCGATGCCAAATCCATTCGCATGTTCATGCCATCGATCTTTCCGGCGATCGAGGCGGCGAGCATCGGCGAGCTGGCGGTGAAATTGAAACTCGATCCGGCGGCGCTGGAGAAAACCGTTGCGGACTTCAACGCCGCCGTGCGGCCCGGCACCTTCGATCACACCCAGCTCGACGGCTGCCGCACCGAAGGCCTGACGCCGCCGAAGTCGCATTGGGCGCGCAAGCTCGACACGGCGCCTTACTACGGCTATCCGCTGCGCCCCGGCATCACCTTTACCTATCTCGGCGTGCGCGTGAACGAGGAGTCGCGCATGTTGCTCAAGGGCGGTGCGCCGTCGGGCAACATGTTCGCGGCCGGCGAGATCATGGCCGGCAATGTGCTGGGCAAGGGCTATCTCGCTGGCATCGGCATGACCATCGGCGCGGTGTTCGGGCGGCTCGCCGGGCAGGGAGCGGCCTCGCATGCATCAAACTGAAGCGCTGCGCGAAGCCGACCGGCTGATGACCATCTGCAATGCCTGCCGCTATTGCGAAGGGCTGTGCGCTGTATTCCCGGCGATGGAGATGCGGCGCACCTTCGGCGCCGGCGATCTCACTTATCTCGCCAATCTCTGTCACCAGTGCGGCGCCTGCTATCCCGACTGCCAGTATTCACCGCCGCACGAGTTCAGCGTCAATATTCCGGCGACGCTCGCCAAGCTGCGCAATGAGAGCTACGCGGACTATGCCTGGCCCAAGGCGCTGTCGGCCGCCTTCGAGCGCAACGGCTTGGTCGTCACGTTGCTGGCGGCGGCGAGCACCGCCGCCTTCATCATCGGTTTTGTCGTGTTCGAGGATCCAGCCGTGCTGTGGTCGGCGCAAGCCGGCAACTTCTACAAATTGATGCCGCACGTCACGATGATCGCGCTGTTCGGCGCCGTCGCGCTCTACGCCATCGCCGCGTTCTGGTTCAGCCTGCGCGCCTTCTGGCGCGACATCAACGGCGACGGACCGCGCGCTGGCGCGGCTTCGTTCTGGCATGCGGTCGCCGACACGGCTCATCTCACCAATCTGCACGGCGGGGGCGGCGGCTGCACCAGCGAGGACGACACGCCGTCGCCGGCGCGCCGCGTCTATCACCATCTCACCTTCTATGGCTTCCTGTTGTGTTTTGCCGCCACCTCGGTCGCCACGCTCTATCATTACCTGTTCGGCTGGCACGCGCCCTATGCCTTCACCAGCCTGCCAGTGGTGCTCGGCATTCTCGGCGGCATCGGGCTGCTGGTCGGCCCGGCCGGTCTGTTCATGCTGTCACTCAGGCGCGATCCCATTCTGGTGGACGGCGCGCACAAGGGCATGGACACCGCCTTCATCGTGATGCTGTTCCTCACCAGCCTGACCGGTTTCCTGCTGATGATCTTCCGCGACACCGGCGGCATGGGTATCCTGCTCGCCATTCATCTCGGCGTGGTGCTCGGCCTGTTCCTGAGCCTGCCCTATGGCAAATTCGTGCACGGGCTTTATCGCTTTCTGGCGCTGGTGAAATATGCCAGCGAGCGGCGCAGCGCGGTGTTCGTGGAGTAGGGCGCAGCGACGAAAACCCTGCCGCTCTTGGCAGAAAACTTGCATCACTTGCCGTATTACAAGGACATTCGCTGATGCCAAGCCCCGATCCCCTCGATGACTTCATCACCGCCGCTGCGGCCGTGCTCGACCTGCCGCTGAAACCGGAATGGCAGGGCGCGATCAAGGCCAATCTCGCGGTCACGCTCAAGCACGCGAACTTCGTTGCCGACTTCTCGCTGCCGGACGAGGCCGAGCCTGCGCCGGTATTCAAGGCCTGACGCGATGGCTCTCGACACCACATTGGCAAGCGGCGCTGAGATCGCGCAAGCGGTCAATACGGGCAAGACGACGGCGGCTGCCGTGATCGATGCAGCGCTCGCGCGCATTGAGGAGCTCAATCCGGTCCTCAACGCCTTCACCGCTGTGACCGCCGAGCGCGCCCGTGCCAAGGCGCGCGCGCTCGATGCTGGCGGCAAGAAAAAGCCGCTCGCCGGTGTGCCCTTCGCGGTCAAGAATCTGTTCGATATCGCAGGGCTCGCCACGGTCGCCGGCTCCAAGATCAACCGCGCGCACCCGAAGGCTGCGCGTGACGCGGCCCTGATCGAGCGCCTGGAAGCGGCCGGCGCGGTGTTGGTCGGCGCGCTCAACATGGGCGAATACGCTTACGACTTTACGGGCGAGAACGTGCACGATGGCCCATCGCGCAATCCGCATGATATTTCGCGCATGTCAGGTGGCTCCTCCGGCGGCTCGGGTAGCGCGGTCGGCGGCTGTATGGTGCCGCTCGCGCTCGGCTCCGACACCAATGGCTCGATCCGGGTGCCGTCCTCGCTGTGCGGCATTTTCGGGCTGAAGCCGACTTACGGGCGGCTCACCCGCGCGCGCTCGTTTCCATTCGTGGCGAGCCTCGACCATCTCGGGCCGTTCGCGCGCACGGTGCGCGATCTGGCAGCGAGTTACGACGCGATGCAGGGGCCCGATGCCGACGATGCGGCCTGCACCGATCGCGCGCCGGAGCCGGCGACGCCATTGCTCGCGCGCGGGCTTGAGGGTCTGCGTATCGCCGTTGCCGGCGGCTATTTCCAGAAGGGTGCCTTTCCGGAAGCGCTCGAAGCGCTCGGGCTTGCCGCTGCGGCGGCCGGCGTTAAAGACGAAGTCGAAATCCCCGAAGCCGCGCGCGCCCGCGCCGCGGCTTACGTCATCACCACGACCGAAGGCGCGCAGCTTGCATCTCGATCGACTGCGCACGCAAGCTGCCGATTTCGATCCGGCGGTGCGCGACCGACTGATCGCCGGCGCCATGGTGCCGGCCACGCTGGTCAACAAGGCACAAATCTTCCGCCGCTGGTATCGCGAGCAAGTGCTGAGACTGTTCGAGCGCTACGACGCGATCCTTGCGCCGGCGACGCCTTGCACGGCGCCGAAGATCGGCCAGCAGACGTTCGTTATCGACGGCGTCGAAATGCCGGTACGGCCCAATGTCGGCATCTATACCCAGCCGATCTCCTTCATCGGCCTGCCGGTGGTGGCGGTACCGGTGCCGCTGAAGCCGCTACCGATCGGCGTGCAAATCATAGCGGCGCCCTGGCGCGAGGACGTCGCCTTGCGCATCGCCTATGCGCTTGAGCAGGCGGGCGCCGTCGCGGCGCCCAAGCCGCTGCTTTAGGGAGAAGACGCATGGAGATCGACCTGCCGGAGGTCGTGGCCGAGGTGCGGGAATGCTTCGAGCGCTATGAGAAGGCGCTGGTGTCGAATGATGTACCGGCGCTCAACGCGCTGTTCCGCGACGATCCGCGCACCATCCGCTATGGCGCCGGCGAAATCCTTTACGGCTATGGTGAGATCAAGAGCCTTCCGCGCCGCCCGCTCGCCGGTGGCGCTCGGCCGCACGCTGTCGCGCACGGTGATCACGACATTCGGCCGCGAGTTCGCGGTGGCGGCGACGCTTTACGAGCGCCCCTCGGCGCCCGGCAAGATCGGCCGGCAGATGCAGACCTGGGTGAAATTCGAGGAGGGCTGGCGCGTGGTCGCTGCGCATGTGAGCCTGATCGATAAGCCGAAGAGCTGACGCTCGGTCTCCGTGTTCTACAGCGCTGCCACCGCTTGCACCTCGACCAGCAGCGGCTCCTGCACCAGCCGGTCGATCATCAGGAGCGTGTTGGGCGGATAGGCGCCGTTGGCGAACATCTTGGGAAATTCGCGCAGCCGGTAGGCCATGAATTTCGGGATATCCTGCGAGTGCACCAGATAGGTGGTGAACTGCACGATATTGCCCCAGCCGGCGCCGACCGATTTCAGCGCGGCCTCGATGTTGGCAAAGGTCTGCACGCACTGGGCGTCGAAATCGTCGCTGACGACCTTGCCGTCTTTGTCGACGCCGACTTGGCCGGCGATGAAGACGAATTCGGACGCCTTCACGCGCGTAAGATGCGAGTATTGCCCGAGCGGTTTGCCGAGCGCGTCGGGATTGACGATTTTGATGTCCGGCATGGGACGACCTCAGCCGACCTCGACGACTTCTTCCGGAAACTGATGCAGCCGGTCGCCGGGCCCGTTGCCGCCGATCAGGTAATTGTCGCACAGCCAGTTCAGATAGCCGCCGTGGATATAGGTCGGGTGCACGACGATGTTCATGTCCTTTTCGATGCGGCATCGGCTCGTCGTTGCGGATGAGCGGCCGCTCGACCAGATCGTAGCCTTGGCCATGGCAATAGAGCCGCGCTTCTTCCGGCCGGCCGTTCTTGCGCATGAAGTCGTTGAAGGCGTCCCAGATGTCCTTGCAGGACGCACCCGGCTTGAGCAGGTCGAGTGTGAGCTTGCGCGAGGCTTTGCAGAAGTCGAGTTCGTCCTTCATCGCCTGCGGCACCTTGGCGCCGACCACGCAGGAACGGCCAAGCTCGGTGTACATGCCGCCCGGCCCGTTGTCCTCGACCAGCAGCGCGATCTGGTCGCCCTTCTGGATGACGCGGTTCTGCAGATGCTTGTTGGCGAATTTTGACGGCTGGCCGAGCGGCATCGAGGCGCAGAGATAGATGCCGTTCTCGCTGCCATGCGCGACGCTGTATGCTTGCGCGATCGCCGCCACTTCGGTGTCGCGCATGCCGGGTTTCACCGCGGCGAAAGCGGCAGCCATGGCGCCGTCCTGCATCAGCGCCGCGCGTTTCACCAGTTCCATCTCTTCCGTGCTCTTGATGACCTTGATCTTGTCGACCATGTCGGAGGCATCGACGAAGCGCGCGGCTGGGAAAGCGCGTTTAATGGTGTCGAGCAGTCGCGTAAGACAGTCTGATAGGTGCCGAGCACGCCGATCGTGCCATTGGCGAAAGGCATCAGCGCTTTGGCGGCGAGCGCGGGATCGTAGTCATTGGTGTAATAGCACGAGGCATAGCTCGGCGTGGTCAGGATGCTTTTCACGCCGCGCCATTTGCCGTCGCCTTGCGCGGTGGTCTCGCCGCCGCCGAACGGGCCCTGGCACACCACGGTCATCTCGTCGTCGCGCGGAAATACCACCGTGTTGGGATAGCCGTTGGTCGCCGGCATGTCGGTGAAATATTTGACGTAGCCGCCCATGTGGTCGTTGTTGTTCTGCATCAGCAGCACGTCGATTTTTTCGCGCGCCATCGCATCGCGCACCGCCTTCCAGCGGCGCTCCAGTTCGGCGGTGGAGATCGGCGTGTTCAGGCGTTCGGACAAGGCCATAATTTTCACTCCCAGGATGCGGGCTTGCGCACGATATTGATCATCTTTCTTAGATCGCCGGAAAGAAAACATTCCATGTTTCCGGCGATTGTCGGCATGGCGCGGTCCTCGTAGCCGTGCGAATAGCCGCCGAGATGCGAGAAGATGGCGATGTTCTTGGCCTTCCACAGCGGATTGTCGGAGGGCAGCGGCTCCTGCGAGAACACATCGAGCGCGGCGCCGGCGATCTTGCCGCTATTGAGCGCCGTCAGCAAAGCCGGCTCGTCGACCACGCCGCCGCGCGCAACATTGATCAGGAAGGCCGAAGGCTTCATAGCGGCGAACACCTTCTCGCCGATGATGCCGCGCGTCTCCGCGCTGAGCGGCGCCAGCGCGACGAGGAAATCGATGTTCGCCGGCGACTTTCACGAGATCGTCGCGGCCGACCATGCGGTCGAAGCCGGGTGCCGAGCGCGGCGAGCCGGTGATGCCGATCACCGTCATGCCGAAAGCCTTGCAGATCGGCGCCAAATATTCCGCGATCAGCCCGACGCCGAAGATGCCGACTGTCGTGCCCGACAGTAGTTGCGCCGGCCAGCGCTCCCATTGGCTGCGGTCCTGCGCATGGGTCGTGCGCGGCAGGTCGCGGGCAAGCGACAACATATAGGCGATGGTCGCTTCCGACACCGGCGCGCCATGGATGCCGCGGATATTGGTGACCAGCACCTCCGGGCCGAGCGAGGGCAGGTCGACGATATTGTCGACGCCGGTGCCGAGTGCCTGGATCCATTTCAGCTTCTTGGCGTCGCGCACCACATGGTCGGCCATGGGCGGCGAAAAGCACAGCAGGATGTCGGTGTCGGCGATGTAGGGGCCGACCTGGTCGTGATGGCCGACCACGTTGATGGTCAATTGCCCGGGAAACCGCTCCAGCAGCATGGCCTTGTAGCGGGCCCGCATGGCCTCCTGGACTTCGGTGAGGATCAAGAGATTGGGCATGGCGCGCTGGTTTATGGCAAAGCCGAACCCAGGGAAAGCCCCGGCGGTGTTCGTGGAATTTTCGCAACGCTCAGGTGACCCACATCGCGGGTCTGCGCTAGTATTCAAGCGGCCGGTCGGCGCGGGCTTGACCTTTCGCCGGCTGCGGCGTCCATGTAAAGCCTTGGTTGTCCGGGAGAGTGGTGGAGTTGCATGAAGAAAGTCTATCCCGACGCGCGTGCGGCGCTCGCCGGTCTGCTCAAAGACGGCATGTTGATTTGTGCCGGCGGTTTCGGCCTGTGCGGCATTCCTGAAACGCTGATCCTCGCCATCCGCGATTCCGGCGTGAAAAACCTGACGGTGGTGTCCAACAATGCAGGCGTCGACGGCGCCGGCCTCGGGCTGCTGCTGGAGACGCGTCAGGTCAAGAAGATGATCGCGTCCTATGTGGGCGAGAACAAGTTGTTCGCCCAGCAATTCCTCGCCGGCGAACTGGAGATCGAATTCAATCCGCAAGGGACGCTCGCCGAGCGCATCCGCGCCGGCGGCGCCGGCATTCCGGCCTTCTATACCCGCACCGGCGCCGGCACCGACATCGCCAAGGGCAAGGAAGAGCGCGAGTTCGACGGCGAGCGCTACATCATGGAGCGCGGCATCGTCGCCGATCTCTCGATCGTGCATGCTTGGCAGGGCGATACCGAGGGCAACCTCGTCTACCGGAAGACCGCGCGCAACTTCAATCCGATGATGGCGACGGCCGGCAAAGTCACCGTCGCCGAAGTCGAGCATCTGTTCGAGCCGGGACAGATCAACCCCGACCACATCGTCACGCCGGGCGTATTCGTGCAGCGCATCATCCACGTGCCGAACGCGGTCAAGCACATCGAGCAGCGCACCGTGCGCAAGCGCGTGGCCGCCGCCGCAACCGGAGAGGAGGTCTGACCATGGCTTGGACCCGCGAGCAGATGGCCGAACGCGCCGCCAAGGAATTGCGCGACGGCTTCTACGTCAATCTCGGCATCGGCATCCCGACGCTGGTGTCGAACTACATTCCCGACGGCATGACCGTGCAGCTGCAGAGCGAGAACGGCATGCTCGGCTTCGGCCCGTTCCCCTATGAGGGCGAGGAGGATCCCGACCTCATCAATGCCGGCAAGCAGACGGTGACCGAAATTCCGACCACCAGCTATTTCTCGTCGGCGGATTCCTTCGCCATGATCCGCGGCGGTCATATCGACATCGCGCTGCTCGGCGCCATGCAGGTGGCCGAGAATGGCGATCTCGCCAATTGGATGATCCCCGGCAAGATGGTGAAAGGCATGGGCGGCGCCATGGATCTTGGTCGCCGGCGTCAAGAAGGTGGTGGTGATCATGGAGCACACCGCCAAGGATCAGCCCAAGCTCTTGCACAAGTGCAACCTGCCGCTCACCGGCGCCGGCGTGGTCGACATGATCATCACCGATCTCGGCGTGTTCACCGTCGACCGCAAGGCCGGCGGCATGGTGCTGACCGAGCTTGCGCCCGACGTGACGGTGGACGAGATCACCAAGAAGACCGAGGCGAAGTTTGCGGTCGATCCCAAGCTGAAGCACTGAGGCGGCTTTGCCCGACGCGTCAGGCGGCAAGAGCGGCAAGCCGGATTTCCACGAGGAGATGGACCGGTTCGAGGGCCATATGCCCGACTGGGCCGGCCGCAACCTCAAGCGCCTTCGCCATCCGCGCGCGGTCTGGGTGCGCGTGCCGGCTGGCGTCGCGCTCACCGGCGGCGGCGTGCTGAGCGTGCTGCCGGGTCTCGGCCTGTGGATGCTGCCGGTCGGGCTGGCGCTGCTCGCCCATGACGTGCCGGTGATGCGGCGGCCGCTGGCGCGCGTTTTGCGTTTCACCAACGTCAAGATCGAGCAGCGGCGCGAGCGCCGCCAGAATGCCGCGTCGATGCATGCGGCGGCGCACGCCGCCAAGCCGGCGCCTAAACCCGTGGCCAAAGCCGAGGCTAAGCCCGCGGCCAAGCCTGCCTCTAGGTCTGCCTCCAAGCGTGCGGCGAAAACCGCGTCCAAAACCGCGTCCAGGACAACATCCAAGCGTCGTCCGCCGCCATAAGGTGCGACGTGCACCCGCCCTTTGATTTTCTCGCGTGAGCCGCTACAGGATCGGGCCGGCAAGAAAAGGGGAGGGGCAGCATGCTTTCCGACGCCGACCGCAACAAGGCCGCCGATATCCTGATGCAACGCCGCACACGACCGTCAAACAGGCGACCCAGCTCCACATCACCTTTCCCGACATCACCATCGAGGATTCCTACGCGATCTCGACCGATCGTCGCGAGCCGCAAGATCGCGGCCGGCGCCAAACTGATCGGCCACAAAGTGGGCCTGACCTCCAAGGCGATGCAGCGCTCGTCCATGATCGATGAGCCGGACTACGGCTACATCCTCGACGATCAGATGATCGCCGACGGTGCCAAGGTGAAGCACGCCGATTACTGCAAGCCGCGCGTCGAGGTCGAACTCGCCTTCATCATGGGCAAGCGGCTGCAAGGGCCCGGCGTCGGCCTTGCCGAGGTATTGCGTGCCACCGAATACGTGGTGCCGGCGATCGAGATCGTCGATGCGCGCATCCAGGACCCGCGCAAGATTGTCGACACGGTGGCCGACAACGGCGCCGCCGCGGGCATCGCCATCGGCGGGCGCCCGGTCGGGCCGATGGATGTCGACCTGCGTTGGGTCGGCGGCATTATGTATCGCAATTCCGAGATCGAGGAGACCGGACTTGCCGCCGGCGTGCTCGGCCATCCGGCGCTCGGCGTCGCCTGGCTCGCCAACAAGATCGGGCCGCACGGCCACGCGCTCGAACCCGGCCACATCGTGCTCGCCGGCTCGTTCACCCGCGTTGTGTTCGCGCAAAAGGGCGATACGCTGCACGCCGATTTCGGCCAGCTCGGCGGCATCGCCATTCAGTTCGTTTAGCCTGTCGTCCCCGCGCAAGCGGGGACCCAGTAACCTCAGGCCTCGAGATTTGATCCGCAGTGCCTGTGATTACTGGATCGTCCGCCTGCGCGGACGATGACAAGAAAAGGGAAGCCATCATGCCGGACTTTCAGCCCAACCCCTTCAAGCACGCGCTCGCCGCCGGAAAACTGCAGATCGGCTTGTGGTCGAGCCTGTGCAGCAATATCGCGGCCGAGGTCATCTCCGATTCCGGCTTCGACTGGATCCTGCTCGACACCGAGCATTCGCCCAACGAGATTCCCGATCTGGTCGGGCAATTGCAAGCGATCCAGCGCGGCACTGCGACGCCGATCATCCGCCCGGCCTGGAACGATGCGGTGCTGGCCAAGCGCGCGCTCGATATCGGCGCGCAGACGCTGCTGTTTCCCTATGTGCAAAATGCCGAGGAGGCAAAACGCGCGGTCGCTTCCACCCGCTATCCGCCGCAGGGCATCCGCGGCGTTTCGGTTGCCGCCCGCGCCAGCCGCTACGGCCGCGTGCCCGGCTATCTCGGCAAGGCCAATGCCGAGCATTTGCGTGCTGGTGCAGGTCGAGACGCGCAGCGCGCTCGACCAACTCGAAGCCATTGCCAAGGTCGATGGCGTCGACGGTGTGTTCATCGGGCCGTCCGATCTGGCCGCCTCACTCGGCCATCTCGGCAATCCGGCGCATGCGGAGGTGCAAAGCGCAATCGCCGACGCCGTCAAGCGGCTCAAGGCGCTTGGCAAGCCGGCCGGCATCCTGACCGGCAACGAGGAGGAAAGCCGCCGCTATATCGAGTGGGGCTATCTGTTCGTGGCGGTCGGCGCCGATATCGGCCTGCTGGCCAACGGCGCCGCCTCTGGCGAAGAAGTTCAAATAGCGGCCCAATAGAGCATTCTCGTTTTGCGGATGCAAACTCCGCTCATTCCCGTGCAAGCGGAATCCAGGCCCAAGACCGCAAACCGCGAGGCATTTGGCCCTGGGTCCTCGCTTTCGCGGGGACGAACGGGAGCTTCGACGGAAGCGCTACCTGCTCTAGCCGTGTGACTTTGGCGCTCGCCTCATCGCCCTACAGGAAATCGCGCTTCGCCTCATCGTATTGAGCGCGACGTGTGCGAGCGTGTTCATCAGCTCGCTTGACGCGACGATTCTTGATCTGGTCCGGGGCTTCGCGCCCTCGCGCAGCGCCTTCATCGTGTCATAGACGGCCTGCACGGCAGCCATGATGGGCGCGTGGCCCTGCAGATGAAATTCGCACGCGGTGAGCGGAAAGATCGGCGCCCGCTAGGTCGCCGCCGGCATTGCCAAGGATCAGCGGCAATGTCGTTGCGGCGCTATTGCGGAAAGCTGCGCCAGGCTTTTCAGCCCAACAATGAACAGCGCGTCGACGCCTGCTTGCTCGTAAGCCGCAGAGCCGCGAACGGTGTCGTCGATATTGGAAATCATCGGCGCGCTGGTGCGGCCGATGACGGCGAAAGTCGGGTCGGGCCGGGCCGCGAGCGCGGCGCGCATCTTGCCGATGCCTTCTTCCCGCGAGATCAGTCCGGCTTTTCCATTGGCGCCAAACGGCAGCGGCAAGTTCGGTGTCTTCGATCGTCGCCGCCGCGACACCGGCCGTGGCTAGTTCCTCGATGGTGCGGGCGACGTTCAAGGCGTTGCCATAGCCGTGATCGGCATCGACGAGGAGGGGAAGGCTCATGGCGCGGCTGATCCGCTGGGCCTGCTTGCGCGAATTCGCTGGCCGTCAGCAGCACCAGGTCGGGCGCGGCAAGAACCGTCAGCGACGCGGTCGAGCCGGCGAGCAGGCCGAGCTCGATAGCCCAGATGCTCGGCGATGCGCGCCGACAGCGGGTCGAACGTCGAGGCGGGGTGAATGCACCCGCTGCCGTTCAGTATCGCGCGAAATTGATCGCGGCGGGCCCGCCATTGCATCGCATCTCTCCCTTGGTCGGTCAGTTTGCACCCGCCACGTCGCGCGAGAGGGGCAAATAGGCATAATGAAACGCAAGCCGGTCAAGCCTGAGCGGCCGCTGGCATCCTCATCCCGCGCCATTTGATTTTTATCAAGGCTTTCCAGCCGTTGCGCCGCAAGACTGCCGCCATCTGAAAACCATGCCGTGTGGGGCGCGGCGACTGGGAGGCAGCCATGACGGCGCAAGCGGAGCCATTGCACGATATCGCCCATCTTGGCAGCGTCGAACTGTTCACGCCCAAACTCGAGAAAAGCCTGTGGTACTTTCGGGACCTACTCGGGATGGAAGTCGTGCATGAGGCCGGACCGTCGTTCTATCTACGCGGCTATGGCGACTACGCCACCTCGACGCTGAAGCTCACGGCAGCGGGCGAAGCCGGCGTCGGCTGTATTTCATGGCGTGCCGCCAGCCCGCAGGCGCTGGAACGCCGCGCCAAGGCGATCGAAGAGGCCGGGCTCGGCCTCGGTTGGAGCAATGGCGATTTCGGCCGCGGCCGCTCCTTCCGTTTCCGCGATCCCGACGGCCACCGCATGGAAATCTATTACGAGGAGCAGAAGTTCGTCGCGCCGCCCGAGCTGCATTCGACGCTGAAGAACCAGCCGCAAAAATACACCGGCCGCGGTGTGTGCGTGCGCCGCGTCGATCATCTGGCGCTGCTCGCCAAGGACGTCGAAGCTAACCGCAAATTCGCCACCGATCTGCTCGGCTTCCAGCTGCGCGAGCAGGTGCGCTACGACCACGGCAAGACCGAGATCGGCTCCTGGATGAGCCCGACCGCCATTCATCACCAGCTCGCCTATGTGGTTGACGTGAAGGGGGCGCATGGCCGCCTGCATCACTTCTCGATGTGGGTCGACAATCGCGACGACGTCTTGCGCGCCGCCGACATCCTGACCGAGAACGGCATCTTCATCGAGGCCGGCCCTTCCAAGCACAACAATTCGCAGGGCTTCTATCTCTACACTTACGAGCCGGGCGGCAATCGCGTGGAGGTCTATTCCGGCAGCTTCCTGGTCACGGCGCCGGATTGGGAACCGGTGACTTGGGACGAGGAGGAGCGCGGCACCGGCACCTATTGGGGCGCGGCTTTGCCGCCGAGCTTCATCGAATACGCTACGCCGAATGTCACCGCCGAAGCGGCCGGCAAGACGCCGGAGTTCCCGGTGTTCTTCTGAATATCCTTTCCGCTCATCCCCGCGAAAGCGGGGACCCGGAGGCTGGATTCCCGCGTGCGCGGGAATGAGCGGAGGGTATCGCGCCGCGAAGCGTACGAGACAACCACGTTCAATTGAGGTTTCCCATGGCACTACCACCCCGCATCGATGCAAACGCCGTGCGTGAGAGCATCGGACCCTATGCCGACAACGCGCCGCCTCGATAGATGAGCGCTGCGCCATCTATCGTGACTTGATTGGCTTCGTCCCGCCGCGCATCGAGGCGCGCATGGCGGTGACCGGCGCGCTCGATCCGGCGCTGCTCGATCTGCAGGAGCGCATGCGCGAGCATGCCATGTACCCCAAGTGCTTCGACACCAAGACGGCGCAGCTCATGTTGTTCGGCATGCTGCTGATGGACATGAGCGACGCCGCGCAGCTGCACGCCATCGCCGCGCGTCGTGCCGGCGCGAGCTGGGAGGAAATGCAGGCCGTCGTCAGCCTCTGTTTCCTGTTTCGCGGCCTGCCGGCCGCCAATCGCGGCGCCGAAGTGCTGGCGAATGTCGCCAAACGGGAGGCGGAGACCCCGAAGTAACCGCAATTTGCAAACGCCTTGAAAGCAATCGGGAATCTGCTAAAGAACGAGGAGTTATCCACAGCGGTTTAGCCGTGCCGGCCGGCGCCGCTCCGATCGAGCGATCGATGGCTCGGCATTTGTAACGAGTCATGCATGCCGACCGGACCGGCGGCTCCACCCTTTCAGGCCATCGCGCGCAAATGGCGCGGTCTCGCGGAGCGTCGGCTCGCCTATTTCACCGAGCTTTATCAGACCGGCCGCTGGGAGGAGTTTTACGCCTCGCGCGAACAGTTCGCGGAGCGCATGCTCGATGTAATCAAAACGGCCAAGTTCTGGCGCGAACTTTCGGGCGAACCGGCGCCGGTTGACCCCGCCGAGATCGAACGGCCTGCGGCGGAATGAATGCGTTGCGCCTCACGGTGCCGGCGGCACTCGTTTTGGCGGGACTGACGTGCGCCGCCGCGGCCCAAGACGCAACGCGCGGCGAAGATTTACTCACCCGCGACTGCGCCGCTTGCCATGCCATCGGCCGCAGCGGCGAAAGCCCGCAACAGGACGCGCCCGCGTTCCGCACCCTCGGCAAACGCTATCCGATCGAGGCTCTGGAAGAGGCGCTGGGCGAGGGTATGATGACCGGTCACCCGGCTATGCCGGAATACGCCTATGACGCCGATGAGGTCGGTGACATCATCGACTATCTGAAGTCCATCCAGCAGCGCTGAGCCGCAATCAAAACGCATCGTCCTCCAGCCTCCAGCGCCCATCCTCGAGCAGTTCATCCCATGTCCAGTGCCTTGTTCACGCCTTATCGCCTGGCCGGCATCGAGCTTGCCAACCGCATTGTGGTTTCGCCCATGTGCCAGTACTCGGCCGACGACGGCTGCGCCAATGACTGGCATTTGGTTCATCTCGGCATGCTGGCCAATTCCGGCGCTGCGCTGGTGGTGGTGGAGGCGACGCATGTGGAGCGGCACGCCCGCATCACCCACGGCTGCCTCGGGCTTTATTCCGACGACAACGAGGCGGCGCTGGCGCGCGTGATGGCGCAGGTGCGGCGCCTCGGGACCGCCAAGTTTGGCATCCAGATCGCCCATGCCGGTCGCAAGGCTTCGTCCTACCGGCCGTGGGAGGGCGGCGGCGCGCTGAAAGCTGGCGACGATCCGTGGCCGACGATGGCGGCTTCGCCGCTTCCGTTCGGCGAAGGCTGGCACACGCCGCGTGAGGTAACCGAAGACGACATGGAGCGCGTGCGCCAGGCCTTCGTGTCGGCGGCTGAGCGCGCGCTGCGCATTGGCTTCGACGCCATCGAATTGCATATGGCGCACGGCTATCTGGCGCATGGTTTCATGTCGCCGATCTCAAACAAACGCACCGATAACTATGGCGGCTCGTTCGAGAACCGCCTGCGCTTTCCGCTGTCGATCGCGCACGCGGTGCGCGCGGTGGTGCCCAAGCACGTGCCGCTCGGCGCGCGCATCACCGGCAGTGACTGGCGCGAGGGCGGGCTTACACCCGACGACGCGGTGGCGATCGCCAAGGCGCTGAAAGGCGAGGGGCTCGATTTCATCTGCATCTCCTCGGGCGGCGTTGCCGCCGACATCCGCAACCCGACCGAGCCCGGCTACAACGTGCCGATCGCGGAGCGGGTGAAGAAGGAGGGCGGCATCGCTACCCGCACGGTCGGGCTGATCGTCAAACCAGAGCATGCCGAGCAGATCGTCGCGCAAGGCAAGGCCGACATGGTGTCGATGGCGCGCTGCTTCCTCGACGATCCGCACTGGGGCTGGCACGCCGCCAAGACGCTCGGCGCCGAGGTGGCGCGGCCGCCGCAATATGCGCGCGCCGGTCCCAAGCTGTGGGCGCCGGCGGCGGCGAAGGCCTAGCGGTTGACCAACGCCGTCTTCCTCGCGGTTCTGTTCGCCGCGCTGTGTCACGCCGGCTGGAATGCGTTGGTCAAGGTCGGGCTCGATCCGCTCTCGACTACGACTCTCATCGCCATCGGCTCCGGCCTGGTGGCGATTGTGTTTCTGCCGCTCACCGGCTTTCCGGCGACGGCCTCATGGCCGTGGCTTGTCGTTTCGGTGTTCATCCATCTTCTTTATTTCGCCGCGCTGATCGAGAGCTATCGCACCGGCGACCTCGGTCAGGTCTACCCGATCGCGCGCGGCTCGGCGCCGCTGATGACCGCGACGGCGACCACGTTCATCGTCGGCGAGAAGCTCAGCCTCGTCGGCTGGACGGGGATCATCGTCTTGGTCGCCGGCATCATCCTGCTGTCGGCGCGCGGCGGCCGCGACCTTGCGAAGATCGATCGCCGCGCCGTCGGCTTCGCGTTGCTCACCGCGCTCACCATTTGCACCTATTCGGTGGTGGATGGCATCGGCGCCCGGCTCGCGATCGAGCCGAACGCCTATTCGGTCTCGCTGTTCGTCGGTAATGCGCTGGTGCTGGTACCCTATGCGCTGTGGCGCGACGGCCGCGCCGTCATCCCGGCGATGCAGCGTTTCTGGCGGCGTGGCTTTGCCGGCGGCGCCTTGCAAGTGCTCTCCTACGGCACGGTGCTGTGGGCGATGACGGTGGCGCCGATCGCCATCGTCGCCACGCTGCGCGAGACCAGCGTGCTGTTCGGCGCGGTGATCGCGGTGGTCGTATTGAAAGAGCCGTTACGCGCGATCCGCATCATTGCGGCGCTCTTGATTGTGTGCGGGCTCGTGTTGATCCGCGTGCAGTGATCAAAGCGCCATTTCGGGGAACAGACGCTCGCAGCGCGCGAGATCGGCCTCGGTGTCGATGTCCCACAACGCGTCGAGTTCGAGCGATGTGAGGCCGAGCGCGGCAACGCGTGCACGCGTCTCCTGCATGACTGACGCGGTGCCCCAGGCGATGCGTGCGAACAATTCGGGCCAAGGCGCTCGCGCGCCGATCAGCACATAGCCGCCATCTTCGGCCGAGATCACCACGACATCGGCGCCGTCGCACAACACCCGGGCGGCGGCGCGCAAATGGTCGACGGTGAAAGCGGGGCAGTTCGTACCGATCACCAGCGCCGGGCCGCTGGCGGCGACAAGACAGGCGAGCATGCGGGCGCCGAGATCGCCCTCCGGCTGCCGCTTCAGGATGACCGAATGGCGCAAGACCAGTTCGCGGAACGCGACGTGGCTCGGATCCGGCGCACACCACAGCGTCACCGGGCCGATCGCGGCGGCGACCGCGGTTTGCACCGTCCGTTCGGTCAGCCGTTCCTGCAAGACCGCCGCTGCATGCGCGCCGATGGTGGGGATCAGCCGTGTCTTGACGGTGCCGGGGATTGGTGCCTTCGCCATGATGGCGACGGCGACCGGGCTAGCCTTCGGGCGCATATCCATAAGTTCGCGCCAGCCGGACCGGGTCGGCGCCGAACCGATAGGCAAGCCGCAGTTTCCACATCAGCAGAATGGTGCGCAGCACGCCATGGCGCTGCCAACGCCGCGCCGAGGTGGCCACGCGCGCGCGCAGGCACAAGGGGCGACCAGTGCGTTTGAGGCGCGCCGACATCGCCACGTCTTCCATCAACGCGATCGGTGGAAATCCGCCGGCCGTCTCGAACGCCGCGCGGCTCATGAACATCGCCTGATCGCCGGTGGCGATGCCGGTCAAGCGCGAACGCGCGTTCATGAATGCCGAGATCAACACGAAGGCGCCGCCGCCATCCACGCACACGTCGAAGCGGCCCCAGGCGTTGCCGGATCGGGCGAGCCCGTCGAGTACCAGCCGGTCGGCGCCCTCGGGCAGCCGCGTGTCGGCGTGCAGGAACAGCAAGACGTTGCCGGTCGCGACCGCCGCCCCGGCGTTCATCTGCACGGCGCGCCCGCGCGCCGCGGTCATCACGTGATCGGCGAGCGGCCGCGCGAGCGTGGCGGTGCCGTCGCGGCTGCCGCCGTCGACGACGGTCAGCTCGGCGCCGCGCCGTCGCAACGGCGCCAGCGCTTTCAACGCCGCCTCGATGCTCGCGGCCTCGTCGAGCACCGGCATGATGATGGAAAGTTTCATCGTCCAGCTGCCTGAGTGATTCGGTAGTGTGGGCCGTCGACGATGCGCGCGCAATAAGACGCATGCGCCGGCGAGCCCTGCGGCCAGCGTTTGTGAAACCGATCGACAAAGGCGGCATGATCGTAGGGCAGGGGAACGGCGTCGATGTGCACGCCATCGCGCTCAACGCCATACAGCGGTTGGTGCGGCGAGGGCGTCAAAGCGATGCGTGTTATCAAGCCGAAACGCGTGCCGGAAAAATTCGGCATGCCGGCTGCGCCATTGTTGATGACGGTCAGCCGTCCGCCGGGCAACGCGAAATCGCGCAACGCGGCGAGGCAGGTGTGAGTCGACGCGAACACGTCGACCTGCGCCAGGTTGTGGATATCTCCAAGCCAGATTCGCTGCTGCGCATCGTCGAGCGCCTCCTGGGCGAATCGCCAGCCGGCAAGCGCCGTGGCGTCGCCATGCACGATGCCGATTCGCAAGCCGCCGACTTGCGCCACGCCGTGCATCGGCAGGCCGCGTAACCGGTCGCGCGCCGGCCGCGGCGCCGCCATCTGCAGCAGTGACAGGATCTGATTCGAGCGCGCCACTACCTCCGGCGCAACGCTTTCCGGATAGGCGCAGCCGCAGCCGGCGCCGATATCCGTTTCGCGCGCGATCTCCGTTTCGACGTTGCCGCGCAGCGCGCGGTGCGGGGCGACGCCGCGCTCGATGGCCGCAAACCATTCGGGCTCAGCGTCGAACCAATGGAAATCGCCGTTGAACACGATCGGCGCGTGCTCTTCGCGCGCCGCCAGCGTCTCGACTGCAGTCGAGCGCGGCGAAATTGCCGTACAGCCCGCCGACGACATACAACGTGTCGGCAACGAAATCGGGCGCGCGCGCGAACACGGTCGGCGAATAGCGGTAGTCGTAAGGACAAATCCGGCCGGCCGCTCTGTCTTGCTCGTCCGCCGGAAGCGGCACGACGTTCATTCCGCCGCCTCTTTCAGCGCGCCGCCGCAGCTTGAGCCTTGACCGGCGGTGCAGCCATAGCAGTGGCCGGCGACGCGGATCGGATTGCCGGCAATGTCGTCGTCGATCAGTTCCGACAGGTGGACGCGCTGGCAGCGACCGTGCGTCAGCGGCAGATCGAGCATCTGGTTGAAGTCGCAGTCATAGACATAGCCGCGCCAGTCGACCGAGATCAGGTTGCGGCACATCACCCCGTCGAGATTGGCGTCGAGATGCGCCTCGCGCAGCAGGTCGACATAGCCGTCGAACTCGCCGCGCTTGAGCAAGGTCGCGCCGAAGCGCTGAATCGGCATGTTCGCCAGCACGTAACAGTTTGTTGAACACGATGCCATAGTTGTCGCCCAGCACGCGCTTGTAGTCGGCTTCGAGGGGGGCTTGCGGCGGCGGTAGCGACGGGCCTTGCGGATTGTAGACCAAGTTGAGCGCGAGCGCCGGATCGCGCCCGTAGCCGAGCGCGTTGAGTTTCTTCAGGCCGCGGATCGAGTCTTCGAACACGCCCTTGCCGCGTTGGCGCTCGACATTGTCCTGTAGATAGCAGGGCATGGACGCCACCACCTCGACCTCGTGTGCGGCGAGAAAGTCGGCGAGGTCTTCCTGGCCCGGCTGCTCCAGGATCGTGAGATTGCAGCGGTCCATGACCTTGACGTCGAGCGCGCGCGCCGCGCGCACCAGGCGCCGGAACTGCGCATTAAGCTCGGGCGCGCCGCCGGTGATGTCGAGAGTGGCAATGCGCCGGCGCTCGAGAAACGCGAGCACCACATCGGCTACCGCGCCGGACATTTCCTCGGTGCGGTTCGGGCCGGCATTGACGTGGCAATGAAAGCACGACTGGTTGCAGCGGTAGCCGACATTGATCTGCAGCGTATCGAGCCGGCCGCGTTCAAGCGCGGGAAACGGGATCTTCGCAAGATGAGGCAGGGTGTCGCGCATCGAATTCCTCAATAGCTGCGGCAACTTGGCACGACGCGTGCGCCAGCGACACCCCGCGGCCGGTCACTTATGGACAAATCGGCGTGAGAAAAATGTCAACGCGCCAAGGCGGTTGCGACCGGCGCCTCGACGCCGATACGGCCGAAGCCGGGCAGTTTCATGCCGGGGTGGCGCAGATCGAGCCCCGCCACCAGCCCGAGCAAATTAACCTCAATGCCCTCGACCCAGCCAACTTTGAGATCGGCAAGCCCGAGCAGATTGAGCTCGACACCGGTTCCGCTGTCGGTGCGGCCGGCATAGACGCCGGGACGGAAGTCGCGCCCGATGGCATTGGCCGGAAGCTGGACGCCGAGTTCCGGCACCGCGCGCAGTACGGCGGCGGTGAAGCTGTTGCTGTTCGGACCCGGCCAGATGCGATAGGCGCCGTACTGCGCGTAGCGATACTGACTCACGGCGGCTTCGATCTTAGGGATCAGCCGTTCCGCTTCGGCGCCGGAGACATCGGCGATCGCCACCGGCCTGTTGCCGTACCAGCGTCCGTCCGGCGGCCAATTGTTTTCGCGCACCGGCTCGCCCCAGCCGACCACGTCATAGCGCGTCCATTCCTGCGCGCCTGCGCGCTTGAACACGATCCAACTGTGCACCGCGAAGATGCCCTTCCAGGCGCCGGCGGTGCCGGTGAAGACGATCACGCGGGCCGGCTGATATTGCGCGGCTGGCGGCAGCATGCCGGTGCTCGACCAATCGGCATTGCGCCAGGAGCGCGGCGCGTCGCCGAACGTATAGAAGGCCGCGCGGGCGAGGATGGGGACGAGGAAGAGCGCGAGCAGAATGAGCATGATGGTGGTGCGGCGGGTGAATCGGCGGGTGGACGGCATGGCAACGCCAATATAGCTCTATTCCGACCGAAACGTGGCGGAAGCTAGCGCGCCTGATTGTTGGCTATCGTCAATTGCGGATAACGCGCGGCGCCCTCTTTGACCAGGTCGCCGGTCACCGGCTTCGCCCATTCCATGCCCAGGATGGCGCCGCGTCCTGGCGCGCTCGATGACATTGCCGACAATGGTGGCTTGGCCTGCCCCGGGCGCCACCGATACCTGGATGCCGGTGCCGGTGTCGCGCACCACATTGCCGCTGACGGTGACGTTGCGCAGATAGGGACCCCAGCCGGCGCGGATGCCGGCATTGGGCGCGTTCTCAACCACGTTGCCGGTGACCGCGGTCTCCGCCTCCACACTGATGCCGACATGGATGTCTTGCAGCGGCGTGTCGCCGCGCCGCGTATTGATGTTGCGTATGAGGTTGCCGTGCACGATGCCGAGCCGGCCGCCATTGTTGAAATTGGTGACGGCGATGCCGCTCTGCGCGGTATCGATCACGTTGTCGGCGAAGACGGCACCTTCGAAATCGAATTCGGCATACATCGCGGTTTCCTTCGTGTCCGCGCAGGTGTTGCCGATGACCTGCATATTATTGGCAGCGTTGCCGCGGACGCCCGTGAACGCCGCGTTGCGGATATGGTTGCCGCGCACGATCACGTCGGCGGCGCGGAAGACGTTGATGGCGTTGCCGTTCTGGCCGGTGCCGCCGGCGCGCGCATCCGTGTTGTTGATGGTGTTGTCGGCGACGACGCTGCCGTCGTGGCGCTTGACGCTCTGGAAGATGCGGATGCCGCCATTGCCGGAATTGGCGATGAAATTGCCAGTAATCAGCAGACCGCGATTGTCGTTGCAGAACAGGGCGTTGTCGGCAGCGCCGGTGATGGTGTTGCGGGCAACGTCGCCGTCGCATTCAAGCAGTGTAATGGCGTTGCCGCCCGCATTGACGATCTCGCAATCGGCGATACGCACTGCTTTGCCGTCGGATAGATGCACGAGGCCGCGGTCCTGCGGCAGCGCCTGGCCGCGGCCGTCGAGTGTGAGACCGCTGAGCGTGATGGTCTCGGCGTGCTCGCCCGACAGCAACGAGGGCCCATGCGTGAATATCAGCCGGGTGGCGCCGCGCACGCCGGCAAGCTGGCTGCCGGCCGGTAGCGAAAGACCGCCGGCACGATAGACGCCGGGTGGCAGCATGAGCGGAACGCGCGCGCGCGCGGCCTGCTCGATGGCGCGCTGTAAGGCGCGGCTTTGGTCGCTCGTTGCGCCGGGACGCACGCCGAGATGCGTGGCATCGAGCCCAAAACTCGACAGCGGCGCGCCGCGCGCCGGCGCGGCGAGCGCAACGGCGGAGAGCGAGCCCAACAGCAGGTTGCGGCGGTTGATCGGCATCGCCCGCATCATCGCCTGCGGAGGTTAACGCCGTGCTGCGATCACGGTAACGTGCAAGAGGGCGCGGCCTGCCCTTGCGAGGTCGGCAGCCGTTAAATGCCGATTTTTTGCGGTCCCTCGCGGGACCAACCCGCGCCGGACCGGCGGCACATGAATGAAAGCGGTCACGTGCGGGCCGCCCTTTTGGGCCGCTGCTTCGGCCGCGCGCCAGCACAAGTAATTACACAAATAGCGGCCGGCATCACGCGACAGCGCGACCGGCACGCGCGCGCCGCGAGCAGCGGCGAGCAAGCGACGCGCCGGTGCGGCAAGCGCGCTGTGCGGCGCGCCGCCGGCAACGATGACGCCACGGCGCGCATGACCGGTGACATCGGGAAGACGCGCCAGCGCATTGCATGCTCGCGTCTCGATGCGAAGGAGCCGCGCGCGCGTGGCGAGCCCGAACATCAACAGCGCGATCGGCTTGTGGCGCGCGATGAGCTTGGGCAGATCGCGATCGACCGCTGCGTAACTGGTTGGAAAAACGTGCGGCACGACTTTCACGTTCGCCAAAGCCGGCCGGCGATAGAGGGCGAGTCGTGCGACCAGCGGCACGGTCGGATTATACGGCGCGCCGGGAAACGGCCCGAAGCCGGTGACGAGGATGGTGGCCATCAGATCCCCAGCAACTGCGCGATCTGCTCCACGGCCAGCGTCGGCGCGAGCTTGCCGTCGGCGACCGCGACCTCCGCCTGGCGCAGCTTGGCGCGCACGCTTGCATCGCTGCGCAGCCGCGCGGTGAGGCGCTCCTCCAGCATGGTCCACATCCATTTCACCTGCTGCTCGCGCCGGCGCGCCGCCAGTTCGCCGCTCGCCGCCATCTTCTCCTTATGTGCCAGCACCTGCGCCCAGAGTTGCGCAATGCCGTCGCCGGTGAGCGCCGAATAGGTGACCACCGGCGGCGACCAGGTTTCGGAGCGCGGCGCTAGAATATTGAGTGCGGCGCGGTATTCGGCCGCCGCCACCTTGGCGCGCTGCACGTTGTCGCCGTCGGCTTTGTTGACCGCGATCATGTCGGCGAGCTCGACAATGCCTTTCTTCAGGCCCTGTAATTCGTCGCCGGCGCCCGGCAGCATCAGCACCAGAAAGAAATCGGTCATGTCGGCGACCGTGGTCTCCGATTGGCCGATGCCGACCGTCTCCACTAGCACCACGTCGTAGCCGGCGGCCTCGCACACCAGCATGGTCTCGCGCGTCTTGGCGGCGACGCCGCCGAGCGTGCCGGAGGTGGGCGAGGGGCGCACAAAGGCGTTGGGGTCGCTGGCCAGCCGCGCCATGCGCGTCTTGTCGCCGAGGATCGAACCGCCGGTGCGGGTGGAGGAGGGATCGACCGCCAGCACCGCCACTTTGTGGCCCTGATCGGTCAAGTAGGTGCCGAGCGCATCGATGGTGGTCGACTTGCCGGCGCCGGGCGCCCCGGTGATGCCAAGCCGCACCGCCTTGCCGGTGAGCGGCAGCAGTTCCTGCACCAGGTGGTGCGCTTGGTTGCGATGATCGGCGCGTTTGCTCTCGACCAGCGTGATGGCGCGCGCCAGCGTTGCGCGGTCGCCGTCGCGGATGCCGCGGGCGAGATCGAGGTGCTGCGTGCGCGATGCCATCGGACTGCCTTGGAGCCTGAGCCGCCATAGAGGCCGGGCCGGTGTCTTTTTGCAAGTCCATTCAACAAGATGTAGGAATGCGTTAACGGTGGCTGAACCTGCCGGCGGTCTGGGGACACTAAATAGAGTATTGTTGTCTCTTCGGGACGGCGGCGGAGACCTTTTATGCGCGGCAGATTGCTCCTTGCGCTCACGCTTTGCTCGGTTGGGATCGGCCTTGGCGCCTACCCAGCACACGCCGCAGACCTGGTTTGGCAAGTCGACAATCCATTCCGCTTTTTCAAATCGAGCCGTTCATTCGCGATGTACGAGCGCGCCTTCGACGCCGCGCGCGGCAACCCGGCGCATGCGCTGCCCGCCGATATCATCTGGCGGACCGAGCGTCGGCTGAACGATCCGGATTGCAAGGATGCGACGACGCCGACCACCTGCGCTGCGACCGCGCGCAGGCACTACGAACTGTCGCGGCTGGGCTGGGCCTCGCGCACGCTCGGTCACGTTTGCTACGAGAGCGGGGGCGATCCGCGCCGCTATCCGGTGCAATGCCTGCGGCAATATACCTGGGGCCAGGCGAGGGAAGACTACGTTCTCCCCGAGGCGCACACCGTCAGCGTCGCCTTGTCGCCCGCGCATCTCAAAGCGGCGGGCGCCGGCGAATGCACCTGGCTGTGGCGGGCGCGCTCCGGCATCGGGCCGTACGAGGCCCGCAAGCAGCCTTGCAAATACAAGCTGATCATCGCGCGCGTGCCGTTCTCGCTCAATCGCGCCGCCTCCGGCGTGTCGGTCAAGGTGCGCTTGCCCAACGGCAGCGAGCTCAGCGAGCCCAATGTGGTGGTCGAGGACCTGCTGATCACCGCCTTCGGCGATTCCTTTGCGTCCGGCGAAAGCAACCCGGACCGGCCGGTCGTGTTCAGCGCCAGTCGCGAAATCCTCTACGACCCGAATATGGTTCGCGAGGACATCGCCATGCGCTCGATGAAGCCGAAGGCGAACTACAATACCGCCAGCGCCAACGGCGTCGACCCGCGCGTGCTGCCGCGCCGCCTGATGGAGGACGAGGAAAAGGACCTGATGTACAGGCTGACCTCGTCCGAGTTCGAACAAGCCTTCCACGCGGCGAGAGCGCGCTGGCTCAGCGCCGACTGCCACCGTTCGCAATATGGCTGGCCGTTCCGCGTCGGGCTGGAGCTGACGCTGGAGAACCATCACCGCGCAGTGACGCTGATGTCGTTTGCCTGCTCGGGCGCCGAGGTGACCGAAGGTCTGTTCCTGCCGTTGAAGGCGCGCGAGGGCCATCCCGACTATGTGCGCCCGCAGTTCGATCAGCTCAGCGATTTGATTTGCCGCGGCGGTGCCGCCGGGCGCACGCGCCAGGCCAGCTATCTCATGCCGGATTTTTCGACCGGCAGCACCGACATCGTCATGCGTAGAATTGACGAGCGCTGGTGCCCGCCGGAGCGGCGCAAGCGACCGATCGACTTGGTGCTGATGTCGATCGGCGGCAACGACGTCGGCTTCGGCGCGCTGGCGACCTACTCGATGACCGAAAGCGCTTCCGATCTGGCGCCGATCGCGCAGCTGATCGGGCAGGCAGCTCCGCTTTTCGCCGGCGGTGGCGCGCGTTTATCTCGGCGCGCTCGACCGCCGCATGGAAGCCGTGAAAAAGGCGCTGCACGACGGCTTCGGCGTCGAGCCGGCACGCGTGGTGCAGACCGCTTACGAGCCGATCCAATTCGACGAGACCGGCAAACTGTGCGGCACCCAGCCGACGCTCGGCATGGACGTGCATCCCAAGCTCCGGCTCAGCAGCACCCGCATCGCCGAAACCGCCAACTTCCTGCACGATTTCCAGACGCGGCTGCAATGCATCACCAGCACCAGCCGTTATCGCGGCTGCCCGCGCGGTTTGGCGACCGGCTCGGGCACCGGTTTCAACCTGGTCACCGAGCACTTGGTCAAATTCACCCGGCGCGGCATCTGCGCGCGCGATCCAAAGCGCGCGATCATGGACGGCATCATGATGGGCATGCCGCGCAAGCCGCCGAACGGCGAGGATTTCTCGCCCTATTCGCCGGCCTATGAGCTGCCTTATGCCCACCGCTGGCGGCTGTTCCGTACGCCCAACGACGCCTTCTTGGTCGCCAACACGCATCTGGCCGGCATCTCGTTGTTCGACATTCTGCAGCCGGTCTATGCTGGGCTCTACGGCGGCGCCGTGCATCCGAGCGCGGAAGGCGCATGCCATGGTCGCCGACAGCGTGATGCCGCATGTGCGCGCCATTCTCGCCAAGCACGAGAGCGTCGGAGCCAGGCCGGCGAATTAGCCGACGCGTTGCCGTTTGCGCCGGACGCTCCGGCGCTTAAGGCTCGTCCAGCCGGATCGCCAAGCCGCCGTCCTGATAGTGCTTGGCCGCGGTGGCGCGGGCGAAGGCGAACAGCTGCTCGCGGGTCGTGACCCGGCACGCCGCCTTGTCGGCATGGCCGCAATAAGCGGCGCGGGTCTTCTCGTCGGCGTCGTCCTCGTCGATCACGCGCACCAGATAGACGCCGTCGGCGAGTTTGCGCATCAGGCCGTATTCGTTGATGTGCGGACGCTTGGTAGGCACATCCTGGACGATGTAATCGCCGCCCTCGAAGGCATGCACCGAAAAGGCGCTGGTATCTTTCATGCCGCCGCCGGCATGGACGTAAAGCTTGCCGTCCCAGGTATAGATCGCCTGCTCAGGCGAACTGGCGAGGCCTTTGCTCAGCGTATAAAGCTGCAGCCGCAGCTTTTGCCCGAGCAGCGGTTGCGAGTCGGTCAGGATGGGGCCGGAGGAATTGATGCAGCCGGCAAGCGATAAAACGCAGAGCGCGGCGATGGCGGCACGAATACCGAGCCGGCTCACTCGGCTGCCTCTTTGTCGTGCCCGAGGCGCTTGTTCAGCGACTTGAGCAGCTTCTCGGCAGCTTCCGCGATCACCGTGCCGGGCGGGAAGATCGCCTCGCAGCCAGCCTTCATCAGCGCGTCGTAGTCCTGCGGCGGCACCACGCCGCCGACCACGATCATGATGTCGTCGCGGCCTTGCGCCGCCAACTCCTTCTTCAGCTCCGGCACCAGCGTCAGATGCGCGGCGGCGAGCGAGGACACGCCGAGAATATGCACGTCGTTCTCCACCGCCTGGCGCGCGGCTTCGGCGGGCGTCGCGAACAGCGGGCCGATATCGACGTCGAAGCCGAGATCGGCGAAAGCCGAGGCGATCACCTTCTGGCCGCGGTCGTGGCCGTCCTGGCCGATCTTGGCGACCAGTAAGCGCGGGCGGCGGCCCTCCTCGGCCTCGAAAGCTTCGACCGCCTTGCGCACCCGTTCGACCGCGCCGGTCATGCCGACCTCCCGCTTGTAGACCCCGGTGATCGCCTTGATCTCGCGCGCGATGGCGGCCATACACCTTTTCGAGCGCCGACGAAATCTCGCCGACGGTCGCCTTGGCGCGGGCGGCGTCGACCGCCAGCGCCAAGAGATTGCCGTTGCCGCGGTCGGCGGCGCGCGTGAGCGCATCGAGCGCCTCTTTGAGTGCGGCCGGATCGCGCTCGGCCTTCAGCCGCGCGAGCTTGTCGAGCTGCAAGTTCCGCACGGCGGTATTGTCGATCTTGAGCACTTCGATGGGTGCTTCCTCGGTCGGCTGATATTTGTTGACGCCGATCACCGACTGCACGCCGGCATCGATGCGCGCCTGCGTCTTGGCGGCGGCTTCCTCGATGCGCAGCTTGGGAATACCGGCCTCGATCGCCTTGGTCATGCCGCCGAGCTCTTCGACCTCCTCGATATGGCCCCAGGCCTTGCGCGCGAGCTCGTAGGTCAGCCGCTCGACATAATAAGAGCCGCCCCAGGGATCGACGATGCGGGTGGCGCCGGCTTCCTGCTGCAGCACGATCTGCGTGTTGCGGGCGATGCGGGCGGAGAAATCGGTCGGCAAAGCGAGCGCCTCGTCGAGCGCATTGGTGTGCAGCGATTGGGTCTGGCCTTGCGTTGCCGCCATCGCCTCGATCATGGTGCGGGCGACATTGTTGAACACGTCTTGTGCCGCCAACGACCAACCCGAGGTCTGGCTGTGCGTGCGCAGCGACAGCGAGCGCGCGTCCTCCGGCTTGAACGGCTTCATCAGCTTCGCCCAGATCATGCGGGCGGCGCGCAGCTTGGCGATCTCCATGAAATAATTCATGCCGATCGCCCAGAAGAACGACACCCGCGGCGCGAACTGATCGACGGTCAGGCCGGCCTTGATGCCGGCGCGCACATATTCGACGCCGTCGGCGAGCGTATAGGCAAGCTCGAGGTCCTGCGTCGCGCCGGCCTCCTGCATGTGATAGCCGGACACCGAAATCGAATTGAACTTCGGCATCTCGGCCGAGGTGTAGGCGAAGATGTCGGAGATGATGCGCAAGCTCGGCCCGGGCGGGTAGATATAGGTGTTGCGCACCATGAATTCTTTGAGGATGTCGTTCTGGATGGTGCCGGACAGTTTCGCGTGCGGCACGCCCTGTTCTTCGGCGGCGACGATATAGAGCGCCAGATACCGGCAGCACCGCGCCGTTCATGGTCATCGACACGCTCATCTGGTCGAGCGGGATGCCGGAGAACAGCGTGCGCATGTCGTAGATCGAATCGATCGCCACGCCCGCCATGCCGACGTCGCCGGCGACGCGCGGATGATCCGAATCGTAGCCGCGGTGGGTGGCGAGATCGAAGGCGATGGAGAGGCCCTTCTGCCCGGCGGCGAGATTGCGCCGGTAGAAGGCGTTGGAATCTTCCGCCGTGGAGAAGCCGGCATATTGCCGGATGGTCCAAGGCTGCGCCGCGTACATCGCCGGATAGGGCCCGCGCAAATAAGGCGGCTTGCCGGGGAAAGTGTCGAGGAAGTCGAGCCCGGCCAGATCGCTTTCGCCATAGACTGGCTTGACCGCGATGCCTTCCGGCGTCTGCCACGGCTTATCGGCGCTCTTGGCGGAGGGCGCGGCCTTATCGGCGAACTCGACGGTTGAGAAATTGGGAATTGCGCTCATCGGCTCGGATCAGGGTGCTGCGGCGACGGGACTATTTGCACTGCACAATAGCACGCGCGGCCCGCGACTCGCCAGCGCCCGCAATGACTTCGCTCAGGCGGAAGCGCCGAGGTCGGCCAAGCGTTGCTCGCGCTCGGCAATCTGGCGCTCGATCAGTTCGGCGTCGCTTGCTCGACGCTTCCAGTCGAAAAAGGGCAGAATGCCGGGCGCGAAGCTGCGCGGCCACGGCGGCGGCGCTACCAGATCGGTCCAGAAGCTGCGGCCGGCTCTGTGGTGTGCGCCGGCCTGGTCGCGCGAAAGCCAGAAAATGGCGCCGACGACGACCGTCAAGGCGATGAAGAATCCGCCCATGAACGGATCGTAGAGCACGAGCTTGATCAGCGCGAACACCAGAAGCGCGCCCGTCAGCGGCGCCCAGACCATGAAGACCACCCTGACAACGCGCCCCCAGCGCTCGTAGATGGCAAGGCGCGACCGCAGGATATCGAGTTCGTGTCTGAGCCGTGCAATCTCGGCGTCGCTGTCCATGCGTGTCAGCCGCAAACAGAATGGATCAGGTCACCATAGCATGCGCAGCTTGCAGGGTCGAAAGCACGTTGCAACCGGCGTAAATGAATTCTTTCACGCCCGCCTTGCGCCAGTTTTCCTCGTTTTCTCCTGGCCGCCCGGCGAGTTGCGCGATAGCGCCGGCCGCGGTCAGCGCTTTGGCGGCGTCGGCGGCCTCTTGCTCATAGACCTTGTCCGACGAACATAAGCAGGCAAGCTTCGCTCCGGACGCCTTAAACGCGGCGACCATGTCGTCGAGAGTTTTGAAGCCGTCATTGCTCAGGGCTTCGATGCCGCCGGCCTCGTAGAAGTTTTTCGCAAAGGTGGCGCGTGCGGTGAAGTCCGACAGTCTGCCGAGATTGGCCAGGAACACTTTCGGCCGCGCGCCGGTCTTGGCAAGCATTGCGTCCGACTTGTCGCGCAAGCCCTCGAATGGTTCGGCGAGGCGGATCGAGGGCAACGGCTCAAACGTTGCTTGCAGCGAGGGTGCGCTGACGCGCGGGACGTCAAGCACCTTCACGGGCACTTCAGCGAGATTGGGGTAGTCGCTGGTGCCGGTGAGCGCATCCTTGCGGCGCGCCACCGCCGCCTGCCGTGCTGCGCGCGTGGCGGCAACTTTTTTCTGCAATAGGCCTTGCGCGATCGCCGACCCCGCCCCGCCGGCCGCTTCGATCTCCTGGAACAGGGTCCAGGCGGTTTTGGCGATCTCCTCGGTCAGCGTCTCAATACCGCCGGAGCCGGCGGCCGGGTCGGCAACGCGGATAGAGATTGGACTCTTCCAGCAGGATGAGCTGCATGTTGCGCGCGACGCGGCGCGCGAAACGGTCGGGCAGGCCGATGGCAAGCGTGAACGGCAGCGCGCTCACCGCATCGGCACCGCCGACGCCCGCGGCCGTCACCGCGATCGTCGTGCGCAGCATGTTCACATAAGGATCGCGCGCGGTCATCATGCGCCAGGCCGTCTCGGCGGAGACGAAAGCCGGCTGCGGCGTCAAGCCGCTCGCCTGTTCGACGCGCGCCCACAATTTCCGCAGCGCGCGGAACTTGGCGATGGTGAGGAATTCGTCGGCGTCGGCGGCCAGCCGGAAGAAGATCAGCCGCCGCGCCGCGTCGGGCGCAACGCCGGCATTGGCGAGCGCGCGCCAATAGTCGACCGCATTGCCGATCACGAAAGCCAGTTCCTGCGCCTCCGAGCCCGCGGCGGCATGCACGCTGCGCCCGTCCGCCACGGCGAACGGCCCTTTGAAGCCGAGCGCCGCCAAATCGGTCACGCGCTTGGCGAAGATCGGCGCGAGCTTGTCCCACGACAGCGGCGCCGAGCCGCTCGCCGCCATGGCGCCGAGCGGGTCGAAGCCGAAACGGATCTGCGTGGCGGCGGGGTTGATGCCGCGCTTCTTCACCAGCGCCGCCAATGCGCTCGTTGCCTCAAGATGCTGGCGGCTGAGGTCCAGCTCCAGCGCAATCCCGGCATCGAGATGCACCCCGTCGAGCCCGCGCGCGATCGTCTCCGGCGCGCCGTCGAGCCCGTAGCCGTAAGCACCGGCACTGCCGGCTAAGACCAGCGCCAGCCCGGTGGCGCCGTTTTCCAACTCATGCAGGGCTTCGGCATTGGCGGCTTGCGGGTCGGGGTGATCGACGCGCGCCAGCACCTGCCAGGGCACCGCCGCGCGGCCGGCGACCGGACTTGCATGAACCGCGCGCGGGTAGAGCGGCTCGACCCGCAAGCCGTCATAGGTCTGACTGACGAGGCGCTTCTCGAACGAGGCGCCCTTGAGGGCGGCTTCGACCAGCTTGCGCCATTCCGCTTCGGATGTTGGCGGGAATTCGCCGGCCAGGGAAAGGTCACTCATCGGCGGAAATTGCCATAAACGATGCGGTGCCGCTATTGAGATAAAGCAAATTGCGTGCCCGTCAGCGCGCCAGCCGTTCGATGCCGGCGGCATCGATGGCGGCCGCCGCCGCGCTGACCTTGCGCCCGGCGATGATCTTGTCCGGCGCGATCTCGGCAAGCGGCAGCAGCACAAAGGCACGCTCGAAAAGCTGCGGGTGCGGCAGGGTCAGACCCAACTCATCCACCGCCAGGTCGTCATAAGTGATGATGTCGATATCGGCGGTGCGCGGGCCCCAGCGCTTTTCGTGGGCGCGGTCGCGGCCGAGCTGCAGCTCGATACCCTGCGCACGCTCCAGCAACTCGCGCGGCTTGAGCACGGTCTCGACCGCGATGCACAGATTGATGAACGGCGGCTGATATTTGAAACCCCAGGGCGGCGTGCGGTAATCGGACGAGCGCGCCATCAGGCGCACCGCCTTGCCGTCGCAGAACAGCCGCACCGCGCGGTCGAGGATGAGGCGGCTGTTTCCGACATTACCGCCGAGCGCCAGCAGCGCGTCGGTCATGATTGCCGCGTCCGCACCAGGGTGACGCCGACGTCGTCGAAGGTGGCGGCGACCGGCGCATGCGGCTTGTGGATGGTGACCGCCACGGAAGCGACGCGCGCAAACCGCGCCAGTACCGCGTCGGCGACCTTGCCGGCGGCGGCCTCGATCAGGCGGAAGCGCTGGGCGCAGAAGGCCTTGCTCGCGCAATCGACCACCTGATCGTAGGACACGGTGTCGACCACCTTGTCGGAGCGTGCCGCAGCCGACAGATCGATCTCCAGCGCGAGGTCGATTGAGAAGGTCTGCCCGACCTTGGCCTCGTAGGCCATCACGCCGTGATAGGCGTGCAGCGATAGCCCGGTGATGAAAATACGGTCGCTCATCGCGCGGCCTCGATGGCGGCCGCGACCCGCAGCGCCTGCACGGTTTCGGCGACGTCGTGCACCCGCACGATTGCTGCGCCCTTATGCACCGCCTCGATATGACTGGCGATCGAGCCGCCCAGCCGCTCATCGGGCGGGGAGGGGGTGACGGCGTTGATGAAGCGCTTGCGCGAGGCGCCGACCAGGAGCGGCAGGCCAAAGCGGGCGAATTCGCCCAATTGAGCGATGCAGGCGAGGCTTTGTTCCGGCGTTTTGCCGAAACCAATACCGGGATCGAGCACGATCTTGTCGCGTGCGATGCCGGCCGAGGCGGCGATGGCGAGCGAGCGGGAGAAGAAGTCGATCACCTCGGCGATGATGTCGAGCGCCGCATCGGCGGTGTCGCGGTTATGCATGACGATGACCGGCACGCCGCGCTTGGCAACCAGCGGCGCCATGGCCGGGTCGTGCTGCAGCCCCCAGACGTCGTTGACGATTCCTGCGCCTTGGTCGAGCGCCCAGGCGGCGACCTCCGCTTTGATGGTGTCGATCGATACCGGGAGCCCGAGCCCGATCACCGCCGGCAGTACGGGCTTGAGCCGTGCCTGCTCCTCTTGCGCCGACACCGGCTTGGCGCCGCCGTAAGGTCGCGTGGATTCCGCCCCGACATCGAGGATATCGGCGCCCTGTTCCGCCATGTCGCGGGCATGGGCGATGGCCACGGCCGGGTCGAGGAATTTGCCGCCGTCTGAGAACGAGTCCGGGGTGATGTTGAGAATGCCCATGACCAGCGCCCGTCCGCGCAAAAGCAACGCGGAAAGTGCGTTGGGGGCGGCTTTTTGCGCGGTTGTTTCGTCTGCGGCGGTAATCGCCATGCCGGTCGCTTTGCGCGGTCGGCGCGGGGCTGTCAAGCAGCCCCGGGCTCACCGCATCAATACGATATCTTCAGCGGCAGCTTTTTAGCGTAGTCGATCCAGCGTGCCACCACCCGCTCGGACGGCAACTGGCGGACCAGCTTGCGTCTCCTGTTGGCGTCAGCCATCGCCTTGGCCAGATTGGAGGGGTTGCGGTACTTGAGTTCCTTGACGGTATCGACGCCGGCCGCCTGCAGCAATTCGCCATATTCCTTGCGAATGCCCTTGACGCGCATACGGTCGGCGCAATTTGCCCAGTGTAACAGGCGTTTTTCGTCGAATCCGGTCTTGATCGCCAAAGCCTTGCGGCCTTTTACCGTGCAGGCGGCCTCCAGCAGCCGTTCGCTCGACCGGATCCCCACCAACTTCAGGGTCGTGGCCGCTTCGCCATCGATCCCGTCGATGTCGGTGATGGGATAAGACATCCGTGCCTCCTCGTCCGCTTCTTAGGTCAGTCAAAAAGTCGACGTTCAAACAAACTGGCTCAGGCCCGGGATGGCGCCGACGACCTCGCCGATCGCATCCTCGCCGGCTTTCTCTCGGGCAAAGGCGATGGTCTCGCGGGTCACGCCCTGCACCTGACCCATGCTCAGTCCCGCCGCCATCATTTTGGTGCCGGCGCCCATGAGGCCGCCCATCGCGAACATGCCGCCGCCGCCGCGTCTAATCCTTGCTGGGCTTGCAGCAGCGCGTCCGCACCGGGAAGCTTGTCGATGAGGGCCTTGACCGTGTCGGCTGGCCCTTCTGCGCGCAGAAATTCGAGAATGATGCCGACAGCTTTTTCGGCGGCGGCCCGATCGACGCCGACATTGGCGACGAGACGCGCGATCAACTCATCCATGTTCCCCTCAACGCCCCGCGACACTATCGGTCGGTTGTCGTCATATTGAACATGCTTAACGCCGATGACAAGCGCGTTGCGTTGTCGTGCGCACGATTGAGCGCAACGCACATCCACCGTCGCGGTCGTGTGTCAAGTAAATTGATACGGGATGGCGCTGCGCGAATGCACAACGCGAAAATTTGTTGCACGCGAAGCACACCGGTCAATGCAAGATGTTAGCGAGGTGTCTGCGCACCATTCATAATTTTCTCTACGGCATTCCGGGAATACCACCGGCATCCGTAGAAATACGATTAGTATTTTTTCAGCTTGGGCGGTCGTTCGGCGCCGCTATGCTTTAGATATTCTAAATAGAAACGGAAAAACCGTCGCCGTGGCGTTCGTAGGTAGCGTGCGGCTGTGACAAGGGGTGCGTCATGAAATCGATTGCGCGCGCGCATGTCGTCGTGGTCGCCGACAGCGAACGGTGCTCGTTGCTGACGGCGCGGCTGCGTCGCATGGAGGTCGCGCGCGTGACCGCGGTCGCCAATCTCGACCAGGCGCGACGTCTCTGCCGTGCGGGCGGGGCCAATGTTTGTTTGGTGGCGTTCAAAGACATGGTCTTCGATGCGCCGGCGGCTGAAATCGATGCGCCCGGACGCAGCTGCGGCGTGCCCTCGTTGATGCTGGTCGAGGTGGTGACGCCCAATCTGCGCCGGCTGGCGCGGCGGGGCGGTTATCTTGCCGTGATTCCAGAGAAAATCGCGCCCCGCCTGTTTTACCGCCGGCTCGGTGGGGCGTTGCAGCGCCGCCGCGCCGCGCGCGCCGGCCGGCCACGCGCGCCATTGCCGCTGCGTTTCGGCCTAGTCGCCCATGCTGCCGATCAATTTGCCGGCTTGCGCAAGCCGAGGCTGCACTGACGACGCTTTTCAGCGCCGGATGGCGTTGCTAGTTTGGCTCCAAGCCGAAAAGGAGCCTCCCCCATGAGCACACTCGACGCGGTTTTGCACCGCATCGATCAGGATATCGACCAAAGTATCGAGCGTTTGTTTGCACTATTGCGCATCGCTTCGGTCTCAACCGATCCTGCCTACAAAGAACAATGCCGCGCTGCGGCCGAGTACGTGGCTGCCGACCTGCGCAGTATCGGGTTCGACACCGATATCCGGCCGACCGAGGGCCATCCGGTCGTGGTCGGCAAGGCCAACGGCGTTTCCGGCCCGCGCGTGCTTTTTTACGGACATTACGACGTGCAGCCGGTCGATCCGCTCAATTTGTGGACCTCGCCGCCGTTCGAGCCGCGGATCGAGACGCTGCCCGACGGCCGCAAGATCATCGTCGCGCGCGGTGCCTGCGACGACAAAGGCCAAGCCATGACTTTCATCGAAGCCTGCCGCGCCTTCCATGCGGTGACCGGCAAGCTGCCGTTGCCGATCACAACGATGATCGAAGGCGAGGAAGAATGCGGCTCGCGGCATTTGTTCGATTTCGTCCGCAACAACGCCGACGAATTCAAGCTCGATCTGGCGCTGGTCTGCGATACCGCCATGTGGGATCAGCAGACCCCGGCGATCACGACGTCACTGCGCGGGCTGGTCTATGAGGACGTGAAGATCACCTGCGCCGATCGCGACCTGCATTCCGGCCTGTTCGGCGGTGCGGCGCAAAACCCGATCCGGCTGCTGGCCAAAATCCTCGGCGCCCTATGGGACGACAATGGCCGCGTCACCATTCCGGGATTCTATGACGGGGTGAAAGAACTGCCGCCCGACATCAAGGCCGATCTCAAGGGACTCGATCTCACTCCGGAGAAATTTCTTGGCCCGATCGGCCTCAAAACCCCGGCCGGCGAGAAGGGCCGCATGCTGATCGAGCAGATCACCACGCGGCCGACCGCTGAAATCAACGGCATCATCGGCGGCTATACGGGGGAGGGCGCCAAAACGGTCATTCCAGGTCAGGCTTCGGCCAAAGTGTCGTTCCGGCTGGTGGGCGAGCAGGACCCGCAAAAGATCCGCGACGCCTTCCGCGCCTTCGTACGTGAACGTCTGCCGGCCGACTGCAAGGTCGAATTCGGCAATTTCGGCTTGGCGCCGGCGATCCAGCTCTCATTCGATAGTCCGGCGCTGAACAAGGCGCGCAGCGTGCTGGCCGAGGAATGGGGGCACAAGGCGGTCGCGGTCGGCGCCGGCGGATCGATCCCGATCGTCGCCGACTTCAAGAGCGTGCTGGGGATGGATTCGCTGCTGGTCGGCTTCGCGCTCGACGACGACCGGGTGCATTCGCCGAACGAAAAATTCGATCTCAAATGCTACCACAAGGGCATCCGCTCCTGGGCGCGCATATTGGATGCGCTTTCGCAGCAGTAGATGGTGTCGCGTGTTCCGGGCGCGGTGCAGTCCTCGGGATCGCGCTACGCGCGCCCCGAGGACAGGCTCCGTACTTCGCGCAGACCCGGGACCCCGGTTAGAGCTGGCCCCGGATCGGCAGCGCAGCACTTCGCAGTCGCTTGTGCTGCGCAGCATCCGGGGCACGAAGCCGTATATAGGCGACATGGCCCCTCCGCTTCTTCAACTCAAGGACATTGCACTGACCTTCGGCGGCACGCCCCTGCTCACCGGGGCGGAGCTGTCGGTCTCCACGGGCGAGCGCGTGTCGCTGGTCGGGCGCAACGGATCGGGCAAATCGACCCTGCTGAAAATCGCCGCCGGCCTGGTCGAGCCCGACCGGGGCACGGTTTTCGTGCAGCCGGGCACTTTGGTGAGCTATCTGCCGCAAGAGCCTGATTTTTCCGGCTTTGCCTCCACTCTGGCCTATGTCGAGGCGGGATTGCCGCCAAGCGGCGACAGCCATGCCGCCCGCGCTTTACTGGAACAGCTCGGCCTCACCGGACGAGAGGACCCGGGCCATCTCTCCGGCGGCGAGGCGCGCCGCGCTTCGCTCGCGCGCGTGCTGGCGGCGGCGCCCGACATCCTGCTGCTCGACGAACCGACCAATCATCTCGACCTCACGACCATCGAATGGCTGGAGCGCGAGCTCGACACCCGGCGCGCCGCCCTGGTGATCATCAGCCACGACCGGCGCTTTCTCTCGACGCTGTCGCGCGCGACCGTCTGGCTCGACCGCGGCCAAACCCGGCGCATCGAGCGCGGTTTTGCCCATTTCGAGGAATGGCGCGACGCGCTGCTGGCGGAGGAGGAGCGCGAGCAGCACAAGCTCGACCGCAAGATCGTGGCCGAGGAGCACTGGATGCGCTACGGCGTCACCGGCCGGCGCAAGCGCAACATGCGCCGGGTCGGCCAGTTGCAGGCACTGCGGGAGCAGCGCCGCACCCATCGCGCCGCCGCCGGCAACGTGGCCATGACCGCGGGGACCGCCGAGCCATCCGGGGTGCTGGTTATCGACGCGAAGGGCATCGGCAAGAGTTACGGCGGCCGCGCCATCGTTCGGGACTTCACGATCCGCATCCAGCGCGGCGACCGCATCGGCATCGTCGGGCCGAACGGTAGCGGCAAGACCACGCTGATCGGCCTGCTGACCGGGGCATTGCCCCCCGATACGGGCACGCTCCGGCTGGGATCGAACCTGGCGGTGGCGACACTCGACCAGCACCGCGACAGCCTCGATCCGGACGTCACGGTCGCCGAGGCGCTGACCGGCGGCCACGGCGACACGGTGATGGTGAACGGCGTCGCCAAGCATGTCGTCGGCTATATGAAGGACTTCCTGTTTTCGGCCGAGCAGGCGCGCACCCCGCTCGGCAAGCTGTCGGGCGGCGAACGCGGCCGGCTGATGCTGGCGCAGGTGCTGGCCAAGCCATCGAACCTGCTGGTGCTCGACGAGCCGACCAACGATCTCGACATGGAGACGCTGGACGTGCTCGAGGACATGCTCGGGGACTATCCGGCACCGTCCTGCTCATCAGTCACGACCGCGACTTCCTCGACCGGCTGGTGAGTGGCGTGATCGTGCCGGAGGGCAACGGCCGCTGGATCGAATATGCCGGCGGCTATAGCGACATGCTGGCGCAGCGCGGCGCCGATTTGACGCGCGAGCGCAAGCCGGAACCGCCAAAGCCCGCCAAACCGGCCGCCCCGGCGGCCGTAGCGCCGCAGCCCGCCAAACGGCGGATGAGCTTCAAAGACAAGCACGCACTGGAGACGCTGCCGAAGACGATCGTTGCCCTGCAAGCGGAGGCCAGCGCGCTGCAGGCCAAGCTTGAAGACCGGCAATTTTACGCCCGCGACCGCGCCGGCTTCGAAAAGGTCACCGCTGCGCTCGGCGAGCTCCAGCACAAAATCGCGGCGGCGGAAGAGCAATGGCTGGCAGCTCGAAATCCTGCGCGAGGAGCTCGGCGGTTGACCTTGCCGATGTCGGCTTGCGGCCGGTCTATTTGAGTTGATCGGCCACCTTGTCGATGCCGGCCTGCGAGCAGACGTCGTCCTTGCCGGGCGAGCCGGACACGCCGACCGCGCCGACCACCTCATTGCCGGCCTTGATCGGCAGCCCGCCGCCCAGCGCCAGCACCCGGGTATATTGCATCGCAGCCAGCCGTTTCCGGGCGGTCCTCTCAACGCGCTTGGACGAAATTCGGCCGACGGCGCGCGGATAGGTGCGCGCGGTGTAGGCCTTGCGGTCGCTGCCTTCCGGCGTATGCAGCCCGGCGCCGTCCCCGCGCAGCATGACGATGGCAAGCCCGGCGCGGTCCACGACCGTCACCGAAACCTTGTAGCCCAGGCTTTGGCACTTCTCGAACGCGGCATTGGCGACCGTCTGCGCCATCGCGAGCGAAATGTTCTTCTCGGTGATCAGGCCCTGCGCGCCGGCCGGCGACGCAAGCGCGGCGGCGACGGCTAGACCCACAGCGGTCTTCATAAGCGACGACATAGGCGAACCTCCCCAAAGTTTCGGGGCTGAGCAGCCCCGCGTCGAGCTTACCCCAGGGGGGCGCGCTTATTTCGCCGGCACGGAAATTTGAGCTTACTTCTTGAGCCGGTAGCCGGTCTTGAAGATCCACCAGACAATGGCGAGACAAACCACCAGGAAGACCAGCGTCATGGCCAGGCTGACGCCGACGTTGACGTCCGGCGATCTCGAAGAAGCTCCAGCGGAAGCCGCTGATCAGATAGACCACCGGGTTGAACAGCGCGATTTTCTGCCAGAGCGGCGGCAGGACGCTGGTCGAATAGAAGGTGCCGCCGAGGAAGGTGAGCGGCGTGATGATGAGCAGCGGCACGACCTGCAGCTTCTCGAAATTATCCGCCCAGATGCCGATGATGAAGCCGAGCAGGCTGAAGGTCGCCGCCGTCAGCACCAGAAAGGTCAGCATCCAGAACGGGTGCGCGATGCGCAAGCGGCACGAACAGCCATGAGGTGGCGAGGATGATCAGGCCGAGGATGATCGACTTGGTGGCGGCGGCCCCGACATAGCCGAGCGCGATCTCGAAGGCCGAGACCGGCGCCGACAGGATTTCATAGATGGTGCCGACGAAGCGCGGAAAATAGATGCCGAACGAGGCGTTCATGGTGCTCTGCGTCAACAGCATCAGCATGATCAGACCCGGGCACGATGAAGGCGCCGTAGGAGACGCCCTCGATCTGGGTGATGCGCGAGCCGATGGCCGCGCCGAACACCACGAAATAGAGCGAGGTCGACAGCACCGGCGAGACGATGCTCTGCCAGATGGTGCGCCGGGTGCGCGACATCTCGAAGCTGTAGATCGCCTGGACGGCGCGTAAGTTCATCATCGCTCGCTCACCAGGCTGACGAAAATATCTTCCAGCGAGCTTTGCTGGGTCTCGAGGTCGCGAAAGCGGATGCCGGCGTTGCTGAGGCCGCTCAGCAAAGCGGTGACGCCGGTGCGCTCGGCTTGCGTGTCGTAGGTGAAGACCAGATCGTCGCCGCCATTGGCGAGCGACAGATCGTGCGCGGCAAGCGCGGGCGGAATGGCATCGAGCTTCTTCTGCAAATGCAGGATCAATTGCTTCTTGCCGAGCTTGCGCATCAGCTCGGCCTTCTCCTCGACCAAGATGATCTCGCCTTTGTTGATCACGCCGATGCGGTCGGCCATGTCCTCGGCTTCCTCGATGTAATGCGTGGTGAGGATGATGGTGACGCCGGAGGCGCGCAAGCTCCGCACCACCTGCCACATGTCCTTGCGCAACTCGACGTCGACGCCGGCGGTCGGCTCGTCGAGAAACAGGATGGCCGGCTCGTGCGCCAGCGCCTTGGCGATCAGCACGCGCCGCTTCATGCCGCCGGACAAAGTGATGATCTTGTCGTCCTTCTTGTCCCACAGCGAGAGCTCTCGCAGGACTTTTTCGAGGTGGGCCGGGTTGCGCGGCTTGTTGAACAGGCCGCGGCTGAAATTGACCGTCGCCCACACGCTCTCGAAGGCATCGGTGTGCAATTCCTGCGGCACCAGCCCGATCATCGAGCGGGCGGCGCGGTAATCCGATTGAACATCGTGGCCGTCGACCGTGACCTTGCCGGCGCTCGGCACCAAGATGCCGCAGACGATGCCGATCAGCGTGGTCTTGCCGGCGCCGTTCGGTCCGAGCAGCGCGAAGATTTCGCCGCGGCGGATGTCGAGATTGATCGACTTCAGCGCCTGGAAGCCGGAGGCATAGGTCTTCGATAGATTGGCGATGGAAATAATCGAGGGCATGGAGGGGGTCCGCACAGCGCCCGGCATATAGGCGCGCGTCGGCGGAAACGCCAGTCCGCCGGTCGGGCCCTCAGGGGCCCGCCACAATCGGGAAATCGTAAGCGCGGTCGGCGCCCGGCACGGAGAACGTGTAATGCCACCATTCGCGCCAATAATTGTGGAAGCCGCGCGCCAGCATCGCCGAGTGCAGCACCTCGCGCCAATGCGTTGCTTGCGCCCGTGTTATTTCGCGGTTGCGCGTGTAACTCATGACGTCGAAGCAGTCGAACGAGGTGCCCATGTCGATGCTGTTGTCGGGTGCGCGCGCGGGCTTCGGCCCGTTGCAGGCGCCGTAATGCGCGTGCGGATCGAACGGTTCTTCGCGCGCGGTCGGCAGCGGAACGATGGTCAGATCGACCGCGACGCCGCGTGAGTGGGCGGAGTAAGATGCGATATAGCCGAGCGCGACCACGCGGTCCTTTGGCGTGCGCGGATGAAAACGCGAGAACGTGGCGCCCCGCCGGCTTTCGCCCCAGGCGACGAAGGCGTGCACGCCGCGCGTCGGCCGCAGGCAATCATAGACCTTCAGCGTCAGGCCCTTGCCGCGCAAATCGCGCTGCACCTTCGACAGCGCCACCGCCACCGGGCGCAGCAAGATACATTCGCCGGCCTCGTAGCCCGGGACGACGCGGCCGGTGAAATTGTTCCTGGTCGCATAGCGCATATCCTGCAGGATGCTCGGATCGACATCGCGCAGATAGACCAGCGGCGCCGGCAGGTGGTGGCTGGCGGCGAGCGCGGGCGCTGCCGCCAAACTAGCCAACGCGAAAAACAACGCCCGCATGCCCATCAGCCGAGCGCCGCCAGGCCGCTCAGATCGCTCAGCGTCTGCTTGGGCGGGAAGTCCAGATATTCGTCCGGCATCTTGCTGCGGTTGACCCAGACGCCGCGGAAGCCGACCGAGACGCTCGCCATTACGTCCCAGCGATTGGACGAGACGAACGTCACGTCACCCGGCGCGCATTTGAAGTGATCGGTCACCAGCGCGTAGACCTGCGGCCGCGGCTTGAACATCTTCAAGACGTCGACCGACAACACGGCGTCGAGATCGCCGCCGATGCCGGCGGCTTCCACTGCACCTTTCAGCATATTGGGCGAGCCGTTGGACAGGATGGCGGTCTTGTGGCCGGCCGCTTTGAGCGCGCGCAGCGCCGTGCGCGCGTCGGGAAAGGCGTCGAGCTGGAAATAGGCCTCGAGCAATTTAGGTTTCAGCGCCTTGTCGACCGAGGGCACCCGCGCCAGCGCGTGGTCGAGCGCCCGCTCGGTCAGCGTCCAGAAATCGGCGTAATGGCCGGACAGCGTCAGCGTCCAGCTATATTCGAGCTGCTTCAGCCGCCAGATTTCCGACATGCGGTCGGCGTCGGGCCCGGCCTGCGCACGAAAACGCGCCATCGCGGCATGCACGTCGAACAGCGTGCCATAGGCATCGAATACATAAATCGCCATTGCTTCCTCCGATCGACAATTCGCTTGAGCCTTTGCGGCGGTCCTGACCTATGATGGCGCTTTCCGAATCTTGCCGGATATGGCCCGGCGATCCGAACCTTTCTTTAAGGGAAAGCCCAGTATCGATAGGCGGGTCAAGCCCGCGGCTGACAACATTGAGTGATGGAGAGGCTTATGGCGCCGGGACCGAGCTGGTCGAAGACCTGGTCGTTCTATGAGGGCGACTGGCACGAGGGCAATTTCGCGATCATGGGCGTGCGCACGCACGGCACCTGGCTCGGCTCCTCGGTGTTCGACGGCGCCCGCGCCTTCGAGGGGGTGACGCCCGACCTCGATTTGCACTGCGCGCGGGTCAACGCCTCGGCCAGCGCCATGCATCTCAAGCCGGTGGTCTCGGTCGAGAAATGGATGGAGCTGACGCGCGACGGCATCAAGCGTTTCGACAAGGACACGCCGCTCTACATCCGCCCGCTCTATTGGGCCGAGCGCAGCAGCTCGCTGCTGGTCGCGCCCGACCCGGAATTGACCGACTGGTGCCTCACGCTCTACGAGGCGCCGTTGCGCTCGCCCGACGGCTTTGCCATCACGCTGTCGCCCTACCGCAAGCCGAGTTTTGAGTGCGCGCCGACCGACGCCAAGGCCGGCTGTCTCTATCCGAACAATGCGCGCGCGCTGCACGAGGCCAATGCCCGCGGCTTCGGCAATTGCGTGATGCTCGACATGCTCGGCAATGTGGCGGAGACGGCGACGTCCAATCTGTTTACGGCCAAGGACGGCGTGGTGTTCACGCCGGCGCCCAACGGCACCTTCCTCAACGGCATCACCCGCCAGCGCGTCATCAGGCTGTTGCGCGGCGCGGGCGTCAGCGTGGTGGAGACGGCGCTCTCTTATGACGATCTGCTCAATGCCGACGAGATTTTCTCCTCCGGCAATTATTCCAAGGTCGTGCCGGTCAACCGCATCGAGGACCGCTCATTGCAGCCTGGTCCGCTCTACCGCAAGGCGCGCGAACTCTACTGGGAGTTCGCGCACGCCTGACCGGCGCCGGCCTCAACCCTCGCTCTTCGCCGGCTTGAGCGTGTGCAGCGCGCGCAAGAGATCGATCGGCACCGGGAAGACGACGATGGTCGAGTTTTTCTCGCCGGCGATGTCCTGCAGCGTCGATAGATAGCGCAGTTGCATCGACTCCGGCTGTCCGGCCAGCATCTCGCCGGCCTGCACCAGTTTCTCGGCCGCCTGCTGCTCGGCCTCGGAGCTGATGATGCGGGCGCGCCGGTAGCGCTCGGCTTCCGCCTGGCGGGCGATGGCGCGGATCATGCTCTCGTCGATGTCGATATGCTTGATTTCGACATTGGCGACCTTGATGCCCCAGGCGTCGGTCTGGCGGTCGAGGATCTCCTGGATGTCGTGGTTGAGCTTGTCGCGCTCGGCCAGCATCTCGTCGAGCTCGTGCTTGCCCAGCACCGAGCGCAGCGTGGTCTGCGCCAATTGGCTGGTGGCGGCGAAGAAGTTCTCGACCTGAATCACCGCCTTGTCGGGATCGACCACGCGGAAATAGACCACCGCGTTGACCTTCACCGACACGTTGTCGCGCGAGATCACGTCCTGGCTCGGCACGTCGTGCACGATGGTGCGCAGATCGACCCGCACCATCTGCTGCACGACCGGGATCAGGATCATCAGGCCCGGCCCCTTCACACCGGAAAAGCGGCCGAGCGTAAACACCACTGCGCGCTCGTACTCGCGCATGACTTTGATCGCGGTGTAGAGAAACAGGATAATGAGGGCCGCGATCACGGCGTACCAAACGGCGTCATTCAGCATCCAATTCATGGCAGCGCTCCTCATGGTTTCGGTGACGTCCCCGGCTCCGGCCCGATCACCAGCGTCAGATTGCGGCGCTCGAGGATGCGGACTCGTTCGCCCGGCTTGAGCGGCGACGCCGATGTGGCGCGCCAGCGCTCGCCCAGAACTTGCACGACGCCTTCTGCCTCGGCCCAGCTCAGTACTTCTCCGTCGCGGCCGATCAGCGCGTTGTCGCCGGTGACCGTGTGGCGCCGGTGCGAGCGCCAGATGGCGGCGATGGCGACGATCAGAAAGGCGCCGCTCACGGCGGCGGCGGTGCCCACCACCGACCAGGACAGCTCGAAGCCGGGCGTCTCGCCGCGGAACAGGAACAGCGATCCGATGACGAAGGCGGCGATGCCGCCGATTCCGATCACGCCGAACGTCGGCAGAAACGCTTCCGCCAGCATCATCGCCATGCCGAGCAGCAAGAGCCCGACGCCGGCATAATTGATCGGCAAAAGATTGAGCGCATAGAGGCCGACCAGCAGCGAGATCGAGCCGAGCACGCCGGGGAAATAGGTCCCCGGGCTGAAGAATTCGAACATGATGCCGTAGACGCCGGCGAGCAGCAGCAGATAGGCGATATTGGGATTGGTGATGATGGCGAGCAGGCGCGTGCGAAAATCCGGCTCGTAGGGAACCACGGTGAGGCCACGCGTCTTCAGCGTCACCGCATGGTCGTCGATCTTCACGCTGCGCCCGTCGGCCTGTTTCAAGAGATCGTCGACGCTGCTCGCGATCAGCTCGATCACGTGCTGATCTTTGGCTTCAGTGTCGGTCAGGGTCGCTGCTTCGCGCACCGCCTTTTGCGCCCATTCGACATTGCGCCCGCGCAATTGCGCCAGGCTGCGGATATAGGCGACCGCGTCATTGATCACCTTGGCCTCTTCCGCGGTCGACGGCGTGGTGGCCTCTTTCTTGGTTTCGTCCTTCTTGTTCTCGTCTTTCTTGTTGCCGCCGCCGAACAGGCCGCCGCCGATCTGCACCGGCGTCGCGGCGCCGAGATGCGTCGACGGCGCCATGGCGGCGAGATGGCTGGCATAGAGGATGTAGGTGCCGGCGCTCGCCGCACGGGCGCCGCTCGGGCTGACGTAGCCGATCACCGGTATGTGCGAATTGAGAATGTCGTGGATGATCTCGCGCATGGACGACGACAGGCCGCCCGGGGTGTCGAGCCGCAACACGATCACCGCGGCCTTGCGCCGCTCGGCTTCGCGCAATCCGTTGTGGACATATTCGGCCGTCGCCGGACCGATGGCGCCGGTGACATTCAATACAAAGGCGCTCGGCGGAGCCGCGGTGTCTTGCGCCGATACCGCAAGGGGCGCAATCAGCAGCAACGCTGCGGCAGTCAGCCCGGAGAGGACTTTAGCCATCCTGGTCTGCTCAACGCCTGCACACGGGCCGGGATAGTGCCATAGCCGGGGCGGCGATGGAACTGGACTGCCGATGCCGAAAAGCCCGCCTGCGTTGCAACATCCAGCAGCGGCTTGGTGCGCGGTATCGTCGCGTTGACCTCAAGTTTCAGTCCGTTAGGTAGGCGATATCGACGGTCGAGCGGGCGGCGCTCATTCATGCTGCCGGTTCGGCGAGGGCGCGCTTTGCTCGACGACGAGGGCTCGCGCCAAACGGCCACTGTGCCGAGTGCTCTCCTCAAACCAGCAAAGGATCGTGCCGATGAAGCTGTCCTCCCCACTGGTCGAACGCACTTTGACTCAATTCGAGGCTCAGGCCATTCCGGAGAATCATCCGGTGGTGCCGCAGCTCAACTCGCTGTTCGGCGACCACACCTTCTTCCTCAACAACAACGGGCTGAGCATTGTCGAGCCGGCCGGTGAGACCGATAGCGGTGCGCAGACCGGGCAGGTGGTCAAGGTCGCCGGCTGGAATGACGACGAGAAGACGAGCCTGGTTCCGCACAAGCCGGAACTGACCGACGTGGTGGTCGTGCTCGAGCAGAAGCAGCGACGGCGCGGCTTGATGCGTCGGCGCCGTCGCTCATTTGGGCGGCGGCAGCGTCAGCAAATTCGGCATCGGACGGCCACGCAGGTCGTAGACGCGGGCGAAGGTCACGCCCGCGCGATTGATGTCGACCAGCAGCGGCGCGCTCAGATGACGGCAGTAAAACGTGCCGAGCGCCATCGCGAAGTCGGCTTTCTTCTGATCGAAGGTGGTTTCGAATTGCGGCCCGAGATCCTGTGCTGGCCGCCGCTTCCGGCCCGCAGATCGCCACCACCCAGCGCCGCCCTTGCGGCGCGTGCGTGGCGGCGAGTTGCGCGCGCAATTCATCGGCCGCCTGTTTGAAGGCCAGCCCCCAATAATCGAGCATGTATTTGTCCTGCGCGCCGCGCACGCCGCCGGCGAGCGGATTGAAATAGGCGTATTCGTAAGGATGCAGCCGCGCCATGCCGGCGATCGGCACGGCGAGGCCGGCGACGACGATCGCGGCCAGCGCCGCCTTGCCGCGCGCTGGCGCGCGCGCCGCAAGCCAGGCGACGGCGAGCCCGCCCAGCGCCGCGAAGGGCGGCACCACGAAAATGAAATGGCGCAGACCGTTATAGAGCGCCGGCCGCGTCAGCATGGCGATGGCGATCGGCAACAAAGCGGCCAGTGCCACCAGGAGAAAAACGGCGCGGCGATTAGGCGGTGTATCGCGGCGCGCGGCGGCAAAAAAAGCGCCGACCGTACCGGCAAGACCCAGCGCCAGCAGCAGCAGCGGCAGCTTGAGCGCGAACAGATGCGGCAGATAACTCGCCGGCATGTCGGGGACGGCGATCAGGCGGCCTTCGTAGAGCTCCTTCCACGGCTTTTCGAAGAAGGTGTCGAAATATTCCGCCGCATAGAGCGGATTGAGGGGATGCACGACCGACCATGGCCAGAGCAGCGCCATGATCGCGTAGCCGATCAGCAGCGCGGGCAGCATGCGTTGCAGGAAACGACCGGCCGCTTGCGCGGCTGGCCGCCAACCTTCGTTTCGACCTTGCGCAACGAAGATCAGCATGAAGGCGACGATCCCCTCCAGCGCGGCGAGCCCGGCGAGAACACGCGAACCGAACGCAACGCCAATGCCGATGCCGGTCAGCAGCATCGTGCGTAGGCTGGGCTTGGGATATTCTTCGAACGCGCGCACCAGACCGAGCAGCAGCAGCGTCATGGCGACGGCGAAGGGCGCATCCTTCGGGTTCATGAACATGTGCCCGTAATAGAGCGGGCAGGCGGCCAACAGCATCAGCGCGGCCAGGCCGGCGACCGGCCCGCCGAGCCGGCGGCCGAGCCGCCAGGTCACGATCAGACCGACGATGCCGACCACCGCGCCGACGAGACGCCGCGTTTCGAACAGGCCGAACGGCAATACCTTGGCGGCAAGCGCCGCCGCCATGTCGAAGCCGCCGCCGTATTTGTAGAGATTGACGAAGGAGAGGGCGCGCCGGTCGGCGAAGCCGGAGCCGTAGAGCTTGAGCAGCAGCTCGCCATATTGCGACTGGGTGACGTCGTCCCAGCCGAGCCCGTAATCGCGAAAAGTAATCCCCGCGATCACGGCGATGATCGCGAGGATGATGATGGCGATACGATCGGCGGAACGTTCTACCGATCGCATGTGAGAACATCTCCGCCGGCAAGACGAAGAAGAAGTTCTATCTTCGCCCGATGTTCGTTCGTTGGCCGGGAGCCTTATTTGCTCGCGGCGTTGAACAACTCTTCTACGTAGTCCCAGTTCACCAGATGATCGAGGAAGGCCTTCAGGTAATCCGGCCGCCGGTTGCGGTAGTCGATGTAATAGGAATGCTCCCACACATCGCAGCCCAGGATCGGAATTCCCCCATGCACCAAGGGGTTCTCGCCGTTCGGCGTCTTGGTGACGGCGAGTTTCCCGCCCTGCACCGCCAGCCAGCACCAGCCTGAGCCGAATTGGGTGGCGCCGGCAGCCGCGAAATCGGCCTTCATTTTTTCCACGCCCCCAAGGTCGCTATCGATTTTGGCCTTGAGTTTGCTGGGGATTTTGTCACCGCCGCCGTTCGGTTTCATCCACTTCCAGAAATGTACGTGATTGTAGTGCTGAGCGGCATTGTTGAAGAGGCCGGCATTCTTGCCGAACGAGCCTTTGACCACGTCCTCGAGCGATTTGCCTTCCAGCCCGCTGCCTTCCAGCAGCTTGTTGCCGTTGGTGACATAGGCGTTGTGGTGCTTGTCGTGGTGATATTCGAGCGTCTCGCGCGACATGTAGGGCGCCAGAGCATCGTGCGAATAGGGCAGGTCAGGCAGCGTGAACGACATCAGGTCCTCCTCGATCAAAACAGATGATTGCGAAATCAGCCGATCCCTACACTGAAACCGGCACCTCCCTCGATGAGTTCCTCACTAATTAGGCCCTGGAACCGGCTGGGGCAACGCCTTGTCCGGGCCGCGGCCGACGGCGAACAAGGAAAACGTGGCTTTAGTGGTTGCGAGATTGGCTTGGAAAAGCGAGTATTTCTGCATTGACATAAGAAATTACGGGGTATTCGACTACTGGACGTTCGATCCGGCGGCGCAGTAGGGGACCATAAAGCGTATGTCGATCTTGCTATACATAGCGAGCGCTATCGTCGTCATGGCGGGGGCCGCGATGATCGGATTCGGCATTCCGATCAACGAATTCAGCTTTGGCAATACGCTCATTATTGCCGGTACGACGACAATCGTCGGCGGTCTCATCATATTCGGGCTTGGCGCGGCGGTTGCCCAATTGCAGCGCGTCGCCGAAGGGTTGACGGAGCGGCCACCACGTCCCGAGCGGCCGGTCGAACCATTCGACGCCGCATTACCCGCGCACGATGCACCGCCAGCAGGCCGATTTCCGTTCCCGCCCGAGCAGCAGGACGAGTTCGCGCCGGAGCCGCCGCCGCTCGAACCCGAACCGCCATTGCATGAACCGCCGCCCGAGCCGTATCTCGATCAGCCACCGTCGCTGCCCAATCCGGTTGAACCGCGAGCGGCACGTCCGGAATTGCCGCCATTTCCGCCGCGGCGGCGACCGGTGGCCCCGCCCATACCGCCGCCTCCATTCAATGGATCTGACAGCGCGGAGAAACGCGAAGAGCCGGTTGGCCGCTGGCGGCCGCCACCACCGGCGCCTGTAGAGGTTCCACCGCCACCACCGAAGTCTGGCCAATTTCGATGAGTTGTGGCCGGAAAAAGAGGAGTTTCCTCTTCCCAAGCCGCCGTTGCGCGCAGAACCCAAGCCCGAATTCAGACGCGCTGCACCGCCTGAACCGCCGCCGCGCGAGAGCCACCGCCTATGGAGCCGCCGCCGCTGCGTGAGACGGCGCCTCCACCCATGCGAGACACAACGGCGCCTCCGAACGAAACAGTGCCGCCGTTCCCGCCCATCCGCGAAGCGCCGCCTTCGCCTGTCTACGAGATGGCGCAGTCGCTGCTGCGCGGCGAGGCTGACGTCCCGAAGGCTTCTGGCGAACCGCGGGCGATCGCCATTCTCAAATCGGGTGTCGTCGACGGCATGGGCTATACGCTCTATGTCGACGGCTCGATTGAAGCTGAATTGCCGCAAGGGACGTTGCGCTTCGCCTCGATTGGCGAACTGCGCGAGCACCTCGAGAAAAGTTCATAAGAATCGGCCGTGATTGTTGCTTGCTCCCGGCCCGACGGGCTTGTGCGGCCTATATTATTCAATAAGGCGCCAGCAAAAGGCATAGTCTAGCTGAAGTCATCGCAACTTTTTCTTGCAGGTTTTGAAGTTACCAGTAGAATTCGCTCAGTAACCGCTAAGGTCTACTACTCGCGGCATTGGCAATAGAGCGGGCTGCGGTTATTCGGGTGTCTGCCGAGGTGCGGGGCCCGCGTGCAATGCGTGGCACAATAAGGCGGGATCGATGAACGACAGCGCGGCGAGCGGAAATTTCATTGAGCTGACGGCGGAAATCGTGTCCGCCTATGTAAGCAACAATACCGTGCCGGCGAGCGATATTCCCGGCCTGATCAGCCAGATCCATTCTGCGTTGAGCCGGATCTCGGGGAATTCCGGCGAAGTGCCGGCCGAGCCGCTCAAGCCGGCGGTCTCGGTCAAGAAATCGGTCACGCCGGAATACATTGTCTGTTTGGAAGACGGAAAGAAGTTCAAGTCGCTCAAGCGCCATCTGCGTACGCAGTACAACATGACGCCCGAGCAATACCGCGACAAGTGGAACCTCGGCGCCGACTATCCGATGGTGGCGCCGAACTACGCCGCGGCGCGCTCGCAACTGGCCAAACAGATGGGCCTCGGGCAGCAGCGCCGGCGGCGCTCCCGGTAAGGCCGCCTACATTCGTCGGCCGCGCCGGTTCCTGAAACCGTTTGGCGGGCGAGGGACGTCGCACTTGCGCACGCCAGGCTCGGATCGAATTCCTAATTTTTGTGGATATCTTGCGCTAAGGAAGGCGGGCGTTTCATAAAAATAGCCTTTTGAATCAAGGTGTTGAGAAAAACGCAAATTATACCCAATCCCTGAAAGCGTGACTCTCGCTCTTCCCGGAAGCTAACAAGTCTGATTCATGGCGAACGATGGAGGTTCGCCATGTCAGCACCGATACCATTGCGCCAAGATTTTGATGCGTCGCAGCTCCGCGGCTTGGCAAAGAATACGAAAGACGGCCCTCAAGCCCGGCGGCTTCTGGCCCTTGCGGCTATCTATGACGGTGCAATGCGTACCGAGGCAGCCAAGATCGGCGGCGTCGGTCTGCAGATTGTCCGGGACTGGGTAATCTGGTTCAACGCGGATGGCCCCGACGGTCTGCTGAACGGCAAATCGCCGGGCCAGCCCTCGAAGCTCAATGATGTGCAGCGCCAGGCCATTGCACGGATGATCGAGAGCGGCCCGATCCCGGCGGTCCACGGCGTGGTGCGCTGGCGGCTAATCGATCTGGCGCAATGGATCTTCGAGGAGTTCCGCATCACCATCGCCAAGCAGACCTTGAGCCGGGAGCTACGCGCCATGGGCTATCGCAAGCTCTCGGCCCGGCCGCGCCACTATGCGCAAGCCGAGGGCGTGATCGAGGATTTTAAAAAAGTTTCCGCACCCGCCTGGATGCAATCGCCCGTGAGAAAGCGCTCGACAGCGACAACATAGAAATCTGGTTCGCGGACGAGGCTCGTATCGGTCAGAAGAACAAGATCACCCGCCGCTGGGCGAAGCGTGGCACGCGTCCCAGTGCGCCCCGCGATCAGCGCACGGCTTCCACCTATATCTTCGGTGCCGTCTGCCCGAAACAGGGCAAGGGTGCAGCTCTGATCCTGCCCGCCTGCAACACCGAGGCGATGAACCTGCATCTCGTGGAGATCGCTCAGACCGTAGAGCCCGACACACACGCCGTGCTCCTGGTCGATCAGGCAGGCTGGCATCTGTCAACGCGTCTTGTCGTGCCGCCCAACATCACCATCATCGCCTTGCCGCCGAAATCCCCCGAACTCAACCCGGTCGAAAACGTCTGGCAGTTCATGCGCGACAATTGGCTCTCGAACCGCGTCTTCAAATCCTACGACGATCTTGTCGATCACTGCTGCGAGGCATGGAACAAGCTCGTCGATCAACCTTGGCGCATCATGTCCATCGGATTGCGCCAATGGGCCAACGGGTTCTGATCAGTGGGACTTGGTATAAGTCGAGTGAAAGGCGGTATCTTATTAATCGACGAAATTGATACCGGTCTACACTTTACTGTGCTGACAGAAATGTGGAAATTCGTGAACGAAGTTTCCAAAGAATTTAACATTCAAGTGTTCGCGACGACCCATAGCTACGACTGTATACATAGTTTGGCGGCGATTTGCCGGAATGTTGAAAATTCTGAAAGTGAAATTACCATCCATCGCATCGAAGCCGAAAAACATGAATTGGTTCGCTTCACAGAAGCTCAAATAAAAATCGCAGCGGACCGTGATTTAGAAATTCGCTGATGTCATATCAAAATCCCAATCAGATGCTTGTGGAAGACGAAGATCTTCGGGGCGTCGTAATTGGTGTGATGAGACATCATCTCGGTGATTGGCCGCCCAAAGAAAAAGAAGAAAAATGGCCTGTTTATATTACCGTAGCTCACAGCGCTGCGGAAGTGCTCAACGAAAATGGACTTGTTGTTCAACTTCAAGAATCAAGTGTAAAAACGCTCGGAATTATTGTTGATGCAAACGCAAGCTTTGAAACTAGATGGCAACGCATTCGAAGTTTCTGTCAAAAACACGGCGCTACAATTCCTAGTAGCTGTCCACCGGAAGGATTGGTCGTTGATAGCGTTCTCAACACTCGCTTTGGCGCATGGATAATGCCGAATAATAAAGACAGTGGTATGCTAGAAAACTTCTGCCAAGGGTTAGTTCCAACAAAAGAGAACGAAGACCTGTGGGCGTATGCAAAGAACAGTGCTTCGCATGCGCGATCAAATTTGAGCGCGCCATTTATTGAAGCGCATATTTACAAAGCCCAAATGCATACATGGCTTGCGTGGCAAAACCCGCCAGGAGAACGAATGGGAAGCGCAATTACGAAAAAGATTTTGAAGCCAGATGTGGGTTCAGCAAAGCCGTTTGCTGATTGGTTTTGCAAACTCTATGGTGTCAAATGAAAAATAAAAAAATGAAAAACGATCAATACGAACCGAAAGAAGCTGCCCGACGGTTTGAGGCCGCTCTGCGTGGCTCGCGAACTGTAGGTCCGCGGCCCTTGAAAAAAGCACCTTCAAGGCGGTTGCCAAGACGAAGCAAAGCTTATACCAAGTCCCACTGATCAGAACCCGTTGGCCCATTGGCGCAATCCGATGGACATGATGCGCCAAGGTTGATCGACGAGCTTGTTCCATGCCTCGCAGCAGTGATCGACAAGATCGTCGTAGGATTTGAAGACGCGGTTCGAGAGCCAATTGTCGCGCATGAACTGCCAGACGTTTTCGACCGGGTTGAGTTCGGGGGATTTCGGCGGCAAGGCGATGATGGTGATGTTGGGCGGCACGACAAGACGCGTTGACAGATGCCAGCCTGCCTGATCGACCAGGAGCACGGCGTGTGTGTCGGGCTCTACGGTCTGAGCGATCTCCACGAGATGCAGGTTCATCGCCTCGGTGTTGCAGGCGGGCAGGATCAGAGCTGCACCCTTGCCCTGTTTCGGGCAGACGGCACCGAAGATATAGGTGGAAGCCGTGCGCTGATCGCGGGGCGCACTGGGACGCGTGCCACGCTTCGCCCAGCGGCGGGTGATCTTGTTCTTCTGACCGATACGAGCCTCGTCCGCGAACCAGATTTCTATGTTGTCGCTGTCGAGCGCTTTCTCACGGGCGATTGCATCCAGGCGGGTGCGGAAACTTTTTTAAAATCCTCGATCACGCCCTCGGCTTGCGCATAGTGGCGCGGCCGGGCCGAGAGCTTGCGATAGCCCATGGCGCGTAGCTCCCGGCTCAAGGTCTGCTTGGCGATGGTGATGCGGAACTCCTCGAAGATCCATTGCGCCAGATCGATTAGCCGCCAGCGCACCACGCCGTGGACCGCCGGGATCGGGCCGCTCTCGATCATCCGTGCAATGGCCTGGCGCTGCACATCATTGAGCTTCGAGGGCTGGCCCGGCGATTTGCCGTTCAGCAGACCGTCGGGGCCATCCGCGTTGAACCAGATTACCCAGTCCCGGACAATCTGCAGACCGACGCCGCCGATCTTGGCTGCCTCGGTACGCATTGCACCGTCATAGATAGCCGCAAGGGCCAGAAGCCGCCGGGCTTGAGGGCCGTCTTTCGTATTCTTTGCCAAGCCGCGGAGCTGCGACGCATCAAAATCTTGGCGCAATGGTATCGGTGCTGACATGGCGAACCTCCATCGTTCGCCATGAATTAGAACTCGTTAGCTTCCGGGAAGAGCGAGAGTCACGCTTTCAGGGATTGGGTATTAGCCTTTGCGTTTACGGCGCCAGCGCAAAAATCGTTTTGCTTGAAATCCAAAATCCGGCTTAGTGAGCAGGACGATACGTCAGCCGCTTGCCGGACGCATTCACAATGGCACGGGCTGCACGTTCCCCATCGTTGAAGCCTAGGGCTTCGCGGTGGTTATAACGGAAATCATATTCGGCCAGATAGCGGTGTAGGTGCTTCTCGTCACAATGCTGATAGATGCCCTTCATCCCGCGCTTAAAGATCGAAAAGTAGCCCTCAATCGTGTTGGTGTGCACATCATCGCGCACATATTCGCCAGCCGAATGGCGAACGGTTTCATGGGCGGCATACCGGCCGCCGACCTTTTTGTAGAGTTTGCTTTCGTCCGTGTGCAGCCGAGCTTCCCGATGCACGTTTTCGTCAACGACCCTAGTGACCGTCGCGCTGTCGGCAACAGCCACATGGAATGAGCGCACTTTGCCGCCACGCTCGACAAGAGCCACTACGGCGCGCTTGCCGCCGGGGCCTGTGCGGCCTTTCTTGGTGTAGGGACGGTCGCCGCGTTGCTTGGACTTGCGGCGCTTCGCCTCTGGAACGTTGCCGTAATAGGTTTCATCGGCCTCGACCACCTTCCCCTTGCCGCCAAGCGGCTCAAGTCCGCCAGCACGCATGGCTTCGCGGATACGGTGCGCCATGAACCAAGCCGAACGATAGGTAATGCCCAAGGTCCGGTGCAATTGATGGGCGCTGAAGCCCTTCTTGGATGACGTGAACAGGTGGAAGCCCAAGAGCCACTTATGCAGCGGGATTTTGGACCGCTCCATAACGGTGCGCATGGTGACAGTGAAATCCTTGCGGCACTCCGGCTCTGCGCACCGATAGACGCCCGGGCGGCTCGGCTTGGCATAGGCGTGGTTGATAACGCCGCAATGAGGGCAAACCGGGCCTTCCGGCCACAGCACCCGCTCTAGGGTTTCGCGGGCAGCTTGCTCGTTATTGAAATGCGGGTCGGTGAACGCGGTCATGGAAACCATCTCCTATGACCCGGATTACAGCATATAGGGCTTGGGGTGTCAACGATATAATTGTGTACATAGTCCTACATAGAGGTCGCTGATGCAATTGTTTGCTGTCTCTGGATGAGCCCGCTCCGCGCCAAGCCGCGCGCCGCCGGCGGCGTCGACCGAAGGGTGAAATCGCGCAGCTGTGCTGGTCGATGGAAGTCGCCATTGCCGTTGCCTTCGGCGTGTCGGTTGGTGAAATGCGCGCAGCGACCCGGCGCTCGGCTCCAGCCGCCTTTGCGCGGCAAACCGCCATGTATCTCGCTCATGTCGTGCTTCGGCAAAGCTACAGCGCGGTCGGCCGGCTGTTTTGCCGCGACCGTACCACCGCCGCTTACGCTTGCGCTGTCGTCGAGGACCGGCGCGACGATCCCGCAATCGACCATCTGCTGCAGCGGCTCGAGAAGCTCTGCGGCGAACTGGCTTGTGGCATGCCGCACAAGTCGGAGGCGCGCTCATGAGCGCCAAGACGCGTAAGGCCGTTGCTCCAATCGAACCGGCGGCTCCGACGATTGACCGCTTTCGCGGTCAGCACCTTGCTTTGGCCGAGCGCCAGATTGCGACCGAGCATGGCCGCGCGCGTGTGGTCATCGACGAGGCCGAAAGCCCCTTGGCTTGGTTGGCGCGCCGGCGCGGCCGCGACGGGCGCGCGTTGATCGCACCATATCAGTACCAAGCCGGCGAGCGGCTGCGCGCCGATTTTACCCGGGCGCATCTGATGCCGCGTACCACTTCGAATTGGTCGAGTCCGATCTCGTCCGGGCGCCGCGGCGCCGGCGGCGAGCGCGCCACTGCGACAGCCGATGTTGTGATCGCGGCGCGGCAGCGCGTCCACCTCGCGCTCGATCGTGTCGGACCGGAATTCGCCGGCCTGCTGCTCGACGTCTGTTGTTTTCTCAAAGGTCTCGCGGATATCGAGCGTGAGCGCGCGTGGCCGGCGCGCTCGGCCAAAGTGGTGCTGCAATTGGCGCTCGATCGGTTGGCGCGTCACTACGGCCTCGCCGCGCAAATCCATGGCCGCAGTCATGCCGCCGTTCGCACGTGGCTCGCGGACGATGCCGCCTTCAGCGTCGATGGCGTCTGATAATCACGCCGCCGTCGCCAGCGCCGATTTGGCCTCGGCGCGGATGCGCTCGACCATCGAGCGCAAGCCATTGGATCGCTGCGGCGTGAGGTTCTCGCGCAAGCCGATGCTGTCGAACAGCGCCAGAGCGTCGGTCGACAGGATCTCGCGCGCGTGCTTGCCCGAATAGAGCGCGAACAGGATGGCGATCAGCCCACGCACGATGTGCGCGTCGCTGTCGCCGTCGAAAGTGAGCACCGGGCCCTCCGCGCCATCGGGATTCACATGGGTCAGCAGCCAGACTTGGCTCGCGCAACCGCGCACCTTGTTCGCCTCGCTATGGGCGCTGTCGGCAAGCGGCGGCAAGGTGCGGCCGAGCTCGATGACATAGCGATAGCGGTCATCCCACTGATCGAGCAGCGTGAAATTCTCGATGATTTCGTCGATCGTCGTCATGGCGCAGCGCTGGGCGGCCCTTCAAGTCTTCGATAAGAGATATATAGGCTCAGCGGGCGACAAGCGCCAAAGACAAAAAGCAGCCGCGGGCGCAGGCAGCCTGCGTCGAAATGTCAGGAATTCAGGCGCTCAAGCCGAGGGGCGGCCGGCGCGGGCCTCGCGGCGCGGCGGCAGCGGAACCGGCGCATGCCAGGCTGGCCGCAGGTCGGCTTCCGTCAGCGTGCCCTGCTCGCGCGCGGAAATCGAAACCACTTTGGCGGTGGTCATTGCGGCCGGAGTCGATTTCTTGCTGAGCTTGGTGGTGATGAAGTCGAAGATCGTGCGTGCGCCCGCTTCCGCGCGGTGGCCAATCGCGACGGCGATCTTGCCGCCGGCTGCACAGGCCGTCGGCTGGCGGCCGCAGAAGCCGCGCACGTCCGAAACCGTGGCGCTCGCCACGGTCACCGCTTGCACGGCGTCGATGTGAGTTTCCTGCGAGGGCGACTTCGCGCCGCTCGGCAGCAGCACGCAAACAAGCCCCAGCCAAAACGTCATTCGCAGCAGAAAGAACATGACCCTACCCATTATCCCCGACGGCTGTTCCGCCGCCTTTGAAGCAAAATCTAGCAGACAGGCCTGAAGCTGTCGTTGGCGATGTAGCGACGTTTTTGACCAAAATCGAAGCGAATACGCCGCAGTTTTTCATCAAATTTGAAATGGCGGTATTTGATTAAATTTTTAAGCATGATTGCGAAGCCTTCACGGCGCGGCTTATGCGCATTCGCCCCGACGTGCTGCAGAGGCCCGAATGCAGGCAAATCGCAACCGAAATTTCACCATGACCAGCGAATGCCCATGCTCCCGGTAGCGGAACTCGGTCCCTGGGCCACCCCACCTTAGCGTTCGCTTAAGCGGGGCTGGCTAGGCTTGCGGCCATCATAAAGGGGCGCGTCTAACTCAAAGACGTGGGACAGGAACCGTGAACTTTCTCACGCCAGTGTGGAACTACGTCGATGCGTTGGTGCATCCGTCCGCGCAGCAGGATGCGCTGACGGCAGCGCGCCATCGCGCCTTCATTGCGCCGCGCCTGCTCGGAAGCTTCGCCGCACTTGCCTGCTTTCCGGTCTATATCGCGTTTCGCGGCGTCCCGAGCGCGCTCGAGGTCGGCGTCTTCGCCTGGCTGGTCGCGCCGATCCTGATTGCCTATTTCCTCTCGCGCACCGGCCGCTACGAGAGCGCCCACGTGCTGTCCTCGCTCTCACTCACCGGTCTGGTGACGGTGGTAGCCTGGTGCACCGGTGGCATCGGCTCGTTTGCGGCGATCTGGCTGGTGGTGGTGCCGCTGGAAGCGGCGCTGTCGGCCTCGCGCCGGGTGGTGGCGCTGGCCTCGACCTTTGCGTTGGGCGCGGCCGGTTTGCTGCTGGTGTCGAGCGCGTTCGATCTCATACCGCCGGCTATCACGATTGCCGACCAGCATGGTGCGCTCGCCGCGCTCGGGGTCATTTCGGCCGCACTCTACGCCATGGGCTTGGCGCTCGGCGCCGAATCGCTGGCGCGCACCAGCGTCTGGCTGCGCTATGCCGAGGAAGATCGTTACCGCCTGCTCGCGCGCAACATGACCGACGTGATCACGCGCCATGGGCGCAATGGCGCGGTGCTGTTCGTCTCGCCGGCCGCGGAATCTTTGTTCGGCACGCGCGCCAGCGAATTGACCGGCCACGGCCTGTTCGACCGCGTGCATGTCGCCGACCGGCCGGCCTATCTCACGGCGCTCGCCGATGCGGCCGCGCTTGGCCATGACCGCTCGATCGAGTTTCGTATCCGCCGCGGCGACGACGGCGCGCACGCCGCTCAGTTTGTGTGGGTGGAGATGCGCTGCCGGCCGCTGGTGCGAATCGCGGAAGTTCCCGACAGCAACACCGGTGAGGTCGTCGCGGTGCTGCGCGACGTCAGCGAACGCAAGACGCAGGAACAGGCGCTTGAAAGCGCGCGCGCGGAATCCGAACGCGCCAACGCCGCCAAGAGTTGCTTCCTGGCGACCATGAGCCACGAATTGCGCACGCCGCTCAATGCGATCATCGGCTTTTCGGAGATGCTCACCGATGAGAGGTTGTCGCTGACTTTCGATGGCCCGAAGCGGCGGGAATACGCCAAGTTGATCAACGATTCCGGTCGTCACTTGTTGTCGGTGGTCAACGGCATTCTCGACATGTCGAAAATGGAGACCGGCAATTTCGAGATCACGCCAGAGCCGTTCGCGCCGGCGCCGGCGATCGTCCGCTGCTGCGACCTGCTTGCGCTCAAGGCGCGCGACGCCGGCATCGAGATCAAGACCGCCGTGCCCGCCGACCTCCCGGACGTGGTCGCCGATCGCCGCGCGCTCAACCAGATCCTGATCAATCTCATTTCCAATGCCATCAAGTTCACCCCGCGCGGCGGCCGCGTGACGGTCGACGCCATGCGCGACGGCTCAAAGCTTGCTGTCAGTGTCGAGGATACCGGCGTGGGCATCGGCGAGGACGACCTGCCGCGGCTGGGCGAGGCATTCTTCCAATCGCGCGCCTCCTACGATCGGCGCCATGACGGCTCGGGGCTTGGGCTGTCGATCGTCAAAGGACTGGTGCGGCTGCACGGCGGCGACATGGATATCCGCAGCCGGCTCGGCAAAGGCACGCGTGTGACGGTCCGATTGCCGATAAATGGTGAGGGCGCGCGCCCGGCCGCCGATCCGATCAAGCTCGTGCCGGATCGCGCGGGCGAGCCCGCTGCCGAAAACACGCAGGTGAAGAAAAGTGCTTAAGCGTACTCCCCGCCGATCTGCAATGGCATCCGGCCGTGACGAGGCGGGCCGACTTGCCGGCGCTGTTGCCGCTCATCCGCGCGAATTCGTCGGTATGGTACTGGCGGCGGGGGCAACCGTTGCGATTTTCGTCAATGCCCTGTTCCTGCAGCATGGCCCGCATCCGGCGCCGCTCTTCGCCACACGGCCTTATATCGCCGCGCAGCGGCCGGCCGCGCTGTCCAAACCGCAATCCGCACCCGATGCCGCCGCACATGCGCGCACGCGATTGATTTCCGATATTCAAGGTGAGCTCGCCCGCCGCGGTTTCTACGATGCGGCGGTCGATGGCGTCTGGGGCGCAAGGACCGACACCGCCGTGCGTGATTTCATCCAGGCCGCCGGGATTAATATCAAGCCTGAAGCGAGCGAGGCGATGCTGCGCACCATCGTCGCCTCGAAGGTCAAGGCAGCCGGCGCGACAGCCGCAACGCCGGCGGCACACAACGATCCGATCGCCGCGTTGCTGGCGCCCTCCAAGCACGTGCTGGCGATCCAACGCGCGCTCGCCGATTTCGGCTATGGCCAGATCAAGCCGACCGGTGTCTTTGATCCCGAGACCCACGTGGCTATCGAGAAGTTCGAACGTGCGCACCAAATGCCGGTGACCGGCGAGATATCCGAGCCGCTGGTGCGCGAGCTCGCGGCCATGACCGGCCGTCCGCTGGAATAGCGGATCGTCTCATCCTCTGTTACTGAAGGCGATGCGCCTGAAGTCCGGCATCTGGGTGTCCGCCTATGTGCGCCGCTGCAACGTCGAAGGTGTCTTCGCGGCCGTGCGGCGGCGCGGCGCCGATGAAGCCGGCGCCATTTTCATCAAGATCAACCGGCTCGATGGCACCGCCACGCTGTACGGTCCGGCGTCACAAACGGCGTTCGACGAGGCACAGCCCGCCGACCGCATGTTCTCCGCCGTCCTGGGAGGTGCTCAGCCGGCGCCGGATGCGGATGTGGAAGCACGGCTCACGCGCGAAATCCGCTTCGACCCCGATCTGTGGCTCGTCGAAGTGGAGGATCGCGCCGGCCGGCATTTCCTCGACAATGTCGTGAGCTGAGCGCGGCCGCCAATGCAATTCGGGTGACGCTACGCGCGATCGCGGTTCTTCTGCCAAGCCAAGGGCGACGCGTCGCGACGGGGCTGAGAATGCCGTGCCGGCGTCGCTGCGGCGCGGGCGCCGCGCTGCTCGTCGTCCCAAAGAACCGGTGCATGCACCGTGTGGCGAATGCCGCCGGCCTGCCGCCAGATTGCCACCATGCGCGCGGCGGTCGCCGTCGCCAACTCCTCGTAGAGTTGTGACAAGCTATGAACGCGCTCGATCGATTGGCCGACCGCGGGATTGAGGAACAACAAGATACGCTGAAGCACCGCGGCCGGCATGCCCAGCGCCTTGGCTGCGATCACGATCGGCTCACCCGAGGAGTCGCGCGTCACGCGCTCGGCGAGTGCGGGGTTGATGCCGAGTGCGTGTCCGAGCAGACGGGTGAACTCAGCCGTCCTGCGCTGCAATGCCGCGGCTTCCAACTGATGGATCATCTCGCTGGAGATCGGCGCGGCATGTTCCGGTTCGTTGAGGACATCGAGATTGCTCAAGATCAGGCAGCGATCGCCGGCGCTGGCGGCGAAGAATAATTCAACTAAGTCGCGGCAGCGCGAAAGACCTGAGTGATCCGGCGCGTCGTCTGTAATGTTTGGCGTCGTGTTGGCAACAGTGGGAGCCGGTATTGCGCCGTGCTCGGCAAGCCGCTGCCGGATCGCCAGCGGAGCGCCCGCATAGGCGCAAATCTTGCCGGCTACCGCGGCACGGGTCGGGTCATCGACAACGTCGATCAACCCCGACGCCAACTCGACATATTGCGTTTCTTCCGCGGCGGTGTGCGCGGGCTTCTGCACATAGAGGTCGGTCAATACCCGCAGCAGGGTCGGGCGGATATCGACACCGTCCCGGCACGCGAGATCGAGCAGACCGTCGAGAAGAGGGGGGTACGCCGAGGACTTCACCATGACCGCACGACTTTATGGATACGTTTGTGCACATTAGTCCGCGCCCGTTAGCAGAGCGTTAACCTTGCAGCACGTTTAATTGCGGTAAGGCGCCGATCCAAGGGGCCGAGCGGCCCTACGTCGGATCGGAATAGGGGACTGCAATGGGCGAAGTCATCCGTTTTCCCGACGAGGCGGGCTACGCGCGCGGCGGCAAATATGTCGATGCCACCACCGAACCCGCCACCGTCATTATCCTTCCGGTGATCCGCATCGAGCGCAGTCCGGACGGAACCAACGGGCTCGAGCCGCATGGCGGCAACGGCGCCGGCCGACGCCGCCGTCGCGTACGCTGAAGCAAGCCGGCAGCCAGCAGCGATCGATGTCGGTATTGCCGCAGCCGTCGATGCGCCGGCGCCATTGGCGTGGCTGCTTCATTGCGCTCTCCACAACTTTGCTCCTGGCCGGCTGCGCCAACGGCGATTTTGGCGAAGTCGAACCGTTCCTGGTCAACGATCATATTCACGACTGGGTCGGCCGCGAGGCTGTCGCCGCTTCCAAAGCATCGAGCTTTGAGTTGACCGACGACGAACGCCAGCTGCGCGATTTGGCTTATCCCCTGATCGAGCCGCCGTACGACCGTCAGCAATGGTATTCGGTGCTCGGCGAATACGGCTTGATCGATTACATCGGGCACTTTGACCGCACCGCCTATGCCAAGCGGCTGTTCGCGTCATATGCCCGCTCGCCGCTGTCGCGCTACGCCAAGCTCACCGACGATATCCGCAACGATATCACGCGGCTTCCGCAATTTTACGAAACCGCCGGGCGCGTCATCGATGTCGATCGGAAACGGCGCGCCAGTCTGGCCTATGTCTCGGGCTTGACCCCGAAGGAGCGCGACAGCGCGCTGCGCCGCATCCACGAAAATGCCTGCGTCGTATATCTGGTGAACGAGAAAATGGCGCAGCGCATTGCGGCCTATCGCTACGCGCTGGAGCGCCTCGTCATCGCGGTGCCGTCGCCGCAAGCGGTCGACGTCGAGCGCTTGCTCAATCGATTGCGGGCGGAAGCCGCGCGCTACCGTATTGAAATTCCGCCCACCTGGGTGCGTGAGCCAAGTCTCGCTTACGCGCGCTGACTATCGCGACGACGTTGCCATGACTTCCGGCTTGCATTGCGCGCCGGCAATGGCGGCTTGCGCCTTTGGCATCAATCCCGGCTCGGGCGCCAGCGCATGGATCGTGATGAGCCCGGTAGTCGTCGGAGATTCCACGATCAAGCGGTCGGCGGCGGTGATATCGGCATCCTCCGGTAACTGGTTGTGTTGCTCCGGCGTCATGAGCTCGAGTTCGATCGAGCGCCTGCCGGCGGAGCGGTCATTGAGCGCGTAATAGGCGACGTCATGGCGCGTGTAGAATGACACCGAAGTGTAGGCGAGACCGATCGGCACCGTGAGCTTCAGCGGTCCCTGCGAGAGATCGTAGCGGCAGACGGCGTTGGCAAAAGCCGGATCCATGAACGGCATCGATGCCTTTTCCGGAGTCGGCGCGGGCAGGGCAACCATGGTATTGACCGGCGCAGTCGGAGTCAGTCGTGCATAGGCATCCTGACTGGCGGCAAACGGTAGCAGCATCACCGTGGCAAGGTGCACAATGCCACCAAGCACCAGGCCGCCGAGGACGATGAGCAACAAGCGGATCATCCGCAGCCCCCGGTCTTGATTGCCGGCATCGGCACTTCGCGGCCGGCTCGGGTGGAGACGCCCACCGCGGTATCGTAGAAGCGCAATACCAGGACGTAATGTTCGACGCCGCCGGAGGGCAACCAGTTGCCGGGCCTGGCATGCGGCGCCACCACGATCCTGAAGCTGCCGTCGGTGTCGCGCACGATCTCCTGGCTGGTGAAGTCGTAGCGATTGACCGAATTGGCCACCAACTCGCCGTCACGGTTGTACAGAGTCAAGGTCCAGAACCGCGCCACCGGCGTGACTCCGGAAAGCACCACGTCGCATCGTCCATCGAGTTTGCGACCGTTGTCGTCGGTGCGTGCGGTGAATGCCACGCCGTCCCCCAGCGCCGTGGGTAATTGCCCGGTGCGTGCGATGGTGGCGCGGACATAAGGATCGGCATCGCTGGTGCCGTTCTTGGGCCAAGCCGACCAACTGCCGATCGATAGCGCGCCGAATGCAACGCCGCGCGTGACCGTAAGATAAGTCGCACCGAGTCCGACCACGGCCGCGATGATGAAAGCAAATAGCGATCCGAGAATCAGCCGCACGATCGATCCGCTGGCGAATGTTGTTTCGGCGAGCTCACGCCGGTCGCTGATTAGTTTTGGCTGCCCAGCGCCTTGCCTTCAAGTGCGGAAGCCAGCGCGCCGCCTTCAAGCGCTTGGCCGTCGATGGTCTGGACGCTGCCGTTCTTGTGCAAACCGGCGTTCTTTTTTGGGTCGATGGCGACTTCCGCCGGGATCGGTCCCATGGTGCGGCTGGCGTCGTCCATCATCCGCTCGACATGCGCCAGGATCTCGGCGCCGCGCGAGCTCAGCATGATCGGACGCGGTGGCGGCGCCGCTGCTGCCGTTTTCGAGGTTCTGTACTGGGCGATCTCGGGCTGTTGGCGCGACGGCGGCACCGCAACGCCGGGAAGCTGTTTGATCTCGATGCCTTCGTGCGCGTATTCCATGATGTTGTGCCAGGTCATCGCCGGCAGGGAGCCGCCGGTCATGCGGTTGGTTGGATCGTAGTTGTCGTTGCCGAACCAGACCCCGCAGACGAAATTGCCGGTGTAGCCCATGAACCAGGCGTCGCGATAAGCATTGGTGGTGCCGGTCTTGCCGCTGGCCGCGATGCCGTCGAGGCGGGCGCGGCGGCCGGTGCCGTTCTCCACCACGCTGTTCATCATCTTGATCATGTCTTGCGCGACATGCGCCGGCAGCACCCGCTTCGGCTTCGGACCGTCGCGGTCGTAGCGCCAGATCAATTTGCCGTTGCCGGTGCGCACTTCGAGGATCGCATGCGGCGTGACCTTCATGCCGAGATTGGGGAAGGTCGCATAGGCACCGGTGTGTTCGACCAGCGTAACCCCGTCGGCGCCGATCGGCAGCGAGGGCGTGTCGGGCAGCGGCGTGGTGATGCCCATCGCATGCGCGAGCTTGATGATCTTGGCGCGACCAGCCTTGGCATTGCCGTTGCCGACCACAACCGACAGGCGGACGGCGATGGTGTTGATCGAGTGGGTGAGCGCCGTGATCAGCTGCATCGATCCGCGGTAGGAGTGTCCGTAGTTATGTGGGCACCAGTTGCCGATGCAGATCGGCGCGTCGACCACGATAGAGGTTGGCTTGAGGCCATGGATGAGCGCGGCCGAATAGACGTAAGGCTTGAACGAGGAGCCCGGCTGGCGCATGGAGTCGGTGGCGCGGTTGAACTGGCTGGCGCCGTAATCGCGCCCGCCGACCATGGCGCGGACGGCGCCATCGGTGTCCATCAGCACGGTGGCGGCTTGGTTGGCGTGGTATTGCTGGCCGTATTGACGCAGTGAATTCTCGACCGCGGCTTCCGCCGCGTGCTCCAGATTGACGTCGAGCGTCGTGCGCACCACGAACACGCGCTCGGTCATGGTCTTCGGGAACGTGTCGACCAGTTTCTTCATCTTGTCGAAGGCCCAGTCGAGATAGTAATTCGGCGCACGATCGTCGCGGCGGTCGACGGGGGTGGCGGGCTTGCGGCGGGCGCCGAACACCTGACCCTCGGTCATGAATCCGGCGTCGACCAGATTGTCGAGCACCTGGTTGGCGCGCGCGCGCGCGGCCGGCAGATTGACGTTGGGCGAATACTTGGTCGGCGCCTTGAACAGCCCGGCCAGCATGGCGGACTCGGCCAAGTCGACGTCGCGCGCCGACTTGTTGAAATAATACTGGGCGGCTGCGTCCACCCCGAAGGCGCCGCCGCCCATGTAGGCGCGGTCGAGATAAAGCTTGAGGATCTCGTTCTTGGTCAGCCGCGTCTCCAGCCACATGGCCAGAAACGCTTCCTTGATCTTGCGCTGCAGCGTGCGCTCGTTGTTGAGGAACAGGTTCTTGGCGAGCTGCTGCGTCAGCGAGGAGCCGCCCTGCACCACGCCGCCGGCGCGCGCATTGGTCACCAGCGCGCGGAAGGTGCCGGAAATGTCGATGCCGAAATGCTCGTAGAAGCGGCGGTCCTCGGTCGCCAGCACCGCCTTGATCAGGTGGTCGGGGAACTGGTCGAGCGGCACCGAATCGTTGTGGCGGATGCCGCGCGAGCCGATCTCGTTGCCGTAGCGGTCGAGGAAGGTGACGGCGAGCTCCGACTTCTTCAGCCACTCGTTGTCGGAGGTTTCCTGGAAGGCGGGGATGGCGAGCGCCAGCAGCAGCACCAGGCCGGCGGTGCCCAAGGTGGCGCTTTCCGAGATGATTTCGTTTAAGCCGCGCCGCCAGCCGGAGACGTGGAAGCGGTCCATGAAGGTGGAGAAGCGCTCGTAGCTTTCGCGCAAGCTTGGCGCCCGAGCGGAACACGCCGGTGTCGACCCAGGCGTCGAACGACAGCATCCAGCGCTTGATGTCGCGCTTCCAGGTCTCGGGAAACAGATCGCGCATGGTTTTATGTTAGGGGCACCTGTTGCCGCCGCGCCCCTGTTCTAGCCGATTGTCGGCGCGCCGGCCAAGCGTGGCGGCGGGCGGAACCGGGGCAAGGTGAACGCAAATTGCGGTGAAAAGTGGCCAGCACGGCTACTCCGGTCCGGTTAAACACCGTCATTCGGGGACGGACCGAAGAGCCGGGCCAGGAATCCGTTACCCAACCGCTTCGGCGTATGAAGTCCGGGCTCGCCGCTGCGCGGCCGGTATCCCTCGCGCGATCTCTGTCTCGCCTACATAAACGCGCTCGCCGCCGGCGATCCGGACGCGAACATCGTGTTGTGACCAAGCGCGGAATTTTATTGACAGCCGCACAAAGTGTGTTCATGATATGTTCTAGCGTTCGTAGCATAGTTCGTGCGAGCCGATGATGTTCTTGATTTCCAACGAGCGCACGAAATTGACGGCGAGCTTGTTCAACGCGCTGGCTGCTTCGCTCGTCGCAGCCGGCGTATTCGCGCCGGCGATAGCATTTCTCTACGGTATCTCGCGACCCGCGCCGGATGTGTTTCAAGTTTCGATCGTCAGCTGCGCTTGTTTCGGCGGCGGGGCGCTTCTACATCTGTACGGGAGACGCATGCTGGGGAGATTGGACGAATGAGCGGCTTTACGATTTCGCTGCTGATGGCTCCGCTCCTTGCCGTGGGCTTTGGCGTGGCCATGTTTTGGCTCACCGGCTGGTTAGACCGGCGCGAACGCGAGCGCCACGCGGCCGAGTAGGCGGGCGACGTCGCGCAGGTCGCTCCGAGGAACGGCCATGAAGCTGCACTATTACCCGGAGACCGACAGTCTTTATATCGAGCTGAAGACCGCGCCGGGGACAGAGACGCGCGAGATCGTTGCGGGCCTCGTGGTGGACCTGGACGCCAACGGCGATGTTGTCGGCTTCGACATCGACCACGCCTCCAGCAAGCTCGACCTCTCCAAGATCGAGACCATCGCGCTGCCCCCGGCGCACGCGGCGGAGTAGCGACGGTGTGTAGGTGCGCCAAGCCCGCGCAACATCATGGCCGGGCTTGTCCCGGCCATCCACGTCTATAGCTTGAGCCCGATTCCGAGACGTGGATGCCCGGCGCAGGGCCGGGTATGACGGCTGAGAGGTTCCGTGGCCGACGACAAAGCCCCGTTCTGGCGCACCAAGTCCTTGAGCGACATGACCAAATCGGAATGGGAGAGCCTGTGCGACGGCTGCGGGCGCTGCTGCCTCAACAAGCTCACCGACATCGACACCAACGAAACCGTGTTCACCGATGTCGGCTGCCGGCTGCTCGACGATCAGACCTGCCGCTGCCGCGACTATGCCCACCGCCAGCGCCGCGTGCCGGACTGCGTGCGACTGACCCCGCGCAACGTAAAGAGGCTCACCTGGCTGCCGCCGACGTGTGGCTACAGGCTGGTAGCCGAGGGCAAGGATCTCGCCTGGTGGCACCCGCTCAAGTCGGGGAGTGCGGAGACGGTGCACGCGGCCGGCATCTCGGTGCGCGGTCGCGTGGCGGCAAGCGAGAAGGACGTGCCGGACGAGAAGCTGGAGGAATATATCGTCGCGTGGCCGGGGAAGTGGCCGAAGGGGGCGCGGCGCAAGCGCGCCGTCAAAGGAAAATGAGAGCGAGGGAAGAGAGATATCCGCGACGAAGTGACTTAGAGCTTGATTTCAACCATTCCGCGCGCTAGAACAAATAGCGAACATATCTGATTTCTTCAGACTAAAGTGTGCGGCCATGTTGGATGATGATGGGTTGCCGCTTGATGAAGTGGGTCCTTGGGCAAACGAGAAGCATGAGCGTCTTCGCAAATACGTGGACATCTCGCGCGCGACGCGACGGAAATGGATTCAGGGTTCCGGGTGCGCGACCTATATCGACTTGTTTTGCGGCACAGGGCGGGCCGTTATTCGCGGCACAAATGAAAATATTGATGGAAGCCCGCTCGTTGCATTTAAGTCCGCTCGCGCTGGCAAAGTGCCTTTTTCGGAAATTCACATCGCGGACGTTTCGAAAGAAAGTTGTCACGCGGCCGAAACTCGGCTTTGCACCGCGGGTGCGGCGCCAACGACCTACGTCGGTGAAGCGGAAAGGACTGCCCATGAGATTTGCCAACGCTTGAATCCGCACGGATTACATTTTGCTTTTCTTGACCCTTACAATTTAGAAGCTCTTCCGTTTTCGGTAATCGAAGCTTTTGCGCGCTTCAAATACATTGACATGTTAATCCATGTCAGCGTGCACGACTTGCAGCGCAATCTTGATACCTATTCGATGAGTACGGACGGTCCGTTGGACCGCTTTGCGCCGGGGTGGAGGGCGGTGGTTAGCTTGAAGCAATCGAAGTTTGCGACGCGCGCAGCTTATATTGCGTATTGGGCTGCTAGAATGGAGTCGCTTGGCCTCCCGACCGCGCGCTATGAATTGGTATCTGGGACAACGAAAAATCAACGGCTTTATTGGCTAGTATTCGTTAGTCACAGTGATTTTGCGAAAAGTCTTTGGGATAAGATTAGGAATATCTCAGGGCAAGGCGAGTTCCCTTTGTGAGTAGTGATACGGAGCACTACAATGGCCGCATCCGACATCGAATGGACCGAGGCGACGTGGAATCCGATCGCCGGATGCACTGTGCTCTCGCCCGGCTGTACCAATTGCTACACCATGCGCATGGCGGCGCGCCTACAGGCTATGGGTATGGCGAAATACGCCGGCACCACGCGTAAGTCGGGCAAGCGCCATGTCTGGACCGGCCGCGTCAACATCGACGAAACCGCGCTCGCCGCGCCGCTGTCCTGGAAGAAGCCGCAGCGCATTTTCGTTAATTCGATGTCGGATCTCTTTCAAGACAAGGCGGATTCAGCATTCATTCAACAGGTCTGGCGCGTGATGGAGCGCGCGCATTGGCATTCTTTCCAGGTGCTGACAAAGCGGCCCGAACGTATGATGGAAATCTTATCGAACTCCGACTTCCCGACGTTGCCCAATGTCTGGCTGGGAACATCAGTGGAGAGCGAGGACTATCTCAATCGCATTGACTTGTTGCGCCAGGTGCCGGCGCGCGTCCGCTTTGTATCGTTTGAACCTTTGCTCGCGTCGATTTCAGATCCTGACATGAGTGACATTCATTGGGCCATCGTCGGTGGCGAATCCGGCCCCCACGCGCGACCGGTGGAACGCTCGTGGGTTGAAATATTACGTGACGCCTGCCAGCGGCAGGGAGTTGCGTTCTTCTTCAAACAGTGGGGAGGAAAAAGGAAGAAAAACTCTGGGCGTTTACTCGCAGGAAAATTGTGGGACGAGTATCCCGCAGATACAATATCTGCGCTTAGATTGTGAAAATTAGTGGCTTGAGAAATCTTGTAAATTTAGTCTGCCGCGGCTCGGCGACGGCTCGGAATTGTTATTATGGCTGACGACGGTATCAGAAAGGCGTTAGGCCGCGCTCTCGAGCAATTCCTTGGACCAGCCGCGAACAAATCTGGGCAGCTTATTGCCGATCAAATTCGATATCTGCGCTGGCGCATCGCGCTAAACATTGTCGAAAGAGCTGAGAGGATTTCAGCTGAAAAGAACTATGCCAAAAATAGTGTGCCAACAAAATTCCTAGTACCATTCTTGGAAAAGGCGTCACTGCAGGATGACGACGGACTTCTCTCGGAGATGTGGAGCACACTTCTTGCTAAGGCGCGTGATGATTACAAGGATCGTTACGTTAGCTACGTAGATGTTCTGAATACTCTTAGTCCGACGGAAGCGTCGATATTGAACGCAATGTGGAGTAGTGCAGACGACGAGATTTTTTCGGCGTGGAGTATGGGCGCTCCAATGGCGTACCTAGAAAGTCACCTGAACTACTCCCCAGTAGGCGGAGCAAGTCTCAGTTTTGACCGCGAGGTTACAGCACAAGATCTCACCACAGCGGGTTCGATAGTTTCTTTTTTCCATGAGGACGATGTCCCGAATATGAATGAATTGAATTTTCGAGACATGACTGAATTTGTCGATCTTTCTCACATGCAGTCGCTCGGATTGATCTCCGTGCTCTGGGCCGCGGTGAGTACGCCAAAACATCGGCATTTTGCGGCTGTAGCTTGCTTAACGCCGATGGGCTACGACTTTCTAGAAGCTTGTGAGGGCCACGACGACAAAGATTAATGGAGTTGTTTGGGTCTTTGTCTAGGAAATTGATCCTTGACACCGTGGCGCTGCCGCCTTAGCCTTCCCGCATCCTCCCACAACTGAATCCGTCCCCCATGACCCGCCGCTCTTCGTTGCGCGCGAACGCGCGCGAGATTTATCGCGACTTGGTGGCCAAGCAGGCGGCAAGCCAAGCGAGCCCGTGTGAAGAGGCCCCGGCAGAAGCCGGGGCAGGGGACAAGACCCTCATGGCGCGCGTGCGCGCGCTCTATGAGGAGACGCCCGTGCCGGTGCGCGAGATCGCAAGGCTCGCCGGCGTCACCGAGCGCACCATCTAAAATATGCCGCCAAGCGGAACTGGAAGCCGGGCTACGCTGGGCGGCGCATCCGCGCGCGCCGGCGCTGCCCGAAGCGCGGCATCCGGCCGCGCTGCATGCGCTGCGCCGCAAGCTGCGCCGGCATGTGCCGTTCGCGCCGGTCAAGGGCGCCGGCGGGCGCTTCGTCCGCCGCGAGGCGCGCGGCCAGCCGGTCGCGACCGGCCTGCACGCGACCGATCCGGGCGCAAGCCGCGCGCGCCTCGCTTGCCTGCGATGAAGCCGACGCGCTGGCGCAGCAGGCGCTGAAGGAGGCGGATGCGCAGCGGCGCGCGCGCGAGCGCGACAAAGCGTTTCGCTTCGTCAACCGCACGCTCGACCAGATCAACGACTATCGCGAGGAGTGCAGGAAGAAGGGCAAGTGGCCGATTCCCGCCGACGATGCAATTCAGTGGGCGCACAGTTGCCAGCGCGTCAGCGCCGCAGGCGGCATTGGTTCGACATTGTGACGCAGCAGGCAAGAAGGCGGAGGGTTTATGAGTCCCGCCCCCTGAGCTCGCCCCGCGGGCGGGTGAGGCGGTCATCGGAGTGTGCCCCTCACGGCGCGCTCGGACCCTGCGCCGACCTTCGAGGGGAGAGGGGGTGAGCTGCCGCAGCGCCGGGACCCCGGATCAGCGGCGCACCGCTTCGCTCGCGCTTCGTGCTCGCCGCATCCGGGGAACGCCGGCACCATACCACCCCGCACTTGGCCCCATTGCCTTCGCGCACGCCCCGCGCCAATTAGCGGCGATGGACGCGCGCACCCCCCGCCACGCCAAGCCGCACGCCGCCGCCGCCGCCGCCAAGGCGGAGCCGGCGCGGCTGACGCATCCCGAGATCCGCACCATCGTGCTCGGCATCATGCTGGCGATGTTCCTCGGCGCGCTCGACCAGACCATCGTCGCCACCGCGCTGCCGACCATCGGCCGCCACTTCGGCGATCTCGGCGATCTGTCCTGGGTGGTCACCACCTATCTGCTCACCGGCACCGCGGTGACGCCGCTCTACGGCAAGCTGTCCGACATCCACGGCCGGCGGGTGATGATGCTGATCGCCATCGGGCTGTTCATCGCCGGCTCCTTGGCCTGCGCGCTGGCGCCGAGCATGACCGCGCTGATCCTGGGGCGCGCGCTGCAGGGGCTGGGCGGCGGCGGGCTGATGGCGCTGGCGCAGACCATCATCGCCGACATCATCGCCCCGCGCGAGCGCGGCCGCTACCAGGGCTATATCGGCGCGGTGTTCGCGGTGTCCTCGATCGGCGGGCCGGTGCTCGGCGGCTTCCTGACCGAGCATATCGACTGGTCGCTGATCTTCTGGATCAATCTGCCGCTCGGGCTGGCCGCGCTCGGCATGACCTCGAACGTCTTGAAGCGCGTGCCGTTTCATCCGCGCAAGCATGCGCTCGACGTGATCGGCGCGCTCACCATGATGGCGGCGGCGGTGGCGCTGTTGCTGGCGCTGTCGTGGGGCGGGCGGCGCTATGACTGGATCTCGCCGCCGATCGGCGCGCTGTTTGCGGGCTCCGCCGTGTTGTGGGGGCTGTTCGTCTGGCGGCTGATGGCGGCGGCCGAGCCGTTCCTGCCGCTGTCGGTGCTCGCCAATCCGGTGGTGCGCTGCGCGGCATTGGCCGGCGCCTGCAACATGGCGACGCTGGTCGGCATGACCATTTTCGTGCCGCTTTATTTCGAGGTGGTGTTGCATCTTTCCGCCGGCCAATCGGGCCTGGCGCTGATCCCGCTGATGGGCGCGACCGTGCTGTTCTCCACCGTCACCGGCCGGCTGATGATGCACATGACGCATTACAAGCGCGTGCCGCTGATCGGGTTGTCGCTCGCGCTCGTGGCGCTGGCGCCGCTCGCGATCTGGCCGGCCTCGTTGTCGACCGCGCTGGTGCTGACGCTGTTGTTCGTCATCGGCTCCGGCCTCGGCACCGTGTTCCCGGTCTCCACCGTCTGCATGCAGAACGCGGTCTCAGCAGTGCAGATGGGCGTCACCACGGGCGCGGCCAATTTCTTCCGCGCGCTGTTTTCCTCGCTGGTGGTGGCGGTGCTGGGCGCGATCGTGCTCGGCGGCTTGGGCGGCGGCACCGGCGTGGCGGTCGAGACGGTCGCGCGCGCGGCCTCGGTCAACGCGCTGGCGCACGCCTTCCGCTTCGTGTTCCTCGCCTGCGGGCTGGTGCTCACCTTCGGCATGGCCTTCCTGATCGCCATGGAAGAGCGCGTGCTCAGAGGCCCGCCGAGCGCGGCGGCGGAGGCGCCGAGCGCGCCGGCGACCCCGATCCCGGCGGAGTGAGGCTTGCGCCGATGCGCGCGTTGATTGATCGGAATCAATGCCCTAGCCTGCGCGCTCTGGTAGCCGGGTGTTATGATCAAACGGCTTATCGCGCTTATCGTCGTGCTGGCTGTCGCCGGCGGCGTCGCCTTCGGCGCCTGGGTGATTTTCATTCGCCCGGTCGAGGTGGAGGTCGCGCAGCGCGCGCGCGATGTGCCGGTGCAGGTGTTCGGCCTCGGCACGGTCGAAGCGCGCGTTGCCTCCCAGGTCGGTTTCAAGGTTTCCGGCTTGCTGGTCGAGCTGAAAGCCGATGTCGGCGACCGCGTCGGCAAGGGCGCCGTGCTGGCCCGCCTCGACGACCGCGAGCAGCAGGCGGTGGTCGCCCGCGCCAAGGCCGGCGAGCAGCAGGCGCAAGCAAACTTGCAAAAAGTCACGGCGAGTGTCGACAAGGCCAACGCCAACTTTACCAATGCCAAAAGCATCAATGAACGCCGGCAGAAGTTGGCTCAGAGTAATATCGGGATCGGTCGAGTCGGCCGAGAGCGCCAAGGCCGCCCGCGATGCGGCGCTGGCGGATTTGAATCTGGCCAACAGCGACGTGCTGGTGGCCATGGCGACGATCAACGACGCCAAGGCGCAAGAGCAGCTGCAGACGGTCACCTTGGATTTTCACACGCTGACGGCACCCTACGACGCCATGGTGACCGGCGCGGCTGAAAGAGCTCGGCTCCGCGCTCAGCGCGGGACAACCGGTGTTCTCGCTGATCGACCCGAAAACGATCTGGGTGCTGGCCTTCATCGACGAGAGCAAAGCCGGCGAGTTGAAGGTCGGGCAGCCGGCCGAGATCGTGCTGCGCTCGCATCCGAACCAGCGTCTGAAAGGCAAGGTCGCCCGCATCGAGCCGGAGAGCGACCGCGTCAACGAAGAGCGGCGGGTCGAAATCGCGTTCGACACAGATTCCGGACAATCCCAATCTCGGCGAGCAGGCCGAAGTCTACATCACCACGCTGCGGCTGCGGCAGCCTCTGCTGGTGCCGGAAGCGGCGATCATCGGCCTCGGCAAGGGTCGCGGAACGGTCTGGACGCTCGAAGGCAAGAAGCTGCAGCAGCGCGAGGTGACGCTCGGCCACCGGCTGCTCGACGGCCGTTATGAGATCGCCGGCGGCGTGCCCGACAACGCCATGGTGATCACGCCAATTGCGCAGCGGTTTTCGGGTTGGCCGCGAGGCCAAGCTCGCCGGCGAGTTGAAGCGATGAATCTCGCCTACCGCGACATCAAGCACAATCTGCTGCGTTTCGTGCTGACCAATTTCGGCTTGAGCCTGTTGCTCGGCATCGTGATCGTGATTACCGGCGTCTATGGCGGCCTGATCGACGACGCGTTGCGGCAGGCGCGCGCCGCCAACGCCGATCTCTGGGTGGTCGAGGCCGGCACCAACGGCCCGTTCGCCGAAGGCTCGCGCATCCCCGGCGACACGCGCGAACTGGTCAGCCGGGTCTACGGGGTCGAACGCGCCGGCGCCGTCACCTACCAGTCGGTGCAGACCGTGCTTAACGGCAAGCCGCTGCGGCTGTTTCTGGTCGGCTTCGAGCCGGGACGGCCGGGCGGCCCCCATCACCTCACGGCCGGGCGGCAAATCCTGCGCGGCCATTACGAGATGATCCTCGACCGCTCCGCCGGCCTTCGCCTTGGCCAGGAAGTGCCCTTGGGCACGCACGGGCACAAGTTCACGGTCGTCGGCCTGATGAGCAAAGAGGTGACCGCGTCCGGCGACCCGGTCGGCTACATCACCTTGCGCGATGCGCAAGGTTTGCAATTCGAACTGGCGCCGCCGGCCGCGCGGCGCGAAGCCGCCCGCGGCGGCGCGCAGCAAAGCAGCAACCAGATCAACGCCGTCATCGCCAAGGTGTCGCCTTATGTGCCGATCAAGGAAGTCGCCGCCGCGCTGTCGCGCTGGAAGCACCTGACCACGCTGACGCAGGACCAGCAGGAGACGCTGCTCAGCAAGTTCGTGATCGAAAAGGCGCGCAATCAACAGCGGCTCATTATGGTGCTGCTGATCATCGTGTCGGCGGTCATCATTGCCTTGATCGTCTACACGTTGACCATGGACAAGGTGCGCTCGATCGCCACGCTCAAATTCGTCGGCGCGCCGGACCGCACTATCGTCGGGCTCATCGTGCAGCAGGCGCTGTCGATGGGCATCTTTGGTTACGCTACCGGCCTCGCGCTGGTCCTTATTTTCCAGCCCTATTTTCCGCGGCGGCTGGTGCTCGATCCCATGAGCGTGGCGCATCGTCTTCGGCATCACCATCGTGGTCTGCCTGGCCGCCAGCACGCTCGGCATACGGCTCGCCCTCAGGGTCGACCCGGCGGAAGCGCTGTCGGCGGCGGGGTAACGCCATGACGGACAAGCCCCCGGTCGTGCGTGTCGAGCACCTCTCCAAGCATTTCGGCGCGGGCAACGCGCGGGTCGATGCCCTGCGCGACATCGACATGGAGGTCTATCCCGGCCAGGTGGTCGGGCTGATGGGCCCGAGCGGCTCCGGCAAGACCACGCTGCTCAATTGCATCGCCTGCATTCTCGAGCCGAGCACCGGGAAGCTGACGCTCGACGGCGAGGTGGTCTACGACCAGCGCTGGCTGCGCGCCGATCTGCGCCGGCTGCGGCTCGACAAAGTCGGCTTCATCTTCCAATACCCCAATCTGCTGCCGTTTCTCGACGGCACCGACAATGTCGCCGTGGTGCTCAATCTTGCCGGCTATGGCCGATCGGCGGCGCGCACGCGTGCCATCGACCTGCTCAATTATCTCGACGTCGGCCATCGCAAGCATGCGATGCCCGCACAGCTTTCCGGCGGCGAGGCCCAGCGCGTGGCGATCGCCCGCGCGCTCGCCAACCATCCGCGCATCATCCTGGCCGACGAGCCGACCGCGCCGCTTGACTCAGGCCGCGCGCGCATCGTCATGGACCTGTTGCGCCGGATCGCGCTCGAGCAGGACGCCGCGATCATCGTCGTCACCCATGACGAGATGATCTTGGACCATTTCGACCATATCTACCGGCTGCGCGATGGACGGCTGGAGGATGGCGCGGGGCCGCCGGCCAGCGCCGAGGCTTCGGCAACGCCGATCCCGGCGGAGTAGGGTGCTTGCGCCAAAACGAAACCCCGGCCTTGCGGCCGGGGTCTTGCACTTAGCATCGGTCGCAGCGGCGGCGCGGATCATTCAAAGGTCCAAGCGTTGTCACGGCGCAGTTCGAGTTGGACGCTCGGGTCCGGATCCTGCCCGACATAGCGGCCGTTGTCGTAGACGGCATCGGGCGCAAATGCCTGGGCGCGAATGCCGCGCAAGCGCTCGGTATGCGTCGGCGCATAGGCGTAGGGCTGCGCCACCGGGGCGAATGCGGCGGACGGCGGGACCGCGTTGCCGCTGCCGATATGCGCATCGTACGCTTGCGCGAATGCCGGCGACGCCAGCAGCGTCGCGAAGGCCACGCCAATGATGAGCTTCTTCATTTGCACATCTCCTGTTTTTGTTCCGTCAGCGTTCGCTGGCGGGGCGGCGAAGCGCCGCCTGTCATGCGCAAATGGGAATGGACCGTGCCGTCGGCTTGTTTGAAATTGCTGTTGTTGTTGCGCGCTTGCGCAATTCGCCGCCGCACATTTGCCACAACCTGTCGGACAAGCCGGTAGCCTTAAGACGAAGGTCTATGGCTAGCGAAAAAAATTCACACAGGCGTGACTTGCACGTGTAGCGCGACCACCGATATCAGCCGGCAGGCCGACAAACGGTGGCCAACCATCGAGCCATCGACGAGTGCGGCGGGATGGAACTCCAAGGTCGTGCGATTTTGACGTCAGCGAAGGAGTTCGCATGTCGAGTTCCTACCCTTGCGAAGAAGCACGCGTCTGCATCCGCCCCTCCGATCTGGTCGAGCGCCAATGCGCACAATGGCAAGGCTTGCGCGCCGAACGTCGTTGCGCTCGATCAGCGCGCGCCATTCGAATACCGCTATAAGGCGCCATACCATCTGCTGATCGCGACCGAGCAAGCCGAGCGCGACGACGGCGAAACCTCGGTCGAGGGGCTGCCACCTTCGGCGTTGCGCAGCATGAGCGGCAAGCTGACTTTCGTGCCGGCCGGCCACGAATTCCGCGGCTGGCATCATCCGCGGGTCGAAACGCGCGTGAACTACTTCTACCTCGATCCGCGCTCGCCGCTGCTTGCGGACGAATTGCGCTTTTCGGAAATCGAATTCCGGCCGCGGCTGTTCTTTCACGATTTCGCGCTTTGGCAGCTTGCCGCCAAGTTGAAGAATGAAAGTACGAACGGCGGCGGGCGGCTCACGCACGATGGCGAAGCGCTCGGCCTCATGCCGGGCCACGAACTGGTCCGCTTGAACGGAACATTGGCGCCGCCACCGCTAACCGTAACGCGCGGCGGCTTGAGCGGCTGGCAGCGCAAGAAGGTCGCCGACTTCATCGAGGAGCATCTTGCCGAGGAGGTGCGGTTGTCGGCGCTGGCCGGCCTGGTGGATCTGAGCCCCTACCATTTCGCCCGCGCCTTCAAGCAGTCCTTCGGCGTACCCCCGCACCGCTATCACGTTGGCCGCCGCATCGAACGCGCCAAAACGCTGCTGGCGGAGCAGGCGCGGCCGGTCACAGAAATCGCGCTGATACTGGGCTTTGCCGAGACCAGTTCGTTCTCGGCAACATTCCGCAAGACCACCGGAACTTCACCGACGGCGTTTCGCCGCAGCCTTGCCTAAATCGGCGATTAGCGACGATTCATTATACTTACGATTTATCGGTGGAATGTCGGGCTTCGAGCCGACCGCGGCCTTGTATTACGAAATTTACATATATATTCGCGGTAATACAGTTGCCGTACAACCGAGACTGGATTATAGGCCGCTGCGAGAAATTGTGATGGGTTCCAGGAGCAAGAGCATGCCGAAGACGGCCACAAGCGTCGATAAATTGGTTGGAAGCAACATTCGCATTTGGCGGATGACCAAAGGTATTTCGCAGACCGAATTGGGAAAGCGGATTGGGCTGACCTTCCAGCAGGTGCAGAAATACGAGAAGGGCGCCAACCGCGTCGGAGCCGGACGGCTGTTCCAGATCGCCAAGGTTCTCGGTGTGCCGGTTGCCACGCTGTTTGAAGGCGTCGAAACCATCAAGAATACGCATGACGGAAAATCCGCGGTCGGCCTGATGGCGGAGCCGCAATCGTTCCGCTTGGCGCAGGCCTTTGCCGATATCGACGACAACGGCGTGCGCCGCGCGCTGGTTGCCTTGGTCGAAGGCGTCTCCGGGAAGCGGTGAGGCCGATTGAGTGAGGGCGTCTTGGCCGACGCCTAGTGCACTCCGCCGACAGAAGCCGCCTCGTTTGCCGTTTCTTCCTTGAGCACCTCAATCGCGCTTTCCAACAGCGACGTGCTGCGCTTACTCAACCCGCGCACGTCATCCACGGCGTAGGTCAAATAGGCGATAATCAGCGCCGCTTTGGTCGCTTCGCGATCTATTTGTTCCGTTTCGCTCTGACGATTTATCGTATCCATGTCCACCTCCCCGCTTGACGAATGCGTTCGCGCGGCCGTCCGCGTTTGCTAGCGGTCGGCATGCGCTTCCGGATCGAGCGCATCTTCGAGCGGCTCGATCGCTGCATAATCGGAAACCAGTCCGAGCAGCACCTTGCGATATTGACTTAACTCGCAATCCTTCGGTTGACGGGAGGCCACCGCGTCGCCGGTCACGCGCAGACTGTGTCCGCGATGGAAACCGTCGATGGCGGTCGCAAGAATCGACTCGTCGAGCGAAAATCCGATGACGACCGTGCGCGTGGCGCTGCCGATCTCCGCCATGTACGACGCAAAGCGCGCCGAACTGTAGGCGGAAGGAAGCGGGTGCTCGAAGACGATCTCTCCGGGCCGCGGCCGGTAGGCGTCGAGCCAGTCGGTCATCGCGCTCGCCGGATTGAACCAGGCGGCACGCGCGATCCGTTTGAGATGGACGACCGGCCATAGCCGGGCGCGCCAGCCGTCGATGATGGCCGAGCAGGCGGTCAGGACATCCGCCGTGCCGACCATCATGTGCCGCCGTCCCGGGGCCAGGTGTTCTTTTTGGAGGTCCATACACAGCAACAGCTGCGGGTGGTTGCCGGGAGTTTCGCGTACGACTGTGTCCATGATTATCCTGCAGAAGTGGCCGCTTCGCGGTTCGGGCTGCTAGCGGCGCGGGTAGAGGAGCAGTCAAGAATGCCGGGCCGATCCCACTCACCTTCGGGCCGGATGATGACGTAAGGGTCCGAATTGATGGTGATGGCGCGCGGGTCGGGTTCGAGCTCGAGCAGCATTTCCGTGTACGAGTAGTCCGAAAATACGAGCTTGCGATTGTGCCCGAGCGGCTTGGCGCCGAAGCGCGCCCAGAAATCGACCAGGCGGTCCTGCGCCTGCCCGTAGATGCGCCGGTAGCCCTTGCGCTTGAGGAAGACGACGCAGGCGCGCACCAGCTTGAACGCAACCAGGGAGCGCCGGTATTGGTGGCGCACGGCGAGCCGCTCGACTTTCGCAAAATCGGCGAAGAACCGCGCACGCAAACAGGCAACCGGCTCCCCGCCGATGAAGCCGATAAAGTGGGCGGCGACCAGGTCGTTGCCGTCGAATTCTTCTTCGTAGGGGCAATCCTGTTCGGCGAGATAGACCGCCGAGCGGATCGACGCCACGATCATGAGGTCGTTCAGGTTGCGCGCGATCCGGATCGTTGTGCTGCGGTCCGGTTTCACATCGCGGGTTTCGTTGGTGCAAGCAGCGCTATCCATCATGGGCAGTACTCCTACGCCACGCAGTCAAGTGCCTTCTGGGGCTGCGCCGACGCGCGGTTACAAAGGCGGCGATAGGTCCAAAGACTACGCTGGAAACTATTGGTGCGCGCAAAGCCAAGCTGGGCGAGAAGTCGTTCGCCGTCCGGCGTCGAGGGTTGAGCGTAGTAGTCGGCGCGCGCAAACGGTTCCTTGCGTAGACGCAGGCTTACATTCGCAATCCCGAAGGCGCCGCGTCCACGCGCGGCGAGCGCCCAGACATAGAGCGCGGCCGGAGCCTCGCCGAGCGGGGTCAATAGCGCTGGATCGGGGTCGGAGAAGTCAAGTTCATCGAGCAGCAGCCGGTCGAGCCCGTCGTCGTTGAGGTATAGGAAAGCGATGCCTCCAACGATTTGCCCGCCGCTGCGGAATGGAAAAATGCATTGGGGATTTTGACCATAAATACGGGCGACAGTTGTGGATTGGATAGCCACGCCCGGTACCGCGTCGCGCGCTAGCGCGATCAGGGAGGGGAGTTCCCACGGTTTCGCAGGGGTGGCGTCGATTTCGGCTCGCTTTTCGAGGAGATCGAGCTCATGCCGATGCAAAAACCTTGCATTTCGGGGGGTTCTGGCGTGCATTTGTCGATATCCCCCTATTTCTCTAAACTTGGTAGTAAGGTACGCGATAAAGGGGCTCGACCGATGCAGCAAAAAACGCAACGGCCTGCTGCGCTCGTGCAGCATGGGTCCGATCCTGTGGAAGCGTCGTGGGAGGACCTTCGGGCCTTCCTCGCCTGCGCTAATTCCGGCAGTTTCCGTAAAGCGGCAGAGGTTATGGGCGTCACCAATACGACCGTGATGCGCGGCCTCGACCGGCTGGAGACGCAGCTCGGCTTTAAGCTTTTCATCCGCCACCAGGCCGGCTTGCAGCCGACCGAGGAGGGGCGCGCGATCCTTGAAGACGTGCGCCAGATGGAGCGACTGAGCTTCAACGTGTTCCGCCGCGCCGCCCAGACGGCGGTAAATCCGACCGGGGTCGTGCGCGTCGCGGTCACCGAAGGCGTCGGCACCTATTGGGTGATGCCCAAGCTCATCGAGTTCCAGGGAACCTACCGGCTGCTGACCATCGATCTGCGCTGCGCCATGGAGCAGGCCGACGTCGCGCGTCTCGAGGCCGATATCGCCATCCAGTTCGACAAGCCGGAGCGGCCGGACCTGATTGTCACAAGGCTCGGCCGCCTTCACGTCTATCCATTTGTTTCCGAGGAATACGCCCGCAATTGCGGTTTGCCGAAATCGATCGCCGACGTGCAAAATCATCGGCTGGTTCAACAGGTCGCCCCCCAGCTCGACGAAGCGAATTATGCGCGTGCGCTCGGCGTTAGTTCGGTGGCGGGAATTGTCGGTATCCGCACCAACTCAAGCACGGCTTCTCTCTACGCGGTTGAGAGAGGCGCCGGCATCGGCATGTTGCCCACCTGTTCGATCGCGCTCGGCGCTCCGCTGGTTCCGGTCGATGTCGGCATTCGGCACTACCTTGATCTTTGGCTCACCTATCATCCCGATTTGAAGACTTCGGAAAAGCATATGGTCGTGGTGGAGTGGCTGCGGCGTGTGTTCGACGGCCGCGTCTATCCTTGCTTCCGGGATGAGTTCATTCATCCGAACGAACTCGTAAAGCTGATGGCCGGCGCCGTGCCCGCCATGGGGTTGCGCGGCTTTGCCGCGCCCGCACCGTTTGGCGTGGTGCCGATCGAGAGCTGACCCGCTCAGAATAAACAGAAGGCCCGGCTTGCGCCGAGCCTTCTGCTGGCCTCATCAAATCAGTTCAGTTAATCGCACACGCGCTCGCGCCGCACGATCCACGCATGGCGGTGGCGGCTCCAGTGGCGCTTGCTGACCCAGTGGCATTCCGGCACGTAAGCATAGGGGCCGCCGCGCCAGTGATCGATGGTGGTGATGGCGCGGAGAAACGCCGACGTAAGCGCCGCCCGGGCCGACGTGAAAATTAATCCCCGCCGCCGACGCAAGGCCGGTCGTGCCGAGGATGGCCGCGCCGGCAATGACGATAACCTGACCGATTTGTTTCATGACCGCATCTCCTGCGTTATTGCACATGGCGGTCTAACGCGACGATACACAGCTACGTTCCGAAAATTATGCGACCGCGGTTCCCATCCGGGTTCCCGTTAACTTTGTTGCGGTTCGACATAATTCGCGAGCGTGCAATGGCATTTCATCGCGCGGGAACAGAAGACGCGCGAAATCGTTATAGCAACGTGGCCGACTTTCACGCTCCGTTCAGACGAAGAAGGACGCTCGCGATGGCTTCGCGCGCAAGCCGCTATGTCAAAGCTGGCGTGTTGATGTCATCGCTTGCAATAGCGGCGGTGCTCGCCGGTCCTGCGTCGGCGAATGTTCTCATTCAGGTGGACAAAGCAGCGCAGCGCATGACGGTGTCGGAAGACGGCGCACTGCTTTATTCGTGGCCGGTGTCGACCGGGCGGCGCGGCTATACCACGCCGTCGGGCTCGTTCCGGCCGTTCCGCATGGACGCCGACCATCACTCCGACGAGTGGGACAATGCGCCGATGCCGGACGCGATCTTTTTCACGCGCGAGGGCCACGCGATTCACGGCAGCTTCGAGACGCGGCATTTGGGCAGCGCCGCCTCGCACGGCTGCGTGCGATTGTCGCCGCGACACGCGGCCACGCTGTTTGCGCTGGTCAAGCAGCAAGGCTTGGCCAATACCCGCGTGGTGGTCAGAAATAGCGCCCCCGTGATCGCGCAAGCTGACCGAAGCCGAACGGTGGGCCCCGTCCGTTTGAACGATCGCGTCGTTTTCGGTCGCCAGCTTCCGGATATGAACGATGTCAGCGACGCTCGACCGCCGCCGCACGCGCTGATGCTGCCGTGGTACGGACGTATTGAGCTTGATCCGAATTCGCCGATTCACTGACGGCCAAATGAAAAAACCCCGGCGCAGAGGCCGGGGTTTTCGCTTTTGTTTTTTGCGCCGCTATTCGCAGTATTTGCAGGGCGGGAAGGTGCGGCTGTAGACCGGCTGCGCCAGGAACTTCGCCTTGTCGTAGGTCCAGAACTGGCTGACGTCTCGGGTAGGTCTTGACCACCGTGTTCCAGAGCTCCGCCTTCGGATAGCCGAACATCTTCTTCTTCTCGACCTTCTTGATGTAGATGTTGTTGATCGCGGCTCTTGGTGTCGTCGAGATCGATGTACCGGCCCGCGCACGGCGTCGAGCTTGATCGATGCTCATCGTCTTGATGAACTCGACCGGGCGCCGGGGTACTTGCCCCTGTCTTGTCGATCGTCTCGTCGATCCACTGCGCGGTCGTGTAGTTGCCTTCCGAATAATACGACGGCACCTTCCGTACTTGCGTGCGGTAGCTTCTTCACGAAGGCCTCGTTTTTCGGCGTCTCGAGCGCGCGCTGTACATGAAGGCGGAGACGTCGCCGATCACCTCGTCGCCCATGAGCGGCAGGATGAACTCGTCATAGCTGGTGCCGCCAGCCGACGATCGGCTTCTTGTTGCCGGCCGCGCGCAACTGCTTGGGGAATTGCAGCGACATCGGGCCGACCATCAGCGTGAAGATGGCGTCTGCGTCGGCTCTTGATCTCGGGATATAAGGGTCCGAAATCTTTGGTGCCGATCGGCAGCCAGATCTTCTGGATGACCTTGCCGCCGCAATCCTCGAAGGTCTGCTGGAAGCCGCCAGCGCTTCGTAACCGAAGGCATAATCGGCGGCGACGGTGACGACCTTCTTGTAGCCCTGGTCGCAGGCCCATTGCCCGAGCGGATGATTGGGCAGCGAGGGCACCCAGGTCGAGAAGCACGATGTAGGGGTATCTTTGCTGACTTGCGCTGCGCCAGATCGTCGGCCGTTGCGAGCGAGCCGATATACAGCACCTTATTTTTCGTGGCGACGGGCGCCGAGCGCGTAGGCGGTCGTGGCCAGCACGCCGCCGACCAGCATGTCCACCTTGTCCTGCAGGATGAGCTTGTTGGCCTTGGCGACCGCGGTGTCCGGCTTGCCCTGGGTGTCCTCGACGATGAATTTCACCGTGCATGCCGCCGAGCATGTTGTTATGCTCTTTGAGATACATCTCGAAGCCGTGCTGCATGTCGGCGCCGATGGCGGTGAATATCCCGGTCTTTGGCGCCATAAACCCGATGCTTCAGTTCTTCGGCCTGCGCCGGCGCAAGCGATGCACCGAGCGCAAACACGCCGCTCAAAAGTAACGTAGCGATCACGACTTCGCGATAGCGTGATTTTCATATTTTGTTTCCTCCCGTTCGGCCGCTCCGCCATCCTTGTACGTTGGGTGTGCGGCAGCTGGTTCCGAAACATTATGCTATCAGTACCGTCGCCGCTGGCGGAAGGCCGGAAATCATTAATAATGCGACGCGGCAACGTGGTGCGTTAATGGCGCGACGGGCAGTCGGCCACCACGTTTGCGACAGGCGTCGCGCCGGCATCGCGCGCCCAATGAGAAACCCCGGCCGTGAGGCCGGGGCTTGGTGATTATGATGGCGAGCTCTACGCGCATTTCACCCGCCCTACGGCCGGAGCTTGCATTTTGTTGCGCGCAATCCGGTGCCGCTATTCGCAGAATTTGCAGGGCTGCATGTCGCGGCTATTACATTGACGAGTAGGGCGCTTCGGATCGCCCCCAGCAAAGGTGCCTGGCAATGGCTTCCGGTCCGCGTGCGCTGATCGTCGGTGGTTCGGTCGGCGGGTTGTTCGCGGCAAACCTGCTGCGCGGCGCCGGATGGGACGTCACTGTCTTTGAGCGCGCCGCCAGCGATCTTGCCAGCCGCGGCGCCGCGATCGGAATGACCGAGGAACTCACGGCGGTGATGCGGCGCATTGGCGCGCCGCTCGATGCCGGTGAAGGCGTGACGGTTCGCTCGTTCGTCGCGCTCGACCGCAGCGGCGCCATCGCGCATGAGGTCAACCGGCTTCAGGTGAACGGCGCCTGGTCGCACATCTATCGTGCGCTCAAGGACAAGCTGCCCGCGCAATATTATCGCCCGGCATCGGCGCTGGAGCGCGTGGAGCAAGATGGCCGGACCGTCACGGCGCTCTTTGCCGACGGCACGCGCGCCGAGGGCGAATTGCTGATCGGCGCCGACGGCGTTCAATCGACGGTGCGGCGGCAGCTCATGCCAGATGTGTCGCCGCGCTATGCCGGCTATGTCGCCTGGCGCGGCGTCGTTGACGAGCGGGACATCGCGGCCAGTGATCGCGATTTGATTTTCGAGCACGTGTCACTTTTGTCTGGCCGACAAGGAGATGCTGCTTTGTATTCCGATGCCGGGCGATGAGGCGTCCGGGATCACGGCGCGCCGTTGTTGCTATGTCTGGTATCGCTCGGCCGACGAAGAGACGTTGCGGCAGCTTTGCACCGATGCAAGCGGGCGCCGGCATGGCACATCTATCCCGCCGCAAATGATCCGTCCGGAGGTCATCGACGACTTGAAGGCGACGGCCGCGCGCCTGTTTGCGCCATTGGTCGCCGACATCGTCGCGCGCGCGGAGCAGCCGCTGCTGCAAGCCATCTCGGATCTGGAATCGCCGCAGCTTGTGTTCGGCCGCGTCGCCTTGCTGGGCGATGCCGCCTTCGTTGCGCGGCCGCACGTGACGGCCGGCGTGACCAAGGCGGCGCTCGATGCGCAGGCTCTGGCGGATGCCGTTCAGTGCAGGCAGCGGCGATCTCGATGCGGCGCTTGCGACCTACGACCGGGAGCGCCGGGACTTCGGCAGCAAGCTCGTCGCCTATGCGCGGCAACTCGGCGCGCATCTGGAAGCCAAGCCCGCAGACCCAACGGCGCGCGACGATGCCGGCTATGCCCGGCGCCCCGCCGAGCTGTTGCGCGACTACGGCGCGCCGCACCTGTTTCGCAGTTCGTGATCGGCAAGCGCCGCGAGCGCTTCAACAACGGGTTGCCATAGCGTCCGGTCGGTTGCGACTGCGGGGTCGCCGTGGCGGCATGAAGCAACAAAGCCGCCGCGGCCCCGTGGACCGCGAGCGCGCTTTCATCGCGCCGTGTCCCAGTTCTTGCCGTTGTGGGTCGCGATGACCTTCGCACCGGATCGGCCGTCCGGCACGACCGGCAACAACAGAAAGGCTTCGCGTTTTGGGCCGGTGTGGATCGTCGTCTGGCCGCCAAAGTTATCGGCCGGCCGATCATAACGATCGTCGTGCAGCCACGGTCCGGAGCCGCGCGACCGAAATGCCGGGTTGCTGTCGCCGCCCGGCCGCTCGAAGTCCTTGCCCGCAATAGTCACGGCGATCCGGAATCCGGCCGGAAGCACGATGCACATGGGCCAAACTTCGATGTCGAGCTCATAGACCTGACCCGGAATTAGCGGCTGCTTGTCGTCGTGCGTGTGATAAGGCCGGTACGGCAGCGACTTTTCAGCATCCAGTTTGCGGTGCGAAGCCCGCAGCCATCCTTGGGCCAACGGCGTGTGTGGATCGACGGTGCCCTGGAATTCCACCTCGCGGCCGTCGGGTGAAAATGCCTGCACCGTTACGAATAGATCGGCGTCGGCGACCGACGAGGAAACATAGAGCTTCAGCGACATCGGACCGGTGATTTCGGTCTCGCGCTCGAGCGGTGGTGACAGCCATTTCACGCCATCGCTCAGTGCGGCGAACGAGGCGGCGCCGTCGCTCGCCGGCGGCTGCCAATCCAGGCTGCCTGCTTTGGCATCGAGGAACAACTTGGTCCACCGCGTTCCCGCAAGCGGCCATTCGTTCTCTTTGCGTAACTGAAATTCCTTGCTGAACGGTCGGCGCAGGTTGAGCCAAACGCGCGCCTCCTTGTCCCAGCCGTTTTTCTCGCCCTTGAGAAAGTAATCGAAGAAACGCTTCTGCAGCGCCATGCCAAAGGGCAAATAGAACCACTCCTCGTGGCGACCCGGATGCGCTTCCAGCCACTTTTGCTTGGAAGCGGCCTGGGTGAAGGCTTCGAAATTTCCACGCGGGTGCAGGCCGAAGCCGGCCCAGTTGGCGGGGCTGATGAATGGAACGACAACCTTCGACCAGTCGGGCGACTGATTTTGGTACCAATCGTCGTCCATTTCGCGCGCGCGCGCATTGGCGAGGTTGTCGGCGTGGTTTGCCGCCAGCTCTTCCTTCGACAATTTTTCAGGACCCGTGGATGCCTCGTTCATCCAATGATCTTTCGGGGCGTCCGGATTGCCGTGTTGCGCCGCGAGGACCTGGCGCGGATACCAGGTTTCCATGAACTTGTTCGAGAGGATGCCGCCGTGCCGGTACCAGTCGCGATACATGTCGGCGGCGCCCTCCCAGGGGACCATGGCGGTTAGATGCGGCGGTTGCAGTGCCGCCACGTGCCACTGATTGATCGCGTAATAGGAGATGCCGTTTAAGCCGACTTTGCCGGTTGACCACGGACGCGTGCCGGCCCATTCGATCGCATTGTAGTAATCGCGTGTTTCGCGCGGCGAGAAAATATCCAGATAGCCCGGCGATCGACCGGCGCCTCTGGAGTCGACGCGGACCACGGCGTAACCCCAAGGCACCCATATTTCCGGATCGACCGTTTCCCAGGTCAGAAAACTGTGGGTCGAGCCCTCAAGAACGTCGGGATGCTGATCGATCAGCCAATCCCACATCAGCTTGTAATGCTCTTGGTACTTCACGCCCTTTCCATAAGGACCGTGGGTCATGATGACCGGGACCGGATCTTTTGTCTTCGGCCGGTAGACGTCCGCGCGGATGACAAGTCCGTCGTCCATCGTGATGGGAAGGTCTCGTTCGATCACCATTGTTTCGGCGGCACTGAGCGGCGCCATGTGAGCTCCTCCCTGATAATTTCTTTTCGATACGATAACCCAACGCATCTGTCGTGTCATTCGCCGCCCGCGCGCCGATCGACACCACTTGGCCGACAATGAAGCTCGAGACCGGCGTGCCCTTGACGCTGCCGCGCCCGCCGATGATCACGATCATGAAGGCGAAGGCCATCACCGCGAGCGCCATTTGCGGGTCGCCCATGATCAGCGGCGCGTTGAGGCCGCCGGCATGCGAGATCGGCTGTTGAGGGCAGGGAACGCGGCTCTCGCGGCGGGCGGCGGTTCTGCGCTATGGTTATGTCCATGCGCCAGCGCCTCACCGCCCTTGTTTGCCTCCTTTTGCTCGGCCTTACGCTTGGCGGCTGCAGCAAATGCGGCTGGATCTGGGACGATTGGGGCCGCGCCTGCCACCACGAGACCATCCATTAAGCGGTTGTTTCATCGGTCATTTTCCCGCGGGTTACGGCGCGGCTAAAAAATTCTTTAAAAATAGACAAAAATCCTAGGAAAAAAGTCTTGACAGCGCGACGCTCCTCCGCTAGGGTGGACCCACGCTCCACAGTTGCGTCCGGCCCGACCGGCGACGCAAAGGCGGAACAGGAGCGGACCACGCGGCGTTAACCCGATAAGGGAAACCACGTCGAGGGCCGCCCATGCCGCATATCGAGAATGACCGCATCGTGGAGAATGCGACCGAGGCGCGTGGCGCCGTCACCGGGCACAATGTGCGTTACGTGCTGGCGTTCGGCCTGCTGGGCATCGTGGTCGCGTTCTGCGCGCTGTACGTTTACTCCTTCGTCTAGGCCGCCGGGACCGGCGGCAGATCGGACTTAAGATGACCCATCCAAGCGGCCACACACCGGCCCGCAGCAAGGTCGAACAGGCTCCCGCCGGCGAGGTGCAATACCTGCTGGTCGGCAGTCTTGTCGGCGCGATCTTGCTGATGATCACCTACGCCATCTTCGCCTACGCGGCGCACTGACTTTTTTCGCGTAGGCCAAGACGCGCGCCGACTCCGGTGGAGGCTTTCCCGCCGCCGTGCGCTCATCTCAATCGAAAAAAGTTTTGCCGCGTTAGCGCCGTTTCTTGCGCGTGGCTCTTTTTGCCTTTGCCTTAGTTTTCTTTACTGCTGGCTTGGTCGCCGGTAGCTTGACCACGACTTCGCCGGAGACCGGGTCGGTGAGGCCAAGTCCGCCGCCGAGATCTTCGAGATGCTCGCGGAATGAATCGAGGATGCCGATCATCTGTGGCCGCGCGTCGGCGATCTTCTTGAAGTTCGCCCACTCGCCGACCATGCAGAAGGTGTTTTCGCCGGTCCTGACCAAGGCGCCGCCGCGGAAGCCCTTGAAGCCTGGCTCGATGTCGCGGTGCGCCGCGATGAACTTCTGCCCGTGGCCGGGTTTGACCTTGAACCGCACAATGTTGAACGCCGTCATATCGCCCTCCGATCAATGACGGCCCAAAGGCTGCAGGATTTGCCTGTGGCTGACAAGTAACCAACGCATAAACCAACTCAATCGGGATCACCGGGTCTCGCCGCTGCGCGGCGGCCCGGCGATGACAACAAAAATGTTTGATCGGCTGAAGTCACTTCTCCATCCGCCGGAAGCCAAGGCCTCGCGCACCGCGCGGCTGATCGCCTTCGAGTCGGGCGGGCGCGCGCGCTGGACGCCGCGCGACTATGCGGCGCTCGCGCGCGAGGGCTACGGCAAGAACGCCATCGTGCATCGCGCGGTGCGGCTGATCGCCGAGAGCGTCGGCGCGCGTCAGCTTCATGCTGTACGAGGGCACGGCCGAGCGCGACGCAGCATCCGCTGCTCGATCTCCTGGCGCGGCCGAACCCGCGCCAGGACGGCGCTTCGTTTCTCGAAAGCGTCTGCGTCCTATCTTCTGCTCGCCGGCAACGCCTATATCGAGGCGGTCGGCATCGCCGGGCGAAGCCAAGCGCGCGCAGAACGTGCGCGAGCTCTACGCGCTGCGGCCCGACCGCATGAGCGTGGTGCCGGGGCCGACGGCTGGCCGCAAGCTTTCGAATACACGGTCGCCGGGCACACCGTGCGCTTCGACCAGAGCGCGCCGCAGCCGCCGATCCTGCAGCTCACGCTGTTCCATCCGCTCGACGATCATTACGGGCTTAGTCCGCTGGAAGCCGCCGCCATCGCGGTCGACACCCACAACGCCGCGGCCAAATGGAACAAGGCGCTGCTCGACAACGCGGCGCGGCCCTCCGGCGCGCTGGTCTATGCCGGGCCGGATGGCGCTGTGCTGTCGGATCAGCAGTTCGAGCGGCTCAAGCGCGAGCTCGACGAGCAATATCAGGGCGCGCGCAATGCCGGCCGGCCGCTGGTGCTGGAAGGCGGGCTCGACTGGAAGGCGATGTCGCTTTCGCCCAAAGACATGGACTTCATGGAAGCCAAGCACGCCGCCGCGCGCGAGATCGCGCTGGCCTTCGGCGTGCCGCCGATGCTGCTCGGCGATCCCCGGCGACAACACCTATTCGAACTATCAGGAAGCCAACCGCGTGTTCTTCCGCCAGACTGTGCTGCCGCTGGCCAACCGCATCGGCTGCGGCGCTGGCGCAGTGGCTGGCGCCGGCCTTCGGCTCAGGGCCTCACGCTCGCGGTCGACACCGACCGCATCGAGGCGCTCGCGCCGACCGCGCCGCGCTGTGGGAGCGTGTCACCAAGGCGCCGTTCCTGACCGTAACGAGAAGCGCGTCGCCACCGGCTACGGCGCTGTGGAGGGCGGGGATACGTTTGCGCTAGCTTGTCATCCCCCGCGAAAGCGGGGATCCAGTATTAAATCAATCGCCGTCATTACTGGATCGTCCGCTTCGCGGACGATGACAGCCTTGCTGGCGTGATCGCCATGCCCGACATCGTGCAGACCTTCAGCGTGCGTGGCGATCTCGCGCATGTGGCGCTGTTGTTGTGGGCGCTGTCGGCGTCGGCGCTGGCCTGGTTCGCGCTGCGCGAGCTGGCGGCGGCGAGCCGCCGCTTCGACGACTTCGTGCGCGAGCTCGCGCGCTTCAACGACACTTCGGAGAGTCAACCGATGGACACACTGCATTCCGTGCTGCGCTCGATCCGCGGCGAGACCAAGAGCCGCCGCGATCATATCGACGTGTTCCGCGAATTCCTCGACCACCTCGACCGCGCCGCGCGGCGTCGCACGCCGGCGCGTACGAACAAAGCGGCGAAGGGCAAAGGTAAGCGCGGCAAGCGCTGACGCTCTTCGTGTCCCGGATGCGATGCTGCGCGAAGCGTAAGCGGAGCGCGTGCGTCGCTGATCCGGGACTTAGCTTGCTTTCTCCTTTAACCGGGGTCCCAGGCCCGCCGCGCACCGCTCGTGTTGCGCTCGCCCGGGACACGCATGCAGGCAAGTCCCATGCTCGCACCCAAACCGAACCCACCGTCGCCTCGGTGTTCGCGCCGCGCACCACCATCGACGCCGACGGCACGGTGGAGGGCTACGCCAGCCTGTTCGGCGAGATCGACCAGGCGCGCGACATGGTGATGCGCGGCGCCTTCGCCGACACGCTCGCGCCGCGCGGCGTCAACCGCATGCCGATGCTGTTCCAGCACGATCCGTCGGAGCCGATCGGCGTCTGGCTCGAGCTGCGCGAGGACCATCGCGGGCTGTACGCGCGCGGCCGGCTGATCCCGGAAGTCGCGCGGGCGCGCGAATTGCTGTCGCTGCTGCGCGCCGGCGCCATCGACGGGCTGTCGATCGGCTTTCGCACGGTGAAGGGCAATATCGATCCGCGGACGCGGGTGCGCCGGCTGGCGGCGATCGACCTGTGGGAGATTTCCATCGTCACCTTCCCGCTGCTCGCGGGGGCGCGCGTGCGCGCGGTGAAGCAGGCGTCCTCCCCGCCGTTGCTGTCACATCGCACGCACGCGCGCCGAGCGGGATTGGGCGCGGGTGATGGGGGCGCCGTTGGATGTGCCGCGCCGACGCGTGTGCGCCGACGCCGGCCCGATCGCGCAGCCATTACGTCCGGGCGCATGACCGCCTGGCGGGCGTGGTGAACGGCGATGCAGCTTATCGATTTTTAAGACTGCGTGCCGCCGCGCATTGGCCGGCGCCTGCAAGCCGTTTGCTGCGTTTGAAATGGCACGCCGCCGCCACGCGTTTCGAACTTGCACTACACCGGCACGACCGCGCGCTGAAATATGGCTTCGAATCCGGATCGAGCCGCGCGTGCCTGCCGGCGATCCCGCCGGCGGGCAGTGGACTAGCGACGGCGGCTCGACTCGGCCGTATCGTCGGCTGGCGGGCGATGTTACCGACGGGGGATTCGCCAGAAATTCCGAAGGAGCCGCCGCCGACAACGCGGCTTAGAATATATTGCTGTACGCGCCATAGCGCACCGGCTGGGCCTTTATATCTAGATCGCTGTCGAAGCCGGCTCATGGTGGGTTTACGACCACAAAGATGAGATCAAATCTTTTTTCGATCCGCCCAAGAGCCTCGAAGAGCTGCAGGATGCTGCAAACCACCCGGAAAAGGGCTATGATATTCATCACATTGTCGAACGCAATTCGGCGGCGAAAAATGGTTCTGAGGCCGACTTAGTCGATGCACCGGCAAATTTAGTACGGATGACCGCGATGGAAGCATTGGCAGATCAATGCTTTTTATAAACGACCAAATAAAGACTATGGCGGGCGTTACACCGAGACAATACTTGCAGTGGCAAAAGTTGGGAAGAGCGAACGCGCATGGGAGTTGGATGCGCCGCGGGACGCAGGAGTGCTCCGGCAATGAACACAAGCCGCTCCTATCAACGCGATGTCCTGTCGAATGCAGCTGGTCGAACTGTTTAAATGGCAATTTGCTCTCGCCGGCAAGACGAAGCGGAGTTGGCTTATTCGTCACAATGTCAGCCAGGCAAACCGGCTATTCGTGGAAGCTCGAGTGAGGTGGATGCCGAATTGAATTCGCGGCCAGGCGATCAGCGACACGCGCTTACTTATGCCGCTTATCGACCATCCTAATCCGCATGGTTCAGCTCAAGGCGGCAAAAATGCGACACTGGCGAATCGCGCGGACGGCACGGCGCACGCCATGTGCTTCAAGGTCATTGCCGAGACCTGCTACGGGCCGCAAAAACTCGAAGCCGGCATGTCGCTGTCAGAACCTTGACCGCGGAATTATACAAGCCGACGTTAGCGACGTTCGTCGGGTCTTCACCAATTCACTAATTTGTCATCGGCCGGGAGCTTTGCCCCGTGCGATACTCGTTTCATGGCGGGCACGGCGTGCCATAAATCGGATGATGGCCGGGCAAAGTCCCGGCCATGACATACCGAGACAGCCGTGCCAATCCAATCCACAAGGAGAACCTCAATGGATATCGAACCCACAACGATCTGGAAACCAAGGCGGGCATTCCGCTCGACGCCGTGGTGACGCATGGCGAGCTGATGCGCGCCTTCGAGGCGTTCAAGGAGACCAACGACGAGCGGCTCGACGACGAGCGGCGCGGCGGCGACGTCGTGCTGGAGGAAAAGCTCGCGCGCATCAATAGCGCGATCGACGCGCAGGCGCGCCGGCTCGACGAGATCACGCTGAAGGCGGCGCGGCCCGCGCTCGGCGGCGAGCGCGCGCAGCTGCGCAGCGCCTCCGCGCTCGAGCACAAGGCGGCGTTCGAGGCTTACGTGCGCGCCGGCGAGAGCGAGCGGCCTGCGCGCGCTCGAAGCCAAAGGCTCATGTCGGTCGGCTCCAACCCGGACGGCGGCTATCTGGTGCCGCCGGAGATCGAGACCATGATCGGCCAGCGGCTCACCGCCATCTCGCCGATCCGCGCCATCGCCGGCGTGCGCACCATCTGCGGCAATGTCTACAAGAAGCCGTTCATGACCGCCGGCCCCGCGGTCGGCTGGGTGGGCGAGACCGACGCGCGCACGCAGACCACCTCGCCGACGCTCGACGAGCTGTCGTTCCCGGCCATGGAGCTCTACGCCATGCCGGCGGCGACCGCGACGCTGCTCGAGGACTCGCGCGGTCAACATCGACCAATGGATCGCGCAGGAAGTCGAGCAGGTGTTCGCCGCGCAAGAGGGCACGGCCTTCGTCACCGGCGACGGCACCAACAAGCCGAAGGGCTTCCTCGCCTACACGACGGTCGACAACGCGTCGTGGACCTGGGGCAATATCGGCTACATCGCGACCGGCGCGGCCGGCGCGTTCCCGGCGTCGAACCCGTCCGACGTGCTGGTCGATCTGATCTATGCGGTCAATGCCGGCTACCGGCAGAACGCCGTGTTCGTGATGAACCGCAAGACGCAGAGCGCGATCCGCAAGTTCAAGGACACGGCCGGCAATTATCTCTGGCAGCCGCCGGCGATGGCGGGCGGCCAGGCCTCGCTGATGACCTTCCCGGTGATCGAGGCCGAGGACATGCCGGACATCGCGGCCAATTCGCTGTCGATCGCCTTCGGCGACTTCAACCGCGGCTACCTGGTGGTCGACCGCGCCGGCGTCACGGTGCTGCGCGATCCCTACAGCGCCAAGCCCTACGTGCTGTTCTACACCACCAAGCGCGTGGGCGGCGGCGTGCAGGACTTCGACGCCATCAAGCTGATGAAGTTCGCGGCGTCGTAAGCGCTACGCCAGCTCGTCTCGACACCCTCCGGCTGTCATCGCCCGGCTTGACCGGGCGATCCAGTCTTCCTTGCGCATCCCAGGCGTACTGGATGCCCCGCTTGCGCGGGGCATGACAGCCGAAGTATTGGCCACTTCGCTCAACAGGCGCGCGATCGAATTTCTGAACTGCAGCGTATGGGCATCGGCCCAGGCCCTTATGCAGGGAAGTCGCTGCCCGCGCGTGGACCAGAAAAAGACTTCACAATATTCGAGCGGCGTGAAATCAATCACATCGGATCCAAAACTGGATGCCATACCTGCGGCACTTTTGCCCCCGGTACGAGGTCAGGAAATTTTGTGCCTGACCACCAACCGCCAAATGCATTAAATAGGACGTGGCGCGGCGCAACGCCTCTACTTACAATGTATTTCGTGTAGCGGTGTTCAGGGCGGTTGGATCAGCGGCAACAGGAAGAGATAACGGCAATGTCCAATTCAATCAGAATTGCACGGCGCAAATTACTCTCCTGCTTCGTATCCGATAGCGACGGCCTGAACGGTACCTGAAATCACACGAGGTCGCGCGACTGTGGGCCACGCCATCGTGCATTGCCTTTGGTACTTTGGCATTCATGGACGGCGAAACGGAGGTCACGCTCGGAAATGCGCGTGATGTAGATCCCGGTGGCCAGCCCGCTTTTGAGGGAATGTTGGAGACGCCAAATCGCTTGGTTGTCGTCTCGACGGTTGAAGACGGAAACGGTACTCAGTTCAGCGGTATCGAGCAAAACGACGTGCGTGAGAATTTGGGTCAATCACCCAAGTGAACCTGACAAAGTGCAAATCGGTTTGGGCTAGTTGGTGGTCGCAAGCTAGCCGCAAATGTACAAGGCACGCGGTTTTGACTACCGCCGCGCGGTCTTGTGCCGTGTATGCCGCTTGTGGCGCACATGATGGTAGCGCTTGTGCCGTCGCGGCTCGCTCACCGTCGCACCCTCGTCGCTCGTCACCGCCGCCCGCGCGCTGCCGGTGACGGTGATCGGCGCCCAGCGCGTGAGATTTCCGCAGGCGATGCGCTTGTGCGGATAGGCGGCGCGGGTGATGACGCCGACCAGCATGCCGCCGCGCATCACCGGCCCGCCGGAATCGCCGAAGCAGGCGCTGGCGCCGATCGCGCCCTGACGGTTGGGATCGACCAGCGCGCCGCGGCTCGCCGCCACCAGCTCCGCCTCGCGCAAGCGCGCCGAAGCCGCCGCGCGCGCTCTCGTCGGCGGTGCCGTAGCCGGCGATGGTGAAGCTGTCGCCGCCGCCGTCGCCGATCGGCGCCGGCGCTGACGCCGTACGGCAGCGGCTCGGCCAGTCGCAGAATGGCGGCGTCGCCGGAGACGCGCACGCGGCGGCCGTCATCGAGCACCGCGCTGTGCGTGACGCCGGCGATGGCGGATCGTGCGGCCGCCGGCGACCACGCGCATGCCGCGCGCGCAATGGGCGGCGGTGACCACGGCGCGGCGCGCGATCGCCACGCCGGTGCAATAGCCGTTGCCGACGAGACGCACGGTATAGACGCCAAGCGAGGACGCACTGCCTTGCACCACGGCGCCGGCCGGCGTGGCGAGCGATGGTCAATGATAAAAGTGTGAGCCCCGTCGCGGCTGTGCGCGGCATGGCTTTGCGTCCCCCCTGAGCCGGGCGGAAGACTAGCGGGGGAGGGCACGGAGCGGAACCGGGCAGCGATCATTTGCCGCGCGCGCGGTTAACGCGGAAGCGGCGAACCGAGCCGGCGCGCGGTCTCGACGATCCAGGTGCGGTAGAGCGCGAGCGGCGTGACGCCGGTCAAGCCGCCGCAGCCGGCGCTCGTTGTTGGGGCCGGTCGACCAGCTCACCACGCCGATCAGCGCGGAGCCTTCGAACACCGGCGCGCCGGAATCGCCGGTGCAGGCGCCCATGCCGGCGCGCTGTGCCGCCGGTCGCCGGATCGACCAGGCGGATCTGCAAGTTGCCGGGATGGCCGGTGACGGCAAGCCGCGCCGCGCGCAGCGTGCCGCCGGTCTTGCCGTTGCCGCGCACGGCGAGGCCGTAGCCGAACACGGTGAGCGTGTCGCCGACGCGCGGCGTTGCGCCGTTGCCGAGCGTTGCGGGAATGATCGCGGCCGGCAGCGGCTGCGCCATCTTCAGCAGCGCGACGTCGGCGGTGGCGCGGTGTGCGAACAGTGTCTGCAGATTGAATTGCGGATGGCGCGCGACCGTGCGCACGTCGAGCAGATGCGGCTGATGCGCGGCGTCGAACTCGACCAGCTTGTAGTCGGAGCCCGGCTGCACGCAATGCGCGGCGGTCAGCACCAGGTCGCGCGCGATCGCGCGCCGGTGCAGAAGGTGCCGTGCGAGCCGACGATCATCACGGCGTGGCGGCCTTGCAGCAGCGCCGACGGCGCGTTGCCGGTGATGGCGCCGGCGGGCGCGCAGAGAGCAAACAGGCGAGGGCGGCGAGGACACGGCGCATGGCGCCATTGAGCCTCGGCGCCGCGATTTTGTCAACGCTCGACTCGTCTCCCGGCGAGCGACGCAGCGAGCGCAGCGCGTCCGGGTAGCGGTCGCCGCTACTCGGCAACGCCTGGGTTACTGGCTTCCGCCGCCTGTCGCGGGGCAATCGGCACTATGCAACTCTCCACGGGGAGAGGATACGACAACCATGTCCTCTCTTCTTCTCACCGCGCCGGCGGTCGAGCCGCTCTCGCTCGCCGAGGCGAAAGCCTTTCTGCGCGTCGAAACCGGCGACGACGACGACGTGATCACGGCGCTGATCGCCGGCGCGCGCATCCATGTCGAGGCGCAGACGCGGCGCGCGCTGATCACGCAAAGCTGGCGCATCGCGCTCGATGCCTGGCCGGCCGACGGCCGGCTGCCGGTGCTGCCGGCGCCGCTGCAGGCGCTTGACCGCCGCGCGCGTCTACGACGTCGACAACATCGCGCACGACGATCGACACGCAAGCCTTCGTGCTCGACCTCGGCGCGTCGGCTCTGTGCTTCGCGCCCTGGGCGCTGCCGCCGCCGGGACGCGCTCGCCGCCGGCATCGAGCTCGACGTGACGGTCGGCTATGGCGACGCGGCGAGCGACGTGCCGGAGCCGCTGCGCCAGGCGATCCGCCTGCTGGTCGCGCATTGGTACGAGAACCGCGGCCTGGTCGCGCGCGGCAGCCACGGCGCGGTGCTGCCGGCAGACCGTGGCGGCGCTGATCGCGCCTTACCGGATGTTGTCGCTATGACCGCGCCAGTCACGGACATTGGCGATCTGAACCGCCGGCTGGTGCTGCAGGCGCCGGTCGAGACCGACGACGGCGAGGGCGGCGTCATGCGCAGCTTATCAGACGGTGACCACGCTGTGGGCGCAAGTGTCGCCGCTGTCGGCGCGCGCCGATGTCGCCGCCGACAGCCTCGGCGCCGCGCTGCGCTATCGCATCGTCATCCGCTACCGCGACGACGTCACCACGCGGCACCAGTTCCAGGATGGCGCGCGCATCTATCGCGTCATCGCCGCGCGCGCGAGCGCCGACCGCCGCTTCCTCGAGATCGACGCCGAGGAGCGGGAGGACTGAGACCTCCCGGATGGCGCAGCGAGTGCGCCTAGGACTCGGCCGCATTCGGCCGCTCGCCGCTCCCGGGTGACGGAAGTAGGAATCCATGCCCACTGCCGCTTCCGCCGCGCTGCGCGCCGCCATTCACGACGCGCTGATCGCCGACGCCGCGCTCATCAGCCTGCTCGGCGGGCCGAAAGTCTATGACGAGCCGCCGCGCGCCGCCGCGTTTCCCTTACGTCACGCTGGGCGAGACGCGCGTCGCCGATTTTCCACCGGCACCGAAGCCGGGCGAGGAGCATCAGCTGATGCTGCACGCCTGGTCGCGCCAGGGCGGCCACAAGCGAGGCGCATCTGATCGCCGGCGCGCTGTTGCAGGCGCTCGACGACGCGCCGCTCACGCTCACCGATCATCACCTGGTCAATCTCCGCTTTTCGGTCGCCGACATCCGGCGCGAAGCCGACGGGCGCACCTATCACGCGCTGGTGCGCTTCCGCGCGGTGACCGAGCCGGCGTAACGCAAGAGGACGACAACCGATGACCGCCCAGAAAGGCAAGGACCTGCTCGTCAAGATTTCCGACGGGGCAGGCGGCTTCACCACCGTCGCCGGCCTGCGCACGCGCCGGCTCGCGTTCAATGCCGAGACCGTCGACATCACCAATGCCGAAAGCGCCAACCGCTGGCGCGAACTGCTCGACGGCGCCGGCGTCAAGCGCGCCTCGGTGTCGGGCCGCGGGCTGTTCAAGGACGCCGCGACCGACGCCTCGATGCGGCAGACCTTCTTCGACGGCACCATCGTCGACTATCAGATCGTCATTCCCGATTTCGGCACCGTGCAGGGCGCCGTTCCAGATCACCAATCTGGAATTCGCCGGCGAGCACAATGGCGAGGTCACCTATGACCTGGCGTTGGAATCGGCCGGCGAGCTGACGTTCACGGCGGCCTGACCATGGCCAACCATCCACCGCGGCGAGATCGAGGCCGAGACTCGGCGGCGTCAAAGCGCACGCTGGTGCTGACGCTCGGCGCGCTGGCCGAGCTGGAAGCCGCCTTCGGCGCCGACGATCTGGTGGCGCTGACCGAGCGCTTCGGCGCCGGCCGGCTGAAGGCGCGCGATCTGACGCGCATCATCGGCGCCGGCCTGCGCGGCGCCGGCGAAGCGGTGAGCGACGACGAGGTCGCGCGCGATGGCGGTCGAAGGCGGCGCGCAAGGCTATGTGCGCATCGCCGCCGAACTGATCCAGGCGACGTTCGGCGAATGAGCGCGCAATGAAGCCGTTTCCCTGGAAGCAGGCGATCGGCTTCGGGCTCGGCGTGCTGCGGCTGGCGCCCGAGCAGTTCTGGCGCATGACGCCGCGCGAACTGGCCTACGCGATCGAGGCGGCGACCGGGCGCAGCGCGCCGCTCGACCGCGCCGCGCTCAAGCAACTGATGAAGAGATATCCCGATGACCGATACGTTTAATGCAGCGGCGCCAATCGGCTGCACGGCCGACGATCTGTCGCAGCGACGCTCGACGGCCTGCAGCGCGAACGCCGAACAGTCTCGGCGTCAGCGCCAGCAGCTTTCGCCAGCGCCATGACGCAGGCCTTCACGCAGGCGACCACCGGCGGCAAGCAGTTCGACGACGTGCTCAAGTCGCTGGCGCTGCGCATGTCCAACCTGGCGGTGCAGCAGGCGTTCAAGCCGCTCGCCAGCGGCATCGCCAAGCGGCTTGACGAGCGGGCTTAACAATTGTTCGGCGGACTGTTCAGCGGCATGTCGGGCAACCGCGCATGGGCGCGATCAAGCCGTTCGCCGCCGGCGGCGTGATCGGCACGCCGACTTATTTTCCGCTCTCGAGCGGCGGGCTGGGGCTTGCCGGCGAAGCCGGGCCGGAAGCGATCGTGCCGCTGTCGCGCGGCGCCGACGGGCGGCTCGGCATCGCGCTCGAGCGGCGGCGCGGCGCCGGCCAATGTCACCGTGCAGATCGCGACGCCCGACCTCGGCAGCTTCCGCCGCTCGGAGGCCTATATCACCGGCCAGATCGCGCGCGCGGTCGCGCGCGGGCAACGAAGTTTTGCTGACCGAGCATGACCGCCTTCCACGAAATCCTGTTTCCGCTCGACATCGCGCTCAAGAGCGCGGGCGGGCCGCAGCGGCGCACCGACGTGGTGGTGCTCGGCTCCGGCGCCGAGGAGCGCAATGCGCGCTGGGCGCATTCGCGCCGGCGCTACGATGCCGGCTATGGCGTGAAGACGTTCGAGGCGCTGTCGCAGGTGGTCGCCTTCTTCGAGGAGCGGCGCGGGCGGCTCTATGGTTTCCGCTGGCGCGACCGGCTCGATCAATTCCTCCGCCGCGCCCGACGCCGCGGTCGCCGCCGACCGACCAGGCGATCGGCACCGGCGACGGCGCGACCGCGACTTTCGCACTGTGAAGACCTACGGCTCGGCTCTATTCGCCCTATCAGCGGCCGATCGCCAAGCCGGTCGCCGGCAGCGTGCGGGTGGCGGTCGGCGGCAGCGAAGTCAGCGGAGGGCACGCGACTTCACCGTCGATACCACCACCGGCATGGTGACGTTTCTCGCCGGGCATATCCCGGCGAGCGGGGCGGCGGTGACCGCCGGCTTCCTGTTCGACGTGCCGGTGCGCTTCGACACCGACTATCTCGAGGTCGATCTCTCGGCTTTTGCCGCCGGCGCACCGCCGGCAAGCCGGCGGAGAGCGACTGATGTTCGCCATGGTCTTGTCCTGGCTCGGCAACCTGTTGGGCGGGCCGTTCGCCAAGGCGGCGGTCGATGCCTACAAAGCCAAGCTCGGTGCCGAAAACACGAGCGAGAAGATCGCCGCCAATCTCGCCGCACGCGAGCTCGCCGTCGAGCAGCGCGAAAAGGAAGTCGATGCGCAGATCGTCATCGCCGAGCAGGGCAAATGGTACACCGCATTGCCGCGTCCGCTGTTTGCCTTCGCCTTTGTCATCTACGTGTGGAAAGTCATCGTCTTTGACAAAGTCCTCGGCTGGGGCACAACCGATCCTTTGACCGGCGACGTTTCGCAATGGGCGATGATCGTGCTCACCGCCTATTTCGGCGGCCGCAGCCTGGAGAAGGTGGCAAGGATTTTGGGGAGGAAGTAAGCGATCCCTGCTATTTAACCGGCTCGCAATAGTAAGCATCGCTTCCGAAGATGCTGAAGCGCGGCGCCTTGTTGTAGAACGAGCCCGCTTTGTCCGGCTCATCCGCGGGCGGATTGGCATTGTCCATGAAAAAGGCGGTATCACCGCTGAGGTCGCCGCGGGTCCAGCAGGAGTCTCCTTGCGCACGACCGTGCCGAAGTATTTGCCGTCGCGCAGACGCTGCGCCTGCTCCTTGTCCAGCCAGATCCGCAGGATGCCGTCCTTCTTCTCGACCTGATCGGGCCGCGACAACGGCACCAGACTTATCATGGTCCGTCCGACGCCGTCGCTTTCACCAATCTTGACGCGGTACATCTGGCTGTAATGCGAGGAGCAGGTGAACAGCGGTTTTTCATGCGAGGTGTCGTTCCAGTTCGCCGGATATTGCGCGCGCTGCCGCTCGCAGCCGTCCGGCGCAAAGGCGGCGGCCGGACCGATGGCGGCGGCGATGAAGGCGCTCGCCAAAAGCAATCGTCGCAATCTCATCGTCTCCCTCTTCCGTGTTCTGTCACCCGCTAAATTACCATCATTGGTTTCATCTTTCAGACCTTTTCTGTTCTCTCTCGACCCGTCACACTCTCCGCGAATCCGCGGAGCCTTCCATGGACGTCCTTGAAGCCGTTACCTCCCGCTATTCCTGCCGGGCGTTCCTGCCAACGCCCATTCCCGAACAAACCGTCCGCGACATTCTCGAGGCCGCGGCGCGCGCGCCGTCCGGCGGCAATGTGCAGCCCTGGCGCGTCACTGCGCTCGCCGGCCAAAAGCTCGAACAGCTCAAAGCGTTGGTGCGGGCGCGGCCCGAACTGCTGCCGCGCGGCGAGGGCGCCGAATACCACATCTACCCGCCCGGCCTGAAAGAGCCCTATGAGACGCGCCGCCGCCAAGTCGGCGCCGCGCTCTATCGGTCGATCGACGTCGGGCGCGAGGACCGCGCCGGCCGCTACCGGCAATACGCGCGCAATTTCGAATTCTTCGGCGCTCCGGTCGGCTTGCTGCTGTTCATCGACCGCAGCATGGGTCCGCCGCAATGGTCGGACCTCGGCGGCTATATCCAGACGGTGATGCTGCTGGCGCGCGAGCGCGGCTTGCACAGTTGCGGTCAGGAAGCCTGGACCCACTGGCACCAGACCGTCTATTCCTTCCTCGACATCCCACCCGAATACATCTTGTTCTGCGGTCTGGCCCTCGGCTTCGCCGACAAGGCCGCGCCGATCAACGGCTGGCGCGCCCCGCGCGAGCCGCTCGAAGCCTTTGCGTCGTTCGACGGCTTCGAAAGCTGAGCCAGGCCATTTAGGTCCTGCGTTCAGCCCGCGTTCACCGGCACGCGTTAAAAGCTCCCCCCATGCCGGTCTCCCGTCATCTCACCGCTATCGCGCTCATCGGCTTTCTGGCCGTCCCGGCCTTCGCCGCCGATGCGCCGGCCCATCGGGCTGCGTGCCTGAACAGGGCCGAGCAACGCGCCGCCGTTGCCAGCCACCGGGCGGTCTCTCTTGCCCAAGCCATCAAGGCGCTGCACCGCCATCGCCACGGGGTCGACGTGGTGCGCGCCCGGCTTTGCCGGCACGGCGAGGGGCTGGCCTATGTGCTGATTCTGCTGTCACGCAGTGGCAAAGTGACGCGGGCCACCGTTGACGCCGCCAACGGCGAGCTTATCAACGGGCGCTAAGCGGAGAATCGCTGAGCGGAGCACCAAACCCTTGCGCCTCCTCGTCGTCGAGGACGACCCCGACCTTAATCGCCAGCTCGCCACCGCGCTGACTGACGCCGGCTATGTCGTCGATCGCGCCTTCGACGGCGAGGAGGGCCATTATCTCGGCGGGTCCGAGCCCTACGACGCCGTGATCCTCGACATCGGGTTGCCGAAAATGGACGGCATCTCGGTGCTGGAGGCCTGGCGGCGCGAAGGCCGCGCCATGCCGGTGCTCATGCTTACCGCGCGCGACCGCTGGAGCGACAAGGTGCAAGGGTTCGATGCCGGCGCCGACGATTATGTGGCCAAGCCCTTCCATCTCGAAGAGGTGCTGGCGCGCGTGCGCGCGCTGCTGCGCCGCTCGGTCGGCCATGCCAAGAGCGAATTCGTCTGCGGACCGGTGCGGCTCGATTCCCGCACCGGGCGGGTCACGGCCGACGGCAATCCGGTCAAGCTCACCAGCCACGAATACCGGCTGCTCGCCTATCTGATGCATCACGCCGGGCGCGTGGTCTCACGTACCGAATTGGTCGAGCATCTCTACGATCAGGACTTCGACCGCGATTCAAACACCATCGAAGTGTTCGTCGGCCGCATCCGCAAGAAACTTGGCGTCGAGATCATCCAGACCGTGCGCGGTCTCGGCTATCTGCTCAATCCGCCCGACGCGCGTTGACACAATGCGCGCCAACTCGCTCGCGCTGCGCCTGTTCGTCTCGGCCACCGCCTGGGCGGTGGTCATACTGGTGATCACCGGCATCATTTTGTCATCGCTCTATCGCGAGGCGGTGGAACGCGCCTTCGATCGCCGGCTCGGCGTCTATCTGCGCACGCTGGTCGCCGACATCGCTTCGCCCGAGGAAAACAGCGGCAAGTTTCCGCAATCGCTCGGCGAGCCGCTGTTCGAGCTGCCGTTGTCAGGCTGGTACTGGCAGGTGACGCGCCTCGATCCCGGCAAGCACGACGTGCGCGCCTCGCGCTCGTTGTGGGACGCCGGCCTGCCGCATCTGCAGGACCTCGGCGTTGCCGCCGGCGCCGACGGCTCGCGCGCAAGGCTATGTCACCGGTCCGGAGGACCAGCGGCTGCGCTTGGTGGAGCGCAACATCGACCTCGGCGACGAGGGACAGTATCTCGTGGCCGTTGCCGGCGATGCCGCCGAGATCAACGATGAGACGCGCTCCTTCGACCGGGCGCTGGTCATCACCTTCTCGCTGCTGGCGGAGTGCTGTTGCTGACCACCATGTTCCAGGTCCGCTTCGGTCTGGCGCCGCTCAAGCGCATCACCGACAGCCTGGCCGCCATCCGCTCCGGCACCGCCGAGCATCTGGCCGGGCGATTCCCGGAAGAGATCGCGCCGCTCGCGCGCGAGACCAATGCGCTGATCGACGCCAACAAGGAAATCGTCGAGCGCGCGCGCACCCATGTTGGCAATCTCGCGCACGCCTTGAAGACGCCGCTGTCGGTGATCGTGAACGAAGCCGGCGCCCACAAGCGCGAGCCGTTCGCCGCCAAGGTGCTGGAGCAGGCCGACATCTGCGCGATCAGGTCGCGCGCCATCTTCGAGCGCGCACGGCTGGCGGCGCGGCTGACGGTCGTCGGTTCGGTCACCGACGCCGAGCCGGTGGTCACGGCGCTCGCGCGCACCATGCAGAAGATCCACCACGACCGCGACGTCGCCGTCGAGGTGCGCGCTGATGGGCAGGCGCGCTTTCGTGGCGAGCGGCAGGATCCGGAAGAGATGATCGGCAATCTGGTGGATAACGCCTGCCAATGGGCGATGCCGCGGTGGCGATCGAGGTGATGCACGCGCGCGCCGATTGGTAACGCCGGACGAGATGGTGCACATCGTGGTCGACGACGACGGCCAGCGGGCTGTCGCCGTCCGAGCGCGAGCAAGTGGCCAA
>CAVXGN010000036.1:0-43258 GCA_963761245.1 uncultured Alphaproteobacteria bacterium | reverse complement strand
TCACAGGCGGACATTAGCGCCCACTTGGGCGGTGTCCGCTTTTCTCCGCATGCCGGACTATCCGCTTGTTGCGGACACGCCCTAGCGCAGCAAAAATACCCAAGAGGTAATGAGTTGCACGAATAGTGCTCACCCACCCCCCAACTTCCGCAACACCGCATCCAACTGATCCAAATCATTGTACTTGATGTGCAGGATGCCGCCCTCGCCGCGGTGATCGACCGTCACGTCCAGTCCTAACGCGTCCGACAGTTTGCGCTCGAGCGCGCGCGGTGTCGGCGTCCTTGGCGCCGCTGGTGTAGCCCTTGGCCTCATTGCGCATGTCGCGCACTTGCGCGGCGCCATCCTTGCGCATCCAGGCCTCGACCTGGCGCACGCTCAAGCCCTTGCGGATGATGTCGTCGGCGATCTTAAGCGCGTTCGGCTGTCCGAGCAGCAGCCGCGCGTGGCCGGAGGAAATCTGGCCGGAGCGCACCAGCTCCTTCACCGGCTCCGACAGTTTCAACAGCCGCACCGTGTTGGCGACATGCGGCCGGCTCTTGCCGACGATCTGCGCGACCTCGTCCTGCGTATGGTTGCACTGCTCCATCAGCGCGAGATAGCCGGCCGCCTCCTCGATCGGATTGAGATCGGCACGCTGCACGTTCTCGATGATGGCGAATTCGAGCGACTGCGCATCGGTCGCATCGACGATGGCGATCGGCACCTCGTGCAGGCCGGCGCGCTGCGCCGCGCGCCAGCGCCGCTCGCCGGCGATGATCTCGAACTGGTCGCGCTCGGCCGCCGCCCGCACCACGATCGGCTGGATGATGCCGCGCTCGCGGATCGAGCCGGTGAGCTCGTCGAGCTCGGCCTCGCTGAAGGCGCGGCGCGGATTGCGCGGATTGGGCTTGAGGTTTTCGATCGGCGCCCGCCGCGACTTGCGCCCCTCACCGGGCATCGTCTGGCCTTCATCGCCGACGTCGCCGATCAGCGCGGCCAGGCCGCGTCCCAATCGCGAATGATCCGCCATCGCCGCCGCTCCTGATGTTCTCGACACGCGTTCGCCTCTTTTTTTGTCGTTGCTTTTGTTTTGTCATGGCCGGGCTTGTCCCGGCCATCCCGCTTATGGAGGCACGATGCCAGCCTAAGCGGGATCACCGGGACTCGGCGCTTCGCGCCGGCCCGGTGATGACACCTAGCCCGCCTTCAACTCGCGCTCGCGCTGGATGATCTCGGTGGCGAGCCGCAAGTAAGCTTCGCTGCCGACGCATTTCAAATCGTAGACCAGCACCGGCTTGCCGTAGGACGGCGCCTCCGAGATGCGCACGTTGCGCGGGATCACCGTGTCGTAGACCTTGCGGCCCATGAACTGGCGCACGTCGGCGACCACCTGGTTGGAGAGGTTGTTGCGCGAGTCGTACATGGTCAGCACGATGCCGTGGATCGACAGCTTGGGATTGAGCGTGGTCTTGACCTGCTCGACCGTCTTCAGAAGCTGCGACAGACCTTCGAGCGCGAAGAACTCGCATTGCAGCGGCACCAGAATCGAATCCGCCGCCGCCATGGCGTTGACCGTGAGCAGATTGAGCGAGGGCGGGCAGTCGACCAGCACATAGGTGAAGTCGTGCGTGCGCGGGCCATGGTTGAGCGCGCGCAAGGCGTTGCGCAGCCGGTAGGCGCGGTCGCGCTGCTGGCCGATCTCGAGCTCGAGGCCGGCGAGGTCGAGGGTGGAGGGCGCGATGCAGAGCTGCGGCACCGCGGTCGGCTGCACCGCCTCGCGCAAGGGCGCGGCATTGGTGAGCACGTCATAGGTCGAGGTGCGGCGCGCCTTGCGGTCGATGCCCAGCCCGGTCGAGGCGTTGCCCTGCGGGTCGAGGTCGACCACCAGCACATGCTCGCCGATGGCCGCGAGCGCGGTGCCGAGATTGATGGCGGTGGTGGTCTTGCCGACGCCGCCCTTCTGGTTGGCGACGGCGATCACGCGCGGCTGCAGCGGCGGCTTGGGCGCGGGCTGTTCGCCGGTTTCTTCCGACTGGTCCAATGGCCGACTGAAGGGAACGACCTGTGGCTCGGCAACCTGTGGCTCAGTGAGCGATGGCTCAGCGGCCGGCGGTTCGGCAGGCTTGTCGGCTTCGTCGGTCATGGGGATCGCGCTCCAACCTGATTCAACGCGGGCGGCGAATCGGCTGTCCGCCGCAAAGCTTACGCCCTTGTTCGAGGATTGAGGCCACGGACGATGACAATGGCACCGTCGGGACTCGTCACACTGGGAACCGTCGTCGCTTGCATATTCCAATATTTAGTAGCTTCGGTCAATTCAGCCTCTACATCTTGACCTTTGGGGAACAAGCCGATTGCTCCCTTGGCCAACAAAGGAAACGCCTGATCGCAGAGCGTTTTCAATGGGGCGAGCGCCCTTGCTGTCACCACTTCGATGGCTTCTGCACAGGATTCCGCAAAATCTTCCGCCCGCATCGGGTGGACTTGCGCCGGCACCCCGGTTTTGAGGACGGCCTCCCGCAAGAACGCGGCCTTCTTGCCGTTGCTTTCGACCAGATGGACCTTGGCGCCGGGCGTCTCGGCCAGCGCGCAGGCGATCGGCAGGCCGGGGAAGCCGCCACCCGATCCGAAGTCGACCCACACCTTGGCCTGCGGCGCCAAGCGTCAAGAGCTGCAGCGAGTCGGCGACGTGGCGGGTCCAGATTTGAGGAAGCGTGGACGATGCGACCAGGTTGATCTTGCGCTGCCACGCCGACAGCAGCTCGACGAAAATGCTCAGACGATTTTCCGTTTCACGTGAAACAGGCGTGAGCTTGAAAGCGCGCGCGCGGTCGTCGTCGCGCTGCGCGGTCTTGCTCAAGCGCGCTTGGCCGCTTTGCCGCGGCCGCGTTTGACATGCGCGACCAGCAGCGTGAGCGCCGCCGGCGTAATGCCGTCGATACGACTCGCATGTCCGATGGTGCGCGGACGATGCGCGATTAACTTTTGCTTAACCTCGTTGGAGAGACCGGGCAGCGCTGCGTAGTCGAGCTCATCGGGCAGGGCGAAACTTTCATCGCGCCGATAGGCGGCGATGTCGGCCGCCTGGCGCGACAGATAGACGTCGTACTTGGCGTCGATCTCGATCTGCTCGGAAATTTTCGGTGCGAGCATACCAAAGCGCGGCCAAACTTTCGCGAGATGCGCAATCGAGATGGTTGGATACGACAACAGCTCGAACGCGCGTGCGCCGTTGTCCATCTTTGTTCAATGCAAGTCCATGACGCTCGGCTTCTTTCGGTGTGAGCGAAACGGAATTGGCAAACGCGCGCGCATCGTTGAGTGCGGAATTTTTTTCAGCGAAAACTTTTGCGCGCTCAGCGCCAACACATCCAATGTCGATGCCGCGCGCGGTCAAACGTTGATCGGCATTGTCGGCGCGCAACGCGAGACGATACTCAGCGCGCGATGTGAACATGCGATACGGTTCGCTGACTCCGCGCGTGACGAGATCGTCGATCATCACGCCGAGATAAGCTTGCGCGCGATCGAACATGATTTCTCTGCCGTCGCCGGCGCGCGAGGCCGCGTTGAGACCTGCAAGAAGTCCCTGTGCCGCAGCCTCTTCGTAGCCTGTGGTGCCGTTGATCTGACCGGCGAGAAACAGCCCGCGCAGCCGTTTTGTTTCGAGCGTTGGTTTGAGTTCACGCGGATCGACGTGATCGTATTCGATGGCGTAGCCTGGCCGAATGATAGATGCGTTTTGCAATCCGGGAATCGTCGCGACCAATGCGCGTTGCACGTCTTCAGGCAGCGACGTCGAAATGCCGTTCGGATAAACGGTGTGATCGTCGAGACCTTCCGGCTCCAAAAAAATCTGATGGCCGTCGCGCTCGCCGAACTTCACGATCTTGTCTTCGATCGACGGACAGTAACGCGGACCGCGGCTCGCGATTTGTCCTGAGTACATCGGCGAGCGATGCACGTTGGCGCGAATGATTTGATGCGTTGCTTCGATGGTGCGCGTGATGCCGCATTGAATTTGCGGCGTGTCGATGCGTGTCGTCAGAACCGAGAACGGCTCCGGCGGTTCGTCGCCGGGCTGCATCTCCAAACTCTTCCAATCGATAGTGCGGCCATCGAGTCGCGGCGGCGTTCCGGTTTTCAATCGGCCGAGCGCAAAGCCGATGCGTTCGAGCGTTTGCGACAAGCCTAGCGCCGGCGCTTCGCCGACACGGCCGGCTGGAATTGTTTGCTCGCCGATGTGAATGAGCCCGCGCAAAAACGTTCCGGTCGTGAGCACCACCGCGCCGCAAGATATTTCGCGACCGTCGGTGAATTTGACTCCGCAGACGCGATCGTTGGCGATGATGAGATCGTCGGCCTCCGCTTCGATCACCGCGAGATTCGGATATCGCGCGGATCTCGTCTTGCATCGCCTTCGCATAGAGCTTGCGGTCGGCCTGCGCCCGCGGCCCCCTCACCGCCGGCCCTTTGCGGCGGTTCAAGACGCGGAATTGGATGCCACCGCGATCGGCCACGCGGCCCATCAGGCCATCCAAGGCATCGATCTCGCGGACCAGATGCCCCTTCCCCAGCCCGCCGATCGCCGGGTTGCAGGACATGGCGCCGACCGTGGAAAACCTGTGGGTAACGAGCGCCGCGCGCGCGCCCATGCGCGCGGCTGCGGCGGCGGCTTCACAGCCGGCATGGCCGCCGCCGATCACAACGACGTCGAATCCTGAGCGCATGGGATGGGCCTCGAACGCGGGCGTTGTACCGGAGTCACGGCGCGCCGGTCAAAAAACATCGCGTTTTGCGGAATGTTTCACGTGAAACATCGGCCGGGGGTCACAAAGCCTTGTTTCACGTGAAACATACGCCAAAAAGCCCAATAAAACAGGGCAAAAATGGTTTTTTTCTTCCCATTCTTCCGGGCCGAAAAGTCTGCCATTCGACGGCGAATGTCGCTCTTCTGCGGCCTCTTCCGACGCCTTCCGACCCTCTCCCGGGCCGCCCTACTTCGCCGCCTGGCTGGTGGTCATCGGTTTAGCGCTCTCGCCGCTTGGCTGTTCGGGTCCCCACAAGACGCTGCCGACCGCGATCGCCACGATCAAAACGATGAAGCCGATCCAGCCGATGGCGTGGGTTTCCTGCAACGCCTGTTTCCAGGCGGGCTCCGCGGCCATGGCAATGCTCCTCAGCTCGATAGCCGACTTGAGGCCCCAGGCTCGGAGAACGCGCGACCCGCCGCCAGATGACCGGATGCCACGGCGACGCAATGCCACGGGCGTCGGCCGGAAGCCGAAACCGGCCCCTACTTCCCGATGCAGAAATCGCGGAAGATGACGTCGAGCACATCCTCGACATCGACCCGGCCGGTCAGCCGGCCCAAGGCCTGGCCGGCCAGGCGCAGCTCCTCGGCGATCAGATCCTCGTGGCCGGCGACCTCGGACCCCAGAGCCCGGCGCAGGGCCAGCTCGGCATCCCGCAGAGCACGCCGGTGGCGTTCGCGGGTGATGAGGGCCGACTCGGCGCCGGTCAAGATGGCTTCCGCATAGCGCGTGAGCGCGGCCAGGAGGTCATCAAAACCGGCACCGGTAAGCGCCGATGTAATGAATACATCCTCATTACTATATATCGATTCATTTCTATCGGTTAACCTTTCGTTAACCATGTTTGGTAAGGCTTTGTTAAGTCGAAGTTCAGGTTCACTCTTATGCCTTATAATAAATGATGATTCATTCTTACATCCGGGCTCATCCAGCAGATCCACCTTATTGCGCACCCGCCAAATGGCCGGGGCGGGCGGCGGCTCGACCGTCCGGGGCGCCACAGAGCGGGGAAATCCATCGCTTGCCGGGATTATGGATTCCGCGCCCGGCCCGTCGGGCCGTCCCGGATTGACCGGCGGCGGCGTCGCTTCCCCCGCCTCGCGCGCATCCTCCACCCACAGCACCAGGTCGGCGGCCCCTGCCCGTTCGCGCGCGCGCCGCACGCCTTCCCGCTCGACCGGATCCTCGCTGGCGCGGATGCCGGCGGTGTCGAGCAGCGTCACCGGCAGTCCGGCCAGATCGAGATGCACTTCGATCACGTCGCGCGTGGTGCCGGCGTAAGGCGACACGATCGCCGCCTCGCGCTTGGCGATGCGGTTGAGCAGCGTCGACTTGCCGGCGTTGGGCGGGCCGGTGATCGCCACCACCAGGCCGTCGCGCAGCCGCTCGCCGCGGCCGTCGTCGGCCAGCGCGCCAGCGATCTCATCGGCCAATGACCGAGCAATCGCCAGCGCCGGCGCCACCAGATGCTCCGGCACATCGGCCTCGTCGGAAAAATCGATACGCGCCTCGATCAGCGCCAGCGCCTGGATCAGTTGGCTCCGCCAGCTTTCCGCGCGATTGCCGAGCGCGCCTTTGAGCTGGCGCAGCGCCTGCCGGCGCTGGCCTTGCGTTTCCGCCATCACCAGATCGGCGAGGCCTTCCACCGCGGTGAGATCGAGCTTGCCGTTCTCGAAAGCGCGGCGGGTGAACTCGCCGGCCTCGGCCGGGCGCAGGCCATCAATTGCGTTGAGCGCGGCAAGCGTGGCGGCGATCACCGCGCGGCCGCCGTGCAACTGCAATTCGGCGACGTCTTCGCCGGTCTCGCTATGCGGCGCCGGAAACCACAGCGCCAAGGCTTCGTCGATCAGCTCGTTGCTGCGCGGATCGCGCAGGCGGGCGAGCGCAGCCTGGCGCGGGGAGGGCACTTTGCCGGCGAGCGCGCGCAAGGCCTCGCCGGCGCGCGGGCCGGAAATGCGCACCACGGCGATCGCCGCCGGCGGCCGGCCGGAGGAGAGGGCGAAGATCGTGTCGCGCGTTGGCTCGGGCATCGCGGCGCAAGTGAGCGCCGGGGCGAGGGCGGGTCAAGGCCCGGCCTCAGCCCGGTTTGCGGCCTCACCGCGGATGCATAAGATGCCGCCAATGACGGACACGCGGAAGGGCGGCGCAACGCCCATTCTGGATCACAAATCGCCGGCGGCAGCATCGGTGTTCTCGCCCGACGCGCTGGTTGCGCGAAGCGCGGCGGCAAAAGCGCCTGGCGCCGCAGCGATGTCCCGGCCTGTCTGTCTTCCTCGATCCCGATGGCGACATCCTGCGCAACTTGCGCAAAGCCGGGCAAGCGACGCGCTTCGATGCATGGCCCTGTTACCATACCGAGCTCTTCACGTTTTCGCTGGCCGGGCGAAACGGTCGGCATTGTCGGTTGCGTCGTCGGCGCGCCGTTTGCGGTCCTGATCGCCGAGGAGCTGTTTGCCTGCGGCTGCCGCGTCCTGATCAATCTGACCTCGGCGGGCCAGATCACGGCCGCAGGGCCGACGCCGTATTTCGTGGTGATCGACCGCGCGTTGCGCGACGAGGGCACCAGCTATCACTACGCCGCGCCCGCTGAATTTGCCGAAGCCGATCCCCACGCTCGTCGCCAAAGCGGTTGCGGCTTGCAACAGCAAACGTGCCGCGTCCTCGTCGGCGCCAGCTGGACGACGGACGCGCCGTTTCGGGAAACCGCCGAGGCCATCGAGGCCGCGCGCGCAAAAGGCGTGCTGGCCGTGGAAATGGAAGCCGCGGCGCTCTATTCGTTCGCGCGGGCGCGCGGCAAATCCGTGCTGTGTCTTGCCCACGTGACCAATACGATGGGCCAGGCCGCGCAGGATTTTGAAAAAGGCGAGTCCGACGGAACGGTCGATGCGTTGACCGTTCTTGCGACCGTCGTGAAAGCGCTCGCCTCGACTCCATAAGGCGATAATGACGCAGGGGGAAAGCCGTGCCGCAATTCACCAACAAGACCGTGCTCATCACCGGCGGCAGCCGCGGGCAGGGGGCGGCCGAGGCAAAGCTGTTCGCTGAAAGCGGCGCCCACGTCGTGATCGGCGACGTGGTGGACGACGAGGGCGAAGCGCTCGCCAACGAAATCCGCGCCGCCGGCGGCCAATGCGATTTCCGCAAGCTCGACGTGACGAACGAAGACGATTGGCAAGCGGTGGCCGCTTTCGCCAAGGCGCAATGCGGCGGGCTCAATGTGCTGGTCAACAACGCCGGCGTCTCGCTGCGCGGCGTCACCTTGGAGCAGACCACGCGCGCCGACTGGGAGCGCGTGCTGGCGGTCAATCTCACCGGCTGCTTTCTCGGCATCCGCGCGGCGGCGCCGCTGATGCGCGCAGCGGGCGGCGGCGCGATCATCAACATCGGCTCGACCGCCGGCATCAACGGCCATTTCGCGGCCGCCTACAGCGCGGCCAAGTGGGGCCTGCGCGGGCTGACCAAGGCGGCGGCGATGGAATATGCCGCGCACAATATCCGCGTGAACGCGGTGCATCCGAGCATCGTGGAGACCGCGATGGTCAAGGGCTCGGAAAAATTCGTCGACGCCATGGTGGCGGCGACGCCGCTTGCGCGCGCCGCCAGCCTGGAGGACGTCGCGCGTGTGGTGATGTTTCTGGCGAGCGAGGAGGGCGCCTTCCTCACCGGCCTCGATTTGCCGGTGGACGGCGGCTTCACCGAGCTCGGCACTTATTTGAGTGTGTGGCGGCGCGCGACCGGGCGGGAATAGGGCGCTTAGCGCGAGCGCGCATCGCTAACCATTCGTTAAGCCTATTGGAAGGCGGGGCCTCATCCGGCCCACGCCGTTGCCACGCGGCCGATCGAAGTTACCCGGCGCTAAACTTTTAGTTCGGTTTTTTAATCAAGATGCCGGGCATGGAAGCAGCCGTCCTCGACGCAGACAGTTCGATGACCGCCGGTCAATCATCGGCGGGACGCGTCGACACGTTGCGGCTGCGCCTTGCGCCGCTCGCGCCGACGAAAGAGGCCATCTTCGACGAAGTCGAGCGGCGGCTCCAGAATCTCTCCCGCGCCGCCGCCGCTCCGGCCAAGTCACAACAGCAACCGCAGCCCGCCGCCATTCCCAAACCGCAAGCGCCTCCGCGCGTCACAATACCGAGGACAGCGCCGCGCAAGCCGATAGCCCGGCCAGCTCCCGTGGCCTCGGATGACCTCGACGACGCGCCTTCGATGCGCGCCGCGATCGTCGCGGCCGTCCTTGTCGCGGCATTCGGCGTCGGGTTGATTGGGGGAACGATGATGTCCCGGCTGCTCACGCAACGGGACGTGGCCGGTCAGGCCGCGATCAACACGGTCGTCGCGCGCATCATCGACGCCGAATCGAGCGGCGTCGCGGACGCCAAGAACAAGCGCTCGAGCGCCGCCGGCTTGGGCCAATTCATCGACGAAACCTGGCTGCGCATGATCCACGCCTACCGGCCCGATCTGGCCAAGGGACTGAGCCGCGACGAAACGCTGGCGCTGCGGCAACAAGCGGACGTCGCACGCGAGATGACGACGCGGTTTGCCGAGCGTCACGCCGCGATGCTGCGGCGGCACGCGCTGCCGGTCACCGCCGGAGCGCTTTATCTGGCGCATTTCGCCGGCGGCAGGGGCGCCGTCGCGCTGCTCACCGCGCCGGAAGACGCCGATGCGGCGACGGTGATGGCGAAGGCGGACGCGAGCGGCCGCACCAAGCGCGAGCAGATCGTCAAGGCCAACCCGTTTCTCGACAAATTGACGGTGGCCGATCTCAAGCAATGGGCCGACCGAAAGATGGCCGGCGCCGATCTGCAATCGGCCGGTCTGCTTGCCGCCGCTAACACCAAGTAATGGCGCTGGCCGCGCTTCAATCCCGGTTTCGCTCGGGCAACTCGATCGGATTGCAATTGCGCCGGCCGGATTCCAGGCACGCCTGGTTCTTGTTGTAGTCGACCAGCGCGTTGACCAGCCAGATGCCGCCGCCGACCAGCACGATGCCGGCCACCAGCAGAAAAAGATTGCCGGCGCGGCGATCGCCTTCGTCTTCTTCGTCGTTCGGCGGTCGATCCATTCTGTTTTCGCTCGGTGGCGCTCAAACCTAGCACAAGGCGTAAACGCCGCGACGGTGTGCTTCCTGCGCCAGCCCCGCCGCACGCGTAGCAGCGTACGCGCAAACGGCGTTATGATCGGCGGACTGCCCAGTCAGGAGGGCCCCATGACCGCCAAAATGACCGCCAGCAAAACCGCCGTCACGATTGCGTTCTGCTTTGCCGCTTTATCGCTTGTCAGCGCGCCGGCGCGCGCCGACGGCGATCTCGCCACCGCTTACAAAATCATCGCGAGCAAGCAACTTCGTCGATCTCACGCACAGCTTCTCACCCGACACGCCGGTGTGGTCGGGCTTCGGCCAGGCGGTGTTCACGCCGGCCTACGACCCCAAGACCAAGCGGCCCTACACCATCAAGCAGGACGGCTTCCACACGACTTACTACAACATGGTCGGGCAATACGGCACGCACGTCGATCCGCCGGCGCATTTCGCCGAGGGCGGCGCCACCATGGACGAGATACCGCTTAAAGACATGATCCTGCCGCTGATCGTGCTCGACGACACGCCTTATCTCAGCAAGGACCCCAACCACGCCTTCTCGGTCGCCGATCTGATGGCGTGGGAGAAGCAGCACGGCCAGGTGCCGCGCGGCAGTTTCGTCGCGCTGCGCACCGACATGTACAAGGACTGGGATTCAAACCCCGAGCACTTCAAGCGCGCGCCGTTTCCGGCCTGGGCGTTCGAGACCATCAAGTTCCTCTATGAGCAGCGCGGCGTCACCGCCACCGGCCACGAGGCGATGGACACCGACACCACCGACAAGATGGATTCGGAAACCTACATCCTGCAGCACGGCCATTATCAGATCGAGGTGATGGCCAATCTCGATCATGTGCCGGCAACCGGCGCGCTGATCGTGGTGACATGGCCGAAGGTGCGCAAAGGCCTCGGCTTCCCGGCGCGGGCGTTCGCGATTCTGCCGTGAGGCGTCGACTCAGCGGACGCGGGCGACGCGACCACCTGACCGTCGAGCCCACGAGCTGGTCGCGGGCGAGGGAAGCAAGAATGCGCACGGCCTGGACGCCGCCGATGCGGATGGTTTTGGCGGGAACTGCGTCGGCGGCGGACGCGAGAGCGAATACGGCGATCGCGGTCACCGCCAACAAAAAGAGCATGCGCATGGGCCGACCCTTTTTCCGGATGCGGTCGGCCACCATCATAGCACCGCGCCAAATGCGGCGCCCCGGCGTGTTATGCGTCGGCGATATCCGGGGTAGGGTACGCCGATGACCTCCAACACGAACCCGCGCACACCAACCGCCTCGCCCAGGCGACCTCGCCCTATCTGCTGCAGCACGCGCACAATCCGGTCGACTGGTGGCAATGGGGGCCGGAGGCGCTGGCGGAGGCGAGCGCAGCAATAGGCCGATCCTGCTCTCGGTCGGCTACGCCGCCTGCCACTGGTGCCACGTGATGGCGCACGAGTCCTTCGAGGACGAGGCGACCGCGCGCGTGATGAACGAGCTGTTCGTCAACATCAAAGTCGACCGCGAGGAGCGGCCGGACATCGACCAGATCTACATGAACGCGCTGCATCTCCTCGGCGAGCAGGGCGGCTGGCCGCTGACCATGTTCCTGACGCCGAAGGCCGAGCCGGTGTGGGGCGGCACTTACTTTCCGAAGGACTCGCGCTTCGGGCGGCCAGCTTTCACAGATGTTTTACGTGAAATCGCCCGGCTGTTCCGCGAGGAGCCGGACCGCATCGAGCAGAACCGGGCGTCGCTGCTGGCCCGGCTGGCCGAGAAGGCGCGGCCGGAAGGCAAGGTGACCATTGGGCTGAAAGAGCTCGATGCCGCCGCCACCCAGGTCGGCAATATGTTCGATTCCGTCAATGGCGGCCTGCGCGGGGCGCCCAAGTTCCCGCAGCCGTCGTTGATGGAGATGCTGTGGCGGGCCGGGATGCGGAGCGGGGATGCCCGCTTCTTCGAGACGGTCGAGCACTCACTGGAAAGGATGTGCGAAGGCGGCATCTACGACCATTTGGGCGGCGGGTTTTCGCGCTATTCGGTCGATGCCCGCTGGCTGGTGCCGCATTTCGAGAAGATGCTCTACGACAATGCCCAGCTCCTGGAGCTGTTGGCGCTTGCCTATCAGCACAGCGGTAACCCGTTATTCCGCGAGCGCGCCGAGGAGACGGTCGGCTGGTTGCTGCGCGAAATGACCACCAAGGAGGGGGCATTTTGCGCCTCGCTCGATGCCGACTCCGAGGGCGAGGAGGGCAAGTATTACGTCTGGTCGCTGCAGCAAATCGAGGACGTCCTGGGGGCGGAAAATGCTGCACTTTTTGCTGCACATTACGACGTGAGCGCCGGGGGCAATTTCGAAGGCCAGAATATTCTCAATCGCCTCAATAGCTTACCGCGCAGCAAAGAAATCGACGGGCAGCTCGTTATGCTGCGCTCTATGCTGCACAAAAAGCGCGAAGAGCGCGTGCGGCCCGGTCTCGACGATAAGGTCCTGGCCGACTGGAACGGGCTGATGATCGCCGCTCTGGTCAATGCCGGGATCATCCTGGATGAGCCGGAATGGCTGGCCATGGCGCGCCGCGCCTTCGATTTTATTGCGCAGCAAATGGTGCGAAGTGACCGGCTCGGTCACTCCTGGCGGGCGGGGCAGCTGCTGTTCCCCGGTTTGGCGTCGGATTTCGCCGCCATGATCCGGGCGGCGCTGGCGCTCTACGAGGCTACCGGCGAGCGCCGCTTCCTCGACCAGGCGCTCACCTGGCAGCGCGCGCTCGATGCCCACTACGCCGACCCGGACACCGGCGGCTATTACCTGACCGCCGACGATGCCGAGGGGCTTTTGCTGCGCCCGCACTCGACCGTCGACGACGCCATCCCCAACGCCAACGCGGTGGAAGCGCAGAACCTGGTGCGGCTGGCGGTGCTGGCCGGCGATGACGCCTTCCGCGACAAGGCCGACCGGCTGATGGAGGGCATCCTGTCGGCGGCCGGCAACAACCTGTTCGGCCACGTGGCGCTGCTCAACGCATTGGACCTGCGGCTGCGCGGCGCCGAGATCGTGGTGACCGGCGCCGCGGCCGAGCGCTTCGCGCAAGCGGCGTTGCGGCTGCCGTTCCTCGATCGCATCGTGCTGCGGGCAGCCGCGCCGGCCGACTTGCCGGCCGCGCACCCGGCGCAGGACAAGCTCGCCGCCGCGCCCGAGGGGGCGGCCTTCGTCTGTGTGGGCGAAACCTGCTCGCTGCCGGTCACCAGCCCGGACGCGATCCCCACAGCGCTCACCGCGATGCGCAAATCTGCTTGATTTGGCCGTCTCAAGCGGCAAAATCCGCTGACCGGGGGCCTGATCGGGAGACCATGTCGATGCGTCTGTTATTTGGCTTGCTGATTGCCGGATCGTTTGCCGCCGCGCTGCCCGCGCAAGCCGATGAATGGTGCGGCTTCCTCGACAAGGCGCATGCCTCGGTGCATTGCGGCTATTCGAGCCTCGCCCAATGCAAGCAGTCGCTCGGCGACAAGAAAGAAGCGGTCTGCATCCCGAGCCCGAGCTTCGCCAAGGCGCGGCTGGGCCTGCGCAAGGGCTAGCCGTACGCCGTCGTCCCCGCGAAAGCGCGGACCCAGTATTCCAGTTCGTTGTCTGTGATTACCGGATCAGCCGCCTGCGCGGGTGATGACAGCTAACGATGCCATGCTTCAGTGACGCTGTGATAGCGCGTGCGTCCCTCAGCGAAATGGCCGGGACAAGCCCGGCCATGACAATCGCGATTCAGTGCGCCGCCGTTCGTGCGCCTTACGTATTCATCAACTCGAAGAACTCGGCGTTGGTCTTGGTGTTGCGCAGCTTGTCGAGCAGGAAGTCGATGGCGTCCATGGTGCCCATCGGATTGAGGATGCGGCGCAGGACGTACATCTTCTTGAGCACCGCCGGCTCGGTCAGCAGCTCTTCCTTGCGGGTGCCGGAGCGCGTGATGTCCATGGCCGGGAAGGTGCGCTTGTCGGCGACCTTGCGGTCGAGGATCAACTCGGAATTGCCGGTGCCCTTGAACTCTTCGAAAATCACTTCGTCCATGCGGCTGCCGGTGTCGATCAGCGCGGTGGCGATGATGGTGAGCGAGCCGCCTTCCTCGATGTTGCGCGCGGCGCCGAAGAAGCGCTTGGGCCGCTGCAGGGCGTTGGCGTCGACGCCGCCGGTCAGCACCTTGCCGGAGGAGGGCACGACCGTGTTGTAGGCGCGGCCGAGGCGGGTGATGGAATCGAGCAGGATCACCACGTCGCGCTGGTGCTCGACCAGGCGCTTGGCCTTCTCGATCACCATTTCGGCGACCTGCACGTGGCGCGAGGCCGGCTCGTCGAAGGTCGAGGACACCACCTCGCCCTTCACCGAGCGCTGCATGTCGGTGACTTCTTCCGGCCGCTCGTCGATCAGCAGCACGATCAGATAGCACTCGGGGTGGTTCGACGTGATGGCGTGCGCGATGTTCTGCAGCAGCACGGTCTTGCCGGTGCGCGGCGGCGACACGATCAGCGCGCGCTGGCCCTTGCCGATCGGCGCCACGATGTCGATGACGCGCGGCGAGAGATCCTTCCTGGTCGGATCCTCGTGCTCCATCTTGAGCCGCTCGTCGGGATAAAGCGGCGTCAGGTTGTCGAAGTTGATCTTGTGGCGCGCCTTCTCGGGGTCCTCGAAATTGATGGTGTTGACCTTGAGCAGCGCGAAGTAGCGCTCGCCTTCCTTGGGGCTACGGATGTGGCCTTCGACGGTGTCGCCGGTGCGCAGGCCGAAGCGGCGGATCTGGCTGGGCGAGACGTAGATGTCGTCGGGACCGGACAGGTAGTTCGATTCCGGCGAGCGCAGGAAGCCGAAGCCGTCGGAGAGAACTTCGACGACGCCTTCGCCGATGATGTCGACCTCTTGCGTCGCGAGCTGTTTGAGGATGGCGAACATCAGCTCCTGCTTGCGCATGGTGCTGGCGTTTTCGACCTGGTGCTCTTCAGCAAACGCGAGGAGTTCGGCTGGGGTTTTGGACTTAAGGTCCTGGAGTTTCATTTCCCGCATTGGGGGTATTTTTCCTTGGGAGGGTAACCGGTGGAGTCATCGAAAAAGAAACTCGGGACCGATGGAGTTCACTTAGAGAGGGATCGCAGGTCTGGGGCGACGAGGAGGTTTGGAAAAGAACCCGGAACCCGATGCTGCGACCGGCCCAAACCTTGAGGGAGCCGGAACGCGACTGCATCCGCCTGCGTTCGGTGGGATAGCAACAACATAAGAGGCGGCGCGGTTTCACGCAAGAGGCGGCGCGCGGCCGCTCAATGAAATACCTTTTTCAGAACGGCTTGACGGTCACCAAGATCACGATGGCGATCAGCAGCAGTGTCGGTATCTCATTGGCAATACGATAGAATTTGGCCGAGCGCTTGTTGCGGTCGAAGCGGAAGTCGCGCGCCCAATGGCTGAACAGGCCGTGCAGGACGGTCATCACCAGGACCAGCGTGAACTTGGCGTGGAACCAGCCGGCGCCGATGAACTGCCCCTGAATCAACAGCACGATTCCGAGGATCCAGGTCACGCCCATGGCCGGACCCATGATGTATTTGAGCAGCCGTTGCTCCATCACCTTGAAGGTCTCCGACTGCTCGGAGCCGGGCGCCGCCAGCGCGTGATAGACGAACAGCCGCGGCAGATAGAGCATGCCGGCCATCCAGGCGATGACCGCGATGATGTGGAAGGCCTTGACCCAGAGGTAGAGCATCGGCTTTTCCGCCTACCCGCGCACGCGTTTGAGCATTTGCTCGACATGGGCAATCGGCGTTTGCGGCAGGATGCCGTGGCCGAGGTTGAAGATCAGCGGGCCGCCGGCGAGCGTCTCCATCACCTCGTCGACTTCGCGGTCGAGCGCCGCCCCGCCGGCCAGCAAGGCCAGCGGATCGACATTGCCTTGAACCGGCAGCACCGGCTGAAATTCGGCCGCAACTGTCTCGCGATCGACGGTCCAGTCGAATCCAATCGCGCTAATTCCAGTCATCCTCGCGTAAGGCCAAGCCAACCAGCCGGCGCCGCGCGGAAAGCCGATAATTTTCGCGTCGGGGATCTGTTCCCGAACGCCCGTCACGATCTTGCCAGTCGGCAATGTGCACCATCGATCGAATTGATCGGGCCCCAGCACGCCCGCCCAAGTATCGAAAATCTGCACACAATCGGCGCCGGCTTTGAGCTGACCGACCAGATAGTCGATCGAGCTCTGCACCAGCCGGTCGATGAGCTTCTGGAAATTGTCGGGATCGCGATAGGCAAACAGCCGCGCCGGCGCCTGGTCGGGCGTTGCCTCGCCCGCCACCATGTAAGTCGCCACCGTCCAGGGCGCGCCGCAGAAACCAATGAGCGTGGTCTTTTCATCCAATGACGATTTCACCCGCCGCACGGTTTCGTAAATCGGCGCCAAAACCTTTTGATCGACCGCTTCGCTCAACTTGCCGAGCGCCGCGGCGTCGGTCAGCGGCTCGAGCTTCGGCCCTTCGCCAACCAAAAACTCAACCTTGCGGCCGAGCGCTAGCGGTATCACCAGGATATCGGAAAACAAGATCGCCGCATCGAAACCAAAGCGCCGCACCGGCTGCAGCGTAACCTCAGCCGCCAGTTCCGGATTGAAGCATAGATCGAGGAAACCGCCGGCCTTCTCCCGCACCGCCCGGTATTCCGGCAGATAGCGTCCGGCCTGGCGCATCAGCCAGACTGGCGGGATGTTCTGGCGATGACCTTTCAGGACCTCGATAAGCGGTTTTGTCCCCATGCTATCGGCTCATACACCTTCTACTCAAACCTTCTAATAGGACTCTTTTGTAGTGATTACTGGAACGTGGATTAAACTCATGCCTGCCGATCCCAGTGCTGTCCACCGGCTAGCAAGCAATCGTCCAGATGACTGCGATATCCGACTATGGTGTCTGTCCACAGCGAGAGCCGCTCCTTTCGGCCATAACACGTCGATTTCCCCAGCTATCCCCGGCGCGCTGTCCACATGCCTAATCAATTCATGAAGTGCCTCGGCTGCGGCATCCCGAAGGCACGGATGTGGACGAAAATTTATTGCCCGGCCGCAGGGGTTTTGCGCTAGGGGATCGGACGTAAATTCCTCCCAGGGTTTCCACAATTGGTCCTGTCGTTATACCGATGCCCGACACAGGCTATTTCCATCTACATCTCGTTTCCGATGCGACCGGCGAAACGCTGACCACCGTAGCGCGGGCGGCGGCGGCGCAATACGCCAGCGTGGCGCCGGTCGAGCATCTTTATCCGATGGTGCGCTCCAAGAAACAGCTCGATCACGTGCTGTCGGAGATCAGCGAGTCGCCGGGCCTCGTGCTCTATACGCTGCTGGAAGAAGACCTGATCCAACTGTTGGAGAACAAGTGCCGGGATCTGGCGCTGCCCTGCATGTCGGTGTTGGGGCCGGTGCTGCGGCTGTTCCAGTCCTATCTCGGCGCCGAGACCATTCACCGCGCCGGCGCCCAGCACGTGCTCAACGCCGAATATTTCCATCGCATCGATGCACTCAACTACACCATGTTCCATGACGACGGCCAACATCCGGAAGGGCTGGAAGACGCCGATGTGGTGCTGGTCGGCGTCTCGCGCACCTCGAAAACGCCGACCTCGATCTATCTCGCCAATCGCGGCATCAAGACCGGCAACGTGCCGCTGGTGCCGGACGTGCCGCTGCCGCCGCAATTGGAAAAGCTCACGCGCCCGCTGGTGGTTGGGCTCTACGCCAGTCCCGAGCGCATCGTGCAGATCCGCGAGAACCGTCTGCTCGGGCTCAAGGCGCACCGCGACGACGCCTCCTATATCGACCGCACGTCGGTGGCGGAGGAGGTCGCCTTTTCGCGCCGCCTGTGCGCCAAGCACGGCTGGCCGAGCATCGACGTCACCCGTCGCTCGATCGAGGAAACCGCCGCGGCGGTGATGCGGCTCTTGACCGAGCGCCGGCGCCAGCCGGCGAGCTAGGGGCGGGCGAGGGAAAACATGTCGCTTTGGCTCGACAGCCGGCCGCTGGTGCTCGCCTCCAAGAGCGATATCCGCGCCAAAATCCTCGCCGCCGCCGGGCTGCGCATCGAAATACGCCCGGCCAGGATCGACGAGCGCACGCTGGAGAAAGATGCCGCGGTCAGCGATCCGGCCGCGGCCGCGCGTGTGCTCGCGCGCGCCAAGGCGGAAAATATCTCGGCCGCGCTGCCGGGCCGGCTGGTGCTCGGCGCCGACCAGACGCTGGCGCGCGGCACGCTGCGCTTCAGCAAGCCGGCGGATCGGGCGGCGGCGACCGAGCAATTGCGCGCCTTGCGCGGGCGCACCCACGAACTGAATTCCGCGCTGGCGCTGGTGCGCGACGGCAAGACGCTGTTCGATTGCGTCGACACCGCGCGGCTGACCATGCGCGATTTCTCCGACCAGTTCCTGGAGGACTATCTCGACGGCGCCGGCGACACCGCCTTGTTGAGCGTCGGCGCCTATCAGATCGAAGGCCCCGGCGTGCATTTGTTCGAGCGCGTCGACGGCGACTATTTCACCATTCTCGGCTTGCCGCTGATGCCGCTGCTCGCGTTTCTGCGGCGCGAAGGCTTCGTGGGCACCTGATGTTCATCCTCGGCCTCACCGGCTCGATCGGCATGGGAAAGTCGGCCACGGCGAAAATGATCGCCGAGGAAAGCGTGCCCGTGTACGACGCCGATGCCGCCGTGCACCGGCTCTACGAAGGCGAAGCGACACCGGCGATCGAGGCGGCGTTTCCCGGCACCACCGCCAACGGCAAGGTCGATCGCGACAAGCTTGGCAAGCGCGTGCTGGGCGACAAGGCCGCGATCCAAAAGCTCGAGCAGATCGTGCATCCGCTGGTGCGCGCCGGCGAAGAACGTTTCCTCGCCGACGCCGCGCGCAACGGTGCACCGGTAGCGGTGCTCGATATCCCGCTTTTGTACGAGACCGGCGGCGATAAGCGTTGCGACGCCGTGGTGGTGGTCTCCGCCCCGGCGGAGGTGCAGCGTGCACGTGTGTTCGAGCGCGCCGGCATGAACGAGGACAAGCTTGCGGCCATTCTGGCCAAGCAGATGCCCGACGCCGAAAAGCGCGCGCGCGCCGATTTTATCGTGGATACATCGCGCGGTTTCGATCACGCCCGTGCGCAGGTGCGTGAAATCCTGGCGCAAGTGGCTAAACTGGCGAATCGGAAATAGAAGTAGCCCATGCGCGAAATCGTCCTCGATACCGAAACCACAGGCCTCGAGCCCACGCAGGGCCACCGGCTGGTCGAGCTCGGCTGCATCGAGTTGCTCAACCGCATTCCGACCGGCGCCACTTTCCACGCCTATCTCAATCCCGAGCGCGACATGCCGGCCGAGGCCTTCGCTATTCATGGGCTTGTCGGCCGAATTCCTGAGCGACAAGCCGCGGTTTGCCGAGATCGTCGACGAGTTTCTCGCCTTCATCGGCGATGCGCCGCTGGTGATCCACAACGCGAGCTTCGATCACGGCTTTCTCTGCGCCGAGCTCAAGCGCGTGGAGCGTGCGCTGATCGCGCGCGAGCGGCTGGTCGACACGCTGCTCTTGGCGCGGCGTAAATATCCGGCCGGCCCCAACCGGCTCGACGATTTGTGCGCGCGCTATAGCATCGACAATTCACGCCGCACCAAGCACGGCGCGCTGCTCGACGCCGAAATCCTGGCAGAGGTCTATGTCGAGCTGATCGGCGCCCGTCAGGCGCAGCTTGGGCTCGCCGAAAAAGTCACCGGCCAGGCTGCGGGGCATGGCACTGCGATCTCGCGCGAGCGCCCGAGCCCGCTCAAACCGCGGGTGAACGAGGACGAGCGCGCCGCGCATCGCAAATTCGTCGCGACGCTGGGCGAGCACGCGCTGTGGCGGGGATACCGGCCGACTTGAATTGTCAGACTTGCTCGGTTGGCTGGCCGCCGGGCTGCGCTTGCGCGAGCCTCTGGCGATAGAGACCGACGAAATCCACCGGATCGAGCAGCAGCGGCGGGAAACCGCCGTTGCGCGTGCAATTGGCAATGATCTCGCGCGCGAACGGGAACAACAGCCGCGGGCATTCGATCAGCACCAGTGGCTGGAGATTTTCCTGCGGCACGTTGCGGATGCGGAATATGCCGGCATAGAGCAGTTCGAAGCCGAACAGCAGGGTGTCGGTGACTTCCGCCTTGCCGCTGAGCGTGAGCTCGACCTCGAAGTCGGTATCCGCCATCGGCTTGGCGGCGACGTTAATCTGAATGCCGATCTGCGGCTGCTGGCCGGGATTGAGCGAATTCGGCGCGTTCGGATTCTCGAACGACAGGTCCTTGATATATTGCGCCACCACGTTGAGTTGCGGCTGCATGTCCTGCGGCTGCTCTTGGGGTTGTGCCGGGCTGCCATTGCCTGTCGTCATAATCGCTCCTCACTCAACGGAAGCCCGCACGCCGCAAGCCGCGGGTTGGCTAACATAGGGTCCAAGGTGGAACAAGGACGCCCGGGTTACGGCCGGTCGTCGCGCTCGCGCCGGTCGGGAAGCGCGGGGTCGTCCACCTGACGCCATTGTTCCCGCTCCAAGTCGACAATGCCGTCGCTGGCGGTTGGGCTGCGCCCACCGCCGAAATTTGTGCCGAGCAGCAGCACCAGACCCGCCAAATCCGTAATAAAGCCCGGAATCAGCAGCAGAATCCCGGCCAAAAGCGTGAGCGCGCCGGTCCCGTCGGCCGACAGCGCGGTAACTCGGCCTTCATCAAGCGCGGCACGGACGCGCGCAACGTGCGTACCGCCGGCATGGCGCAGCACCAACAGACCGGCGAACGAGCAGGCCATCTGCGCCAACAAGGCCCAGGCCAAGCCAATGATGACGGCCACAATGATGAATGCGGTTAATTCCACCATCGGCAGCGCCAGCAGCGCGATCAGCAACCATTTTGCCACATTCATCGGTGTTCTCTTGGGTCTTGCGAGGTTGGCGTGAGGGCCCCAATCGTCTAAGGTTTGCCGCACGATTTGTGCCGGCTATCCGGTGCAGGGCCTATGGAACGGCGCCGCCACAAGCATACATAGTATCGGTGGAACCGGTCGCCATGCCGCCGATCGGACAAAGGGCTTCAAAGCCGGGTCTGCCGTAACGGTTGCCGAAAGCATGCGAGACGTGTTCGACATCTACACCATCATATTCCTGGCGCTCGCAGTTTTCATTTTCCTGCGGCTGCGCAGCGTGCTCGGTCAGCGCACCGGGCGGGAGCGCCCGCCGTACGATCCTTATTCGGCGCGCGAGCCGGCGCGGCCGGCGCCCGAAAAAGTCGTCGCGCTGCCGAACCGGACTCCGGATGCGGCGAAGAAACCGGCCGAGGCTGCCGCCGAGCCGCCGTCAGTCGGCGAGCGCTGGGAGGGTGTGGCGGCGCCGGGCTCCGAGATCGCGACCGGGCTTGATGCCATCGTCGGCGCCGATCCGAATTTCGACCACAAGCACTTCCTGACCGGCGCGCGCGCCGCCTACGAGATGATCGTCAACGCCTATGCCGAGGGCGATCGCCGCACGCTGCGCAATCTGTTGTCGCGCGAGGTCTTTGAGGGCTTCGAAGCCGCCATCGGCGAGCGCGAGAAGCGCGGCGAGCTTGTGGAAAGCCGCTTTGTCGCGGTCGATTCCGCCGACATCACCGCCGCCGAATTGCGCGGGCGCACCGCGCAAGTCACCGTGCGTTTCGTGTCTCAGCTGATCTCGGTCACGCGCGACAAGACCGGCAAGGTGATCGATGGCAATCCCGAAAAGGTCATCGAGGTCACCGACGTATGGACGTTCGCGCACGACCTTTCCTCGCGCGATCCGAACTGGAAACTGGTCGCCACCGAAGCCGGGCAATGAACGCATGCCGTTTGGGCGCCTTCGTTCCGCACTTCGCTTCGGTCTGGCGCTCGGCGTGATCGCCGCTGCGGGAGCACCGGCCGTGGCGCATCATAAGCCGACGCACCGTCACGCGACGCACCACGGATTGAGTCTACCGCACGCCTCGACCGAAACGTTGACCTTCGACTCGCTCGCCGGCTGGAAGGACGACGACCAGGCCGCCGCCTTCGGCGCCTTCATGAAGAGCTGCGGCGCCATCCTCGAAGGCAGCAAGGCGAGACGCCGCGCGCGCCCGATCTACGACGGGCTCTTCCGCGTGTGCAAGCGCGCCAAGGCTGCCGGTCCGCTCGACCGCGAGCAGGCGCGCGCCTTCTTCGAGGCGAATTTCAAGCCGGTGCGCGTTCTGCCGCGCGTTCACACTTACGGTTTCTATACCGGCGCCGACGGATTTTTCACCGGATACTACGAGGCGACGATCGACGGCTCGCGCCACAAGAACGACGAATACGACGTGCCGATCTACCGGCCGCCGGCCAAGCTGATCGGCCGCCGCAGCGTGATATTCCGTCATTTGGATCGCAGCGAGATCGAGAAGGGCGCGCTCAAGGGACGCGGCCTGGAAATCTGCTACGTCAAAAATCCGGTCGACGCCTTCTTCGCGCAAATCCAGGGCTCCGCCCGCATCAAGCTCGACAACGGCAAACTGCTGCGGCTCAACTACATCGCCAGCAACGGCAAACACTACACGCCGGTCGGTCACATCTTGATCGAGGAGGGCGTCTACACGCCCGAAGAGATGTCGATGGACAAGATCCGCGAATACATGGAGGCCAACCCGAAGGAAGGCAAAGCGCTACGCCACAAGAACAGATCCTTCGTGTTTTTCTCCGAGACGGCGCTCGGGCCGAAAGACGAATGCATCGGCGCGCAGGGCATTCAGCTCACGCCCTGGCGCTCCATTGCGGTCGATCCCCGGATCCACGTCTACGGCACGCCGATCTGGATTGACGCGAAATTCCCGCTCAAGAGCGACGTGCCGCAGGACCCCTTCCAGCACTTGATGGTGGCGCAGGATACGGGCTCCGCCATTCGCGGGTCGGCGCGCGCCGACATCTATTTCGGCCACGGCGAGGACGCCCCGCACATCGCCGGCCGCATCAAGCAGTTCGGCAAATTCGTCATGCTGGTGCCGAGGACGGACGTGCCGGACACCCTGGTCGCCAGCGGCACTCCGTTGCCGCGCTCGCGGCCCGGTAGCGCGCCGGCGCCAGAGTTGGTGACGATGGCGAGCGCGAGGACGGTCAAAGTGCCGGATGCGGCGGCTGCCACCAAGGACGTGCCGGTTCCGCGCCAGCGGCCGGTGGCCAAGGTGCCGGCCAGCGCCGTGACCGTCGCCAAGGACGTTCCCTTGCCGAAGCAGCGGCCGCGCACCGTGGCGCAGAACGCCGCCACGCCGAGCGCGCTCCCGCGTCCCAGACCGCATCGTCATTGAGATTGTCGCGATGAGCCGCGACCGCCGGCGCCGCGTGCTCACCACCGAGGAGCGCGTGCTGTGGGGCACGTTCACCAAGCAAATTGCGCCGCTGAGTGAGGCGGCAATCTCACCAGCACCTGAGCCTGAAGACGAAACGCCGGCGGTGACCGTGCCGCGGCCTCCGGCGCGCGCGGAACGACCGGCAACGCCGCCATCCACGCCGGCCCCGCCGCCGATCGCGCCGCTCGGCCGCCGCATGCGGGCGCGCGTCGCCCGCGGCAAATCGGAGATCGACGCCCGGCTCGACCTGCATGGGCTCACGCAAAGCGAGGCGCATGCGGCGCTGTTGCACTTCCTGCGCAATGCCAGCGCGCGCGGCGCGCGGCTGGTGCTGGTGATCACCGGCAAAGGCGGGCGCTGGCAGGGCGACGCCGAGCGCGGCGTGCTGCGCCGGCAGTTGCCGCATTGGCTGGCGCTGCCGGAATTCCGCGCCTTCGTGATCGGCTACGAGCAGGCGCATATCGCGCACGGCGGCGAGGGCGCGTGGTATATTTCGGTCAGGCGGAGCCGGGCGCAGGAATAGTTGGGGTTTGGAGGATCGGCGATGGCGAAGAAAGCGAAAGCAAAGAAGAAGAAATCCAAGAAGAAAAAGCTTCCGGCGCGCAAGAAGATGGCCGCCCGGAAAAAGGCGCCGGTCCGCAAGAAGAAAGCCGCGCGCAAGAAGGCGGTGAAACGCCGGCTCGAGCGCAAGCTGGAAGAGGGGCTGGAAGAAACCTTCCCGGCCTCCGACCCGGTCGCGGTGACCGAGCCGGGGGTGGATGGGTTGGACGAGAAATAAAGCGACGCGAGAGCTCCATTCCGCTCATTCCCGCGCAAGCGGGAAATCCAGGGCCAAGATCACTGAAGCAGCAATTTCTCGCACGGGGTCCCCGCTTGCGCGGGGACGAGCGGAGTTTTGGGGCGCTAGGAAAGCCAGTTCACGCCGCCTTGATGAACGTGCCGTTGCGCAGCTCGCTGACCGCCTGCTGCAGTTCGGCCTGCGTGTTCATCACGATCGGTCCGTACCAGGCGACCGGCTCCTCGATCGGCTTGCCGGACACCAGCAGGAAACGGATACCCTCGTCGCCGGCCTGCACCGTCACCTCGTCGCCGGAGTCGAACAGCACCAGCGAGCGATTGCCGACCGGCTCGCGAAACACGATCTCCTCGCCGTCGACCTGTTTCTCGGTCAGCACGCCGAGCGGCTTGGACGAATAAGCGAACTTGCCGCTGCCCTCGAAGATGTAGGCGAAGGCGTGGCGCTCGACTTCGACCTTCAGCGTCTTGCGCTTGCCCGGCGGCACGAACACGTCGAGATAGCGCGGATCGGCGGCGACGCCGTCGACCGGGCCCTTCTTGCCCCAGAAATCGCCGCACACCACGCGCACGCGCGTGCCGTCGTCGTCGGTGACCTCGGGGATCTCGGCACCCTTGACGTCCTGATAGCGCGGCGCCGTCATCTTCAGCGACGACGGCAGATTGGCCCAGAGCTGGAAGCCGTGCATGCGCCCTTGCGCGTCACCCTGCGGCATCTCCTGATGCATGATGCCGCGCCCGGCGGTCATCCATTGCACGTCGCCGGAGCCGAGCGAGCCGCGGTTGCCCAGGCTGTCGCCGTGCTCGACGGTGCCGTTCAAGACGTAGGTGATGGTCTCGATGCCGCGGTGCGGATGCCAGGGAAAGCCGGCGAGGTAATCCTGCGGACGATCGTTGCGAAAATCGTCGAGCAGCAGGAAGGGATCGAACTCGGTGGTGTTGCCGAAGCCGAAGGCGCGGTTGAGCTTGACGCCGGCGCCTTCGATGGTCGGCTTGGATTGCACGATCTGTTTGACGGGACGAATGGACATGGGGTCTCACCTTTCTCAACTCGTGTCATTCCAGGGCGCGAGCGAAAGCGAGCGAACCCGGAATCTAGAAAAAACTCGGTGCCTGCGTCTGGTTTCCGGGTTCCGGCCTGCGGCCGGCCCCGGAATGACGCGGCGGTTTAGGCTGCCGCCTGCTTCTGCGCCGGCGCGAAGCGGGCGCCGAAAGCGGCGAACTGGTCGATGAAGTTCTTCAGGAACTTGCGCACGTTGTCGTCGGGCACATGGCCCTCGCTGTCGATGAGGTCCGGCTTGAACTGAATATAGGCCTCGCCGCCCATGACGTGCAGACCCTGATTGCCGAGCACCGCGCGCAGATGCTGCTGCGCCACCGCGGTCGAGATGGCGCCGCCCGAGGTGCCGATGATGGCGGCCGGTCTGCCCGGCCAGGAGCTCTTGCCGTAGGGCCGCCCGCCCCAGTCGATGGCGTTCTTCAGCACCGCGGGGATCGAGCGGTTGTGCTCGGGCGTCGCGAACAAGAGGGCATCGGAGGCTTCCACCTCGGCCTTGAAGCGGGCGACCGCCTCCGGCAGCGGCTGTTCGTTGTCCTGGTTGTACATCGGCAGGTCGTCGATGCGGATGAACTTGGCCTCGAAGGCCGCGCCGCCGAGCCGCACCAGCGCCTGCGCCAGCTTGCGGTTGATGGATTCGCGCCGGTTTGAGCCGACGATGATACCGAGCTTGAATTTGGCCATAGCGGGATTACCTTGCTGGTTACGAATTGTTACCAAGGCTAGATAGATGACCAAGGCGCAGCGGCAAGAAGGCACAGGCGTGATACCGGGTAACCTGCATGAGCCCGAGGATTGCCGGGCGGTGAGCGAGGTGCTCTCGCGCGTCGGCGACAAGTGGACGGTGCTGGTGGTTTCCACCCTGGGCGATGGCCCTAAGCGCTTCAACGAATTGCGTCGCGCCTTGGGCTCCATCTCGCAGCGCATGCTGACGCTCACGCTGCGCTCGCTCGAGCGCGACGGGCTGATCACCCGCACGGTATTTCCGACCATCCCGCCGCGCGTCGATTACGAGCTGACCAAACTCGGCCGCTCGCTGCTCGATCCGGTCAGCGAGCTGGGGCTGTGGGCGCGGCGCAACCGCCCGGCGATCCAGGACGCGCGCAAGCGGTTCGATGCGAAGGGGAAGTAAGCATTTCGTCGTTCCGGCGCGAGCGCCGAACCCGGAATGATGCGTTCAAATCCTTTTGATCGGAATCCCGGCGAGGAAATCGCGCTTGCCGAGTTCAACGCCGGCGTGGCGCAGGATCGCGTAGGCCGCGGTGGCGTGGAAATAGAAATTCGGCAGCACGAAGTGATTGAGATAGTCGCCGCCCTGCATTTGCCCTTTGCTGGGGCCGAGCGGAAAGGTGATCTCCTTGTCGGCTGAGGCGTCGATGGCCTTGCCATCGAGCGACTTCAGAAATGCCACGGTCTTGGCGATGCGCTCCTTGAGTTGCGCGATGGTGGTCTCGTTGTCCTCGTATTTGGGCGGCTCGATGCCGGCAAGACGCGCGGCACCGTTCTTGGCCTGATCGCAGGCGACCTGCACCTGTCGGGTGAGCGCAAACATATCGGGCGCAAGCCGCATGCCGAGCAGCACCGACGGTTCGATCTTTTTCGCGGTGGCGAAGGCTTCCGCCTTGTCGAGCACGCCCGACAGCGCATTGAGGACGATCTCGAATACGGGGATCGACGCTTTGGTCATGGAAAACGGCATGGGAAATCCTTGCAGGGTCAGCGCCGGAATCGGCGGCGCGGGACAATGCACACCCGCCAAGGCTTATTCAATGGGGTCGCCGGCTCAATCAATAGCAGCCGGCGTGTCGGCGCTAACGGATCAGACGAGGCTCATGAAAGACCGTGGGCTCGATCGGCTTGCCGTCATTGGTCGTTGCGTGCTGCTCGTAGCAGTCGATGCCGGCGGGAATGACGGTGCCGTGCTGAGCCACGCTCAAAAAGATGTGTCGCGAGTTCTTGGCGGAGCGCTCGAACCAGTTCGGATCGTCGAAGGTGCCGCCATAGACGCCGACGACCTCGGTGAAGCGTTCGAAAGACAAATAGAGCTTGGTGCCGCAGGTGTCGCAGAAGTGGACGTCGACCATCTTGCCGCTTCCTGTCGGACCGGTGGCGGTAGACCTTCGGCTGTGCCCGCGATGATTTCAAAATCCGCTTTGCCGAAAATCGGCTCCACCAGATAGGCCGAGCCGGTGGCTCTCTGGCAGAACCGGCAGTGGCAGATGGTCACGCGCGTCGGGTCGGATTTGACCGCGTACCGGATTGCCCCGCACAGACAACCGCCTTCGTGCGCCGGCATGGTCGTCGCCTCCCATGAAAACGCGATATTATCCGATCAAAGAATAAAGCGCGATAGGTCCGCGTTCTTGGCCAGATCGCCGATGTGCTTCTCGACATAGGCAGCGTCGACCTTCACCGTCTCGCCCGAGCGGTCGGTCGCCGCGAACGACACCTCGTCGAGCACCCGTTCCATTACCGTCTGCAGGCGGCGCGCGCCGATGTTCTCGATTGCGGAATTCACCGCCACCGCGATGTCGGCGATGGCGTCGATGGCGTCCTCGCCGAAATCGAGCGTCACGCCCTCGGTCTTCATCAGCGCGACATATTGCGTGATCAGCGAGGCTTCCGGCTCGGTCAAAATGCGGCGCAGGTCGTCGCGGCTCAGCGCCTTCAGTTCGACGCGGATCGGCAGCCGGCCTTGCAGTTCCGGCAGCAGGTCGGACGGCTTGGAAATGTGGAAGGCGCCGGAGGCGATGAACAGAATATGGTCGGTCTTCACCGGTCCATGCTTGGTGGCGACGGTGGTGCCTTCGATCAGCGGCAACAGGTCGCGCTGCACGCCCTCGCGCGAGACGTCGGCGCCGTAGCGGCCCTCGCGCGCGCAGATCTTGTCGATTTCGTCGAGGAACACGATGCCGTTCTGCTCGACCACGCGGATCGATTCCTGCACGAGGTTGTCGTTGTCGAGCAGCTTGTCGGATTCCTCGTTGATCAGGATGTCGTAGGAATCGTGCACGGTGACGCGCCGCGTCTTGGTGCGGCCGCCGCCGAGCTTGCCGAAAATGTCGCCGATATTGATGGCGCCCATCTGCGCGCCCGGCATGCCGGGGATCTCGAACATCGGCATGCCGGAGCCGCCGGCCTGCACCTCGATCTCGATTTCCTTGTCGTTGAGCTCGCCGGCGCGCAGCTTCTTGCGGAAGCTTTCGCGCGTCGCGGGGCTGGCGCCCGGACCGACCAGAGCGTCGACCACGCGCTCTTCGGCGGCGAGCTCGGCCTTGGCCTGCACGTCCTTGCGCTTCTTTTCGCGGGTGAGCGCGATGGAAATCTCCACCAGGTCGCGCACGATCTGCTCGACGTCGCGGCCGACATAGCCGACTTCGGTGAATTTGGTGGCTTCCACTTTCAGGAACGGCGCGCCGGCAAGTTTCGCCAGCCGCCGCGAAATCTCGGTCTTGCCGACGCCGGTCGGCCCGATCATCAAAATGTTCTTTGGCAGCACTTCCTCGCGCAATTTGTCGTCGAGCTGCAGGCGGCGCCAGCGGTTGCGCAGCGCGATGGCGACCGCGCGCTTGGCGTCGTTCTGGCCGACGATGAAGCGGTCGAGTTCGGAAACGATTTCGCGGGGGGAGAAGTCGGTCATGGTCTACGCTTTATTTTGCATTTTGCACACGATTTAACCGCCGGCCTGCCAGGCGCGGATGGCGTCGAAGGGATGCAGCAACATGATGATGTTCAGAGTGAGATTGTCGCGTATCCAGTAGCCCACGATTAGCTCCATGGCGAGCGCTATCGCCACCACCGCCGATATAGGAAGCCGGCGGGCCAGCACAAAGCCCACGACCATACAGAGCGTGTCCGACAACGAATTGACGACGCTGTCGCCGTAATATTGCAGCGAGATTGTCCCGGCCCGGTAACGCTCGATGATGAAAGGGGTATTCTCGACAATCTCCCAGGCGCATTCCACCGACAGGGCTAGCGCAAAGCGCAACAGGATCGACGCGCGCGGCAGGATGAGCCAGGTCAGCAAATAGAAGATGAAACCGTGAATGATGTGAGAGAACGAATACCAGTCGAGGATGTGCTGGGAGTTCTCCGCGCTCTGCACGACGCCGTGCCACAGCTTCACCGTGCCGCAGGTGCAGATCGGCACGCGCCCCATCGCCAGCAGCACGGCCGCCTGGATCGCCAGCGCACCGGCAAGGACCAGCAGCCCGGCGCGTAGCGGAGAGCGCAAAGCGCCGGTCACGTTTTGAGCAACTCGATGGTGACGTTGCGGTTGGTGTAGACGCAGATGTCGGCGGCGATATCGAGCGCCTTCTTCACGATCGCCTCGGCGTCGAGCGGCCCGTCGATCAGCGCGCGCGCGGCGGCGAACGCGTAGTTGCCGCCCGAGCCGATGCCGGCGACACCCGCTTCCGGCTCCAGCACGTCGCCGGTGCCGGTGAGCACCAGCGACACGTTGACGTCGGCGACGATCATCATGGCTTCCAGCCGCCGCAGATAGCGGTCGGTGCGCCAATCCTTGGCGAGCTCGACCGCGGCGCGCAGCAGTTGCCCGGGATATTGCTCGAGCTTCGTCTCCAGCCGCTCGAACAGCGTGAAGGCGTCGGCGGTGGCGCCGGCAAAGCCGCCGATCACCTCGCCCTTGCCCAGGCGGCGCACCTTCTTGGCATTGGCCTTGACGATGGTCTGGCCGATCGACACCTGGCCGTCGCCGCCGATCACCACGCTGCCGCCCTTGCGGACGGTGAGGATGGTGGTGCCGTGCCAACCGGGATTTGCGGGAAATTCAGGGGACGCCATGCGCATTAACCTGTTGAAGGCCGTGATCTATGCATGCCGCAACGTTAATGCAAACCGGCCGAGGGCGGCTGTGGCGAATCCGGCAAACCCCTGATAAAAGGCCGCGCGACTTCACGGGAATTGCCATGCGCAAAGCCGCCGTCAAACGCAAGACCAAGGAAACCGACGTCGAGGTCGAAGTCGATCTCGACGGCCAGGGCCGTTCGCAGGTCGCGACCGGCATCGGCTTCCTCGATCACATGCTCGATCTGTTGGCGCGCCATTCGCGCATCGACATCACGGTCAAGGCCAAGGGCGACCTGCATATCGATCACCACCACACCACCGAGGACGTCGGCATCGCGCTCGGCCAGGCGGTGAAGCAGGCGCTCGGCGACATGAAGGGCATCACGCGTTATGCCGACGTGCATGTGCCGATGGACGAGGCGCTGACGCGGGTGGCGATCGACATATCCGGGCGGCCGTTTCTGGTGTTCAAGGCGGAATTCGTGCGCGACAAGGTCGGCACCTTCGATACCGAATTGGTGCAGGAATGGTTCCAGGCGTTCGCCATGAATGCGGGCATCACGCTGCACGCCGAGACGCTCTACGGCACCAACGACCACCATATCGCCGAGTCCTGCTTCAAGGGTCTGGCGCGGGCGCTGCGCGCGGCGGTCTCCATCGATGCGCGCGCCCAGGACGAGGTGCCGTCCACCAAGGGCTCGCTCGGCGGGTGAATTCTCGGCCGTCGTCCCCGCCAGCGGGTCCGCGCGAAGCGCGGCCCGATGATAAACTCCCGGCGGGGACCCAGTAACCACAAAGTTTTCGGATTTTTCGGAGACAGGGGTTACTGGATGCCCCGCTTTCGCGGGGCATGGCGCCTCAATAGATAGCGGTAGGCAGTAGTCATAAGGCGTAACGCAAATGTCCACCTACACCGTGCACGCACCGCCGCCGCGCCGCGGCGAAAGCGCCGCTCCCCCCGAGCGCTTCAAGTTCGTGCGCGACGGATTTTATTTCTGGGCGTTCCTGCTGGCGCCGTTCTGGCTGCTGGTGCACCGGCTGTGGCTGGCGCTGTTCGGCTATCTCGTGCTCTCGGGCGCGATCGGCGTCGGGCTCTACATGCTGCACATTTCGCAAAGCGTTGGCTGGCTGGTCGGCCTGTTGATTGCGCTTCTGGTCGGCTTCGAAGCCTCGACGCTGTGGCGCTGGAAATTGTCGCGCCGCGGCTGGACATTGGTCGGCTTCACCGTCGGCGAGGATCTCGAAATCGCCGAACGGCGCTTCTTCGCCGCCTGGGCCACACGCAGACCCGGCACCGCGCTTGTGCCGGCGGCGCCGCGGTCGTATTCCGCGCCGGCGGCACGCGGGGCAGCGCCGCCCTCCGACATCATCGGGCTGTTCCCCGAGGCCGGGGAGCCGCGATGAGCGTCGCCATCGTCGATTACGGCTCCGGCAATTTGCACTCGGCGGCCAAGGCCTTCGAGCGCGCCGCGCGCGAGAGCGGGCATGAACAGCCGATCGTGGTCACCAGCGATCCGGATAAAGTCGCCGCGGCGTCCCGCGTCGTGCTGCCGGGCGTCGGCGCTTTCGCCGATTGCCGGCGCGGCCTCGACGACATTCCCGGCATGATTGATGCATTGAACGAGAGCGTGTGTGAGCAGGGAAAGCCGTTCTTCGGCATCTGTGTCGGCATGCAGCTGATGGCCGAGCGTGGACTGGAATATCAGGTGACGCCGGGGCTCGGCTGGATCGGCGGCGAGGTCGACCGCATTGCGCCGACCGACGCGAGCCTGAAGATCCCGCACATGGGCTGGAACACGCTCAACATGCTGCAGCCGCATCCCTTGTTGGAGGACATCCCGCTCGGGCCCGACGGACTGCATGCTTATTTTGTGCACTCCTACCAGTTGAAGCCGGCGCAGCGCGCCGATCTTGTGGCGCAGGCCGACTATGGCGGCCCGCTCACCGCGATCGTCGGGCGCGACAACATGGTCGGCACGCAATTCCACCCGGAGAAGAGCCAGCGCCTCGGACTGGCGCTGATCGCGAATTTTTTGAAGTGGGCGCCGTGATGCAAAATAAGTCGTCATTCCGGGGCGCGAGCGCAGCTCGCGAACGCGGAATCCAGAACTGGATTCCGGATCGCCTTGCTGCGCAAGGCGTCCGTAATGACCGGGAGTGTGTAGCGCCGTGATCCTCTTTCCCGCCATCGACCTGAAGGACGGCCTCTGCGTGCGCCTGCAGCAGGGCGACATGGCGCGCGCGACCATCTTTCACCGCGACCCGGCGGCGCAGGCGCGCGCCTTCGAGATGCAGGGCTTCGAATATCTGCACATCGTCGATCTCGACGGCGCCTTCGCCGGCAAGCCGGTGAATGCCGACGCGGTCGACCGCATCCTGGAAACGATCGGTTTGCCGGTGCAGCTCGGCGGCGGCGTGCGCGACACCGCGACGGTGGAAGCCTGGCTCGACAAGGGCGTCACCCGCGTGATCATCGGCACCGCGGCGGTGCGCGATCCGCCGTTCGTGAAGCAGGCGGCGCGCGATTTTCCCGGCCGCGTCGCGGTCGGGCTCGACGCGCGCGACGGCAAGGTCGCGGTCGAGGGCTGGGCGGAGACGTCGGAATTATCGGCGCTCGAGATCGCCAAGCGCTTCGAGGACGCCGGTGTCGCGGCCATCGTCTACACCGACATTGCGCGCGACGGCATGTTGCAGGGCCTTAATCTCGACGCCACCATCGCGCTGGCCGAGGCGATTTCCATTCCGGTGATCGCCTCGGGCGGGCTTGCCTCGATCGACGACATCAAGGCGCTGCTCAAGCCGCGCGCCAAGCAAGCTCGCAGGCGCCATCGCCGGCCGCGCGCTTTATGACGGGGGGCTGGATGCGGCGGAGGCGCTCAAGCTCATTCGTGAGGCGAGGGCGACGGCGTAGCGCATGTTCAAAGTCCGCGTCATTCCCTGTCTCGACGTCAAAGACGGCCGCGTGGTCAAGGGCGTCAATTTCGTCAATCTGCGCGATGCCGGCGATCCGGTGGCGGCCTCGATCGCCTATGACGCGGCCGGCGCCGACGAGCTGTGCTTCCTCGACATCACGGCGAGCCACGAGAACCGCGACACCATCTACGACGTGGTCACGCGCACGGCGGAAGCCTGCTTCATGCCGCTCACCGTCGGCGGCGGCGTGCGCACGGTCGACGACATCCGCAAGCTGCTTTCCTGCGGCGCCGACAAGGTTTCGATCAACACCGCGGCGGTGGCGCGGCGCCCGTTCGTGAAAGAGGCGGCGGAGAAATTCGGCGACCAGTGCATCGTGGTCGCGATCGACGCCAAGAAAGTGTCGAAAGAGGGCGCGCCTGACGCCTGGGAAATCTTCACCCATGGCGGGCGCAACCCGACCGGCATCGACGCGGTCGAATATGCCAAGGAGGTGGTGGCGCTCGGCGCCGGCGAAATCCTGCTCACCTCCATGGACCGCGACGGCACGCGGGCCGGCTACGACATCCCGCTCACCCGCGCGATCGCCGACGCCATCACCGTGCCGGTGATCGCCTCGGGCGGGGTCGGCACGCTCGAGCATCTGGTCGAGGGCATCCGCGACGGCCACGCCACCGCGGTGCTGGCGGCCTCGATCTTCCATTTCGGCGAGCACTCGGTGCGCGAGGCCAAGGACTACATGGCGAAGGCCGGCCTGCCGATGCGGCTGGATGCCTGACCGCTGGCCGGACAAGCCCGGCCATGACGCCGGGATACAGAGATGCTATTCAGCGCCCATGACCCAATTCACCCTCGCCGACCTGGAAAAGCGGGTGCACGAGCGCGCCAAAGCGGGCGCGGCCGAATCCTACACCCGCGCGCTGCTCGATAAGGGCATCGCGCATTGCGCCAAGAAACTGGGCGAAGAGGCCTTCGAAACCGCGATGGCTGCCGTGCAGGAGGACAAGCCGCGCGTGATCGCGGAAGCCGCCGATCTTCTCTATCATCTGCTGGTGGTGCTGGAGACCCGCGGGGTGACGCTGGCCGAGGTCGAGGCGGCGCTTGCCGAGCGCACGGCGCAAAGCGGGCACGAGGAAAAGGCCTCGCGCATTAAAGGTGGAGCATGATCTTTTCCGAAAACCGGCTCCCATCCCCGATCTAGTCGAGGACAAACTTTTCGGAATCATGCTCTGAATGGAATTCACTTGATGGAACAGCGCACCGAAGAAACGCTCTCGCCCTATCGCACCTTCTCGCGCGCGGAATGGGCGGCGCTGCGCGAGGACGCGCCGATGACGCTGACCTCGGAGGAGGTCACGCGCCTGCGCTCGCTGCACGACCGGCTCGACATCAGCGAGGTCGAGGAGATTTATCTGCCGCTGTCGCGCCTGCTCACACTCTACGTGACGGCGACGCAGCGGCTGTTCCGCGCGCAGCAACGCTTCCTCGGCACCGAGGACGCCAAGATGCCCTACATCATCGGCGTCGCCGGCTCGGTGGCGGTGGGCAAGTCCACCACCGCGCGCGTGCTGCAGGCGCTGCTGGCGCGCTGGCCGAACGTGCCGAAGGTCGACCTCCTCACCACCGACGGCTTTCTTTATCCGAACGCGGTGCTCGAGCGCGAAGGCCTGATGGAGAAGAAGGGCTTTCCGGAAAGCTACGACCTGCCGTCGCTGCTGCGCTTCCTGTCGGACGTGAAGGCCGGACGGCGGCCGGTGCGGGCGCCGGTTTATTCGCATCTGATCTATGACGTGATGCCCAACCAATGGGTGGAGGTTGACCGCCCCGAGCTGCTGATCGTGGAAGGGCTCAACGTGTTGCAGACCGGGCGGCTGCCGAAAGACGGCAAGGCGATCCCGTTCGTGTCCGACTTCTTCGATTTTTCGGTCTATCTCGACGCCGACGAGGACGTGCTCAAGTCCTGGTACGTCGACCGTTTCTTGACGCTGCGCGGCACCGCCTTCCGCGATCCCAAATCATACTTTCATCGTTATTCGCGTCTGTCCGATGCCGAAGCGGTCGAGACCGCCTCCTCGATCTGGGAGCGCATCAACCTGGTCAATCTGCACGAAAATATTTTGCCGACGCGCCAGCGCGCCGACCTCATCCTGAAAAAAGGCGAAAGCCACGAGGTCGAAGAAGTCTCGTTGCGGCGGCTGTAAACACGCGACTGTCGTCGGCGCATCAAGCGAAAATGTACTCGCGCGCCACTTTAGCCGATATTCAATCAAACTGAATGCGCTCGGTGGCGGTGCCGCAAATGCAAATCGAAATGAGGAGAAGCACGACAAGCTCGTGTGGTTAATGACCACTTAACGACAACCCTCAAATCTGTGCGACTGCGTACGGGATACCACGTAGCACATTTCGCCTTGGCGTTTCCGGATCGGTAAAATTCAAGTCCCGGGCTGCGATTGGCGCGCCCCTGGGGAGATGCGAACTCTCTCGACCGTCTCAATGACAGTTCGACCCGTTACTTAGCAAACAATTTACGAAGACGACTGATTGGGCAGCATCCAATACAAAGTTCAAATCAACATCCCTTAGAACCTGACCTCCAATATCAACAACTAGTTCGACGAATGTCAGTTCGCACCAATCGATTGACGTTTCGGTCTCTGGTCGCCATCGCCGTTGGCGTCCTTGGAGCCGCGGTGCTTTCGATCGGTTTGACCGTTTGGTGGCTTCGCTCGGATGCGATCGGCGATGCGGCCAGAGATTCCAGCAACCTGGCAACCGTGCTCTCGGAGCAAACCAACCTCGCGGTTCAGTCGATTGATCTCGTGCTAAGCGAGATTCAAAGACGCCTCGAAAACGTCGGCGCAAAGACCCAAGATAATTTTGGCCATCTCAGGGGGGACGAGAATACTTATCACTTGTTGACCGACAGCTTGTCGCGTTTATCGCAGGCCGGATTCATCGGGCTGATCGACAAGAACGGACGGCTGATGGTCACCACACAAAAATGGCCCACGCCGCGCATCGACGTTTCTGATCGAGACTATTTTCAGCACTTCAAGAATAATGACGACAAGGGCATCTACGTCAGCAAACCGATTGCCGATCGCACGAAGGGGCTGCAAACGATCATCTTCGGCAAACGGATCAACGACGCCAACAACGCATTCCTCGGAGTTATCTTGATTGGTGTCAGGGTCAGCTATTTCCACCATATCTATAACTCTCTTGCGTCGCTGCCCGATCAAACATTTCTACTCTTGCGCGCCGACGGAACGGTGATTCTGCGCTATCCCGATCCTAAAGACCGAGGCGGCGTGAAGATTCCGGAAGGATCGCCTTGGTACCGGCTGGTTTCGGATGGCGGCGGCGTCTATCGATCGCCGGGTTATTTTGATGGCGAAGCACGTTTGGTCGCCGTGCGGCCGTTATCGAATTATCCTCTCGTCGTCGACGTCGGCATTTCGGAAACAGCGGCGCTCGCGGCCTGGCGAAATCATGCAATAACAATCGGAATTGGCACGCTGCTGGTGGTCATTTGCTTCATATTCCTCCTCAGGGCATTGACCAGACATACCAATCGTCTTGCGAACTCCGAAGCAGCGCTCGCTGACGAACAGGCCAAAGTCGAGGTCGCTTTGCGCACCATGTCGCAGGGCCTTGTGATGTTCGATTCGTCAGCCCGCCTTGTCATCTGCAATCAACGCTACCTCGACATGTATCGTTTGTCGCCCGATATTGTGAAACCCGGCTGCACACTCAGTGAGCTTCTCAATCATCGCGTCGCGGCCGGTTCGTTTTTTACCGATGATCCCCAGAAATACATGAACGAGTTGGTCGCCGCATCGCGAGCGAGGAGAAACCCGTAACCAAGACAACAACGCTGAGCGATGGGCGCGTCATTTTAATTGTCAACGAGCCGATCGCCGGCGGTGGATGGGTTGCCACCCACGAAGACATAACCGAAACAGTCAACATAAAAAATGCGGAAGCGGAGAAAACGCGTCAACTCGATGCGGCAATGAGCAACATGTCGCAGGGACTTGCGATGTTCGATGCCGATCTTCGTTTGGTCATCTGCAATAAACACTATGCCGATTTATACGGTTTGAGTGATGAGCAGATAAAGCCGGGGACGACCGTTCGCGCGCTTTTGGAATATCGAATTGCCAACGGAAACGCGCCGAAAAACTATGAAAATTACATCGAGAATCGGCTCAACGTAGCGAAAGAAGGACGGCCATTTGAAATCACGGATCACATGCGTGACGGCCGTTACATTTCCGTTTCGCACCAGCCGATGGCCGATGGCGGATGGGTGACGACCCACGAGGACGTGACCGAGAAAATCAATGCTGAAAATGTGAAAGAGGAGAACAAGCGTCAGCTTGATGCAGCCCTGAGCAACATGTCGCAGGCGCTGGCGATGTTCAGCTCGTCCGCCGAACTCGTCATCTGCAATCGACGTTATCTTGAAATGTACGGTCTGCCCCTCGAGCTCGTAAAGCCCGGCTGTGCATTTCGTGAAATTATTGCGTGCCGAATCAAAAACGACAATTTCTTCACCGATGATGTTGACGAGTTTGTATGCGATCTGCGATCCAAACTGGACCGTGGAATGACCGTGAAGAAGTTTGCGCAGTTGCGCGACGGGCGCGTCATTTCGATTGTCGACCATCCTACCGCAGACGGTGGATGGGTAACGACCCACGAAGACGTCACCGAATTGAGGCGAGCGGAAGAACGCATTTCCTATGCTGCGCACCATGATGGGTTGACCGATCTGGCCAATCGCATGGAGTTCCACAAGCAGCTTGAACAGGCGCTCAAACGTGCCGGGCGCGGCGAGCAATTTGCGGTGCTCTATCTCGATCTCGATAACTTCAAGACCACCAACGATACGCTGGGGCATCTGACCGGCGACGAATTGCTGAAGGCTGTCGCCGATCGCCTGCGAGGCTGCGTCAGAGACACCGATACCCTTGCTCGGTTGGGGGGCGACGAATTCGCCATTATTCAAGCCGCGGTCGCGCAACCGTCGGATGTCGCTTACTTGGCCGTGCGAATCCAAGAGGCAATCAATTTGCCCTATGATATTGCCGGCCATCAGTTGATCGTGGCGACCAGTATCGGTATCGCCATGGCGCCCAACGACGGGACGGAGCCGGACCAGTTGTTAAAGAATGCGGACTTAGCCATGTATCAGGCTAAAGCCGACGGGCGGGGCACTTTTTGTTTCTTTGAAACAGAGATGGATGCGCGCGTGAAGGCGCGAAGCACGCTCGAATTCGAATTGCGCCAAGCGATCATGTGCAATCAGTTCGAACTTTATTACCAACCGCTTATCGATCTTCACGATGACACGATCACCAGCTTCGAGGCGCTTTTGCGCTGGCATCACCCCGAACGCGGGCTGATTTCACCCGCGGAGTTTATCCCGATTGCGGAAGAAACCGGTCTCATCAATCAGCTTGGCGAGTGGGTGTTGAGAACGGCCTGCGCCGAAGCCATGACCTGGCCGGACAACATCAAAGTGGCGGTCAATGTCTCACCGGTTCAATTCAAAATTCAAGCGCTCGCGTCGACGATTGTCAGCGCACTTGCGGCATCCGGTTTGCCGGCACACAGATTGGAACTGGAGATTACCGAGACGGCCATTCTTCATGACGAGGAAGCGACGATCGCCAAGCTGGCTCAGCTGCGAGAGTTGGGCGTGTTGGTTGCGTTGGATGACTTCGGCACCGGGTACTCATCGCTGAGTTATCTGCAACGCATCCCATTCGACAAAATCAAAATCGATCGATCCTTTATCAAAAACGTCACGGACGACAACAATTCTCGCGCGATCGTGCAGGCGGTCATTACCGTTGCCAAAGCCCGCGAAGTCAGCACCGTTGCGGAAGGCGTCGAAACCGAGCGGCAAAAAGAACTGCTTCGCACGCTAGGCTGCAATGAGATGCAGGGTTATCTGTTTAGCCGGCCGCTGCCTGCGCGGGATCTATCGCGGTTCCTTCCAGTACCCGCTCGGAAGGCAGACAACGTGGTCAGCGCGGCATAATTTGTCGAAAATGTCCGTTACGACCGGATCGTTGCGCGCAGGCGGTGGCGGACGATGACGATCGAGTCTACGCCGCCCTTCGGCTCACGTCGAAATGCTCGAGATAGCGCGCGCTGATGGCCGACACCGGCAGCACGATCAGCACGTCGGTGGTGCCGAATTCATGGTCGATCACCGCGCCGTCGCCGATATAGGCGCCGAGCCGCAGGTAGCCCTTGATCAGCGGCGGCAACACGCGCAATGCCGACTTCGGGTCGATCGACTCCTTCGACATGCGGTTCATCTCGACGTAGCGCTCGGGCAACGCGCGCGCACGCCACGGTTCCGGCGCCCGCGCATAGTGATGCAGGAACGACAATGGCAGCGCGAGCTGCTTCGGCTCGGTGCCGTCGAGGCTGGCGCAGCCGATCATCACGTCGGTGCGGTTCTGCAGGATGTAGGCGTGGATGCCGTACCACAAGAGCTCGACCGTGCGTTTGTTGCGGTAGGGCGCCAGCACGCAGGAGCGGCCGAGCTCGAGGAATTGCCGACCGGCGTGGCGCGCAATCAGATCGCCGATGTCGAATTCGCCGGCGCTGTAGAAGCCGCCATTGTCCTCGGCGACGACCTGGCGCAGCAGCCGGTAGGTGCCGACCACGGCCGGCCGGTTGTTGGCCTGGCTGTCGCGGGCGGCGTGGTCGATCACCAGAAGGTGATCGCAAAGCGCGTCATAGGCGTCGATGTCGCGGCGCGCGAGCAAGCGCGCGGGATTGGGGATGGCCGGGCCTTCCTGGTAGAAAATCCGGTAGCGCAACTTCTGCGCCTGGCGCACCTCGTGCGCCGTCTGCGCCAGCCGCACTTCCAATGTGCCGAGTTTGCCGAGCGTCTGCGGCTGAGCGAGGCGGCGGGCACGCATGGCCCCGACCTGGATACCGCCGTAGGCCTGCAACGCCGGTAACAGACCGGGAACACCGGCCGGCGCCGGACGAAACCGGTGCAGCAAACTACGATGGGGGTTGAGGGCAGCGCGGCTGGGCATGGGGATCCGGGTCCTTTTCAGCGCAAACGGCGCGAATACCAGAATCTCGAGGCGGCGAATCAGCGTTCGGCTTGACCGCACCCCCTACAGCATGGGCCGACCACGGAATTATGACAGGGTGCGGAATGCCGCGCTAGGCCGCAAGCGATGGACGGTGGACAGTGTCCAGCGCCTCGCGCAAACGCTCGCGGTCGAGCGGTTTGATCAGCAAGCCGTCCATGCCGGCATCGAGGCAGGCCTCGCGGTCCTCGCTCTGGGCATTGGCGGTCAGCGCCAGCATGCGGGTGCGACCGGTTCCGGCTTCTGCCTCGGCGGCGCGGATACGGCGCGCCGCTTCCAACCCGTCCATGACCGGCATTTGCACGTCCATCAGCACCAGATCGTAGGGGCTGCCTGCCGCGCGCGCGGCGAGCCAGGATTCGATCGCCGCTTCGCCATTGTCCGCGATGGTCGGGCGATGGCCGAGCCGCGTCAGCAGTGCGCGCGCCAACAGCGCGTTGATCTCGTTGTCCTCGGCGACCAGGATCGACAGGCCTTGATGTCCGCGCGCGGCGGTATCCGCTGCCGTCGCATTGTCGGTTTGTGTATCGGCGCTCGCGCGCTCGAAATCGTCATCGGGCGCCAGCCGCGCCGCGAGTGAAGCGGCACGCACCGGCTTGACCAGATAGCCGGTGAAACCCGCACTCTTGAACGCCGGCAGCTCGTGCCGCTCGGCCGGTGTGATCAAGACGATGCGGCGCGGCACGTCGAGCGCGGCGACGTTGCCTTGCGCGATCATGTTCGTTGCCGCCGCGCGGTCGACCAGTATGGCATCCCATGAGCGCTCCGGCAGCAGCGCTGCGGCGATGCGTTCGTCGGTCACCGCGCAGGTTTTGGCGCCCCAGCGCCCAAGCCGGCGCGCCAGCAGCGAGGATTCGATTTCCGAGCCGGCGACGATCAGCAGCGCGGAGTCTTTGAGATCCGGCGCGACGAATTCGAACGCTGGGTCCTCTTCCGGCGCCGGTGCGAGCGGCACGCTGAAGCTGAAGGTCGAGCCTTGGCCCGCCGTGCTCGTCACCTGCATGCGGCCGTCCATGCGCTCGACGATGCGCTTGGAGATGGCGAGGCCGAGGCCGGTGCCGCCGAATTTACGGGTGGAGGAACCGTCGGCCTGCTCGAAGTCGAGGAAGATGCGCTCCTTGTCGCCGGGATTGAGGCCGATGCCAGTGTCGCGCACCAGGAAGCGGATGACGCCGTCTTTGTCGTCCGGTTCGACCTCGACCGCAACGCCACCATGCTCAGTGAACTTGATGGCGTTGCCGGCAAGATTGAGCAGCACTTGGCGCAAGCGCGCGGCATCGCCGACAATTCTGTCCGGCAGGCGCTCGTCGACAAAGCAGGCGATTTCGATGCCCTTGGCCTGCGCCCGCGGCGCCAGCAGCTCGACCACGCCTTCGACCAAGGCGGCGAGCCGGAACGGCCGCGCTTCCAGGTCGAGCTTGCCGGCTTCGATCTTGGAGAAGTCGAGAATCTCCTCGATCAGCGACAGCAATGTCTCGCCGGAGGTCTTGGCCGCCTTGGCGTAGGTGGTCTGCTCCGGCGTCAGCGAGGTATCGAGCAACAGATCGGCCATGCCGAGCATGCCGTTGAGCGGCGTGCGGATCTCATGGCTGACCATGGCGAGGAAGCGCGACTTGGCGCGGTTGGCGGCCTCGGCCTGGTCGCGCGCATGCTCGAGCGCGTGTTCGGCCTCGACCCGGCCGGTGACGTCGCGGCCGACGCCCTGCACCTCGCTGCCGGTCGCGCCGCGCACAACCACTTCGCGCCAGGCGACCCAGCGTGCGCTGCCGTTGCAGTCAATCTTCTGGTCGTGCATGCGCGTGCCATCGGGCAATACGCTGAACTCGCCTTGCTCGAGCACCAGCAAGACGGCGATGTTGCCGATAAGCGCGTCGCGGTCTTTGCCGGCGAGCGCGCAGAAGGCGTCATTGGCGAAGATGATGCGACCGCCGGCGTCGCGGCGCACGATCAGGTCGCCCTGCGCTTCCAACAAGCTGCGCGCGCGCTCTTCCGCCTCGCGCAGTTCCCAGTTGCGATCGGACAAATCCTCGACACGCGCCTGCAAGGCGCGCAGCTTTTCCTTCATGGCGCGCCGGCGCATCAGCATGAAGGCGATGACGGCGCAGGCGGCGGCAAACAGCGCGCCGACACCGCTGGCATAGGCGTATGGATTGTAGTCGGCGCGGTGCACTTCGATGCCGGCCCTGAACCCGAGCCAGGCCGAGACGATGGACAAGGTGGTCACCGCCGCACGGCCGAACAGCACCAGCGCTGCCCGGTTGCGGGCGGCTTTGGTGGTTTCAGGAGCCGGCGGCGATGTGCGCGATTTCATGTCTTCCAGTGCCGTTTATCGCCATTTGGCACCTGGAATCTTGCGATTCTATTCTTCGTTTATTCGATCGTGCGAACGCGCGCGAACATGGTTAATGAAATGTAAACCAACGGTATCGGGATTGGGGCGCGGCAAATTTTCAGGCGCTGCGGTTCACGCCGCGCGGCGAATTTCGTCGGCCAGCGCGCGATAAGACAGCGCCTCGGCGAGATGCACGCGCGCAACCGTCTCGGCGCCGTCGAGATCGGCGAGCGTGCGCGCCACGCGCAGCACGCGGTGATAGCCGCGCGCCGATAGTTGCATGGCGTCGGCGGCGTCGCGCAGCAATGCGAGGCCGGTTCCTTCGGCGCGCGCGACCTGCTCCAGCACCGGGCCGTTGGCCTGCGCGTTGGTGCGAACGTTCGGAAGACCCAGTTCGGCATAGCGCGCGGCCTGCACATCGCGGGCGCGCGCGACGCGGGCGGCGATCTCGCGCGATCCCTCCGATGGCGGCGGCAGGATCAGATCGGCGGCGGTGACCGCCGGCACTTCGATGTGCAGATCGATGCGGTCGAGCAGCGGGCCGGACAGCCGCGCCTGATATTCGGCGGCGCAGCGCGCATTGGGCCCGCGCCGGCAGGCAAAGCCGGGATCGGAGGCTCTGCCGCAGCGGCACGGGTTCATCGCTGCCACCAGCATGAAGCGCGCCGGATAAGTGATGCGGTGATTGGCGCGGGCGATCGCGACCTCGCCGGTCTCCAGCGGCTGACGCAGCGAGTTCGAGCACCTGCGCGCTGAACTCCGGCAGTTCATCCAGGAACAGAACGCCGTGATGCGCGAGCGAAATTTCGCCCGGCCGCGCACGCAAGCCGCCGCCGACCAGCGCCGGCATGGAGGCGGAATGATGCGGTGCGCGGAACGGCCGCTTGTTGGTGAGCGCGCCGCCTTCGATCTCGCCGGCGACGGAAGCGACCATCGACACTTCCAGCAATTC
>CAVXGN010000035.1:0-30299 GCA_963761245.1 uncultured Alphaproteobacteria bacterium | reverse complement strand
TTTTGGTCAGATCGACATCATCCCAGCCGTTGAGCAACTGATTGCGGCCGACTGGATCGATCGTGAAATTATAGCTCTTATTGCCGCTGGTAACGGTCTGTCGCACAAGATCAACGGCAATTGGGCGTGCGGGATCAGCGGCGACCGCCGCGCCTAGTTCGCTGACATCAACCTCGGAAACAACAACGGTGAGCAGTCCGTTCTTCACCGCGTTCTGCGCAAAAATGTCGCCGAAAGACGGCGCAATAACGCAACGAAAGCCGTGGTCGCAAACGGCATAGACGGCGGCCTCGCGCGAGGAACCGCCGCCGAAATTGCGCCCGGCAAGAAGGATTTTGGCATCGCGCCAAGCCGGCTGATTGAGCGGGAAGTCCGCTCGCTCACTGCCCGTTTATCCAAACGCAGGTCCTGGAACAGCACCGCGCCCAACCCTCTCGACCGCGGCCATTTCAGATAGCGCGCGGGCAGGATCTGATCGGTGTTTAGATTGGCCTGCATCAGCGGGCAGGCTTTGGCGGTGAGGCGCGTGAACTTATCCATCGCTGCGCCTCATACTTTCCGGCCGGCGAGCAGCGGACGCGCGTCGGCAAGGTGCCCGCTGACGGCGGCAGCCGCGACCATGGCTGGCGACATCAAATGCGTGCGCGCGCCGCGGCCTTGCCGACCGCGGAAATTGCGGTTGGTGGTCGATGCACAACGCTCGCCGGCGGGTACGACGTCGCCATTGATGCCGACGCACATGGAACAGCCGGAGTCCGCCCATTCCAGACCTGCATCTCGAAAAATGCGGTCGAGACCTTCTTCTTCGGCCAGCCGCTTTACTTGAGAAGAGCCTGGCGAGACGAGGCCGGGGACCTTGCTGGTGCGGCCGGCGATTACGGCGGCGGCAGCGCGCAGGTCTTCGATACGGGCATTGGTGCAGGAGCCGATAAACACGCGGTCAATCTTGATGTCGGTCAGGCGGGTGCCGGGAGCGATGCCCATATAATCGAGCGCGTCACGCAGATATTGTCGGCGAGCTTCGTCGGGTTCGCTGGCCGGATCGGGAACGGATGCATCGATCGGGAGTGCATCGTCGGGTGTCGTGCCCCAGGTGACAATCGGTACGATCTGCGCAGCATCGAGAGTGACTTCGCGATCGAACGCGGCGTCACGATCGGAGTAAAGCCTTGACCAGGCTTCGACCGCCTTGTCGAAGGCCGCGTCTTTGGGAGCGTAGGGCCTGCCTTTGAGATAAGCGAACGTGGTTGCGTCCGGCGCGACCATGCCGCAGCGGCCGCCTGCCTCGATCGACATGTTGCAGAGTGTCAGCCGGCCTTCCATCGACAGCGCCCGGATCGCACTGCCAGCGAATTCAATCGCGTGGCCTTGCGCGCCGTCGGCGCCGATGGTGGCGATGATCGAGAGCGCGATGTCTTTGGCCGCCACGCCCGGTTGTTGTGCGCCCATCGACTTTTATCCGCATTCGCTCCGGTTTTTTCTGCCACAACGTCTGCGTCATCAGCACATGGGCAACTTCAGACGCGCCGATCCCGAAGGCATAGGCGCCGAAGGCGCCGTGGGTGGAGGTGTGGCTGTCGCCGCAGACGATCAACAGCCCCGGCAAGGTCAGGCCCTGTTCCGGCCCCACCACGTGCACAATGCCTTGCCGGGGATCGTTCAGGCCGAACAGCGTGATGCGGCTTTCCGCCGCATTCGTTTCGAGATTGCGCACCATGGCAGCGATCTCGGGATCGGCGATGCCGGCGGCGCGCCCGTGCGTCGGCACGTAATGATCGGCGACGCCGAAGGTGAGCCCCGGTTCGGCCACGGTGCGCCCGCGCGCTTTCATCTGGCTGAAGGCGTGGAACGAGCCTTCGTGCACGTAATGGCGGTCGACCCAGAGCAGCGCGGCGCCGTCCTCGCGGCGCGCGATCTCATGCGACGCCCACAGCTTGTCGATCAGGGTGCGGGGCGTGTGTGTGGAATCTGACGCCATGGTGCTCACTAATACCGCAATCGGCCGGCTTGCCGGCGGTTCCCAATAATGTATGCTAAAGAATACCAAGTAAAGCGGCAGCCCCGGCGGGGCAAGCCGCCAGGGGAGCGTGGGGCGTTGCGCGACTGGCTCGGCGAAGCGAAGGCGAAGCAGGTCTATATGGTCCTGCGCGACCGCATTTTGAGCGGCGCCGTCGGCTTCGGCGCCAGGCTGCCGACCGAAAATGAATTGGCGGAATTCCATGGCGTGTCGCGGGTCACCGTGCGCCGGGCGCTCGGCGAGCTCGCGCGCGAGCGGCTGATCGAGCGCCGCCGCAGCGCCGGCACGCGCGTGATCTACCGGCCAGCGCCGGCGCCGATGACGGCCGACATTTCCGGCGTGCTGGCCAATCTCGCCGACATGGGCCGGCGCACGGCGGTCAAGCTGTTGTCCTTCGATTACGTGCCGGCGGAAGGCACGGTGGCCGAGGCGCTCGGTGTCGGGCCCGACCAGTTGTTGCAGCGTTCGGTGCGCGTGCGCTCGGTCGACGGCCTGCCGTTCTCTTATTTGACCACGCATGTACCCGAAAGCGTCTCGGTCACCTTCACCCAGCAGGAACTCGCCTCGCGCCCGCTGCTCGATCTGCTCGAGCGTGCCGGCGTGAAGGTCGAGCACGCGCGCCAGCGCATCAGCGCCGGGCTGGCGACCCCGGACGTCGCCCGCGTGCTCGGTCTGCGCACCGGTTCGCCGCTGATCGAGCTGGTGCGCGTCGTCTATGACCAGGCCGGTCGCGGCGTCGAGCATCTGCACGCGCTCTACCGACCCGACCGCTACGCCTTCGAGATCGATCTCGTGCGCTCGGGCGCCGCCAAAGGCCTGGTCGCCGGTCGTCCGGCGCAACGGCAAACCCGGCCGCGCCACCGCAAGCCCATTACCCAAAGCCAAGCCTAACCGTCTCGCACCGCCACGCTAAACCTAAGAGGGAGAGTAACCATGTCGGACCAGAAGATCCCGTTCAGCCGCCGCCAGTTTCTCACCACCACCGCGCTGGGCGCGGCAACGGCCGCGGCAGGCAGCATCGCCATGCCGTCCGTGCTGCGCGCGGCCGGCGCGCCGGTCAAGCTCGGCGTGCTGCACCCGGTCACCGGCGCGCTGTCTTATTCCGGCACGCAAGGCCGGCTCGGCGCCACGCTGGCGATCGAGGAGATCAACGCAGCCGGCGGCATCAAGTCGCTGGGCGGCGCCAAGATCGAACCCATGCTCGGTGATGCGCAGTCGTCGCCCGCCGGCGGCGTCGCCGAAGTGGAGAAGATGAATTCGGCCGGCGTGTCCTGTGTCGTCGGCGGATACGCTTCGTCGATCTGCCTTGCCACCACGCAGGCCGCGGCGCGCTACGATCTGCCTTACGTCGTCGACGTCGGCGTCTCCGACTCGATCATCAAGCGCGGCCTGAAGAACACCTTCCGATTCGGCCCCGGTTTCGGCGTCATCGCCAAGTCGGCGCTCGACAATCTGGTGGCGATCAATGACGGCGCCGGCAAGCCGGCCAAGACCGCGATAATCGTGCACGAGGATTTGCTGTTCGGCTCTGGCGTCGCCAAGCTGCTCGGCGCGAAACTGCCGGAGCACGGTTTCAAGGTTTTGGAATCGATGGCGCATCCGACCCCGACGCGCGACTTCAACACCATCGTGCTCAAGATCAAGGCGCAGAACCCCGATCTCGTCATTCCGGCCGACTACTACAACGAATATGTCCTGCTCGCCCGCACCATGCTGCAGCAGCACGTGCGGCCGAAGGGCATCTATTCGGTGCTCGGCGGCGCGGCGTCGTCCTACAAGTTCGTCAAGGAGTTCCCGGCTGCCGCCAACGGCATCATGGACTGCAATCACTGGTTCAACCCGCTTAGCGACAAGGCGCAGGCGCTGAAGAAGAAGGTCGAGGCCAAGGGGCAGTTCTTCACCTACGAGGTCTATCTCAACTACTCTTGCGTCGGGCTGGTTGCCGATGCGCTGGAGCGGGGGGCTTCGGCCGATCGCGCCAAGCTCATCGCCTCGCTGGCGAGTTCCACCTGGTCCGGCCACATCATGCCCTATGGCCCGACCAAGTTCGTCAACGGCCAGAACCAAGGCGCGGCGCCCTGCAACACGCAGGTGCAGGGTAACGACATCAAGGTGATCCTGCCGCCGAAATTCGCCGATGCGAAGCCGATCTTCCCGATCACCTGACCCCACTCTCATGCCGCGGGCGGCGCCTTCGCGCCGCCCGCGGTCATGATCCAGTCGCGCCCGTGCTTTCGCCCACCATCCTGATCCCCACCGTTCTCAACGGCCTCTTGACCGGTGCGGTCTACGCTCTTGTCGCGCTCGGGCTGACGCTGATCTACGGCGTGCTGCACATCATCAATTTCGCCCACGGCGCGCTGCTCACCGCTGCCATGTTCGCGGCCTATTTCGCTTTTCATACGCTCGGCATCGATCCCTACATTGCAGCCTTCATCATTGCCCCGGTCTTCTTCGCATTCGGCTACGCCTTGCAGCGCTTCGTTATCGGCCCGGCCTCGCATGGCGAGGACCGCAACATGCTGCTGGTGACGCTCGGGCTTGCCGTCATCATCGAGAATGCGTTGCTGTTTTGGTTCCGCGCCGATACCCGCACCATCGACGTGCCGTATGCCTTCCAGAGCATCGACCTCGGCTTCACCTTTCTGGCGGTGCCGCGCCTGGTCGGCTTTGCCGCGGTATTCGTGGTGGCGCTGGCGTTGTGGCTGATCATGGGCTTCACCGATACCGGCCGCGCCATCCGCGCCGTCGCCAAGGAGAAGCTGGGCGCCGAGCTCGCCGGCATCGACGTCGCGCATGTCTATGCGGTGACCTTCGGCCTCGGCACCGCCTGCGTCGCCATCGCCGCCTGCCTGCTGATGCCGAGCTATTACGTCAATCCGAGCGCGGGCAATGCCTTCGTGCTGGTCGCCTTCACCATCGTCGTGCTTGGCGGCATGGGCTCGGTGCCGGGCGCGCTGATTGGCGGCCTGGTCATCGGCGTGGTGGAGAGTCTTTCCAGCCTGTTCCTCGGCGAGTCGCTCGGCCAGATCGGCATCTTCCTCATCTTCATCGCGGTGCTGCTGGTGCGCCCGCAGGGTCTGTTCGGAGCGAAGGCATGAAGGCGTTCGCTCCCATCGCCGTGGTGATTGCGCTGTTGGCGGCGGTGCCGCTGATCGTGCATTCCAATGTCACGCTCAACTTCCTGGTGGTCGCGCTGATGATCGCGCTGGCCGGCCAGGGCTGGAATATCCTCGGCGGCTATGGCGGGCAGTATTCCTTCGGCCATGCGGCCTTCTTCGGCACCGGCGCCTATGTCACCGCCATTTTGCAGGTGCGCTACGGCGTCAATGCCTGGCTGGCCTTCGGCCTCGGCATTGCCGCCGGCGCCGCGCTCGGCGCGCTGATCGGCGGCTTGACCTTCCGCTCCGGCCTGCGCGGCTCTTACTTCGCGCTGGTCACGCTCGCCTTCGCGGAGGTGTTGCGCATCGTGGCGAGCGTGGCGCCGATCACCGGCGCCGGCGTCGGCACGCTGATCAAGCTCGACCTGCGCGCCGAGGCGCTGCAGTTCGAGAGCCGCGCCATGTTCTACTGGGTGATCCTGGCGCTGGTCGCCGTGGCGTTGATTATTACGCATCTGATCGAGCGCTCGCGCTTCGGCGCATGGCTGATCGCGGTACGCGAGAACGAGGACGCGGCCATGGCGCTCGGCGTCGACGCCACCGCGGTCAAGCTCGCCGCCATGACCATTTCCGGCGCCATCACGGCCGCCGCCGGCTGCTTCTATGTGCAATATTTCCTGTTCGTCGATTCCGGCATTGCCTATGGCACCTGGATATCGATCGAGGCGCTGCTGACGCCGATCATCGGCGGCGCCGGCACGGTATTCGGCCCGCTGCTCGGCGCGCTGGTAGTCAAGGCGCTGGGTGAAGGCGCCCTGATGGTGGTGACCGGCGAGGCGCCGGGCCTCGACTTGGTCGTCTTCGGCTGCGTGTTGGTGCTGGTCATCTGGTTCTCGCCGCGCGGTCTCATCGGCGTCGGCGCGGAATTGCGCAAGCGATTCCGCCGCGCCGGAACACGCCCTGTTGCGCAGGAGGCCCGCCATGGCTGAGCCTCTGCTGGCGGTGCAAGGCGTGTCGCGCCGTTTCGGCGGGTTGCTGGCGGTCAACGGCGTGTCGCTTTCGGCGGCGCAAGGCCGCATCACCGCGCTCATCGGTCCCAATGGCGCCGGCAAGACCACGCTGTTCGCCGTCATCGCCGGCTTCCTCAAGCCGAGCGACGGCACCGTGCGCTATGGCGGCGAGGACGTCACAGGCGAGCCGCCGCATCGGCTGGCGCGGCGCGGCGTCGCCCGCACCTTCCAGATCGTGCAGCCCTTCGCCGGCCTCACGGTGCGCGAGAACATCCGGGTCGGCGCGCATCTGCATCACCGCGCGCGCGAGGCCGCGCTCGCCGCCGCCGAACAGGTCGCGCGCGAGGTCGGTCTCACCGACATGCTCGACCGGCCGGCCGATACGCTGACCGTCGCCGGCCGCAAGCGGCTGGAACTCGCGCGTGCGCTGGCGACCGAGCCGAAGCTCTTGCTGCTCGATGAGGTGCTGGCCGGACTGAACCCGTCCGAGATCCGCGACATCGTGCCGGTGATCCAAGGCCTGCGCGACCGCGGCATCACCATCCTGATGATCGAGCACGTGATGCAGGCGGTAATGAGCCTGGCCGAGCACGTCTTCGTGTTGGCGGAAGGCCGCATCATCGCCGCCGGCACGCCGGCGCAAGTTGCGGCCGACCCCGCCGTCATCGAGGCCTATCTCGGCCACGGCGCGGCGGCCAAGCTGGGAGCGGGCCATGGCCACTGACGCGCTCCTTGCCATCGACGGCCTGCGCGCCGGCTACGGCGAAACCGAAGTGCTGCGCGGTATCGACCTCGTCGTTGAGCCGGGCGAGATCGTCGCCGTGCTCGGCTCCAACGGGGTCGGCAAGTCGACGCTCAACCAGACGATTTCCGGCATCGTGCGCGCGCGTGCCGGCTCGATCCGCTTCGACGGCGAAACGATCGAGCACGAGAAGCCGGCAACAATCGTTGCCCGCGGGCTCATCCAGGTGCCGGAAGGGCGGCGGGTGTTCCCCAACCTGTCGGTGCGCGAGAACCTCGATCTCGGCAGCTACCGCCGCGCCGCCGCGCGCCGCGCGCAGAACCGCGCGCGCGTGTTCGACATCTTCCCGCGCCTTTTCGAGCGCCGCGCGCAGCGCGCCGGCACGCTCTCGGGCGGCGAGCAGCAGATGCTCGCTATCGGCCGCGGTCTGATGGCCGAACCCAAGCTGCTCATTCTCGACGAGCCTTCGCTCGGCCTGTCGCCCATATTGGTCGAAGAGCTGTTCGCGTTGATCCAGCGCATCCATGCCGAAGGTGTCTCCATCCTGCTGGTCGAGCAAAACGTGGTGCAAAGCTTGGAAGTCGCCGACCGTGCCTACATCCTCGCCGAGGGTCAGTTCGTCATGTCCGGCACTGCCGTCGACATCGGCGCCGATCCGGAGCTCAAACGCACTTATCTGGGATTGTGAACGCATGACCGAGAAAACCTTGCACGCCCGTCTCACACGCCCGCCGATCCTGATCGCGCCGGGCGTCTATGACCCGCTCACCGCGCTGATCGCCGAACAGGCCGGCTTCGAGGCGCTCTACGTCTCCGGCGCGGCCATTGCCTATACGCGGCTGGGCCGCCCCGACATCGGGCTGGTCAGCATGAGCGAGGTGATCGAGACCGTCGGCCTGATCCGCGACCGCGTGGCGGCGCATCTCGTGGTCGATGCCGATACCGGCTACGGCAACGCGCTCAATGTCGAGCGCACGGTGCGCCTGCTCGAGCGCGCCGGCGCCAATGCCATCCAGCTCGAGGACCAGGACTTCCCCAAGCGTTGCGGCCATCTCGACGACAAGGCGCTGGTTTCGGCGCCGGAGATGGTGGGCAAGATCAAGGCGGCGGTCGATGCGCGGCGTTCGCGCGACACGCTGATCATCGCCCGCACCGACGCGGTCGCGGTCGAAGGTTTCGACCGCGCCATCGCGCGCGCCGCGCTCTATCGCGAGGCCGGCGCCGACATGCTGTTCATCGAGGCGCCACGGCAGCGCGACGAGCTAGGCCGCATCGGAACATTGATGGGAAAGTCGACGCCGCTGATGGCGAATATGGTCGAGGGCGGTAAGACCCCGGTGATGGCGGCGAGCGAGCTAGAGCAGCTCGGCTTTTCCTTCGTGATCTTCCCGGGCGCCATTGTGCGCGTGCTGGCAAAAGCGGCGGAGGAGTTCTATGGGTCGCTGAAAACGCACGGCAGCACCGATCCATTCCGGCCGCGCATGTTCGATTTCGACGCACTCAATAACCTGATCGGAACGCCGGACATGCTCGAGCGCGGCAAGCATTACGCCGGGCTCGATCCGGCGTCGAGCCGCAAATCGGGGCAAGGCTGATGGCGACGCTCGATCCCGTTACGCTCGCCGTTCTCAATGGGCGGTTGGTTCAGATCGCCGACGAGATGGACGCGACGCTTTTCCGCTCGGCTTTCAACCCGATCATCGCCGAAGCGCACGACGCCTGCCATGGCCTCTACCACGCTGAGACCGGCGCCACGCTTGTGCAGGGCACCTCGGGCCTGCCGATCTTCGTCGGCGCCATGGCTTTTGCAGTGAAAGCGGTGATCGACAAGGTGCGTGAGCAGGGCGGCTTGCAGGAGGGCGACACCTATCTCTTCAACGACCCTTACGACGGCGGCACCCATCTCAACGACTTCCGGCTGGTGCGGCCAGTCTTGCGCAAGGGCAAGGTATTTGCCTGGCTGGCGTCGGTCGGGCACTGGCTCGACGTTGGCGGCAACGTGCCGGGCAATTTCAACGCCAAAGCGACCGAAAGTTTTCAGGAAGGGTTCCGCGTCCCGCCGGTGAAGCTGATTAGTGGCGGCGTATTCCAGCAAGACATCGTCGATATCCTCGCCGCGAATTCGCGCGTGCCGCTGTCGAACTGGGGCGACCTCAATGGCCAGCTCAATGCGCTCGGCCTGGGTGAGAAGCGCGTCCATGCGCTGCTCGACGACTATGGCGACGAGACGGTGGCCACGGCCATGAGCACACTCTCGGACCGCGCCGAGGCGCTGATGCGAGCAAATATCGCTTCGTTGCCCGACGGCACTTACTCCTATGATGACTTCCTCGATAATGACGGTGTCACCGACGCGCCGTTGCTCATTGCGCTCGATCTGACCATTGCCGGCGATCGCATGCGGCTCGATTTTTCGCGCTCCTCGCCGCCGTGCCAAGGGCCGCTCAATATCGCGCGCGCGACCGCGGTCGCTTGCTGCTATGTCGCTCTCAAGCATCTGTTCGTCGACGTGCCGGCCAATGCCGGCTGTCTCGTGCCCATCGATTTCGTCATCCCCGACACCACGCTGCTCGGCGTCTCGGCTCCGAAGCCGGTCGGCGGCTACACCGAGACCATCCTACGCGTCATCGACACCGTGTTTGGCGCTTTCGCCAAAGCCGCGCCGGAGCGCGCCAATGGGAGCCCTTTCGCCACGATCAATGCGCTCTCGCTCGCCGGCTGGCGGCAGAACGGCAAGCGCTGGGTTATGTTCTGCTTTTTCGGCGGTGGGCTTGGCGGCAACCCGGAAGGCGACGGCCTCAACCACGGTAACAACCCGATCTCGACGGCGACCATCCCGCCAGCGGAAATCCTTGAGTTACTATACCCGGTGATGTTCACCCAATGGGCGCTGCGGCCGGATTCTGCGGGGCCGGGCCGCAATCGCGGAGGGCTCGGCGCGATTTATGAAATCGAAGCGCTGAACGAGAGCAATACCGAAGTGTTTCTACTCGGCGAGCGCGGCAAGTATCCGCCCTTCGGCGTGAACGGCGGAAAGCCGGCGGCGTTGAACCGCTTCGTTTTCGACACCGATGACGGCGAGCGCACGCCGCCGCTGGTGTCCAAGATTACTGACGTGCGTATCCGCCGCGGCCAGCGCGTGCGGCTGGAAACGCCGGGCGGCGGCGGTTTTGGCAATCCGTTCTTGCGCGAGCCGGCGCGCGTCGCCCGTGATGTGCGGCTCGGCTATGTCTCGCCGGAGGCCGCGCGCCGCGACTACGGTGTGGCATTAGGTGTCGACGGTGCCGTCGATCAGGCAGCGACGACGGCTCTGCGCGCCAAGGTCCAGGCATGAGCTCAGACCGGACCATCGTTGGCGTCGACGTCGGCGGCACATTCACTGACCTATTCCTGTTCGATGAGACCGCGCGCGCGTTCAAAACTGCCAAGGTGCCGTCCGAGCGAGGCAACGAGGCTGCGGGCTTCATGCAGGGGCTTGGTGTGCTCGGCAGCATCGGAACGTTCGGGTCGATCGTTCATGGCACCACGGTCGGCACCAACACGCTGCTGGAGCGGCGCGGGCCGCGCATCGGCGTCATCACCACGCGCGGCTTCCGCGACGTGTTGGAGATGCGCCGCCGCGATCGACGCAATACCTGGGGTCTGTGGGGCGAGTTCGTACCCATTGCCGACCGTGATCTGCGTCTCGAGGTGAGCGAGCGTACGCTCGCCGACGGCACTATTCGCACAGCCGTCGATCCGGCGACGGTCCGCGCGGCGGCGGAAGAACTGCGTGCGAAAGGTGCCGAGGCGCTGGCGATCTTCTTCATCAATGCCTACGCCAATGCCGAGAACGAACGCCGCGCGCTGGAGGCGGCGCGCGCGGTGTGGCCGAACGAGCATGTCTCAGTGTCGCACCAGGTGCTACCAGAGATCCGCGAATTCGAGCGCGCCTCAACGACGGCGCTGAATGCCTATTTGCAACCCGTGGTCGGTGACTATCTGGCCAAGCTGGAAGGCGCGCTGGAGCAGAATGGCTTTGCCGGCCAGTTCCATATCGTGCAGTCGAACGGCGGCGTGATGTCGACGGCGACCGCGCGCCGCCTGCCGGTGCGCACCGCTCTGTCGGGGCCGGCGGCCGGCGTCATTGCTGCTGCGGCGATCGCCCGCGCAACCGGTCAAGAAAACATTATCACCTGCGACCTCGGCGGCACTTCATTCGACGTTTCGTTAGTCGCTAGCAACAAACCATCACTTGCGGCGCAGACCGTGCTCGATTTTGGCCTAGTAATCCGCACCCCGATGATCGAGATCACCACCATCGGCGCTGGTGGCGGTTCCATCGCCTCGGTCGACCGCGGCGGCTTATTGCAGGTTGGACCTGAAAGCGCCGGCTCGGTGCCGGGCCCGGCCTGCTACGGCCAGGGCAATGAGCGCCCGACACTGACCGACGCCCATGTGGTGCTCGGCCGCATCAACGCGGCGCGGCCGATCGGTGGCAAGCTCAATCAGCTCGACGTCGAGGCAGCCAAACGCGCAATCGAATTTCATGTCGGCGAACCGCTGAAGCTCGACCTGATGCAAGCGGCGGAAGCAATAGTGTGCGTGGCCGATGCGCGCATGGCTGGCGCCATCCGCCTCGTCTCGATCGAGCGCGGCCACGACCCGGCCAAATTTGCTGCCATGCCGTTCGGAGGCGGCGGCGCCCTGCACGTCTCAGCCATGATCAAAGAGATCGGTTTAAAGTGCGCGGTGGTACCGCGCTTTCCCGGCGTCACCTCGGCGCTCGGCTGCGTCATCGCCGACCTGCGCCACGATCAGGTGCAGACGGTGAATCTTGCCGCCGACGGCCTCGACGCCGCAGTGCTCGACACGTATATGCTGGGGGCGGGCCAGCAAGCGCATGCGGTGGTGGAATCCGCCGGCATCGCGGTCGAGCGTATTGACGTGCAATTCGAGCTCGACATGCACTACCTCGGTCAAACTCACACGGTCTCGGTTCCGCTGCCGCTGACGCTTGCGCCCGGTGGCACCGGCGTGAGCGAAAAGATCGTGCGCGCCGCCTTCGACAAAACTTACGCCGCTGCCTTCGGCCGATTGCTGCCCGGCATTCCGGTGCGCATCGTCTCGCTGCGCACCGCCGCGATAGGCCGGCGCCCACCCTTCGATCTTTCCGCCTTCGGACCTGGACCCGAGGCATCGATCGAGAAGGCCGCCAAGGGATCGCGGCCGGTCTGGTTCGATGGAGGCTGGACGGAAACTAAAATCTGGTCACGACTCGATCTTCCGCAAGGCGCCGTGATCGAGGCGCCGGCGGTGCTGGAGCAGCCCGACGCCACCATTTTCATCGATGCCGGCTTGCGCGGCCGCGTCGATCATCTTGGCAATGTCATTGTGGAGCGCGCCGCATGAACCTTGCATCGACAGCGTTGCTACTCGTCGATTTGCAGAATGACTTTATCCACTCCGACGGTGCCTATGCGCGCGGCGGTCAGGCCAACGCCGAGATCGCGGCTTTGCCGGCACGGCTGAAGCCGTTGGCCGATGCCGTGCGGAAAAAGGGCGGGCTCGTCGTCGCAACACTGTTCACATTGGTCCCGGGCCGGAGCGGCCAACCGATCATCTCGCCGCATCTGAAGACGCTGCGGCCGTTTCTCGGTAATGGCGATTTCGCGCCGGGCTCATGGGGGCAGCAGGTTGTCGATACGCTTGCCCCGCCCGATATCATGGTTGAGAAGATCGCTTATTCCGCCTTCTACATGACGCGGCTCGAATGGGTGCTACGTAAATTCGGTGTGGACCAGCTTATTGTCGGCGGCATTGTCACGAACGGCGGGGTTGCTTCGACGGTGCGCGATGCGCACGTGCGCGACATTGAGTGCACCGTGCTGGACGACGGCTGTGAAGCGTTCTCGCCGGAGGTGCACCGGGCGGCGATCGACGGCCTGCGTTCCGTTGCGCGCATCGCGACGGTCGCCGAGGTGATGTACGACCTTGCGTCGTCATGAACGTCGTCGCTCGGCCCCCCGGTCCATTCGATGCAGAAGTGCCTGTGTGTAGTGCCGCGTGCATGGCGATTATCACAACCACCATGGTAGGACTGCCCCATTGAAAAAGATCAACACCACGGTAAATGCCGCGCGTATTTATCCGGGTTGGTGAACAAATTGCTGAGATGGTTTTAAATTACCGCTCCTACGAGTCGAATCTTAGGCTGCGGGATCGCTCCTAGGTATATTAGTGTAGTATCGCATGTTTTATTGCTTGCCCCCGCGCGGGGTGGAGGTGCCTCCGTCGCGACTGTCTAAAACTCGCCTACGGCGATTCGACGTCCGCCCCTTCGGCGAGACGCCAACTGCAGAGTTCGAAACATTCACCCATTGCTCGGCCCACACACATGTTTTGAACGCTTTGAGCAAGTCGCGAGAATGTTGCGGCGCAAGCGCGTTGGCGAGGCTCATCGCAGCGTCCATTTGTCCAATCGCGCCGCCCTTACTTGAGACGATCTCTCGACGCTTTTGAACGTCGTCTTCCGCACGCAACAACTTAAATAAGTCTTCGACCCGTTGAGCGGCTTGCTCGATCTCGCGACAAATAACGTCGATGTCATGATCCGCGTATAACCGATAACGGCGAATATTGACGTCCAGATCATAAAGAGCAGGCTCTCCATCAAGCCGTGTGATTATTTGCTCGACCTCTAACTGGCGCACACGGCGATCCGAAACGCCAAGATGCCGCGCGAGCTCCGGTTGATCGCCTGTGTTCATATTCATCCCTCTGGAAGCGGAAATGCGGAAAACGAGATGCCCAGATATTCTTAAATGTCGGGCGGCGCGGACCTCCCATCTATCCGTCAGAAAACACGGTCCCTTTTTCTCTCGACATACTTGCCAGCCTTGCCTCGCGTGTCGCGCGGCGTCGCGTCTAACTCATTGCTGCTTCCTGCAACGTTGTCACCGATATCGCGTACGGAGAGCTTCACGTATTTGCAAACCCGCGAAAAGCAAGTGGGCCCGCGCGGCGGCGGGATCAACGCGGCGAGCGCACGGGCGCGGATGGTGGCGAGCGTTTCCATTCACGAGATATAAGGTCGTGCTGAGCATCGCCAAAATCAGCGGCCATTCCGCGATGTCCGCTCTTGTCCAATAACGACCAAATTGATGCAGTGCCGCGATTGTCAGCTTTGTGCCATGTGTGGACGGCTCCGAGTTGGCAAGAGCTTTCTTTACGTTTGCAGCCTTGGTCGGTGCAGCCATGTGTTCGGCCTTTAAGCGCGGCACACAAGGCCGCTGGCCATAATGCCCTCCGCGGATCAGGTCCCGATCAAAAGCACGCATTCGACAATGCGCTGGCACATGTGGGTTGTCCTGATCGCCGGATCGACCGGCTCTGCATTACGTGCTGTTCGCCCTCCCAACCTTCACATCACGCCGGCTGTCCGACGCGATCTCGTTTACGCCGCTAGCGCGAGCGGGGTCTTGTAGCGCTCGCCTCTGGCCATCATGGCCCAGGCCATCCGGGCGAGCTTGTTGGCCAGCGCGATGGCTGCGACCTTGGTCGGTTTTCGAGCTAGCAATGCCGTGAGCCAGGGCCGATGCTTGGTGCCATAGATCTTGGCATAGCGGATCACGGACAGCGCGCCGGCCACAAACAGGCCGCGCAGAGAGCGGTCCCCTTGCTTGCTGATACCGCCGAGTCTGTCCTTGCCCCCGCTTGAGTGCTGCTTCGGCACCAGTCCGATCCAGGCTGAGAAGTTGCGCCCTGATCGGAAGGCCTTCGGATCGGCAACGCTGGCAACCAAGGCCGTGGCCAGCATCGGGCCGACCCCGGGAATGTAGCGAAGGCGCTTGCTCGCCTCATTGGATCGGTGCCAGGCCATAATCATCCGGTCGAACGCCAGAATCTGCTCCTTGAGCTTCCGCAGTTGAGCTCCGAGAGCAGCAAGACATGCGCGTGCAATGTCAGGCACTCGCTTATCGGCCGGATCGGCAACAACGTTAAGCAGCTCCTCGACACCTTTGCGTCCGACCGGCGCGACGATCCCGAGTTCGGCAAGCTGAGCTCGGATCGAGTTAATCACAGCGGTCTGCTGACGGATGAACAGATGGCGCGTGCGATGGAGCATCAGGCAGCTCTGCTGCTCAGGCGTCTTGGTTGGCACAAACCGCATGTTGGCCCTCGTGACAGCCTCGCAGATCGCCTCCGCGTCAGTCGCATCGTTCTTCTGCCGCTTGACGTAAGGCTTCACGTAGACCGGTGGCATCAATCGCACTGTGTGGCCAAGTGCCTTGATCTCGCGCGACCAATGATGCGAAGAGGCACACGCCTCGATACCGACCAGGCATGGCGGCAACTTATGAAAGAAGGCCAACACGTAGCGCCGCTTCAACTGACGGCGGATGATCACTTGGCCAGCGGCATCAACGCCGTGGACCTGAAATACCGACTTGGCGATATCGAGACCGATTGTCGTAATCGCTTGCATGCTTGGCTCCTCTGAAACGTGGGGGCCTTAACAGCACCCACTTTCATGGCACTCACGTGCCGGTGCAGGAGCCGTCCACAGCATCAATAACGACCAACGCACCGCAGCAATAAATTGTTTCGATCGGCGTAACTGTACTCCCATTCATGGCACTCACGTGCCGGTGGAGGAGCCGTCCACAGCATCAATAGCGGATATTCGTTAGCGCGATATGCATCGGAACCGCGGACGAAAAATCCCCTCAGCATGTTATATTGCAAATTACGAACTTAGGCGTCACGATTTCGCGGGGGGGGGGGGAGCCATGATTACCATTCCCGAACTGGCGGCAGAGGCCTTGGGGTCCCACCTTGCCGAACACATGGGTCGGCGGTTTGGCTCGACGGATGCCGGCCTAGTAGACCTCGTCCAATCGGCAGCCCGGCTTGCGCTCGACTGTATCGGCAACAGTGACGCGCTCTATCACGACGTCGAGCATACGATGCTGGTAACGCTCGTCGGCTACGACATCTTGAAAGGGCGACGCCTCTTAACTCCGACAGATGCCGGCGATTTCGCGCATCTCATCGTTGCTTGTCTATTTCATGACATTGGTTACGTTCGTGGTATTCTTAACGGCGACAGCGCCGACGGCTACATTGTTGACGCCAAAGGCAATAAGGCCGAGTTACCGCGCGGCTCATCCGACGCCGCGCTGTTTCCGTACCACGTTGACCGGTCCAAGCTGTTCGTGATGGACCGTCTGGCCAAGGTCAAGTCGCTCGACGCCGCCCGCGTTGCCAATGCCATCGAGTTCACGCGTTTTCCGTCACCGCATGGCGCCGACGATAGCGGCAGCGAAGATGGCATGTTGGTGCGCGCCGCTGATCTCATCGGCCAGCTCGGCGATCCGCATTATCTACACAAAGCCAATGCGCTATATTACGAGTTCGAGGAAGTCGGGATGAACAAGCAACTCGGCTATGCTTCGCCGGCCGATCTCACCGATCTCTATCCGCAGTTCTATTGGGGTTGCGTATCGCCACATATCCAAGGCGCGATCCGCTACCTCAATGTTACGTCGAGCGGACGGCAGTGGATTGCCAATCTCTATAGCAATGTTTTCCGCGCTGAGCGCGAGCTTAACCTATCCGGTCCACAACGCTGAGGCCGGCGCTCCCGGTCTTTGGGTGGTGTGTGTACCGGAAACCCCATCCGCAGTGAGAAACATTACACGATGTCCGGGTCATGTCCGCTTTGCTCCTAAAAGCGGACATGGATCACGTCCCTCTAAACATCCGCTTAGTCCAAAAGGCGACATGGGGGAAACGCTCGATGGCTAGGCTTGGCTGCCTTTCTCGAGCAATCCGAGGGCGCGGCGCAACGCATCCGCCGCCGCCTTGCGCTCGTCGTCGGACATGCGGTCGGCATCGAGCTCCAGTCGCAAGTGCGCCGTGCCGACCTGTTCCGCGTCCCGCTTCAACCCAACTACCGCATAAGTCGCGACCGGCTGCGCAATTCCTTTGACCTGCACGTGGCCGCGCTCCTCGCAGCGCACGTCGTCCTTCACTTGCGCGTATGTCTCAAACGAGATCAGCACGCCGCCTGGCCGCGCTTCATGCTCGAGCCGTGACGCAAGATTCACGGTGCCGCCGACCATCGTGTAGTCCATACGGTCGTCGCTGCCGAAATTACCTACGGTGCAATAACCAGTGTGAATACCGATCCGACAGCGAAGGGGCGCCTCAATACCACTGTTGCGCCAATCCTCAGCTAGCTCGCCGACGCGCTTTTGCATAGCGGTCGCCATTTGGACGCAGGCCAGTGCATCCTCCTTCACGCCCAGCGTTGTCGGATCACCGAAGAACATGACGATGGCATCGCCTACGTATTTATCGACCGTGGCGCCGTAATGCAGTGCGATCTTCGACATTTCGGTGAGATAGTGGTTGAGAAGGTGAGTGAGGTCTTCCGATTCCATCTTGTCGGTGATCTCGGTGAAACCGACGAGGTCGGAGAAGCACACGGTGACCTTCTTACGTTTGCTGACGATTTTGACGTCTTGCTGACCGGTGAAGATCGAGTCGTAAACCTGCGGCGCCAAATATTTGGCGAGTTTCGACGATAGCGTCGCGAGCGCATGGGACTTTTCGGTCAGGTCCTGCTCGCGCTGCTTGAGCTCGGTGATGTCGGAATAGACCGCGACCGTGCCGCCGTCCTCGGTGCGTCGCTCGCTGACCATGATCCACCGGCCATTGTTGCGACGCTGGACCTGCGGCTCGCCCGGGTTGCGGTGCTGGCGCAGCCGCTCCGCCACCCACTCCTCAATGCGGCCTTCTGCGTCCGCCACATAGCCGTGCTCCGCGGCGTATCGAATGACGCTCTCGAACGTCGTTCCCACCGTCAGTTCCATTTCCAAGCCTGGGTAAAGCAAGTTGCGGTAGCACGAGTTGCAGATGACCAACCGGTCTTCCCCATCGTAGCAGACGAAACCTTCTGAGATGCTCTCAATCGCTTCGGCGAGTCGACGCTCGCTGCGCAGCCGCGCCTGTTCCGCGCGCCGCAGCGGCGTTATGTCGTAAAGCCAGAACAGCCGCTTGCCCCCGGAGACGGCAACATGGCCGCCGTGGTAGGCGACCTGCACATAAGAAATCAACAGGTGGAGCAGTTCACCCCGCTTGCTATTCCAAATCACTTCTTCGTTGAGCAATTGACCGCCGCGCGTACGCAGCAGCTCGATGATGCGCGTTCGATGATTGAGGTCGTGCCAGAATAGCTTAGTGTCGAACAGATCAAGCTCTTCCTTCTCGTAGCCAAGCAGGTCGCGCATTCGCCGATTGTGAAAAAGGATACGCCCTTCATCGTCGACGACGCACACGGCCGCCGGGCAGTAATCCAGGATTTCGTGGAGCTGTCGCTCCTGTTCGACGACCTGAAGCTCATGCCGGGTCAGCGCCGTGACATCATAGACCCACAGCACTCGCTTGCCGCCGACGAAGCTGATGTGGCCGCCACGATAGGCCACCTGCGCATAGGTCAGCAGCAGGTTTAGGCGTTGTCCGCTCTTGGTACGCCAAACCACCTTCTCATTCAGAAGCTGTCCGCCGTGGTCGCGCAGCGATGCAATGATCTGTGAACGCTGCTCACGGTCGTGCCAGAACTCACGGGTGTCGATATGGTCGATCTCATCCTTCCGGTATCCAAGCAGTTCGCGCAATCGCGCATTGTGAAACAGCAGTCGGCCATCCTCGTCCACAACCAGCAGCGCCGCCGGACTGAACTCCAGGATTTCGCAGAACTGGCGCTCGTGCTCGGCGGCTTCTGTGCCGGACGGACGGTCGCCATTAGTCGCCGCCGATCGGTTTGCTGCCGTGTCAGAAGACATGCGCTTCAGCCGAACCTTCCTGGTGAACGCTAGCATCTCAGCCCATGGAATTCGAGGCCCGGAGAGCGGAGATAGGAGACAGGTCCGACCTACACGGCCGATGCCCGCTCTGGGTCACGTGTGGACGGCGCCCTGGCAAGAGCTTTTTTGACGCTTCTGCAGCATTGGTCGGGTGCGGTCACGTGTCCGGCCTGTTTGTGCGGCGGATGTGGCCGCTGGCCCTAATGCTCTGCGCGGATCGAGTCCCAAACATTCACGCGCACTTTGAAGAAGTGCGTTGACCCAAGCGGGCTCTCCCGATCCCCGGAACGACCGTATCTGCATTACGTCGTCATGCCCTCGCCAATTGGTGTTGCCTATCAGTCCGATGGCATCTCTCACGCTGCCATCAGCAACTTCGGCTCCTTGTATCTCTCGCCACGGACCATGATGGCCCAGGCCATCCGTGCCATCTTGTTGGCCAGCGCAACCGCAGCCACCTTGGTTGGTCGGCGTCCCATCAACTGGCCAAGCCACGGCCGCCTCTTGGTGCCATGCTTTTGCGCATAGCGGATGACGGCCATTGCCCCGGCGACCAGCAACCATCGCAAGTATCGATTACCCTGCTTGGTGATGCTGCCGAGCCTGTCCTTGCCGCCGGTCGTATGCTGCTTGGGCACCAGCCCGATCCAGGCGGCAAGGCTGCGTCCTGAGCGGAACTCCTTCCAGTCGCCGACCTCGGCAACTAGAGCAGTGGCAACAATGGGGCCAATCCCTGGAATCTCCTCTAGCCGGCGGCTCGCCTCGCACGAGCGATGCAGGGCTAGGATGCTCTTGTTGATTAATCCGATCTCGATACCGATGGCGCTGTACTGACGCGCCAGCACACTGAGAATAGCGCGGGTCGGCGGGGCAATCCGGTTATCCGCCTCGTCCACGATGATCCCTAGCAACTCGCCAATTCCATTGCGGCCCTTCGCCGACACAATGCCAAGTTCAGCCAGATGTCCGCGTAGGGAGTTGCTCAACATCGTGCGCTGACGCACCAGCAATTGCCGAGCTCGATGCAACATCAACGCAGTCTGCTGTTCCTTCGTCTTGATCGGAACGAACCGCATCGATGGCCGCGTGACCGCCTCGCAGATCGCCTCGGCATCGTTCGCATCATTCTTACTGCGCTTGAGATAGGCCTTCACGTAACTCGGAGGCATCAACTTCACCGTATGCCCAAGCGCCTGCAGCTCACGGCCCCAGTGGTGCGCCGACGGACAGGCTTCGATCCCGATCAGGCATGGCGGCAGCTCGCCAAAATACTCCAACACCTTGGCGCGGTTGATGCGCTTGCGGATTACTACCGCGCCAGCGCTATCGACCCCGTGTACCTGAAATACCGACTTCGCAATATCCAGACCAATCGTGCTAACCTCACCCATGGACGGCTCCCCTCGTAGTGGTTCGCTTTAACGCAACCACCCTTTGGCACATCGATGCCGCAAGAGTGGGCGCCGTCCACAGCATCAATCACGTCATGGCCGGAGCGGGCAAAAATTGACCTTTTTCCGCTTTACTCCGTTAGCGATCATTCGGCGGCCAAGCTCGCTTGTCCGATAAGTGCCAATAGGCGACATTCACAGCGACGAGGTCGCCCGCGAATTACTTCTGAACGGACCGAGCTTGCTGACTTGCCCTCTAAGCATTGCCCATTTGCCCTGACCCGTCGCCAGCCAGGATTGGCCGCACAATGTTGAGTTCTTCAATGAAGAAATCGAATAGTGCGCGCACGCGCGGCGTCGTTTTCATGTCCTGGTGCATCAATAAATAAAAATTTGTCGTCAAGCCCGGGATAGGGCCCAGCACGCGAACCAAACTGTGATCGCAGTCACCGATGGTCATGGGAAGCGCCGCCAAGCCAACGCCGGATTTGGCCGCCGATAGCAGCGCCGAGAAGCTGTTACAACGCGCGGCGACACGGGCCTCGGGTGCGACCGATTGCAGCCATGTCTTGGTGACGTGCCGTTCGATATCCAACAGCACTACTGAATGGAGGGCGATATCAGCGACGTCCGTGATGGTGCCCCAGCGCTCGATGTAAGCGTCGGTGGCGTAGATGCCCCAGGGGGTGTCCGCAATTTTGCGCCCGAATAGCGCTTCGTCGAACGGAGCGGTTGCGCGAATGGCAATGTCCGCTTCGCCTTTTGCGAGGTCGAGCAGCTTGTCGCTGATGACGAAATCGACGCGCAAGTCAGGATAGCGCTCGTTGAATTTAGCAATGAATAGTGAATGCAGTAGTCGGACACCGACCGCTTCCGGGCAAGTAAGCCTTATGGAGCCGGTGAGCCCAGTGTCGGATGCGGCGAGGCGACGTTCGAAGGTTTGCACCGCATCTTCCACCTGTTCGGCGTAGGTCACCATGTCCTGGCCGAGCTCGGTCAGCTTGTAACCCGTCGGCTGGCGTACAATGAGCTGCCGACCTAGCCGTTTCTCTAGTTCATCCAGCCGCCGATGGACCGTCGATTGATTGACGTTCAGGGCTTTCGCCGCGGCAATAGTGCTGCCGCAGCGCGCGACTGCCAGGAAATGCCTCAGGTCATTCCAATCAAACATCGTAAACTATGCGCCATTGGACTCTTGCGAGGTTATGCACTTTTGCCCTGACAGTCAGCAATCTTGCGGCTCCCGCGCCCTGCCGCCCGGGACTAATTCTCATTGGCATGAGGCTTCGGCCCGTCAATGCAGAGGATGGTCGCATGTCAGCAATTGCCAGTCATTCGCCCTCGTTACCAGCCAGCGGCACGCTCGGTATGCGGTTCTTCGCCCGGGCAGGTCAACGCGCATTCACGACGATTCGCGCCTGGCAGACTCGTATGCGTCAGCGACGCGAGCTTCTTATGCTCAACGAAGTCGAACTGCGCGAGCTTTCGCTCACCGAAGCGGACGTCAATCGCGAGACCAGTAAGCCATTCTGGGAGAGTATCGGTTTGACTGGCCGCTGACGGCCCCAAGGGCGAAGGCATGTCCGTTCAGGGTCAATCGCGACCGAGCTATCTCGCGCCAAAATCCAGCAATGCCCGCTGTTCCCCGAAAGCCGACATTCCCCTAACTTGTGCCGATCTCCGCCAGCACCGCCCTGATCTCGCTGTCGATCTCGCTCACGTCATGCGCGGTGAGGTGCGGCAGCCGCTGCGCCACCCGCGACGGCACCGCCAACATGCCGGCGCGCACGGTGCGCAAAACGTCCGACCATTCGTGCTCAACGGCCTCGGCTTCCAACAGCGAGCCGCGCTCGCGCTCAAGACGCTGCAGCTCGGCGAGCAGTGCTTTTTCTGCGACCCAGCGGGCACGCTCAGCGCTGTAGCTACCATGGCCGGTGTCATCGATGCCGCCGTCGCCGTTCAACGCGCCGGCGTTTTTCCTGCGGCATTCGCTCGCCCGCCAGAACGTGCGCAACGTCCAAGCGTCGTGGCCGTGCACCGAGCCATCAGGCGGAACATCCCCAAGCCGCAGCATGACCGACCCGGCGGTGTATGCCGAGCACTTCGGCGACGCCATTGGCGGTTAAGAGTTTGTTCATGAAAAACTTTCAATTCGTCGGGCGACCAGCGTCAGCATTCTAAACCTTTGAGGTGCATCAATGCGATTCAGGCCTCGCTGATTATTATTTTTACCATGTCTGTGCCCCCACTGCCGATTTGTCCAAAGTGCGGCAAGCCAATGGCTTACGTGAAAAGCGAATGGAATTTTCCCAGCCCCGATATTGATAGTTTCGAATGCGAAAATTGCGGTGAGTTGGCTAATAGAGAGAATGTATCGAATGTCGCTAGGGCGGTCTACCAAAGCCACCTGAGCGCGATTGATACGCCAAAGGTCAGCAACACCCTTATCGGCGCTGTACTCGCTGCGGCTATCACGCTGATCACGATTGCGGCGATATCCCATTAGGCCGCTCTCCCATTGCTGCTGCGATCTAATAAATCCACGCCCGAACCGCGTTTGCGGTCAAAGTCATAACTCACGAATGGTGGCCGTCGAAAATTAGGGCTCCGTCTAGAATGATGGCCCTTTTTGAAATTGACGATGGCTCTTTTTGCTGGAACAAGGCTCAGGCGCGCGCGTTTGATCGGGCGAGTGCGCCTATCCGCCTTCATCCATCCTGCCAACCATGACCGCGAAGGAGAGCCGTTTTGCGCTTTGTACTGTTCGTCGTCCTGCTAGCCGCGCTGCTGCCGGGTCCCACTTTTGCAGCCGAACGAACCTTGAGCCTGTCGAAAGCCCATATTGCCGCGCAGAGGGGCGACTCAAAGGCCGGGGCCGCCCTGGCAACCACGGTCGATCGCCAGACTTGTCTGAATGGGTGCGCCAACCGGGGCTACAAAAAAGCGCAGTGCGCTCGTGCCTGCCGGCCAGGACTATGCCACCCGGGGGCCGAGCAGCCTTATTGCGTAGCGAGGTAGAAACGTCGCCATTGTTTTATCGACGAGGCCGCCTCAGTCGGCGGCCTCTCTACTCTCATTGGCCATGATGTTGGCCGTCGAAAATTAGGTTGAAGCCAAGACCTATCGAGCGCTCGGGCGCGCCCCAGTGGGCGCGCGTGTCCCGGCGAACCTTTTTATTCCTATCTACCGGCTAGTGGCACAGTCTGACGGCAGCCATCATTTCCAATGTGAAAGGGCAAGTTCTTTGGTGAAGGCTGTGTGGACGCCATCCCATAGAGGATCGTCGGGCCCATTAACTGTCCGAATATCTCGGTTCAGCATCTCATGTCCGGCTCCCTTAACTTCCTGAATTAGGTGCCTTTCCAGCATCTCAACCCGTCTCCGGCTTTCATTGAAATCTGGGTGCCGTGGTTGGGTGCGGTCATGGTGCTCATACGGAAACAACGGACCATAGAATATGAATTTAAAGCTTTGGCACTTTTCCGGATCAATGCTCCGTTCTTCAAGGTAGCGTCGAATTTGATTGGTGGCATTGTTATTGCCGAAATGACCGCTCGCGCGCCCAAATGGCGACTGGGCAACGCCTGTTACGTCCCCCGTCATCCCGATATAGCAAAAGCGTTCGCCGCTCGGCCCGACGATTTTCCACGCATACAACCAGAAACCACGCTCGAAAATCTTCGCTGGCAGTTCAACTCTGTATAATTGTTCCATCAACTTTGGACCATTTCTCAAAGCGCCAGCCGCCATTGCTGGCGTAATCTTCAAGGGTTGGTGGATGCGGTCGACTGTCTCGTCTAGTCAACCGCAGCCCAGCGAGCGCATTGTAGCACATCATGGCTTTCAATCGCATCGACAGCGCCGACGATGTCATCGCCTATCTCAAGGTCATCCATGATCGCGACGGCTCGGATGCTGCGGAGATGGCGGCCAAGGTGATGATCGACGAAGCATTAGCTACCACGAGCCCTGCGGCGGCGTTGCGACCACCTCGAGGCGGCGCAGGTGGCGGGGATCGACGACGATCTCGCATTCCTCGCGCGACACAAAGAGCGCGAGCACATGCGGTTTCGGAATGAAGGCGCGCACGACGGTCGGCATGTCGTTAATGCAACGCTGGCCGATCGCAAAACCATGCGCAACGCGCTGATCGGTTGTCCAATACAAGCCGCGCTCGCGCCCTCTTTCGCAGCCGCGATAAATTTGGATGAGCGGGTCGAGCTTGTCGTACCAGGCGCGCTCGGCAGCCGGCAGCAGATCACACAACGGCACCTGCTTTAGAGCTGCCCGTAATAGGTCGGCATACCGGATGCGCCAGTCCCAGGGCGCGTCACACATATTGCCCCACTCAAGAAACAGCTGCACCAACTCTGCCGGCGAATTTGCCTTCATCATAGCCGTCACAAGCCGGGGGCCGCGCTCGTAGCTGCTGCACTCAAGTAAATAGGCGTCTAGCTCTTCCTTATCGGCGCTAGTCACGCGGGTAAACGTTTTGCTGCTAGCCATGCCGGCAAGCCTGCACCATCCGCCCTCTGTGATGCAACGATAGCAGAACTCGACAAACGTAAAGGCGCACTTGACGTTGCGAAAGCGCGGGATCCATCATGCCCTTCGTCTATTCTTTGATGCATCTGCCGTGAGCGGGTTGGTTCACAGCGGCCGGCATTCCAGTGATTGCAGTGACCCACCAAAATTCGCCGGTCCTCTTGTTGATGACGATACTAACGACCCCAACAGTTGGCTGTGTGTAACCCTGCTCAATTTCCGATATCGCTGATGTGGCGACTATCCCGTAGTTATTGTTTTGTTCAATGTGATACGTTTGGTGAAATTTTAGCTCTACTAAGTCCGGCGGCGACACCTCGAAGCGACTGATCACGGGCCGGTTATCGGGGACCGAGCGGTAGCTACAACTCCACACCTCTGCTGCATGCGCTGCCGCTGCGCTCATGACCACCACGGCAGCTGCCACGATCATTGACCTCATGACTGGCCTCCCCGTCAGACCGTAGTTGCGCCCCCCCGGGGCTCACAGCCCATATCCGAAAGCTGGCGCTTTCACCTGCCCGGCTAAGCCAACATATTGAACCGCGCAAGCCGCCCCGAGTTTTCGATACTGATCGCACTTGGCGCTCTCATGCCGCAGGTCCGGCAGCGCGATGTCGGCGCCATATTGCGCGATCAGGGTTGCCTTGCGGTATTGCCCAGCGCGCCCGCAACGTTCGCACGCGAGGCAGACCATGTCGGCGGGATGATCGCGGAGAGCGAGCCGGTCATCGCCGCTCAATCTTCGCTCAAAACCAGCGCAGGTGGCACCCGCCCACGGGCGGTCACGTTGTACGAAAGATCGCCCAGCCGGCTTTCCCAGACGCCTGGCTTGTAGCTCACAACGTCGACGCGGCCCTCGTCTGACCATTCGATCTTCATCAGGCCCGTGCGGGTCGTGACATCGAGGTCGTAGCACCCTCGCTTTGCCAGCATGCGATAGGCGATAGTGAAGCAGCGCCGACCTTTGCCCTCGCGATAAACCAGCCTCGGCGGCCCACCAGCAAACGGCATCACCCGACCGCGCGCCTTGACTACCGTCAGCGCTAGGTCGCGCAACTCAGTCATACGCTCGGGTCGAGGTGACATGCCGTCGAGGCTGGCATGTGAGATCAAGCACGGCAACTTGATCTGCACAGAAATTGGGTCAAAGGCTGTTACTCAATATTACAGCCGAAGGCCGCGCTGGCGATCTGCTGATCGACATGAAGGTGAGCGGGAAAGTCGACACGTCCCCGAGGACGGATCGCGCTCGTTTGCTAGCCCGTGGCAACAGCCTGTCACCACGGACGCCGGCCTCACCCCGCGCGCCACAGATCAACAACGCGACCATTCAACTCGCCCGGCTGCAGCGTCGCCACCCCTTGCCGCATCGCGCGAGCAGCGCTGAAATAGAACTTGTAAAAGCGGCCACTAGCGGCAGGACCGCACCTGCACCGCATCTGCGGTGCAATGTGCGGTCCCTGTCCGCACCGCAGGGGGGGGGGTATGGGGGGACAGGACACACCCCCCTCGCCGGGCATGCGGTGCAGGTAAAGTGGCATGCGGTGCAGGGTGCGGTGCAGGTCATTTTCGCACCAGTTTTGACCACCCGCGGGACGGCGGGCCGTAGTTTTCGTTGACGATCTTGCCGGCCTGAAACAACCGATCCATTGCGGCGGCAAATTCGACCTTACGGACGCTCCTGCCTTCGCGCGTGGCCACGAAGGCGGTGGGCGCGAAGCTATTGGCCTTCGGCTTATCGCTGACGGCCCGGCCTTGGTCCTGAAAGCGGTCAAGCAGCTCTAAAAACAGCTCATCGACCTTCTGCTCGACCGCCAGCTTTTCCAGGTTGCTGACGCTGGCCACCAGCAAAAATAGGCCGTCCTTCCAGCGCAAAGTTATCGTTTCGCCGACAGGCCCGTAGTTGGCCTTCATAACCTCAAGCACGCGAAGGTCCGGGTCCGGCTCTTCGTCTTTGTCGGTCGTGGCGCGCTTGAAATAGAGCCGCGATCGCACAGAGGCATTCCAGGCCGTCGAGCCGCTCAAGCCGGTGCCGCTGCTGATCCCCGTCAATGAAGGGTGTGAGGTGAGCAGTACGCCGCAATTGGCGGCCAGCGCCAGTCCGTGCAACAGGCTGATAAATTGCCGCACATGCGCGCGATCGTTTTCATTGCCGGCGAAGATATCGGCTGCATTGTCGAGCACGATGAGGCGCGGCTGCAGATCGCAGGCGGCCTCGATCAACCGCCTAAACAGCGTCGTGGGTTGGATTAGGCCGCCCCGATCAGGTGCCGCCATGATAGTTTCCTGGCCAGCGAGCGTCAGTAGGTACAGGTCTTTCAGCTCGCCATAGCTGGCGCCGTAATGGGCGCGGATACGATCGAGCCGGCGCCATAGCTCGTCGGAGTCATCCTCGCAGCAAACGACGAGTGTGGCGCCCGGCTCAGGCAGCGCGCCAAGCCAATCGCGGCCCAGGACGATCGCGGTCGACAGATGCAAAGCGAGTATGCTTTTGCCGATCGCGCCTTCGCCGGAAAGCAAGGTGACGCTTTTTTGCGGAATGCGATCTTGCACAACCCAGGCGCGCGCCGGCACGGGCTGATCTTGCCACGCACTCAGGTTGATAAACGGCAGCGGCGGCAATGGCGTGTCCGTCGCTGCGTTGGCGTCGGCGGCGTCCGGTGTCCACAGCGGCGCGCTGAAGCAAATCTCGATCAGTTGCTCGGCCGTGCGGTTAGGATCGGCGTCAAACCAATCTGACACGTCACCGCCGTCCGGCAAGTCGGGCAGTTGGACGATGCGGATTGTTGAGGCGGTGCCAAACAAGGCGGTGGCCGCCGCCAGCGCGCGTTTGTGGCCGGCCGTGTCGTTATCTTCCAGGATCAGCACGTCGCGGCCGGCGAACGCCTTGACGCATTCGTCTGTCCATTTCCCCCAGGCAACAGTCGTGACGCATAGCTCGAGCGAGGCAACGCGGTCGGCGTCTTTCTCGCCTTCGGTAAAAAATACGGTGCCATCGGGGTATTTGAGCAGCTCAGGCCAGCGATAGAGCACGCGGCGCTCTTCAAGCTTCCATATCCAGCCGCCGTGGCCATCCGGCCGGCGCTGGCGGAAGCTCTTCGGATCGTGTCGCACCACTTGGTAGAGCAAGGTGCCGTCGGCGTCGTAGTATTCGTAGGTCGCGACCACCCGGCCGTCCGGCTTGTCGCTGCGATTTTGTCCCATGACGGCCGCCATGACCGCCTTTTCGATCACGTCGTCGGTAACCGGTTTGCGGCCATTAGGTTTGAAGGCCGGCAGGTAGGCTTTCTCGCGCACGTAGTCTTTGCAAGCGATCGGATCGTCGGCCTCGCTGTGGGTGTGGACGACAAAACCGTCCGGCGCGTTTGGATCGAGCTTTACCGCAAGGCTGCGATCGGCGGCGGAATGACCGGGACCCGGCGCCCGGACCTGGCGTGCGCACCTCGCCGCCAAGCGCGCGAGGGAGGGTTTGTAAATTGAGGTGACCGGCACTATTGTCCACCATGTTACCACCCATGTTGAAATGCGGGCCGCCGCTGGAACGGCGACCCGCAGGTTTTCTGGATCAGAAGGGAATCGCGTCGTTCATGCGTCGACGACGGCGGCTGTTCCGTTATTTCCATTAGGCGGAATGACCGCCGTCGCTGTTTGCCGGGCCCACCTTCCCAACCCACAATCACGAAATCAGGCGTTTCGATCCTGCCGTCTGCTGGTGCTTGTAGCTGCGCGTGCGCAGCGCCACGATCGGCAACATGCCCTCGCGGTTTTTGTGGCCGTAGACGCGGCACAGGCCTGCCACTGCCGCGGCACCACCTTTCGAGCCGGTGACGAAGGTGACGAAATCGCCGGTTTCGACGGCGATCATGGGCACAAACCACTGCGACACCCACGGATCACGCGGCTGTCCATTGGCGTCTTTTTCCTTCCAGCTGGTGCGATCGGTATCACCCAACTCTTCGCGTTTCGGTGGTTTGAAACCGTCGGCGACTTTGCCGATCAGACGATCAACTACCTTGCTGTCCTCGAACTTCACCCAGCCTCGCCCAGCTGATCGAGGTGCACGACGTATTCGGCGCCCTCGGGCACGGTGTCGTCGCCAATTTCCCATTTACCTTTGACGAATTTGAGCAAGCGGCCGAGATCGCTGCCGGCCTCCGCTGCGGCTTCGAGCCATGGATTACTGGCGTCATGGGTTGCGGGTGCTTGGTTTGTTTGCGCTGTTGGTGCTGTTTTGCTCATGGTTGTTCTCACTGTTCCGCCGTGACAAAAGCCACTGCGAGCGCGGGCGGCGGCGCGCTCATTTTCCGGCTTTCTGGTTTGGTCAAGCGGCGCCTCGTCATTTTTGACGCGGAAGCGGATCGTCGCCGATTTTGGGCAGGCCGTTCAAAAAGCCGTCGAAATCGGACGCGAGGACAAACGTACGCCGCCCGAATTTGTGAGCGATATTTCCCCGCCTTGATCGCGGCATACATTGCGGTCCGTCCGAGCGGGCCGAATTTTACGGCCTCGCTAATCGTGAAGCGACCTTGGTTTCCATTCGGCGTGTCTCCCATGAAACGCGCAGCGTGCGCGGTTGACCATGGGGACAAGCTAGAATGCAGGCGGATCAATTGGAGGTCAGAAACCCCCGGAACTTTGCGACTATTTCGGGGGGTTTTACAAAGCATCTAGCAAATCGAAGAAATTGCCGAGCGAACCTGATAGTCGATTGGCTGATCCCGTAGACCCAGATCGGCCCGCGCCGCATCGGCAAAATCCCAGAACAGAACCCGGAGTGGTCTTGACCGACGGGCCGATACGCAAAGTCTTCAACGGAAACTCACCGCTCCATTCGTGCCACGAGGCGGTCCGGAACTTTCGGCCAGCCCCGCCATGTACGGCTTGCCGGGGTTCTTCCGCTTAACCGGCTTTGCACGGCGTTGCTCGTCGGCCACTATCAATTCAAGCAACATAACGTGTTCAAGCCCGCGTGCGAGAGATCGCGAGCGTGATCACCAAAACTTCGATTTCGGCGGCGACATTGACGCAACATTGCTAATCGCCAGAAATAAGGTAAATCGCGCACGACTGGTAATAGCGCGCGTAACGCACGCAAAGAAGCAATCGCCCGGCTGACGAAATCACGGTCGATGAATTCTACGAGTTTATCTACACCGGCGTTATAGAGCCGCCACCACCGCCCGCCTGAGAACCAGCGCGTCGTTAAGCCCAAGCCGTTTTGCATAACGTCCCCACTGCGAAAGCCCCGGACGGGATCGCAAAGTTTGCGTGGACATTACCCCAAGGCGGAAGCAAATCGATTTGCAGGAATGCGACCGACAACATGATCGCCCGGGCGCTTGTGCGCCCAAGCCTGCTAGCACCACGGAGAGCCCGGGGACCGCAGAAAGCGGCCGCCTGCACTACGCCGCTTTGGCAATGTCTTTTTTGCCATAGGCGTGTTGTTTTCCTCATTTACGCAGCGGGATCACTTAAGCACCCATGCTTGCAGCTTTGGCGCAATACTCAGCCCACGCATCTCATTAGACGTTGGCGCTTGTCCAGAACAAATGTCCACGCTGATAACCACCTCAACTTTGTTTCTGGTGACGTGAGCCAGCCCGGCCTCAACTGGCGGCGAACGAGGGAGAACAACAAA
>CAVXGN010000034.1:0-84002 GCA_963761245.1 uncultured Alphaproteobacteria bacterium | reverse complement strand
GGCCTCAATAAGGGGACGGACGATGAAGCGGATCAGGTTCACGGAAGAGCAGATCATTGCGGTTCTGCGCGAGCACGAGGCCGGTGCGAAGACGGCCGATCTGGCGCGCAAGCACGGCATCTCGGAAGCCACGCTGTACAACTGGAAGGCCAAGTACGGCGGCATGGACGTATCGGACGCCAAGCGTCTGCGGTCGCTGGAAGACGAGAACCGCAAGCTGAAGAAGCTTCTGGCAGAGTCGATGCTCGACCAGGCGGCGCTGAAGGAGCTTCTGACAAAAAAATGGTAGGGCCCGCCGCCAAGCGCGAGGCTGTCGCTCATCTGCGTAACGTGTTTGAGATGAGCGAGCGCCGGGCCTGCACCCTCGTTGCCGCCGATCGCAAGATGATCCGCTATCGCTCACGCCGGCCACCCGATCTCGAGCTGCGCACCCGTCTGCGCGATCTCGCCAATCAGCGACGCCGGTTCGGCTACCGGCGGCTGTTCATCCTGCTGCGGGAACAGGGCGAGCCGTCAGGCATCAACCGCATCTATCGGCTCTATCGGGAGGAAGGGCTGACAGTCCGCAAGCGCAAGGCTCGGCGCAGAGCCGTCGGAACACGCACGCCGATCCTGGTCGAGGCCAAAGTCAATGCGCGCTGGTCGCTCGACTTCGTCCATGACCAGTTCGCCCTGGGCCGCCGCTTTCGCATCCTCAACATCGTGGATGACGTGACGCGCGAATGCCTGGCGGCGATCCCTGACACCTCGATTTCGGGCAAACGGGTTGCACGCGAACTCACGGCGCTCATCGATGCGCGTGGCAAGCCTCAGATGATCGTCTCTGACAACGGCACCGAGTTCACCTCAAACGCGATCCTGAGCTGGGCAAAGGATCATCGGGTGGAATGGCATTACATCGCGCCGGGGAAGCCGATGCAGAATGGCTACATCGAATCCTTCAACGGCCGGATGCGCGACGAGCTTCTCAATGAGAGCCTGTTCATCGATCTCGATCAGGCCCGCCAGCTCATCGCCGCCTGGGTCACCGACTACAACACCGCGAGGCCGCACTCCTCGCTCGGATATAAAACGCCGGCAGCTTATGCCGGTACACTCACCGCGCCGAAGGGCGTAACATTGGCTGAGGCTCTAACCGCCGCTGGATGAAAGTTCAATGGCAGGTCACAGTCTAACTACGATTTGTCTTACATATAAGAGCGGGGCAGGGTGCGGCGTACACCCTGCCCCTAAGCAGCGGGGCACTTGATCAAGTCCGCGAACGGAAGCCCGCTGCTATCCGTGATCCTTAAGATGCTCGAAGCGCCGTATGATCGCAGCAATGGCCGCCACTAGCTCGCTGTGATAGGGGTTGGCTGGATCGGTTAGGGTGTCTGCGACTATGCCGGGTGGGATTTGCTTGGCGGCCCATGCGGCGATCACGCGGGCGCGGTCAAGCTCTTCCTTGCTTGTGAATTCGGCAAGCGCCTCGCTGATCTGGCGCAAGACCCGATCCGCGTAATCCGATTCGCACTCTACATCAATCAATTCACGCGCGGCTTCAAGCGCCGCCTTGGCTTTCGGTGTCATGGCAGTGCCCCCACCACAATCGCAACTAGCCAAGCAGCGACGGCCACGAACGCACCCCACGCCAAGATCACCTCCCAACGCGGGCGCGGCGTAAGGCGGCCCGGTAGGGGATCGAAGATCACGCGCGTCCATTGTCGTCTCCAGTAGGCGTCATCCGTGAACAGCGTGTTCACCTTGGGTGATTGTGGAAGTGGATCGCCGGGCACGGCAAAGCGCGGGCACGTCGCACGATTGCAACGGGCATAGGTCATGCGGTTCTTCGTGCCGCATACGGGACAAGTCGGTGCGAGCGGCGAATTCCAGTCCGTTCGTGCCGTTGCTTGTGGGAATGCCGGCGGCCTTGAGCTTCGCGGCAGACGCATCATAGGCCTTGTCGTCCTCGGCTTCGAACGCGAACCACGCAAGGCCTGCGCGATTCAGATCGCGCAGGCTGGCGCCGGGGGAGCGCCACGTATTGGCGCCGACGTGATGATGGTAGCCGCCCGACGACATGAAGGTCGCGCCGCCGCGCCGCCTAGCCGACAATCTTAGAGATGTGTTTGGCCCAGGCCTTAAACGCGGCGGCTACCTCATCGCTAAATTCGTGGCGCTGATAAACGCCTTTTAACCCACCGAAGCTTTCGCTTACGTGGTTCAAACATCTTTCGATGACCGGCAGTGCAATGCCGATCTTCGCCATTCCGCTTGCGGCGCTTCTTCGCAGATCATGAAGCCGCCAAGGGGCCGGCGGTTGCTCAAATTCGTTGGCAGCAATTTCAGTTATGATCCGGTCCAGGCGCGCTTTGGCTTTCGACCAACCGGAAGGCGGCGTTTTGCGGCCGAAAATGAAATCTCCGTAGTATGGAACCTTGTCCAATATCTTCTCAAAGGGTGGCGTGATCGTAATGATATGTTGGCGTCCGTTTTTCGTCCTTTGAGGCGGAATCGTCCACAAATTCGCCGCCCGGTTTAGCTCGCCAATCATCATGCCGCCGACTTCATTGCGTCTGGCGGCAGTCAGCAATAAGAGTTGGAAAATATATCCGAATGGAAAGCCAAGCTTGTCGCAGCCGCGCCAGAACCAACGCAATTCGAGATCACTTAGAACGCGGTCGCGCGATTTCTCTGGCGTCGGCTTCTTGATGCCAGCAACCGGGTTGGTGGTCACGATCAATTCCGACTTCGCCCAATTGTAAAACGCCAGCAAAAGCGAATGAACGCGGTTGCCGGTCATCGGTGCTTGCGCAGATATCAAAGCCTTGATTTCACGCGGCTCAACTTCATTGATCGTGCGCCGCCCAAGACGCGGAATAATGATCCGCCGCGCCATGCGCTCGATTTCCTTTTGCGTGCTGGGCTTCAAGTGGCGTCGGACGTGCTGATTCAAATATCGTTCGAACACCGCGCCGAATAATTCGATACGGTCCAATCCCGCGCGAGCGCGATTACGGGCGCCGATCTTCTCGGCTTGGGGATCGATACCGAGCGCGACCTTTCGAAACGCGGCCGTTGCTGCCTTCCGCGCGGTTTCAACATCAACCTGAGGCCAGCGGCCAATAGTCAATCGCCGGTCGCGACCTTGAAATTTGAAGCGCGCCGACCACGTGCGGACGCCGCTCGGCAACAGCGTGAGCCAAAGGCCGGGCAGGGCGTCATCGTTCCATTCATGCCGCCCGCCATCGGGGCGCATGTTTTGTAAGGTGGTCCTGGTCAGCCGCACGGTTGACGCGCCATTGACGTGAAATCGAATTCAAGAAAGCCCTGAATCGCTGAAAGTCAGGGTAATCAGTCCTATCAAGAAGGGCAATAAATAAGCGAAAAATCTTTTGATTCGAGCGTTCTATATGGGTTTTGGCGGCGAAGCCGGTTTCAGCTACCACATTTCTACGAATCTGGGGGTCAGGAGTTCGAATCTCTGTGCGCCGGGAGACCGGCAAGGAGTAGTCGGTGAAAGTCCGATACGATGAAGGAATAGCGAACCGCATCGTCCCCGAGCCGTGCATTGTGGGCCGCGAGGCCAGCGGTGAAGCGTCGGCAGGGGATGGCACAGGCCAGCCATTGAGCCGCGATAGGAATATCCTGGGTGCCGACGCTGTAGAGATAGCGGAAGGCAACATGGTCGAGCACGTCAATGCGAGTGCTCGGGCAACCCGGCGTGGTCAGAGACCCTGGCATGTGCCGACGCTCCTTGCACGGGAACCGGGAGATCTCGCGTCTGGCCGGCGGCTAAGTCGTACCGGTCCGCATCGGGAAGGCGAGGAGCCGTAGTCGATGACGCACGGGCACGAGAAGTCAGACTCCGCCATAGTAGCAGGGAAGCCGACGAACAAGGCGGAGCAATCCGCTGCGGAGCCGGTGGAGCCAAGGGCGGAGGCCGAGGGAAATGTGAGCCAGCAAAGCACGTGCCGGGCGCAGGACCGGGAAAACGTGTCACAGGCGCTGGACCGCATACGGCAAGCCGCAAGGCAAAGGAAGAAGGAGAAGTTCACTGCGCTCTTCCACCATCTGACCATCGACCTACTTGAGGACGCGTTTGATGAACTCAAGGAGGACGCCGCTGCTGGTGTGGATGGCCTGACATGGAAGGAGTACAATGCGAACCTCGCACGCAATCTTGAGGTTCTGCATGCGCAACTCCACCGGGGAGCGTACCGGGCACTGCCAAGCCGGCGAGTGTACATACCGAAGCCGGACGGCCGGCAGCGCCCGCTCGCGGTCGCTGCTCTCGAAGACAAAATCGTCCAGAGGGCGACGGTCGCGGTGCTGAACGCGATCTACGAGGAGGACTTCCTCGGGTTCTCGTACGGGTTCCGGCCAGGACGTGGCACGCATGATGCGCTTGACGCGCTCTGTATCGGGATCGACAGCAAGAAAGTGAACTTCATACTGGACGCCGATATCCAGTCGTTCTTCGATAGGGTGAGCCATGATTGGCTCGTCCGCTTCGTAGAGCACCGGATCGGCGACCCGCGCATCATCCGCCTGATCCAGAAATGGCTCAAGGCGGGCGTCCTCGAAGACGGCGTCGTGATAAACAGTGACAGGGGGACGGGGCAAGGATCGGTGATCTCACCGCTGCTTGCCAATATCTACCTGCACTACGTCATCGATCTGTGGGCCGAGCGCTGGCGACGGCGCGAGGCTACGGGCGACATGATCATCGTGCGCTATGCCGACGATATAATCGTGGGTTTCGAGCACGAGACTGACGCCCGCCGCTTCCTGGATGCGATGCGTGAGCGGTTGGAGGAGTTCGCGCTGTCGCTCCATCCGGACAAGACCCGACTGATCGAGTTCGGTCGCTTTGCGGCGAACCGGCGCGCTCAGCGTGGGCTTGGCAAACCGGAGAGCTTTAGCTTCCTGGGCTTCACCTTCATCTGTGGCAAATCCCGCCGGGGTACCTTCCTGCTCAAGCGGAAGACCCGGCGCGATCGCACGCGGGCGAAGTTGAGAGCGATCAAACAGGAGATGCGGCGGCGCATGCATCAGCCGATACCCGTACAGGGGAAATGGCTGCGGCAGGTCGTCAGCGGCTACTTCAACTACCATGCCGTGCCGACAAACAGTCGCGCGCTTCACGCGTTCCGCCACTTTGTCGCTGAACTCTGGCAACGTTCGCTGCGGCGACGCAGCCAGAAGGACGGCATGACCTGGGAGCGGTTCACGCAACTGGCAAACGACTGGCTTCCCCAACCAAGAATCCTCCACCCCTGGCCGGAACGGCGTTTCGCCGTCAAACACCCAAGGTGGGAGCCGTATGCCCGAATTGGGCCCGTACGGTTCTGTGCGGGGGGCGCTCAGTAATGGGCGTCCCTACCGCGATTCGGGCGCGCCAGTTTTTCTATGACTTAGGACTGCTTTTTCGGCCGCTGTCTACGCGGCCGGCTTGCGCTTGAGCAGGAAGGCTTGCAGCGCCTCCTGCACCACTTCGCCGCGTTGATTGATGACTTTGAGTTCGCGCTTCATCACCCCGCGCTCGGGGTTCGACGTTTCGCGCTTCTCGATCACCTTGATGCGGGCGTGAACGGTGTCGCCGGGCTTGACCGGTTTGGTGAACTTCAGGCTGTCGAAACCGAGAAAGGCGATCAGCGTGTCGTCGTAAAGGTGAAGCTGGAATATCAGGCCGGCGGCAATGGCGTAAACCAGCGGCCCGTGCGCGATGCGGCCGCCGAACTGCGTCGTCTTGCAGTACTCCTCGTTGATATGCAGCGGATTGTAGTCGCCCGATAGACCGGCGAACATCACGATGTCGGCCTCGGTGATCGTGCGCGCGGGACTTTCAAATTCCGCACCGATCTCCCACTCTTCCCAATAGAGCCCTCGCATCACACGCTTTCCTTTATTGAATCGTCATTTGGTTTTGGCTTCGCCGATTGCGCCGTCCTTGCGCAAGGCGGCGATCTCGTCGGCGGAAAGCCGCAACAGTGTCTGCAGAACCGTATCGGTGTGTTCGTCCAGCATCGGCGCCGGGCGCGAGATCGTCTCGCCCATGCCCGATATCTTGATGGGATTGCCAGGCAGCCGCACTTTGCCGACCTGCGGATGATCGTATTCGACGATCATCTCGCGCTCCTCGACCGGCGGCTCGGCAAAGGCGGCATCGACATTGTTGACCGGCGCCGCCGGCACGTCGGCGGTGCGTAAGCGCTTCAGCCAATCGGCGGAGGTGCGGGTGTGGAAAATCTCTTCCAGCATCGGCACCAGCACGGCGCGGTTCTTCACCCGGTTCGCATTGCCGTCAAAGCGGGGATCGGTGGCAAGATCGGGATGATCGAGGATGGTGCACAGCTTGCGCCAGAAGTCCTCCTGCCGGGTGGCGACGACGATGTAGCCGTCCGACGTCGCGAAAGCCTGCCAGGGAACGGAATAGTCGTGCGCCGAGCCGGGCGGCTGCGGCACCACGCCGGCGGTCAGCCACATCGTGCCGATGTAGGTCATCAGATGCAGCATGTTGTCGAACATCGAGACCTCGATGTAACGCCCTTTTCCGGTGCGCTCGCGGTCGTAAAGCGCGGCCAGGATTCCCTTGGCCGAGTAAATGCCGCCGCTGATATCGGCGAGCGGAATGCCGACGCGCACCGGCGGACGCCCGGGCTCGCCGGTGATCGCCATGTGGCCGCTGATGGCCTGGATATTGAGGTCGAGCGCCGGATAGTCGGCGTATTCGCCTTCGCCGCCGAAACCGGTGACCGAGCATTGGATGATGCGCGGATTGATTTCGCTCAGCGTCGGATAATCGATCTTCAGGCGCTCGAGCACGCCCGGGCGGAAATTGTCGAGCACCACATCGGAGACCTTCACCAGATCGTAGAACAGCTGGCGCCCGGCCGCGTTCTTGAGATTGATGACGACGCTCTGCTTGTTGCGGTTGAAGGTGAGAAACAGGCCGCTCAAGCCCCGATATGGCGCGACCGATGGGATGCGGCCGAGATCGCCGTTGGGCGTCTCGATCTTGATCACCTCGGCGCCGAGGTCCGACAGCACCTGGCAGCCGTAGGTGCCGGCGATGATCTGGCCGAGCTCCAGGATTCTGACGCCTTCGAGCGGATGCGACATGCCGTGCCTTCCCGAAAATCCGCGCCTAGGCGGCGGCTCGTTGAATTAAAGTCCGAGGCTGCGCGCGATGATGTTGCGCTGAATCTCCGACGTTCCTGCCCCGATAGTGGCGAGCCGCGAGTCGCGAAAGAAGCGCTGCAACGGATATTCCATGCAGTAGCCGTAGCCGCCGAGAATCTGCAGCCCGAGATCGGATACCGCCTTGTAGGTTTCGCCGGTGTAGAGCTTGAGCACCGCCGCGTCGCTGCGCGTGGCCTGGCCTTGCGACAACAGCCACGCGAAGCGGTAGACCAGCGTGCGCGAGACATCGAGCATGACCTTCATGTCGGCGAGCTTGTGCGAGATGGCCTGGAATTGGCCGATCGGCCGGCCGAATTGCTTGCGGTTCTTGGCGTAATCGAGCGCGTACTCGAACGCCGCGGAAGCCGCCCCGGTGCGCGCGGCGGACAGGCAAAGCCGCTCGTACCACAGGTAGGAATCGACCGCCTCCCAGCCGCGGTCGACCTCGCCGAGCACCGCCGAGGCCGGCACTTTCACGCCGCTATAGAACACCTGCGTCGTGCCGATAGCGCGCTGACCCAGCGTCTTGATCTTGCGCACCTCAATGCCGGGCAACTTGGTATCGACGAGAAAAGTGGTGATGCCCTGTTGCTTCTTCTCGCCGGTCGAGGTGCGCGCCACCAGCAGGCAATAATCGCTGATGTCCATGCCCGAGGTGAAAACCTTCTGGCCGTCGATCACAAAGCCGCCGTCGACGGCTTTGGCGCGGGTGGTCAGTGCGGCGGCATCGGAGCCGGACGCCGGCTCGGTGAGACCGAAGCAGAACGACAATTCGCCGCGCACCACCTTGGGCAGCAGCTCCCGTTTCTGCTCCGGCGTTCCGTCCCGCAGCACGGCGTAGCCGCCGTAGGTGAGGGTGCGGAACAGCCATATCGCCAGCTCTTCGAAATGCCCGCCGCACTCTTCCAGCAGGATGGCAAGATCGATGGCCGACCCACCAGTGCCGCCGTACTCGGCCGGAATCGGAAGGCCGAACCAGCCCTGCTTGGCGAGCGCCTGGTAGGCTTCGCGCGGCGGGCGCGCGTCGTTGTCGCATTGCTCGGCGTATTCCGGCGGGCAGACGTCGTCGAGCAGTTCTCGTACGTGCGCGCGCAACGCCTCCTGATCGGGCGAAAACGAAAAATCCATGGGTCACCGCGGTCCGTCGAGATTGGCGAGTTCGAGCACCCGCCGGGCGCGTTGCGCCATGGCGTAGTCGACGAGCTTTCCGTCGACCGCGATCGCGGCGACGCCGGCCTTTTCGGCGGCGGCGAACTCGGCCGAGATCTTTTTGTAGTAGGCGACCTCGGCCTCCGGCACGGCGTAAGCGGCTTTGACCGGCGCGATCTGCTTGGGATGAATGACGGTGCGGCCGATATAGCCGAGGCGCGCCGACAGGCGGGAATCCGCCAGCAGCCCGGCCTCATCGTTGAGGTCGGCGAACACGCCGTCGAGCGGATAGATGGTGCTGCCGGCGGCGCGGGTATCGAGCAGCACCTTGGAGCGGGCGTAGAGCAATTCGGTGCCCTCGATCGACCAGGCGCAGCCGAGGTCGGTCTGCAGGTCGCCGTCGCGCGCGCTGCCGAAGCAGGTCGCCGCCACGCGCGGCGAGGCCTTGATCAGGTTGAAGCAGTTGTAGACGCCCAGCGCGTTTTCGATCTGCAGGATGATCTCGGCGGTCCCCGGCTTCATGCCGCGCTGCGCTTCGTGGCGGTCGATGGCGGCGGCGGTGCTTTGCACGTCCTCGACATTCTCCGCCTTCGACAGCAGAACGGCGTCGAGGCCGGGCCGCACCACGGCGTCAAGGTCGTCCATCAGCAGGCCGGAGGTCGCAGCGTTCACCCGCACATAGATCGCCGGATGCGATGGGGCGGCCGCGGCGCCGTCGATGGCCTTGGCCACCAGCGTGCGCGCCTCGGCCTTGGCGGCGAGCGGCACCGAGTCCTCCAGGTCGAGAATGACGGCGTCGGCGCTGCTTTCCAACGCCTTGGTCATCACCCGCTCTTTGATCCCGGGAGCAAAGAGCGCGGTGCGTACAGGCTTCATGGACGTGAACTCCGCAATGGCCAGGCAGGTTGCGAGCGGCGATGCCCGCTTGGACGTTTTAGACTAACTAGTTAGTATGTTGCAACACGGGCGGCGGACATCCATTGGTTTCTCGGTTCCGTTGCTTTATCTCGACACCGCGCAGCAAGACATCCACGACGATGGCCCGATCTCACAGTAAACGGCAAGCGTCGAAAGTGAATGGAGAAAGCCAAGTGCGACAGGCAAACAGGACAACGCGCGGCAAGCGGGTGCGCCGCACCGCGGCTCTCTCCCGCGAGAAAATCGTCAAGGCGGCCATCGCCGAGTTCTCGCTCAAGGGACTGGATGGCGCGCGCGTGGACGAAGTCGCGCGGCGTTCAGGCATCAACAAGACCTTGCTCTATCACCATATCGGCAACAAAGACCGGCTGTTCACCGCCGCGCTTGAGGCCGCTTACCAGACCATCCGCGAGCGTCAGCGCGAATTCCTGGCGCAACAGATGGATCCCGAAACGGGCGTGCGGCAGCTCGTGCATCTTCTGATGTCGATCTGGGTCGAGCATCCCGAATACGGAAAACTGCTGGCCAGCGAAAATTTTCACGGCGGCAAACACGTCAAGCGATCAAAGCTGATCGGCGAAATGTACCAGCATCTCGTCGGCGCCTTGAACGATCTGCTGCAAAGAGGCGTGCGGCAAGGCATCTTCCGGCGCGGCATCGACCCGATCGACCTCTACATTTCCATTTCCAGCCTTTCCGCCTATTACGTCGCCCACCAGCATACCCTCAATGCATTATTTCATATCGACGTCATGAAGCCGCGGCGGCTGCGGCAGCGGGAAAATCATATCGTCGATATGATCGTCCGCTACGTGCGGCGCCGTCCCGACGATCGGCCCTATACGCTCTAACGGAAGCTTTGCGGCCGGGGCGTGTGTCCGCTTTGCGGACAGAGCGCCTGTCCCAAGTTGCGACGGCGCGCGCTTTCGCTTTCGGAGAGCGCATGCAAATGAGCTTGGCCCGTAGACTAACTAGTTAGTTTATATCAATGTAGCCGAGTCCGGCCTGGAAGCCTCCAGGCAACGGCGAAGCGCGAGGAGCAACATCATGAAAATATGGTGGCAGAGCAGCACTGCGATTCATCGCCTGCACGATTATAGAACCACGCTGGCCGCGCACCTCGACAGCGTCAAGCGCCCGGACACGGAAGTTCACATCAACGGCGTCGACGATGGCTCCATGGACCTGCACTACAATGCGATCGTCGCGATGAACAGCTTTGCCCCGGGCGGCGTTCTCAACAAGATTGATCCAGGCCGACGCGAAAGGCTATGACGCCATCGCGATCGGGTGCTTCCTCGATCCGGCAATGCAGGAAGCTCGCGAGTTGGTGTCGATTCCGGTTTTTGGTCTCGGCGAGACATCGATGCTGATGGCCTGCATGTATGGCGATAAGTTTTCCGGCGTCGCGTTCCACGCCAAACAGGCTCAGTACTACGATCGTAAGGCTTTCGAATACGGCTTGAGCGCGCGCCATATCCCGTTTGGCGATCTCGGGATCGACTTTAACGAGGTGCAGGACGCGTTCAAAAGCCCCGAGCAGATGCGCGAGCGCTTCATCAGCGAAGCGCGCCGGTTGGCCAATCAAGGCGCCGAGGTGATCCTGGCCGCGTGCGCGACGGTCAATGCGATCATCCGCCGCGAGAATCTCAAGGACGTTGACGGCGCGCTGGTTCTCGACTGCAACGCCGTCTTGCTCAAGACAACGGAAGCGATGGCCGAGCTCAGCCACAGCATCGGGCTTGAGCGCCAGCCAACGGCTGCTCTACCAGCGGCCGCAGCGCACCGCGTCTAGCTGACTGGATGCGGATCTACAATTTCCGCAACGAACCGCAACTCAGCGCCTGAACCAACGGCGGCGGCACCGGTAGGACACATCTCGCCGCTCATGCCGGGCGGCTTCAAAAAATCGCCCGGGCTATAAACGCAAAGGGACGAGAAACACATGGAAAGCTTCAAGAGCGAGTTGCGCGATGGAATGCGGATCGACTGGGACGTGCCGATCACGATGGACGATGGTCTGGTGCTTCGCTGCGACGTCTACCGGCCGGCCGACGACGGCAAGTACCCGGTCATCATGCACTACGGCCCCTACAACAAGTGGCTGCACTTGCAGGACGGCTATCCGGCGCAATGGAAAGTGATGACCGACAAGCATCCCGAGACGGTGCAGGGCACGTCGAACAAATATCAGAATTGGGAAGCCGTCGATCCGGAGAAGTGGGTTCCGGACGGTTACGCCTGCGTGCGCGTGGACTCGCGCGGGGCCGGCCGGTCGCCGGGATACATGGACGTCTATTCGCCACGCGAGACCAAGGATTTCTACGACTGCATCGAGTGGGCGGCCGAACAACCGTGGTGCAGCGGCAAGATCGGGCTGAACGGGATTTCCTACTACGCGATGAACCAGTGGCAGGTGGCGCCGCTGCAGCCGCCCCATTTGGCCGCCATCTGTCTTTGGGAAGGCGCGGCCGACCATTACCGCGATTTCGGCCGCCATGGCGGCATTCTGAGCATCATGGCCGACACTTGGTACCGAGACACGGTGCTGCTTCGTCAACATGGCCGCGGCAAACGCGATTTCCGCAGCCGGATCAATGGCGAGTGGTGTTCAGGGCCTGAGACGCTGCCGAACGAGGTGCTGGCGGCCAATCATGCCGACTTGGGAAGGAACTACGTCGAGCATACGCTGGTCGATGATTACTGGCGCGAGCGCATGCCCGATGTCTCAAAAATCAAGGTGCCCCTCCTTTCTGCCGGCAATTGGGGCGGCGTGGGCTTGCATCCGCGCGGCAATATCGAGGGATTTCTGCAGGCCGGAACGGAGCAGAAGTGGCTGGAGATGCATGGCCTCGATCACTTCACGCACTTCTATACCGACTACGGCGTCAACCTGCAGAAACGCTTCTTCGGCCACTTCCTCAAAGGCGAAGACACCGGCTGGGACAAGCAGCCGCGCGTGTCGCTCAACATCCGGCATCCCGGCGAGAAATTCGTGCTGCGCGCCGAGAACGAATGGCCGCTTGCGCGTACGCAGTGGACGAAATTCTATCTCGATCTGGCGGATTCCAAGTTGTCTCCTGAGCCGTCATCCGCTGCCGGCAGCACGACCTATGAGGCGCTCGGCGAAGGGGTGACGTTTCTGACCCCGCCGGTCGAAGCGGAAACCGAGATCACCGGTCCGGTCGCGGCCAAGCTGTTCGTGTCGTCCGATACCGAAGACGCGGACATCTTTCTTGTGCTTCGCGTTTTCACCCCGCGACATGCGCGAGATCACGTTTCAAGGCTCGAACGACGTGCACACGCCGATCGGTCTTGGCTGGCTGCGCGCGTCCCATAGAAAGCTCGATGCCAAGCGTACGCTGCCCTACCGGCCCTACCACACGCATGACGAGGTGCAGCCGCTTGAACCGGGCAAAGTCTACGAACTCGACGTGGAGATCTGGCCGACCTGCATCGTGCTGCCGAAAGGTTACCGCATCGGCCTCACCGTGCGCGGCAGAGATTACGTCTATCCCGGCTTCGAGCAGCCCTCGATGCCGGTCACGGGGCGGATCTATTTCGGCGTCGGGCCGTTCCGTCACGACAACATCGAGGATCGACCGCTTTCGACATTCGGCGGCAAGGTGACGCTGCACGTCGGGCCGAAGCAACCCGCGCACCTGCTGTTGCCCATTATCCCGGCAAGCAAGAAATGAGTGTCTTTTGCCGAGAGATCTTCCGGTCCGGTTAAACCGGATTGGAAGATTCCCGACGCCTAGCTCCACAACATACCGCAGGACAAAAAATGCCCCGGGGAGGGAAGCCCTCGCCCGGGGACATTCTGTCGAAGAAATGCTGGCTCAGACTTTGAAGCCGCGCTCCTTCCAGTACCGCTCCGCGCCCGGGTGCATCTTCATGCCGGTCTGCTTCATCAGCCCGATGAATTTCGGGTCCTTGGCCTGCGCCAGCCCGCTCTTCCATCCCACGGCGATGTTGGTCATGAAGTCATAGTTCTTCGGATCATAGGTGAAGCGCGTGACTTCATAGACGACGTCGTCCGGAACGTTTTTGTTCGACACCAGCATGGACATATAGACCACGCTCGTGAAGGGGGTGTCCTCCATACCCTTGTACACCTTGCCGGGGTTGATCTCCTCTTTGAAGTAGCCCGGGCTCAGGTCGACGAACTTCTGGATCACATTGTCCGGGATCGAAAGGATCCGGATCGGGGCGCTGTAGGAGGCTTGCAGAATGGCGGGCGAGCCGATGGGGTTCGGAATCCCGAAGGCGTCGAGCTTGTGATCCACCACGTTGGTCGCCCCGTCGCTCCAGTTCAGCGAGTCCTTGCGAACCGTGTCCCGGATGCCGGCCGCCTTCAGCGCAAAATCGATCGTCCAGTTCGAGTTGCTCCCCGGAGGGCCAAAGCTGATGCGCTTGCCCTTGAGATCCATGAAAGTCTTGATCGGGCTGTCCTTCAGCACGACGATTTGAAGGATGGCATCACCCGACGGACCGATGCCGCGCAAAGTATCGCGGGCAGCCGTGTCGCGCACGAACGGCGGAAGCTTGCGCTGCCAGAAGTCCACGTAAGGACCGCTCGACATCGCGACTTGGACTCGGTTGGCAGCAACCAAGCGGGTACCGTCGACGAAGCCGCCGGATTCGCGGTTCGTCGCTCGCACCGTCTTGCTGTGCTGGTTGACCACTTCGGCCACGGCCGCCAGAGCGCGACCGGCATTCGAGCCTTTGGCGGCTCCGGTGACGGTGATCTAAGTCATGTCTGCCGCATAAGCTTCTAAACCGGTTCCGGTAAGAAAGCCCGCGGTCGCTGCACCCGCGCCGACCTGCAGCAGACTTCTGCGCGTCAGGGACTGCAACGGTGCTGAATTCGAGTCGTCAATCTTCTTCATAGCTTTATCCCTCCCAAGGAGTTGGATGGGGCACCCATCCTTTGTCGGCGGAAACACAATGAACCTAACATGATCATTCCAAAATGGTCTATTTGTGTTTGCTGCCGACAAAAACTTTTCATGCGATTGTACGCCGCAACATTCCGCAATGTGGACAGACAACTCTGCCGACGACAAAAGCCGCGTCTTTCCGCAATGTGGACAGGCCACCTTGAAGAGAACAGCCGCTTCGTTCCGCGACAAAAGCAGACAGCGTTGCCGAAAACAGAACCGGTCAATCGCAATACAACTCAAAATCGGCGCTTGCGGCATTAAAAGAATGCCGCCTACACTTAAACAGGCGCACGTTCACCGCCGACATCGGCCTTGGTCTCTCTGACGACGGACAGTCTCCGTAAACTCAAACCGCAACCACCATGACAGAAACAAAACGCTCCGATCACGCTCTAGGAAATTTGGGTTTGCTGCTGTTCCGTTGGCTGAAACTCATCGTCTCTCCGGATCCCGCACCGCGCCGGATCTTCACCCCGGGATTTCAGAAAGAGGGGCTTCCGATCTGGGCGGTTTTGACCGTCCTTTTTGTTCTTTACCAACTCTTTGTCGGCGGAAAAACTCTCAATCTGTTTCTGCCGGACGAGGTCTCGTGGAGCTGGCATGACGTTCATCTGCCTCGCCTGGGAATCTGGATTTCTTCCGTTTGTTTTATTTACACGACGGGCATCTGTCTCTTCCCGCGAATATCCGTTTGGCTCTCAACCATCGTCTTCAGCGGCTATTTCCTTTATGGCGCGGCAAACGGCGCGCAGGTTGATCTGCTGCTGGGCTTTGCCGAACCGCTGAATTCGCTTCTGCGCCACATCATGCCGGACACGGCGAAGGAGGCGCTCCCGTGGCTTTGGGGGACGTTCAAATTCCCCGCCATAAAATATTATTCGTTCCAGTATTACCTGTCGCTCTACATCTTCTTCACCGGCACGCTGACATTCCTCTGCTTCCCGGCGCGCCAAGGCGCACCGAGACATCGGCCGTCGGCGGTAGACATCCTTCTGTTCGTCGCCTCCCTCATCATGCTGATCAATTACATCGTGAATTTCGCGGACCGCGGGCAGAGGGCCGGTATTATCGAGTGGCACGACGTGATCATGGGTTTCCTGGCGATCGTCGTTTCGGTCGAGATGTGTCGACGTCTTCTGGGATGGGTGCTGCCCTCGCTGGCCATTATTTTTGCGCTCTATTGCCTGTTAGGAAATTTCATTCCAGGCCGGCTCTCTCACTCGGGCTTCTCGTTCAACGAATTGACGTCCTTCGTCTTCGGCACCGAGGGCGTCTACGGCGCCGTGGCCAACGTTTACGCCAGTTACGTTTTCCTCTTCATCCTCTTCGGCGCCGTCCTCGAGATGACGAAGGTGGGCGACGTCTTTGTGAAGATCGCGTTTGCCGCCGTCGGTCATCTGCGCGGCGGTCCCGCGAAGGCTGCCGTGGTTTCGAGCGGCCTCGTCGGCATGATTATTGGAAGCGGCGCGCCCAACATCGTCATCACCGGCACCTTCACCATCCCCATGATGAAGCGGGCGGGCTTCATGCCGCACTTTGCTGCCGCGGTCGAAGCAGTCGCTGCGACCGGCGGAATCCTCATGCCACCGGTGATGGGTGCGGTGGCCTTTCTCATGGCCGCCTTCACGCAGATTGACTACTCCTACATCTGCTTGATCGCGTTCATGCCCGCGCTGATGTATTATTTCCAATTATATATGTCGGTGCATTTCCGGTCCGGCCTACGAGGACTGGAGGGGATACCGCGCGCGGAATTGCCTAAGTTTCTGACCGTCATGAAGGAGGAAGGATACCTTCTCCTGCCGGTTCTGCTGCTTGTCGTGCGGCTTATCATTGGCCGCTCTCCCTTCGACGCCTCGCTCTGGGCCATGATCCTGGCGATCTTTCTCGGCTTCTTCCGCGAGGATACGCGCATCGTGGGTCTGCCGCCGCTCATCGCCGACGCGTTGGGCGTGCGCGGATGGAGCAGCTATGTTGACCGGGCGCGGTTACGAGCGGAGGAGACGAAAGGTGAGATGGTCAGAGACAGCCGCCCCACCGAGGAGATCGACGACGCTTATCGGAGCATCGTCGACGAAGCGTTGAATGCGCCGCGCCAGGGCATGCTGCGGGAAAATTGGATGCTCGGGCTGGGGGCCGTTGTCTTTGCGGCCCTGATGGTCTTGGGCGCTGGTTGGAGCACGTCCTTGATATTCGGATTGGTCGCGCTGTTCATCGCATCGTCGCCAAAGATCTTGGTGATCCTCGAGCGGGGCGCCATGAACTCGCTTGTCATCGGCGTGACCGCCGGCGTCGTGGGCGTGATGCTGGCGTCGATTGCGCTTCCCGGACTGGATTTGAAGTTCCCCGCTATCGTTCTCGGCTACTCGCACGTCTTGGCGGACGAGTTCGGTTGGTCGGGAACGGAGCTGCCGATGGCGATCCTTCTTTGCGCGGCGGCAGCCTACGTCATGGGCATGGGGATGACGTCCTCGGCGGCTTATATCCTGCTGTCCATCCTCGCCGTCCCGGCTTTGATCAAGTTGGGTGTTCCGCTCTTGAATGCCCACTTCATGGTGCTCTGGTTCACCATCACCGCACCGCTGACGCCGCCCTTTGCTCTCGCGGCCTTCATTGCGGCCGCGCTTGCCGGCGCCGATCCGATGAGAACGGGCTTCACCGCTGTCCGCTTGGCGTGGGCGCTCTATATCGTGCCCGTCCTCATGGCCTACACGCCGATCCTGATGAACAAAGGCGCGTCGTGGATGCACATCGCAACGACCTGGGGGACGAGCTTCCTGGGCTTCTACTGTTGCGCCATCGGATTTGAAGGATTCCTGCGCCGCAAACTGACGATCTACGAACGGCCGCTGTTTTTGATCGCCGGATTCCTGCTCTTCTTCGATACGCCAAATACCTTCCTGTGGGGGCTCGCTTTGTGGGCCGTGGGAGTAGCCATTCAGTATTTCTACAAGCCGACGCCGGCGCAGAAGAGCGTGTCCGCTTAATCGTGCACCAAAGAAAATGGCGAGCGGCCCAAAGACCGCTCGCCATTCGACTTCTAACTGCGGTTCTCAGGCGCCGGGCTTCGGCGGGATGATGGGCAGCAGCAAATATGGCTCTTTGCCGGGCGCGAAGTGCAGCCGGTTGCGGCCGCCGAAAATCGCGGGCGGCCGATCCTGCGGATCGTCGTGCAACAAGTTGCCGATGCCGCGCATCGGGTACGGCGCATTGGTAAAGCCGCGGTCGCCGAGGCCGTGATCGAAGTCCTTGCCGCGCACGTTGAACACGAGGCGATATCCCGGCGGCACCACGATCGAGGTCGGCAGGATCTCGATGTCGAGCTCGACCGGCTCGCCCGGCGTCAGCGGCCAGCTCTCATCGTGCGGATGGTAGGGACGGTACGGCAGGCTGCGCTTGGGATCGAGCTTGCGTTGGGACGCGCGCAACCAGCCCAGCGCGATCGGCACGCACGGGTCGTTCGAGCCGACAAACAGAACTTCCTTGCCGTTCGGATCGAACAGGCGAAGCGCGAGGAAAAGATCGGCGTCGGTGGTGTCGGAGGAGACGAAAAGCTTGGCCGCGACCGGCCCGGTGATCTCGAGCGCCTGCGTTTGCACCGGCAGCTCGAAGCGAATGCCGTCACCGGTCGTTTCGTATTCGACGGCCGCGCCGGATTTCGGCTCACGCGCGAGGCGTGCGGCCGGCGGGATTGAGGTAGAGCTTGGTCCACTGCGTACGCGCCAACGGCCATTCCTGCTCGTCGCGCACGACGAATTTTTCGTCGGGATGCCGAACGTGCAGTTGGACCGGTGGCTGTTTGTCCCAGCCGGTGTCCTCGCCTTTCAGAAAATGACCAAAGAAACGCTTCTGCAGTTCCTGACCGTCCGCTCGGTAAAATGGCGAGAAATGCGAATTGCCATGCACCTGTAGCCACTTCTGTTTGGACGCCGCGGCCCGATAGCCCTCGAAATTGCCGCGCGGGTGCAGCCCCATGCCGCCCCAGTTTGCCGCCGAGAGCAGCGGCACGGTGATCTTGTCGAATTGCGGCGACCGGTCACGGTAATACTCACCGTCCAGCGGCCGCTTGCGAACTTCCGGGCCGGGATCGATGCGGTTCTTGGCGAGCACGTCGTCCGGCAGCGTCTCCGGTCCCGTCACCAATTCGCCGGTGACCCAGCTGCGCGCACCGCGCTCTCCGTAGCCGTACTGCCGCTCCACCAAGGTGCGGTTGAACCAGGTTCCGAGAAACGTGGACAGAATGCCACCTTGCCGCGACAGGTCGCGGTAATAATCCGCCGCGCCTTCCCATACGCAGATCGCCGCCAAATGCGGCGGCTGCAATGAAGCGACGTACCATTGGTTCATCGCGTAGTAGGAGATGCCGTCGAGGCCGACCTTGCCGTTGCTCCAAGGCTGCGCGGCGGCCCACTCGATGCAGGCGTAGTAGTCCTTGCGCTCCTGCGGCGACCAGACCTCCATCACGCCCGGCGAACGCCCGGCGCCGCGGCTGTCGACGCGAATGCAGACGTAACCGTCGGGCACCCACTTCTCGGGATCGACCACTTCCCAGTTCTGATACTTGTTGCTCGAGCCCTCGGCGATCTCGGGATATTTGCCAACCATGTTGTCCCAGCTGCCTTTGTAAAAGGTGTCCTGGAATGCCAGGCCCTTGGTGTAGGGCCCCAAGGTCATGATGACGGGATAGCGCCCCTCGCCGAGCGGGCGGTAAACGTCGGCGCGCAAGACAACGCCGTCATCCATCTTGATCGGCACGTCCCAATCGATGCGCATGCCGTCGGCGACAGTGCTGCTTTCTTTTATGCTTGATGATTGTCCACGACGCGTCGTGCTTCGAGTCTGATCCATGATGTCCTGCTAAGCGAATTAAAGTGAGGGCAAGAGACGGTGACTTAATCTCCATGTCTCTGCGCGGCACGCTATCAATGACATGGAGCGCCATTCAAGCAAAGCGAGTCATTGTCATAGCTGATGTGACGCGTCGCGAAACCTTCGTCCACATCGTGGACTCTGCGCGGGCGAAGTTATCGGCAACCACGCGTATGTGGTTCCCCGTTGGCGTTTCTGGCAATATCGTAAAGAAGATTTATAAAGCGATCACAGAGCAGATCATCGACTCGTCGTCACAAGAGTTTGCTGCGTTGACCGAGAAAAACTCGGCGCGGTTGCACAGAGCGATGATGCTGGCCGGATCGCAAAGCAACAAATCGGAACGCACGCGCGAGGCGCCGTAATGTTCGAATATTTCCCGAATGACTATACTTGGAGTTTGGCGGTCATGTCGGCTCTCAACCGCGGCGGCCAGATCGCCGAGGTTGATGAAGCCTGCCGGCCGTTGCGCGACGTTGCAGGCCGCAAGGACCCGGCGGCGCAGGAGGCGTGGTTTCAGAGCTGGATGCGTGTCGCCGAGCGTGTCGAAAGGCTGGCCGACGCCGATGCGGCGCGAAATCATCTCCTCTCGGCGGGCCGCAAATATCTGCGCGCCGGGCTGTATTTCCTGCTTGCCGAGCGGATGCTCTCGCACAAGAGCCCGCGCCGTGTGGAAGCGTACAAGCGCGGCATCGGCTTGTATCGCCGCGGGCTCGAATACCGGCGCGATCCCGTGGAATTCCTCGATGTCAACTTCGACGGCAAACCGCTGCCTGCGATCTTTTCCAAGGCGCCGGGCGAGGGGCGCAAGCCATGCATCTTGCATTTCGACGGCCTCGATTTGATGAAGGAGATCATCTACGCGGCGGTCGCAGATGAATTTCGCCGCCGCGGCATTTCACTGTCTGATTGTGGATCATCCCGGCGTCGGCGGGGCGCTGCGCCTGCACGGTCTACATTCGGGACCCGATACCGAGCGACCGGCCGCCGCCTGTGTCGACTATCTCCAGACGCGCAAGGATGTCGACCCCGAGCGCATCGGCATCATGGCGCTCAGCCTCGGCGGCTACTATGCGCCGCGTGCGGCCGCCTTCGAAAAACGTCTAAAATGTTGCGTCGCCTGGGGCGCGATCTTCGACTACGGCACCGCAGCGGCCGAACGGATCACTGACAAAGGCGAGGCGCCGGTGCCGGCCTATGCCGAACATCTGCACTGGGTGTTCGGCACCAAATCGTTGGACGACTTGTTGAAGGTGGTCAGGGCGATGACGCTCGAAGGCGTTGCCGACAAGATCGAATGTCCCTTGCTGGTCGTGCATGGCGAAAACGACCGGCAAGTTCCGCTATGGCATGCGGAGCGCACGATCGAAGCCGCAATGGCAAGCCCCGACAAGGAACTCAAGGTCTTCACAATCGCCGACGGCGGTTCCGAGCATTGCGGCGCCGACAACAACACAATGGTCGTCGACTATATGGCCGACTGGGTTGCGGAAAAGCTCGGCGGAAGTCCGCAGGGATTTTAGCCGCGCAGCGCGAGCCTAATGTTGTCGAGGGATCGCGAAACGGCTCACAGCATGAGGCCTTCATCGAACGGCGCGCGCGACATCACGTGCGGGCCGTCTTCCGTCACCAGAACCATCTCCTCCAGGCGAACGCCGCCACCGCCGCGAACATTCTCGACCCAAATCAGCGGCTCGACCGCAAAGACCATGCCCGGCTTGAATTCGTAGGTCGGCGCACCGGGCAGGGTCTCGCCGATGTAAGGCGGCTCGTTGGCGCCAATCCCGACGCCGTGCCCGATGAACAACGAGAGGAAGCGGCCACCCAAGCCGTATTTGTCGGCAGCCTTGATCAAGGCATTGGCGGCGTCTTTGTTGGTGCGGCCCGGACGCATTTCTGCGATGCCGGCCTTTAGCCCTTCATACACGGCCGTATAGACGGTCTTCTGCTCTTTCGATGCCTTTCCGCAGATGACAGTACGCGCCATGTCGCCGAAATAGCCGCCCCATGCGGCGCCGATGTCGATGAACACAACATCGCCGTGGCGAATGAGCTTGTCGCTGCAAATCCGATGCGGCGGCGCCATGTGTTCGCCGGAAGCGACGAAGGGGGTCATCACATGCGCGTATTCGCCGCCCAGGCGGAACAACGTGCGCATTGCTTCGCCCGCTACTTCGCACTCGCGCACGCCATCGGCAACGCTCGCCGTTGCGGTGGCGCAGACGGCGTCGGCGATCGCGGTCGCCTCTTCGAGGAGGATTATTTCCTCGTCGAGCTTGATCATGCGCGCCTGCTGCATGGGCGTGTCGCCGTCTTCCACTTTCAGCTTTGGGAAGTGCGACGTCAGCGCCTTGTAGAACACCATATTGGACTCATCGAGGCCGAGCTTTGCATCGGTGAGGCCGTACTGACGCAGCACGGGGCCGAGGATGTCCTTGACCAGGCCTTCGACCAGCGCCTGCTCCTCGATGATGGGGATCGTATGCGCTTCCTTGACCCACGGCATGGTGCGATCGACGCGGTCGCGTTCGCCGCCCGAACAGAACAGGATGGGAGCTTTGCCTTCCACCAGCAACGCGCCGTTTAGTGCCGTCGTCTTGCCGGCGATCAACTGCGGCCGCAGGTCCGTCAAGTAGCGGCAGTTCTCATCTTTCCAAACGAGCAAAGCATCGAGGCCGGCCTTGCGGCGTTGCTCGTCGGCCTTGGCAATACGCTTGCGGCGCAAGGCGTCGAGATCGACGCGCTGCTCATAACCGACGTGAAAAGGGCCTCGCGCAAAACGATCCATGGGACGGTCTCTCACTCTGCAACAGGACGGAAATAGGAACAGCGGATTTGCCGCTGTCTTATAGGGGAGGAGAGGCTGGTCGCCTAGTATCCGCCGCGCGGTTCCTCGCATTGTCGCGAGCGAATGCGCGCCGATGCGATGTGCATGATGTCCACAATGTGAAAATCGCGGCCTACATTTTCAATGCATGAATAATGCATGGGACGACCGCAGGACTCACGTGCGCGCTCATGCCGTGTGCTTCGTTAGCTGCCATGCAAATAATTGACGCCCCGGTGAATCGAGCGATTGGCAATACAAGGGTAACGAACCGAATCTAAAAAGCGCATACGCGAACGGATATCGCTCGACGTCTGTCGTTGCGGTCGCGCCGATAGTGTTGGGCGCCAGTACACGCTGAGTGGCCGGATCGCTCGTTGGATCGGAACATCTATTCGCCGGCTCGGTCGCCAGCGGAGTAGGCCGAGCGCGTCAAAGCCGACATCGGCAGCGCTTTCGCGAACTGATCGCCCGCATCATTTCATTTATGTCCGCCGCCACCCGCTTTTTATCTCAGATAGCCGATGCCAAAAACGATCCGACCAACTTGACCGCAAACCAAAAATGTTTGAGTTTATCCAGACACTCTGTCCACAATACGGACATCGCAAAGTGAGCCGTTTGAGCCCTGTTCGATTCGATGACTCGGTTGCGGCCGAGGATATCGACCGCTCCGCCGTCAAAAGCTTGCGCAAGGCGCTCGCGGTCCTGAACGCGGTCGCCAGCGCGGATCGTCCGCTGACGATCGCAGACGTCGCCATCAATGCCGGCATTGCGCGGCCGACCGCCTATCGCTTCGTACAGACGCTGGTCGCGTCCGGCTATCTCATGCAGGACGTGGTCGACGGCCGGCTGTCGATCGGTCTTTCCGTCTTGCCGCTGGCCTCAAGCCTTCTCGACCGCAATCGGATGCGGCTCGAGGCGCTTCCCTATCTGCACAGTCTCGCCGAGCAGACCGGCGAGCGCGCCAACCTTGGCATCCTCTATCGCGATCGCGTGATGTACATTGCCGGCGTCGAAAAGCCTGCGCTTCCCACCATCTATTCGCGCTTTGGCAAGCACGCTCCGGCGCATTGCTCGTCTCTCGGCAAGGCTATCCTGGCTCACCTGTCGGAAACCGAAGTGCATGCCTTGTTGAGCCGCAAGCCGCTTGTCGCCTTCACGCCGGATACCATTACCGGGACCGCCGAATTCATGAAGGAACTCGCGGAGACGCGCGCGCGCGGCTACGCCATGGATCGCGCCGAGAATATAGCGGGCTCCTACTGTGTCGCGGCGACCATTTTCGACGGCAACAATCGGCCGATCGGAGCCATCGGTCTGAGCGGACGCGCGCTCGAGCCCCTGATCGAGCACCAAGAACTCGTACGCCACACGGCGGAAGTTATCTCCCACCACTTGCAGTGAATTTCTAGAGCGCTGCGGAAGCCGAAAGCCGGGTACCCATGGAAAAGTTGATCGTTACTGTCGCTTGCGATTCGAGAACGTCCTATCCGATCAATGATCTTTGTCCTCCGCAGGAGGATATCGCAGGCGTTGCGCAGCAATATATCGACGGCATCAAAGCAGGCGCCGCCATCGCCCACATCCACGGCATCCGCACGCTTGAAGAATTGATGCAGGCCGACGGCAAGCAGGTGTCGCGCATCGATCACGACGGCTGGAAGCGGCTACAGGAAGCGATCCTTTCCAAATGCGAGCCGGTCATGCAGTTCGGCGTCGCCAGCGCGCGGCTGGAGGAGAAGGTCAAGCTGATGACGCTTGGCCCGGAGATGATGGCGGTCGCCTTCAACGCGCACGATGAATATTTCAATCCCGATCCGCAATTCCCACCCAAGCGCATGATGGCGATCCATCCGGTCGAGGAATTGCTCGCCTATGCCAAGGCCGCCGACGAGCACAAGGTGAAGCTCGAGGTCGAGTGCTTCACCACCGGCGCCTTCTGGAATCTCGAATTCGTGCGCAAGCACGGCGGCTATCTCAAGGAGAAAGCCTATACCACGCTGTTCCTCGGCTGGCCGGGCGGCACCTGGACGCCGCCGACCGAGAAGGCGCTCATCTACATGGTCGACCACTTGCCGAAGAACTGCATTTGGAACGTGAGCGTCATGAACCCGCACAAGCAATGGGATTTGCTGTCGCTCGCGGTCTCGCTCGGCGGTCACGTGCGTGTCGGCTACGAGGACAATCCGTACATTGCGCCGGGCGAGCTCGCCAAGAACAACGCGGTCCTGGTCGAGCGGATGATGAAAATCGCCCAGGGGCACGGTCGCGACGTTGCGACACCGAAGGAGGCACGGCAGATCCTCGGCCTGGCCTGATCTCAAAAATGAATTGATCCGCGGGCAACTGGGGCAGGCCCGGCAAGTTGAGAAGAGCGTATGGTGAGGACGAGGTTGTTCGTATGATCCGGAAAGGCGGCGTGCGCTGGTGACCGGCTACGACACGATCATCGTCGGTGCCGGTTCCGCCGGCTGCGTGCTCGCCAATCGATTGTCGGCGCAATCGACGCGCTCGGTATTGTTGCTCGAGGCCGGGCGACGATACTGCCTCCCGGTCGCTGAACCGGCCGACGTGGTCGATAACTTCGCCTCGTCCTACTACAACAAATCCTACATGTGGCCGGGGCTGAAGGCCCATTGGCGCACGCGCGAAACCTCGCCGCTGGTCACCTTCGACCAGGCGCGCCTGATGGGCGGCGGCTCGTCCGTGATGGGCATGGTCGCGCTGCGCGGCCTGCCGGAAGATTACGACGAATGGGAGAGGTTGGGCGCGGCCGGCTGGAGCTGGCAAGACGTTCTGCCTTTTTTCCGCAAGCTCGAAACCGACCTCGATTTCCAGGGCGAGCTGCACGGCAGCGACGGCCCGCTTCCGATCCGCCGCACGCCGCGCGAGCAGTGGCCGCCGCTGTCGCGCGCCATCGATCAATACGCGCGCGAATGCCAGATGCCGCACGTCGCCGACATGAACGGCGACTTCCGCGATGGGCATTGCTCGCTGCCGATGAGCAACACGCCGACGCGCCGCGCCTCGACGGCCATGGCCTATCTCGATGCGGCGGTGCGCGCGCGCAAGAATCTCACCATCCTGGGCAATGCGACCGTCTCCGGTTTTGTATTCGACGGCCGGCGCGTGACCGGCATCAAAGCGTCGGTTGCCGGCGAGACGCGCACCTTGCAAGGCCGCGAAGTTGTGCTATGCGGCGGCGCCATCCATTCCCCGACCATGCTGCTGCGCGCCGGCATTGGAGCCGCGCCGGATTTGCGCGCGCTCGGCATCGAGGTCGTCGCCGACCTTCCAGGTGTTGGCCGTAATTTGCAAAACCATCCGCTGCTGTTTATCGCGGCGCATTTGCGCCGCGATGCGCGCCAGCCCGAGACGCTGCGGCCGCATCCGATGACCTGCCTGCGCTACTCCTCCGGCCTGCCGAACGCCCCGGCCAACGACATGTATGTCGCGGCTCACAGCAAATCGTCCTGGAGCGCGCTCGGCCGGCAGATCGCCAACTTCAACGCGACTATCTTCAAGCCCATGTCGCGCGGGCGGGTCGCGCTGAGCGTGGCCGATCCGTCGCAGCAGCCACTCATCGAATTCAATTTCGTCGGCGAGGAAATCGACCTTCTGCGGCTGATGGATGGCTTCCGCCGGATCATCGCGCTGGTGTCGAGCGAGCCGGTGCGGGGTCTTTATACGAGGATTTTTGCGGTCCGCTTCACCGATCAGATCCGCCAGCTCAACCGGCTCAATCGCACAAATGCGATCAAGGCGGCGGTGGTTGCCGGCATTCTTGACGCCTTTCCCGCGCTGGCCGGTTTTGTATTCGGCCGCCTCACCGATCAACGCGTCGACCTCTTCAAGCTGGCGGACGACCGTGCAGCCTTGGCCGATTACGTCCGCGCCAACGTCGCCGGCACCTTCATGTCAGCGGCACGTGCCGGATGGGCGGCGCCGATGACGCGGGTGCCGTCGTCGACAATGCCGGCCGCGTGCACGGCATCGGCGGGTTGCGCGTGGTCGACGCCTCGATCATGCCGGCGATCCCGCGCGGCAATACCAACCTCCCGACCATCATGCTGGCCGAGAAAATCGCCGACGCCATGTGTGCCGAACAGAGCGGCGGCGGCAGACCTCATTGATCCGGAAATCCGATGACCAACGTCCGCACCGTCGATTCACACACGCACATCCTGACCGAAGAGGCGATGCGGCTGCTCGCCAAGGAATCGCCCAAGGTCGCGCCCGTGCTCAAGAATGCCGACGGCGGTTTGGCGACGCTCGAGATCGACGGCAAGGTCGTGCAGCATCCGCTGCCGCGCGAAATCTGGGATGTCGGCTTGCGGCTGCGCGACATGGACGCCAACGGCGTCGACGTGCAGGTGCTGTCGCCGACCGTGTTTACCTTCTTCTACGGGATCGAGCCGGCGCTGGCGCAGGCCTGCTCGGCGCTGCAGAACGAGCAGATTGCCGCGGTGGTGCGGCAGCATCCGGATCGCTTTATCGGTCTCGGTGCCGTGCCGCTGCAAGCGCCGGAGGCGGCAGCCGATGAGCTCAAGCGCGCCATGGGCAAGCTCGGCTTGCGCGGTGCGATGATCGGGTCGCACGTGAACGGCCGCAACCTCGACGATCCCGCGCTCGAGCCGTTCTGGGCGGCCGCCGCGGAACTCGGCGCCTTCATTTTCCTGCATCCCCATGCCGGCGCTGCCGCCGAGCGCCTCGGCTCCTATTATCTAAAGAACCTGGTGGGGTTGCCGTTCGAGACCACGATCGCCGCCGCCTCGCTTGTGTTCGGCGGCGTGCTGGAGCGGCATCCCGCCTTGAAAATCTGCCTGTCGCACGGCGGCGGATTTGTTCCTTATCAGGCCGGGCGTTTCCAGCACGGCTTGGAGGTCCGCCCGGAGGCGCGCGCCAAGCTGCAGCGGCCGCTCAGTGAATTGCTCGGGCGGCTCTACTACGACACCATCGTGCATTCGACATTGCGGCTGGAATTTCTCGTCGAGGCCGTGGGGGCCGATCGCGTGCTGCTCGGCAGCGATTACCCATTTGACATGGGCAACCTGGACTGCGTTGCACGGGTGCGTGCGTTGTCGATCGGACCGGAGGCGCGCAATCTCATCCTGGGTGGCTACGCGCGCAGCGTCTTGGGCGAGTCCGCGGGCAGCGTCCATGCTTGAACGTGAGCTTGGCGAAACCGGGTTGCGCGTGTCAGGCCTCGGGCTGGGCTGCAACAATTTCGGGCAGCGCATGGATCTCGCCGCCGCCCGCGGCGTCGTGCACGCGGCGCTCGATGCCGGCATCACTTTGATCGACACCGCCGACACCTACGGCGCGCGCGGCGGATCGGAAACGATCCTGGGCGAGCTGCTCGGACCGCGACGCAAGGACGTCGTGCTCTGCACGAAATTCGGCATCGCGATGGATGACGAAGGCCGGCTCAAAGGCGGCTCGGCCGCCTATGTCGCGACTGCGATCGAGGCGAGCCTCAAGCGTCTCAAGACCGACTGGATCGACCTTTATTATTTGCACCGGCCCGATCCAACGACGCCAATCCAAGAGACGCTGGGCGCGCTCGACAAGCTCATCGCGCAGGGCAAGGTGCGCGCCATTGCCTGCTCGAATATGACCGCCGCGCAAATTGTCGAGTCGCAAGAGGCCGCGCGCGCGGCGGGCCTGCATCGTTTTGCCGTCTGTCAGGATCACTACAATCTGCTGACGCGCGGCATCGAGACCGATCTCATTCCGGCGATGGAAGCGCACAAGCTGTCCCTCATTCCCTATTTTCCGCTCGCCGGCGGCATGCTGACCGGGAAATACGCGCTCGGTGCGCCGATCCCCGAGGGCACGCGCTTTGTTCATAAGCGCTATACCGATCGTTTCCTCAACGATGAGAATTTCCGCGTCGTCGAGCGGCTGCGCGCCTTTTGCGCACAGCGCGGCCGCTCGCTGATCGAGCTCGCTTTCGGTTGGCTGCTGTCGAGACCGCTGGTCGGCTGCGTGATCGCCGGCGCGAGCCGGCCGGAGCAGATCGAGCAGAACGTCAAGGCGCTCGGCTGGACGCTCGACGCCGCCGAGATGCGCGAGGTCGATCGGCTATCGGCCAAGCAGCAGCAAACTAAAACGACCTAAGTATCGGCAGTCTGCACGCAAGCCATCTTCGGAAAACACAATGACGCAACGAACGATCGATACGCACACCCATATTCTTACGGAGGAGACCGCTGCGCTCCTGAACAAGGAAGCCCCGAAGCTCGGCGTATCGATCACACGTATCGATGATGATCTGGCCAAGCTGCAGGCCGGCAAAACCATCTATCCGGTATTCCCCACCGGCGGCTTCGACATCGAGCGCCGCCTGCACGACATGGACGCGACCGCAGTCGACGTGCAGGTGCTGTCGGCGACGCCGACTACCTATCTCTACGACCAAGATGCGTCGCTGGGTGCGGCCGCCTCCGCCATCCAGAACGACCAGATGGCCAAGCACATCGCCGCCCATCCGACGCGTTTCTTAGGGATAGCGACGTTGCCGATGCAGGCGCCCGAGCGGCGGCCGACGAGCTTAAGCGCGCCATGAACAAACTTGGCCTGCGCGGCGCCATGATCGCGTCCAATGTCATGGGCAAAAACCTCGACGATCCGGGCCTCGAGCCGCTATGGGCGACCGCGGAAGAGCTCGGCGCCTTCATGTTCATCCACCCGTTCCACGTGGCCGGCGCCGACCGGCTCAAGTCATATTATTTCGGCAACCTGATCGGCAATCCGCTCGACACCACCATCGCCGCCGCCTGCCTGATCTTCGGCGGCGTGATGGACCGTCACCCCAAGCTCAAGATTTGCCTCGCGCACGGCGGTGGCTTCACGCCGTATCAGGCGGCGCGTTGGGAGCACGGTTGGGCGGTGCGGCCGGAGCCGAAGAACAACGTGCCGCTGCAGCCGACAAACATCAGCGGTCGCTTCTACTACGACACCATCCTGCATTCCGACCGCACGCTCGAAGCCTTGATCGGCTTGGTGGGCGCATCGCATGTCGTTCTTGGCAGCGATTACCCTTACGACATGGCGATGATGGACTGCGTGCAGCACGTGCGCTCGCTGTCGATTCCCGAGGCCGACAAGAACGTCATCCTCGGCGGCCATGCCGAAGAGCTATTGTCGGGCGTGCCGGCGTGACAGCGGCGGTGCTACGAAGCGGCGACCGCGACGATGCCGCCGTTCTCGGCCGATTGCACCGCCGCATCAAACACGGCCATGCCATGCAGCGCGTCGTCGAGGCCGACCGGATAAGGTGTCTTGTCGCGAATACAGCGGGCGAACGCGTTGAGCTCGGCATTGAGCATGTCGAAGCCGGGGTGCTCGATGGTCTCGTCGGGCGGCGCCATGACCGGCCCGACGGGAGCGCTTTGCGACACCGGCACGAAGCGCATCATCTGCAACGCGGTGCCGTGTACCTCCGCCATACCGCGCGTGCCATAAGTGCTGAAGCTGAAGCTGGTGCCGGTGGCGATCGAGCAGAAGATGGTGCCGGTGATCCCGCTTTCGAAGCGTGCCAGCAGCGTGGTGGTGTCGTCGGACGGACCGTTGCCATTGCGCGCCGTGATGCATTGCACGTCACGCACGCGTCCGCCGAACTCGATCATGAGATCGAGCGAATGCAACCCCACTGCGGTCATTGCGCCGGCGGGCGCCTCCTTGGGGTCGGAACGCCAGTTGGTGGCGGTGATGGAAAGCCCCGCCGCTGGTGGTGTGCTGCGCCACCATGGCGACGACGTTGCCGAGCCGCCCGTCTTGCAGCCGCTGTCGTACCTCGCCGATGCACGGATGAAACCGCCGGCAGTACCCGACCGCCAGTATCACGCCCGCCTTCTGCGCCGCTGCAACCGCGGCCTGCGCACTGGCGAGATCAAGCGTCATCGGCTTCTCGACGAAAATTTGCTTGCCGGCCGCGGCGGCGCGCTTGATCTGCTCGACGTGCTGGCTATGCGGCGTGGCGAGCACCACGGCGTCGATATCGGGATCGGCGAGGATCGTGTCGTAATCGTCGACCAGGCGCACGCCTTTGCCGGCGCAGAACTCCTCCGCCTTGGCGCGTGTGCGGGTGTGGCCGACGACGAATCGAATGTCGTCGCTCTTGTCGTTTACGGAGGTGACGAGCGCGCGTCCCCAACGCCCCAATCCCATGATGGCTGCGCGAATCATTTCGTCCTGTCTGGCTGGTTCGGCTGGCTTGAAGGAATGAAAATGCTAACATCGAAATGTGGCGGCCTCAATGTCACGACGACGAATTCCAGCCATTCGGAATTGCAATGAGCGCGAACGCGGCCATCATCGGCGTCGGCCAATCGGCCTATATGCGGCGTCCGCAATCCGGACAAACCACGCACACCTTCATCCGCGATGCCGTGGTCGCCGCGCTCAAGGATGCCGAGGTCGATGCCGCCGACATCCAGGGCATGGCGGTGACGTCGTTTTCGCTGGCGCCCGATACCGCCATCGATCTCGCCTGGCGGCTGGGCCTGTCGCTGCGCTGGCTGTTGCAGGACACCAATGGCGGGTGCTCGGCGATGAACATGCTCGGCCATGCGCTGCGTGGGGTCGAGACCGGCGCCGCCTCGCCGATTCTGGTGGTGGCGGGCGATGCGACCGGGCTCGGCGGCTACGCCAAGATTGCAGCGAACTACAATATCGCGACGCGCGAGCATCTGGCGCCGCTCGGCCATGGCGGTCCCAACGGCGTCTATTCGCTGGTGACCACACGCCAGATGAACAAATACGGCATCACCAAGCCGGACTACGGCCAGATGGCGATCGCGCAGCGGGCCTGGGCGGCGAAGAATCCGTTCGCGGTCTACCGCACGCCGCTCACCATGGACGAGTATCTCGCGGCGCCGATGGTGGCCGATCCGCTCACGCGCTACGACTGCGTGCCGGTGGTCGCCGGCGCGCAGGCGATCGTGATCGCCCATCCGGACCGTTGCCCGCGCGGGCGCGCGCCGGTGCAAGTGCGCGCCATCCGCCACAGCTTCAATTACGACAACCAGGAAGGCGACGGGCTAGCGACCGGCATCAGCACCTTCGCCGATGAGCTGTGGCAGGCGGCCGGGCGGCGGCCCGACGATATCGACGTCGCCAGCATCTATGACGACTATCCGGCCATGGTGCTGGCGCAGCTCAACGATCTCGGCATGATCCCGGATCACGATCTCGCCGGCTTTGCCCGCCGCGAGATCGGCGAGAAGCCGCAGGCCGATCAATACCTGGGGCGGCATGATGTCGGCGGGCCAGCCGGGCGGACCGGCCGGCGGTCTCAACGGCATCTCGGAAGCGGTGCTGCAGCTGCAGCACCGCGCCGGCGAACGGCAGGTGAAGGACGCGCGCTGCGCGGTCACCACCGGCTACGGCATGACACTCTACCGTTACGGCGGCACTGCCGCGGCGGCCATTTTGGAGCGCATGACATGAGTGACGGCGTCGGCATCTGGCGCTGCAGATCGTGCGGCACCGGTTATTTTCCCGAGCGGCTGTTGTGTCCGCGCTGCCACGGCCATGATTTCGTGGAAGACCGTGTCACCGAGGGCGTGGTCGAGGAGATCACGGTCATTCGTCACGTGCTTGGGCAGACCGATTGGCAGCCGCACCGGCTCGCCAATGTGCGCACGGTGAACGGCCCGCGCATCACCGTCGGCCTGCGCGACGAGTCGGGACCGGGAACGACAATTCGATTATTCGAAGAGGGCACCGCCCCGTTCGGCGCGGCGAAACCTGCGTCCTGACGCCGCTCACTCGGCCGCCTGCACCGGCGCCTTCCGCTCCGCACTGCCGGTAACGCCGGCGCTGAAAAACTCGTCGATCTTTTGCGCCGAGTAGCCGAGTTCGCGCAGTACCTCTTCCGAATGCTCACCCAGCATCGGCGCATAGCGGTCGATCGACGGGCCGTCATGATCGAGCAGGATCGGATTGCGCGTCGCGCGCATCGGACCGAGGCGGGGATGCTGGACGTCCTTGACGATGCCGCGCGCGATCATGTGCGGATCGTCGAACACTTCCTTGAAATTGTTAACGCTGGCGCAGGGCAGGCCGGCCGCCATCAATGCGGCTTCGATCTCGCGCGATTCGCGCGCGCAAACCGCCGGCTCGACCAGCGCCAGTAGAGCATCCTCATGCTGCTTGCGGCTGGAATAGGAGGCGAAACGCGGGTCGGCGATATGCTCTTCCAGTCCGAGGGCCTTCATCAGATTGGCGAAATGCTGGTCGTTGGACGTGCCGATGGCGACATAGCGCCCGTCCTTGCATTCGAATAACTGATAGGCCGCGTTCAGACGATGTCGGTTGCCGAGCGGTTGCGGCACCTTGCCAGTCTCGAGGTAGTCCGCGGCTTCCCAGGCGGCCGCGGCGATCGACGTTTCGACCAGCGACACGTCGGCGACAAAACCTTCGCCGGTGCGCCCGGCGCCCACCAAGCCTGAAAGCGTAGCGTAGGCGGCAAACAGAGCGCCGAACACGTCGGCGGTTTGCACGCCCGGCCGCATCGGCATCTTGCCCGGCTCGCCGGTCACCGACAGCGCGCCCGAGAATGCCTCGATGATCAGATTGACGCCGGCGCGGCGGCGATACGGCCCGGTTTGTCCGAAGCCGGACACCGACGTGTAGATGATGCGCGGATTGATCGCTTTCACCGCTGCGGCGCCGAGCCCGAGCTTTTCCAGCGCGCCCGGCCGGTAGGCTTCGATCAGCGCATCCGACTGCCGCGCCAGCTTCAGCAGAACGTCAATCGCCTCGGGTCGCTTGAGGTCGAGCACGAGGCTGCGCTTGTTGCGGTTGAGCGCGACGAAGCTGACGCTTTCGCCGTTGCGGATCGGCGGCGTCGCGCGGCTCATGTCGCCTTTCGGCGGCTCGACCTTGATGACGTCGGCGCCCATATCGGCCAACAGCGTGCCGCACAGCGGGCCGGCGATAAAATTGGCGAGCTCGATAACTTTGATGCCGGCGAGTGGCTTTGCCATTGCCCATTCCTTGCACGTCAGTATTCGCGAACCACGCGCGTGCGTCACGCACGTGGCGCCGTCACTATATCGACACCGAGCGAAAGCGTGCAACGTGTCTGCGATGCGGACATTTCGATGCATTGCGCGCGCACAATTGTCCGCGATGCGAACATTGGCACTACCGCAGCGGAACTATTGCGGTGTAGCCGGCAGCGAGTTGATCGATCGCGTCGCGTCGTGACACGCGCTGCTAGAGCTCGCGCAGCGCATTGAACTGGGCGACGTAGCCGGAGGCATCGATACGAACGCCGATGACGGTGGTGCGTTTGGATTGCACCGCGGTGCTGAGCGCGCTGCTCAAGCCTTGTTCGGTGTCCACCACGACGCCGTCGGCGCCGAAGGACTGCGCTAGCTTCTCCCAATCGACGCCGCCAAGCGCCACGCCGTGCAGCGGAATGCCCTTGATCTCCTGCTTGACCCGGATCAGGCCGATCTCCCTGTCGTCGAACACCAGCACGATGATCGGCAGGTTCTCACGCTGGGCGGTTTGCAATTCCGCAACGGTCATCAGGAAGCCGCCGTCGCCGGTGAATGCGATAACCGGCCGGTCGGGATGCGCCATGCGCGCGGCGAGCGCGCCGGGCACCGCGTAGCCCATGGAGGCAAGTCCGTTCGAGGTGAGGAATTCACGCGGCCCGTAGGATTCCCACTTCTGCACGATCAGCAGGCGGCTGGCGCCGGCATCGCACGTCGCGATGGTGTTGCGCGGCAAGATCGCGCGCGCGATTTCCATGGTGCGCTGGGGCGACAGGCCGGTGCTGGGGGTATTGAGCGCGTCGCGAACCTCTTGCCGGAACGATTTTGCGGCCTTTTCGCCCCAGTTGCTGCCCTCGGGCGCCCAGCGCGCGAGCCCCGCCAGCAACGGTTTCAGGTCGCCGATGATTTCCGGATCGGCCGGCACCAGCGCGTCGACGCTCGGGATCGAGGACAGCGCCAAGACCGGCAATGTGTAGGGCCATGGTTTCGGCTGCAGTTCCACCGCGTCGAGCCCGACCGTCACGATCAGGTCGGCTTCCATGACCAGCTTGCGCTCGATCAGCCCGCCGATGATGCAGCCGGCGCGCAACGGGTGGTCTTCCGGGATCATGCCTTTGCATTTGGTGGTGGTGAGCACCGGCGCGCCGAGCCGTTCGGCGAACTGGACGAATTCGGCGGACGCGCCGCACCAGTAGACGCCGAGGCCCGCGATCAGGATCGGCCGCTTCGACTTGGCGAGCATGTCGAGCGCCGGCTTGAGATCGGCACGATCCGGCCCCGGCATGATCCAATTCGGCACCAACGGCGGCTCGGCGGCATAGTCACCGGCTTCGCGCGTGGTTTCGCTTTGCGGGAATTCGAAATGCACCGGGCCGGGCGGCGCGCCGGTTGCGGTGCGGATGGCGCGGCGGACCTGCTGGCGGACGGTCTTGGCGTCGATCGTCGTGCTCCACTTCACGATCGGCTCGTAGATCGCATGTTGGTTGAGGCGCTGGCGCAGACCGGTTTCATAAATCGGGCGGGAATAGGCGTCGGTGATCGCAATGAGCGGCGAGCGATCGAGAAAGGCGTGCGCCACGCCGTTGACCATGTTGGTGGCGCCGGGCCCGCGCGTCGACAGGCAAATCCCCGGGCTGCCGGTGAGATCGCCCCAGGTCGAGGCCAGCATGGCGCCGGCGACTTCCTGTTTCATGAGAAGAAAGCGCATCTGGCGCTGGCGCGCCGCTTCCATCAGTTCGACCAACTCGCCGCCCGGATGACCTACAATGAAGGGTGTGCCGGCATCCTTGAACGCGGCCGCCAGCACTTCGACAGTCGTGGTCATCGTCCATTCTCCCGGTCGGTTCTGCGACACGTTGGGGCGCACCATGACAGGAGTGGTGCCGGTCTCCAACCGTCGTCCGAGCGTCGCCTAAGATAGCAGCTATTCACCAAGCGCATTACTATCGTCGTGACTATCCGTCTCATAGTAGAATGGAACGCGGACATGAACCGGCTCGCAAATTGGATACGGATATGCCCGACGTCACGGTCGCCGTCATCGACAAATTTCATCCGCACATCAAGACGGCGATTGAGACGGCCGTGCCCGCGAACTGGACCGTGTTGTTCATCGAAGAAAACACCTTGGCCGCACGCGCTGCGGTCCTGCGCGAGGCAAACATTGCCTTCGTCATGGCGGCGCCGATGCCAAAGGAATTGTTGGCCGAAGCCAAGCGGCTGCGGTTCATCCAGAAGCTCGGCGCCGGCGTCGATCGCATCGATCTCGATGCCTGCAAGGCGAGGGGGATTGCGGTTGCGCGATTAAATGCGGGCAACAGCGTTCCGGTTGCCGAACACACGATCATGCTGATGCTCGCGATCTATCGCCAGCTTCCACAGATCGACAGCCGCACACGCGCCGGCACCTGGAGCAAGGAGGATGCGCGCGGCGTGCACCGGCAGCTTCTTGATAAAACCATCGGCCTGGTCGGCTTTGGCGCCGTTGGACGAGAAGTGGCGAAAAGGCTACGCGGCTTCGAGGTCGCGGTCATCTATTACGATCCCGTCCCGGCTCCACGCAACGTCGAGCAAAATCTCGGGGTCAAACGAGCGGATCTCGACGACCTGCTGCGAGCTTGCGACATTGTTTCGCTGCATTTGCCGCTGTTGCCGCAGACAGCGGGCATCATCGGTGCCGAGCGAATTCGCGCGATGAAATCCGGCGCGGTTCTGATCAACTGCGCGCGCGGCGGCTTAGTCGATGAAGAGGCGCTCGCAGCGGCGCTGAAAGACGGTCATCTGTTCGGGGCCGGTATCGACGCCTTCTCAAAAGAGCCGCCGGTCGGCAATCCGCTGCTGCAACTCGAGAATACCGTCGTGACGTCGCATTTGGCGGGCGCGACGCTGGACAACTTCGTCAGCATCGTCGAGCGCGGGGTGGAAAATACCAAACGCGTGCTGCGCGGCGAGCCGCTTCCTACGGCAGACGTCGTGATTTTGTCCGACCATATCCTGCCGGTGGGCTGATCGCTCCTTTGCGACCTTCTATTCGTGCGTGAGCCGTCCGCCGCCGAATAACGCCGGGACATAACGCGGCGCGCCGATCCCCGCCATGAAGCGGTGCTTGATCTGCACCGGATCAAGCGCAATCGGCGGACGCACCACCTCGATGTCCGGTTCGGTCGAAAGGACGAGAACGTGCGGACCGTCTTTGCCAAATGCCGAGCGCAGAGCCGGCGCGAAACTTTCCGGCGTCGCCACGTTTTCGGCGCTGCCAACGCCGGCGGCGCGGGCCAACTGGGCGAGATCGAGGTCTGCGTTGGCCAACTCTTGGCCGCCGGAGGCGGCATGGACGCCATTTTGGATTAGCAACACTGTGAGATTGGCCGGCGCCGCGCCGCCAAGCGTGACCAAGGCGCCCAAATGCATCTGCAATCCGCCGTCGCCCTCGACCGCGACGACGCGGCGCGACGGTTGCGCCAGTGCGAGCCCGACCGCCACCGGCAGCGCAAGGCCCATCGCATCCTCAATGTAGAAGTTTTCAGGCGCGTCATGCATGGCGGCCCACAGATAGGACGCGTTGCCAAGCGCCGTGACGACGAGAGCCCCCTCAGGCAGCGTAGCGGCGAGCACTTTGTAGTAATCGGCCCGGCTCGGACGTGTGCGCGTCACCATTGGATATCCTCCCGCGACAGCAGCAGCGCGAACGGGGTTGAGCCTTCCTCGGCGTAAGTTGCCGCCGCCTCGACTTGTGGACCGATCGGCGACGCGTGGTCGGTTCGCCTGTAAGCGAGCCCAAGCCCCTGAAGAACCGGTTCCGTCGCTCGCGCTTTGGGGATGTGATAGAAGATCGGATCCTCCGGCGTGCCGCGATAGCTGATCAGCATTAAGAGCGGGAACTGATAGCGCTGGGCGAGGCAAACCATGCCGGAGCCCATGCTGAGCATCCCTGCATTTTGCACGAGCAACGCCGTGCGCACGCCCCCAAGGCGTGCGCCGCATGCAATCGCCAGCGCTTCCTCTTCGTGGGTAGCGCGCACCAGTTGCATGCTCGGCTCCTGTGCAATGCGTACGAGCGTTTCGCCGAGCCAGCCGTCTGGCACCGCGACCGCCATGCCGAAGCCAAGGCGCTTGAGCGTATCGAGCAGTTCCGAAGGCCGATGCGGGGCTTTCGGCGGCGTTTTCACTGTCATTGGCTAGCGTATCTCCTTGCAAAAGCTTTCAATCGTCGGTCAACCGGTCGGCGCCCAGCGTCCGGTCGTCCCTTCCGGCGAAATCCGGGCGGGGCCATGTCTAGATTTTTGGCATTTCGCCCCGCATTCGACCTTGCCCATTTTGTGTTCCTATTTATGGTAACATAAGACCGGGATGGATGGTGAGCTGCTCTGGGACGAGTGGAAAGAAAAACCTGCCCAATTGTCCGCATAGCAGCGCCAGAGCGCGTGGTGCTGATCCAAACAGATCCGGATCGTTCGCTCGTGTTGTAGAAGTGAGGGAGATTGGCATGAAAATTCTTGGCAGTGCAGTTGCCGTGCTGGCGCAAGCCGTTGCGGCGCTCGGTCTGTTGGCGGTGGATGGCGCGACAATGTCCACGGCCCAAGCGCAATCCGCGCCGATCAAATTGGTCATGGTCGGTGCCTGGAAGCCCGGTGTGTCCGCGGCCGCGGACATCGGAATCAAATACTTGGAGACCGTCAACAAGCTCTCTGGCGGCAAGATCCAGATCACATTCAAGGGCGCCTCCGATGTGATCAAGACCTTCGATCAGCCCGAAGCGCTGGTGAAGGGCGTGTTCGACATCTGGTACGGCGCGCCGAACTACTGGGCCGGCATTGTCAAAGGCGGCTATATCACTGAGTTGTCGCCCTTCGAAATCCCCGACAACGGGCCGGGCAGCGAGCAGTTCGCCTTCATGAACAAGCTTTATGAGGCGCATGGCGTCCATTACCTCGGACATATGACCGGCGAGCCTGATACCGGCAATCACTTCCTCTATACGCAGAAGCAGATCAGCAAGATCGAAGACCTCAAGGGTCTGAAAGTTCGCGTTCCGCCGCTCACTCGCTTCTTCGTCGCCAGCATGGGCGCCGAACCGGTGACGCTGCCGCCCGGCGACATCTATCTCGCGCTCGAGCGTGGCACGGTCGACGGCTTCACCTGGCCTTACTTCGACGGCTTCACCAATTTCGGCTGGCAGGAAGTCTCGAAATATCTGGTGAATCATCCGCTCTACCGCGACGGCACGGCGATCATCATCAATCTCGCAAAGTGGAACAGCCTGCCGGACGATGCCAAGGCGATCCTGAACAAGGCCGCCGCCGACACCCAGCAATGGTCGCGCGGCTGGGTTTCGGCGTATCAAAACGTGGAACTCGCCAAGATGAAGAAGGCGGGCATGAAGGTGATCACGTTCTCGCCTGCGGAAGCCAAGCGCTGGGAAGAAACCTCCCAAAAGGCGCTTTGGGCGCACTTCAAGAGCGTGATGTCGGCGGACGAATACGCGACGGCAGAACGCCTGTTCAAGGCGAAATGACATTGACGCGAAGGGTCCGGATCGGATTTGCTCCGATCCGGACATCCCGTCCAAGGCCTCACAACGAAGTGGCAGCGTGACCAATAGCGGCACGCAACAAGGCCCGCCGCGCACATTTGCCGCGCGGGCGATCCATATTTTCGACCGCATCGTCGATACCTGCGCGGTACTATCCGCCACGCTCCTGATCGTCACCATGCTGGCGACGACGGTGAAAGTGTCTTCTTCCGCTACGGCCTGCACACAAGCCTTATCGGGGTCGATCAGATCAGCGGCACGCTGCTGCTTTATATCGGCCTGCTAGGCGCCGCCTGGGTGCTGCGGCGTGACGAGCATGTCATCGTCGATATCCTGCTTGGCCGCGTCGGCGAGCGTGGCAGGCGCATTCTTTTCGTCGTGAGCTCGCTGATCGGCGCTGTGGTTTGTCTGGTCGTCGCGGTATTCGGCACGCTGGAAGTCATCAACTCGATCGAACGAGGAATTCGCATTCCCGCCGAGATCGAGATGCCGCGCGCGGTGAATTTGATCGTCATTCCCATCGGCTTTCTGCTTCTGAGCTTCCAGTTTTTGCGCCGCGCGATCGATGGCCATAGCGGCGGGCCGCCACGCGACAGCGAAGTCTAAGTCGATGGACCTTGTCTATCATCTAGTCGCGTTCTTCGGCGGGCTTGCGGTGCTGCTGCTGATCGGCATGCCGATCGCCATCGCCTTTACCGTCGTCAATCTCGTCGGTGTTTATATTTTCTGGGGCGGCTCGATCGGCCTCAGTCAATTGATCCTCAGCATCGACAGTTCGGTTTCGTCCTTCGTGCTGGTGCCGATCCCGATGTTCATCCTGATGGGAACGGTGATGTTTCATTCCGGCATCGCCTACCGCATGATCGACGTGCTCGACCAATGGCTCGGGCGGATCGCCGGACGGCTCGCCATTCTCGCCGTCGCCGCCGGTGCGCTGTTTGCGACGCTGACCGGCGTCGCGATGGGCAGCGTGGCCATGCTTGGCTCGACGCTGGTGCCGGACATGGAGCGGCGCGGCTATGACCGCTCGCTGGCGCTCGGCTCGATTCTCGCCAGCGGCAGCCTTGCCATCCTGATTCCGCCAAGCGCGCTTGCCGTCATTCTGGCGAGCCTCGGCAAGTTTTCAGTCGGCAAGCTGTTGATCGGCATCATCATTCCCGGGCTTCTGCTCGCCGTCGTCTATGCCTGCTATATCGTGGTGCGCTGCTTGCTGCAGCCCTCGCTGGCGCCGCCCTATATGGTCGAGCGGCAGCCGCTCGTTCCCCGGCTGCGCGACACGCTGCTCTATGTCGTACCGCCTTTGTCGATGGTCGCAATCGTTGTCGGCACCATCTTTGCCGGCATTGCGACGCCGACCGAAGCCGCGGCCGTGGGGACGCTGCTGAGCTTCATCGTGGCCGCGTGCTACGGCAAGCTGACCTGGCCGATCGTCAAGAAGGCGGTCGGGTCGGCGACGTCGCTGTCGATCATGGTGCTGCTGGTGTTGACCGGCTCAGCCGCCTTCAGCCAGCTCTTGAGCTTCTCCGGCGTAACCTCCGGCATCACCGCGCTCGCCACCGGACTGGACGTCCATCCGATCGTCATCCTGGTGCTGATGCAGCTCGTCGTCATGGTGCTCGGCATGTTCATCGAGCAGACCTCGATCGTGCTGGTGACCATTCCGATCTTCATGCCGATCGTCGCGGCCATGCGCTGGGATCCGATCTGGTTCGGCGCCATCATGATGCTCAATCTCGAGATGGCGACGATCACCCCGCCCTTCGGTCTGTCGCTTTTCGTCATGAAGGGCGTCGCACCGCCCGGCACCACCATGGGCGAGGTCTACCGCGCGGCGCTGCCATTCATCACGCTGAATATCGTGGTCATGGGCCTGATGATCGCGTTCCCGAGCATCGTGCAGTGGCTGCCGGCGTATATGAAGTGAGCGAGCGGGAGGTTTGCGACCGTGGCGTGCGTGTTGTACTATTTTTAGGACGATAAGATAATTCCGTTAGAACCCCAGCCATTCGATCGATTGGAACGTGAGCCTTGGCTAAATCCGGTATCGGCGCCAGCGCGAAGCGAAAAGAAGACGAGCGTTTCCTCTACGGCCGCGGCCAATATATCGGCGACCTGCGCTTTCCCCGGATGCGTGATGTCGCATTCGTGCGAAGTCCGGTCGCCCATGCCCGTCTGAAGGCCGTCCACGTTCCCGATCATTTGCGTGGCTCGGTCTTCACCGCGCGCGATCTTGCAGGCGTGTTGCCGATCAAGGCGGTGTCGCCACTGCCGGGCTTTCAAATATCCGAGCAGCCGGTGCTGGCGACCGACAAGATCCGCCAGGTCGGCGAACTGATCGCCATGTGCGTCGCCGACACGCGGGCGGAAGCCGAAGACATCGCCGCGCAGGTCTCGCTGGACTACGACGAACTGCCGGCCGTGGTCGACATGCTGCAGGCGCAAAAGCCGGGCAGCGCGCTGGTGCATGATACCGTCAAAGGCAACGTCTATGTCAGTGTCGGTTACGACGGCGACATCGAGTCGGTCGCCAAGACGGCGCCGGTGAAAGTCACGCGCGAGCTGCGCACCTCGCGCCAGGTCATGTCGCCGATCGAGTGCCGCGGCTTCGTCGCGCAGTGGGACGCCCGGCTGCAGCAGCTCATCCTGCATGGCGCCACCCAGTTTCCGCACGTGGTGCGCAGCGGTTTGGCGCAGGTGCTGCAAATTCCGGAATCGCAAATCCGCGTCATTTCCCCCGACGTCGGCGGCGGCTTCGGCTACAAGGCGATCCTGGCCGGCGAGGAAATCTGCCTGTCGTGGCTCGCCATGCGGCTCGATTGTCCGGTGCGCTGGCTGGAAGACCGGCGTGAAATGCTGATCGCCAACGCGAATTGCCGCGAGCACTACTACAACATGACGGCCTATGCCGATCGCACCGGCAAGATCCTGGCCTTCGAGGCCAAGGCTGCGGTCGATAGCGGCGCCTATTCGGCTTATCCGTTCACCTCGGCGATCGAGCCTTCGCAAGTCAGCGCCATTCTGCCTGGGCCCTACGACATCCCGGTTTACCGCTGCACGACCGTCGGGGTTGCCACCAACAAGGCGCCGCAATTGCCCTATCGCGGCGTCGCGCGGCCGGGCTGCTGCTATGCCATGGAGTTGATGGTGGACGCCATCGCGCGCGAGATCGGCAAGGAGCCGCACGAAGTGCGCGCGGTCAATCTCGTGCGCGCCGACCAGATGCCTTACGACAACATCACCGACAAGCATTTCGACAGCGGCGACTATCCGCAGCTTCTGCGCATGGCGGTCGACGCCATCGACGTCAAAGCGGTGCGCGAGCGGCAAAAGCGCAGCGAACCGGATGGACGGCTGATCGGGCTCGGCATCTCAATGTTCTCCGAGCAGACCGGGCACGGCATGACTGCCGACGGCAAGCGTCGCGTGCTCTATGAGCAGACCTTCGCCCGCATCACACCCGACGGCCGCCTCGAATTGCGCGCCGGCATCCAAAGCATCGGGCAGGGGCTGGAGACGACGCTGGCGCAGATCGGCAGCGAAGTTCTCGGCATCGACATCGAGCATGTTCAGGTCAAGCTCGGTGACACCGAACTATCGCCCTATTCGAGCGGCGCCTGGGGCTCGCGCGGCATGATCTGGGCCGGCGGCGCCACCTCGCGCGCGTGCAAGGAACTGGCCGAGCGGGTGGCGCGCATGGGCGCGGCCTTGCTGCAAACCGACGTCAAATCCGTCACTGTGCGCGACAACGGTGTTTTTGGCCCGAGCGGCAATGTGTCTTTGCAGGACATCGCGCGCGCCTATTATCTCGCGCCCAACGAACTGCCGGGCGATACCGACGCCCACGGTCTCGAGGTCACCGGCGGCTTTGCGCCGACTTGTCTGACCGGCATTCATACCGGCGCCGCGCACGCCGCGATCGTTGCGGTCGATCCGGAAACCGGCGGCGTTGAGATTCTCGACTATGTCGTGGTGGAAGACGCCGGCACGCTGGTCAATCCCATGATCGTGGACGGACAGATCATGGGCGGCACCGCACAAGGCATCGGCAGCGCGCTGTTCGAGGAGATGCCGTTCGACAGCCAAGGCCAGCCCTTGGCCTCGACGCTTGCCGATTATCTCTTGCCGGGCACCGCCGAGGTTCCCAACATCCGAGTCCTTCATATGGAGACGCCGTCGCCCTACACCGAATTCGGCATCAAGGGCGTGGGGGAGGGCGGCGCCATCGGTCCCGGCGGCGCGATTTCCAACGCCATCAATGACGCGCTCAAGCAATTCGGCGTCGAGATTTGCGAAATCCCTGTGACGCCGCGCCGCATTCTGCACGCCTTGTCGGCGGCTTCTAACCCGGTGGGCGCCGCGCGATGAAACCGGCCGCGTTTGACTACGAGCGCCCCGGCCGCCTCGACGAGGCCGTGCAATTGCTGGCCGAGCCCGGCGTCATGTCCAAGGCCGTGGCCGGCAGTCAGTCGCTCGGCCCGATGCTCAATCTGCGGCTCGCGCAGCCGGAGTTGCTGGTCGACATCACCGCCATTGCGGAATTGCGCGCCATCTCGGATGAGCGCGACCATATCGACATTGGCGCTTGCGTGACCCATGCCGATATCGAGGACGGCCGCATTCCCGATATGACGTGCGGTCTGCTCGGCTTTGTCGCGCGGCGCATCGCCTATCGCGCCGTGCGCAACCGCGGCACCATCGGCGGCAGTCTGGCGCACGCCGATCCCGCCGCCGACTGGATCTCGGTTTTTCCGCTGCTCGGCGCGCGGGTGTTGACGCAAGGGCGCGGCGGCGCCCGCGCCATCGCTGCGGAAGATCTGATGGTTTCCTCGTTCGTCACCGTGCTGCAGCCAGACGAGATTATCTGCGCCATTCGGGTGCCGAAGCTTTCGGCGCGCGCGAAATGGGGCTTCTGCAAATTCAATCAGAAAGCCGGCGAATTCGCCCACGCCATCGGCGCGGTCTTGCATGACCCTGAGACCAATCGCTTCCGCGCGGTGATCGGCGGGATCGAGACGGCGCCGATCGTGGTCGCCGATGCGGCGCGGCTGTTCGGCGGCTCGTTCGATGGCGGGGCAGCCGACCGCGTTGATGAAGGCGCGGTGCTCGAGCTTCTCGACGCCAAGGGCGTGCAGGACGACTACATCCGGAAACTCGCGCTGGTCGCTCTCAAACGCGCGGCCCGACAAGCGGGTGGCGCATGAGAAAGTTCGACATCCAGGTCAATGGCGCGACCGTGAGTGCGGACGCGGAGCCGCGCACGCAACTCGCCGACTTTCTCCGCGGGCAACTCTATCTCACCGGCACGCATATCGGCTGTGAGCACGGCGTGTGCGGCGCCTGCACGGTGCTGATCGACGGCGCGCCCGCGCGCTCGTGCATCACCTATGCGGTGGCCTGCGAGGGCGCCGAAGTCACCACCATCGAGGGCCTGCGCGAGGATCCGGTGATGGCCGATCTGCGCGAGGCATTCTCGAAGAATCACGCCTTGCAGTGCGGCTATTGCACGCCCGGCATGTTGATCTCCGCCCGCGACATCATTATGCGCCTGCCCGACGCCGACGAAGCGCGCATCCGGCTCGAATTGTCGGGCAATCTCTGCCGCTGCACCGGCTATGTCGGCATTGTCGCCGCGGTCAAGGAAGTGCTGCAGAAACGCCGAGGGGCCAGCGCGACCGCGCGCAGCGGGCTGGGACCGGTCGGCGCGCGCATGCCGACCGGACGTCAGAGCGAGCGGGTGGTTCGCCGAGCGGCAACAAGCACGGCGGCGGCAACAGCCCCGGAAGCGCTCAGCGCCGAGCAATGGCGCGCGGTCGAAACCGATGGCGTTGAGCTTACCGAGTCATTCCGCGTGCCTTTTGCGCGCGAGCGGGTCTGGACGTTTTTCGAGGACCTCGATCGGGTAGCGCGCTGCATGCCGGGCGCGCGCCTGACTAAGCCGCCGCTACAGAACCGCGCCGAAGGCGAGGTGAGCGTCAAGCTCGGGCCGATCGTGAGCGCGTTTGCCGGCGTGCTCGACGTGGCGCGCGACGAAGCGAGCTTCAGCGGAAGCGTGCGCGCGGCCGGACGCGACGCCAAGAGCGGGTCGAACGCGCGCGGCATCATCGGCTATCGCGTGCAGTCGCAAGGCGATGCGGCCTCGCAGGTCGACATTTCGGTCAAATTCCTGCTGACCGGCGCCTTGGCGCAATTCAGCCGGTCGGGTCTGGTGAAGGACGTGGCTCACCACCTGACGGCGGTGTTCGCCAAGAATCTTGAGACGTCATTGTCCGGCCGCTCGCTGTCCGATGGCGGGGGAGCAACGCTGGACGTCGGCTCGGTGACGCGTGCCGCCTTGTGGCAGCGGATACGAGGCTTTTTTGCCAAACTGATCGGAAAATGACCGTCAGCTCCTGACAATCACCTCGATCGGCGTCGGCTTCCCGCCGGCCGCTGGATTGTGCTCCTGCGGACAGTTTGACAGCACGGCGAGTACGGGCATTTCCGCCCGCAGTTCGACATGGTCGCCCGCTTTCGAAATGCCATCGGCGATCGCGACTTGGCCGTCGGCTTCGAACGGCACGCGCATGAAGAAGTTGATGTTGGATACGATTTCAGAGGCGCCCATCGACCAGGTCGCCAGCTCGGCGATGAAATTCGCCCGGCAGCTCTGGGTTTTCTTTATGTTGTAGCGCACCAGATCGATCTCGTTGCTGCAACAGCCGGCCAGCGTATCGTGGAAACCGCAGCTGTCTTCGACCACAGTGAACAAGACCTTGGCATGATCGGAGTAGATCTTGCAGCCCTTGCGAAATATAGAGCGAGCGATTGAGCTTGATCGTGTTGGGAATATTGATGCGATCGAGCGGCAGCTCCGCCGAGTAGCACAAAAAATCGACGGCCTGTTGGCCCTCGAGATCGACGATGCGCAGTCGCTGGCCGGTCTCCAGGCGCCGCGACCAGCGGCCGCGCGGCGGCACGATCTCACGACTGATAACGCCCGAAAGGCTTTCCGTGGCAGTGGCGGTGCTCATAACCCGGTCTCCTCTTACTTGTTACTTGTGATCGGCCTCGGCCAGGCCCGCGCTCAGGCCCGGCCTTGCGAGGCGTACCGCATCAGGAACTGACGGGCGCGCTCGGTTTCCGGCGCGGCGAAGAATTGCTCGGGGCGGCCGGTCTCCACGATCTGGCCGTTATCTATGAACACCACGCGGCTTGCGACATCGCGCGCAAAATTCATCTCGTGGGTGACGACAACCATGGTCATGCCGTCGCGCGCCAAATTCTGCATGACCGCCAGCACCTCGCCGACGAGTTCGGGATCGAGCGAGCTGGTCGGCTCGTCGAACAGAATGACGTCCGGCTTCATGGCGAGGCAGCGTGCGATGCCGACGCGCTGTTTCTGGCCGCCCGAAAGCTTTGCGGGGAAACTGTCGATCTTGTCCGCCAGCCCGACCCGCTGCAGCAGCGCTTCGGCTTCCTGGCGGACCTCGGCCTTGTTGCGTTTGAGCACGTGGACGGGGGCTTCCATCACGTTCTGCAGCACGGTCATGTGCGGCCATAGAGCGAAATGCTGAAACACCATGCCGATGCGCGTACGAATGGCGGCAAGATCGCGGTCGGTCATGCGCAGATTGCTGTGCGGGCGGACGCCGATCCGCTGACCGGAAAGATAGACGGCACCGCCGTCGGGCTGCTCCAGCCAATTGATGCAGCGCAGCAGCGTCGACTTGCCCGCGCCGGACGGCCCCAGCAGGCAAACCGTTTCGCCTCTGTGGACTTTCAGGTTGATGTCGTGCAGCACCGTGTGCGCGCCGAAGCTCTTTGACAGACCGCTGATTTCGACCACGACCGGCTGTGCGTTCGCCTCAGCGGACGGTGTAGCAGGAACGGTGTCTGCGACGGCGCGCATCAGCGACGCTCCTCGGCCAGGCGATTGGTAAAGCCGACCGCGCTTTCGATGGTCACGCAGGTTACCCAATACAGGGCGACCGCCGCCAAGAAGGACGCGAACGGCACGAAATAGAAAGACTGTAAGGACGTTGCCTGGTGCGTTAATTCGGCCACCGCGATGATGGTGAGGAAGGCACTGTCCTTGACGATCTGGATCAGCTGGTTGCCGATCAATGGCAGCGCAGCAAATATCACCGGCGGCAGAATGATGCGGCGGAACAGGCGCCATCCGGAGAAGCCAAAAGCGTGCCCGGCCTCGATCATCTCTTTCGGCAGGTTGCTCCAGGACGCCCGCAACAATTCCCCCATATAGGCGGCATTGTAAAGGATAAGGGCTGCGATGCCCGACGACCAGTTGTCAAACCGCAAGCCCAGCGTCGGCAGACCGTAGTAGATAAGATAGACAAACAGCAGGAACGGGACGCATCGCATGGCATCGACGTAGGCCGTCGCCAGCATGCGGACCGGGCGTAAACGCGACATCAACGGGATCGTCAGCAGCGCGCCCAACACCAAGGCGCCGGCGGCCGAGATGATCACGATGATCAGCGTATTCTCGAAGCCGACCGCGATCATGTCCCGGTGCTGCCAGACCACTGCAAACGCGTTCATGCCTGTGCCCCCGCCAGCGCGGCTCTGCGCTCAATGACGCGCTGTGTCTTCACGAAAATGAAGACGATCAGGCTGTAGAGCACGAGAGCGAAGATGAAGGGAGGAAGCGGATCGTAGGTCCGGGCGCCGACCCGGATCGCCGCGCGTGTGATCTCGACGATGCCCAGGACAGCGACGGCGGGGCTCGCCTTGACCAGCAGCGTCATCTCGTTGACCAGCGCCGGCAGGCTGCTGTGGACGATCTGCGGCAGCACGACGCGGCGAAAGCGGGTGCCGCGCCGCATGCCGAACGACAAGGCCGCGTCATATTGATCGCGCGGGAAGTTGAGCAAGGCGCTACGCCAGATCTCGGCGTCGAATGAACTCGTGCTCAGGGTCAGCGTTATGATACCGGCTTGCACCGGGCTCAACGATATTCCGACCTCGGGCAGAGCGAAGTAGATCAGCAGCGCCAGTGTCACGGACGGACACGTCCGCAAGATGCTGACGTAGATTGTTGCTGCCTGATCCAAGACCGGCAGGCGGGACCAGCGAATGAGTGCCAAGCCTAACCCGATGGGCACCCCGAACACGATGCTGACCAGCGACATGGAGACTGTGGCCAAGGCACCATGGACAATGCTCAGGTAATCATAGGCTGTCACGAAACGCTGGTCCCGCCGAACAAGATTAGTTCACATCCGCCGGCATGTGCTCAAATGTCGCGCCGAACCACTTCTTCTGAAGCTCGTACATCTTGCCGCTCTTGCGCGTGGCCAGCAACGCATCGTCAATCAACTTCGCTACGTCGGTATTTCCCTTTTTCAGGGCCCAGGCGATGTAGACGGGTTTGCCAACCGCCTGGCCGAGTGCGAACACGCCAGGCCGCTCCTTGATCAGCGTACGGAGATTGATTTCCGTGTTGACCACCGCATCGAGCCGGCCGAGCGCCAGGTCCTGATAGGCATCCTGGTTGGACTGATATTCAACGAACTTCTTGATGCCCTTGCCGCCTTTTTCCTTGAGTTCCTTATCGAAGGCGCGCAGGTCGGCCAGCATCGCGGAACCTGCCTCGGCTCCGACGGCTTTGCCGTTTAGGTCGGATGCCGACTTGATGCTTGCCCCCGCCTTGGTGGCATAGAAAGACGTAGATTGAGCGACCGGGCTGGCGAAGTCAAAAACCGGTTTACGCACGGCTGTTACCAACACACCAGTCATGGCCATGTCGTATTTGCCGGTTGTGACGCCTGGCAAGATGCCGGCCCAAGGAATGATCACTTGCTGGACCTTGAACGGCAATTGCTTCTTCACTTCGTTGAACAGCTCATTGTCATAGCCGGTGGACACACCATCCTTGACGAATTCGAAGGGGCGGAAATCGTCCTCGGTCGCTATGATCATGTGGCCGCGCGCCTTGATGTCTTTCAAGCCATCGGCGCGTGCCATGGTGGTGTTCGCGACCAAGCCGGCGCCGGCCAGGGCCAATACGGCGAGCGCCGAGATTGGCAGCAACACGACACGCCGATTGAGGTAGGTCAGTCGACTACGGATTACGGAGTACAATTTAGACGATTGCGACATGGTCCTTCTCCCGCGGATGATGCGTGACGCCTTAGTTCCCCAATTCGCGGCCGCACGCCATCGACCGCCTGGTTCCCGGCAATGACAGTGGTTTTAGGCGGTTCAGCCCGCCTTTCCCCACTTATCCTGTTTGACGCACAATAGTCCCTTTCGCCATTTTGGCCGCTATCGCCGGTCGGACACAAGCCCTTCGTGTGGCAATTCTGTAAGAAATGCTGCCACTAGCCCGGGTTGGCCTTTGAACTATGCAAGCCTTTGGCCAAGCACGGTCGGATTGCCACCGCCAGTCGTCACGCGGCGGGTCGGGCGCGGCCGATCCGGCATGGCCAATATTTGCGCTTGGCCCTCATCGGTCGTAGGTGCAATTTCGGTGCGGTGACCGGCTTGCGTGGCGAGAAACGGCGGAGGCAGGTTCACGGCCCCGAGACAGGAACGCGTCGGCAGCGCCCAACAAATAATCAGGGCCCGACACGAAAGCGGGCAGTATTCGTGCGGCAGAGCAGGTTTGACTTGGCCGCGGGCCGGAGACGCCAAATGGTATTGTGTTCCTAATTATAGTACCTTAACGATAAGTCCTTGACGCCATATCGAAAAGATCATGGGAAACAAATCAACCCTCGCAATTCTTGGCGGCACCGGCGATTTGGGCTCCGGATTGGCGCGCTTGTTGGGCGCCGCCGATTTTCCGGTCGTGATCGGCTCACGCTCGAAGGAAAGGGCTGAACAGGCGGCGCGCGAACTTGCCTCGCAACTCGGCAAACCGGTCGGCGGCAACGACAACCGCGCCGCCGCGCAATCTGCCGATATTGTTCTGCTCTGCGTTCCCTATTCGAACCATGATGCGATCATCGACGAGATCAAGCCGGTGATGGACGGCAAGATCCTCGTCGACGCCGTTGTTCCTCTGGTGCCGCCAAAAGTTTCCGTGGTGCAGCTACCGGCTGCCGGTTCGCCTGCGATCGTGGCGCAGAAGACGCTCGGGCCCGCTGTGCGCGTTGCCGCGGCGTTTCATAATGTCGGCGCCAAGAAGCTGCATGCCGGCGCCAAGGCCGATTGCGATGTGCTCGTTTTTGCGGACGATGTCGCCGTGCGCGAGCAAGTGATCGCGCTCGCCGACGTCGTGGCGACGCGCGGCGTCGATGGCGGCGTTCTCGCCAATTGCGTGGCTGCCGAAGCTCTCACTTCGGTGCTGATCGCGATTAATCGCCGCTATAAGGTGGCGGGTGCCAGCATTCGAATCACCGGTTTGCCGTCGTCCGAGGCGCAGTGATTGCCGATGAAGAGCAGCAAGCTCACGCTGACCGCTTTGGCGGGGCTTCCCCATGTCAAGCCGGGTGACGATCTTGCGGCTCTGCTCACCGCTGCACTCGAAAAGAACGGGATCGTGCCGGCGGACAAGGATGTCCTTGTTGTTGCGCAGAAAATCGTATCGAAAGCGGAAGACCGTTTTGTCGATCTCAAGTCGATTGTTCCATCGGAGCGCGCGCGCGCGATCGCCGAAGAGGTCAACAAAGACGCGCGGCTGGTGGAGGTCATCCTCTCCGAATCCGGCGAGATCATCCGCAAACGGCGCGATGTGCTGATCGTCGTGCATCGGCTCGGCTTCATCATGGCCAATGCGGGCGTCGATCAGTCGAATGTCGCCGGCGAAGACAGCGATCGGGTCTTATTGCTGCCGCGCGATCCGGACGCTTCCGCAGCCGCTTTGAAAGCGCACTTGGATCGCCAATTCGGCGTCGATCTCGCGATTATCATCAACGATAGCTTCAGCCGTCCCTGGCGCAATGGCGTGGTTGGCGTTGCCATCGGCGCGGCGGGTATTCCCGTCGTTCGCGACATGATCGGAGCGCCGGATTTGTTCGGCCGCAAGATGCGCATCACCGAAATCGGCTTGGCCGATGAGATCGCGTCGGCGGCCTCGCTGATGATGGGCCAGGGCGACGAAGGGCAGCCGGCGATCCATCTGCGCGGCCTGCAATGGGACGAGCCGGCGGCACCCGCGTCCAAGATTTTACGTCCGAAGGAGACGGATCTGTTTCGATGAGTTTCGGTTCGCCCAACGGTCATGTTGTTGCGCTCTGCGGTGGCATCGGCGGTGCCAAGCTCGCGCTTGGCCTCTATCGCGTGTTGCCGCCGGGGCAATTGACGGTGGTCGTCAACAGCGGCGACGATTTCGAGCACCTTGGTCTGAAGATCTGCCCCGATCTCGATACCGTTCTTTATACGCTTGCCGGTCTTGCCGATCCCAAACGTGGATGGGGTCGAGCGCACGAGACGTGGAAGTTCATGGCGTCGGTTGCTCAGTTCGGCGGCGAGACCTGGTTCCAGCTCGGCGACCAGGATTTGGCGATGCATGTCCTGCGCACGGACTGGCTGCGCGCCGGCAAAAGCCTTTCCGAGTTTGCCGCCGACGCTGCCCGTCAATTCGGCATCGGCGCGCAGATTCTGCCGATGACCGATAGGCCCGTTCAAACGGTGGTCGAGACGGACGAGGGCGATTTGCCATTTCAGGAATATTTTGTGCGGCGGCGCTGCGAGCCCACGGTGCGCCGCATTCGCTTTGCCGGCGCGCATGAGGCATCGCCGGCAGCGGGGATCGCCGAGCTCATGGCCGATCCGGCTCTGCGCTGCATCATCATCTGCCCGTCAAATCCCTATCTGAGTATCGATCCGATCCTGGCGGTTCCCGGCATTGCTTCGGCAGTCGCCGTCAGTCCGGCCCCGGTCATTGCAGTATCGCCCCTCATTGCCGGAAAGGCCGTCAAAGGGCCGACCGCCAAGATCATGAGCGAGCTGGGCATTGCCGTGACAACGCACACGATTGCCGATCACTACCATGGGCTGATTGACGGACTGGTCATCGACGTGTCCGATCGCGGCGACCAAGACAATCTCGATTTGCCGGTGCTGGCGACGCAGACGATGATGAATGACCTTGCCGATCGCGAGCGGCTCGCGGCAGACGTCCTTGCGTTCGCCGATGAACTGGTGCCGCGCTCGGCGGCCAAGATGACGAGGGTCGCGCGCCGATGAGTGAGTTCGAACACATGGGCGGTCGTTCCGGTCAAACGGTTCTCTGCCGCCAAGGCCCGGTTGGCGCCGGTGCTGGACATCCCGGAGCGGATTGTGCTGGCGAGGCTGATGTTCGAAGACGTTCTCGATAGCGTGATGCAATGCAATGACGTTCTCGCCGGAGCTATTGTGGCGACATCCGACGAAAACGCCGCCGCCATTGGGCGAAGTCGCGGCGCAAAGGTCGTTGGCAGTTTCATGGAGTCCGGCATCAATGCCGCGATTATTCGAGCCGGCCAGCAAGTGCAGGAGCAGGACGGGATGATCGTCGTCCCATCCGATATTCCGCAAGTTTCGCCGCCGACGCTCGCCATAGCCGCTCGCGCAATATCGGCGCAGCGCACCCTTGCCCTGGCTGCGGCAGTCGAAGATGGCGGGACGAATCTGCTGGCCTGTCGGCCGGCAGCCGCTATGCCATTGTGCTTTGGAAGACGGAGCTTCGATCGGCATCGTGATGCCGCCTTGCGGGCGGGCCTTACCGTCCAACTGCTGGACTGCCAAGACCTCTCTCTTGACATCGATCGACCCGAAGACCTGGAGACTTTCCTCAAGCTCAATTCCAAAACGCGGACGCATGCATTTCTGTTAGAGCTCGGAATTCGGGAGAGACTGCAAGACTGTCCACCTGAAAGGGACACACCGCAGTTGGCGGCAGCAGGAGCTCGACATGTCGCGCTGACATTGCTGCTCTCCTCAAGGATTTTCCCGACGAGCGCGTCTTGGCGCCGGACGAGGCATTTCGTTTGTGCGACATCGACGATCTGTCGCCATTGCTGCGGGCGTCGGCGCGTCGGCGGGACAGCGCGCACGGCAAGGCCATTTCTTATTCCCGCAAGGTCTTCATTCCGCTCACCCAGCTTTGCCAGGACGTTTGCCACTACTGCACCTTCGCCCATCCGCCGCGAGCGGGCGAGGCGGCGTATCTAACGCGCGACGAGGTCTTGCAGATTGCGCGCGCCGGACAGGCGGCCGGATGTGCCGAGGCTTTGTTCACGCTCGGCGACAAGCCGGAACTGCGCTACCGCGCCGCGCGCGAGACGCTCGATCGCCTGGGGCATGAGACGACCTTGTCCTATCTGGCGGAGATGGCCCGCCTCGTGTTCGAGGAAACCGGCCTGCTGCCGCACGTCAATCCGGGTCTGCTCGAGGCCGCCGATCTTGCCGCCCTGCGCAAGGTCTCGATCTCGCAAGGCATGATGCTGGAAAGCGCCTCGCAACGATTGACGGAGCGGGGAGGGCCGCATTTCGGATCTCCCGACAAGGAGCCGGCAAAACGCCTGGCAACCATCCGCATGGCCGGCGAACTGCAGGTGCCGTTCACGACCGGGATTCTGATTGGCATCGGCGAGACGCGGCGCGAACGGATCGAATCCTTGCTGGCGCTGCGCGATCTGCACGCGGCGCACGGGCATCTGCAAGAAATCATCATCCAGAATTTCCGGCCCAAGCCCGGCACGCGGATGGCGCACATGGCGCCGCCCTCGGTCGAGGAGCACGTCTGGACCATCGCAATGGCGCGCCTGATTTTCCCAGCGTCGATGAACATCCAGGCGCCGCCGAATTTGAGCGCTGGCGCGCTGAACAGGATCGTCGAAGCCGGCATCAATGACTGGGGCGGCGTGTCGCCGGTGACGCCGGATCACGTCAACCCGGAAGCGCCGTGGCCGCATTTGCGCGTGCTTGAGCGCGCGACCCAAGCCGCCGGCAAGCGCCTTACCGAGCGCCTTGCCATCTATCCGAGCTATGCCCGCGCCAGTCAGATTTGGGTCGATCCCGCGTTGCGCACCGCCCTGTTGCAGCGGATCGATGCCGATGGCTGGCCGCGCAGCGATGACTGGTTTCCGGGCACCAATGCGCCGCTGCCGAAAGAAGCGGCGCGTGTCACCGCGCCTGCCGTCGCGAGCGGCGAGCTGCCGCCGATTTTGGATAAAGCAATCGCCGGCCGAACGCTTACGGAAAATGACATCGTGCGCCTGTTCCAGGCGCGCGATGACGACTTTATCGCGGTTTGCACCGCTGCCGATGCGCTGAGGCAGCAGGTTTGCGGCGACACGGTGAGCTACGTCGTCACGCGCAACATCAATTACACCAACATCTGTTCGTTCAAGTGCCAGTTCTGCGCCTTCTCCAAAGGCAAGATGAGCGAGAACTTGCGCGGGCGCCCTTACAACCTCTCGCTGGAGGAAATCGCCAAGCGCGCCAAGGAGGCCTGGGCGCGCGGTGCCACCGAGGTCTGCATGCAGGGTGGCATCCATCCCGAATTCACCGGCGAGACCTATCTCGACATCTGCCGCGCCGTGCGCGCCGCCTCGCCGGGCATCCATGTACACGCCTTCTCGCCGCTTGAGGTGCATCAGGGCGCCGCGACGCTCGGCGCTGCCGGTCGAAGAGTTCCTCGCGCGCCTCAAGCAGGCCGGGCTCGGCACCTTGCCGGGCACTGCGGCCGAGGTGCTGGACGACGAAGTGCGCGCGGTGCTGTGCCCGGACAAGATCGGCACGCAGCGCTGGCTGCAAGTGATGCGCGCGGCTCACCGCGTGGGATTCAAGACGACCGCGACCATCATGTACGGTCACGTGGATGGTTATGTTCATTGGGCGCGGCACTTGCTGCGCTTGCGCGAGCTGCAGAACGAGACCGGCGGCTTTACCGAATTCGTGCCGTTGCCGTTCGTGCACATGGAAGCACCGATTTATCTGAAAGGGCGCGCGCGGCGTGGCCCGACATTCCGCGAAGCCGTGCTGATGCACGCGGTCGCGCGACTCGCGCTGCATCCCGTGATCGCCAATGTGCAGACGTCTTGGGTCAAGATGGGCCCCGAGGGCGTGAAAGTGTGCTTGCGCGCCGGCGCCAACGATCTCGGCGGTACGCTGATGGACGAGACGATCACGCGCTCGGCCGGCGCCGTGCACGGCCAGGAGATGACACCGACCGAGATGGAGCAGATCATTCGGTCCGTCGGCCGAATCCCGCGTCAGCGCAGAACGACCTACGAAGCCGTCTCGGAGGAGCGATATCGGGCCTCCCTGAGTTCCACCAAACGTGTCGAGGCGGTTATTGGCTGACCTGCGCGTTGCCAGATGAATTGCTATTGTTCTAATGATAGTATCATTTAAATTGGTCATGCCGGCGATTGATCTGTGTCCACGTCCACCCGCGATGCATCAGTTAGACCCCATCCTATGAGCCTTTTCATCGAGCCGGAGATTGTCGATCCATCGCGCCGGCGCGCCGCCATTGACCGCGTGCGGCGCGTGGGCGTGAGGCTCCCCACCTGGAGCGAACTCGCGGACCCTGAGAAGATCGACGGCAAGCGATTGCCCGCCCTCAGGCAGGTCGATCCCGACGCGCCGGACGGCGCAAATCTCTGGCGCGTGCATTGGTTCAACGCCTCCGACCGCAAGTCGCTGGTCGATGTGCCCGGCCACTTGGTGTTGCCGCCCGCGCTCACCGGCGTGAGCGCGCCCATCGTGGTCATGCTCGGCTGCCGGTTTCCGATGATCGGCGCCCACAAGGTTCTCGCGGCCTATGCGTGCCTCGTGCCGCGTCTCGTCACAGGCCGTTTCGATCCGTCCGACGACCGCGCGGTGTGGCCATCGACCGGAAACTATTGCCGCGGCGGTGTTGCTATCTCGCGTATCTTGGGCTGCCGCGGCGTTGCCGTGCTGCCGGCCGGAATGAGTCGCGAACGCTTCGATTGGCTCAATCAATGGGTCAGCGATCCGGCGGATATCATCCGTACGCCCGGGACCGAAAGCAACGTCAAGGAAATCTACGACAAGTGCGCCGAGCTCTCGCGCGATAATCGAAACGTCATTCTCAATCAGTTTTCCGAATTCGCCAATTACCTGATCCACCATCACTGCACGGGACACGCCTTCGATCGCGTGTTCGGCCAGTTGAAATCCGCTCACAAAAACTCGCGCCTTGCGGCCTTCGTCTCCGCGACGGGGTCGGCGGGTACGATTGCTGCCGGCGACTATCTCAAGAAGCGCCACGGAACCAAGGTGGTCGCCGTCGAAGCCGCCGAGTGCCCGACGATGTATTGCAACGGTTACGGCGAGCACAACATTCAGGGCATCGGGGACAAGCACATTCCGCTGATCCAAAACATCATGAACACCGACGTTGTCGTCGCGGTGTCGGATCAGGCAAGCGACGCCTTGAATCTGTTGTTCCGCTCCGAACGCGGGCTCGCCTACATGGCCGAACGGCGCAAGCTCGACCCGGCATTGCTGCGGCAGTTCGCGGCAGTCGGCATCTCCGGCCTGGCGAATATCGTTGCCGCCATCAAGCTCGCCAAGCATCTCGACTACGGCCCGAATGACGTCGTCATGACGGTGGCGACCGACAGCGCCGCGATGTACGCAAGCGAGGCAGAGCGATACAGCGCGCGTCGATATCCCGACGGCTTCGACGAGATCAATGCGGCCGAGATTTTCGCCCGCCATCTCGAGGGCATCGCCGACGATCATGTGTTGGAGCTGCGTCACCTGGATCGCAAGCGCATTTTCAATCTCGGTTACTACACCTGGGTCGAACAGCAGGGCGTCTCGGTCGACGATTTCGATCGGCGCAAGCGGCAGGAATTCTGGCAGGCGCTGGTCGATTCGATTCCGGCCTGGGATCGGCTGATCGACGACTTCAATGCCGAGGTTGCCGGCGGGAAAGCAGCATGAGTTATAGCTACACCAAGCTGAGAAGCGACCTCGCCCAGCGCGACCGCAGTCTGCGCGAAAAGGTCGTCTCGCTCGAGGAAGCGGTGTCCTTCGTCAAGGACGGCGACTCGGTCGGCATCGGCGGCAGCACCATGTCGCGCACGCCGATGGGGCTGATCTGGGCGCTGATCCGCGCCAAGCGAAAAGGCCTCGTGTGCTCGCGCTGCATCGTTTCAAGCGACGGCGACCTGCTCTTTGGCTCGGGCGCGAGCGCGCACATCGTCACTAGCTGGTTCAGCCAAGGAATCCTGTGGGGCGTCTCCAAGGTGATGCGCCATTACGTCGAAACCGGCAAAGCCCGTTTTGACGAGTGGAGCCACATGGCCATGGGCATGCGCTTTCGTGCGGGCGCGATGGGCGTGCCGTTCCTGCCGATCCGCTCGATGCTGGGTTCCGATGTGCTGCGCCTGCGGCCGGAAGCCAAGGAGATCGATTGCCCGTTCACCGGCGAGAAGCTGCTGCTGGTGCCCGCGCTCAATCCGGACGTCGCGCTCATCCATGTGCAGCGCTGCGATCCTTACGGCAATGCGCAGATCGACGGCTTGCAATTCATGGATATCGATCTGGCGATGGCCGCCAACCGGGTCATTTTGACCACCGAGCGGATCGTCTCGAACGATCAAATCCGGCGCGCGCCGGACCAGACCAAGATTCCATTCTTCGCGGTCGACGCTGTGGTCGAGCTGCCGTTCGGTTGCGCGCCGCATGAATGCTACGGCGTCTATGAGCCGATGGTGCGGCACATGGAGGACTACGTCGGGCTGGTCAACAAGGACCCGGTCAAGGGCATGCAGGAATACCTTGATCGCTTTGTCTATGGCCCGGGCTCTTGGACCGACTTCCTCAATCTCATCGGCATGGCCGAAGTTCTCGAGGCCGCACGCGCTGGAAATTCGATCTATGACGCTTAAGTCGGCACATACAGCGAGCGAGCTGCTCGCCATTCTGAGCGCGCGCCAGCTCATGGACGGGCAGGTCGTTTTCGCCGGCGTCGGCATTCCGCTGCTCGCCGCAACGCTCGCGCAGCGCCTGCACTGTCCGGGTCTGACGATCTTGTTCGAGGGCGGGGTGATCGGCGCCTTCATCGAGCCGGGAAAATTGCCGCCATCGACCAATGACCAGCGCTGCACGGTCAGGGCCAACATGGTGCTCGGCAGCGCCGAAGTCTTGCTGCTGCTGCAGCGCGGCTATGTCGACGTCGGCTTCATGGGTGGCGCGCAGATCGATCAATTCGGCAACCTCAACAGCTCGTTCATTGGCGATCCGGCCAAGCCGAAGACGCGCCTGCCGGGGACCGGCGGCGGCAACGACATATCGAGCCTCACCAACATGATCGTCGCGATGAAGCACGAGAAGCGGCGCTTTGTCGAAAATGTCGATTTCATCACCAGCCCCGGCTGGCTGAAGGGGGAGCAGACCCGGCGCGACAGCGGCCTGCCGACCGGCGGAATGTACCGGGTCGTGACCGATCTCGCGGTCTTCGGTTTTGATGAGACGACGCGGCGACTCAAGCCGCTGGCGCTCAATCCGGGCGTCACCCGCGAGCAGGTCCAGGACAACACGGGATTTGAGCTTGAATTCGGCCATGACACCGGCGTGACCGAGCCGCCGACCGGCAACGAGCTGTCCGTGCTTCGCATGCTCGATCCGGACCGACTTTATATCGCCTGACGACGCTTACGTTCATCAGTGGAGAAAGCAGATATGACTTCCTTGAGCCGTACTTTTGGAATCTCGGCGCGCAATTTCACGGCCTATCCAGACATGCCGGATGCGCGCGCGCTGGTCGAGTACGGCGTCAAGATGGAGCAACTCGGGTTCGATTCGATTTGGGTGTGGGATCACGTTTTGCTCGGGGTGGAGCCCAATTTCCCGATCATCGAGGCGCTGACGCTGTTGACCGCGATCGCGGCGCGCACGAGCAAGATCAAGCTTGGTACCGGCATCCTGGTGTTGCCGCTGCGCAATCCGGTCCTTCTGGCCAAGGAACTGTCGAGCATGGACCTGTTGTCGAACGGCCGCCTGATCCTGGGCATGGCGTCCGGCTGGTACAAGCGCGAGTTCGACGCCGTCGGCATCCCGTTCGAGAAGCGCGGCAAGATCATGGACGAAAACCTCGAGATCGTGACCCGGTTCTGGACCGAGGACATGGTCAAAGGCGAATTCATGTTCCACAAGATCCCGGCCGGGGTGATGTATCCGAAGCCGTTTCAGAAGCCGCGGCCGCCGATTCTGATCGGCGGTTATGTCGATCGCGTGCTTAAGCGCGCCGCGGTCAGCGGCGACGGCTGGCTCACTTATTTCTATCGGCCGGAAAGCTTTGCGAAGTCATGGGCCAAGATCCGCGATTTCGCCAAGGAAGGCGGCAAGGACCCCGATCAACTCCTCAACGCCTCGCAGCTGCCGATCCGCATCGGCAAGTCGCGCGCCGAGGTCGAGCCCGGCATGATGGAATGGCTCGGCAAGGAATGGGATTACGCGGCCTGGAGCGAGTCGACCAAGGACAGCGCCATCCTCGGCACGGTCGATGAATGCGTCGAGCAATTGAAGGCGCACCTCGCCGTCGGCGTGCAAAAGCTCATTTTCGTGCCCTATCGCTACGAGATGGAGCAAATCGAGATCATCGCGCGCGAAATCATTCCTCGGCTAAAGAATAGCTGATGCGCGCGAGGTGACGGTAGCGACTACGTTCAGCGATCGTCGCGCCGCTTCCAAAGAACGACGTCGCGCAAGGGCAGACGCGGGCGCTCTTTGCCGGTATTGGCCGGGCTGCCGATGGTCGCGAGCATTTGCGGTTGCCAGCCGGGCGGCAAACCCAGCGCCTCGACCACCACGTCCGGGCAGAATAGCGGTGCGCACATGATGCAGGCGCCGAACCCTTCGCTCTGCGCGGCCAGCAACAGGTTCTGCATCGCCATGGCCGTGCTTTGCACCGCCATCAGGTGCTCGGCATCGCTGCGGTGCTTGTCCGGATAGTGATCCATGTCACCGGTATCGATTGAGGCGACGATGACCAGCGGGGCTTCGGTCAGCCGCGCGTAGGACCGCGCCACATCGGCTTCGATGGCCGCCGAATCGTCGCCGTCGGCCGTGCGGTCCTGCCGCAGGCGGTTCCCCATGGCGGTTGCCAGCTTGTGCTTGCTCTCGCTATCGACGAGCACGGCGAAGCGCCATGGCTGCCGGTTGTGGGCGGAGGGCGCCCTTGTTGCCGCCGCCAACAGCCGCTCCACGATCGCTTCGTCAACGGGCGCAGGACCATAGCGGCGGATAGAGCGCCGCCGCCCGATAGCCGATGCAAGTTTCGTCTCAACCGTCATTCAGATTGGCCTTCGGAACTGCCCCCCGAAGCGCTCTGGCGAGCGTGAATTTCGCCATGACAGGAGTCCGCTTTGGTGCTAGTGTTATCATGTTCCTGATCTTAGCAAAGGAGTGCGTCCGACATTCAACTCCCGTGCGGGAGAGATCGGTTTTAATCCGACGCCGAAGGAGCAACCGCCCCGGAAACTCTCAGGCAGAAGAATCGCACGGGACGTTACACTCTGGAGAGTGGCGCAGTTGCGCCCGCCGACGGGATAACACTCTCAGGCATCAGGACAGAGGGGGCACCAGTTTCTCGGTCAACGACCGGTACGAGGTGCCTCACATGCTCAAATTTCTACATTGGGCAAGCTTTTCTGCATCGGCGCGGCGCCGCCCCCTTCGGCGTGATCGCGAGGTGCGGCCATGACAGTCGCCCAGGCGCCGGCAGCGCTCAAGCGCACGCCGCTTCATCGACTCCATCTCGAATTGAATGCGCGCATGGTGCCGTTCGCCGGCTACGACATGCCGGTGCAATATCCGCTCGGCATTCTGAAAGAGCATCTGCATGTCCGCTCGGCGGCGGGATTGTTCGACGTCTCGCACATGGGTCAGATCGTCGTCCGCTCGGGTAGCGGCCGCGTGGAAGACGCAGCCGGTGCCTTGGAAACATTGGTCCCGGTCGATGTGCTTGGCCTTGCCGCGGGCCGGCAACGCTACGCCCTGCTGACAAATGAGCGCGGCGGCATCCGTGACGATCTGATGATCGCGAACCTTGGCGACCGTCTCGCAATCGTCGCCAATGCCGCGTGCAAAGATGCCGACGAAGCCCACCTGCGGCAAGCGTTGGCGAGCCGCTGCGATATCGAACGACTCGACGATCGCGCTCTGCTGGCTTTGCAAGGACCTGCGGCGGAAGCCGTCATGGCGCCGCTCATTCCCGAAGTGACCGGCATGCGCTTCATGGACGTTCGTGCCGTGAGGTGCCTCGATGCGGACTGCATGATCTCGCGCTCCGGTTATACCGGCGAGGACGGTTTCGAGATCAGCGTGCCAGCCGCGAAAGCCGAAAGTCTGGCGCGCAAGCTGCTGTCGATGAGCGCGTCGCCATGATCGGGCTCGGTGCGCGCGACAGCCTGCGGCTGGAAGCGGGGCTCTGCCTCTACGGGACCGATATGGACGAGACAACGACGCCGGTCGAGGCGGCGCTGGAATGGAGCATCCAGTCGAGCCGCCGCAAAGGCGGCAGTCGCGCCGGCGGATTTCCCGGTGCCGATATCATCCTCGAACAGCTTGCATCAGGCGCGCCGCGCCGGCGCGTCGGCTTGCGCCCGGAAGGGCGCGCTCCGATCCGCCACGGTGCGCGGCTGTTCCTCGATCGGCAATCGGCCGATGCCATCGGCGTCGTCACCTCGGGCGGGTTCGGTCCGAGCGTCAACGCACCGGTGGCGATGGGTTATGTCACGGGCTCCGCCGCCGCAACGGCCGCGCCGATCTATGCCGAGCTCCGGGGCGAGCGCGTCCCGGTCCGGATTTCCAAGCTGCCTTTCATCACGCCGACCTATAAGCGCTGATGCGAACGCCGGGAGACTGCCCATGCTGAAATACACGCCCGACCATGAATGGCTGCTGATCGAGAATGATTCCGCCACGGTCGGCATCACCCAATTCGCGCAAGAGCAACTGGGCGATCTTGTCTTCGTCGAGTTGCCGAAGCTGGGCGCCAAGTTGCAGCCCGGCGCCGCCGCTGCCGTGGTCGAGTCGGTCAAAGCCGCTTCCGATGTGTACGCCCCGATCGGCGGCGAAGTGACCGAGGTCAATCAGCGCGTGACGGAAGACCCGACTTTGGTCAATTCCGATCCGACCGGCACCGGCTGGCTGTTCAAAATGAAGATTACGGACAAGACGCAACTGGACAAACTCATGGACGAGGCGGCCTACCAGGCTCTGGTCGAAAGCGCGCGGCCGGCTTGATCCTGCTTCCAATACGCTCCGGACAATCGCCATGACGACAGATGTCAACTCTCCTTTCGCCCGCCGCCACATCGGCCCGTCGCCCGCCGACGTCACAACCATGCTGCAGACGGTCGGCGCCGCCAGCATCGAGGATCTGCTCGCGCAGACGCTGCCAGCCGATATACGGCAGCGCGAGCCGCTCGAGGTCGGCCCGGCGCTGTCGGAATCGCAAGCGCTGGCGACGGCGCGCACGGTCGCCGCGCAGAATGTGCCAATGACGTCGCTGATCGGGCAGGGCTATTACGGCACGATCCTGCCGCCGGTCATCCAGCGCAACATCCTGGAAAATCCGGCCTGGTACACCGCCTATACGCCTTATCAGGCGGAAATCAGCCAGGGGCGCCTGGAAGCGCTGCTCAACTTTCAGACCATGGTGGCCGATCTCACCGGATTGGAGATCGCCAATGCTTCGCTGCTCGATGAAGCCACCGCCGCGGCCGAGGCCATGGCGATGGCGCACCGCATTTCCAATACGGAGCGAACGGTCTTCTTCGTCGACCAAGATTGCCATCCGCAAACCATCGCGGTGCTGAAGACGCGCGCCGAGGCGCTCGGCTGGCAGATCCGCGTCGGCGATCCGATGGGCGATCTCGGCGGCGCCGACATCTTCGGTGCGATCTTCCAATATCCCGGCACTTTCGGCGATATCCGCGACCTGCGTGCGCCGATCGCCCAGCTCAAAGCGGCCAATGCGATATCGATCGTCGCCGCCGACCCGCTGGCGCTGACCTTGCTGGTGCCGCCGGGCGAGCTTGGCGCCGACATCGCCGTCGGCTCCATGCAGCGCTTTGGCGTGCCCATGGGCTATGGCGGCCCGCACGCGGCCTATATCGCCACCCGCGATGCGCACAAACGCGCGCTGCCCGGACGCATTGTCGGCGTCTCGATCGACAGTCGTGGCAACCGCGCCTATCGGCTCGCGCTGCAGACGCGCGAGCAGCACATTCGCCGCGAGAAGGCGACGTCGAACATCTGCACAGCGCAGGTGCTGCTGGCGGTGGTGGCGTCGATGTATGCGGTCTATCACGGCCCCGACGGGCTTCGCGCGATTGCCCGCCAAGTACACCAGATGACGGCAATGCTGCGCGCCGGGCTCGTTGCGATCGGCTGGAGCGTGCGTCCCGCGACGGTCTTCGACACGATTACCGTCGAAGTGGGCGAGCGTCAGCAAGAAATCCTGGAGATAGCCCGCAAGCTCGGGATCAATCTGCGCGATATTCCATCGGCAGGCGGCGCATCCTGCATCGGCATTAGCTGCGACGAGACTACGACCCCTGACATCGTCGAGAAGGTGTGGCGCGCCTTCGGCGATGAGCCGGCCGCCAGCGCCCGCCGCCGCGTCGAATTCGCGAACGTCAATGCCGAGATTCCCGACGAGCTGCGCCGCAACAGCGGCTTTCTGCAGCATGCGGTGTTTCACAAATATCGCTCGGAAACCGAAATGCTGCGCTACATGCGGCAGTTCGCCGATCGTGACCTCGCACTCGATCGCTAGCATGATCCCGCTGGGATCGTGCACGATGAAGCTGAATGCCACGGCGGAAATGATGCCGGTCACCTGGCCGGAATTCGGCGAGCTGCATCCCTTCGCGCCCGCCGGGCAGGCGCAAGGCTATGCGCGTGTGATTACCGAGCTGGCGGATATGTTGCGCAAGATCACCGGCTATGACGCGATCTCATTTCAGCCGAACTCGGGCGCGCAAGGCGAATATGCCGGGCTGCTCGTCATCCGCGCCTGGCATCGCTCGCGCGGGCAGGGCAGCCGCACGGTTTGCCTGATCCCCGCATCGGCGCATGGCACCAATCCGGCATCGGCGCACATGGCCGGCATGGACGTGGTGGTCGTCCGCTGCAACGACAGCGGCAATGTCGACATCGACGACTTGCGCGCCAAAGCGAGCGAGCATGCCGAGCGGCTCGCCGCTATCATGCTCACCTATCCGTCGACCCACGGCGTGTTCGAAGAAGAGGTGCGCGCGATCTGCGATATCGTTCACCGCCACGGCGGCCAAGTCTATCTCGACGGCGCCAATCTCAATGCGCAGGTCGGGCTGGCGCGGCCGGCCGATTACGGCGCCGATGTCGGACACATCAATCTGCACAAGACATTCTGCATTCCGCATGGCGGTGGCGGTCCCGGCATGGGTCCGATCGGCGTCAAAGCGCATCTGGCGCCGTTCCTGCCGGGCCATCCTGCGCTTTCCGAAAGGCCGCAGGCGGTGGGGCCGGTTTCGGCCGCGCCTTACGGCTCGCCCTCCATCCTCGTCATCCCCTGGCTCTATTGTCTGATGATGGGCGGCGCCGGGCTGACGGAGGCAACCGAAATCGCGATCCTCAATGCCAACTACATCGCCACGCGGTTGGCCCCGCATTATCCGTTGCTCTACAAGGGCCACCTCGGGCGCATCGCGCACGAATGCATCATCGATTTGCGTCCGCTGAAAAACAGCGCCGGCATCAGCGTTGAGGACGTCGCCAAGCGGCTCATCGATTATGGCTTCCATGCCCCGACCATGAGCTTCCCCGTGGCGGGCACCTTGATGATCGAGCCGACCGAATCGGAATCGAAGGCCGAGCTTGACCGTTTTTGCGATGCGATGATTGCGATCCGCGAGGAGATTCGCGCCATCGAGCAGGGACAAGTTCCGCGCGACGACAATCCGCTCAGGAACGCGCCCCATACCGTGCTCGACCTCGCGGACGAGCGCTGGCAGCATCCCTATTCGCGGCGTCAGGCTTGTTTGCCGGATGGCGTGTCGTCCGTCGCAAAAATATTGGTCGCCGGTGAACCGGATCGACAATGCTTATGGCGATCGCCACTTGATCTGCACGTGCCCGCCACTTGGTGAATATCAAGCAGCGGCGGAATAAATTGCCAATTGTCAGGGAACGCGGGCTGGGTATTTCCCCAACGCCGCTAATGTGCTTATTTTTAGATTGATAGCAACATCTTGCGGTTGTAGGGTCTAAAATAGACAAAGTGTGTCGCTATAGCGGCGCGTTTGCGGGGGACTAGCAATCGAAGGGGCCATGTCCGAATTAGCAAGAGTTTACGATCGAAGCCGGGTTCCACTTTATATCCAAGTCGCGTCCGTCATGCGTCGGCGGATTGAAACCAAGGAATGGCTTCCGGGGCAGAAAATTTCGACGTTGGTCGAGCTCGAAAGCGAGTTCGAGGTGGCGCGCGTCACCATTCGTCAAGCCATCGATATTCTGCGCGAAGAGGGCTTGCTGCATTCGCAACAAGGCCGCGGCACCTTCGTCGCCGACAAGGCCGTCTCCCGTTACTGGGTCAAGCTCGGCACCAGTTGGGCGGCGATGATCGAAACGATCAAGGACAACGTTCCAAGACGGATCAAGGTCGACAACCCGCCGAAATTTCCGACTTTACAGGAAGACGAAGGCGCGCTTGCCGCGAAATACGTTTTCATGCGCAGTGTGCAGTTCAAGGATGACGAGCCTTACGGCATTGTCAGTGTCCACCTGAGCGAAGACATTTTCCGGCGCGCGCCGGAGGAGTTTCGCAAGCATCCAGCCTTGTCGGTGCTCGGCAGCATGAAAGCTGTCGATGTGCGTGACGCGCACCAGACGATGGTCATCGGCAGCGCGGATCCGGTCACGGCCGACCTCCTGCACGTTGCGCTCGGGGCGCCGGTCGCGGAATGCCGCTGCGTCGTCATCGACGAGACCGGCACGGCGATTTACGTCGCCGACATCATTTATCGCAGCGACGCGATCAAGCTGCACATCGACCTTCTCGCCAGCGCGCGCGCTTAGACGAAACTACCGCACAGCACGAGTGGAAGCGTCCGCAGCGCATGAAGCCCTGCCGGCGGCAGCTTTCATGATTGCTATCAATGTCATACTAAGTTTAGGATCATAGCACCTGCTGCCGACCGTCGTAATGAGCGCGGTGGTAGCGGCTTGGATTGAGCTTCGGAAGGACAAGGGATGACCGACGCGCGTCAGAAGATACTCGCCACCATTGATGCCAATCGTGACAAGGCGATCAAGTTTCTCCAGGAGATGGTCGCGATTCCCAGCGTCACGGGCGAAGAAGGAAAAATCCAGGCATTCCTGTCGAATTATCTGAAAATGGTCGGGCTTGAGGTCGACGTTTGGGAGACCGACTGGGAAGCCCTTAAGAAACATCCGGGCTATATCCCGGTCGAGCGCGGTTATGAGGGCCGGCCGAACATCCTCGCAACAATGAAGGGTACGGGCGGCGGCCAGTCGCTGTTGTTGAACGGCCACACGGACGTGATCCCGGTCGGTAACGGCGAAGGTTGGAGCGACAATCCCTGGTCGGCGAAGATCAAGGAGGGGCGTATCTACGGCCGCGGCTCATGCGACATGAAGAGCGGCGTCGCCAGCCACGTTCTCGCTGTGGAGTTCATCAAGGCGGCGGGGCTGAAGCTCAAAGGTGACGTGCTGATCGACATCGTCATTGACGAGGAAATCAGCGGCCACGGCACGCTCGACACCGTCATCCGCGGCTACCATGCCGATGCCGGCATTTCCGGCGAAACCAGCGGGCTCGCGGTGCAGCCCGCCTGTATCGGCCGCATCTGGTTCGAGATCGAAATCCAGGGCAAGCCGGCGGGCATTCAGCGCCGTTATCAAGGCGTCAGCGGCATCGAACTCGGTTACAAGATCACCAAGGCGGTCGAGGCGCTCGAAGCCAAACGCGTCGCCACCGTCAAGCATCCGCTTTATCCCAAGCCGATCGACGCGCTTCCTTGCATGATCGGCGCCTTCCATGCCGGCAGCTTCCCGAGCTCGTTCCCCGCCACCTGCCTGTTGAAGGGCAGCATGGCGACGGTGCCGGGCGAGGACCACGAAGGCGTCAAGCAGAGCCTCGTTGAGGCGGTCGCACAGGCGGCGGCTGAAGATCCTTGGATGAAGGATCACCCGCCGAAGGTGCGCTTCGTCGGCTACGACGCGCAAGCCTCGGAGATTCCGCGCAATCATCCGATCGTGCAGACACTCAGCAAGAACTACACCGAGATAACCGGGCGCGAGCCGGAGATCAGCGGACGGCAGGGCGCCGCCGATACGCGCTTCCTCAATCTCTATGGCCACACCCCGACGGTGATCTTTGGGCCGGGCTCCACGGCGGTCATGCATGCCGACGATGAATATGTCTCGATCGACGATTACCTGACAGCGATCAAGGTGATGGCGCTCAGCATCTACGACTGGTGCAGCACTGAGAAAAAAGCCTGAGTCTCGGTCGCGTTGCGATTGACGCAGCGCAGTCGCGGACCGGCTACTTGCGATATCCGACCGCGCACCAGAAAGGCTCTTGGTCGCTGAAGCTGATGCGTTCAAGCCCGGCCGCCTGCATTATGGCGTCGATTTCCGCGCGGCTGAAGCGCCGTTCCAGGCGCGTGCCGAAACGATCGAGTGCGTCGGTGCGCATCGTGTAAAAACTGCGATTGCGATAAATCGCAAGCGGCATGTGCGCCGGATCAATGCCCAGCCGTTCGAGGACCTTCGCGATCCGTGCGAATGGCAGATAAATAACCGCCGCTATGACTTGGCTCAGGGCATAGCGGAGCGGATAGGGCGCGCGCGAGATGATGCGACGCACCAACTCGCTCAGCCGCCAAATCTGCCGGTACCAGACCGGACGGTTGTCAAAGGCGTAATAGATGTACAGCAGGAACGGCGCACCGCGTTTGAGCTTGTGCGCGCAAGCGCGCACGCCGGCGGCGGTGTCGGGTGCGTGGTGCAGAACACCCACCGCATAGCCGAAATCCATCGAGTTGTCAGGAAGCGGAATCCGGTCGACGCTCGCGACGTGGAACTCGCAATTGCCGTGGCCGGCCAGATTGCGACGCGCGACCGTGAGCGCCTGCGCGCTGGCGTCGATACAATGCAAGCGGCCGACGCGCGGCGCTACGCATTTGGCCCAGCGTCCGCTTCCGCAGCCGAGATCGAAGCCTTCGGCATCGGGCGGCAATTGGTCCCAAGGAAAGATTTTAAAATACGATTCAAAAATCCTGTTGAGTTCGCGGTCGCTGAGGGCGGATTGATCAAAGCGCGTCCACTCGTCGCCGAATCCGGCCACGGTGCTCGTGTCTTCGTTCGTGACAGGCGTTTCTTCGATTTTATGCGAGCGGTCCATAGGCATTGATAGACCATTTTGCGCACGTTTTAGAATTGTGTCGAGCCGAGACAAATACTTCTATCCGCCACGGCAAGCTCAACATATTTAGCGGTAATATGCCGCAATCGCGTCCCATGCCGCGCTTTCGGACCAGCCGTAGCGCGCGCCGATTGCCGGCTGCGTGTTGGTGCGCACCAGCGGCTCGGAAAAATCCGTCTGGGCAAGTAGATTAATGCCGCCTTCGAGACCGAGGCGCGGCGCGACTTCTCTCGCGTAACGCAACGCAAAGGCGCCTTGCGTCTCGACATAGCCGCTTGGGTTTGCCCGTGCGAATGCCGGACCGCCGGCGGTCGCGCCGGCAAACTCCGCATAGACCTTCGCGAGCAGGTCGACATGAATATTGTCACGCACATAGTCCGGCGCCCGCACTTCCGGGATTTGGCCCTTCCTCCAGGTATTGACCAGGTAGGTGCAGAACCGCGCTTCTTCGTAAGGACCAAACGGATTGGGAATGACGAATTTGCCGAGCGGAATGCCGACTTCGCCGCACCAGTAGCGCGTCACCGCGGCGGTGCAGGTCTTCGATAGACCATAGGGCGAGAAAGCCCGCCATGGCTCGCTGCCGGCGCCTTCGTCGGCCTCGAACACGCTACCGGTGAGCACCATGCCCTTAAGGCCGCCATCGGCAAGCTTGCGCAGCACTTGCGGAAGCTGTCGCGTGTTTTCGGCAAGCGCGAGCGCTACGTCAAAGCCCGGACTGCGATAGTCGGTCACGCGCGCGGCATGATGGCAGAGAAGATCGAAACCGCCGCTCGCGGCAAGATCGAGGAAGCGCGCATCGCCGAAGGAGCAGGACCATACGATTTCAGCGTATTCGGCGAGGCGCTTGACGCGCATGCCGCGCACCTCGGAATAGCCTTCGGGCGCTCCCCGCAGCGGCGCTATAATCGTATGGCCGGCGCCGGCGAGTTCGCGCGCAAACCAGAAGCCAGTAAATGAGCTGGCGCCGGTCAGCAGGATCTTCACTTGATCCCTTGTAGCTTTTCGATGCCGTGAAATCGCGGATCGAAATCCGGCCAAGTGGCATCTTTGGGAGAGATTTCGTTAGGCATGAACGGCCAGACAACGCCGAAACGCGGATCGTTCCAACGGATGCCGCGCTCGTGTTCTGGCGAATAGAAGGCGCTGACCAAATAGAGCGTTTCGGTATTGTCGGTGAGTGTCAGAATCGCATGGGCGAACCCCCGCGGCACGTACATCATCAAGCCGTTTTCGGCAGTGAGTTCGGTGCCAAACCATTGGCCAAAAGTGCGTGAGTCTGGCCGGATATCGAGGACAACGTCGAATAGCGCGCCACGCAGGCAACGCACGATCTTCGCCTCCGCTGCCGGCGCCAGCTGATAGTGCATCCCGCGCAGCGTACCCTTCTTGGCGCTCAGTGAAATATTGCCTTGAACAAACCGTGTAGCCAAGCCGGCCGCACCAAATTCCTTCTCGCAGAAAACGCGCGCAAAAAAACCGCGCTCGTCTCCGCGCGCTTCCAATTCGATCGTACAGGCGTCTTGCAGCTGCGTCGGATGGAACTTCACAGCACCGCTCCGTGCTCGGTGCTGCTCGCCCAGCGCAGCCGTGACAGCAGCCAGCCGTTGGCAATGTGCCGGTCGAGCATCTTGAGGCGGATATGCTGTGAATTGCGGAAGTCGCGGTCGGCAAAATGGATTTGGGCCAATCCGTCGCGCAACAAGTTGATGTCATGGGCACTATAGAATTTCATGATGTGCCGCAGGATAGACCGGTTGCCGAACTCCACCATCGGCTTGAGGCGAATATTCGTCTCTTCCGACAATCGGGTGCCTAGACCACCCACCAGAAGCACCGCTTTCATAGAACCCCAGCTGGCAATAGCTTAGCTTCGGCAGCTTTAGTTGATTCCGCCGGAATATCCAACAAATCCAGGGCGGAATTCGACACAGGCGCCGACGCTATATTTGCGGGCTGCACCAATTATTGTGCTGCGGCGAAGCTGCGGCCCGCATCGCACCTACAGTCCACCAATCCCGCGTTTTGCCTGACGACAGCGCTGCGCCGATTGGCCGCGAGCGCTCGACTTGAGCGCTCGTTTCCACGGATCGGAGGGAGACTGGCCCGCACCGGCTCGACGCCCTATAATCATCATCCTTGAACGTGCGGAGGCCCTTATGCGGATTTTGGCTCTGATCGGTGTGCTTGCGATTGCCGCGGTAATCGGCGCAGGCGTATTCTTCCTCGGCGGCTTTTATAACGTGGCCGCCACCGTGGAGGATCACCCGGTCGTCAAATGGGTGCTTGAGCAGACGCGCACCGCTTCCATCGCCCGCCACGCGACCATATCGGTGCCCGCGGGCTTTAACGATCAAGCCAAAGTGCAGGCCGGCGCCCGCGAGTTTGCTGAACATGGCTGCGCCAATTGCCACGGCGCACCCGGCGTGAAATGGGCCAAGTTCTCGGAAGGGCTGCATCCCGATCCGCCCGACCTCAAGGAGGTGGTGAGCCATCTTTCACCGGCGGAATTGTTCTGGGTGGTCAAGAACGGCGTCAACATGACGGGCATGCCGGGCTTTGCCGGCGCGGGTGCGACGGATGACGACATCTGGGCGATGGTGGCTTTCCTGACCAAGCTGCCGAGCGTCTCCGAGGCCGACTACAAGGCCTGGCAAGCGCCGGTGCGGCCGGCATCGCCCGTGACGACGCTGCCGCCGCCTCCGGGCACGGTGCCGCCGAAACCATAGCAAAGGCCGAATCGAGCAGGCGCGCTCTCGGCGCGAGCGGCATTTGGGTATAGTGACGTGTTGCCGCAGCCGCCTGTGCCCGAATGAGTTTTGTTCGCCTCTACCTTCGCGTTCTTGAAAAGCTCGGGTCGGACAGCCGATTGGGCTGGTTCCTGGCGCTCGCCAATGTGGCGCTGGCCGTGGCGCAGTTCGCCGAGCCGGTGCTGTTCGGCCGCGTCGTCAATGTGCTCGCGCGCGCGCAGGAAAACGATGCCGCGCCCGCCTGGTCGCGGCTCGGCGTCCTGCTGAGCCTGTGGGCCGGGTTCGCCATCTTCACCATCATCTGCGGGACGCTGGTCGCGCTTTACGCCGACCGCCTGGCGCACCGCCGCCGACTTGTGGTGCTGACCGACTATTTCGAGCACGTCATGCAATTGCCGCTCGCATTTCACGGCGAAACCCATTCCGGCCGGCTGATGAAGACCATGTTGCAGGGCACCGATGCCTTGTGGTCGCTGTGGCTCGGCTTTTTCCGCGATCATCTGGCCGCGTTCGTGTCGCTGATCGTGCTCGTGCCGTTGGCGCTTTTCATCAATTGGCGGCTGGCCATTCTGCTGATCGTCTTATGCGTCTTCTTCTCCGTTCTGACCGCGGTCGTCTTGCGCAAGACCGAATCGATGCAGCGCACGGTGCAGGCTCATCATTCCGGGCCTGGCCGAACGCGCCTCCGACGCGCTCGGCAATATCGCTTTGGTGCAAAGCTTTGCCCGCGTTGAGCACGAGGTGACGGCGCTGAAAAGCGTGAGCGAGCAGTTGCTGGCGGCGCAATTTCCCGTGCTGTCCTGGTGGGCGGTGGTTGCGGTGCTCTCGCGCGCCGCGACCACGCTGACGGTGCTGTCCATCATCCTGCTCGGCACCTGGCTGTTCCAGCATGACCTCATCACCATCGGCGAAATCGTCACCTTCATGGCCTTTGCCGGCATGGTGATCACGCGGCTCGAACAGGCGGTCAGCTTCGTCAACCGCATGGCGCTGGATGCGCCGCAATTGCGCGAGTTCTTCGATGTCCTCGACACCGTTCCGTCGATGCATGACCGGCCCGACGCGGTGGAGCCGGGTCGCATCGCCGGCAGCGTCGAATTCGAAGACGTCACGTTCAATTACGACGGCCGCCATCCGGCGGTGGCCGGGCTCACCTTCACCGCGCGACCGGGCGAGATGGTGGCGCTGGTCGGGCCGACCGGCGCCGGCAAGTCGACCGCGCTCGCGCTCTTGCATCGCGCCTTCGATCCGCAGTCCGGCATCATCCGCATCGACGGCATGGACATCCGCGACATCAAGCTGGCCGCGCTCCGCCGCAACATCGGCGTGGTGTTCCAGGAATCGCTGCTGTTCAATCGCTCGATCGCGGACAATATCCTGGCCGGAAAGCCCGACGCCACCATCGAGCAGATGCGCGAGGCGGCGGCGCGCGCGCAGGCGCTCGATTTCGTCGAAGATACGCCGGACGGCTTTGACGCCAAGGTTGGCGAGCGCGGCCGTGCACTGTCGGGCGGCGAGCGCCAACGCTTGTCGATTGCGCGCGCGCTGTTGAAGGATCCGCCGATCCTCATTCTCGACGAGGCAACCAGTGCGCTCGATGCGGCGACCGAGCAACGGGTGCTGGCCGCGCTCGACGAGGTGATGAAGGACCGCACCACCTTCGTCATTGCGCATCGGCTTGCCACCATCCGCAAGGCGACGCGACATCCTGGTGTTCGAAGCCGGGCGGATCGTGGAGAGCGGCACGTTCGAGGAGTTGTCGCGACTGGGCGGCCGTTTCAGCGCGCTCAGAAAAGCGCAATTTATCCCCGCGGAATAAACTAGGCTTAGCGAGGCTGCGCCCGCACCATGGCGAGCGCGCCCGCGATACCCGCCAGCACCGCCCAGTAGCCGTAGCGGAAGTCCGACGCGACGCCGACGGCAAAGAAGGTCAGCACATAGACGGCGGCCGATCCGCAAGCGCCGATAGCGAAGGTCCCGGAAGGCGTGTCGCGCCGCCGCCAAGCGAAAGCCGCACGCCGCGATGCACAGGATGCAGCCAACTGCCAACCCGGAACAGCGGCGTCGGCTTGAGCGTGTCGTGGACCGCCACCAGCGCATTGAAGGCGGGTCGGTCCGGAAATACTTTCTTGGACGGATCGTAGACGTCGGCGGTCCACATCGTGAGGTTTGCGCGGCCGAGGAAATTCCACATGAACGCCGCGCGGTGCTCAAGATAGGCGACCGGATGATGGACGACCGCGTGCGACCCAGGCTCCTGGTCAAAGCGGGGGTGCCGAAAATCTTTTTCTCGCCCTGCAGTTTTTTCATGACGAATTCGCACGGCTCCAGCCGCCAATAAATGTCCCACAGCGTCGGCTGGTAGCAGCCATTGATGAGCAGCGCCGTCTCGGGCGCGGAAAAGGTCACGGGAAACTGGTTTTCCTTGGCGAAATGGCTGATGCCGCCGAGGTCGAAGACCATGATCGAGTGCAGCGGATGCTGCCGCGTGGCATGCAGCACGCCGTAGTAGACGAACTGCATCAAAGCGAACAGCGCGACGCCGATCGGCACGAACCATAGGACCGCGCGCTTCCAGGAAAATCGCCGCGGCCACAGGATCGCGACGGCGAGAATCGGCGCGGCGATGAGTGCGTTCGGGCGAAGCAGAACGCCGAACGCGAGCAGGCAAAGTGCGATCGCTTGCGCCGGCAGGCGCAGCGTCGCGTTGCGATTAGCCGCGGCGAAGGCAAGCACGGCGGCCAATAGCCAGACATCCGCGAACAGAACGTCGCGCCAGATGATGCCCTGGAAAATAAATGCCGGCGGCGACAGCGCCAGCAGCACCAGCAGCAGCGCCAGCCACAGCGAACGGCGCGCCAGCGTGAACGCCAGCAGGCCAATGGCCAACCAGTAGAGCAGCACAATGCAGCAGAAACATGCTGGCCGAGCCGGGCGCGATGGGATCGATCCAACCCCACAGCAGGATCATCACCGGCGACTGCCAGTCGCCCATCACGCCTTTGGCGATGTACTCATAGACGAAACGGGCGTCATAGGTCATGACGCCGGGATAGAAGACATAGAGCGTCAGCGCGAAGCCGGCGGCGATCAACGCGGCGACCAACAAGGCGGACCGGCGGGCTAGCGGCAGCAGGCGCGCCGTCAGGCAAGGGCGGCATAGACGTCTCCGGAATTGGCTTCGTGCGGTAGTTCGCTGAGCCAGCGTGCCAATGCCGTCCCGTCGATCCAGCCGGCATGCGCAAACTCTTGGCTCTCGCCGAGTGCGGCATTGAAAAGTGAAAATCCAAGCGCCTGGCAGCGCTCGACGCAGGCGAGCGCGATATCGCGCTGAATGGTGGTGAACTCGAACGACAGCGCTCCGACCGGCTGGGAGAGCCCGGCCAGCGCCTCGGCCTCGAAGCCTTCGACATCGATCTTGATGAAGGCCGGCATGCCGTGCTTGGCAATCAGTGCGTCGAGCGTCGTCATCGGCACGGAGACTGTCGTCGTCCAATGCTGGGCTTCCCAGCCCGGCGCACCCTTCGCGGCGTCGACAAAGCGCCGTGACGCGGTCGATACCGTTGGATTGTCGGCGTTGATCATCAACTCGATCGTTCCCGCCTGGCGGCCGATGGCGGTTGCCTCGATCGTGACATCGGATTTGCGCCCATAGAGCAGCTTGAGGGTCTTCACCAAGGCCGGCTGCGGTTCGACCGCAACAATGCGGGCACCAAGGCGTCGAAACGCGGCGATGCGATCGCCGACATGAGCGCCGATGTCGAAGACGAGATCGCCGCGCTTGACGAAACCGCCGTAGAGCCGGTCCATGGCCGCAGCTTGGGCGCGGTGGCCATAATAGATGCGCAGCGACCGGACGATGCCGCGTGCGGTCCTGAGGCTTTCGAGCATGGACGCGGTCAGGCCGGCCGCGGCCGCGGCGCGCGGCGCCGCCATCTCGACGGCGGGCAGCGCCAGCGCGGAAAGCGCGGGCGGTGGCGCGGTTTCCTCCGGCAGGCGACCAATCCCGATACGCGCCATCGTGCGGCCGATCGAAGGCAATGCCGTGACGACCGCGAGCGGGATCGCCAGCGCCGGGCCGGCGGCGAGGAACAGCGCATAGGGAATTGCCGGCTGGATGGGTCGCGGCGAGGACGCCGATCGTGCCGCAGCCGAGCAACGTGTGCGGCCACAGATTGCGAAACGCCAGCGCGAGCGGCACCGCATGATCGTCGCGGGTCTGCCCGATCCAGCCGATCTCGTGGCCGAACAGCAGCCCGGCCAGGAAGACGGTGTGGCTGAACCATTGATGGGGACCAGACAAGAATCGAAAAAATGTATTCGATGGCGACATTGCCAAGGAAACGTCGCCGTGCCGCCGAAGGCACGGCGCGCCTGCGGGCCGCAACAGAATATCGATGGCGGTGCGGTCTTGGGCGCAAACCACATCACCAGCACAAGCACGAACAACGCCATGCCGAGATCGGGATGGATGAATTCGGCCGGCGTCGCGGCAACGCCACCGAAAGCGTGGCAAGCACGCAACAGGCCGATCCAGGCCGCCGATCCGATGAACATCAGGATCGCGACCGCGAGATTATAGCGGCTGACCGGTCTCAAACCGGGAAACACAAGAAAACGCCAGTACTGCATGTTGCCCTGGCACCAGCGCAAATCGCGGCGGATGAATTCGATCAGCGTCGGCGGGTTTTCCTCCCAACTGTATTCTCTCCGGCAGCACCCGCACGCCGTAGCCGGCGCGGCGCATCAGTGCGGCCTCGAGCTGGTCGTGGCTGAGGATGTGATCGTCGTCGACGGTCGGAAGCTGGCAATGCGCGATGAACGGCTTGAGCCGCAGCACGGCGTTGTGGCCCCAATAGGGACCGCAATCGCCCTGCCACCAGGCGCTGCCGATGGTGTAGGAGCGCATGCCGAGCCGCATGCCGAATTGAAAGAGGCGCGCGAAGGCGCTGGTCGACGGCAGCCCGACGACCAGGCCCTGCAGGATGCCGAGATTGGGATCGGCTTGCATGATGCGCACCAGCCGCAAGATGGCGTCGGCCGTCATGAAACTGTCGGCGTCGAGCACCACGGCGAATTCGTGCTCGCCGCCCCAGCGCTCGCAGAAATCGCGGATATTGCCGGCCTTGTAGCCCGTGTTGATCTCGCGCCGCCGGTAGCTGATCGCAATGCGATCGCGCCAGCGCGACGCCAGCACGCCGAAGCGCGCTTCCTCCGTCGCCGCGATGTCGGCATCGTTGGTGTCGCTCAGGACATAGACGTGAAAGCGATCTTCGTAGCCAGCGGCGGCAAGGCCCTCCAGCATCGGCTCAAGATTGCGCACCATCCGTTCCGGCTGTTCGTTGCGGATGCAGAGCAGGATGGCGGTCGATGCCGTGAGCGGCTCGTTGCCGCGAATGCTTGCGGCGACCGGCACCACCGCCGCGGCCGGATCCTCGGCAAAACGCATGACCAGGAAACCGATCACGGCATTCCAGAAGCCGATCACCATCCAGGGCAGCGTCACGGCAAACAACATCAGGATCGACGACGTCGACTATTCCGAAGCCGCCGGCCGACAGCGCCAGCGCCATGAGCGTCAGCATCCCGGCCATGGTCGCACACGAACAAGGCGGCAAACAGCACCCGCCGGCCGGTCATGATCTTCCCGGCGCGGGTGGTTTCCGCTACTTGCAGAGGGGAGCGTTCCAGCACGCGGTTACGGCGTCCGATGTCTTCACAGACTATAACACGGGCAGTCGTCGCAGAAGTCCAACCGGGGTTCAGGAAAGTGGCGAGCAGCCGAACCGACGATGCCCAGGCGCTCTGGTATATCGCGCCGGGGCAGGCCGAACTTCGCCAGGAAAAGGTGGCGGCGCTGGGGCAGGGGGAGGTGCGCCTGCGCGCGCGCTATGGGGCGCTCAGCCGTGGCACCGAAGCATTGGTGCTGGCTGGCCGGGTGCCGCCAAGCGAATTCGAGCGCATGCGGCCGCCTTTCATGGGCGGCAGCTTCCCGTTTCCGGTGAAATACGGCTATTCGACCGTCGGGCGGGTCGAGCAGGGGCCGGCGGAGCTGGCCGGCCGGAATGTCTTTGTGCTGCACCCGCATCAGAGCCTGTTCAATGTCCCGGCAAGCGCCGTCGTGCCGCTGCCCGAGGGCGTGCCGGCCGAGCGCGCGGTGCTGGCCGCGAATATGGAGACCGCGCTTAACGCGGTCTGGGATGCGGCGCCGGGGCCCGCCGGGCGCGTCGCCGTGGTCGGCGGCGGCGTGGTCGGCACGCTTGGTCGCCTATCTCTGCGCCAAGCTTGCCGGCGTTGAGGTCACGCTGGTCGATATCAACCCGGCGCGGGCGGCATTGGCGGGCCAACTCGGCGTCGGCTTTGCCAGGCCCGAGGCGGCGCCGGCCGATTGCGATTGGTTGTTCCACGCCAGCGGTACGGCGGCCGGGCTTGCCACGGCCTTGTCGCTTGCGGCTTTCGAGGCGACGGTGCTGGAATTGAGCTGGTATGGCGACGCGCAGGTGCCGGTGCCGCTCGGCGGCGCCTTCCATAGCCGGCGGCTGCGGCTGGTTTCGAGCCAAGTCGGCCATGTCGCGCCGTCGCGCCGCAAGGACTGGACGCACCATCGCCGGTTGACCGAGGCGGTGGCGTCTGCTGGCCGACCCGCGGTTCGATGCATTGCTGGCACCGGCGGTGGCCTTTGCCGACCTGCCGGCGCGGCTACCCGATATCCTTGATCCCAAGAGCGGCGTACTCTGCCAGCTCATTATATTCTAGCGGCGTAATCTCGTCAGATGGGCGTCCGTTGAACAAGAGCGCCATCCCAAAGACTAAATGGCCCAAAGCAAAGCTGCGACTGATTTCAATCGCCTTTCTGGCGGCGCTAATCGACTGCTCAAGCCGATCGGCGAACACACTGACGATTGCAAGTGCGTAGTGTGCATAGGGATTTCGTTCGTCAAGTTGGACCGCTTTCAAGGCCGCATCCATGCCCTCTTGCAAATCTGCGACAGGATTGTCCGACCAGCCATAAGGGACCACTCCGGCACTGACCCGACCGAGCCAGAGATGCGCCTCAGGAAGTTCAGCATCCAACTTGCAGGCTTGCCGAAACAATTCTCGCGCTTTCAGGTGGTTCTCACGGGTCACCTGATGAAAGTGCCAAGTCCCCCGCCGCACGACGTCCCAAGCGGTCATATTACCCGTGTGTCGAACCGCCGCCTGCGCTCCTTCAGTCTTAAGCAGTTCGGGCTCGATGGCACCGGCCACGCGCTCTGCAATCTGCGTCCTGAACAGCAAACACCTCGGTCAATTCAAGGTCATAGCGTTCAGCCCAAATGTGTTTGCCGGATGTGGCATCGACGAGCTGTGCGGAAATCCGAATTTGCTGTCCCGGATTTACGCACGCTCCCTTCGAGCAAATACTGCACGCCGAGGTCTTGCGCGATCTGCTTTGCGTCAAGTCGACTTGTACTTGTAGGCAAAGCTCGAATTGCGTGAGATGACGTAGAACCAGCGAAACCTTGTCAGGGCCGTGATGATATCTTCGGTAATGCCGTCGGCGAGATATTCTTGCTCCTTCTCGCCGCTTAAATTGGCAAACGGCAATACAGCGATCGACGGTCGGTGCTCACGTCCTACCCGGCGACGCCTTCGGCTCAGTCAATCTGTTCGAACGGTTCTTTTTCCGGGAGGCTGACTAAACGGTATCCGACGCGCGGTACCGTCGTGATCCAATCGCCGCCGTCTACAGTGGGCCCTAGCTGCTTCCTGAGCGCCGCGATTTGGACCGAGAGATTGCTTTCCTCGACCGCCGTGTCACCCCATGCTGCCCGCATCAATTCTGTCTTTGTTAGCACACGACCGGATGAACCAAGCAGTGCCTCTAGCAATTGAAAGCCCTTGCTGCTGACAGCTATTGGCCGGCCCTCCCTGAGAAGCCTTCCGCGTTGCCGGTCGAGGATGAACGGGCCGAATGCTAAGTCCGTGGACATGCTTACAGAGCTAGTGGTTTTTGCGAAAATTTCGGAACATTTCGGCCGTTAATTTAAGACTTTAGGCAGCCGGTCGCCGAATTTGGCGCCTCGATCCACTCACCGAACGGAGGTTTCGATGACGATCTTTGAGGCTATCTAGAACCGAAGACGCCGTTACGGCTACACCGCGGAAAGCATCTGTGGTCAAGAGCGGCGCAGGTTATCGCGCTGAACAGGGTAGCGATTATGAGCCCGGAGTAAGCGCAGAAACCGTAGGCTCAAAATCTCTCTGGCTCGCGATGATCAAGCTATTCGTGAGGGCAAGCCTTGTTCGCTGTTGAAGTCCGCGACCACATCATGATCGCTCATTCATTCCGCGGGGACGTGTTCGGCCCGGCGCAGGCGCTGCACGGCGCGACCTTCGTCGTCGACGCGGCGTTCATGGCGGACACGCTCGATGCCAACGGCATCGTCGTCGACATCGGGCGCGCGCATGACGCGTTGAAGGCCGCACTCAAGCCGCTCAACTATCTCAATCTCGACGATTTGCCGGAGTTTAAGGGCGTCAACACCACCACCGAATTTTTGACCGAGCACATTTTCGACAGGCTGGCCGACGCAGCGCGCGCCGGCAAGCTCGGCCGCGACGGCCGCGAGCTCAAGGCGATCAGGGTCACGCTGTCGGAGTCGCACGTCGCCCGCGCCTGGTACGAGGCGTCCTTGTGGTGAGACGCGTCGCCTTCGCGGTGCCGGGCGACCTTTCCACCCCGACCGGCGGTTACGCTTACGACAAGCGGATGATCGCGGAGCTCGAACGGCTCGGCTGGCAAGTCGATGTCGTCGATCTTGGCGACGGCTTTCCCTGGCCCAGCGACGAAGCGCGTATGCGCGCACTGGGGCGCCTTGCGGCGGTCCCGGCCGGCCGTATCGTTGTTGTCGATGGGCTCGCCCTCGGCGTGTTGCCGGACGCAGCGTCGCAGCTTTGCCCGCATCATCCTTTGATCGCGCTCGTGCACCATCCGCTTGCTTTGGAATCAGGCCTATCCGCGGAAGAAGCCGATATCTTGCGCGCCAGCGAGCGGGCGGCGCTGGCTGTGGCAAGTCGCGTGATTGTCACGAGTGTCGCGACCGCGCGCCAACTCGTCGCCGACTATGCCGTCCCGATCGACCGTATCATTGTTGCGCAGCCGGGCAACGATCCGGCGCCGGCGGCGCGGGGCAGTGACGACGGCATTGTGCGGCTCCTCTCGGTCGGCGCGGTCGTGCCGCGCAAAGGCTTCGATGTGCTGATTGCGGCGTTGGCGACGATGTCCGATCTGCCCTGGCACCTGACGATCGTCGGCGCCCGCGATCGCGACCCCAAAACCGCCGCCCAGCTCGACGCCGACATTGCGCGTTTCAAACTTGGCGAACGGGTCAGCGTGCTTGGCGCGGTCGCTTCCGAACGCCTGAACGAGCTCTACATCGGCGCCGATCTGTTCGTGCTGGCGTCCCGCTTCGAAGGCTATGGCATGGCCTATGCCGAGGCCATCGCCCATGGCCTGCCGGTGATCGGCACCACCGCCGGCGCGATCCCCGACACCGTGCCGCCGGACGCCGCTGTTCTCGTTCCCCCCGACGATGCGGCCGCGCTCGCGCTTGCATTGCGCCGCCTGATCGAGAACACGGACGAGCGCCGCCGGCTGGCGGCCGGCGCGCGCGAAGCGGCAGGGCGGCTTCCGACCTGGCAAGCATCCGCGAATGATATTCGCACGCGCGCTGGAGGCCCTCTTATGAGCTTTTCGGCGCAATGGCTGGCGCTGCGCGAGCCGTACGATTTGCGCGCCCGCAACGCGCAAGTGCGCGACGCGGTCGCCGCTTCGTTCACAGGCGCGCCCTCGCTGCGCATCGTCGACTTGGCCTGCGGCACCGGCTCGACGCTGCGCGCGCTTTCACCGCACCTACCGCCGCACCAACATTGGCGTTTGGCCGACAATGACCTCAGCCTGCTCGCGCGTGCATCGGAAACCGCGCATCCCGAGGGCGTCACAGTTAGCGCCGTTCCGCTCGATTTGAATCACGATCTCGAAGCGGTACTGGATGGTGCGGTCGATCTCGTGGCGACGTCCGCGCTGCTCGATCTGGTTTCGGAAGCCTGGCTGGAACGGCTGGCGGTCGAAATCGCGGCGCGCTCCATCCCGCTCTACGCGGCGCTGAGCTATGATGGACGTATCGCGCTCGAGCCCGCCGATCCGCTCGATGCGGAGATTATTGCTGCCGTCAACGCCCATCAGCGCACCGACAAAGGTTTTGGCCCGGCGCTCGGGCCGGCGGCGGCTTCGTCTGCGATCGCGCGATTTGAGTCGCTTGGGTATTCGGTGGTGCAGGGCGCATCCGACTGGGTCGTTGAGCCGGATGGCCGAGAATTTCAATTGGACGTTCTCTCCGGCTGGGCCAGCGCGGCGCGCGACATGGGCGATCCGCCGCTTGCCGACATCGTCGAATGGCTGACGCGCCGGCGCGATTCCGTCACTGCCGGACGCTCCTCCATGCGCGTCGGTCACGTCGATTTTTTTGCGCGGCCGATTGCAACGCGTTGAGCCGACAGATCGCAGTCGAACAGCACCTCGTCGTCGAGCTGATGTGCATGCACCTTCAGGCGCAAGGCCTGATCGGCGCGTTCGATCGGCGGCAGGATGAAGCTCGGTCGTCCCGAGCCGAGAATGATCGGCGCGACCACCACATGCAGCCGGTCGAGGCAGCCGGCGGCGAGAAAGCGCGACAGCGTATCGGCGCCGCCTTCGACCAGCACCCGGTGCACGCCGCGCTCGGCGAGTGCAGCGAGGATGTCATTTGGTGCGATCATACCATCCGGTGCTGGAAGTGGGACAACCTCCACGCCCGGCGGCGGCGCGCATTGCGTGCCTTCTGCCGTGACCAGCAGCCGGCGGACGCCGTCATCGGCGAAGACCTTGGCGCTCCCTCGAAGCCGGCCCCTCGGGTCGAGCACGACGCGCACCGGGTGCGGCCCTGCGACCCGCCGCACCGTCAACTGCGGATCGTCGGCGAGCGCGGTGCCGACCCCGATAACGACCGCATCGACCAAAGCGCGCAGCCGATGCAGATGGGCAAGCCCGGCCGGTCCATTGATATATTTCGAATGGCCGGAGGAGGTGGCGATGCGCCCGTCCAGCGATTGGCCGATCTGGCCGACCACGACCAGATCGTCGGCCACCCCTGCCTTTAGCGGCCCAAACAGCGCCTCCCAAGGCGGCTGCAGGGCGCCGGCGGGCTTCCGGAAATTTGCCGCAAATTCAGCCCAGGAATCCGGACGGGCTGGTTTCGCCTGCCGCAGGGGTTTGGCCAAGTCGGCCGTCCTGGCGTGCCTGGATTGTCGGGCTATTGGCACCTTTTGGCGGCACGGGAGTTGCTTCTTAGCGAGGTTAAACGAGTGTGATCACTTTTGAACACTGTGCGTTGTTGCAATAGGCTGGCACAATACCCTTAAATTTGCGACCGGAATGAGCGACGGTCGCGCGGTGTTCTACAGTAGCGGCCGTTTGGAATGGAAAGTCGTGTAATGAGTATTTTGGGGCCGATCGGAGTTTCCAATTTGTTCGGTGCGAAGGGTCAAATCAGCGTCAACCGTGGTCTCGGCGAATTCTACGCAAGACGGCCGGTGCTGGTCGCGAGTGGTGCTGAAACGCTTCTCGCTTTACCGGTCGAAGGCATCGACCCGCGCCGGCTTGCCGAGTTTGCAAAGCTGTGCGCGCCGGCGACAGCGAGCCTCGTCATCACCGCGCGCCGCGCGCTGGCGCTTGGCATCGAGGCGACAACGCCGATGGCGTTGCGGCTTACCAGCAGACATGATGTCGAGGCCATTCTGGCACTCGTTGCCGACGCGGATGTCGTTCGCGCTTTCAACGCCAAGCCGGCGGGAGCGGCGGCCGCCGCCGCGATCCAATTGGTCAAACTATCGCATGGCCTGCCGGCCGTGCTGGCCGCCACGGTGACGGCGGAAGAGATCATCGCCAAGGCGCCACAGATCATCACCGTCGAGGCGGACGCGGTCGCGAGCTTCGGCGACGACGTCATTCGATCGCTCGCGATCGCCAGCGAGTCCTCGGTGCCGCTGAATTCCGGGACGCGCACGCGTTTCGTCGTCTTCCGCGATGCCACGGGCGGCACTCCGGTCGCCATCATTGTCGGCAAGCCGGACTTCGCCGAGCCGGTGCCTGTGCGGCTGCATTCCGCCTGTCTCACCGGCGACGTGTTCGGCTCGCGCCGCTGCGATTGCGGCGACCAGCTCAAGCTCGCGCTGGCGCGGCTCGAGGACATGGGCGGCGGCATCATTCTTTATCTGGCGCAAGAAGGCCGCGGCGTCGGTCTCGCCAACAAGATGCGCACGTATCAGATGCAGGACGGCGGCCTCGACACGGTCGACGCCAATACCACGCTCGGTTTCGATGACGACGAGCGCGACTACGGCATCGCCGCCCGCATGTTGCAAATGCTCAACTGCACCCAGGTCGTGCTGCTGACGAACAATCCGGCCAAGCTCGACGGGCTCGCCAAGGCCGGCATTGAAATCGCCAGCCGCATGCCGCTCGAGACGCCGAGCAATGCCGACAACCGCCGCTATCTGACGGCGAAAGCGGCGCGCGCCGGCCACCGGCTCGATCATTTGATGGCGTCGCTCGCCAATCAGGATGTGGCGCCGCTGGAAAACTGAAATCGACAGGATCGGTCGCTTCGTGGCACAAGGCTGGTTCCGGCAACCTTAAGGAACGGCCATGCCAGGCGCTGGGCCCAGTCGATTGATCGGCGAGCTGACGTTTCCGGAAATCTCGCGGCGTCTCAACGCGCGCTCGATCCTTTGCCTGCCGATCGGATCGATCGAGCAGCATGGGCCCCATCTGCCGCTCAACACCGATGTCGTGCTGGCCGAGGAAATCACCCGCCGCATCGTCGCCCGCTGGGGCGACGCGCTCGATCTCTGGCAGCTGCCGACGCTGTCGGTCAGTCTGGCGCGCGAGCACGAATGGGCGCCCGGCACGCTGTCGCTGTCGATCGCCGGCATGACGACGCTGATGCGCGACCTCGGCCGCGAAATCGCGCGCGCATTGCCGGCACGCAATCTCGCCATCGTCAACGGCCACGGCGGCAATCGCGGCATTCTGGAAGCGCTGGCGCAGGATCTGCGTGCGGACTTCGGCCTTAATGTCTGCGTGATGCATCCCGCCGTGTGGGCGGAGGCTGATGGCAACGCGGCGATGCCGGAGATTCATGGCGGCAAGAACGAAACCTCGATGATGCTGGCCGTAAGGCCGGATTTGGTGCGCCTGGATCAGGTCGCGCAATTGAAGAGCCCGCCCAGCGGCGAAACCGTCCGCCGCACGGTGCTCGATCCGGCGGTGACCTGGCCCTGGACCACGGACGACAAGCGGATCGCCGACATGGGCGTGATGGGGAGCGCGCAAGACGCATCGGCGGAATTCGGGCAACGCCTGCTCGATCGCGTGACGGACATGGCGGGTGGCGCGC
>CAVXGN010000033.1:0-112353 GCA_963761245.1 uncultured Alphaproteobacteria bacterium | reverse complement strand
TAGACGGATGTACCCGGCCCCTTGGCGCCGAAGCGCTGCAGCGGACCACGCTCGACCGCAATGCCGTGCGCCTGCAAATGCGCGATCGCGCGCTCGATTGGGCCGGCCCATTCAAAGCAGAGGTCGCTGTTGCCCGGCTGTACCGGCAGCCGCGCCACTTCCGCCGGCTTGACGCCAGGCCCATGCACGTTGAGCTGCTTGTCGCCAAAGCGATAGGCGAAGCCGACCGGCCGCGCCACCAGCTCCGCGCCCATCACCTCGTTGTAGAACTTATTCGAGCGCTCCCAGTCGGAGACATGGATGACGCAATGATCGAGCTTGATCGGTAATGACATCTTTGGCCTTTATTGATCCTGCGCCGCCGGCATGACGCCGAGCTTGCGGCCGACGCGCGCGGCAACCGCTTTGCGCGCCTCGTACAATTTCGATCCGCGCCCGCGCAGCGTCTCGACCAATTCGCGCCGGGCCGTTTTCGGCGAACCGGAATCGAAGGGCGGCTCCGGATCGTATTCGATGCCCAGCTGGATCTCGCGCGCCATCTGCTCGCCTTCAAGAATGGCCGCAAGCGTCAGTGCGAAATCAATGCCCGAGGTGACACCCGCGCCCGTCACAATGTTGCCGTCGATGACGACCTTTTCACTCACCGGAATGGCGCCGAGCGGCTTCAAATGCTCAAGCGCGTTCCAGTGGCAGGTTGCACGCTTGCCCTTCAGCAGACCGGCGGCGCCCAGCACCAGCGAGCCGGTGCAAACCGAGGTCACGTATTTTGCCGACCCCGCCTGCTGGCGCAGAAAAGACAGCACCACTCGTCTTCCATCAAATCCTGCTGGCCGGGCCCGCCCGGCACCATGATGACATCGAGCGGTGGGCAGGTTTCGTAAGTCACGGTCGGTACGATCTGCATGCCGCGGTCCGTCGTCACGGGCTCGAGCGTGCGCGCGACAAGGTGGATTTTGGTGTCCGGCAACCGCGCCAGCACCTCGTAGGGCCCGGTCATGTCGAGCTGGGTGAGCCGCGGAAAAATCAGCATGCCGATCTGCCGCATCGGCTATCCTTTCTGCCTGAGCAGCCTTCCGCGCTCACGCTCCCAGGAGCGCTTCTTCAGCGTCTCGCGCTTGTCGTGCAGCTTCTTGCCGCGACCGAGCGCGATCTCGATCTTAGCGCGGCCCTTCTCGTTGAAATAAAGCTTAATGGGCACGATGGTCATGCCGTCGCGCTCGACCGCGCCGGCGAGACGATCGATCTGGCGCTTGTGCAGCAAGAGCTTGCGCGGCCGTTTCGGCACATGATTGAAGCGGTGCGCCTGCAGATATTCCGGGATGTTGGAATTGATCAGCCAGATCTCGGCGCCGCGCGCGTCGGCGTAAGATTCCGCGATGGTCGCCTTGCCGGCGCGCAGCGACTTCACCTCGCTGCCGGTCAGCGCGATGCCGGCCTCGAAGCTTTCGCCGAGTTCGTAATTAAAGCGCGCGCGCCGGTTATCAGCGACCGTCTTGAAGCGCCGCTCGGGTTTGGTGGCCATGAGGGCAATCGATCAAATGCAAGAGTTCCGGTCAACCGCACCAGGGAACGCCGAATTGCGCCGCCGACGCCTTCCATTCTCTTGACGATAACTCCAGCCGAGCGACAAGATCATCGCCGTCGCGCCCGGGTCAACCCGAGAAGCGCCGACCCGGGGAGGTCCCATGTCGAGCGGACCGTTTCTGCCGATTTTCACGGTTGCACTCCTGAGCTCTGTGACCGCCGCCTGGAGCCAGCCGGCACCTTTTTCGGAAGGCCCGGGCAAGGACGTCGTCGTGGCGACCTGCGGCAGCTGCCATGGCATTAATCGCTTGCGCGCGGGCTACACGCCGGCTGGGTGGAACATGATCCAGCACATGATGCAGAACATGGGCGCAGCGATTGCGCCGGAAGACTGGCCGGCGGTCACTGCCTATCTAACGAAAAACTTCCCAGAAAGGCCGCGTCCGCCGGCGGCCGTGATTGCCGGCCCGGTTCAAGTCAGCATTAAGCTTTGGGACGTACCCACGCTCGGATCGCGCCCGCATGACCCGCTCGCGACCAAAGACGGCGCGATCTGGTGGTCGGGGCAGCTTTCCAACAAGCTCGGAAGAATCGACCCCAAGACCGGCGCCATCAGGGAATACACCCTGACGACGCCGCACAGCGGGCCGCACGGCCTCACCGAAGACAAGAACGGCAACATCTGGTTCACCGGGAACGTGGCCGGCTTCATCGGCAAGCTCGATCCGAAAACGGGATTGGTCACCGAATACAATATGCCAACCCCGGCGGCCAAAGATCCGCACACACTCCTCTTCGACCGCGACGGTATCCTGTGGTTCACAGTGCAACAGGCCAATATGGTCGGCCGGCTCGATCCCAACACCGGCGAGATAAAACTCGTCACCTCGCCCACGCGGCGGTCGCGCCCCTACGGCATGGCGGTGAATTCCAAGAACGTCGTCCACTTTGTCGAGTTCGGCACCAACAAGATCGCCACCATCGACAGCAAGTCCATGGCGATCACGGAATACGTTCTGCCGAACGCCGACGCGCGCCCGCGCCGCATCGCAATCTCGCCGGACGACATGATCTGGTACACCGATTTTAAGCGCGGTTATCTTGGCCGCCTCGATCCCGCGACCGGCAAAGTCAGCGAATGGCTGTCGCCGAGCGGGGCCAAATCCGAACCCTACGGTATCGTCTTCACTAAGGGCGCGCTTTGGTACAACGAATCCTTCGCCAAACCGAATACGATCGTGCGGTTCGATCCTAAGACCGAGAAATTCCAAACCTGGGCGATCCCCGGTGGCGGCGACATCGTGCGAAACATGGATGTAACACCGGACGGCAATCCGGTGACAGCCAACAGCTTGGTCAATCAAGTTGGATTGGTCGAGATCAAATAAGATCAGCGCGACTTCATCAGATCGCGAATTTCCGTGAGCAACTCTTCCGACTTGGTGAGCGGCGGCGGAGCTTCCTCGGTCTTTTCGGCCTCCTTGGTCATCAACCGGGTCATGGCGCGGATTACCAGGAACAGCACAAAGGCAATAATGAGGAAGTTTATGGTGACCGTGAGGAAATGGCCCCAAGCCAATACCGCGCCTTGCTTTTTTGCCTCGTCGAGGGCGACGGCGGTGACCTTGCCCGACAACGGCACAAAATAGTTCGAGAAATCGAGGCCACCGGTCACGGCCCCGATCACCGGCATGATCAGGTCGCCGACCATCGAACTGACGATGGCGCCGAAAGCCGCGCCGATGATCACGCCGACGGCGAGATCGACCACGTTGCCGCGCAAGGCGAATTTTTTGAAATCATCGAGCATCGTCAGACCCCTAAAGTTTCCGCCGGAGACAAATCACTACGCCCTCCGGTCAGGTTATATACTCCGGCGACGCCCGCAGTTCTTATGAGCCCGGCATGGCTTCTTTGCTTATCATTACGACCGGCGGCACCTTTGACAAGGAATATGGCAGGGGCGCCGGCGTCCGGAACCTGACCTTCGGAAGCAACTCCGCAGTGGCCGACATTTTTCGTCGCGCCCTCGTTCCAAGCGACTGGCTGGATATCAAACTGCTTGCCAAAGACAGCCTGGACATGGACGACCATGATCGTGCCAAAATCGTCGAGCTTTGCGAAACAACTCCCTGCACCTCGATTGTGATCACACACGGCACCGACAACATAGTGGCGACGGCGGCGTTCATTGCGCGAAGGCGGCTGCCGAAGACGATCGTGCTCACCGGCGCGGCGCAGCCGGCGCGCATGCGGGATAGCGACGCCGATTTCAACTTAGGTTTCGCCGCGGCCACCGCCCAGTTCAAACCGCCGGGCGTCTACGTCGCCATGAACGGCCAAGCCTTCGCATGGGACCGCTGCCGCAAGAATCCCGACACCGGCGTGTTCGAGGCAATCTAGGCGCCGTTGTCAGTTGATCAGCCCGGCGTGCACCATCGCGGCCCGCACGGCGGTTTGCGCCTTTTCGCTGGCCGGCACCATCGGCAGCCGCACGGCATTGGCACACTTGCCGATCAGCGAAATGGCATATTTGATCGGCGCCGGGCTCGTTTCGATGAACAGATTGATGTGCAGCGGGCTGAGCTTGTCCTGCAGCTTAAGCGCTGTCGCGAAATCGCCCTTCAGGCAGGCGCGCTGAAATTCGGCGCACAGCCGCGGCGCCACGTTGGAGGTCACCGAAATGCAGCCATGGCCTCCATGCGCCATGAAACCGAGCGCAGTGATGTCCTCGCCGGACATCTGATTGAAATCCTCGCCGATGGCGGCGCGTTGTTGCGTCACCCGCGCCATGTTGGCGGTGGCGTCCTTCACGCCGGCGATGTTCTTGAGCTCATAAAGGCGCTTCATGGTATCGACCGCCATATCGACGATCGAGCGGCCGGGAATGTTGTAGATGATGATCGGGATGCCGATGGCATCGTTGATCGCCTTGTAGTGTTGGTAGAGCCCTTCCTGGGTCGGCTTGTTGTAATAAGGCGTCACGACCAGCACCGCGTCGGCACCGGCCTTCTCAGCGTGCTGCGACAATTCGATCGCCTCGGCGGTCGAATTGGAGCCCGCGCCCGCAACCACAGGCACCCGGCCCTTGGCCTGGTCCACGCACCATTCCACCACCAGCTTGTGCTCGTCGTGCGACAGCGTCGGGCTCTCGCCGGTGGTACCGACCGGCACCAAGCCGTTTGTGCCCTCGGCGATCTGCCACTCGACCAGGTCGCGGAAGGCTTTTTCGTCGACCGAGCCGTTTTTGAACGGCGTGACCAGCGCAGTAAACGACCCTCGGAAGCTCGTCTTGGCGGTCATGGCGCGACTTCTCCACAAAAAGGCGTGCCCATTGATATCGGGTCGGGGGCGGCGATGAAAGCCCTCCCCTCAAATAGCCCCATGAATTGGCTTGATAATAAAGGTTGTCTGCCCCGGTTTTGCCAGGCTTGCGACCTAGGGTCGCTGCGGCCTGGGATTTTCGAGTAGCCGTCCGTCAAGGATATTGGCCTAATGGGCGGCCATACGGTCGCCTTTAAGTCGGCGTCCCGTACGGGCAAGGGGTTGCATGAACGCGTCGAAGTGGAACCGGCTAGGGATCGGCCTAGCCCTTGCGGCGGCAGGCGCGCTGAGCGCCCAGGTTGCCCTTGCGGCGGCCAAGAAGGGCGATTCTCCGCCCGCCCACACCGCGACGGCCAAGAAGACGCACACCCCGAACACCCGCACCGCCAAAGCAAAGGCCAAGAAGCCCCACTCTCCGAAAGCGCATGCCAAGGCTGCGGCCAAGAAAGGGCATGCGCGGCACGCCCGTCACGTCGTGGTTAAGAATGTCCCGATGCCGTCCGCGCGGCCGGCTTCCCTGCCCCGGCTCGCGAGTGCCGTGCCGATGCCGCCCCTGTCGCCCCTTGCGCGTAAGGCTCAGCCACAGGCTCAGGCTCCACAGCAGGCCGTATTGCCGCAGCACGCTCCGCTGCCGAAAAATCGCCCGCAGTTGGTCGCCGACAGCTTCGTCGCGGTGCCACAGCCGCCCCAGCGCGCCGACACGCAGGTGTCAGCCTTTGCCGCGGCCGATGTGGCCACACGCAGTTTGATGTTCGACAGCGGCTCGATGTTCAACCCGGTCATTCGGCCGGTCGCGCGCTCGTTTGTTTTCGCGCCAACCGCTTCCACCTCGGCCGCCGACATCGACGAGCTCAAGCGGGTGATTGCGTTTGCTCGCAAGGGCAAGGAAGACGACGTCAACGCCGCAAAAAACGCCATTTCTGACCCGGTCGCGCGCAAGCTGGCCGAATGGATCATTCTGCGCAGCAACAATACCACGCCGAGCTTCCTGCGTTACGCCGCCTTCGTGAACGCCAATCCGAGCTGGCCGCACGTGACGCTGTTCACCCGCCGCGCCGAGAACGCGCTGTGGAACGACAAGCTCGACAATGCCGCGGTGCTCGCCTTCTTCGCGCATCGCCAACCGACCACCGCCAAGGGCCGCTTTATGCTGGCGCGCGCGCTGCTCGCCAAAGGCGAGCGCGCCGCCGCAACAGCCTTGGTGCGCTACGCCTGGCGCAACGACGATTGCAGCGGCGATGTCGAGAACCAGGTGCTCGACATGTTCGGCGGCATGATCACCCGCGAGGACCACAAGGTCCGCATGGAGCGGCGCTTCTACGCCGACGACACCGAGGCCGGCATGCGCGAGGCGCACCGGCTTGGCGGTGCCCAGCTCGCGATCGGCCGCGCCCGCACGGCGGTCATCGCGCGAGAGAACAAAGCCAAGGCGTTGCTCGACGCGGTGCCCGAATCCGCTCGCCACGACGCCGGTTATATCTTCGCGCGCGTGCAATGGTTGCGTCGCCACGACAAGCCCGACGAAGCGGCCAAGCTGGTGCTCACCGCGCCGCATAACGCAGCCCACTTGGTCGAGACCAACAAGTGGTGGCGGGAGACGCGTCTCTTGGTGCGCAAGCTGCTCGACGACCATCATCCCCAGACCGCCTATCGCGTGGCCCGTGAAGCACCGACCCCGAGCCGCGACAACTACCGCGTCGACCAGCATTTCACGCTTGGCTGGATCGCGCTGCGCTACCTGCACGATCCCAAGACCGCCGCCATCCACTTCGCGCGCATTCCGGTCGGCACGGAAAATCCCTGGGCGCTCGCGCGCGCCGGTTATTGGCAGGGCCGCGCCGCCGACGCCATGGGCGAACACGCCGAGGCGAAGGCTTTCTATGCGGCAGCGTCGCAATATGCCGATACCTATTACGGGCAACTCGCGAGGGGACGCCTCGGGCTGCCCGACCTCGGCCTGCACGGCCGTCCTCATTTCACGTCGCGCCAGATCGCGACCTTGCACAACCTCGAAGTGGTGCGGGCGATAGAACTGCTCTATGCCATCGGCGAACGCGAGATGCTGCCGTCGATCTACTATTCGCTGGGCGAGACCGGCACCGACGTCGCCGGCCTGTCGATCCTGGGCGAGATCGCGGCCAAACACAAAGACGCCCGCTCCATGATGATGCTCGGCAAGGAGGCCTATAACCGCGGCTTGCCGCTCGGCTATTACGCTTATCCGACTTTTGGCCTGCCCGATTACAAACCGATCGCCCCGCCGATCGGCCAGGTGGTTGCCTATTCGATCGCCCGCACGGAGAGCGCCTTCGACCAGAAAGACATCTCCAGCGCCCATGCCATGGGGCTGATGCAGGTGACGCCTGAGGCCGGTTACGACACCGCCAAACGCTACAAGGTGCATTACGACCGCAAACGTCTGCTCAGCGATCCGGTCTACAATATGCAGATGGGCGCAGCCGAGCTGTCCAACCTGTTTGACGGTTATAACGGCTCCTATCTGCTCACCTTTGCCGGTTATAATGCCGGTCGCGGCCGCGTGCAGCAGTGGATTGCCGCATTCGGCGATCCGCGCAAACCGAGCGTCGATCCGGTCGATTGGGTGGAGCGCATCCCGTTTGCGGAGACGCGCAATTACGTGCAGCGGATCATGGAGAATTTGCAGGTGTATCGCGCGCGCTTCGGCGGCGGCAACAAGTTGCTGATCGAGGCCGATATGCAACGGGGCGCCAAGAATTAGCGTTTGTTCGGGGTCCCATGTCCAGCGGTTTCACCTCCATTTTCATCTCCGCGTCCGACGGTCTGCGTCTGCACGTGCGCTGCTACGGGCAGCGCACCGCGCCGCGCTTGCCGGTGATCTGCCTGCCGGGGCTCACCCGTCCCTCATCGGATTTCGATGTCCTGGCGCGGCGGTTGGCGAACGACCCTGCCCATCCGCGGCCGGTGATTGCGCTCGATTACCGCGGGCGCGGCGAATCCGACTATGACCGCGACCCGGCCAACTACAGCCTGCCGGTCGAGCTCAGCGACGTGCTGGCGGTGGCAACGGCGCTCGAGATCATGCCGGCGACCGTGGTCGGCACCTCGCGCGGCGGCATTCTGGCCATGCTGCTCGCCGCCATGCGGCCGACCGCGCTCGCCGGCGTGGTGCTCAACGATATCGGTCCGGTGCTCGAGCCGCAGGGGCTGCTGCGCATCAAGAGCTATGTCGGCAAGCTGCCGCAGCCGAGGAGCTTCGAGGAAGCCGCCGAAATCCTGCGCCGGCTGTTCGATGCGCAATTTCCCAAGCTCGGCCCTGCGGATTGGCTTGCCGCCGCGTTCCGCTGGTTCAAGATGAAGGACGGCGCCCTGGCGCCGAACTACGACGTCAAACTGGCCAAGACGCTGGAAGGCGTCGATTTCGACCGGCCGCTGCCGCCGATGTGGAAGGAGTTCGATGCGCTTGCACGGGTGCCATTGATGGTGATCCGCGGCGCCAATTCCGATCTGTTGTCGCCGGCAACGGTGGAGGCCATGCGCAAGCGGCGCCTGGCCATGAAGTTCTACGAAGTGCCCGACCAGGGCCATGCGCCCTTCTTGGCCGAACCGGACGTGATGACACGCATCGCCACATTTGTCGCAGATTGCGACCTGCGGCACGCCGAGCGGCACTAATCGCACAGGCTTGGCGTTAGACCGATCGCGGGCTTGGCTGCCTTAAGCTGTGCTTGCGCGCATAAAGCAAAACCCCCGGCGGTTTCCCGCCGGGGGTCTTTGTTCAAGCCTTGATCACGCGATCAGGGATAGAAGTTACGCTGCGCGCGGAAGATGACCTGCCACCAGCCTTCGTCCGTTACCTGGTTGCCAGGCCCAGCGGCCTTCGGCACAGGCAGCACGGTGGTGATGCCGTCGTAGGCGGTCTGGATGTTGTTGTACATCACGTCGACGCTGAGATCGAGGTTCTGTACCGGCGTCCATACCGTGCGGCAGCCGATCTGCCAGAGCTGGAAGTCCGGCCCGATGGCGGCGCAAGCTGCCGTAACGCAGAACGCCGCGTTGAACAGCGCGGTGGCGGCGCCGTTGAAGCTGATGTCACCATAGGTGCCGTACAACGAGGTCTTCCAGTGCGGATCCCAGTGGTGATCGATACCGGCAACCACGCTCCAGCCCGTCGTCAACTGCAAGCTTGAGCCGACCACCGGACTGTAAACCGCGTCGATCACGTCCATCCGGTTGCCCAACCGCTTCCATCCCATATGCCGAAGCCGGCGAGTACCGCTGCCGACATACGCAAGCGCACCCTGCGAATAGGTGCCCTGGACGGCGAAGCTGTCGCCCTTGCCCCACGGGAGGTTCACCTTCACGCCGGCGCCGGCCGCCCAGCCGACTTCGTCGCCCGGATGACCGGAGCCTTCGGTCGCGCCATAGTAGTCCGCCGCGACCTGATGAATGGCGCCCATGATCTGGGCACTGCCCCAAGCCTGGTCGACGCGCAGATTGCCCACCACATCCGGCCAACCGTTGGCGCCGATGTAGTGATTTGCCGCTGCGCCGCCGAGGAAGTTGAGGTGCCACGTGCCGGAGCGCCAAATCGCCGTTTCGACGATTGGTCGGCTCTTCGACCGAGAAGCTCGCCGAGAAGCCGTTGCCGAACTGCGCCGTATAGGCCCAGACCATATCGCCGCCGCCGCCGGTGTCCGAGCCCCAGATGTTGGTCGTGTTCGAATACCAAGGCGTGGCGTAGAAGTCGAAGAACGACGTACGCCAGACCGACGGTAAAGCCGGCGAACTGGATGAACGCGCGATTTGAGTAGATATTGCCGCGCGCCGCGTTGTCGCGACTGGAAGCCGCCCGAGATGTACGAGCGCAACGTGCCATACTCGGTCTGGCTACGAGCATCGAGGTGAGAATGCCGCGGGTCCGCCAGTTCACCAGGTTGGACTGGCGGTTGTAGTAGTCGCGCACGATCGGGTTGAACGAGCCGTTCGAATTCCGATATTGACCTCGGCACGCACCCAACCGCCAACTTTCAAGCAGGTATCGGTGCCCGGGATGTAATAGAATCCCACGCCATACAGGCTACAAATCTTCACGTACAGGACCGGTTTGGCCTTAACGGGAAGATCGGCGGCCTGCGCCCCAGCGACAGCAACGAGACCCGCCGCAGAGCCAAGGAGAAGGCTTTTCACCATCTTCATCTTGAACCTCCAAACATTGTTTATCCTGAGAGGGTTCCGTATCCGCCAAGTGCGACAGGCACCGATGGAACTTCCCCTTGCTCCCCGCCACCGGTGGACGTCTCTCACCAGATCGATTTCTGATGCGATCCGCCGAACCGGAAAGCGCGACACATGGGGATGCCCCCCTCCGTCGCGTTTGCCAGATTAACGAAAGAGCCTTTACACGCAACGAAGAAGCGCTGTTCCCACAGCCTCGTTCAACGCTTTTCGACCGACTGTTGCGTAAAAAACACGCATTTCAAACGGGCCCAGGACGTCGTCTTTGCCAGCCTGTTACGGGATGAAATTATTTTGTAAAATCAACGCATTATGTGCAATCTCTGGGGCGCCGCCAAACAACAAATTTAACCTGTTGTTGACGAACTCAAAATCGATCACTGCCGCCATTGGCCGCAAAACGAGCCTTTCGGCCTTCCTCAATGACGGTTCATGCCCAATTCGCAAGCAAATCGCCCTGATTTTGCTCGGCCCAGTGCAAACCCCTGGATGGCCAATGGACTTCTTCGCAGGCCACGGTAGATCTTGGCCGGCATTTGATCTCCGAGGCGCCCGCAACCCCGGCGTGCACAGATCGAGGAAAGATTTCCCAGCAGGGCTAAGACTCACTCGCGTCTGATATCAACCCGCGCAAAAGCCGCACGCGCCAGCGCTTTAGCGGATTGTGGGTTGGCGGAGACGGAGGGATTCGAACCCTCGATACGCCTTTGGAGCGTATAACGGTTTAGCAAACCGCCGCCTTCAGCCACTCGGCCACGTCTCCAGTGAGCGGGATATGCCCGACGCCCATGGCATTGGCAAGGCACGCCCGATCGTCGGTGGCTGTCGCGGGACCAGATTGAGGTAGAATACTCACAATGGCGTGACGCACATCGCAAGGCGCCGGCACGGCGAACTAATCGAATGCCACGTGGGTTATTGCTTGTGACGTCGCGCGATCAAGTGAGTTGACCTTTCAATAACCGGGAGCGCCGTTATGCAGAAAACGACTTCAGCGCTTTTCATCCTCAGTGCTATCGCCCTTGTCTCTGCTTTGGCCACGCCGGCGCAGGCGGAGCCTCAGTATCCGTGGTGCGCAGTCTATGGGGATGAGTGGCGATCTTGGCACCAATTGCGGGTTCTCGACCCTCGAGCAATGCCGCGCCACTGTCAGCGGAATCGGTGGCTCCTGCGAGCCTAATCAATTCTACAAGGGTCCGGTTAACACCGGCACTTCTCAGCCGCGCAAGAAGAAGCGCCACTAGCATTCGCGACAAGCGTCGGCATCGCGTCGTATAACGCGACGAAAGCGCTGGCATTGCAACGCGCGCCGCAACGATCTGCTTTCAGATTCGGGCGTGGGAACATCATCTATTGGAATGACAAAGGGCTATCCGCTACAGTGAGCGCGGTAGCCTAAGTCAATCGCGCGAGCCGTTTTGCAGGCAACTCGATTCAACCTTCCGATGACCCTGCAGGAAGCGGTCGGCCTCCACCGCCAAGGCCGCCTGCGCGAAGCGGAAAAGCTATACGCGCGGGTGCTTAAGGCCGCGCCGGCGAATTTCGACGCGCTGCACTTGCTTGGCTCGCTGAAGGCGCAATCGGGACAGATGGGCGAAGCGATGCGGCTAATTACGGCCGCGCTCAAGATCAACCCGCGCGCCTCCGATGCGCTGGTCAATCTCGCCAATGTACTGCACGCGCTCAAGCGCGATGCAGAGGCGCTCGACTGCCTGGACAAAGCGCTCGCCATCAATCCGCATGACCTTCAGGCGCTGGCGAAGCGCGGCGCCGCCCTGCTCACGCTCAATCGCCCACAGGAGGCACTGGCAAGCTTCGAGCAAGTTCTGGCGCAGCAACCGCGCGATGCTTTCGCACTCCTCAATCGCGGCAGCGCGCTTGCCGCGCTCAGCCGCAACGAGGCGGCGCTCGCCGATCTCGATGCGGCCTTGGCGCTGGCGCCCGGTCACCCCGGCGTCCTGTACAATCGTGGCGTCGTCCTGTCCGAACTCGGCCGTTATCAGGAGGCCTTTGCCGACTTCGATCGCGCACTCTCCGCAGCCCCCAACCATTTGCAGGCATGGAACAATCGCGGCCGCGCCTTGCAGGCACTCAACCGGCACCACGAAGCAATCGAGAGCTTCGACAAGGCGATCGCGCTGCAAAAGGACTACGCCGACGCCCATTTCAACAAAGCTCTATCGCTGCTCACCATCGGCGAGTTGCGCCAAGGATTTGAGGAATACGAATGGCGCTGGCGGCGCACCGGCATGGCCGGCGCAGCCGGAAGCTACAGCCGCTCGCTTTGGCTCGGCGAATATCCGCTCGGGCGAAAGACCATCCTCCTGCACGCCGAACAAGGGCTCGGCGATACCATCCAGTTCGCGCGCTATGTTCCACTCTTGGCGCGCGCCGGCGCGACGGTCGTGCTGGAAGTCCAGCCGGAGCTGAAGTCGTTGCTTGCCAAACTTGACGGCGTTGCGTCGGTTCATGCGCGCGGCGAGCCGCTTCCGGCCTACGATGTGCATTGCCCGCTCGGCAGCCTCCCGCTGGCCTTCAAGACCGACCCGGCCAGCATCCCTGCCGAAATCCCCTATCTGCAGGCCGACGAAGCACGTATCGCCAAATGGCGACCGGCGATCGAGGCGCTGCCGGGCAAGCGCGTCGCGCTTACCTGGGCCGGTCACGCGCGCCATGCCAATGACCGAAATCGCTCCATCGCGCTCAACTTGTTGGAGCCGCTGCTGGCGCGCGATGGCATTTCCTTCGTGAGCATCCAGCGTGACTTGCGCGATGACAACGCGGCGGTGCTCGCGCGTCATCCGCAGCTCACCCATGTGGGCGATGATCTTGCCGATATGGCTGACACCGCCGCACTGGCGGCGTTGGTTGATCTGGTGATTACCGTTGACACATCGGTGGCGCATCTGGCCGGCGCGATGGGCCGGCCGACCTTCGTGATGCTTCCCTTTGTGCCGGATTGGCGCTGGACGCTTTCCAGCGAGCGCAGCCCTTGGTATCCGCAGACGCGGCTATTCCGTCAGCCAAGCGCCGGCGACTGGGCAAGCGTGATCGCCGCGGTGAGCGCGGCGATCGCGAGCTAGGCAGCGACGCGAATTTCCGCGACCGGCTGGGGCAACGGATGCGCCTTGAGCCAATTGCGGGCCGCGCGTTGCGCGCTGCCGATCTCGGCGTCGCTCATCTGCTCGGCGACCTCGCGGCGCCGCAGCCCCGCGTCCTTGCGCCCGCGCATCGCGGCGATGTTGAACCACATATGCGCGGCCACCATGTCGACCGGCACGCCGCAGCCCGCCGAATACATCATCCCGAGCTCGAAGCAGCCCTCGGCATCCATCGGTTCCGCGGTCATCATGTTCTCAACGCCAGCCATTCTAGCCTCCCTTATTATCACCGCGCGCGAACCCGCCCCTGATGGCCGCCGCGCGTCTGTCGCCCGACATGAACGTGCCGTCGAGCGATGCGGATAATGGGAAGAAAATTTGAATGGCAGTTTAAGCGTTGCGATGAATCGAACGTGAATGCGTTAACATTCATCAACCAGCGACTACGCAGAAACCCTATAAAATCGCGATAAATCGAGGTTTCTGCTCTGCGGTGAGAGTTCGCTAACCGCGCCGGTTTAGGCGCAGCTAACCACGGCCCGAGGTCGTTTCACCGTTGCGATTGCAAGCAGCTCGTCAGCTTGCCCGCGCGCGCTGGCCAAACAACACCGCCTGCACTTTCGGATCCTTCATGTCGATGCCTTGGCGCAATTCGAGGCCGAGCGCCATGCCGCGCTGCACCGCCGGCCGCGCCTTCATGGTGGCAAGCCAACGCTTGAAGTGCGGAAACTCCTCGATGTCCTGGCCATGGCGTTGCCAGCCGTTGGCCCAGCCGACGATCGCCATGTCGGCGATGGAATATTTGCCGGCGATGTATTCGCGATCCTTGAGCCGCAGATTCATCACGCCGTAGAGCCGGTTCATCTCGTTGGTATATCGGTCGATCGCATAGGTCAGCGTCTCCACCGCGTAGTTCTTGAAGTGGTGCAACTGCCCCGCCATCGGGCCAATGCCGCCCATCTGCCAGAACAGCCACTGCTCGACCTCGACGCGCTGGCGCTCGTCGGCCGGATAGAACTTGCCGGTCTTGCGGCCGAGATATTGCAGGATCGCGCCCGACTCGAAGATCGAGATCGGCCGTCCGCCCGGGCCATCGGGATCGATGATCGCCGGCATGCGGTTATTGGGCGAAATCTTCAGGAAGTCCGGATTGAACTGCTCGCCCTTGGAAATGTTCACCGGGATCATGGTGTAGGGCAGCTTGCACTCCTCCAGCATGATCGAGATCTTGAACCCGTTCGGCGTCGGCCAGTAATAGAGCTCGATCGGCTTTGCCGCCTTGACGCGACCCTTGGCGCGTTTTTTGGCGCTCGTCTTGACCGCCGCCTTTTTTGCCTTCGCCTTTGTCGTCCGCCTCGCCTTTGCACGCGCCATGTCTCTGCTCCCGTTAGTCCGATCTCGGCACCGTCAGACCTAGGCCGGGACGCGCAAAACGGCAACTAAGCTTCCTCTCGTAGCGGCGCCTTAACGCGTTTGTGATGGCTGCTCACCACAACCGTTGATCCTTGTTTTAGCGTGCAGGTTGCGGGGAAATGCCGGGCGCGGCGGGCGGCTGACAACGAACGCATGTGTCAGACGCTGATGCAAAAAATCGCCGGCGAAAAAATTGTGTCGAAGCCAGTCGAAGCCAAATGAGCAGCGATCAATCCGACCTTTAGATGCACCGAGGGCGTCGGCGAAACCTGAAGTCTCGCCGACGCCCTCTGTCGTCAACCGGAACCGGGGCGCCGTGGGGCGATCGCATATCGCTCATCACCCCATGACGCGCACCGGCCGGTATGACGCAATCTTCGACACGTTTAGGGTCGAAGACCGGGAAGTGACGTCAGAAGGCTAGAGCCTCTTCTTCCGCTTCGCCTTCTTCGCCTTCTTCACTGCCTTCGCCTTTCTACGTTTCGCCATTGCTGCCCTCCTAGCCATGTAACATGGCGGTGTCGCATCAGCGCGTGTCGCGAATCGACCCGCACTGCACTTCGATTACTACAGCACAACGAAAAAAACAGCGACTCCACTTAACGAAACGTGTACGCGCGGACCCGTCTGCGCGTCCATATCGGATGGTAAGCGCGTGAGCACGCGTGTTGATGATGCGCGCAATGACTCGACAGCAACGAACGCGTCGCGTTCGCGCAAATTGTAAAAACAACGATGATACAAGGTTTTTTTGCGCGTCTTGCGCAAGCGCGCGTGCGCCACACGCGCGTTTCGTTCAGCAACTTGCACAAAACTTTTTCGCGCTTCGGCGGTGCGACGAGTTGTTCACACGGGGGCAAAAAATATTTTCGACAAAATGCCGTTCTGAGAGCTCGCATGGACCGGAATCGATCAAAAACGAGCGAATCAGCGTCAAGTGATTCGCGTTCGCGGCGTCGCCTTCGGCACAAATTTCGTCAGCGCGGGCGACTGACATCAATTTCGGAATCGGTTTCTTGGGTGCGCGCCGGTATTCTTTGCAGCGATCCGAGCTGCGCACGCCATTCGGCAGGTTCAAAGACCGAGTTTTGTCTTCAGCAGCGCGTTGACCGCCTGCGGATTGGCCTTGCCACCCGACGATTTCATCACTTGGCCGACGAACCAGCCGATCGCTTTCGGGTTTGACTTGGCGTCGGCGACCTTATCCGGGTTCTTGGCGATGACGTCGTCGATTGCTTGCTCGATCGCGCCGAGATCGGTGACCTGTTTCATGCCGCGCGCATCGACGATAGCGCGCGGATCGCCGCCCTCGCTCCAGACAATCTCGAACAAGTCCTTGGCAATCTTGCCGGAAATCGTGCCGTCGGCCATCAGATCGAGGATCGCGCCGAGCTGATCAGCCGATACCGGCGAAGCCGCGATGTCCTTGCCTTGTTTGTTGAGCCGGCCGAACAACTCATTGATCACCCAGTTTGCCGTCACCTTGGCATCGCGGCCCTTGGCAACCGCCTCGAAATAGTCGGCGGTATCGCGCTCCGCCACCAATACGCCGGCATCGTAAATCGAAAGCGAGAAGTCGCGCATGAAGCGCGCCTTCTTGGCGTCCGGCAGCTCCGGCAAATCGCGCTTGAGCTTCTCGACCTCGACAGCACCGAATTCCAGCGGCAGCAAATCCGGATCGGGGAAGTAACGGTAATCGTGCGCCTCTTCCTTGGTGCGCATCGGACGCGTCTCGCCCTTGTTTGGGTCGAATAGGCGGGTCTCCTGCATCGACCGTGCCACCCTCTTCCAGGATGTCGATCTGCCGGCGCGCCTCGTGCTCGATCGCCTCGCCGATAAAGCGGATCGAATTCATGTTCTTGATCTCGCAGCGGGTGCCGAGCGCTTCACCCGGCTTGCGCACCGAGACGTTGACGTCGGCACGCAGGCTGCCCTTCTCCATGTCGCCGTCGCAGGTACCGAGGTAACGCAGGATCGAGCGCAGCTTGGTGATGAAAGCCTTGGCTTCGTCGGCCGAGCGCAGATCCGGCTTCGACACGATCTCCATCAACGCCACGCCGGAGCGGTTGAGATCGACATGCGACATCGTCGCATGGCGCTCGTGCAGGCTCTTGCCGGCGTCCTGCTCCAGATGCAGCCGCTCGATGCCAACAGTCACCGCCTCGCCGTCTTCGAGATCGACGACAACTTCGCCCTCGCCCACGATCGGCGATTTGTACTGGCTGATCTGATAGCCCTGCGGCAGGTCGGGATAAAAATAGTTCTTCCGATCGAAGACCGATTTCAGGTTGATTTTGGCGTTGAGCCCGAGACCGGTGCGCACCGCCTGGCGTGACGCACTCTTCGTTGATCACCGGCAGCATGCCCGGCATGGCCGCATCGACCAGCGAGACATGGCTGTTGGGTTCGCCGCCGAACTCGGTGGACGCGCCGGAGAAGAGCTTCGACTTGGAGGTGACTTGGGCGTGTACCTCCATGCCGATGACGACTTCCCAGTCGCCGGTCGAGCCGCGGATCAGCTTATTAGGCTTGTTTTGGGCGCTCATGGCGCGACTATCTATCGCGCCAAGCGGCCGCAGACTAGAGCCGTAATTCGCGTCCGAGCGCCTGCTCGACCACGTCGAACGAGTTGACGAATTCGCGGAACTCGATCACGCGGCCATCCTGGAAGCGCAGGAAATTGGCGACCCGAAAGCGCAGCGTGCGGCCGGTGGCGCGCTGGGTGAAATTCACGTCGGACATGACCGCCGCACGATCGCCATCGACGATCATGATCTCGCGCTTGTAGCTTTGCAGCGTGTATTCCTCGGCGATGGCGCCGAGGGCCTGCAAGACCGCCGCACGGCCCTGGCGCGGGCCGGCAAAGGGGAACACCGACACCGGCGCGTAGATGACCCAGTCGATGTCATCATGGACGAGCGCGGCGATACGGTCGCCGTCACGTCGCTCGTAAGCGTCGTAAAGCTCCTCCACCGTGGCGCGGGTATCCTCGCTCACCGGTATCCTCCCGCGAGCAGTATGTCCCTACCACCGGGGATGGCCAAGCATTCTAAATACAGACCAGGGCTGGGAAATCAGGCGTACAACCAACGCTTGAATCTTTTCCCCGAAATGGCCCGAATTCTGGATCATGCTGCGCGCAAATCGTCACGCGATGGCAAGCGCATGAGCGCGCCGGCGTGACGCGACAAGGGGCAAAGTTCACTCCGTGAAAAACGACCGCGGCGCCTTCGGGCTCATCATCGGCGGCATCGTCGCGCTGGCGGCTCTGCTGTTCATCTTCAGCGGCGGCGAGTTGGGCGGTAAGAAGACCGTGCAAGGCGACCAGGATCTGCCGCCGATCGCCAACCCCAATCAAAACTAGGCGCGCGCCAGCAAGCCGGCGACGATCGCCGCCCATTCGGCATCGAGCGCGCCTTGCGCCACCGGTTGGCCTGCTTGGCGGTACCAATAGCCGGCATTGCCGATATCGCCTTCGACGCGGTGGAGATAGGCGTGCACCCAGGCCGCCTCGCGGCTCGCTTCGCCCATCACCAGGCGATGCGCTTTGTCCCAGTCGCCTTTCTTGGCCCACCACAAAGCTTCGAGCGGCGGAGCAAGGGCGCGCGGCGGAACCGCCTGGGACAGCGTGGTCTCAAATTCCGCCGGCGTCACCACCATCTCTCGGGCGTAAATTGTCCCGCCGCCTGCTCGATCACCTCGGCGAGCGAGAACACGGTCTCCTCGTCGAAGGGACGACCGATCAGCTGCAGCCCGAGCGGCAGACCCTGGGCGTCGAGGCCGGCCGGAACCACGATGCCCGGCAACCCGGCCATGTTCACCGTCACCGTGAAGACGTCGTTTAGATACATCTCGACCGGATCGGCCTGTCCCTTCTCACCGAGGCCGAAGGCGGCCGAGGGCGTTGCCGGCGTCAACATGGCGTGCACGCCGGCTTTGAAGCATTCTTCGAAGTCGCGCTTGATCAGCGTGCGCACTTTCTGTGCGCGCAGGTAATAGGCGTCGTAATAGCCGGCCGAGAGGACGTAAGTGCCGATCATCACGCGCCGGCGCACTTCGGCACCGAAGCCGGCGCTGCGTGTGCCCTCATACATGTCGACCACATCGCGTCCGGGCACGCGCAGCCCGTAGCGCACGCCGTCATAGCGCGCGAGATTGGACGAGGCTTCCGCCGGGCAGACGATGTAATAGGCCGGCAGCGCGTATTTTGTGTGTGGCAGCGAGATGTCGACCAATTCGGCGCCGGCCGCCTGCAGCCAGGCCCTGCCCTGCTCCCAGACTTTTTCGATCTCCGCCGGCATGCCGTCGAGCCGATACTCTTTCGGAATGCCGATGCGCAGCCCCTTCACCGATTTGCCGACTGCGGTTTCATAGTCGGGCACCGCAACATCGGCGCAGGTGGTGTCTTTGGCGTCGGGCCCTGCCATGGAGCGCAGCAAAATTGCGGCGTCGCGCACTCTGCGCGCGAACGGGCCGGCCTGGTCGAGCGAGGAGGCAAAAGCCACGATCCCCCAGCGCGAGCAGCGGCCATAGGTTGGCTTCATGCCGACCGTGCCGGTGAAGGCCGCCGGCTGTCGGATCGAACCGCCGGTGTCGGTGCCGGCGGCGCCGAGGCAAAGCTGGGCCGCCACCGCCGACGCCGAGCCGCCGGACGACCCGCCGGGCGTGAGCGGCGTGTTGGCGCCATCGAAAGTCGGGTTTACCCGACTTTCGCTCGTTTCAAGTGCCGAACTCGGGCAAGCCCGAGTTCGGGTGCGCCGCCACGGCGAGATCACCGGTTTGAAATACGAGGTCTCGTTCGACGAGCCCATGGCGAACTCGTCGCAATTCGTCTTACCCAGCAGCACCGCGCCGTCGCGCCACAAATTGGCGGTCACGGTCGATTCGTAGGTCGGCACGAAATTATCGAGAATGTGCGAGCAGGCGGTGGAGCGCACACCCGCCGTGCAGAACATGTCCTTGATCGCGAGCGGGATTCCTTCCAGCGGCCGCGCTTCGCCTTTGGCGATATTCGCGTCGGCGGTCTTCGCCATATCGGCGGCGCGCTCGGGCGTCTCCAGCACAAAGGCATTGAGCGCGCGCGCCTTCTCGATCGCGGCAAGATGCGCAGCGGCAAGCTCGGCTGCGGAGAAAGATTTGTCCTTCAGTCCGTCGCGCGCTTCGGCCAGGGTGAGTGACGTCAGTTCACTCACGGCTTGCGCTCATCCGCCTCAGGTGGCGTCGCAGGCTTGGTTGTCTCGTCCGCAGGCGCATCGCAAGCAAAGCGCGCAGCCTCGTCAGCCGGCGCGCGCGGGAAGCCAGGCGGCGGACCATCCGGAAAATCATCCAGCGCGAGCAACAAACCAAGCTCACAGGCCATACACATGATGCGTCACTCGACCACTTTGGGAACGAGGAAGAAATGATCCTCGCTCGCCGGCGCGTTTCTGACGATATCCTCAGCGATGCCGCCGTCGGTGACAACGTCCTGCCGCTTCTTCATCGTCATCGGCGTGACCGACGTCATCGGCTCGACACCCTCGACATTCACCTCCTGCAGCTGCTCAACGAACGCCAGGATGGCATTGAGCTCGCCCTTCAGATGGTCGATCTCCTCCTCCTTGACCGCAATGCGGGCGAGATGGGCGATGCGGCGGACGATATCGGCGTCGACGGACATGGGCGGCCTTGGTTGCTTGCGGGCGTATAGCAGAGGCCCGTTTGGCCCCGCAATGCGGGCTTGTTACGCCGCCTTGCGCTCGTGATCCGGGCAGCGGTGCACTTCGATCGTTACATGCGACAACCCCGCGAGCCCGGCAAGCCGGCCCTTATAGGCCGGCGGCGGCTGCGGGCGGTCGGACACCAGCGCGGCGATGACGCCGGTATGGCCGGGGCCGAGCCGCCACAGGTGCAGATCGCTGAGGCGGTCGCCGTCGACCTCGAGCCGCTGGCGGATCGCACCCGCCAAGCGGCGGTCCGGCACCATGTCGAGCAGAACGGCGCCGGCCGAGCGGATCAACCCGTAGGACCAGCTCAGGATCACCACGACCCCGACCAGCGCCATCAACGGGTCCATCCATACCCAGCCGAACGCGAGCCCGCATGACAGGGCCACGATCGCCAGCACCGAGGTCAAGGCATCGGCCAGCACGTGCACGTAGGCCGCACGGAGGTTGGTATCGTGATGATGGTGATGATGACCGTGGCCGTCATGGTCGTGATCGTGCGCAGCCCCGTGATGATGGTCGTCATGATCGAACAGAAGCCAGGCACTCACGAGATTGACGAGCAAGCCGACCGCCGCCAGCGAAATCGCCTCGCGGAAATGGATGACGACCGGCGCGGTCAGCCGCATCACCGCCTCGTAACCGATCAACACCGCGATCAAAGCGAGGAGCAGCGCGCTGGCAAAGCCCGCCAGTTCGCCGAGCTTGCCGGTGCCGAAAGAAAACCGCGGATCGTGCGCGTGCTTTCGCGCGAACCGGTAGGCAAATGCAGCGATCGCCAGTGCGCCGGCATGGGTCGACATATGCCAGCCGTCGGCGACCACCGCCATGGAGCCGAACAGGGTGCCGCCGACGATTTCGGCCACCATCATGACGGCGGTGAGCGCCACCACGCACCAGGTGCGAAATTCGTGCTTGTCGTGCCCGGCGCCCAGGAAAACGTGGCCGTGCTGCCAGGGCTCGACGGAATGGGTGTGCATGGCTCGCGGGCTCCCTTGATGCGCGCGGCATTCACCGCTTCGCCAGAGATAATAGCGCAGACCATCGGTAGCCAGCACGTCGGTTTGGATTGAAAAACGCCGCGCTATCGGCGCGCACTCACTCCGCCGGAACCGCCGCTGCAGGCGGCACCGTCGCCAGTGCCGGCCGGGCTGCACCCTCGATCAGTCGATGGTATATCCAGCGCGCAGCGGCGATGGCGAGCACGGCCACGCCGATGCCTGCGAACACGTCGACAAAATAATGCCCGCCCACCATCGGCGTCGCCAGCAACATGCCGATGTTGGCGATCAACGCCACCGGCCGCATCCACCACACACTCCACAGCGCCCACAAATAGAGCACCGCGGCCGCGGCGTGGAAACTCGGAAAGGTAATGATGCCGCCAAGCTTCATGAGGTCGAGCACACGCAGTGAGCCGTCACGCAACAGCGGCAAATCGTGCACCTGAATGAGATAATTTCCCGGATCGAACTTCAGCGGATCGAAAGCGATACCGTATTCATGAAATGTGCCGATGGCCGGCAACAGCGTTGAGACAATCGTCGTCGTGATCAGCGCCAGCATGCATGCCAAGCTAAACTGCTGCAGGCGGCGATAGTGGCGCGTGGCGCCCAGCACGATTGGAACGCCGAACATCGGCCAGCCGATCATCGCGTAGGAAAAGATTGCGAACGGGACCAACGCAGGGCGGTCGTAGATGAAATGGAAATAGGCCGGCCAATCGAACCCCAGCATGCGGTCGAGATAAGCAAGATTGGCGTCCTGCATCGGCAGGTCGACGGCGGCCGCGATATAGATCACCGGCGTCGTCAGCGCTGTGATGAGCCCGAGTTGGGCGGTCGCGCCCAGCACGAATGGCAGCCGCGAATAGCGCCGGGAAGCAATGGCATAAGCTGCGCCGGCCAACAGCGCGACGGCGCCGAGCGGCAGCAACATGCTTTCAAGCTTGAGCGAAAAGCTGGTGAGCGCGAGCCCCAGCACCAACGCCACGGCCATAAGGCCGACGGGGATCCAGTTGTGCGTGAACAGCCGCCAGGCGGCCGACGCCTCCCCATGCATCATACCAAGCACCCTTTCGCTCCCCCGACCCCGGAGGAATTTACGGCCATGATGCTTAACGAGCGCGAAATCCCGCCAGATGTCTCCGCGCATACGTGGCTTTTTCGGGTGGTTGCGGTTGGCGACCGAGCGGCGTGGTAAAGGAAGCGCTAGGCGAAACGGTAAATTCGCACGGGCCGGTAAGGAAAGATTATTCATGACCGCGGCGCCAACCCACGACCGCTATGCCTATTCGCCGATCACTGCGCGCCCGGTCTACGACTGGCCGGGCGGCAAGCGGCTCGCCGTCTACATCGGTCTCAATCTCGAATGGTTCTCGTTCGGCGAAGGGCTTGGCGCCGAATTGGCGCCGGGTGGGCCGCAGCCGGATGTGCTCAATTACAGCTGGCGCGACTACGGCAACCGGGTCGGCGTCTTTCGCCTAGCCGAGTTGTTCACCGAGTTGAACATGCCGGTCTCGCTCATCGTGAATGCGCAAATGTACCAGCATGCCCCGCAAGCCACAGCGGCGTTTCCCGGCGCCGAGATCGTCGGCCACGGCCGCACGAATTCCGAGCGGCAGGGCACGCTGAGCGAAAGTGAAGAGCAGCGGCTAATCGCCGAGACCACGGCGACGATCGAACGCCATTCAGGCAGCCGCCCGCGCGGATGGCTCGGGCCCTGGATCTCGCAGTCGCCGCTCACGCCAGATCTGTTGCAAGAAGCCGGATACACTTATTTACTCGACTGGTGCCATGACGATCAGCCGGTGTGGATGACAACACGCAACGGCCGCATCCTCTCAGTGCCCTACCCGCAGGAGCTCAACGACATTCCGCAGATCGTCGCGCGTAAGCGCGAGGGCGCCGAATTCGCCGACATGATCGTCGATGCCTTCGAGGTGATGCACGAGGAATGCGCGCGACGGCCGCTGGTGATGGGCATCGCGCTGCACGCCTACATCGTCGGCTGGCCGCATCGCTTCAAGCATCTTGCGCGGGCGCTGCGGCACATCGCGCGCAAGGCCGACGAGCGCGTTTGGTTTGCTACCGCGGGCGCCATTACCGCGCATGCCGCGGCTCTGCCGGAAGGCACGGTGCCGTGATAGGTTCCGGTCCAACCGGGATGGAGGCCGACCATGTTCACATTACCCGACATTTTCTTTCCCGGCGCCGCCGGCAATTGGCAGGAGATCGTCACCCGCTGGTGGTCGCCCAATATTTCGCTGAATTTCGCAGGCAATGCCGGGATCGAGCGCGAGGTCAACGAAGAGGTGGCAAGCTACGGCCGCCAGATCGGTTGGCTCAACGACATCGTCGAGGCGCTGGCGGCTGCGTCTCCTGACGCGGTCAAGACGGGCGCCGCGGCGGACTCGCTCGCCAAGCTCAAAAAGGCTCAGGAAAAGATCGCGGAGATCAAGGCGCGCCGCAAGGCCAATGCTCTCGACAAGGCACGGGCCGCACTCGCCGCCCTTCCGGAGGACGACTACCGGCGCCTCATCGGCTCGCTCGATCCCCAACATCCGCCGAGTGCGGGCTGAGCATGACGGTCGGCCCACTGCCGGATATTGCCGCCTTGTTGCCGGCACGCGGCGCACTGATCGGACTCGATCTCGGCACCAAAACCATCGGGGTGGCGGTGAGCGATCCGGATCGCAAGCTGGCGACCGGGGTCGAGACAGTCAGGCGCACCAAATTTTCCGCCGATGCAGCCCGGGTGCTGGCGCTTGCATCCGAACGCTCGGCCGCCGGCTTCGTGCTCGGCCTGCCGATCAACATGGATGGCAGCGAGGGCCCGCGCGCGCAATCGACGCGCGCCTTTGCCAGCAATCTGGCCAAGCTCACCGATCTGCCGATCGCGCTGTGGGACGAAAGGCTGTCCACGGCCGCGGTCGAACGCGATCTGATCGGCGCCGATGTCAGCCGCAAGAAGCGCGCGGCGGTGATCGACCAGCACGCCGCCGCCTTTATTCTGCAGGGGGCGCTCGATCGGCTCGCCCAGATGCATAGGGACTGACTTGGGCCGCGTCCTAAGTGAAAAGGGTGGGCACGTCGTCCGCCCTTCCTTGCTTCAAAGTCGGTGCGCTGAGCTACTCGCAGCCCGGCTTGCCGACGGCAAATCGCGGGCGGTGGTCTACCGCAATGGAACCGGTTCCGGCGACGGGCGCCGTCGGTTGCTCCCTGGTCAACACCACCCCTCGCCCGACGTTCCCCATTAACGTTTTTCGCGGCGATAACGCTTGTGTGTGGACCGCTTGAACGCCGGCCCTTGCCGGGAACCCGGGTTCCGCCTATAGCAATCGCTTTAATGAACATTGCGCCGAAATCCTCTTTCGTCCTCAACCGACCGCATTTGTTGGGGATCGAGGGGCTTTCCCGCGCCGAGATTTACGGCCTGCTCGACCTGGCCGAGGAATTCGTCGAACTCAATCGTCAGGTCGAGAAAAAGCGCGCATCGCTGCGCGGACGTACCCAGATCAATTTGTTCTTCGAGGCCTCGACCCGCACGCAGGCCTCGTTCGAGCTCGCCGGCAAACGGCTGGGCGCCGACGTGATGAACATGTCGGTCAACTCCTCGTCGATGCGCAAAGGCGAGACGCTGATCGATACCGCCATCACGCTCAACGCCATGCATCCCGACATCATCGTGGTGCGCCACCACGCCTCCGGCGCGGTCGAGTTGCTGGCGCACAAAGTCGACTGCTCGGTGATCAATGCCGGCGACGGCTCGCACGAGCATCCGACCCAGGCGCTGCTCGACGCGCTGACGATCCGCCGCAACAAAGGCCGGCTCGAAGGCCTGCTGGTGGTGATTTGCGGCGATATCCTGCATTCGCGGGTCGCTCGCTCCGACATCATGCTGCTCAACGCGGTGGGCGCGCGCGTGCGCGTGGTCGCGCCCTCCACGCTGCTGCCGCCCGGGGTTGAGCGTTTTGGCGTCGAGGTCGCCCGCGACATGCGCGAGGGGCTTGCCGGCGCCGATATCGTGATGATGCTGAGGCTGCAGCACGAGCGCATGAATGGCTCCTACGTGCCGTCGCTGTCGGAATATTTCCACTTTTGGGGCCTCGACGAGAAAAAGCTTACCTACGCCAAGCCGGACGCGCTGGTGATGCACCCGGGCCCGATGAATCGCGGCGTGGAGATCGACTCGATCGTCGCCGACGGCGCCCAGTCGCTGATCCGCGAGCAGGTAGAAATGGGCGTCGCCGTGCGCATGGCGGTGCTGGAAGCGCTGTCGCGTAACTTGCCGAACGCATAGCCCATGCTCTCAGACCGCCGCCCGATCCTGCTCGCCAACGCCCGGATCGTCGATCCGTCGCGCGATCTCGATTTCCCCGGTGATCTGTTGATTGCCGACGGCACGATTCGCGAGGCCAAGAAAGGCATCGGCGCCGGCGGCGTGCCGGAAGGCACCGAGGTCATCGATTGCCGCGGCAAGCTTGTAGCGCCCGGTCTCATCGACATGCGCGCCTTCATCGGCGAGCCCGGCGCCGCCAACCGCGAAACGCTCGCGTCCGCGAGCCAGGCGGCCGCGGCCGGCGGCGTCACCACCATTATCTGCCAGCCGGATACCTCGCCGGCCATCGACGATCCGGCGACCGTCGACTTTGTGCTGCGCCGGGCGCGCGATACCGCGATCGTGCACGTGCACCCGATGGCAGCGCTGACCAAGGGGCTTGCCGGCGAGGAGATGACCGAGATCGGCCTGCTCAAGGCCGCCGGCGCGGTCGCCTTCACGGACGGCGAGAAGAGCGTCACCAATGCGCAAGTGATGCGCCGTGCGCTTACTTATGCGCGCGATTTCGACGCGCTGATCGTGCATCACACCGAGGACCCGGATTTGATCGGCGACGGCGTGATGAACGAAGGCGAATTTGCCGCGCGGCTTGGGCTTCTGGGAATTCCGAAGGCGGCCGAAACCGTCTTGCTCGAGCGCGACATCCGCCTCGTGGCCTTGTCGGACGGGCGTTATCACGCGGCCTCGGTGACCTGCGGGGAGTCGCTCGACGTGCTGCGGCGGGCCAAGGACGCCGGCCTCAATGTCACCGCCTCGGCCTCGATCAATCACATCACGCTCAATGAGAACGATATCGGGCCTTATCGCACATTCCTGAAAGTGACACCGCCGCTGCGCGCCGAAGACGACCGCAAGCTCTTGGTGGCGGCACTTGGCAGCGGCCTGATCGACGTCGTGATGTCCGATCACAATCCGCAGGACGTGGAGACCAAGCGGCTGCCGTTCGCGGAAGCTGCACCCGGCGCAATCGGAATTGAGACCATGCTGACCGCCGGCTTGCGGCTGGTGCATTCCGGCGAGATCGATCTGATGACGCTGCTGCGCGCGGTGTCGACGCGGCCAGCGGAGCTGCTCGGATTGCCCGGCGGAACGCTGCGCTCTGGCGCACCGGCCGACGTCATTGTGGTCGATCTCGATATGCCCTGGGTGCTCGATCCGGCCGAACTGAAATCCAAGTGCAAGAACACGCCGTTCGACGAAGCGCGGCTGACGGGTCGCGTGGTGCGCACCATCGTCGCCGGCCGCACGGTATACGAATACGTATGACCTATGCGCTCGCGCTCGCCTTCGGCTATCTGCTCGGCTCGATCCCGTTCGGCTTGCTGCTGACCCGCGCCGCTGGCGGCCCGGATGTGCGCACCATCGGCTCCGGCAATATCGGCGCCACCAATGTGCTGCGCACCGGCCGCAAGGGTCTCGCCGCGACGACGCTTGTCTGCGACGCGCTGAAGGGCACGGTCGCCGTGCTTCTCGTGGCGCACTTTGCCGGGAATGACGCCGCGCTCGCTGCGGGTCTCGGCGCCTTCCTTGGCCACCTGTTTCCGGTGTGGCTCAAGTTCAAGGGCGGCAAGGGCGTCGCCACCTATATCGGCTTGCTCATCGGCCTCTACTGGCCGGGCGCGCTGGTTTTCTGTGCGGTCTGGCTCGCGATCGCTTTCCTGACCCGCTACTCCTCGCTCGCCGCGCTCATTGCCAGCGCCGTGACGCCGTTTGCGCTGTGGGCGTTGGGAACGCCGCGGACGGCGGCGCTGTTTGCCCTGCTCAGCGCCCTGTTGTGGATTATGCATCGCGCCAATATCCGCCGGCTAATCGACGGCAGTGAAGGCAAGATCGGCGCCCATGCGTAATCGCGGGCATTTTGCGCCACTTGATCGGCGATGGTGGTTGTCGCGCGCTTTTCTCTGGGCGATGCTTTCCGCTTGACCGATTCAGGGGGCACTGTGACCAGCGACAAAGTGCGGTTGAGCGAGGAACAGCGGCTCGACTGGTTGCGGCTGATTCGAAGCGACAATATTGGGCCGCGAACCTTCCGCGAATTGGTGAATCACTTCGGCGGCGCGCGGGCGGCGCTCGATGCGCTTCCCGGGCTTGCGCGCCGTGGCGGCGCCTTGGCACCCGCCCGCATCTGGTCGCGCGAGGAGGCCGAGCGCGAATTGAAGGCCGCGCGCGCCCGCGGCATTGAATTCGTGGCCCTGGGCGAACCTGATTATCCCGCACGCCTGCAGATGATCGACGACGCGCCGCCGCTCATCGCGGTGCGTGGCAAGCGCGAGGTGCTGGCGCGCCCGCTGGTGGCGATCGTCGGTTCACGCAATGCCTCGGCAGCCGGCATCAAATTCGCCGAGAAGCTGGCGCGCGACCTTGGCGGCGCTGGCTTTGCCGTCGTGTCCGGCCTCGCGCGCGGGATCGATGCTGCCGCGCACCGCGCCACGTTGGTAACCGGCACCGTGGCTGTGCTCGCCGGCGGCCATGACCGAGTTTATCCGGCCGAGCACGAGGGCCTGCTCGAATCCGTTGTTGCCGATGGCGTCGCTTTGTCGGAAATGCCGCTCGCCTGGGAGCCGCGCTCGCGCGATTTTCCCCGGCGCAACCGGTTGATCTCGGGGCTTTCACTCGGGGTGGTGATCGTCGAGGCGGCGCGCCGCTCGGGCTCGCTGATCACCGCCCGGCTCGCCGGTGAGCAGGGCCGCGAGGTTTTCGCGGTCCCCGGCTCCCCGCTCGACCCGCGCGCTGAAGGCACCAATGGTCTGCTTAAAATGGGGGCGACGCTGGTCACCGAAGCCGCCGACGTCATTTCGGTGCTGGTGCCGATCGTCGGGCGCGGACATCGACCAGCCGGCGCAGGAGCCGGAGCGCGAAGTGCCCGGCCCTCTTGGCGCCGAGCCTGGCGAAGACGAACGCGATCGCATCTTTGGTCTGCTGGGGCCGACGCCGGTCGCGATCGACGATCTGGTGCGGCTGTCGCAAACCTCGCCGGCGGTCGTGCGCACGGTGCTATTGGAACTTGAAATTGCCGGTCGGCTGGAGCGCCACGGCGGCAGTCTGGTCTCGCTGGTGTAACATGCGCCTCGAATTGAACGATCAGGAACGACGCACATGTTGCTCCGGCTGCTTGTCGCCTTAACGATCGTTGTCGGCTGTTGCTGTGGGCAAGCTGCCGCAGCGCAGGAGTTCTTCGCGAAATTCCTCGCCGAGCTGTGGCCGGACGCGCAGGCCAAGGGCATCACGCGCGCGACCTTCGATCGAGCTTTGCATGGTGTCACCCCCAATCCGCGGGTGATCGCGGTCACCAAGCGTCAGCCGGAATACGGCAAGCCGGTCGGCGCCTACGTCAACGACATGGCTTCGCGCAGCCGCATCGCTCGTGGCGAGCGCAAGGCCAAAGAATGGTCGAAGACCTTCGACGCGGTCGAGAAGAAGTTCGAGGTCGAGCGCTGGATCCTGATTGCCCTGTGGGGCATCGAGACCGACTACGGCGCCGAAAAAGATCACTGGGACGTGTTCCGTTCGCTCGCGACGCTCGCCTACGTGCGCTTTCGCCATCCCTATTTTCGCAACGAGCTCTTGGTCGCGATGCGCATCATGCAGGACGGCCACATCACGCGCGACAAGATGGTCAGTTCCTGGGCCGGCGCCATGGGACAGACCCAGTTCATGCCGTCGAATTATACCGACTACGCTATCGATTTTTCCGGCGATGGACGCGCCGATATCTGGACCAACGTGCCGGACGTGTTGGGCTCAACCGCCAACTATTTGCGCAAATGGAATTGGCAGTACGGCGTGCCTTGGGGCTTTGAGGTGAGCGTGCCGAAGAATTTCGATTATCGGCACAGCCGCGCGAGCTTTGTGGAATGGCAACAGCTCGGCGTGCACCCAATCGATGGCAAGGTCTTCCCGAAGGACGGCGCCGGCATCCTGTTCTTTCCGAGCGGCGCCAAAGGTCCCGCTTTCGTGGTGACCAAGAACTTCGACGTGCTCAAGGAGTATAATAACTCGGACGCCTATGCGATCGCCGTCGGCCACCTCGCCGACCGCATGCACGGCGGGCCGCCGATCAAGGCCAAGTGGCCGGCCGACGACCATCCGATATCGCGCGATGCCCGTATCGCCTTGCAGAAGAAGCTGGCGGCGCTCGGCTACAAGGTGAACGACTTCGAGGGCCATATCGATTTCGACCTGCGCGATAATGTCCGCACCGAACAGGTCAAACTCGGGATGTTGCCGGACGGCGATCCAACTGCGGCTTTCCTGAAGCGGCTTGGCGTGAAGGTGCGCTGATCAGTGCCCGGTCGGGCCGTTGGTATGGCGCCTGACGCTTTCGGCTTCGAGCCGCGCCATCTCAAGGAGGTAGCCGAGGGTCTCAAGGCCGTTCCGGCGCGCTATATTGGCCAGATCCGCCGACATCGTCGCCAGGTATTGGGCGACAGCGCTAATGTCTCCCGAATCGCCTCCGGATTGATCGGCCATTGTGATCCCGTGCCAGGTCCGCGATTGAATGCTTCGTTGCGCGGTGCCCCCGGCGATGGAAAATACACAGTCTTCTCGCAATAGTAATCGTTAAACTAGCAAATACATTTAATTGCCTGCATAGGTTGTATTTCTAATAAATCCGGTCTCTTTCATGCCTGAATTCGCTGGTTTGACCGCCGCCTCGGGCGGCCCGATTTGACAGCCGAGACCGGCTTCCCCATGTTCCCGCCGACTCGGGGCGGCTGAATCCGCCCGATTCTTTCCCATCCAGGCGAATAACCCATTGGTTTTGCATGAATATCGTCGTAGTCGAGTTACCGGCCAAGGCGAAGACGATCAATAAATACCTCGGCCCCGGCTACGAGGTGCTCGCTTCTTTTGGGCATATCCGGGACCTGCCCGCCAAGAACGGCTCGGTCGACCCGGATGCCGACTTCGCCATGGTCTGGGAGGTCGACGCCAAGTCCAACCAGCGCCTCAACGACATCGCCCGGGCGCTGAAAGGCGCCGACAAACTGATTCTGGCCACCGACCCCGACCGCGAGGGTGAGGCCATCTCCTGGCACGTGCTGGAAGTACTCAAGCAGAAGAAGGCGCTCAAAGACCATGAGATCGAGCGCGTCGTCTTCAACGCCATCACCAAGCAATCGGTGACGGAAGCGATGAAGCACCCGCGCGTCATCGACGCCGCGCTGGTTGATGCCTACCTTGCCCGCCGCGCGCTCGATTATCTGGTCGGCTTTACGCTGTCGCCGGTGCTGTGGCGCAAGCTGCCCGGCGCGCGCTCGGCCGGCCGCGTGCAGTCGGTAGCGTTGCGGCTGGTCTGCGACCGCGAACTGGAAATCGAGAAATTCGTCGCCAAGGAATATTGGTCGATCGCCGCCATCCTGGCGACGCCGCGGCAGGAAACCTTCGAGGCACGGCTGGTCGGCGCCGACGGCCAGAAAATCCAGCGGCTCGATATCGGCTCTGGCGCGGAAGCGGAAGGCTTCACCCGCGACCTCGAGAACGCGATCTTCAAGGTCGCGGCGGTGGAGGCCAAGCCCGCCCGCCGCAATCCGCCGCCACCCTTCACCACCTCCACCATGCAGCAGGAGGCCTCGCGCAAGCTCGGCTTCTCGCCGGCGCACACGATGCGGCTGGCGCAGCGGCTCTACGAAGGTATCGATATCGACGGCGAGACCGTCGGCCTCATTACTTACATGCGTACCGACGGCATCGACGTGGCGCCGGAAGCGATCACGGCCATCCGTTCCATGATCGGCAAGCAATACGGCGCCGACTATGTGCCTGAGACGCCGCGCGCCTATCAGCAAAAATCCAAGACCGCACAGGAAGCGCACGAAGCCGTACGCCCGACCGATCCCAATCGATCGCCGGCCGAGGTCGCCAAGGCGGTCGACCGCGACCAGGCGCGCCTCTACGAGCTGATCTGGAACCGCGCGGTGGCGAGCCAGATGCAATCGGCGGAGCTCGAACGCACCACCGTCGATATCGCAGCCAAGGTCGGCGCCCGCAATCTCGAACTGCGCGCCACTGGCCAGGTGATCAAGTTCGATGGCTTCCTCACGCTCTATCAGGAAGGGCACGACGAGGCCGACGAAGACGACGAATCCAAGCGCCTGCCGTCGATGAGCGAAGGCGAGATGCTGGAGAAGCAGGCGATCAATTCCGCGCAGCATTTCACCGAGCCGCCGCCGCGCTTTTCCGAAGCGGCCTTGGTCAAGCGCATGGAAGAGCTCGGCATCGGCCGGCCTTCGACCTACGCCTCGATCCTGCAGGTGCTGCAGGACCGTGGCTATGTGCGCATCGACAAGAAGCGCCTGATGCCCGAGGACAAGGGCCGCGTCGTCGTCGGCTTCCTGGAGAGCTTCTTCCAGCGCTACGTCGAATACGATTTCACCGCCAATCTGGAAGAGCAGCTCGACAAGATCGCCAACAATGAAATCGACTGGAAAGCGGTGCTGCAGGACTTCTGGGTCGACTTCATCGGCGCAGTCAACGAGATCAAGGACCTGCGTGTCACCCAGGTGCTCGATGCGCTCAACGATCTTCTGGAACCGCACATCTTCCCGCAACCTGCGGACGGCAGCGGTCGGCGCAAGTGTCCGAACTGCGAAACGGGACAGCTCTCGCTCAAGCTCGGCCGCTTCGGCGCCTTCATCGGCTGTTCGAACTATCCGGATTGCAATTTCACCCGGCAAATGACGCCGGGCGCCAACGGCGGCGTCAACGGCACCAAGGTGCTGGGCGAGGACCCGGAAACCGGGCTCGAAGTCTCGCTGCGCTCGGGCCGTTTCGGTCCCTATCTTCAGCTCGGCGAGCAGTCGAAGGAGAAAGACGCCGAGAAGCCCAAGCGCGCCGGCATCCCCAAGGGCCTGTCGCCCGATGACGTCGATCTCGAACGCGCGCTCGGCCTGCTGGCGTTACCGCGCGACGTCGGTCCGCATCCGGAAGACGGCGAGATGATCATCGCCGGCGTCGGCCGCTTCGGACCTTACGTCAAGCACGGCAAGACCTACGCCAATCTCGATGCCAATGAAGATGTACTCACGGTCGGCTTGAACCGTGCGGTCACGTTGATCGCGGAGAAAAAAGCCAATCCCGGCAAAGGCCGCCGCTTCGGCGCCGATCCCGGCAAGAGCCTGGGTGAGCATCCCGACAAGGGCGGGCCGATTGTGGTGAAGAAAGGCCGCTACGGCCCTTACGTGTCGCACGATGGCGTCAACGCCACCCTGCCGGCCGACATGACGCCCGAGACAGTGACGCTGGAGCAGGCGGTCGGCCTGTTGGAGGCGCGCATCGCCAAGGGCGGCGGCAAGACGAAGTCGCGCAAAAAAGCGGCCCCCAAAGCGGCCGCCCCTGCCGAGGGTGCGCCGAAGGCGCGTCGCGCCGCCGGCCGCAAGCAAGCCTCCGGCAAGAAGGCGCCGGCGCCAAAGAAATCTGCCGTGCCCGCTCCGAAGCCGGCAAAACGCACGACCGCTGCGGAGTAGCTGGCGAAGCTGCCGGCCAATCATTACATTTCGATACAGAGCGCCGTTTTGGCGCAGGACTGCCTATTTTGAACAAACCGAAAAAGACCCCTTCCCTTCCCTCCAAGGCCGAACTCCTCGCCTTCATCCGAGAACGCCCCGGCAAAGTCGGCACCCGCGAAATCGCCCGCGCCTTCGGCCTCAAGAACGCCATGCGCGCCGAACTCAAGCGGCGGCTGCGCGACCTCGCCGATGAAGGCGCGGTCGAAAAGCGCCACAAGAAGCTCCATCACCCCGGCGTCCTGCCCTCCACCGTCTTGGCCGACGTGATCGCGCGCGATACCGACGGCGAATTGATTGCCAAGCCTGACGAATGGGATGAGGAGGCGCACGGCGAGGCGCCCAAGATCCGCCTCCTGCTACCGCGCAAGGCGCGGCCGGGCGAAGCCGCCGGGCTCGGCGATCGCGTGCTGCTGCGGGTCGAGGAAACCGAGGAAGATCACGGCATCCGCCACCGCGGGCGCGTCATCAAAGTCATCGACCACCCCAAGCACCGCGTGCTGGGTATCTTCCGCAAGATCGCCCATGGCGGCGGGCGGCTGGAGCCGGTCGACAAGAAAATGCTCGGCAAGGAATTAACAATTCCCGCCGGCGCCACCGCCCAGGCCGAAGACGGCGACCTGGTCGCGGTCGAGACCAGCCGCGCGCCGCGGCTTGGGCTACCGACCGGTCGCGTGGTCGAGCGGCTCGGCTCGCTCAAGAGCGAGCGTTCGGTCAGCCTGATTGCCATCAATGCGCATGGCATTCCCTCGGTATTCAAGCGCGAGACGCTGAATGAAGCGGAAGCTGCAAAGCCCGCGACGCTCGCCCATCGCGAGGATTGGCGGCACGTTCCCTTCGTCACCATCGATCCGCCCGACGCCAAGGATCACGACGACGCCGTGCATGCCGAAATGGACAAGGCGGCGAACAATCGCGGCGGCTTCATCGTCAGCGTCGCCATCGCCGACGTGGCCCACTACGTGACGCCCGGCTCCGCGCTCGACCGCGAAGCGCTCGTGCGCGGCAATTCGGCCTATTTCCCTGACCGCGTGGTGCCGATGCTGCCCGAGCGCATTTCCAACGACCTGTGCTCTTTGCGTCCGCACGAAGCGCGCGCCGCGCTCGCCGTGCGCATGGTCATCGGCTCGGACGGGCGGAAGAAATCGCACACATTCCATCGCGTCATGATCCGCTCCGCCGCGCGCCTCTCCTATCAGCAGGCGCAGCTTGCCATCGGCGGTCGTACCGACGAAGACACCGAAACATTGGTCAAGCCTGTGCTCGCGCCGCTTTATGCCGCCTACGAGGCGACCGCCCGCGCGCGCGCCGAGCGCGGGCCGCTCGATCTCGATCTGCCGGAGCGGAAAATCCTTCTCAAGGGCGACGGCACCGTCGATCGCGTGATCATGCCGGAGCGGCTGGAGGCGCACCGGCTGATCGAGGAATTCATGATCCTCGCCAATGTCGCCGCCGCCGAGACGCTGGAGCGCGCGCGTGTGCCGCTGATCTACCGCGTGCACGACGAGCCTTCGATGGAGAAGGTCCATGCGCTGCGCGAATTCCTGCAAACGCTCGACATTCCGTTCGCCAAAGGCGGCGTGCTCAAACCGGAGGCGTTCAATCGCATTCTCGCCCGCGTGAAAGGCCGCGACGCGCAGCAACTGGTCAACGAAGTCGTGCTGCGCACGCAGGCGCAGGCCGAATATGCCGCCGAGAACTACGGGCACTTCGGTCTCAATTTGCGCCGCTACGCCCATTTCACGTCGCCGATCCGCCGTTATGCCGATTTGATCGTGCATCGCGGGCTGATCCGCGCACTCAAGCTCGGGGCCGACGGCCTGCCCGAAACCGCCGACCGCAAAGAGCTCGGCGAAATCGCCGCGCAGATTTCCGCCACCGAGCGGCGCGCGATGCTGGCCGAGCGTGAAACCAACGACCGACTGATCGCGCATTTCCTGGCCGACCGCATCGGCGCCTCCTTCGACGGCCGCATTTCCGGCGTCACCCGCGCCGGTCTGTTCGTGAAATTGCACGACACCGGCGCCGACGGCTTCGTGCCGGCGCGTACCATCGGCGCGGAATATTTCCGCTACGAGGAAAAGGCGCACGCCATGGTAGGCGCGCGTTCGGGCGAGACCTACCGCCTCGGCGATGCGGTAACCGTCAAGCTCGTCGAAGCCGCGCCGGTTGCTGGCGCGCTCCGCTTCGAGTTGTTATCGGAAGGACGGCCCGGAACCGCACACCGGCAATCGCGGCGCGAGCAGCGGCAATTTCAATACGGGCCGCGCGGACAGAAACGGAAGGCACGATGACGACCGATATGGCGAAAGTCTGGGCCGAGCGGATGAATATGGTGGAGCGCGACCAGTCGTTCCCCGACAGCGAGCCGCGCGATGCGGCAACGCTGATGCTGATCGACCGCTCCGGCCCGCAGCCTAAAGTGCTGCTCGGCCGCCGTCATGCCGGCCACAAATTCATGCCGGGCAAATTCGTGTTTCCCGGTGGGCGCATCGAGGCGCTCGATGCCGCGATGCCGGCGGTGAGCGAATTGCATCCGGACACCGAAAAGAAGCTGACGCAGCGCCTCAGGCAGCAAACCTCGGCGCCGCCGCGCGCATTCGCGTTGGCGGCCGTGCGCGAGACCTGCGAAGAGACCGGGCTGCTGCTCGGCGTCAAGCGCGACGAAGCGCCGGAAGCGCCGGGCGAGATCTGGACAGAGTTTACCAAGGCACGCGTGCATCCCGATCTCGGCAATATCCATTTCATCGCCCGCGCCATCACGCCGCCGCGACGGCCGCGGCGCTTCGACACCCGCTTTTTCACCGCCGATGCCTCATCGGTCGCGCATGAGATCGAGGGCGTGGTGGGACCTGAATCCGAGCTCGTGGAGTTGAGTTGGGTGCCGATCGAGCAGGCCACCCACCTCGACTTGCCGACCATCACCGGCGTGGTGCTGGAGGAACTCGGCGCCCGGGTAACGGCCGGCATGGGCCACGATCTGCCGGTGCCGTTTTATTTCATGGAAGACAAGCAGTTCTTCCGGGAACTGCTGTGATAGTCGCAAAATCGCGGCTTTCTTGACTTTTCCCACTTCGACGCTACGTTCCCGGCCAATCAACGCCGCCTAATTCCGTACCGAGGATAGACCATGGCCAAAGCCATCAGCCTGAAGATCAAGCTCGTCTCGAGTGCCGACACCGGCCATTACTATGTGACCAAGAAGAACTCGCGCACCCAGACCGAGAAGATGGTCAAGAAGAAATACGATCCAATCGCGAAGAAGCACGTCGAGTATCGCGAATCCAAGATCAAGTGAGTTCGCCGACGGTCGCGAACGAAAAGGGCGCCCGCTGGGCGCCCTTCGCATATGTGAATTCTGACGGTAGGACCGCAAAAAGTTGGCCGGCTGAAAGCGGTGCATGAGGAGGCCACTCCCACCGCTTCCAAGCCGGCCGAACCCCACGGACCCAGGAGATGCGGCGGACCTGAGCACTCCGCAGGGCAATTCGAACTGGCTGCCGGAGCCGCGCCGGACGATGTCCGGCTGCAGACTTAACCTGTGGCCAAGGTTAGACCATGCGCCCCCGGCCACCAAATCGCTTTCTAAGATTTTGACTTAATTGGTAAATTCTGCGCCGGCCGCACGCGAGCCGGTTCAGGCGGCGTCCGGCACCACGCGGTTGCGGCCGTCGCGCTTGGCGCGATAGAGCGCCTCGTCGGCGCGCTTGAGGATCGCGGCGGCATTGTCGCTCGTCGCGCCCAGCGCGGCGATGCCGATCGAGATCGTGACTTCCAGGCTGCGCGCGCCCTGCTGGATGACGAACGGCTCGGTGGCGATCCGCCGGCGCAGCCGCTCGGCCACCATAGTGGCCACCGCCATGTCGGTTTCCGGCATGACGATGACGAATTCCTCGCCGCCATAGCGGCAGGCGAGATCGATGTTGCGGATCGACTTGCGGATACGCAGCGCGAATTCGCGCAACACGTCGTCACCGGCGTCGTGGCCGTGACTGTCGTTGACCGCCTTGAAATAGTCGATGTCGACCACCAGCACCGCGATCGGCTTGCCGCGCGCCGCCGCCTGCTCGACCAGGGTCGCAAGGTGCGATTCCATGTAGCGGCGATTGTACAGGCCGGTGAGCGCGTCGGTGATCGCCATCTCGATCGACATCTGCACGTTGTCGCGCAGGCGCTCGGTGTAGCGCTTCTTCTTGATCTGGGTGCGCACGCGCGCCAGCATTTCGTTCTTGTCGATCGGGCGGATCAGATAGTCGTTGACGCCGATTTCGAGGCCGCGCACCAGCCGCGTGTTGTTGTCGGCCTCGGCGACCGCCAGGATCGGCACGTTGCGGGTGCGATCGAGCGAGCGCACCTGGCTGCACAGGCGCAAGCCGTCGAAATTCCGCAGGCCGAGCGAGATGATCAGCAATTCGTAATTGCCTTCGGCGGCGTGAAACAGCGCCTCGCCCGGATTGGATTCCACGTCCACTTTGTGCTCGGCCGCCAACGTCGCCTTGATGCGCTCGTAGGATTCCTTGCGGTCGTCGACGATCAGGATGCGCCCGTTCCGGCCGCGCTCGGCGATGGCGTCGCGCTCGGGGGACTGGATGCCGATTTCCCGCGACGTCACCGCGCGCAGGCGCAGCTCGTCGGTCATCATCTTCAGCCGCGCCAGCGAACGTACGCGCGAGATCAGCGCCACATCGGTCACCGGCTTGGTGAGGAAATCGTCGGCGCCGGCTTCGAGCCCGCGCACGCGGTCGGACGGCTGATCGAGCGCGGTGACCATGACCACCGGGATGTGGTGGGTGGCCGGATTGGATTTCAGCCGGCGGCAGACTTCGAAGCCGTCCATGTCCGGCATCATGACGTCGAGCAGCACGATGTCGCATTCCGCGCGCTCGGCGATCGCCAGCGCCTGCGGTCCGCTGTGCGCGGTGGTGACGTCGAAATATTCCGCCGACAGCCGCGCTTCGAGCAGCTTCACGTTGGCCGGCACATCATCGACTACTAGAACGCGGGCGGTCATTCAAACACCATTACGCAGTACCGAGAAAATGACGGATGGTCTCGATGAACTTGCCGACCGAGATCGGCTTCGACAGATAGGCTTCGCAGCCGCCCTCGCGAATGCGCTCTTCGTCGCCTTTCATCGCGAAGGCGGTGACGGCGACGACCGGAATGGACTTGAGCTCGGCGTCGTCCTTGAGCCATTTGGTCACTTCGAGCCCGGAGACTTCCGGCAACTGGATGTCCATCAGGATAAGGTCGGGGCGGTGCTGGCGCGCAAGGTCGAGCGCATCGATGCCGTTGCGCGTACCGACGGTGTTGTAGCCGTGCGCCTCCAAGAGGTCGTGGAAGAGCTTCATGTTGAGCTCGTTGTCCTCCACAATCAGGACGGTCTTCGCCATTTCTTCCCCGCCCCTGTTATCCCCAGATGCCCCTCCTCGCGACGCGCATGACGAGCAAAGCGCATCGCCAGCCCACCCATCATTGGGGCATCATGGGCTACGGTAATGCGGATATATTACGGAAAGGCAAATTTGACCGATGAAACAGCGGTCTAATATGCCGAAAGAAGCGGCGGAAGCGCTGGCGATTCAGGCGCTTACCTTCATTGCCGGGGACGGCGAACGGCTCGGCCGCTTCCTCGCCGAAACCGGCATCGGACCGGCGGAGATTCGCGCCGCCGCGCGCGAGCCGGGCTTCCTGATCGGTGTCCTCGAATACCTCGCCGGCGACGAGACCATGCTCGCGGGCTTTGCCGCCGAGGCGGGCTTCGATCCCTCCGATATCGGCAAGGCGCTGGCCGTGCTCGGCGGCAAGCAATGGGAGCGCGAGGTGCCGTGAGCGCCTTCTGCCGAGACTGCCTCAGTCCTGCGCCGGAGACGGCGACACGTTGCGCAACTTGCGGCTCGCCGCGGCTGGCGCGGCATGCCGAGCTCGATCAACTCACCATCGCCCATATCGATTGCGACGCCTTCTACGCCACCATCGAAAAGCGCGACGACCCTTCGCTCGTCGACAAGCCGGTCATTGTCGGCGGCGGCAAGCGCGGCGTGGTCGCCGCAGCCTGCTATGTGGCGCGCACTTACGGCATCCGCTCGGCGATGCCGATGTTCGAGGCCAAGCGCCGCTGCCCGCATGCCGTCGTGGTACGGCCGAACATGGCGAAATATGTCGGTGTCGGCCGCGAGGTGCGCCGCGCCATGCGTGCGCTCACGCCGCTGGTCGAGCCGCTGTCGATCGACGAAGCGTTTCTCGATCTGAGCGGCACCGAGCGATTGCATGGCATGAGCGCCGCCAAGGTGCTGGCGCGCTTTGCCGGCGAGGTTGAGCGTGAGTTCGGCATCACCGCCTCGATCGGACTGTCGGCCAACAAATTCCTCGCCAAGATCGCCTCCGACATGGACAAGCCGCGCGGCTTCGCCGTGCTGGGCCAGACCGAGGCCGCGGCATTTCTGGCACCCAAGCCGGTCGGCTTCATCTACGGCGTCGGCGCCGTGAGCGCCGCCAGGCTTGCCGCCGACGGTTTCCGCCTGATCGCCGATCTACAGCGTGCCGATGAAATTGAGTTGATGCGCCGCTACGGCGAGGAAGGCGGTAGATTGTGGCGGCTGGCGCGCGGCATCGACGACCGCGGCGTCGATCCGCTGCGCGAGACAAAGAGCATCTCGGCGGAAACCACTTTCGAGCGCGACATCGGCGAATTGCGGCCGCTCGAGCAGACATTGTGGGAGTTGACGGAGAAAGTGTCGGCGCGCTTGAAAGCTAATACGCTGTCAGGCTCGACGGTGACGCTCAAGCTCAAGAGTGCCGATTTCAAGATCCGCACCCGCGCTCGGTCGCTGGGTGCGCCCACCCAGCTCGCCGCACGTATTTTCGCCGCCGGCCGCGATCTGCTGGTGCATGAAATCGGCCCCACCCGCTTCCGCCTGATCGGCATCGGCGTCAGCAACCTGGAAGAAACCGCCGGCGATGACCTTGCCGATCTCATCGACCGCCGGACGGCCGAGGCCGAGCATGCCGTGGACCGTCTGCGCTTGAAGTTCGGTCGCGACGCGGTGGTGCGCGGGCTGGCGATCGAGGACGACGACTAGCGCGGTCCTGGGCACGGCTTCGGCGTCTTCAGGTCCAGCGAGGTCATCTTTCCGCTGATGGTGAAGTCGGCGTATTCGAGCGTGAGGCTGCGCGAGATGCCGTTCTCGTAGAGCTCGAAGGAGATGGCGTAAACCGGCGTCTGCTCGCCGGCCTGCTGCTGTTTTTCGCTTTCCTGCTCGAAATAGCTGATGGTCACCGGCCAGCGAGTGAGCTTGGCGAGTTCCGGAAATTTGGCGGCGGCATCGTCAGGTGGCTTTTGCCCCGGCGCGATCGCTTTACCGATCACTGTCAGCGTATTGTAGAGTTTCTCGCCAGTTTCCGAGCCGTCGTAGACCGGAAAGTTCAGAATGCCCTTGCCGGCGCGCGCGGCAACGATAATGCGCCGCATGTGCTCGGTCGGAAACACCGCGCTGCGCGGCACGGTGAAGTTCTTATCCTTCGGTTTGTTCAGGCTGACTTTGACGGCGGTATTGCCGCGCTCGGCATGGCCGGTAACGGTGTCGGTTCTCTTTTCGTTGAGCAGATTTTCCGAGCTGAAACGGAATTTCTTGGCGTCGCCGTCCTCCCAGGTGGTCGAGCGGAGATCACTGAGTGCGTGCTTGCCACCTTCCGAATCGAGCTCCGAGACCTGGCGGAATTGCAATTCATAACCTTCGCAGGAATTACCGCTGAAATCGTAGAGGATGCGCCCGCGCACGGCATCGATGCCGCCGCTGCCACGGCTTTTCAAAAGTTTGAGATCGTAAATTGCCCGATGCGGCGCCAGCATCACTACGTCAGACGCCGGCGCGGCCGCCGCGGAATGGCTGACCGCCACAGCGGCCAGTCCGATGGCGGCGCTCCATAGCACCAGGAGGTTCAGTGAGCCGGGCTTTGTCATCGAGGCGGTTCTCCGCGCGGGCGCGTTACGCGCCGTTTCGGAACCAGAAGCATGCAAGATATGGGCAAGATAGAGGCCGCCCGCCTCCCCGGCAATCGCATTGCCGTGAATGGGGCGGCCGCTTGCGTGCCAACGCCCGATCAGCCAAGAGGTTCGCTCATCGGATCCGACGTCGCAACGAGGAGGAGTTCATGGCCGGAACTGTCGAAAAGACGTTAGCGAACCTCGGCATCGTGCTGCCGAGCCCGGCGAGCCCGGTGGCCAATTACGTGCCCTTCGTGCGCAGCGGTAACCTGCTGTTCATTTCGGGACAACTCTGTTTCGGTCCCGACGGCAAGCTGGCCGCTACCGGGCAACTTGGTGGCGGCGTGTCGATCGAGGATGGCCAGAAGGCGGCGCGCGCCTGCGGTATCAACCTGCTGGCGCAGCTCAAAGCCGCGCTTGGCGATCTCGACAAGGTTAGCCGCGTGGTCCGGCTCGGCGGTTTCATCAATTCGGCGCCCGGCTTCACCGATGGCCCCAAGGTCATGAACGGCGCCTCCGATCTGATGGTCGAGGTCTTCGGCGACAAAGGCCGCCACGCCCGCAGCACGGTCGGTGTTTCCGCGCTGCCGGCGGATGCCGCAATCGAGGTTGAAGGCCTGTTCGAGGTCGCGTAGCTGGCTCCGCTATGCCCGGCCTTGACTGGCTCACCGCACGACCGCTGGCCCATCGCGGGCTGCATGATGCGTCGGCGGGCGTTATCGAGAACACTGCCACCGCTGTCAGGGCGGCGGTCGCCGCCGGCTACGGCCTGGAAGTCGACCTGCAGATCAGCGCCGACGGCGAGGCCTTTGTGCACCATGACGACACGCTTGGCCGGCTGACCGAGGGCAGCGAATGGCTGGCCGATATGAGCACCGCCGAGATCAAGGCGGTACGGTTCAAGGCATGCGGCGACCGCATCATGACGCTCGGTGAGCTATGCGAGCTCGTGGCCGGGCGCGTCACATTGCTCATCGAGCTCAAGAGCCATTTCGACGGCGACCACCGGCTCTGCGAGCGCACCGCCAGAGTGCTCGCCACCTATGCCGGCCCGGTAGCGGTAATGTCGTTCGACCCCGACCAGGTGACGGCGATCAGGCAAATCGCCCCTGAGCTCCCGCGCGGCATGGTCGCGCAGCACCGCTATGATGGCTGGGACGACCTGTTGCCGGCCGACCGGCGGCGGCTGGCCTGGTTCCTGCACGTCAATCGAACGCGCCCGCATTTCATCGCTTACCGGGTGGGCGATTTGCCGGCGGCGCTGCCGCTGATCGCACGCAACGTGTTCGGGTTGCCGCTGCTGACCTGGACGGTGCGCACAGCGGACGAGCGGCGAGAGGGCGGCGCGCTGGGCCGATCAGATCATTTTCGAAGGTCTGCGACCTTAGAACCCTGGCAGCGACGAAGAGCGGGATGAAATTCGACCGATTTCCGGCGTAAAGTCGGGCTAGAGACGTTGCCCCCTGATGACCGAACTGCGCATCCGCATTGTCCCCGCAATCTCTGAGGTGGCGCCCGCCGCCTGGGACGCATGCGCGCGCGGCAATCCGACGGAACACGGCGGCCTAGCGGACGAAGCTCAAGTTAATGTGAAACATGAGCATAGCGGGGATAAGTTGTCCCCGGAGTTATCCAAGCCAAGCAACCCATTTGTTTCACACGATTTTCTATCCGCACTGGAGGCCTCTGGATCGGTCGGCGGCCGTACCGGTTGGCAACCGCGCCATCTGCTGGCGGAAGACACGAGCGGCGCCCTGCTCGGTAGTGCGCCTTGCTATGTGAAAACGCATTCGCGCGGCGAATATGTTTTCGACCATGGCTGGGCCGATGCCTTCGAGCGCGCGGGCGGCGACTATTACCCCAAGCTGCAAGTGGCGGTGCCGTTCACCCCCGTCACCGGCCCTCGCCTTCTGGCGCTCCCGTCAACACAGGCCGCGGCGGTGCGTGGCGCCCTCGCCGGCGCCCTCGCCGAGATCACCACGGCGAGCGAGTTGTCCTCTGCCCACGTCACGTTCTTGACCGAAACGGAATGGCGGGCGCTCGGCGAACGCGGCTTCCTGCAACGCACCGACCAGCAATTCCATTGGAACAACGCAAACTACACGAGCTTCGACGATTTCCTCGCCCGCCTCGCCTCGCGCAAGCGCAAGGCCATCCGCCGCGAACGCAAGGAGGCGCTCAGCTCCGGGGTCGAGGTGCGCTGGCTCACCGGGTCCGACCTCACCGAAGAGGCGTGGGATGCGTTTTTCATGTTCTATATGGAAACCGGCTCGCGCAAATGGGGACGGCCCTATCTGACGCGCGAATTCTTCTCGATTGTCGGCGAAAAGATGCGCGACCGTATCCTGCTGGTGATGGCCCGCCGCGCCGGCCGCTGGATCGGCGGCGCCCTCAATTTCATCGGGCGCGAGGCGATCTATGGCCGCAACTGGGGCGCCATCGAGCACCACCCGTTCCTGCATTTCGAGTTGTGCTATTACCAGGCCATCGACTACGCGATCACTCACAAGTTGGCGCGCGTCGAGGCCGGAGCCCAAGGCGAGCACAAGCTGGCGCGCGGTTATTTGCCGAGCACCACCTATTCCGCCCATTTCATCGCCAATCCGGCGTTGCGGCGGGCGGTGGCGGAATATCTGGCGCGCGAGCGCGCCTACGTGGAGGCCGCCGGCGAAGAGCTTGCGGCGCTGGCGCCGTTCCGCAAGGATTTGATCGAGCAGGAATAGTCCCGGGGGGAAACGCAATGCCGAGTTACGATCCCAACAACATCTTCGCCAAGATCCTGCGCGGCGAACTGCCCTGCTACAAGGTCTACGAGGACGACAAGGCCTTCGCTTTTCTCGACATCATGCCGCGCGCGCCCGGCCACACCTTGGTGCTGCCAAAAGCGCCGGCTCGCAACATCCTCGACGTTTCCGCCGACGATCTCGCGCATGTGGCGAAAGTCACGCAAAAGGTCGCCAAGGCGGCGATGACGGCCTTCGGCGCCGACGGGGTCACATTGCAGCAATTCAATGAAGGCGCCGGCGGCCAAGTGGTGTTCCACCTGCACGTCCACATCATTCCACGCAAGGCCGGCGTCGCCATGAAGCCGCCGGCGAGCGAAAAAGAAAAGCCCGACGTGCTGGCCGAGAATGCCAAGAAGCTCGCGGCGGCTATGAACGGGTAACGGCGCCTGGCGGCTACTATGCGCACCGCGCTTGCCATTATCGACATGCAGGATTGGATGTTTCGCGACCCGGATCGGGCCGCCAAGCTCCCGCCGCTCGTGGACGGCATCAACCGGGCACTCGCCGAGGCTGGCGCACACAACTGGATCATCTTCGAAATTCGCACGGAATGGCCGCCTGATCCATCGGCTTGGTCGCTGCGCGCGCAGCGCGCCAACGCGGCCGTGCTGCTAACCGGCTCGACCGATGTGACGCCGGTGCCGGGCATCCATTTCCCCGCTACGCGGAGCGCCATTACAAAGACGCGGCATAGCGCGTTCATCGGCACGGATTTCGAGGCGCGCCTGAAATGCCAAGACGTGTCACGTCTGCTGCTTGCCGGCTGTTGGCTCGACGGCTGCATCACACAAACCGCTATCGATGCCTATGAGCGGAATATCGACGTGCAGGTCCTGACCGACGCGGTGGCCAGCCTTGACGAGGCGCGCGCGAAATTTGCCCGCCAATGGGCAAACCACTTGGGCGACATCGCGTATGGACCTCTGGCAGATGCCCTGCAGCGCTGAAATTCTACGGTCCGAACAGGAAGCCCCCGGCGAGCAGCGCAGCTTCGCCGACCAGAACACCGGCAAAAATAGAGCGCTTGATACCTAGGAATCCCAGGAACCCGCACACCGCGGCGCCGACCCGCACGGGGAGCGGGATGGCGGCGAGCGCGCCGGCCGAAAACAGGATCAGCTTGGCGATGACGCCGGCAAGGATCGCGGTCGCTATCGCGCGCGACAAGACCACCAGTTCGGATTCTTCATTCAGGCCACGCGCCAGCACCAGGCCGAGCGCGCGCCAGATCTCGTTCGGCAGGAAGCCGACCAGGATCAGCAGCAGGTAGGGCCACAGTTCGGTCAGCATGGCGTTCACGTCGCGGCCTCGCGCAGGCGGTGAATGCCATAGGCGAGAAAGCCGCCGACGATGCCGGTCCACATCAGGTCGAGATTGACGTGCAGGTAGGTCAGCAGCGGCCCAATCGCGAGCCCGAGCACCAGCGCCAGCCGGTCAACCATCATCTTGGCATTGCGCGCAGTCGAAATCAGAAACGACATCGGGGTGAGAAACAGTAGCGCGCCGGCAAACAGCGTCGGCAGCCCAGCGGCGAGATAGAAGCCGACAAAACCAAATGCCACCGCCGTGCTCTGGTAGCCAACCGAAAGGCCAATGCAAAACGTGATGCGCGGCTCGCGCGGCATCAACGGCAACAGCCGCAGCAACTCCACCCACATGCTCACCGAGGTGAAATGCGCCGGCAGCAGCAGCGCGCGCAGGCGCGTGCCCGGTCCCCGCAGCAGCGGCAACAACGCCACCACCATGGGAAACAGCCGGATCGCGCTTAGCGTGACCGCGATGGCGCCCTCGATCGGCGGGGCGCCAAGACCAAGCGAAGAGATCAGGATCACCTGCCCCGGCGCTGCCCATACCAGCAGCGTCGACAGCGCGAGCCACCAGGACGAAAAGCCATAGTCATGGGCAAGCGCACCGATGCCGATATAGGTGCCGGCAAGCACCAGGAAGAACACCGAGGTGAGTGCCGACTTCGCGCCGGCGAAAAAGGCTGCGGCGATTGATGACTGTGTATCGGGAAGTGTGGACATAGGGCGCGGCGCAACGTCTCCCACAGGGCCAGCGCGCGCGCAACAGGGCGCGACCGCGACCGCCGCATGCGCGCCCTGCAAAATGGTCGTGCACAATTGCGCGAAGTTGTGCGCAGGTTTCGATACGATTTACGCCCAAGCAAAAGGCCGGGCGCTTGGCCCGGCCTTTGTCTTCGGCATCGGCCGTCAGGCTTTGATCAACGGCACCTTCGGCACAGTGCCGCGCTTGTTGTCGGTCTTCGGCCTCGGCCGCGACGAGGAGCGGCGCTTGGCCTTTGGGCGCACGTCCAGCGGCAGCTTCTCCGGCTTCGGCGTTATCGGCCCTTCGAGGAACTCGAAGCCGAGCTTGTCGCGGCCGTTCTCGTCCTTGGTAACGACGACGCGGACATGCCCACCGCCCTTCAGGTGGCCGAACAGCACTTCGTCGGCGAGCGGCTTCTTGATGTGCTCCTGGATCACCCGCGCCATTGGGCGCGCGCCCATCAATTCGTCGTAGCCGTTGGCGATCAACCAGCGCGCGGCTTCCTCCGACAGCTCGATGGTGACGTTGCGGTCGCCGAGCTGAGCCTCGAGCTGCAGCACGAACTTCTCGACCACCTTGGCGATCACCTCTTGCGACAGGTGAGCGAAGGTGATGGTGGCGTCGAGCCGGTTACGGAACTCGGGCGCGAACAGCTTGTTGATCGCCTCCGTGTCGTCGCCCTCGCGCTTGCTGCGGGTGAAGCCAAACGCCGCCTTGGCCATATCTGAGGCGCCGGCGTTTGTGGTCATGATCAGGATGACGTTGCGGAAATCGATCTGCTTGCCGTTGTGATCGGTGAGCTTGCCGTGATCCATGATCTGCAAGAGCACGTTGAACAGATCGGGATGCGCCTTCTCGATCTCGTCGAGCAGCAGCACGCAATGCGGATGCTGGTCGACGCCGTCGGTCAGCAAGCCGCCCTGGTCGAAGCCGACATAGCCGGGAGGCGCGCCGATCAGGCGCGACACCGTGTGCCGCTCCATATACTCCGACATGTCGAAGCGGATGAGTTCGACCCCGAGCGAAGCGGCGAGTTGCTTGGCCACTTCGGTCTTGCCGACGCCGGTCGGACCTGAGAACAGATAGCAGCCGATCGGCTTTTCCGGCTCGCGCAAGCCCGCGCGTGCCAGCTTGATCGAGGCCGACAGCGCATCGATTGCCTTGTCTTGCCCATAGACCACGGTCTTGAGCGTCTGCTCGAGATGCCGAAGCACCTCGGCATCGTCCTTCGACACTGTCTTGGGCGGGATGCGCGCCATGGTCGAGATCGTGGTCTCGATTTCCTTGACGCCGATGGTCTTCTTGCGCCGGCTTTCCGGCAGCAGCATCTGCGCGGCGCCCAACTCGTCGATCACGTCGATCGCCTTGTCGGGCAGCTTGCGGTCATGGATGTAGCGCGAGGACAGCTCCACCGCCGCCTTGATGGCGTCGTTTGTGTATTTGAGCTTGTGGTATTCCTCGAAATAGGGCTTGAGGCCGCGCAAGATTTCGATGGCATCCGGCACCGACGGCTCGTTGACATCGATCTTCTGGAAGCGGCGCACCAAGGCGCGGTCCTTCTCGAAGTACTGCCGGTATTCCTTGTAGGTGGTCGAGCCGATACAGCGCAGCGTGCCGGAGGCGAGCGCGGGCTTGAGCAGATTGGACGCGTCCATGGCGCCGCCCGACGTGGCGCCGGCGCCGATCACGGTGTGGATCTCGTCGATGAACAAGACCGCGCCGGGATAGGCTTCCAACTCCTTGATCACCTGCTTGAGCCGCTCCTCGAAATCGCCGCGATAGCGCGTGCCGGCAAGCAGTGTACCCATGTCGAGGGCGAACACGGTCGCGCCCTTGAGCACGTCGGGCACTTCGCCATGCACGATGCGGCGCGCCAGCCCCTCGGCGATCGCGGTCTTGCCGACGCCGGCGTCGCCGACGAACAGCGGATTGTTCTTTTGGCGGCGGCAGAGCACCTGAATGGTGCGGTTGATCTCGGCATCGCGGCCGATCAGCGGATCGATCTTGCCGTCTTTGGCTTTCTTGTTGAGGTTGACGCAATAGGCTTCGAGCGCGTCGCCCTTCTTCTTGGGCTCCTCGCCGCTCTTGGTGTCGGCCTCGTCTTCGACGCCGCGCACCGGACGCGACTCCGACAGGCCGGGCCGCTTGGCGATACCGTGGCTGATGTAATTGACCGCGTCGTAGCGCGTCATGTCCTGCTCTTGCAGGAAATAGGCGGCGTGGCTTTCGCGCTCGGCGAAGATCGCCACCAGCACATTGGCGCCGGTGACCTCCTCGCGGCCGGAGGACTGCACGTGGATGACCGCGCGCTGGATCACGCGCTGGAAGCCGGCCGTCGGCTTGGAATCCTCGGCACCGTCGGTGATCAGATTCTCCAGCTCGGACTCAAGGTAAGCAACCAGGCTGCGCCGCAGCTTGTCGAGATCGACATTGCAGGCGCGCATCACGGCGGACGCATCCTGATCGTCGATCAGCGCCAGCAGGAGATGCTCAAGGGTCGCATATTCATGGTGCCGCTCATTGGCGAGGGCGAGCGCCCGGTGGAGCGACTGCTCAAGGCTACGCGAAAAGGTCGGCATTTAGAGTTCCACTTCCATTTGTATTGAACGCCCTCCCAGACTCACTTTTTTTCCATCACGCATTGCAGAGGATGCTGATGTTTGCGCGCAAAGTCCATCACCTGCGTCACTTTGGTTTCCGCCACCTCATAGGTGTAGATGCCGCATTCGCCGATACCGTGGTGATGGACATGCAACATAATTCGCGTGGCGGCTTCGTGATCCTTGCCGAAGAAACGCTCCAGCACATGCACCACGAATTCCATCGGGGTGTAGTCGTCGTTGAGGATGAGAACCCGGTAGAGGTTCGGCCGCTTGGTCTGCGGCTTGGTCTTGCTGATGACCGCGGTACCGGGGCCGCCCTGCTCACCCTTGCGCTTGCGGTCGTCGTCGGCCATGCGCATAGGAGGCATGCCGGCTGCAGTTGGCTTGGATTTGGCGGCTTTTGTCCTGTCGATCGTAGTCATGGCCGACGTCAGTGGCTTATCCAACGGTTGCATCCGAGCGGCCACGCCGGCGCATGGCCGCCCACCATCATAAGGACCACTGTGCCAGCATTCCAAGTTGACAATTTGGCCCTAATTCAAGGTTTTACACTATGTCGAGGTCAACCGGCCTCCAGTTTCCCCGAATACCCGCTGAAATAGCCATTAACTGCGCCGTCGCCAGGGCTTGACATTATCTTCCGGGAGCACGGCGTCTTCCGGGAATGCGGGCGGGCGGGCGACAACCGCCGATCTTCCAGCCCTCCGTCCAGCCGAGTACCGCCGAATCGGTGTGCGGGGCCGCCGTGGCCCGCCTCGGGCGTCGCTCGGCGAAGCATACCCGCCCCGCCCCTAACGCTCCGCAGAGGTCAGCGGCGCGCCCCGAGAAATCGGGCACTTCCCTGCTTCGCGGCGACAATTTGCGCCGAATTTGAATCAAGGTCCTGCGGCGGTTCGAACGAAGTTTCAAATGGTCTTCGGCATCTTGATACCGGACGGGTTGCTGTCGGTGCGTCAAGGAGCATGCCCCAATGCTGCTGAATCGGTTCTTCAAGAACAAATGCGGCGGCGTCGCGCCACTGGTGGCGATGTCCATCATCCCGCTGATGGGCGCTGTCGGGGCGGCGGTCGATTACACGCGCGCCAATGGCGCCCGCACGGCATTCCAGGCCGCGCTCGATGCGACTGCGCTGATGGCGGCGAAGAATGCGGTAAACGAGAGCGCCGCCGATCTGCAGACCGAGGCGATCCAATTATTTCAACGCGCTGTTCAGCCGAGCAGATACCGGCAACATTCAGATCAAGGCAACCTTCACAACGGACGGCGGCGCGAGGCTTACGCTGACCGCCACCGGCGACGTCGATACAACGTTCATGACCGTGCTCGGCTATGAGGACATCCAGATCTCGGCGATGTCGGTTGCCGCTTGGGGCAATTCGCGGCTGCGGATCGCGTTGGTGCTCGATAACACCGGTTCGATGGCGCAAGACGGCAAAATGGATGCGCTGAAGACGGCATCGCAAAATCTGCTTACACAATTGAAGAATTCGGTGGTGAACGACGGCGACGTCTATGTGTCGATCATTCCGTTCAGCAAGGACGTGAATGTCGGCTCATCCAACTACGATCAGTCATGGATCGATTGGAGCCTGTGGAACGCCGCCAACGGTACCTGCAGCAACACGTCTTATCATTCGCAAAGCAGTTGTACCTCGCACGGCAAGACTTGGACGGCGGCCAACCATAGCACCTGGAACGGCTGCGTCACCGACCGCAACCAGAACTTCGACACCACCAACGATGCGCCGACCACCGGCGGCACGCTCTATCCGGCTGAGGAATATTCGTCCTGCCCGGCTTCACTCATGGGGCTGAGCTACGATTGGACGGCGCTGTCGAGCAAGATCAGCGCCATGCAGCCGAACGGCAACACCAACCAGGCGATCGGTTTGCAGATGGGCTGGCAATCATTGACGGCCTCGCCCTTTACCATCCCCGAGATGGACCCGAACTACGAATACCAGCAGGTCATCATCTTGCTGACCGACGGCCTCAACACGCAGGACCGCTGGTACACGAGTCAAAGCTCGATCGACGCGCGCGAACAGTTGGTTTGCGACAACATCAAGGCGGCCGGCATCACGCTCTTTGCCGTGCAGGTCAACACTGGCGGCGATCCGACCTCGACGCTGCTGCAAAACTGCGCCGGCAATTCCAGCAAGTTCTACTTGCTGACAAAAGCAAGCCAGATCGTGACCACGTTCGGTCAGATCGGCCTCGCGTTGTCCAATCTGCGGCTGGTGATGTAACGCGCCGAGATTTGCCCATTCAAACGAGCGGTCGCGGCGCTCCCACTACGGGAGCACCAGTCACCGCGCGCGACTGAAAGAATTCTTCCAAAATCCTTTACGGTCCTTTAGCCGCGGCGCATCCGTCGGACGATTTGATGTGGCAAATACGTATCGTCTTAAACCGATTTTTACACGGCCTTTACGACGTCGGCCTAGCTCTCGCGCAAACCATGCACGGAAGCTTATCGACGATGATGCGTTTCTTGCCTTCGAAGGTATCAAATCTGGTTCGACGCTTTGGCCGCGTGCGTCATACCGGCGAAGGCACCTGCGCCAATATCAAGGCGGCCGGCATCACGATTTATGCGATCCAGGTCGATACCGGCAGTGATCCGATATCCACGCTGCTGAAGAAGTCCGCCAGCAGCACAGCCGGCACCGAGCTGACCAAGCTGCGCGTCGCCAAATAGGCCGCGTAAAACGCCCCAATCCGCAGCTGTAACAACCGAGCGTTAACGACGTCCACTAAGAACTATTCGGCATTCGCGGCATCTGCGGCGGTGGTGGTTAACCATCCAAGCGCTTGAATGTTCGTAGCAACTTGCCCAAGCACGCGCGCGAGCCTTACCCATAGGCAAGGATTTTCGCCGTAGCGGTATACCGGCCTTTTAACAGCGAGGATTATGACGGCAGGCGAAATCAACCGTTATCGGTGAGCCGCCATGTCGTCCGTTTGGAAATCCATTTGCCGCCCCTTCGCTGCGTTTCGCAGCGCGCGCGGAGGCAATGTCGCCATCATGTTCGCGATGGCTACCATCCCGATCATCGCCGCCGTCGGATTTGCCGTCGATTTCACGCACGCCAACGCCGTCAAGACTGCGATGCAGGACGCGCTCGACTCGACCGCGCTGATGCTGTCGAAGAACGCATCGTCGCTTTCGCAGGACGATCTGCAGACGCAGGCCAACGCCTACTTCAAGGCGCTGTTCAATCGCCCGGAAGCCGCCAACATCGTCATCACCGCGTCCTATACGACTGACGGTGGCACGTCTTTGACCGTCAACGGCTCGGCCGACGTACCGACCACCTTCCTCAATGTCCTCGGATACAAGGACCTGACGGTCGACAGTTCATCTACCACACGGTGGGGTTCCTCGCGGCTGCGCGTTGCGCTGGTGCTCGACAACACCGGCTCGATGAAAGACGACGGCAAGATCGACGCGCTCAAGACCGCGACCAAAAATCTGCTGACCCAATTGCAGAACGCCGTCAGTACGCCCGGGGATGTCTATGTGTCGATTATTCCCTTCGTGAAGGACGTGAGCGTCGACCCGACGAACTACAACTCGTCCTGGGATAGCTGGATCCAGTGGGACGACGGCACCGATAATTCCTGGGACGGCAGCAACGGCACCTGCAGCGTCGGCAACAAGTCGCCGCGCAGCAAATGCACGGCTCAGTCGTTCTGCTCGATCTCGGGCTATAATAGCCAGAGCAGCTGCACCAATGCCGGCAACTGCTCGGTCTCCGGCAACAACAGTCAGAGCAGCTGCAACAACGCAGGCACCTGCTCGGTCTCCGGCAACAACAGTCAGAGCAGCTGCAACAATGCAGGCACCTGCTCGATCTCCGGCAACAACTCCCAAAGCTCATGCACCAGCGACGGCGTCTGCTCGAAGTCCTCGTACAAGACGCAAAGCAAGTGCGACGACGAAGGGCTACACGTGGACAGCCGGAGTTTGGACCCAAGGCGACATGGACGGCCGCGGTTTGGACGCCCGGCGTGTGGACCCAGGCGACGTGGACGCCCAACAGCCACAGCACCTGGAACGGCTGCTTCACCGACCGTGGCACATCGACGGCCCCCGGCACCTCAGCAGGCTACGACCAGGACGTGACCGCGCCGACGTCGAGCATTCCGGCGACGCTGTTCCCGGCCGAACAATACGGCTCGTGCCCGAAATCGATGATGGGCCTCAACTACGACTGGACCGGCCATGACGTCCTTGGTCGAAAGCATGTCGGCCAACGGCAACACCAACCAGCCGATCGGCTTGGTCTGGGGCTGGCAGTCGCTGGTCGGCGGCGGACCGTTCAGCGTTCCGTCGCTCGATAGCAGCTACCAGTACCAACAGGTCATCATCCTGCTGTCGGACGGCATGAACACCGAGGATCGCTGGTACAACAGCCAGACGTCGGTCGATAACCGGATGTACGACAGCTCGACCGGCAAGGGCACCTGCGCCAACGCCAAGGCGGCCGGCATCACGATCTACACCATCCAGGTCAATACCGGGGGCGATCCGACCTCCACGCTGCTGCAGAACTGCGCCAGCAATACGTCAGGCACGACCGATCACTTCTTCCTGCTGACGTCGGCGGACCAGATCGTGACCACCTTCGAGGCCATCGGCACCAACTTGACCAAGTTGCGGGTGGCCAAGTAAGCGGATACCACGTGAGCGGAGCAGCAGCTCCGCTCACGTGCATTCAAGCAGCTCCGTCGCGCTTGAGCGGACATCACGACTGCCGTTACGCGACAAATGCATGCGCTGCTTGCGTCGTTCGAAAGCTCCCCTGACATTAACGATTTAAGCTTCATCAATCGCTGCGCTTCCAACCGGATGGCGCCGCCAAAGCTTAATTAAGGCTGGAGGATTCTAATCGATCGGCTGCACGCCCGTTCAGGTGTTCGGCGTACGCAAAAGTTGCGCGCTATCCGCGCCCGAGCACCACGATGTTTGTCGTCCGACTAGCTTTTCTTAATCTGCGCCGCGTCCTGCGCCGCTTCAAAGCGGTCGCGCGCGGCAATGTCGCGATCATCTTTCGCGTTGGCGGTGATTCCGATCCTGGCCTTCGTCGGCTTGGCCGTCGATTACAGTCGCGCCAATTCGCTCAAGGCCAAGTTGCAAACGGTGCTGGATGCCACAGCGCTGATGGTGGCGAGAAATGCCGCGACCCTCACCGACACCCAAATCCAGGCGGCCGCGGAGAGTTATTTTCTCGCGCAATTCCAGCGGCCGGAAGCCAAGAACGTAAAGATCACGGCAACCTATTCGAATTCGGGCGGTTCGCAGCTTTTGGTCAGCGGCTCGGCCGATATGGATACCGAATTCCTTTCGGTCATCGGCTTTGATCAACTCAACGTCAGCGGCACAGCGGCTGCCGCGTGGGGTTCCGCCCGGGTGCGCGTGGCGTTGGTGCTCGACACCACCGGATCGATGGCGGACGACGGCAAGATCACTGCGCTCAAGACCGCGACCAAAAACCTGCTGACGCAACTGCAGAACGCCGTTTCCACCAGCGGCGATGTCTACGTGTCAATCATCCCGTTCAGCAAGAACGTCAATCTCGATCCCGCCAACAACGCCGCCACATGGATCGACTGGGACCGATTGGGAAGCGGAACCCGCCATCCTAAAGGCCTCCAAGCCGAGCAACTGGGATCAGATCGGCCCGGGCTCGTCGTGCCCGTTCTCCACCTCGAGCTACGGCTTCCAATGCAACGCGGGACCGGCCAACAGCAGCGGGACGACGAATTCGATTCCATCGAATGGCAGCTATGCCGGCTATATCTGCCCGGGCGTCGATAGCGGCAACAAGGACCAAACCAAGATCGGCATCTACTACAACGGTTGCTACAACAGCGTCCTGACGACCACCACATCTACCAACGAAGTTTGCACCGGCAATCACTGCAGCTGTCCCCGGTACAGCCACAACTGCTCCTGCACCGGCCACGGCGGCAGCACTGTCTGTAGCGAAACCGTGACCACCACCGGCTACAACCATTTTTGGCGCCCGGCGGGTACGCCCGCAGCGCCGGCGCACACGACCTGGAACGGCTGCGTCACCGATCGCGGCACGACTTCCGGCCCAAGCCAGGATTACGACCGGCTGGTGACTGCCCCGACCACCAGCATCAAGGAAACGCTTTTCCCCGCCGAGCAAAACTCATATTGCTCGCCGAAAGTCATGGGGCTGAACGACAACTGGTCTGCCATGGCGACCGCGGTGGACGGCCTTTATCCGCTCGGCGCCACTAATCAGCCGATCGGCCTGGTGTGGGGCTGGCAGTCGCTGGTTGGCGGCGGACCGTTCACCGTCCCGGCTAAGAGTTCCAATTACAGCTATACCGACGTTATCATTCTTTTGTCAGACGGCCTGAACACCTTGAACCGCTGGGATGGCAACGGCCATGACACGAGCACCGCGGTCGATGCCCGGATGTACAATTCAACCGGCAATGGCACTTGCGCCAATATCAATGCCGCTGGCATCACCCTCTACACGATCCAGGTCAACACCGGCGGCGATGCGACTTCGACCCTGCTGAAGAATTGCGCCGGCAGTCCGAAAAAGTATCCAGACAAAGACAAATTCTTCCTGCTGACGTCGGCAAACCAGATTATCACCACGTTCGAAAAGATCGGCACCGATCTGAGCCAGTTGCGCATCGCGAAATAACACCGCACGGCGCGACGCAAACAAAAAGCCCGGCCACATCAGCCGGGCTTCTCCTGTCGCTGGCGCTTGACGAACGTCACACGACAGCCACGCTACGCAACGCGTCAGCGACCGAGTTATTTCGCCTTCGCCATCAGGGCTTCGAACGGCTTGTAGGTCTCCTTGGCCAGATCGGCGTAGAGTTCACCGATCTTGGTGGCCTCGGCCACGAAGCCTTCATAGGCGCTCTTGGCATATTCGGTCTGCAGTTCGATCGCCTTCTCGAACGACTTGACGCCGAACAACTTCTCCAGCGCCGCGGTGCCTTCCTCGAAAGTCTTCTTCGAATAATCGGCCATTTCGACCGCGATCGCCTGGGCGCTCTTCGACACCGCACCCATCGATTTCAGTGCATTTTCCATGTTCTCTTTGCCGACCTGCTGCATGTCCTCTAAATTCTTAACCATGGTGCTGATTCCCCTTCCCGGCCCGCGAAGCGGCGCCAACGTGCTGGTGCAAGAAAAATCCAAGCTTGCACGCCGATTTGGTCAATATACTGCACTGCACAATAAATGTCAAGAGTTGTTTTGCAGTGCGAAAACTCCAATAAAATCCGATGTATCAGATTAACAATTTGCTAACCGCGCTCCCCTACCGTCGCAATTTGTCGCGCCGCGGGGTGGCGCTACAAAACGGCCATGATGACGGCCTAGGACCGCATGGCCAACGGGGTTGGGGAGTGCGTATGTTCTGTGGGGAAGGCCGAGTTCGCAACGCGTTCCGCTTTGGAGCGCTCGGTCTGGCGGTCATACTGGTCGCGACAGCGTTCAGCAGTAACGCCGATGCGCGGCGACGCCACCATCATCGCACACACACTGCCGAACGATATCGTCCTGCCACCGCTTCGATCGTCGTCGACGCCAATTCCGGCGCGGTGATGGAGGCGGACAATGCCGACAGCTCGCGCCATCCGGCCTCGCTCACCAAGGTGATGACGCTTTACCTGCTGTTCGAGCGGCTGGAAACGGGCAAGATCAAGCTTTCAACCGAACTGCCGGTGTCGGAGCATGCGGCGGCGCAGGCGCCGTCCAAGCTCGACCTCAAGCACGGCCAGAGCATCGCTGTTGGAACCGCGATCCGCGCCATCGTCACCAAATCGGCCAATGATGTCGCCGTGGTCGTGGCCGAAGCGATCGGCGGCAGCGAATTGAATTTCGCAAGGATGATGACGGCCAAGGCGCACGCGCTTGGCATGATGCACACGAACTATCACAACGCATCCGGTCTGCCCGACGATCGGCAAGTCACCACCGCGCGCGATCAGGCAATCCTTGCTCGCGCGATCCAGGATCGCTTTCCGAAATACTACCACTACTTCGCGACCCGCACCTTCGAGTACCGCGGCGAGGAGATGCGCAACCATAATCATCTGCTCGGACGCATTACCGGTGTGGACGGCATCAAGACCGGCTACATCCATGACTCCGGCTTCAACATCATCGTCTCGATGCGGCGCGCCAATCGCCATATCGTGGCGGTGGTCTTCGGCGGACGTTCGGCTTCGGCGCGCGATGCGCGCGCGATCAGGTTGATCGAGCAGAACATCAAAGTCGCGGCCGCCAAACGAACGGCGCCGCCGGTGGTCGAGGGTTGGGAACTCGCCGCGCGCACCAAGGAATCCGCCAAGACAAAAATTGCCGGGGCCGTGCCGCTGCCACCGGTTCCGCCGCCGGTGCCAGGTTCGACCGCTCCCATCCACCCGAATCCGGTGAAGACTTTCACGGTGCAGCCCGGCGCGGTGCATACCGCCTCGCTGTCGTCGCAACCTGTGCGCACCCGCAGTTTGCGGCAGTCGTTGTCTAAAGAAGTCACGGTCACCACCGTCGCGACCGTCAAGCGCGATCCGCCTTTGGCCCCCGTCGCGTCCGGCGCGCCGGCAGTTGCGCCCGCCAAGGTGGCGTCCACCAAGAGCGTGCCGCTCCCCTCGCCCGCGCCGGAAACCGCCGCCAAACCGCATGGCGGCTGGATGATCCAAGTTGGAGCCTTCGACAATGTGAACGAAGCCAAGCAGCGGCTGGTCACGGCGAAGACCGTGACGAAGGTGCTCGGCAGCGCCGATCCCTTCACCGAGCCGGTGGCCAAGGGCGACAAGACGCTTTATCGAGCCCGTTTTGCCGGACTGGAGAAGCATCAAGCGGAAGCCGCCTGCAAGCACCTTAGGCGCAAAGATATTCCCTGCATGCTGTTGAAGAATTGAGAACGAAACTTTGCGGAAAGAATTTCAGATCAGAATGGATTGCAAACATAAGTCGATAACCGGGATGTGTCGAAGTCAGGAGCCGCTGGTGGCGTTGTGTCAGGAGTACATCAGCGATGGCGGCGGAGAAGAACTTCCTTGGCTTCATTGATGCGAGCCGCAAGATACGTCGACCCCCCTTGGTCGGGATGCAGTTTCTTCATGAGCGTGCGGTGCGCACGAGTGATATCGTCAGGCCCCGCCCCGGCCTGCAGGCCAAGGATCTGATAGGCCTCCTGCTCCGACATTTTGCCGCTGGAGCGAGCCGCGCGCCCCGTTGCCGCGTCACCTTGCGCGTATTCACTCCAACGGGCGTCCCGGCGGTCAAGATAAGCCACCAATAGCGCGCGGCTTTCCTCGTCGATCTCGCTTAGCATTCCGGCGAGCGTCTTGACGTCGAGTTGGTCGAGCGCGGCGCCCTGGTGGCGGCCGGCGACGATGCGGCCGTGCATGACGCCACTGTCGTGATCGAGCTCCATCTCGACGAAGGGCGAGCGCACCCGCGAGGTCTGCCCGCCGCTCTTCTGCGTGCGGGAGGAAAAGCCCGCCGGCCCAAATGGCAGCCACCCCAACAGCCCAAGTCCAAAGGCGCCTAGCGGGATCGCGATCGCGATTTCTCCGCGCAATCCCAAAAACACCGCAAAGCCGATGGCAAGCAGACCGCCGCTGGCCTTGAGCACGCGCGCGCCGATCCTTGGGTCGACCTTGGAAACGATGTTGAGTGCCCACAAGGCGAGCACCAGCACCACGATGCCAAAGATCAGAGGCATCGCTATTTCAGCTGCGCCAGGAGTTTCAGCGCGCCGGCATCGCGCTTGGCCGACAGATCGCTGAGCGCCTTGATGCCGCCGGCGGCATAGGCCGCGACCGCGCGCAGCAATTCGCCGAGCTCATGGGCGGCGCCGGTGTCGAAGCGACAGTAAGCGCCGTGCGACAGCCGCGCGATTTCGCGATAGGCGCTCTCGGCCACCGGGTCGCTGCCCTCCTGGAACATAAACACCGGCACGCCGATGAGGCCAAGCTCGCCGGCAGCCCGACACAAATCGTCGATCTTTTCCTCCATGGCGTCGCCGACGAAGACCAGTGCCTGCACCCGCTGCTTGGTACTTTCCTGTCGGGCGTGGCTCAACACCTTGCCGATCTGCGTATGGCCGCCGCGGCAGTCGATACGCGACATCAAATGCGCAAGCCGATCGCTGTTCGCCACCCAAACGGAAGCGCCGCATTCGCCGAGCCCGCGGAAATAAACGAGCTGGATATCGAGCCCACCGGTAGCGGCGGCGGTGCGGAACATCTCGGCTTGCAAGGAGCAAGCGGTGTCCCAAGTCGGCTGCCGGCTCATGGTGGCATCGAGCGCGAAGATCAGCCGCCCGCGCTTGCCGGAGGCGGCCGCGGGCCCGAGCGCGCGCACCTGCTCGAGGAAGGTGGCAATCTCGGGCCGTGACGAGGTCGGCGCCGGTGCTTGGTCGGAACGGTCTTTGCTCATTGCGGCAGTCTATACCAGTTCAATCCGCGCGTGTTCACCTGGCGATTGACGCCGGCCGGCGCAATATCGGCAGCCCTGAAAACGGCGATGGCCGGGACAAGCCCGGCCACGATGCGTGTGCCGATGGAGACCGCGCAGTCAGCTAATCACGTCGTGGACCTGCAATGGCTGGTCCATCACCGAATACCATTCGGCGCGCGCGGCGGCGCGGCGCTTGCCGTTCTCCGAAAGCGGCAGACGCAGCGCATTAAGCAGTGCGACCACTTCCTCTCGCGCCGTCAAATGCGACATGTTTGGCCGTGTGCCGAGGGTTGCTTCGTCAAGGTCGTCGAGCGCGGTCAGTCCGCGTGGGAAGAATTCGCGATAGACCACGCGCTCGGCAAATCCGTCGATGCAGCGGAAGCCCATGCGCTTGCCCAATTCAGCAATGCCGTCGCCGACCAGCTTTTTGTTGCGCGAGCCGAGCGTGGATAGGCGGTTACGCAACACGATCCAATCGGTGAGCTGACCGTCCACCAGCCGGCGTTGCCGGCGCGCCTCGCGCACCATTTCGGCGTAATGGCTTTCGCCGGTGATGGTGAAATTGGTCTGGTCGAGCGTGCCGAGCACGTCGAAATCGACGAAGCTGTCGTTGAGCGGTGTGATCAGCGTGTCGGCCATCGAGTGGGCGAGCCGCATCAGATAGGTGTCGGAACCGGGCGTATCGATCACCACCACGTCATGGTTGTGCTCGATCGAGCTGATGGCGGCGGAGAAGTCAGCAAATTCCTTGGCCTCATTCTCCTCAATCGTGCCGCTCTCGCCGCGATCGATGCAAAAATGCGTGGGGATTTCCAGATTGACGCGCGCGCGCGCGGCCCAAGTACGGCGGTTCTCGACATAATGCGTGAAACTTTTCTGCCGGCCGTCGAGATCGACCGTGGCAACGCGCTGCCCGGCTTTGAGCAACGCAATCGCGATGTGCAGGGCCGTGGTGGACTTTCCGGAGCCGCCTTTTTCGTTGCCGAGCACGACCACATGTGCCGACTGGGGAGTTTCTTCGATCGGTTGGACCAACATGACGCGCCCTATGACCCGATGAATTTGACCACAGCTTTACCGGCCTCGCTATTCGTTGACCATTAACTTGGCCGCGCCGCTTTGGTAGCTATAACTTTATCTTACATCAGTTCACCGACAAGGCCGCATTAAAAAATGCCGCAGCGTCCGAAAGTTTCGCGGACGGTTACCGCCCTGCGCCGAGACTTGGCGCGCTATCGACGGGGCAGCGACCGCATCGCTTTGGTGCCGACCATGGGCGCGCTGCACCGCGGCCATCTGGTGCTGGTGCGGCTTGCCCGCCGCCGGGCGCGGCGGGTGGTGGTATCGATCTTCGTTAACCCGACCCAGTTCGCACCGCACGAAGACTTCGCCAGCTATCCGCGCCGCTTTGCCGACGACCTAGCGGTATTGCGGGCCGAAAAAGTTGACGTGATATGGGCGCCGACCGCCGAGGTCATGTATCCGGACGGCTTTGCCACCCGCATCGAGCCCCAAGGAGCGGCCAAGGCAGGACTGGAGGACAGGTTCCGTCCGCACTTCTTCGGCGGCGTCGCCACTGTGGTTGCCAAATTGTTCACCCAAGTAGCGCCCGACATCGCACTGTTCGGCGAGAAGGACTATCAACAGCTGCGCGTGATCACCCAGATGGCCAAAGATCTAGACTTGGGCGTCAAGGTCGTCGGTGTGCCCACTGTGCGCGAGAAGGACGGTCTCGCGCTGTCCTCGCGCAATGTCTATCTGTCGACGGCCGAGCGCGCCGCAGCGCCTACGCTTTATCGCGTGCTCAAGGGGTCAGCCGCCCGCATCAAACATGGCGAAACGATTGCGCGCGTGCTCGCCGAAAGCCGCGCCGAGATCAAACGCGCCGGTTTCGCGCTCGATTATCTGGAAGCGCGCCACGCGCTGACGCTGGCGCCAATCACGACCGGCAAGGACGGGCCAATTCGGCTCTTGGTGGCCGCCAAACTCGGAAAGACGCGGCTGATCGACAATATCGCCGTCTAGCCGCGCAACGCCGGCTTATGCCTTCTTCACCCAGCGGCCGTTTTCGTCCGATTGCCAATAGGTCGCTTCGAAGCCTTTGGCCTTTGCCTCGCTCCAATGCGCGCGCGCAACACCGACCGCCTCCTCGTCGTCGCCATCGAACAACAGCACGATACGCTGATAGGCCTCGGCGTCGGCGGGCACCGGCGCGCCATCGATCAGAAAACGCACGTCCGCCGCATTGGGATTGCCCTCATGGACGGTCAGCAGCACCGGCTGCGCAGCGCTGTCCTGCTCACGCCAGGTACCGTGCGGCAGGAAGCCATCGTCGCGGTAGGTCCATAGATGCGCGTCGAGCGCCTCGATGCGCTCCTCGGAGGACCCCTGCACAATCACGCGCCAACCGCGCGCCAGCGATTTCTCCAACAGCGCCGGCAACACGCCTTCCAGGCGCTGGCCCTGCAAATGGTAGAAGAGAACCTCGGTCATATCAGTCGCTGCACCGCCGCCGCCGGGCGAGATTTTCCACAGTAACCATGTCGCAAGGTGCCCGCCCAACACGATAATTTGGCGGCGTGGTAGACTTGCAACAGCACCGCAGGTCGGCAGAGCGCATTTTGTGCCCCCAAGAAGCTTGAATTTCAACGGGTACGAGCCAATCGGGACGAAACGGGCTCAAACTCCGTCGCATTTGGCATCTTTAGGCGCCTCGGGCCTTCGCTGCGGCGCCGTTGACTCCCTGCGGTAGAGTCCATAGCGTTTCGCCAACCGTCAATGGACGCACTCGAAATCGCGTCCCGGGGTGCTCAGAACGCTCTTTTTTGCGTCCTGGGTGGTGTTATTGGATTCCATGGACGTCGAGGGTACCCGCAAATGGGGGGCGGTCGTTACGGTGGGGTAGTGCGGACTGCCTTGCTCGGTCTGGCGATCGGCGCCGGAGCGCAATTGTTTGCGCCCGCGCCCGCTTCGGCCGATCAGTTCCTTTCGCCGATGCCCGTCTACAATTGGTATTTCGGTGCTGGTGCCTTCGACACGCACCATACTGGCTTCGTGCCGAACAAGCATCAGTACAATATGGAGAAGTACGAGCCCGGCGCCAAAGCCTATGTCGGCTACCGCTTCAACGATATCATTTCAGCGGAGCTTGGCTTTGACTATCTCGGCTCCAACACTTTCGACGAAGGCTTCCCGACACTAAGCACGGAACGCAGCTTCGCCATTACCGGCACCGCGCTCTTTTTCACGCCGCCAATGTCGCAATGGCCGATCCCGATTCCAACTTGGGGGATCCCGGTGCGGGCCTTCGCGCGCGGCGGGCTCGCCTACAAGAATATCCATCAGGATGCCTTCGACGGCACCTTCGATGAAGGGATTTTGTCGTTCGTGATCGGCACCGGCTTTGAATTCGAGTTCAGCCCGCGCTGGTTCGTGCGGGCGGAATATGAATTCATTTCCACCGCGGTTGGCGGCCCCCGCGAGCCGTTTGCCGCGCTCAACGGTCTGTTCACGGCAAACTTCGGCGGCACCCAACGCGTGGTCAACGCCATGCACACCGAGCTTGGTGCCAGCGTCGGCGTGCGATTTTAGGCGAACGCCGGCGACATCGCGCTACCCCTCGTAATAGTCCTTCACCAGCCGATCCAACAGCCGCACGCCCCAGCCCGAGCCCCAGCTCTTGTTGGTGTCGGTCTGGCGCGAGTTGAAGCCGGTGCCGGCGATGTCGAGATGCGCCCACGGCGTCTTGTCGGCGACGAAGCGCTGGATGAATTGCGCCGCGGTGATGGCGCCGCCCCAACGCGTGCCGCCGGTGTTCTTCACGTCGGCGAATTTGGAATCGATCTGCTTGTCGTATTCGGGCGCGAGCGGCATGCGCCAGACCAGTTCGCCCGTCTCCTGCCCGGCTTTGGTCAATCGCTCGGCCAGCCGATCGTCGTTGGAGAACATGCCGGCATATTCATGCCCGAGCGCGACGATGATGGCGCCGGTCAGCGTCGCGAGATCCACCATGAATTTCGGCTTGAAGCGCTTGGCGGCGTACCAGATGACGTCGGCGAGCACGAGCCGGCCCTCCGCGTCGGTATTGATGATCTCGATGGTCTGCCCGGACATCGACGTGACGATGTCGCCCGGACGCTGCGCATTACCGTCCGGCATGTTCTCCACCAGGCCGATGACGCCGACCGCGTTGACGCGCGCCTTGCGCGCCGCCAACGCATGCATCAGCCCGGTGACGCAGGCCGCACCCGCCATGTCGCCCTTCATGTCCTCCATGCCGGAGGCCGGCTTGATCGAAATGCCGCCGGTATCGAAGCACACGCCCTTGCCGATGAAAGCAACCGGCGCCACGCCTTTCTTGCCGCCGTTCCAGCGCATCACCACAACGCGGCTCTCGCGCGCCGAGCCTTGACCGACGCCGAGCAGCGCGTTCATGTCGAGCTTCGCCATCGCCTTGAGATCGAGCACCTCGACGGTAACGCCGACCTTTTTCAGATCAGCCGCGCGCCGGGCGAATTCTTCCGGATAGAGCACATTGGCCGGCTCGTTCACCAGGTCGCGCGCCAGGACGACGCCGTCGGTGAGCGCGCCGCGCGGGGCGAGCGCCTTGTTCGTCGCGGCGACGTTGCCGACCGCAATGGTGACGGTGCGGCTGACCGGCTTCTCCTCGTCATCTTTGCGCTTGGTCTTGTAGCGATCGAAGGCATAGGCGCGCAGGCGCATCCCTTGCGCGAGGTCGGCCGCCTGCGCCGGGCTCATGGCGCGCGTCGGCAGTTCGGCGATCACGGTGGCCTCTTGCGCCCCTTTCGGCACCTTTCCCATTGCGGTGCCGCCGAGCTTGACGAAATCCTTCTCCTTGAGATCGGCGGTCTTGCCGATGCCGATCACGATCAGGCGCGGCAGCTTCAACCCTTCCGGCATAGCCAGGTCGAGCGCCGTGCCGCTCTTGCCGGTAAAGCGCTCGGCCTTTGCGGCGCGGCTGACGAGATCGCCGGTCGCGGCCAATGCCTTGCGGGTCGCGGGTCCAAGCCTGAGCTGGTGGTCGCAGAACACAATGAGAACGCCTTTGGGCGCGGTGCTGAATGGGCTGAATCCGAGCTTCAGGCCGTCGGACATGGGGGCGATCCTCTTTGGCGGGGCAGGCACTGACGAGGTGCGGGGCGCAACGGCCCCCATATGGCGCACCCTTCGCCGCTCTGCAAAGCCCTCCAAGCGTTTGGCTGGGGCTTTGCGGCCGCAGTGGCGGAAGGTGATCGAGGCCCCGGGGGCCGGATTTAGCTTGCCAGAATCGCGGGCCACATAACTCTTTCCAGGCACTTGGAACCGGCGTGATTTAACGTTTTATTGTGCACGTTCAAAGGCTTTGCCTTTGCGCGGCCACTTTGTGCGACGATCAAGGTAAGGCTGCTCGGGGCTGGGATTACGCTGGCGCTTTGCGCCCGTTCGATGGGGAGCGGGCAAGAGGCGCATTTGGCGGCTACTGGGGACGGACGTCGCGGATGGGGTCGATCGGTCGTTATATTTTCCGCACAACGTTCAGCGCCTTCCTGGTGGTTCTGGTCAGCCTAACCGCGGTGATCTGGGTCACCCAGGCCCTGCACGACTTCGACCTGATGACCAGCCAGCGCCAGACCATCTTTGTGTTCGTCGGCATTACCGGCCTGATCATCCCGCTGCTCGTGCTGGTGATCGCACCGATCGCGCTGCTGATCGCGGTCGCTCATACCCTCAACAAGATGTCGACCGACTCCGAAATCATCGTCATGAACGCGTCCGGCATGTCGCCATGGGTCCTGTTCCGCGCCTTCATGGCGGTTGCGATCGTGGTGTCGATCGGCGTGACCGCGATCAGCGTCTATTTCGCGCCCAAGGGCCTTCGAATGCTGCGCGACTGGCTGACCGAAGTGCGCGCCAATGTCGTGACCAGTGTGCTCCAGCCCGGGCGCTTCACCTCGATCGAGCGCGGCGTCACCATCCGCATCCGCGAACGCCACGCCAACGGTGAACTGGCCGGCATTTTTCTCGACGACCGGCGCGATCCGGCCGATCACGTCACCGTGCTGGCTGAGACCGGTGAGTTGCTCGACAACGCCAACGGCACGTTCCTGATCCTGCAGAACGGAACGGTGCAGCGTCACGAGGTCAATCAACGCGATCCGGCGATGGTCTCTTTCGATCGCTACGCCTTCGACCTGTCGCAGTTCGCCGGCGGCCCGCAAGCGATTAAGTACTCGATCCGCGAGCGCTATCTCTGGCAACTCATGTTTCCGGATCCCAAGGACCCATCTTACCTCAAGCAGCCCGGCCAATTCCGCGCGGAGATGTACGATCGCCTGATGGCGCCGTTCTATCCCCTCGCCTTCACCGTAATCGCATTCGCCTACCTTGGCGCGCCGCGCACCAACCGCCAAAGCCGCACAATGTCGCTGCTCGGCGCCATCGGCGCCGTCGCCTTGCTGCGGCTGATCGGCTTTGCCTCAACCGTGTTTGGCGCGACTATTCCGTGGTTGCTGGCGCTGCAATATCTGGCCTTGGCGGCCGCATTCGGTTTCGGTCTTTACGTGGTCCACAACGGCCTGATCCTGGAGCCGCCAGCCTTCTTGAACAATTGGGTCGCGGCGCTGACCGAGCGCATCAACCGCGCCCTCGCACCGTCGTGACGTCATCCATGCGGATCCTGACGGGAACATTATCGCGCTATTTCGGCATGCGCTTCCTCGGCGCGGTGCTGATGGTGTTCGTCAGCATTTTCGCCCTGATCGCGATCGTCGACTACATTGAGATGACCCAGCGCGCCGGCGACATCCCGAATGCCTCCGCGCTGCTGGTGGCCAAGATCTCGTTCTATCGCGTGCCGCAGATCACCGAGCGCATCATGCCGTTTTGCGTGCTGATCGGCGCCATGTTCTGCTATCTCAACCTATCGCGCCGGCTTGAGCTGGTTGTCGCCCGCTCGGCCGGCATGTCGGCCTGGCAATTCATCATGCCGGCGCTGGCAATCGCGTTTGTCCTCGGCATCATCGCGACCACCGTCTACAACCCGGTCTCCGCCCTGCTACAGGAGCGCTCCAAGCGCTACGAGGCCGAGGTGTTCGGCCGGCAAATGACCGGCGTTGTGAACGACGCCGGCGGCAGCTTCTGGGCGAGCCAGCGCGACAGCGAGGGACAAGCCATCATCAACGCCAAGTCGAGCCGCAACCAGGGGGTCGAGCTCAGTGGCGTCATGGTCTTCACCTTCGACCCCGGCGGACATTTCAAGCAGCGGATTGAGGCACGGGCGGCCGTGCTGCACCCGGGGGTGTGGAATTTGTTGGACGCCCGCGTCTACGGCATGGGGCAAGTACCTGTCGATAAGCCCGTGTATCTGCTGAAAACCAGTCTGACGCCGGAGCAGGTCCGCGAAAGCTTTGCCACGCCGGAAACCGTTCAATTTTGGGACCTTCCTGCGTATATCAGCATCGCCGACCATGCCGGGCTGGTGGCGGCAGGCTATAGACTGCAGTTCCAAAAGCTTCTGGCGCAGCCTTTTTTGCTCTCGGCCATGGTTTTCCTTGCTGCGGCGGTTAGTCTACGATTTTTCCGGTTCGGCGGCGTGCAAATCATGGTTTTGAGTGGCGTGGGAGCGGGGTTTCTGCTTTACGTTTTATCGAAAGTAACCGACGATTTGAGCAAGGCTCAGCTGATGCTGCCGGTGACGGCGGCGTGGCTACCTGTGCTTGTCGGCGGGCTGACGGGGTTTATTGCGTTACTGTATCAGGAGGACGGGTGATGGCGTGGATGCCTGGCGCTCGTCCGTCAGCGCGCCCGCGACCCCGTGGGCGCGCCGTTCGCGTTATTGCCGCTTCGGCATTGCTCGCCTTCGGCTGGTTTTTTGGCAGCGTGCTGGTATCCGCGCAGGAACTCGCTTTCCCGCCCACGCCGCAGCCGAAGCTGTCGCAGCGCGCGCTGCAACAGCAAAATGCCGGGCAGAAGCAGATGCTCGTGCAGGCGGACGAAATCGACTACGACTACACCAATCACCGGGTCTCCGCCGTCGGTAATGTGCAAATCTATTACGGCGGCTCGCGGATCGAAGCCGACAGAGTCATTTACGACGAAAATACCAAACGCCTGCAGGCGCAAGGCAATGTCCGGCTGACCGAGGCCGACGGCACCGTCACCCGTGGCAATGTGATGAATTTGTCCGACGATTATCGCGACGGTTTCGTCGACTCGTTGCGCGTGGAGACGCCGGCGCAGACCCGCATGGCCGCCGCACACGCCGAGCGTAGCGGCGGCAACTTCACCATCTTCCACAACGGCGTCTATACCGCCTGCGAGCCGTGCAAGGACGATCCGAGGAAGCCGCCGGAATGGCAGGTCAAGGCGGTGCGCATCATCCACGATCAGAAAGAGAAGATGCTGTATTTCGAGAGCGCGCGCCTCGAATTTTACGGCTATCCGCTGGTATGGCTTCCCTATTTTTCGGCGCCCGATCCCACGGTCAAGCGCAAGACCGGTTTTCTGATGCCATCAATCGGGTCGAATACGATATTCGGGCAATCGATCGAGATTCCCTATTACTGGGCGCTGGCACCCAACTACGACTTCACATTCTCGCCGCTGATCACCACCAAGCAGGGCGTTCTGGTGCAAGGCGAATTCCGCCAGCGCTTGATGAACGGCTCCTATTCGATCCGTGCCGCCGGCATCTACCAGCAGGACAAGAACTATTTCCTGGCCCACGGCGGCGTCAACGCGCCCGGCTATCGCGACTTCCGCGGCAGCGTGGAAAGCGCCGGCCAGTTCGACATCAACAAAAAGTGGGTGTGGGGTTGGGACGGAGTGGTCTTGACCGACAAGACCTTCCTTACTGACTACAACCCGCGTCTGTCGACCTATCACGTCAGCGATCCGTTGGCCTACACGACGTCCTCGGGCAGTCTCGCAGCTTTATCATCACCGGTCTCGGCAACCGAAGCTTACTTCGACGCCCGCTCGATCTACTATTACGGCTTTTCGACGGCCGACACGCAGGGCCAGATTCCGATCATCCATCCGGTGGTCGACTACAATTACACGTTCGATCACCCGGTGTTCGGCGGCGAGCTCGGCTTCAGAACCAACCTGACCAGCCTCACGCGCGACCAGGCGAATTTCGACGCGATCACTCAGAAAGCCCTTAGCAACGGCACGTGTACGCAAACCGCCGACACCGCAATCATCAATTCCGCTAGCTGTCTGCTACGTGGCGTGCCCGGCACCTACAGCCGCTTCTCGGCGGAAGCGCAGTGGCGGCGTAGCTACACCGACTTGCTTGGCCAAGTGTTCACGCCCTTTGCCAGAGTGCGGGCCGATGCCGCCTCAATGTCGATTGATGGCGAGCCGGGCGTCTCGAACTACATCGCCACCGGAGAAAGCAATCTGGTGCGCGGCATGCCGACCGTTGGCCTGGAGTACCGCTTTCCCTTCATCAGCGTGCAGTCCTGGGGCACCCAGACGATCGAACCGATCGTGCAGGTCATTGCGCGGCCGAACGAAACAGAGATCGGAAAATTCCCGAACGAAGACGCTCAGACGCTCGTGTTCGATGACAGCAACCTGTTCAAGATCGACAAGTTCTCCGGCTGGGACCGCGCCGAGGGCGGCGGCCGGGCCAATTACGGGGTGCAGTACACCGCGCAGTTCAATAGTGCCGGCTTCGTCAACGCCTTATTCGGTGAGTCCTACCAGTTGTTTGGACAAAACTCGTTCGCCCAGCCCAGTCCCACCAATACCGGTCTCGGCAGCGGCCTTGATACCAGGCGTTCCGATTATGTGGCGCGCGTCTCCTATCAGCCCAACGGCACCTATACGTTCAGCACGCGCTTTCGCTTCGACAAAGACACCTTCGAAACCAAACGTACCGAGCTCGAGGGCAGCGCCAGTTTCGATCGTTGGAACTTTCACCTTGCTCTACGGCAACTATGCGCCCCAGCCGGAACTCGGTTTCACGGACCGCCGCGAGGGCGTCCTCGGAATTGGAACGGTCAAGCTCAACGCCAATTGGGTACTGCTGGGTGGCCTCCGCTACGATCTCAAAGAAAGCAAAATTGCCGATGACCGGATCGGGCTCGGTTATATCGACGATTGCCTCATCTTGGCCGTAAATTATGTTACGGGTTACAGCTACGGCACTGGAAGTCCGGTCCTTAACCATACAGTTCTGCTGCAGCTTAGCTTGCGCACGCTCGGTGGAACCACGCTGAGCCAAAGCTTGACCCCGGGCACCGCCGGCGTGGGCTCCTTTTTGGCACCGCAGCAGTAGCGCGATGGCGCCCCGGGTTAAGTGGTGCATCGTAACCTGGAGCGCGCTTGAGACGATGAGCTTCGCAATGGCGGGAGCAGAATTGACGATCTTCACCATTCGCCGCGCGCTGCTGGCAGCGACGTTTGCGGCCGCAATGCTCGTCGGACCGCTCGCGGCCGAAGCGCAGGTGGTGGTGACCGTCAACGGCATGCCGATCACCGAATACGACATCCAGCAGCGCAGCAAGCTGATCGCCACCTCGACCCATAAGAAGCCGGCAAATCAAGAAGTCCTCAATGAGCTGATCGACGACCGCCTCAAGATCTCCCGCGCCAAATTCTACGGGATGGAGGTGGGCGACGAGGAGATCAATAACGCCTTCAACAACATGGCCAAGCGGCAACGCGCCACCCCCGAACAATTCAGCCAATTCCTTGCGCGCATCGGAATAGCGGCAAGCACCGTCAAGGCGCGCATCCGCGCCGAGATCACCTGGCAGCAACTCATCCGCGGAAAATTCGGGCCTTCGCTGCAAATCAATGAGTCCGACATCAACAGCGCGTTGCGCGAGCGGACCGAAGACGCCAAGGATGCCGTCGGCTACATCTACACGCTTTATCCGGTCATGGTGGTGGTGCCGCGCGGCTCCAATGCGGCAACCATCGAAGCCAAACGCCGCGAAGCCGAAAACCTTCGCAGCCGCTTCACAAATTGCAGCCAAGGGCTGGCGCTGGCGCGCGCGCTACGCGACATCGCGGTGCGCGAGCCGATCACGCGCAGTTCGAGCGATCTCACGCCGCAGCTACGCGAGCTGCTCGCCAAGCTGGAAATCGGCAAGCTGACCACGCCGGATGTGACCGCGCAGGGGCTGCAAATGTTCGCGGTTTGCAACAAAAAGCAAAGCATCCAAGAGTTGCCGCTCAAGGCCGAGGTGCGTTCGCAACTTTACGCCAAGAAGTTTGAAGCCGAATCCAAGAAATACCTCGAAGAAATTCGGCGGCAGGCGATGATCGAGTACAAAAAGTGAGCGCCGCCGGCGACCGACCTCTTGCCGTGACGCTGGGTGAGCCGGCCGGCATCGGCCCCGACCTTGCGCTTGCCGTCTGGCGCCGAGCGCAGCGAGCTCAAACTACCGCCGTATTATCTGATCGCCGAGCCCGATTTTCTCTCCGAGCGTGCGCGTCGGCTCGGGCTCGACGTGCCGCTTGCCGTGGTCGAGCCGAACGCCGCAAACGCGACCTTCGCGCGCGCGCTCCCGGTCGTCCCGCTCGGCCTCTACGATCACCGCTCAGCCGGGCAAGCCCGACGCCTCAAGCGCGCCGGCAGCCATCGCCTCGATTCAGCGCGCGGTCAAAGACGTGCTTGGCGGACACGCCGCCGCCGTCGTGACCAACCCGATCGCCAAGAACGTGCTCTACCGCTCGGGCTTCGCCGAGCCCGGCCATACTGAATTCCTGGCGCGGCTCGCCGCAGAGGCGACCGGCAATGCGCTGCATCCGGTCATGATGCTGTGGTCGCCCGAACTCGCCGTGGTGCCGGTGACCATCCATCTGCCGCTGCGCGAGGTGCCGGACGCGTCACCACCGATCTCATTGTCGCGACCGGCCGCATTACCGCGCACGACCTTACGACACGTTTCCGCATCGCGCGGCCGCGACTCGCGATCGCCGGCCTCAATCCCCATGCCGGCGAGGACGGCGCGCTCGGCGCTGAGGATGCGGCCGTGGTCGCGCCGGCGGTTGCCCGGCTCAAGGCCGACGGCATCGACGCCCGCGGACCGCTGCCGGCCGATACGTTGTTCAACGACAAAGCGCGCGCAAGCTACGATGTGGCGCTTTGCATGTATCACGACCAGGCGCTGATCCCGATCAAGACACTGGCCTTCGACCACGCCGTCAACGTGACCCTCGGCCTGCCCTTCGTGCGCACCTCGCCCGACCATGGCACCGCCTTCGACATTGCCGGCACGGGCCGCGCCGATCCGGCGAGCCTGATCGCCGCGCTCAACCTCGCCGCTCGGCTGACCGCAACAGCGCCGGCGCTTGTCCCGGCAAAATAGTAATGGCGCAAATCGACGAGCTGCCGCCGCTGCGCGAGGTGATCCGCCGGCATGGGCTGAGCGCGCGCAAATCGCTCGGGCAGAACTTTCTGCTCGATCTCAATCTCACGACCCGCATCGCGCGCGCTGCCGAGCCACTCGAGAATATCACCGTGGTCGAGGTCGGCCCCGGGCCGGGGGGGCTGACGCGTGCGCTGCTGTCGCTTGGTGCGCGCCGTGTCGTCGCCATCGAGCGCGACGAGCGCGCGATTGCCGCCCTGAAAGAGATTGCGGCGCACTATCCCGGCCGGCTCGACATCGTCGCCGGCGACGCGCTGCACGTGAACCTGCACGAGGCGCTCGGCCCCGAGCGCGCCCGGGTGGTCGCCAACCTGCCCTATAATATCGCCACCGCTCTGCTGGTCGGCTGGCTGACCGTCGAGCCTTGGCCGCCTTGGTACGACTCGCTGGTGGTGATGTTCCAGCGCGAAGTGGCCGAGCGCATCGTGGCCGTGCCCGGCAGCAAAACCTACGGGCGCCTGTCGGTGCTGGCAGGCTGGCGCACGGAGGCCAAGATCCTGTTCGACGTGAAGCCGTCGGCCTTCGTGCCGCCGCCCAAGGTGACCTCGTCGCTGTTGCGGCTGACGCCGCGCCCGGTGCCGCTCGCCTGCGACGCGCAAGCCTTACAGCGCGTGACCGAGGCGGCCTTTGGGCAGCGCCGCAAGATGCTGCGCCAGAGCCTCAAGACGCTCGGCACCGATGCCGCCGCGCTGCTCGCCGAGGCAGGCATTGAGCCGACCGCGCGCGCCGAGGACATTCCGGTCGCGGGCTTCGTGGCGCTGGCGAATGTTTTTGCGGGCAAGAGCTGACGCCGTCATGCCCCGCGACGGCGGGGGCATCCACCACTCAGGAGCGCTTGAGATTTGGCTCGACACCTGTGATTACTGGATCATCCGCTTTCGCGGATGATGACAGCCGAGAACGCCTATGCAAATGCACCGCCAATCTTTGACCGCCTACGGCGCTCCCTTGTGCGAAACCGTGGTGGAGGCCCCGCGCCCGCAAGGCACCGAAGTGCTGGTGCGGATTGCGCGCTGCGGCGTCTGCCATTCCGACCTGCACATGCAGGACGGCTATTTCCTGCTCGGCGACGGCAAGCAGCTCGACGTGCGCAGCGGTCGCACTTTGCCCTTCACCCTCGGCCATGAGATCGCCGGTGTCATCGACAGCGCCGGTCCCGACGCCGACGCCAAGCCGGGCGCTGCGGTCGCGGTGTACCCGTGGATCGGCTGCGGCCAATGCCCGGCCTGCAAAGTAGGCGATGAGAACATCTGCGCCGCCCCGCGCCATCTCGGCATCATGGTCGACGGCGGCTACGCCACCCATGTGCTTGTGCCGCATCCGCGCTATCTGATCGATTACGCGCCGCTGTCGGCTTCCTATGCCGGCGCGCTGATGTGCTCGGGGCTGACCGCCTATGCCGCGCTCAAGCGGCTCGAAAGCCGCGCCGGTCGCGCGCCGCTGCTGCTGGTCGGCGCCGGCGGTGTCGGACTGATGGGCTTGGCGCTGACGCGCGCCATGTACGGCGCCGCGCCATACGTTGCCGATATCGACGCCAAGAAACGCGAGGCCGCGCTCGCCGCCGGCGCCCAGGCCGTGTTCGATCCGGCCGATCCGGCCACGCGCAAGGCGCTCATGAAGGCGAGCGGCGGCATCTACGCCGCAATCGATTTCGTCGGCTCCGACAAGTCGCTCAATTTCGCGACCGGCATGCTGGCCAAAGGCGGCAAGGTGGTGATCACCGGCCTGCTCGGCGGCGGCTATGCGACCGCGGTCGCCATGTTCCCGCTCAAAGCCATGACCATCGAGGGCACACAGACCGGAACGCTGGCCGAAGCGCGCGAGCTGATTGACCTCGTGCGCGAGAAGAACATCGCGCCGCCGCCGATTGCCGAGCGCCCGCTCGACCAGGCCTCGCAAACGCTCGATGACCTGCGCGCCGGCCGCATCGTCGGGCGTGTTGTGCTGACGGCGTAACGCGCGGCTAAGGCGTCGGCTCTTCCAGAAAGACGAATTCGATCGGCGCCGTCGACATCGCGTTGACGCGCTTGAACACGTCCTGCATCCGCTCCGAGGCCAGAAAGTCCTTGACGGTCTGGACTTCGGACGCAGCCAGTTCACCGACGACGTGAACGCGGTTGCGGTCTTCGGATTCCGCGCAGCATGCGCCAACGGCCGACCGGCGGCGGCGGGTTTTCCTTGAAGATTTTGATCCACGCATCGAAATCTTTGAGGCGATGGATAGCAAGGGCTACCGGCATTTCGATCCTCCCATTTGCGATTCCCGCAAGGCGCCGCGACGGCGCCTATCGCATAGAAGGGTAGCAAATCTGAAGGCCCCGGAAAGCGATGATTGGCAGGTATCATGCCACTGCCAGCGGCACGATCTTCGAGTTTTCATCGAATGCAACGGATGGCGGAAGGGCTGCGGCAATTGTACGGGGCGCGATTTCGCCGAATTATCCGATTGTTCATTCATTATTCGTTAGGCAGCCACCAGCGGGCGCACCGCCTCCGCACCAAGCGGTTCTATGGATGCCGGCCGATGCAAGTTGGTTTAGATACGCTTCTTCTTATGACCGTCGATATTGAAGCAATGCTTGGGCTGCTCTTGTTGTTTGCCTGGGTACAGAACACGAGCATTTATGCGGTCGCCTGGTGGGGGTTTGCCTATTTGTTGCGGGCTTGCTCCATCGCCCTCTTCGGCATGTATGGAACAGCCTCCAATCTGATCACCATCGATTTTGCCAACGCGATATTGTTTATCTCGTTTGCCTTAACTTGGATGGGCGCGCGCGTATTTGGCGGGCGCTCTGTGCAACCGCTTGCGCTTGTCGCGGGCGCCGCGCTTTGGCTGCTCGCCAGCCGACTGCCGTATCTGTTGGACTCCCAGAATGTCCGCGTCCTGTTCGGGTCCGGCATTATTGCTGCCTATACATGGCTTGCCGCATACGAGTTCTGGCGTGATCGCGACGATCAGTTGATTTCGCGATGGCCTATGATCTTCGTATTGGCCGCCTTCGGCGCACAGGTCTTACTGCACACCCCGCTCAGCGCATTATTGCCCTGGACGACAGACAATCATTTGTATTCCAGTGCGCTGCTCACGACGATTAGCTTCGGCGCGTTATTGTTCACTATCGCGGTAGCGTTCCTTCTGCTGGCTATTGCCAAGGAGCGTAACGAGTTGCGGCAAAAGAAAATCACGGCGCGTCTATGGCGGTGGCCGAGTTACTTTTCACGCGCCAAGTGACGGCGGTTCTTCTGCGTTACCTTTTTGTGCCGACGCGTTCGCGCCCTAAAGTTTCGCCTGCAGCCCGCGCACGAAATCGGACAGGCCGGGCTGGCGCTCGCGTCTCAAGCGCTCGGCGGCAAGGATCGCCTTCACGTCCGCAAAAGTGGCGTTAAGCTCGCGGTTGATCACGACGTAGTCGTATTCCGCCCAATGGCTCATCTCGTCGGCGGCCTTGGCCATGCGGCGGTGAATGGTCTCGTAGTCGTCCTGGGCGCGACTGCGCAGCCGCCGCTCCAATTCCGGCACCGACGGCGGCAACACGAACACGCTCACCAGGTCGCCGCGCGCCTTCTCACGCAACTGCTGGCTGCCCTGCCAGTCGATGTCGAACAGCACGTCGCGGCCGGACGCGAGCGCGTCCATCACCGGTTTCGCCGGCGTGCCGTAGTAATTCTCGAACACCTCGGCCCATTCCAGCAGCTTATCTTCGCGGATAAGCGCATCGAACTGCTTGCGATTGATGAACTGGTAGTCGCGTCTATCCACCTCGCCAGGCCGCTTTGCCCGTGTGGTGACCGATACCGACAGCATCACGCCGCCGTCCTGCTCCAGCAGCATGCGCGACAGCGTCGTCTTGCCGGCGCCCGAGGGCGACGACAGCACCAGCATCAGCCCGCGCCGGGCGACGCCTTTCCCCGGTTGTCGCTCACGCGCCATCGCCTCACTCCAGGTTCTGCACCTGCTCGCGAAACTGCTCGACCACGCTCTTGAGCTCGAGCCCGATATTGGTGAGCTCGACGTCGTTGGCCTTGGCGGTGAGCGTATTCGATTCTCGATTGAGCTCCTGCGCCAAAAAGTCTAGCCGGCGGCCGATGGCGCCGCCGTCGGCGATCAGCTTCTGCGCCTGCACCACATGCGAGGCAAGCCGGTCGAGCTCCTCGCGAATATCGGCCTTGGCGGCGATGAGGATCGCTTCTTGGTAGAGCCGGTCGGTGTCGAAGCGCTCGGAAGCGTTCATCAGCGTCGCCACCTGCTCGGCAAGCCGCGCCTTGATCGCCTCCGGCTTGCGGCCGGGCGCTTTCTCGGCGCGGTCGGCGAGCGCGGAGAGTTCGGCAAGCCGCGCCGACAGCAATGCGCCGAGCGTCTTCCCCTCGGCGCGCCGCATGGCGACGAGGTCGGCAAGCGCCGCCGTGAAGCCGGCGACGATCGCGCTTTCGGCCGCGGACTTTTCTGCTTCGCTTTCGTCGGTTTCGGCGACCTCGATAACGCCCTTGAGCGCGAGAATACCGTCCAGGCTCGGCGGCGCCGCATCGACCTTGCCGGAAAGGCCTTTCAACGTCGCCAGCACGGCGGCCAGCACCGGCTCGTTGACTTTGACCGTCGGCGCGACACCGCGGCGGTCGACCGTGAGGTTGGCATAGACAGTGCCGCGGGCGAGCTTTTCAGCCGCCTGCGCCCGCGCCGGGATTTCGACTGCATCCCAGCCCGGCGGTAGCCGCAGCCGCACGTCGAGACCCTTGGCGTTGACCGACTTGATCTCCCAAGCCCAGGCATAGGTGCCGGCGACGCCGTGGCCGCGGGCGAAGCCGGTCATGCTCGACAACGCCATGAAAAAGAGTCTCGCGTTGGTGAAGGGCAAAAGCGGGCGGACCTTACCGGCAGGTTCCGGTGGTCACAAGCCGCATGAATACGGAGACGCCCTTAGTGTTTGGCGTTGCCGGGCTTGGCATCGGCCGGCTTGGCATCCTTGCCGTCACCATGGTCGGCCTTGGCCGGATCTGCCGGCGCTGCGGCCGCATGCTCGAACGCGCGCAGCTTCGCCACATTCCGTTGGTGCTGCTCGTAGGATTCCGAAAACACGTGGTGGCCGGCGCCGTCGGCGACGAAATACAGATCCTTGGTGCGCGCCGGATTGGCCACAGCTTCCAGTGCGGCGCGGCCGGGATTGGCGATGGGTCCCGGCGGCAGCCCGTCGATCATGTAGGTATTATAGGGATTGGCCTGTTCCATCTCGCTTTTCAGCAACGGATGGCCGAGTGAGCCTTTGCCGCCGGTCAAGCCATAAATAATCGTCGGATCGGATTGCAGCTTCATGCGGCTCTTGAGCCGGTTGACGAATACGGCCGCCACGCGCGAACGCTCGTCGGCACGGCCGGTTTCCTTTTCCACGATCGAGGCCAGCGTCACCAGTTGCGCCGGCGTCTTCAGCGGCAGGCCCGGCTCGCGGCGATCCCACACCTCCTTCAGCACGCGCTGTTGCTCTTGTTGCATGCGGTGGATGATCTGCTCGCGCGTCATGCCGCGCGTGAACTTGTAGGTCTCCGGCAGCAACGTGCCTTCACGCGGGATTTCCGTGATCTGTCCGGTGAACGCAGGATTCTGCAGCAAGTGGGCGACGATCTGCTGGGAGGTTAAGCCTTCGGCGACGGTGACCGAATGCTGCACCACCTTGCCCTCGGCGATGGTGTCGACCACGTCGGCGATGCTGGCATGGGCGGGGAACTCATACTCGCCGTGCTTGAGGCCGCCGCGCGCCTTCAGCGCCAGCACGCCGCCGACAAAGACCCAAGCCTGATCGATCACCCCTTCGCGTTCCAACAGGTCGGAAATTTCACGGGTGCCGAGACCGCGCGGGATGTTCACGACCTTGGCCTGGGCGAGCGGTCCGGGCGCTTCAAAACGCTGTTTGCCGAGATAGAGCGCGCCGCCGGCGACGACCGCGATCAGGATCAGCAGGGTGAACACCGCATTGCCCGCGATCACCAGCGGATGGCGCACGCGCTGCGACCGGCGGACCGGCATGGGCACGCGTTGCGGCTGCAAGGCAACGCGCGGGCTACGCGGGGTGACTTGCAGCGACGCCGGCTTTGGGGTCGGCTGCCCCGTCGGCGGACCGGCATCTGGCGATGGCATGGAGTTCACGCGGTCGTCCCCGCTACCAAAAACGTGAGCAGCTTTCGCACGTTAGCAAGAAATATGGCGAAAGCGAGGGGTAACACAAACTCCCCGCTAACAGGTTAATCGGCAAACCGCTGCAAGATCAGCGATGCGTTGGTGCCACCGAAGCCGAATGAATTCGACAGCACAGTATTGATATTGCGATTGCGCGCTTTGTGCGGCACCAGATCGATCGGGGTCTCGACCGAAGGATTGTCGAGATTGATCGTGGGCGGCGCGATCCCGTCGCGAATGGCGAGGATGGAGAAGATCGCCTCCACCGCGCCGGCCGCGCCCAGCAGATGGCCGATACAGGACTTGGTCGAGGACATGGAGATGTTGCCGGCGGCATTGCCGGCCAGGCGCTGCACCGCGCCGAGCTCGATCTCGTCGCCGAGCGGGGTCGAGGTGCCGTGCGCGTTGATGTAGTCGATGTCGCCCGCCGAAACGCCGGCGCGCTTGATGGCGGCGGTCATACAGCGGAAAGCGCCGTCGCCGTCCGGCGAGGGCGCGGTGATATGATAGGCATCGCCCGACATACCGTAGCCGACGACCTCGGCATAGATCTTGGCGCCGCGCGCCTTGGCGTGCTCGAGCGCTTCCAGCACCACCACGCCGGCGCCCTCGCCCAAGACGAAACCGTCGCGATCCTTGTCATAGGGCCGCGACGCACGGGTCGGATCGTCGTTGAATTCGGTCGACAGCGCGCGCAACGCCGCAAAGCCGACGAGCGAAATGCGGTTGACCGGCGATTCCGCGCCGCCCGCCACCATCACCTCGGCGTCGCCCAGCGCGATCATGCGCGAGGCGTCGCCGATGGCGTGCGCGCCGGTCGAGCAGGCGGTGACCACCGCGTGATTGGGGCCCTTCAGGCCGAATTCGATCGACACGTAACCGGCGGCGAGATTGATGATACGGCCGGGAATGAAAAACGGCGAAACCCGCCGCGCGCCGCGCTCGTGCAAGGTGACGGCGGTTGAGGCGATGCCCTCGACGCCGCCGATGCCGGAACCGATCAGCACGCCGGTCGAAGTCTGCTCGTCGTAGCTTTGCGGGTGCCAGCCGGCGTCGTCGAGCGCCTGGCGCGCCGCGCACATGGCATAGACGATGAAATCGTCGACCTTGCGCTGCTCCTTCGGCTCCATCCATTGGTCGGCATTGAACGTGCCGTTGCTGCCGTCGCCGCGCGGTACCACGCAGGCGATCTTGCAAGAGACGTCGGAGACATCGAAGGTATCGACCTTCTTGGCGCCGCTCTCGCCATTGATCAAGCGCGCCCAAGTCGGCTCGACGCCGCAGCCGAGCGGCGTAACCATTCCCATCCCAGTGACGACGACACGTCTCATGGTTGGGCTCCGGCCCAGACTAGGCACCCCCTACGCACCGAGATACCGGGCATAGCTCGCACGCCTACGTGTTGAGTAGCGATAGCGCGACCGCGAGCCGCCGCTCAGCTTTTTGCGTTCTTTTCGAGGAATTTGATTGCATCACCGACGGTCAGGATGGTCTCTGCGGCATCGTCGGGAATTTCGCAGCCGAATTCCTCCTCGAAAGCCATCACGAGCTCGACAGTGTCGAGGCTGTCGGCGCCCAAGTCGTCGATGAAGCTAGCCTGTTCGGTCACCTTGTCGGGCTCTACGCCCAAATGCTCCACGACGATCTTTTTCACCCGCTCGCCAATGTCACTCATCGTTCCAACCTCGTGCTTTTAAGATTGGGCTGCGATCCAGATCGGATCACAACCGTCGCGGTTAAGGCCTCGTCGTGGTTGACGCTGGTGAGACGCATTCCGAACGCAGACTAGAGTTGTCGCAAAGTCCGCCGTCGGGCCGCCCCAGCCGGGCCGAAATTCGGTTACCACACTTCAAATCGGTTGACTAGCAGACTCAGCCTAGCCGTCTTACCCCAACAAAGCCAAGCACTTCCCGTCAAATCATGGCCATGCCGCCGTTCACGTGCAGCGTTTGGCCCGTGACGTAGCCGGCCTCATCGGACGCCAGATAAACAGCCGCCGCCGCCACGTCGGCGGGGGTTCCGAGCCGCCCCGCCGGCACGCGCGACAGGATTGCATCGCGCTGCTTGTCGTTGAGCTTGTCGATCATGGCGCTGGCGACGACGCCGGGCGCGATGCAATTGGCGGTGACGCCGCGCTTGGCGTATTCGGCCGCCACCGACTTCATCATGCCGATCATGCCGGCCTTCGAGGCCACGTAATTGCCCTGCCCCGGATTGCCGGTGACGCCGACCACCGAGGAAATGCCGATCACGCGGCCGAAGCGGCGGCGCATCATGCCTTTGACCGCGGCGCGCGTGAGACGGAACGTCGCCGTCAGATTGACGGCGATGACCTGCTCCCAATCCTCATCGCGCAATTGCACGAACAGATTGTCCCGCGCGATGCCGGCATTGGCCACCAGGATGTCGAGCTTTTCCATTTTCTGTTCCGCGCTCGGCACCAGCGCCTCGACCGCGGCCGCGTCGGCGAGATCGCAGGGCAGCACGTGCACACGACTAGCCAACTCGCCGGCCAGCGCGTCGAGTTGCTCGCGGCGCGTGCCCGAGACGGCGACGGTAGCGCCCTGGGCGTGCAGCGCGCGCGCGATCGCGCCGCCGATGGCGCCGCTCGCGCCGGTCACCAGCGCGCTCTTGCCCGTGAGATCGAACATCGAATCGCTCTCCTCGCTGCTAGCCGCGCGCCTTGAAGGCGGCGACATCTTCCGGCGTGCCGATGGCGCTCGCGCTCGCGCCCTCGGCGATGCGCTTGATCAGCCCGCTCAGCACTTTGCCGGCTCCCACCTCATAGAACGCCGTCACGCCCGCGCCCGCCATCATGGCGACCGACTCGCGCCAGCGCACGGTGCCGGTGACTTGCGCGACCAGCGCCTTGACGATCTCGGCCGGATCTTGGATCGGCTTGGCGAGCACGTTGCAAACGACCGGCACCACCGGCGGCTTGATCGCGATCTTGCCGAGCGCCTCGGCCATCACCGCGGCGGCCGGCTGCATCAAAGCGCAATGGAAGGGAGCGGATACCGTGAGCAACATCGCGCGCCTGGCGCCCTTGCTTTTGGCGATCTCGACCGCGCGCTCGACCGCCGCCTTGTCGCCCGACAACACCACCTGCCCCGCGCCATTGTCATTGCCGGGCTGGCAGACCTGGCCTTGCGCGGCTTCGGCCGCAACCGCCGTGGCGGCATCGAGGTCGAGCCCGAGCAACGCGGCCATGGCGCCGGCACCGACCGGCACCGCCTTCTGCATCGACTGGCCGCGCAGGCGCAGCAGACGCGCCGCGTCGGCGATGGTGAAGGCACGCGCGGCGGCGAGCGCGGAATATTCGCCGAGCGAATGACCGGCGACGAATTGCGCATCGCGTGCCAAGTCGACGCCGGCTTCCGTCTCCAGCACCCGCATCGCGGCGAGCGACACCGCCATCAGCGCCGGCTGCGCATTCTCGGTCAGCGTGAGGGTCTCGGCCGGTCCCTCGAAGATGATGGTGCTGAGCTTGGCGGCGAGCGCCGCATCGACTTCATCGAACACCTGCCGCGCGGCCGGGAAAGCCTCGGCCAGCGCCTTGCCCATGCCGACCGTCTGACTGCCCTGGCCCGGAAAAACAAAAGCGACCGCCATTGCCCCGTTAACCTTCGCTAATTTTTCGAAATCGGGCCGAAAGACACCCCCGAGACAGGCCCTGTCAAGGGACGCCCGCGCCGGTAACTAAGCAAAAACCCTCAGGCGCTATGATACCGCCTTCGCATCACAGGGCCGCGCTATGACTGAATTGGTGACCGACGAGGACCTTGCGCGCGCCCGCGGCGACGTGGAGTTTCGCCACAAATTGATGGCGAACAATCTCGACCGCTTGCTGGGAGCCCTCAACACCCTGCGCCGGGCCGAGACCACCACCCCGGAAGATGTCCGCCATTTGCGCGAAGGCGTCGATTTGGCGGTCAAGCTCGCCGATCGGCTGCAAAACAACCAAGAGCCAGAGCCGCCGGAAGCCGCCTGATCCGTGGTATCGACGAACTTGCGTTTTGCCCGAAACCCCGTATAAACCGCGCCTCCGTTGATCCCGGCTGGGAGCTGAACGGACGGCCGTTTTTCCCGCGCGAAAATCGGTAGGGCCAGTTGGTCCAGCGTCCCGTGTTCCCGCCTTTGAGAGCGTTCGAGCCTTCCCTGGAATGGCTCGAAGGGCTTGGCGCCGGGAGCGACGACCGTTGGAACCGAAAGGGAAGGCAATTCATGCCGCTATACGAACACGTCTACCTTGCGCGCCAGGACTTGAGCGCGCAGCAGGTCGAGGAATTGACCACGCTGCTGACCGGCGTCATCGATCAGATGGGCGGCAAGGTCACCAAGACCGAATATTGGGGCGTCAAGTCCCTCGCCTATCGCATGCAGAAAAACCGCAAGGCGCACATGACGCTGTTCAACGTCGACGCGCCGTCGGCCGCGCTCAACGAGATCGAGCGCCAAGAACGTCTGCATGAAGACGTGCTGCGCTATCTCACCATCCGTGTCGAAGAGCACGAAGAAGGCCCTTCGGCGATGATGCGCAAATCCGACCGCGACCGCGACGACCGCGATGGGCGCGGCGATCGTGGCGGTCGCTTCCGAGATCGCGATCGTCCGCCGCGGCGCGACGATGCGCCGGTCGAGGAGCCCGAAGCGGCAGCCGCGGTGGAGGAATAGACCATGGCATTCGGATCATCCCAAGGTGGCGGCGCCCGCCGCCCCTTCTTCCGCCGCCGCAAGACTTGCCCGTTTTCCGGCGCCAACGCGCCGAAGATCGATTACAAGGACGCCAAGCTGCTGCAGCGCTACGTGTCGGAGCGCGGCAAGATCGTACCGAGCCGCATCACCGCGGTGTCGGCCAAGAAGCAGCGTGAACTGGCGCAGGCGATCAAGCGTTCGCGCTTCCTCGGCCTGCTGCCTTATGTCATTCGCTGAACCGCTGCGCGGTTCGGTTGCGTGATCCGCTAGCGCGTAGCGCTGGCAACAACGAGGCCCACGGGGTCGTCCCGCGGGCCGATGGTTGGGACGGAGCTATCTCGTCTCTAACCGCTCGTAGAAGGAGCGGGACAGCTCGTGATGATGCAGATCGCATTCATTGGTATTGGCGCCGGCGCCGCGGCCGCTTTGCTGTTCGCGTCGCTCGCGTCCGGCTCGCTGTTGTCGATCATGCTGTTCTATTTGGCGCCGCTGCCAATCATGCTGGCGGTGCTCGGCTGGAGTCAGTGGGCCGGCTTGATCGCCGCCGCGGTCGGCGCGCTCGCGCTGATGATCGCCTTTGGCGGCGTATTCTTTGTGGCCTTTCTTGCCGGCGCGGCCTTGCCGGCCTGGTGGCTCGGCTATCTCGCCATGCTGGCGCGGCCGCAAGGCGGCGGCAACGGCGCCGCGACGCTGGAATGGTACCCGCCGGGACGGCTGGTGCTGTGGGCTTCGGCGCTCGCTTGCCTGATGGTCATCATCGCGATCCCGAATTTCGGCAGCGACGAGCAAAGCTTTCGCGCCGGCCTGCACCAGGCGCTGGCGCGCCTGATGCGCGTGGAAACCGGTTCGCCGGACGAAGGCGCGCTGGCGCTGCCCGGCATCAACAACACCAAGCGGCTGATCGATTTCCTGGTGGTCGCTATTCCGCCGGCGGCGGCCGTGCTCGCCACCGTCACCAACGTGCTCAATCTCTGGCTCGCCGCAAGCATCGTGAAATTCTCCGGCCAATTGAAGCGGCCATGGCCGGATCTTCCCGCCATGACCTTTCCGCGAACGGCGGCTGCGGCGCTTGCGGCCGGCGTCGTCGTCAGCTTTGTCGGCGGCATCGTCGGCATCGTCGGCAGTCTGATCGCGGCGAGCCTGCTGATGGCCTATGGCGTGCTGGGCTTCGCGGTGCTGCACGCCATCACCCAAGGCATGAACGCCCGCCCCTTCCTGCTCGGCAGTATTTATGCCGCGGTCATTTTGATCGGCTGGCCGGTGATCGCGCTGTGCGCGCTCGGGCTGATCGAGGCCGGTTTCAATTTGCGGGCGCGCGTCGCTGCCAGGCGCGGGCCACCGCCCAGCTAGAACGAGACATCCACCCATCACACCCGGTTAGACATAAGGAGAAACGACAATGGAAGTTATTCTGCTCGAACGCGTCGCCAAGCTCGGCCAGATGGGCGACGTGGTGCGCGTCAAAGACGGCTTCGCCCGCAATTTCCTGCTGCCGCGCGGCAAGGCGCTGCGCGCCACCGGCGAAAACAAGGAACGCTTCGAAGCCATGAAGTCCGAGTTGCAGACCCGCAATCTCGCCGCCAAGGACGACGCCGGCAAGCTTGCTTCGGCGGTCGACGGCAAAACCGTCGTCGTGCTGCGCCAGGCGTCCGAATCCGGACAGCTCTACGGCTCGGTGTCGACCCGCGACATTGCCACTCTGCTCAATGCCGAAGGCGCCACGATTGTGCGTTCGCAGGTGGCGCTCAACACGCCGATCAAGGCGATCGGACAATATAAGGTGCCGCTGGCGCTGCATCCGGAGGTCGAGGTGACCGTCACCGTGATCGTCGCGCGCAGCAACGACGAGGCTGAGCGCATCAAACGCGGTGAGGACGTCACGGTGCGGCGCGAGGAGGCCGAGGAGGAAGCGGCTGCCGCAGCGGCAGCAGCGGAGGAACTGTTCGAGCCGGAAGCGGCGGCGCGGCTCGAAAGCGATGAACCGGATGAGGCCGCGGAGGCTGAAGGCGCCGAAGCGGCGCCCGCAGGCAAAGGGTCAGAGAAGAAGCGCGAGGAGCAAGCCGACAGCGACGCTTAGTCCGGCTTCACGTCCTTCGGCGCGGGCTTCTTGGACGCGGTCGGCTTTGACCCATTCGTTGTGGGCTTGTCGGCCTTGGGCTTGCTCGCGTCGGCCTGCTTGGCCTTGGCCTCGCTCGCCTTCGGCGTGTGGGCCTTGGGCTCGCCAGACTTGCCGGCATCGTTGCCCTTGGGCTTGCTGTCCTCGGCCTCTTTTTTCTTGGGCCCGCTGGATTTCGGTTTGCCGCTCTTGGGCGCGTCGCGCTTGGCTTCGCCGGACTTTTCCTTGCCGGTCTTTTCCTTGCCCGTCTTGGCCGTGGATTTGGCATCGCTCGGCTTGTGTGCGTCGCGCTTACTGACGTCGTGCTTTTTCGCGCCCGGCTTGTCGTCCTTCGTCTTCTGTTTGCCCGCGCGCTTGACCGGGTGGGCGCGCTTGGCCGAAGGAAGCGTCCCACCGCCGTTTGCGCGCAGATAGCTGGCGATGGCGCGCGCCGCCTCGCGGCTGGCGGTGTAGTGCTCGCGCAGGAAGCTTTCGCTGCCGTTCTTGCCGAGCCCGTGCGGCGTCTTGTGACAAATGGCGCAGTCGGCGGCGTAGAGCTGAGCCGGGGTCTTGCCGGCATCGAAGTTGTCCTGCGCCCAGGCCGGCCCGGCCGCGAGCGCGGCCAGAACACCGCCCGCCAACACAAAATTGCGCATAACCCGACCATTAGCCTCAAACCTCATCGCCCGTGCGGCGACCGCCGCCTGGCGGCCATCCTCGCCTTGAATCCTTGATAGCGCATTACCGCAGGATTGTGGCCCTGATCAAAATTGAACAGTTTGGCGTTGCTGGGCCGGTGGAACTTTGATTAAATACCCATGTCTCGAATGCCTGTTTGCCGTGGCACGGCGCCTGAAACGCCTTCCCGGCACCGGTGTTGTAACGGGTGGGGAGGCGACCGATGGACTGGTTGCTTCGATTTCTACTTGAGACCTTTATCCGGCGAGGGACGTTCCGGGTCACCACCTCGCGCGGTACGACATTTACGTTCGGTGACGGCACCGGCACGCCGGTAGCGGTGCGGTTTGTTACGCGTGCCGCCGAATGGGGCATCCTGCTCGATCCCGAGCTCAAGTTTGGCGAAGCCTATATGAACGGCACCTTCGTGGTCGAGCAGGGCTCGATCGCCGACGTGCTTGCCATTTGCCTCGGCCAGAAGTCCGAAGTTCCGCACTGGGCGCGGCCGCAGGGTCTGCTGCGCTACCTGAAGCGGCGGCTGAGCCAGTTCAACCCGCGCCGCCGCGCCCGCAACAACGTGGCGCATCATTACGATCTCGACGGCCGGCTCTACTCGCTGTTCCTCGACGCCGACCGGCAATATAGCTGCGGCTACTTCGAGAACCCGGAGGTATCGCTCGACGACGCCCAGCTCGCCAAGAAACGGCACCTCGCCGCCAAGCTCCTGCTCAAGCCCGACAAGCGCGTGCTCGACATCGGCTGCGGCTGGGGCGGCCTGGGCTTGTATCTTGCCGAAGCCGCCGGCGCCGACGTCACCGGCGTGACGCTGTCGCAGGAGCAACATGCCATCGCCAATGAGCGCGCGGCCGAGAAGCGCTTAAGCCAGCGCGCCAAGTTCCGCATGCAGGACTACCGCGACGTCGCCGGTCCGTTCGACGGCATTGTCTCGGTCGGCATGTTCGAGCACGTCGGCGTCAACCACTACGACACCTTCTTCCGCAAGAGCGCGCAGCTGCTCGCCGAGGACGGCGTCATGGTGCTGCATTCGATCGGCCGCTCGGAAGGGCCCGGCGCCACTAACCCCTGGATTGCCAAGTACATTTTCCCCGGCGGTTATATCCCCTCGCTGTCGGAAGTGCTGCCGCATATCGAGAAAGCGGGGCTCCTGGTCACCGATATCGAAATCCAGCGCCTGCATTACGCCGAGACGCTGAAGGCCTGGCGCGAGCGTTTCCTCGCCCATCGCGACGAAGTCGAGCGTATCTACGACCAGCGTTTCGAGCGCATGTGGGAATTCTATCTGGCGTCGTCGGAAATGTCGTTCCGCGAGCAGAACATGATGGTGTTCCAGATCCAGCTCGCCAAGCGGCAGGACGTCGTGCCGATGACGCGCGGCTATATCGCGCGCGAGGAGCAGCGCCTGCTCGCCGCCGAAGGCAAGAGCCGTCCGCCGCTGCGGCTTGCCGGCGAGTAAGCTTTTCGCCTCAAAATCGTCGTTGGCCGTCAAGCCTCATCGACGCACAAGCGCGCCTATTTTTATCCTCAGTGATTAGTGTGGAAAGCGGCGATCACCGCGTTTAAGCCATCGCGCGCGTCCGCCGCCGGTGTAAGGCAATTGCCAATCAAAGTTTCGTCAAAATGGCGGAACAGGGAACGCCATGACGCCGGTCGAATCAGTCGCACGCAAGCAGGCGGAAGACGCAAGTCCGCCCTTTCGCTCCGCACCGCACAATATCGAGGCGGAGCAGGCGCTCTTGGGCGCGATCCTGGTCAACAACGAGGCCTTCTACCGCGTCTCCGATTTCCTGAACCCTGAGCATTTCTTCGAGCCGATCCATCAGAAAATCTATCAGCTGTCGCGCGACCTGGTCCGCGCCGGCAAGATCGCGACGCCGGTGACGCTGAAGACCTTCCTCGACGGCAACGTCGACATCGGCGGCATGACGGTGAGCCAGTACCTCGCGCGGCTCGCCGCCGAGGCCACCACCATCATCAATGCGCAGGACTACGGCCGCACCATCTACGATCTGGCGATCCGCCGCGCGCTGATCATCGTCGGCGAGGACCTGGTCAATGTCGCTTTCGACGCGCCGGTCGACAATTCGCCCGCCGCCCAGATCGAGGAGGCCGAGCGCCGGCTCTACGAACTGGCCGAAACCGGCCGCTACGACGGCGGCTTCCAGCGCTTCGCCCAGGCGCTCACCACCGCCGTCGACATGGCCGCGCATGCCTACCAGCGCGACGGCAAATTGTCGGGCATCGCCACCGGCCTCGACGATCTCGACCGCATGATGGGCGGCTTGCAACCGTCCGACCTGATCATCCTCGCCGGCCGTCCCGGCATGGGCAAAACCTCGCTCGCGACCAATGTCGGCTACAATATCGCCAAGGCCTGGCGCGGCGAAGTCAGGGCCGACGGCCATACCATCACCAGCAATGGCGGCATCGTCGGCTTCTTCTCGCTGGAAATGTCGGCTGAGCAACTCGCCACCCGTATCATCTCCGAGCAGACCGGCATTCCGTCCAACCAGATCAGGCGCGGCGGCATCAGCGAGGCGGATTTCGAGCGCATCAAGGATTATTCGGTCGAGTTGCAGCATCTGCCGTTGTTCGTCGACGAGACCGGCGGCCTGTCGGTCGCGCAGCTTGCCGCCCGCGCGCGCCGGCTCAAGCGCCAGCGCGGTCTCGATCTTTTCATCATCGATTATCTGCAACTGCTGTCGGGCTCGACTCAACGCTCGTCCGAAAATCGCGTGCAGGAAATCACCGAGATCACCACCAAGCTCAAGGCATTGGCCAAAGAGCTGAACGTGCCGATCCTGGCGCTGTCGCAATTGTCGCGCCAGGTGGAAAGCCGCGACGATAAGCGGCCGCAGCTCTCGGACTTGCGTGAATCCGGCTCGATCGAGCAGGACGCCGACGTGGTGCTGTTCATATTTCGCGAGGAATATTACCACCAGATGCGCAAGCCGCTGGAAACCAACCGCGAGAAGTTCGCGGAATGGCTGGCGGAAGGCGAGAAGGTGCACGGCAAGGCCGAAGTGATCATCGGCAAGCAGCGCCACGGGCCGACCGGCACCGTCGAATTGCAGTTCGAGGGCGCGGTGACCCGCTTCTCCTCGCTCGCGCGCGAAGACCACCTGCCGGAGCGCATCTAGGACGCGGACTTATAAGCCGTCGCGATGCGCGGCCACCGGCTGGGTGCGCTTGGGCAGCGCCTATTTGATCCGCTTCCACACGAACGTGGCGTCGCCACCGGCCGACCGGCCAGGATTGATGAACCTCAATTCGTCTCCCACTATCGTGAAGGGCCGCTTGGCGTCTTTTCCCCTCACCTGATTTGGGAAGGAACTGCGCTCGATGCGAAAATAAAGTGTCTTGTCGGCTTCGCTGACCGTGTAGGTACCGAAAAAGGATATCAGCCCGTGTGCGATGGCCTTGTCTTCCGCGGCGGTGGTCTTGAGACGATTTTTGGATGCGAGTTTCGGAAGCTCTGAAATGATCTGAACGGACAAAAGCCCGTTGTCGGTGAGGACAAGCCGGCCTTTGAGATCGCCCCCCGCCAAAGCGGAGACCTTCGTCCCCGTAGGACTAAAGGAGTCCCACGAGACGAGCGCCCACACCCCGACAACTTGGTCCTTGAGTGATTTAGCCTGAGCGAATGCGTTGCTGGCAGACAAGGCGCCTGCCAGAAACAACATTGCGGCGACCAAATGAATGGCCATGCCACGCCGATTCATATTGGCCTCCCGGGGATTGCCATCATCACCCACGCTCGCTCTGCCAAGCGTCGTGACGGCATGCCTCCGTCACCATGTGCTCCTCGCCGCGAAGGACGAAAGCCCGCCCCTCACTCGAATTTGGCCGGCACCGAGAACGGCTTGCTGGCATCGACCACGAACATGATCAGGGCGGTCAAATCGGTGGTGCCGCTGTTGAAGACCTGCATCGGCAGGTTAGCTGGATGCCCATTCATGGTATGGCCAGCCTCGATATGTTCCACGCCGTGCGGCGTCCGTTGGCCGAGCTGGCCGGACACCACGTAGAAGGCTTCGGAGCCCGGATGAGAATGCATCGGCGTCTTGGCGCCCGGAGGTCCGGACCCGTAGTTGACGCGCAGCAGATACTCGGGCGCGGTGATCGGCGGCACCGGCCCGATCTCGGCGACCTTGTTGCCGCCCGGCGTCGAGCCGCCCTTGGCGCCCAGCGTGAGCACCCACACCTTGCCGGCGACTTCGGCGATCAAAGACGTTGTCGTCTCATAGCTGACCGAGGCCGGGTTCCACCCGTCGGGACCAATGGCGGTCTTGGCTTCAGCCACTGTGGGGAAATTTTCGACCCACCAATACAGCGGACCGGGCGGAAGCTGCTTGATCTTCTTCTGGGCGACCGGTTTGACGACATATTTCAGTTGTGCCGCCGCAGCCGACGGCAACAGCAACAACCCGATCGAACATAGCGACAGCGCCAATACGGCGACGCGCCAGGCTTGCGGAATTCGTAGTTTCATCGTTCTCCTCCTCGGGTTGATTGTGCAGGTACACCGGCGCGAGGCCGGTCAAGTTGCTACTTCGCCAAGCCCTCGACGATGAACACGCGCGTATTGGCCCCTTTATCGCGCAGCGGGATCAGTTCCTTGTAGGAGGTAGAACTAAAATAGGCCGCGGCCTGGTCGAGACTGTCCCATGTCACCATACCGGCGGCTTTCGGCGGCATTCCGTTAACGCCAACAACACGCCCGCGCGCGGCAAGGAAATGTCCGCCAGCCGCCTTCATTCCGGCGGCGTTGCGCTTGGCAAATTCCTTGAATGCCGCCTGATCGCGCAACTCGATAAGTTGAGCGATGCTGATTGCCGGCGGCTTTGCCTGCGCATGGAGCCCGTCTCAGCGCAGCGCCACCAATGGCGATGCCCGCGAGCAGAGCAACAGCCAGTTTTAGATTCTGTTTCATTCGACCCTCCAAAGCCAATATCGGACCCCATGCCCGAAGCCCGCGCATGGCTGGCAGTCATACCCGTAGCGCCGCGCTCCTGTCGTGAAAGTGCGCTGAAAGAAGGCTGAAACTATCGGCAAAACCTGCTAGATTTCGGCGTTTTATGAATTTGGCTTCCGGGCCAATGGCTGGTGATGCTCACACCTGCACATATGATTCTTCGGTTCGGCCGGTTCGCGCTTGATCCGAACACGGCAAGCCTCTCTTGCGCAGGCCAGGTGGTGCCGCTGCGACCCAAATCGTTCGATGTATTGCTCTACCTGGCGCGCAACCGCGGCCGCGTCATTTCCAAAGACGAATTGATGCAATTCATTTGGCCCAACGTCTTCGTGACCGACAATTCTTTGGTGCAATGCATCAGCGACATCCGGGTTGCGCTCGCCGACGACGCCCAAGCCATCCTGAAGACCGTTGCCCGCCGCGGTTACCTGTTCGTAGCGGCGGTCAACGAAACCGACGCGGCGCCGGCCGCGACCCCATCCGGCGCCGAGCGCCCCGGCAGTCGAGTCTCTCACGGAGCCGGTCCCGAGCCGTGCAAAGGGCAGGACCTTCATGCGGCTTCCGCCGCTGTACGCGGCAATGTTTGGCGCCGGATTGGCGATCCTGGCAGGCGCCGGGACGGCCTGGTGGTGGAGCGCCAGCACGGATGGCGATTGGAGTTTCCTCAACGCGTCGTGGCTTGGCGGCAAGTCCGAGGCCCGGGCGAACCCGGCCATCGCCGTACTCCCATTCCAGAACCAGAGCGACGAGCCGGAGCGCGATTACGTCGCGGATGGATTGACACAGGATGTCATCAACGCGCTTGGCCGGTTTTCAGCGCTAACTGTCATGTCGTGGAACGCGGTGCTTCCTTACAAAGACAAAGCCACCACGCCCAAAACGATCGGCCGCAATCTGGGCGTCCGCTACCTGGTCGAAGGCAGCGTCCGCCAAGTCGGCGGCCGCGTGCGGCTCACAGCGCAACTCGCCGACACCAAGCGTGGGCAGGTGCTTTGGTCGGCCCGCTTCGATGAGCCCCTCGCGGACGTGTTCGCCCTGCAGGACAAAATTACCACTCAAATCGTCGGGGCCTTGGCGATCCGCGTCACGGAAATCGAACAACGTCGCGTGCTCGCCAAACCGACCGAAAATCTCGAGGCCTATGATTACGTGCTGCGGGCAAGGCCGGCATTGCAGCGCCCGACGCGGGCAAACAACGTAGAGGCGCGCGCCCTGCTGCACCGCGCCGTTCAGCTCGACCCGAACTACGCCGCCGCCTACGCCGCACTCAGCGAAACGTATCACATCGCCGTATCGATGGGATGGGCGCAATCGCCGACCGCGTTCTTGGATCGCGCCGAGCAGTTTGCGAACAAGGCCCTCACCCTCAATGAATTCGAAGTGCGCGCGCACATCATCCTCGCCCGCATCCATATTTTCCATCAGCGATTTAAGCAGGGAGAGGCGGAGCTGGAGCGCGCGGCTGCGATCAATCCGAACGATGCGCAGGTCCTTGCCGGTCGCGGCAATATCCTCTTGTGGCTCGGACAGACGGATGCCGCCATCGCAGCGTTGGAGCGGGCGCAGCATATCGATCCCGAACTCAACGTGATCGACCGCTTTGCACTGAGCCTGGCTTACTATTTGAAGCGCCGCTACGACGCGGCGATCGAACAGGCCGAGATCAATCTGCAGAAGACGGCGGGCGCGAACTTCAGCCGCGTCCTGTTGGCGGCAGCGTATGCGCAACAGAACCGCCGAGAGGACGCTGCGCGCGTCGTGGAAACGATCCGGCGCGTCGACCCGACCTTCGATCCACAAGCGTTTGGCACCAAATTTCTGAAATCCGCCGATCTTGAGCACCTACGCGATGGATTTCGCAAAGCCGGCCTTTATGCGCCGCAAGAAGCCGTGCGGGCGCACGGCGGATAGCGCTGGAGCGATAATCCGGCGAAGCGGGACCGGTTCACCGCAGGATTGCGCGAAAAATCAGATGATCGAGTCTGATCCGATTCAATCCAATCGGAACAAAGCCCTAGTGCTTGCTAATCAGCGGTCGATTTTGGTTCGCCTTGGCGACGTTTTGATCAAGATCTTTCCGGAATCGGTCCGGCCCGACCGGCTCGCCGAAGATATAAAGCTTGCCGCCGCTGATCAGCCAGTATTCCGGGTTGGCCTCGTGGATCTCGCCGCGGGTGAGCGCCATCGCACAGAAGTTTGCAAACTGCGGCGCGTAGCGCACGGGGTCCGCCTTGAACATTTTGAGATTCTCCTCACGCGCAAAGCGGTATCGGAGCTCATCCCACTCATATTCAAATTTCGGCAGTCCTTCGACCGGCCGACCGTCAGTGAAATAGGCGACTGTGTCATATCCCTTGATGGCCAACGGGACATTCTCCGCGGCAATGGCAGGCAGCGCCGTGGCAAGCGTGGCGCCGGCCGCCAGAAGAACGAGACCGCGAACGCCACTTCGCCGGGAGATATTGGGCATAGAAGCTTTACCTCTGGTCGGTCGTCGTGCGCCCGTCCCCGAACGTGTTACGCCGTGCAATTCTAGCGACCCACAAATCGCGCCACAATCATAGGTTTGCCCGTTTGGCGCATGGACGGGCCCGGTCCGGGCCGGTATGACCAAGCCCATGGCTGAGGCCGAACCCGCACCCCCGCAAGAATCTACCGCGCCCGACCCCGCCCTGGCGCACTCGGTCGTCAATATGGGTCCGCCGGAACCGGAAGCCGGCGGGGTGCTCACCATCGACCTCGCCGCCATCGCCGGCAATTGGAATACGCTCAGCCGCAAAGCCATGCCGACCGAGTGCGGCGCCGTGATCAAAGCCGACGGTTACGGCTGCGGCCTCGAGGCGGTCGGCATGATGCTCGCCCGCGTCGGCTGCAAGACCTTTTTCGTCGCCGATCTCAGCGAGGCGCGCCGCCTGCGCGCGGTCGTGCCCGAGCACACCATCTATGTGCTCAACGGTCTCCTGCCGAATACGTCGCCGGCCTATGCCGAGATCGCGGCGCGGCCGGTGATCGGCAGCCTGCTGGAGCTCGCCGAATGGGACGCGTTCGTTGCCTCCACCGGCTGGCGCGGCGGCGCGGCGCTGCATGTCGATACCGGCATGAACCGGCTCGGCGTCGCCGTCGAAGAGGCCTCGGCACTCGCGCCGCGCATCCGCACCGAGCACCACGGCATCACTTTGCTGATGAGCCATCTCGCCTGCGCCGAAATTCCCGACCATCCGCTCAACGACAAGCAGATCAAGCTGTTTCGCGAGGTGCGCCTGCTGTTTCGCGGCATCCCCTCCTCGCTCGCCAATTCGTCCGGCATCTTCCTCAACGACGCCGCCCATTGCGACCTGGTGCGCCCCGGCGTCGCGCTCTTCGGCGTCAACCCGATGCCCGGACGTCCCAACCCGATGCAGCCGGTGATCAAGTTGCAGGCGCGCATCCTGCAGGTGCGCACCGTGGCGCGCGGCGAAACCATCGGCTACGACGCCACCTACACCGCCAAACGCACATCGCGCATCGCGGTCGCCGCGGTCGGCTATGCCGACGGTTACTTCCGCGCCGCCAGTTCGACCGACAAGGCAGCGGGCGCCGAAGCGATCGTCGCCGGCGCGCGCTGCCCGATCGCCGGACGCATATCGATGGATCTGACGGCGATCGACATTTCCGACCTGCCCGCCGGCACCGGCCGCCGCGGCGATCTGGCCACGCTGATCGGCGACGACATCAGCGTCGATGACTTCGCCCGCGCCGCCGGCACCATCGGCTACGAGGTGCTCACCAGCCTCGGCAGCCGCTATCACCGCGTCTACCGGGCGGGCTGAGCCGGTTTTCCGTTGGAATAAGCGCTTTGTTAAAGAATGTTCTTGTATTGTTCTCGTCGTCGTTTTAGGCTCCAGGCCATTGTCTCAGCGGCAATTCCCTCATGTCCAAGCGCAGCCTCAGCTTCATCTGCCAGAACTGCGGCGCCGCCTTCAGCCGCTGGCAGGGCAAGTGCGAAGCCTGCGGCGAGTGGAACACGCTCTCCGAGGAAGGCGCCGAACGTCCCGCCGGTCCCGGCCGCAAACCCGGCAAGGGCCGCCTGTTCGCGCTCGAGCCGCTCACCGGCGAGGCGCATGAGGCTCCGCGCCTGCCCTCCGGCATCGCCGAATTCGATCGCGTCACCGGCGGCGGCTTGGTGCGCGGCTCGGTGCTGTTGATGGCCGGCGACCCCGGCATCGGCAAATCGACCGTGTTGCTGCAGGCGGCCGCCGCTATGGCGCGCAACGGCCACCGCGCCGTCTATATCTCCGGCGAGGAAGCGGTCGCCCAGGTGCGCTTGCGCGCCGAACGCCTGGGGCTTGGCGCCGCGCCGGTCGAGCTCGCGGCGGAAACTTCCGTCGAAGACATCATCGCCACGCTGTCGGACGGCAAGACGCCGCGGCTCGATCGTCATCGATTCGATCCAGACCATGTGGACCGGCATGGTGGAGTCCGCGCCCGGCACGGTGACGCAAGTGCGCGGATCGGCGCAGGCGCTGATCCGCTACGCCAAGCGCTCGGGCGCCGCCATCATCTTGGTCGGTCACGTCACCAAGGACGGCCAGATCGCCGGCCCGCGCGTGGTCGAGCACATGGTCGACGCCGTGCTCTCGTTCGAGGGCGAGGGCTCGCACCAGTTCCGCATCCTGCGCGCGGTGAAGAACCGCTTCGGGCCGACCGACGAGATCGGCGTGTTCGAGATGACCGGCGCCGGCTCTGCGTGAGGTCGCCAACCCGTCCGAGCTGTTTTTGTCCGAGCGCGATCTCGGGCAACCCGGCACCGCGGTGTTCGCCGGCATCGAAGGCACGCGGCCGCTGCTGGTGGAAATCCAGGCGCTGGTGGCGCCCTCCTCGCTCGGCACCCCGCGCCGCGCGGTGGTCGGCTGGGATCCGAGCCGGCTGTCGATGGTGCTGGCGGTGCTGGAGGCGCATTGCGGTGTCCGGCTCGGCGGCCACGACGTTTACCTTAATGTCGCCGGCGGCCTGCGCATCCAGGAGCCGGCGGCCGATCTCGCCGCCGCCGCCGCGCTCGTCTCCTCGCTCGCCAATGCGCCGCTGCCGGCCGATGCGGTCTATTTCGGCGAAGTATCGCTGTCGGGCGCCGTGCGGCCGGTGGCGCAGGCGCCGGCCCGGCTCAAGGAAGCCGCCAAGCTCGGCTTTGCGCGTGCCGTGGTGCCGGAATCCGCGCGCGCCGATGCCGCCGAACTGAAGGTCACCGATGTGGCAAGCCTCGCCACAATGGTGGCCGATATTGCCGCCCGCGGCCGCCGCCCCAGCTTCGCCAAAAGTGGTGGACAAGACGGATGACGGCACCGCGACGCCCCGCTATACACGGGGCGCCGGGGGCATGCGCCGCCACTCCTTGACGGCCCGCGCTTGGCAGGAATGAGCATAATATTAAGCACTTAAGAGCGACATTGCCGTCCTTTTCCGGGACCCCCGTGGCCGGCCTGGATTCGCGGAGTTGACGTTACGCCGATGCCGATCACCTTGCTCGACATCATCTTGTTGTTGGTCATGCTGGTCTCCGGGCTGCTCGCCATGATCCGCGGCTTCATGCGCGAGATCCTGTCGATCGCGGCCTGGGGTATCGCGGCGCTGGTGACGCTTTATTCGTTCAACCGGGTGGCGCCGATCACCCAGCAATACATCTCCAGCGACATCGTGGCCAAAGCCGTCACCATCGGCGGCATCTTCCTGATCACGCTGCTGATCGTCTCGGTCATCACCGTGCGCATCTCCGACATGATCCTCGACAGCCGGGTGGGCGCGCTCGACCGCACCCTCGGCTTCCTGTTCGGCCTCGGCCGCGGGCTCATTATCGTGGTGGTCGCCTTCCTGTTCTTTGCCTGGCTGGTTCCGACCAAGGCGCAGCCGGACTGGGTGCAGAACGCCAAGTCGAAAGTCGTACTGCAAAGCACGGGACAATGGCTGATCTCGCTGTTGCCGGAAGACCCCGAAAACACCATCTTGAAGAGGTTGCGGCCGAAGAAGCAGGAAGAGCAGGAACCCCCGGATGCCAATCCCGATCGTTCGGAGTTGCGCGGCCCGGGCGGCTACGGCAAGTCCCAGCGCACCGCCATGCAGCAGCTGATCGAGACCCAGGCGAGCGGAACCCGGTAGCGATGCCAGACCATCACGACGCAAGCGAGGCGAGCGGCATGGACACAGTCTTCGATCCGAATGCCGACCGGCTCCGCGAGGAATGCGGCGTGTTCGGCATCTTCGGCCATCCCGACGCCGCCGCCATCACCGCGCTCGGCCTGCACGCGCTCCAGCATCGCGGCCAGGAGGCCGCCGGCATCGTCTCTTTCGACGGCAAGCGCTTCCACTCCGAGCGCCGGCTCGGCCTGGTCGGCGACGCCTTCGCCAAGCGTGAGATCATCGACCGCCTGCCCGGTCTGGTGGCGGTCGGCCATGTGCGTTATTCGACCACCGGCGAAACCATCCTGCGCAACGTGCAGCCGCTGTTCGCCGAGCTCAATGCCGGCGGCTTCGCGGTCGGCCATAACGGCAATCTCACCAACGGCCTGACGCTGCGCCGCCAACTGGTGCACGACGGCGCCATGATGCAGTCGACCTCCGACACCGAGGTGATCCTGCACCTGGTCGCGCGCTCGCACCGCAACCGCTTTGTCGACCGCTTCATCGACGGGCTGCGCCAATTGGAAGGCGCCTATTCCTTCGTCGGCCTCACCAACAAGAAGCTGGTCGGCGCCCGCGACCCGCTCGGCATCCGCCCGCTGGTCTACGGCACCTTTGAAGGCTGCCCGGTGCTGGCCTCGGAGACCTGCGCGCTCGACATCATCGGCGCCAAATACGTGCGCGACATCGAGAACGGCGAAGTCGTGGTGTTCGACGAGGACGGCGCCCACAGCCACAAGCCGTTCCCGCCGCATGCCGCCGCGGCCTTGCATCTTCGAGTACATCTATTTCGCGCGGCCGGACTCGATCGTCGGCGGCCGGCCGGTCTATGACGTGCGCAAGGCGATGGGCGCGCAGTTGGCGCAAGAAGCGCCGGCCGAGGCCGACGTCATCGTGCCGGTGCCGGATTCCGGCGTGCCGGCGGCGATCGGCTTCTCGCACGCCTCCGGCATTCCCTACGAGCTCGGCATCATCCGCAACCATTATGTCGGCCGCACCTTCATCGAGCCGACCCAGCAGATCCGCGCGCTCGGCGTGCGGCTCAAGCACAACGCCAATCGCGCCGTGGTCAACGGCAAGCGCATCGTGCTGGTCGACGACTCGATCGTGCGCGGCACCACCTCTTCCAAGATCGTGAAGATGATGCGCGACGCCGGCGCGCGCGAGGTGCATTTCCGCATCGCCTCGCCGCCGATCACGCATCCCGATTATTACGGCATCGACACGCCCGAGCGCGACAAGCTGCTGGCGGCGACGCACGATCTGGAAGGCATGCGCGAATTCATCGGCGCGGATACGCTGGCCTTCCTGTCGGTCGACGGCATCTACCGGGCGATGGGCTATGAGAAGGGGCGCGATCCGGTGCGGCCGCAATTCACCGACCACTGCTTCACCGGCGACTACCCGACCCCGCTTACCGACCAGGCCGGCACCGACTCCAGCCCGCGGCAGTTGTCGCTGCTGGCGGAGGCGATCTAAAACAACCGTCATGGCCGGGCTTGTCCCGGCCATCCACGTCTTTACAAAGCTTCCGACAAACAAGGCGTGGATGCCCGGCACGAAGCCGGGCATGACGAACACATGAGCGATCCCAAACCCCTCGCCGACAAGATCGCGCTCGTCACCGGCGCCTCGCGCGGCATCGGCGCGGCGCTCGCCTTGGCGCTGGCCGAGGCCGGCGCGCATATCGTGGCGGTGGCGCGCACGGTCGGCGGGCTGGAAGAGCTCGACGACAAGATCAAGGCGCATCGGCGGCTCGGCCACGCTGGTGCCGCTCGACGTCAAGGACTTCAGACGGCATCGTGCGCTTGGCGCTTGCGCTCAACGAGCGCTACCAGCGGCTCGACGTGCTCATCGGCAATGCCGGCGTGCTCGGCCCGCTGTCGCCGATCTCTCATATCGAGCCGAAGGATTGGGAGAGCACCTTCGCCGTCAACGTCCACGCCAATTGGCAGCTCCTGCGCTGCATGGACGCCTTGCTCAAGCGCGCCAGCGCCGGCCGCGCGGTGTTCCTGACCTCCGGCGTCGCGCACAAGCAGCGCGCCTACTGGGCGCCCTACGCCGCCTCCAAGTCGGCGCTGGAAGCGCTGGTTGCCTCCTACGCCACGGAATGCGCCAACACGCCCGTGCGCGCCAATCTGGTCGCGCCGGGCCCGACCCGCACGCGCATGTATGCCACGGCCTTTCCCGGCATCGATCCGATGACGCTGCCGACGGCTGAAGAAGTCGTGAAGACGATTGTGCCGCTGTGCCTTCCCGATTGCAGCGAGAACGGCAAGATTTACGACTATCGTGCCGGCAAATTTCTCAGCTTCAATCCGCCGTCTTAAGCGCGCGGAAAAAGACGTTGCCGGCGCCTATTCGTCTTTGAATTTGATCGAGGCATGCGCGCCGTCGCAGAACGGCTTGTTCTGCGAAGCGCCGCAGCGGCAGAGCGTGACGCGATTGCGCACCTCGTATTCGAAACCGTCCGCCGAGACCACGGCGATACCGCCGCGCAGCCAGAGCGGTCCGCTACAATCCTGCTCGGGATCCTCGATCAGACCGATCGATACCGGAAGCTCCTGCTCCACCGGCTTGCGGGTTTGCTTGTCCCACGCGACCAGCCGGCCGGCCGGACAGTTCTGCACCTGGCGCACGAACATCGCTTGCACCTCGGGCTCGTCGCTGCGGCTGACCTGGTGCCACACCTTGCCGTTGGGATCGCAAAAGCGGCCGAAGGCGCACAGGCTTTCGACATCGGTGAGCAGCATCGCCGGACCGTCGAAGAAGCGCGCTTCCGTCAGATAAGGCTGGCGGCTTGCGGTCTCGCTGCCATCGAAGCCGATCTTCGAATGGCTGCCGTCGCAGAACGGCTTGTTGCCCGACTGGCCGCAGCGGCACAGCGAATAGCGCTCGCGCGCGGGAATCGTCTTGCCCTCGATCCACTGCTCCGAGCCGCCCTCGGCATCGGTCCCGATGATCTGCTGCGCGAGCGGGATATTGCCGCTGACGACGTAGGGTCCGTCTTTGGAGACGACCACGCGCGCGCCATTCTTGGGCTTGGTCATAGATTGCTCCTTCGCCCCGAGCCGTCGCCGCTGCCGATCCTACCTTCTTTCCGTAACGGTGCGAACGGATCGGCTCGTATTGTCAGCAAACGGTTATGTTGCGGCGCGATGATAGGAACCGCCGCAATGTCGCAGCACGTGTAATTCAACTTGTATCCCGTGGCATCCGGGTTACGCTTCATGATCACAGCAACAATGAATGCCGGTCACAGCGAGCGGCATTCCAGCGGTGGAGGACGGTTGAGAAGGAACGCGGACGCGCGTCAATCGTGCGTCGACTGAGACGGGGCGAACAACGTGTGACAGTCATAAAAGCCGCACGCGACGTCAAAGCGGCACAAGGGGAGGAAATACTATGCGAAATCTTGACGGCATCGGCTCTTTTGGCCGCGGCTTTTCTGCTGGCTGGCTGCTTCGAAGGACCGCAAGGCGCCGCCGGACCGGCGGGGCCCGTGGGTCCCAAGGGAGACAAGGGCGTTGCCGGCGCGCAAGGACCGGCGGGTCCGGCTGGGCCGGTCGGCCCTGCAGGCGCGGCGGGCCCGGCGGGACCCGAAAGGCGATGTCGGTCCTCCCGGTCCGGCCGGTGCGGTCGGCATGGCGGGACCGGCCGGCCCGGCAGGACCAGCAGGCCAGGCAGGCCCGCCCGGCCCGATGGGACCGAAAGGCCCGAAGGGCGATAAAGGCGACGTCGGAGCGAAAGGCGACCAGGGACCGCCTGGACCGCAGGGGCCGGCAGGACCCGCGGGACAGAGCAGCGCAGCGCTTCGTGTCATTCAGCGCACCGCCGCGGACTGCCGCACCGCCGGTTGCTCGATCAGCTGTCAGGGCGGCGAGGTGATCGCGTCCGCCGTCTGCCTAGCTGATGTCCCGATGGCAGCCCAGGTGCAGCCGGCGTCCGCCAAATGCGCCGCCTCGCAGGGCATGACCGCGGTCTGCGTGAAGCAGTAGGCGGTCGAAGCCAGCGCGTACGTAGATGTCATTGTCGGGCTTGACCCGACAATCCATGAGACCGCGTCACGGCAGCCGAACGTAGAGATATGATGGCGCGACGTCATGGACCCTCGGGTCAAGTCCGGGGGTGACAGGCAAAGATGAGGCGACCCTCACCGCTTCCGTCGCGCCCGGCCTTTGAACGGATTGTCCTTCTCGCGCAGCGTCAGGCGGATCGGCGTGCCCGGCAGAGCGAATGTGTCGCGCAATGAATTGACCAGATAGCGCTTGTAGGCGTCGGGCAGCGCGTCGGCGCGCGTGCAGAACAGAACGAAGCTCGGCGGCCGGCTTTTCGATTGCGTGATGTAGTTGAGCTTGAGCCTCCGCCCCGACACGGCCGGCGGCGGATGCGCCGAAAGCGCGTCCTCGAACCAGCGATTCAGCGCCGCCGTCGCCACGCGCTTGTTCCACACCGCGTAGGCGTCGACGATCGTCTGCATCAGCCGGTCGAGGCCTTCGCCGGTGAGGCCCGACACCGCCACCAGCGGCACCCCCCTGAGCTGCGTCAACTTCTCGTCGGCCAGCTCGCGCAGCTTGCCGATGGCGCCGGGCTTGGCCTCCTGCAAATCCCATTTGTTGATCGCGATCACCAAAGCGCGCCCTTCCCGCTCCACCAGATCGGCAATGCGCTGGTCCTGCTCCTCGAAGGCGACCGCCGCGTCGAGCAGCACGACCACGACCTCGGCGAAGCGGATCGCGTTGAGCGCGTCGGCGACCGACAGCTTCTCCAGCTTCTCGTCGATGCGCGAGCGCCGGCGCAGCCCCGCTGTATCGTGCAGGTGGAATTTGCGCCCATGCCAATCCAGATCGACCGCGATGGAGTCGCGGGTGGTGCCGGCCTCCGGCGCGGTGAGCAGCCGTTCCTCGCCGATCAGCCGGTTGATCAGCGTCGACTTGCCCGCGTTCGGCCGTCCGACAATGGCGACGCGGATCGGATGCGGCCCATCGTCGGCGCTCTCTTGCGCCGCCTCGGCGGTCTGCGTCGGCAGGGCAGCGCGCAGCGCGTCGTAGAGATCGGACAGGCCTTCGTTGTGCTCGGCGGAAATCGGAATTGGCTCGCCGAGCCCAAGCGCATAGGCCTCCAGCCGCCCGGCCTCGCCGGCCGTGCCTTCCATCTTGTTGGCGATCAGAACCGTCGGCTTGCCGGACTTGCGCGTCAGGCTGGCGAAGGCGCGATCGGCCGGCATCAGGCCGGCGCGCGCATCGATCATGAAGAAGATCGCATCGGCTTGCGCGATCGCGGTCTCGGTCTGCGCCCGCATGCGGCCGGACAGGCTCTCAGGCGCCGATTCTTCAAATCCTGCGGTATCGATCACGGTAAAATCGAGATCGCCGAGCCGGCCTTCGCCCTCGCGGCGGTCGCGCGTCACCCCCGGCGTGTCGTCGACCAGCGCCAGCCGCCGGCCCACCAGCCGGTTGAACAGGGTCGATTTGCCGACATTGGGCCGGCCGACAATGGCGACGGTGAAAGGCATGGGGTCGGTTAACCCGGCAATCCATCAAGGAATTTGGCAAGCTGTATGGTCGCGCCCGCCCCCATAAATCAAGCGCCATGAATCAAGCGCCCTGATGGCTGCTGCGAGACGCCGCAACTATTTGCCGGGGCCGGCGGCCCGGGCCCGCATTTGAGTTGAGGCAAGCGACGCAGCCGAATAGCTGCCGCCTAGGACAGGGGCTTATTGTTCGATTGCGTTAGATTCCGGAATCGCCCGGCCAAAAGCAGGTCGCTTTGCCTCGGTAGACAAATAGCGTCGGCTGTTTGCTTGGCGCGGTTTCGCCCCAATGAATGATGTCGTCTGGCACGCGTCGCCACTTTGCGCCGTCAAGCCAATACCATTCGTCTCTTGCATCGGTCCGATTCACGCGAAACTGCGTTTTCACCACATCGGCATGCTCACAGCATTTTGTAAATGCAAAGCGGAATCGCGCTTGCGGTGTGAGCTCGGCGTTTCGGTACCAGTCTTGGACCGCTTGTGGGGCGCTGGCATATTCCGGCTTCCAGCGCGCGTCTGCCGCGCCGATAGCAAGGCTGAAGCCAAACAGAACAGAGAATTGGAATAATCGTATCGCTGTCTGTCGCATGCGGTCCCCTCGATCACGTGGCCGCGCGACGTAAGATTAAGAACTTAGATGGTTAATGAATTCTAAATCCACGCGATTGACGGGGCGCCCGACAGGACGTCCGCTTCACGTCTGCTCTACGCCCGCATGCAGACATTATGTTGCAACACAGCAAACGTCGCGAAGGGCCAAATGCCGACATTGAGGCCGATACGCGACGGCCGCCGCACAGTTGCCTCGACTGCCCACATATCAAGGGTTCGACGCTTCCGGCGGCACGAAAGTGAGAAACACATTTCCGTAGTATTGCGCATCCGTAATAAGGAGGCTGCGTCCAGCGGTGCGGAAAGTGGTACCGGCAGCTTCGGCAAACGGAACTACCGTCGCGACGTCAGGCACCCTGATGTCGACGGCGATATAACAAGGCTCGGGCTCGCAGACGAGATCTGGCGGCAGCGAACCATACCGCTCCACCGCTGCGGCGCGATCGATAACGATAAAATTTCCATTTCCTGTTCTCGCGCCAAACCCATCAATGAAATCGAAGAGAGCGGTATTGCCGTAAAGCCCGGCAAGCCGCGCTCGCACGCGCGGCTGATCTGCCTTTTCCGCGAGAATTGTGACCTGGCTGATGCCATAGGCCCTGTTCGGATGGTCGAGCCAACTTGGAACGTAAATCAGTTCGGGGCGATGCTGCTGACAGGCAAAATTCGATAGGCGCGGCAGATCCGTCGCGTGCAGAATTTTCAGAGTTGTCGCTGTGCGGTCTTTGCGTCCGTCCGGAAGGACGACATCCCTTCCAAACTCTATCGCGCCCTGACAAACGACCCCGCGGCTCTGCACGATCGCGATATCGCCCTCGGCGTCCTCACTATGCAAGGCAAGCAAGGAAATGCCTTCACGCGCCGCAAGGTGGTCACGGATCGTCCGCCCAAATCGGAAAGCGCCAATCGGTTTCTCGTCGACCAAGGTCTCGTCGTAAATACTCATGAGTTCGAGCGCGCAGCCCTTGAATATTGCCAGCGCGGTGCTTGTGCCCCAAGGATGTTTCCCAATCGGCGCGATCCGGAAGCCCAACGCTTCGTAGCGCCTGGCAGCCTCATCGATGTCGCGCACGAGAATGAGAGGGTGGTCGATGCCAAGGAAGCGGGTCATTAGTTGATCTTGCAAGTCAGCGGTGGCGCGACCGCAATGGCGCGCCGCCGTACCGGAGGTGGCCGGCGTCCCGGGGGCGCATTTGAACTGTCGTAAAACGGCTGCCGCGTTCCAAACCAGCCGTACAGCAGCGGGCGTGCGTCAAGCGCACGCGCCAGCATCGGCTCACATCACCGCGTGAACGTGCCCGGCGCCGGCGCCGTCGTCGACGGCCAGGGCGACGTGCCGCTCTGGCTGGTGCTGGTCTGCGTGCCGGGCCACGGCTGTGTCGCTTGCTGCTTCTGGCCCGGCCAAGGCGTCTGCGCCTGCTGCTGCTGGCTAGGCCAAGCCGACTGCTCTTTCTTTTGCGCCGGCCACGGCGCCTGGTCCGGCTGGCTCGCGGTTTGCGCCTTCGGCGGCTCTTTCTTTTTCGCCACCTGCGGCTTCGGCTTGGGTTTGGGCTTTGGCCTTGGGTTTCGGCTTCGGTTTTTCCACCGGCGCGACCGCCGCCGTGCGTCTTGCAGCCGGCGGTGCCGGCCGCCTCGCCTGCTCCACAGCCGGCGTTATTTGCCGCGGCGCGCCCGGCGCGGCTTGCACAGGCGGCGCGCTTTGCACGCTCGCCACCGCCGGGTTCTGGTTGCTGCCCGGCAGCGCGGTTTGCGCGCCGGTGTCAACCATGTGCTGATTGCTCTGCAAATATTCCGGCGGCACGCCTTGCGACACGCCCGGCACGCCGTTCGGGAACACCGGCTCGCGCGTGCCCGGCAATTTTTTCTTTTTGTTGAGGCCGAAGATGTCGAGATTGTCCAGGTCCATGTTCTCGCAGCCCGCGAGCATGGGACCGAGCGCCAGAAGCGCGGACAGGATCACGACGCGAGACACGCGGCGCATGGTCGGTTAGCCCTTCTTATCTTCGGCGGCGATCAGCGCCGCCAGCACCTCGGCGCGCCCGCGGGTGCCGGGCGGCGAGGCGGCGTCGAGATTGATCATGTCGATGTATTTGCGCGCGGCGGTGTAGTCGTGATTGCGCCAGGCCGACATCGCCAGCAACTCGCGCGCGGTGTGGCGGAAGGTGCGGTTGGACGCGGTCAGCGGCTCCAGCCGCTGCTGCATCTCGCTGAACGGGGCGGTGTCGACCAGCAACAAGCCGGCGCGCACAGCGGCGAGATCCTTCATGGCCTCGCCGACCGACGCATCGGCGGTGATGGCGTCATAGGCCTTGACCGCATCGGCGGGCTTGGTCTGCGCCAACTCTTGGGCGGCGCGCAGCCGCGCCAGCACTTGGTAGCCGCCCGGCGCATCGGACGCGATCTTGGCGAAGGCGGCTTCGGCTTCCTGATGCTTGCCCTCTTCGCTCAGCGTCACCGCCTGCTCGAACTGGGCGCCGGCGGCCGCCGCCTTGCGCTGCTCCCACCATTCATAGCCGCGCCAGGCGCCGATGCCGGCGACGAACAGCACAGCGACCGCGATGATCAGTCCGCTGTAGCGCTCCCACAGCTTCTTGAGCTGTTCGCGGCGGACTTCCTCGTCGACTTCGTGAAAGATGTCAGCCACGAAGTCCTCCGGAGCGGGACAAATCAGACAAAGACGGCATCTGGCGGCGAGACCCCAACATGTCCGGCGAGAACATCGGCAAGAACAAGATGTTCGGCGGTGTTCGCGGCCCTCCCCTCGGGCCGTCCGGCGTGGCGGGTAACCTAGCCATGTGGCAAGCGCAAGGCAAAGCCGCGGCCGACAATCGTTATTATCTCAGAGGCTTAGGGCTTCTTGCCCTTCATCGCATAGACCTGGTCGGGACCGGGGAACGCACGAGAGCGGACATCGGCCGCATAATCCGCAACCGCTTTCTCAATGGACGGCCCTAAGTCACCGTAACGCTTGACGAATTTCGGCACGCGCGGCGACAGCCCGAGCATGTCCTCCAGCACCAAAATTTGTCCGTCACAGGCGGGGCTGGCGCCGATTCCGATGGTCGGAATCGGTACAGCCGCCGTGAGCTTGCGCGCCAAGCGGCTCGGCGACTGCTTCAATCACAACGGAAAATGCGCCCGCTTGCGCCACCGCCAGCGTGTCCTCCTCGATCGCGCCCCAGTCCGCCTCCTCGCGCCCCTGCGCGCGGAACGAGCCCAGCACGTTGATCGCCTGCGGCGTCAGCCCGACATGAGCCATCACCGGCACGCCCCTTTCCACAAGGAAGCCAATGGTTTCGGCCATGCGTCGGCCGCCTTCCAGCTTGATGGCGCCGCAGCCGGTTTCCTTCAGCACGCGCACCGCGGTCATGAAGGCCTGCTCTTTCGAGGCCTCGTAGGACCCGAACGGCAAATCCACCACCACCAGCGCCCGCTTGGAGCCGCGCATCACCGCGTGGCCCTGCAGGATCATCATGTCGAGCGTCACCGGCACGGTGGTTTCCAGCCCGTGCATCACCATGCCGAGCGAGTCGCCGACCAGGATCACGTCGCAATATTTGTCGACCAGCCGCGCCGTGTGCGCGTGATACGAGGTCAGGGACACGATCGGGTCGCCGCCCTTGCGCGCGAAAATGTCCGGGGCGGTGAGCCGCCTGATTTCGCTTTGCACTGACACGATTTAACTCCCGAACACGCGCAGGCCGATGGCATACGGATGGAAAAGATAGCCGAGCGCGAGGAAGACGACGATGCCGACGACCACGACAATGATGTCACCGGTCCAGCCGGACGGTGTCGTTGTCGCGCCGGCGTCGCCGCGCCGCTTGGCGGCAATGCGAGAATAGACGCCCCAGGCCAAAAATGAGCCGAACAGCAGAATGCCGCCGAGATCGCCGTTGGAAAGCAGATGCGCGAAGGCCCAGGTCTTCACGCTGGCGAGCATCGGATGCTTCGCCTTGGCCTTGATATGACTGGGGATGAATGCGGCGGTGACCAGGATCGATGCGATCAGCATCAACCCGACGGTGATGTGCCGCATGAAGGCAGGCGGCGACCAGATCTGGACCCACTCATGGGCGCGGTATTGCCCGAAGCCCCACACGATCAGAGCAAGCCCGACGATCGCGACCAGCGCGAACAGCGCACGATAGCCGTTGCCGAGCCGCGCGATCAGGTTGGCGCGGCTGTCGCGGAAGGTCACAAAGACGTGGCTGCCAAGGAAGATGACCAGCCCGAGGACGAGAATTGCGAGGCCCATGCTCCACTCGCAGAACGCATTGCCGACGGTCGCCCGCCGCAGTAGAGGATCACGGCGGCCATTGCAAGCCGCCTTGGCGCATAGGTCTTATTGATGGCCGCAGGCCTGGACTTCCTCACCGAACCAGAGCGCAAAACACCCGTTTTCGGCGAATACGACGTGGTCGTGCTGGGCGGTGGCCCTGCCGGGATTGCGGCGGCGACCGCCGTCGGCATGCACGGCCGCAAAGTCTTGCTGGTCGAGCGCTACGGCTTTCTCGGCGGCATGGGGACCGCCGCCGGCGTCACCAATTTCTGCGGCTTGCACGCCAATGTGCATGGCGAGATCAGGCAGGTGGTGCACGGCATCGCCGATGAGCTGCTGGCGCGCATCGATCGCCTCGGCGGTTTGAATGCGCCGCATCTGGTGCTCGGCAAGATTTTCGCGCAAGCCTATGACACCGCCGCCTACAAGTGCGCGGCCGACGACTTGCTGCTCTCAAACAATGTCGATGTGCTTTTTCACGCCCTTGCCGTCGGCGTCGCGACGGATGGCGGACGTCGGATCAATGCGCTGCTGATCGAAACGAAATCCGGCCGCAGCGCCATTCTCGGTCGCGCCTTCATCGACTGTTCCGGCGACGGCGACCTTGCAGCCTTCGCCGGCGCGCCGTTCGAGAAGGGCGATGACGATGGTCACCTGCTCTATCCGACGACGATGTTTCGCATCAACGGCGTCGATACCGCGGCCGCGGGCGAAGCCTGGCGAACGATACCGGCGCTGATGGATGCCGCCGAAAAGCGTGGCGTGAAATTTCCGCGTAAGGGCGCAATCGTGCGGCCGCAAAAACATTCCAGCGAATGGCGCGTCAACGTCACGCAGATCAAGACAGCGGATGGCCGTGCGGTCGACGCCACCGACGCGCACGAATTCAGCGCCGGAGAAATCGAGGGCCGGCGCCAGGCGTTGGCGTTCTTCGAATTCCTGCGCCGCGAAGCACCCGGCTTTGGGGACGCCTACATCGTCGACATTCCACCGCAACTCGGCGTGCGGGAAACGCGGCGAATTGCCGGCCACTATCAGCTCACCGCCGACGATGTGCTGAGCTGCGCGAGTTTCTCCGACACCGTCGGAGTCAATTGCTGGCCGGTCGAGAACCACGTCGCCGGCGACGTTGTCTGGCGCTGGCCGGACATTCCGGCATCACGCGGTTTCAATCACCTGCCCTATCACATGCTGGTGCCGCGCGGGCTCGACAATCTGCTGATGGCCGGGCGCTGCGCATCGATGACGCATGAAGGCCAATCGGCCGCGCGCGTCAGCGGCCCTTGCTTTGTGATGGGCCAGGCGGCCGGAACCGCCGCCCATCTTTTGCTTGCCGGAAACGCCGCCGCCGCGGATATTCCGGTCGAGACGCTGCAACAAATGCTGCAAGGCGACGGCGCCTATCTCGGGCGCGACGTCGGCTAGGGAGAAGCAGAATGCTCACAGCGCTTTGTCGTATCGCTACTGCTTTTGTTTGTCGCCACCGCGCCGGGAATGGCGCAGACTTGGCCCACCAAGACCGTGAAGATCATGGTCCCCTTCGGCGCCGGTTCGACGCCCGACGTGGTCGCGCGCATCATCGCCGACCGGCTCAAGCAGAAATACCCGGACAGTGCCTTTGTGGTGGAGAATAAGCCCGGCGCCAGCGGCAATCTCGGCACCGAGGCGGTGGCCAAGGCCGCGCCGGACGGCGCGACCATCGGCATCAGCATCGGCGGGCCGCTTGCCATCAACACGCTGCTGTTTGCCCATCTGCCCTATGACCCGAAGAAGGACATCGCACCGATCACTCAATTGATCACGCAGCCGAGTGCGTTGGCGGTTAATCCCGAACTCAAGGTCAATTCCGTCGCCGATCTGGTAGCGCTGCTCAAGAAAGACCCCGGCAAATACAATTTCGCTTCCATCGGCACCGGCTCGCTGTCGCAACTCGCGATGGAAGCGATTGCGATCAAATCCGGCACCCACATCGTTCACGTGCCCTACAAGAGTTCGCCGCAGGCGATCCTGGCGGTGATCCGCGGCGAGGCGCAGATGGCCTGCATGCCGGCGGCCTCAGTCGTCTCGCAAGCCAAGGCCGGCAAGGTGAAGATGCTCGCGGTCTCGACCGCCAAGCGCTCGCCCTATCTGCCCGATGTGCCGACGCTGAAGGAAAGCGGCATCGACGTGGAAGCCGACGCCTGGATGGGGCTGATCGCACCCGGCGGCACGCCCAAAGCAATGGTCGACAAGATCAATGCGGACGTCGTCGCGATCATCAAGCTGCCGGAGGTGCGCGAGAAGCTGGCAAAGCAACTGATGGAGCCGGTGGGCTCAAGCCCGGCAGAATTCCGCGCGCGCATCGACGGCGAGATCGCGCGCTGGGCGCCGGTGATCAAGGCGGCCAATATCGAGAAGAAATGAGCCGAACAGTCCCCGAGCGGAGCGAGCAATCGGTTTGGACGTACAATCCCCTCGTCCGCTGTCGGACGACACGGCGACAGTCATTGCGGCGGGTGTTCTCGCCGCGACCTTAGCCGCCTTCTGCCATGAGGCACTTGGCCACGGACTCGGCTGTGTCATGGACGGCGGCCGCATCACTTTGCTGACGTCGATCTGGTTTCGCTGCCAGGGCGCTACCTCCCTGGCCGACGCCGCGGGCCCGATTGCAAGCCTTGTCGCCGGCCTTGCGGCATTTGGCTTATTATCGATTGAAAGGACCGGCCGCGTCGCGCGCTTTGTCCTGACTTTATTCGGCGCCATCAGCCTGTTTTGGTTTGCCGGCCAATTGATCGACCACGCCGCGATCAACGGCGATGACTGGGCGATCATTGCCCGCCGCAATCATTGGCCTTCAATCTGGCGTCCTATCTTCATAGCGGTTGGGATCGCCGCTTATGCTTACACGATCGCACTGACGACCGCGGTGCTAGCGCGTAAAGTTGCGCCCCGATGGCAGGCGGTCGGCATCGCCTATGCCGCTAGCGCAATCTCCGCGGTCATCGCCGGCCTCATGTGGCAGCCGGCGCCGGCTCGCAGCGCCATTGAAGGTTTCCTGACGCTCGGCATCGCACCGCTCGGCCTGTTGTTCGCTGCTAAAAGAGCCGCGCGCGATAGCAATCCATCGCGGATTCCGCGCTCGTGGGCTTGGATCGCGGCAAGCGCGGCGCTCTTTATCATCTTCCTTGTCGTGCAAGCACGCGGTTTGGGCCCGCTTGCTAGCAGAGGGCTACCGCGCTGACGGCCAGGCGACGCCGATCAAGCCGCCTTCTTCACGTCCTTGATATCGGTGAACACCAAGCCCGGCGCACGCTCGCGCGTGTAGTCGAGGATGAACTGGTTGCGCGCCATGAACACTTTGTCGCCGTCCAGATCTTCGGCGACGCTCGAATAATTGGCCTGCACGAAGTCGTCGAGCTTTTTGCGGTCGGGGCATGAAATCCAGCGCGCGAGCGAAAATTCCGGCGTCTCATAGGCGATGTCGAGGCCATATTCCTCGGAAAGCCGCACTTTGAGCACATCGAGCTGCAGCGGCCCCACCACGCCGACCAGCGCCGGCGCGCCATCGAGTGGCCGGAACACTTGGACGACCCCTTCTTCCGCCATTTGTTGCAATGCCTCTTTCAACTTCTTGGCCTTCATCGGGTCGCCGAGCTTTACGCGTCTCAAGATTTCCGGCGCGAAATTCGGCACCCCGAGGAAAGCGATATCCTCGCCCTCGGTCAGGGTGTCGCCGATGCGCAGCGTGCCGTGATTGGGAATGCCGACCACGTCGCCGGCATAGGCCTCGTCGGCCAGCGCCCGGTCCTGCGCGAAGAAAAACTGCGGCGCCGACAGCGTGATCGGCTTGCCGGTGCGCGCGAGCTCAACCTTCATACCGCGCCGCAGCTTGCCCGAGCATAGCCGCGCGAAGGCGATGCGGTCGCGGTGATTGGGATCCATGTTGGCCTGAATCTTGAAGATGAACGCCGTCATGCCGCTTTCATGCGCGTCGACCTGCCGCTTGTTCGATGCCTGCGCGCGCGGCGGCGGCGCGAAGGCGGCGAGCGCGTCGAGCAGGTCCTTGACGCCGAAATTCTTCAAGGCCGAGCCGAAGAATACCGGCGTCAAATGACCTTCGCGAAACGAGGCGAAGTCGAAGCCCCGGCAGGCGTCCTTCACCAGTGCCAGTTCCTCACCGATAGCCGCGGCGTCGAGCATCGGATTCTTCGCTGCCAGGGCGGCAAGATCGAGCGGCTGGCGGTCCACGGTTTTGCCGTCTTGGCTCACGAGCCGCATCTCGCCGGAGGCGACGTCATAGGTGCCGGCGAAATCGCGCCCCCGCCCGATCGGCCAGGTCATCGGCGCGGTATCGAGCGCCAGCGTCTTCTCGATCTCGTCCAGTAGTTCGAAGGGATCGCGGCTCTCGCGGTCCATCTTGTTGATGAAGGTAATGATCGGGATATCGCGCAGCCGGCAGACCTCGAACAGCTTGCGGGTGCGCGCCTCGATGCCCTTGGCGGCGTCGATCACCATCACCGCCGAGTCGACCGCGGTGAGCGTGCGATAGGTGTCTTCCGAGAAGTCCTCGTGGCCCGGCGTGTCGAGCAGATTGAAGACGCGGCCGTCGTAATCGAAGGTCATCACCGAGGTGACCACCGAAATGCCGCGCTCGCGCTCGATCGCCATCCAGTCCGAGCGCGTGGAGCGGCGGTCGCGCTTGGCCTTGACCTGGCCGGCGAGGTTAATAGCGCCGCCGAACAGCAAGAGCTTCTCGGTCAGCGTGGTTTTGCCGGCGTCGGGGTGGGAGATGATGGCAAAGGTGCGCCGGCGCTCGACTTCTGCCGCGAGCGGGGTCGAGAGAACCGAATCGGCGGCGGCAAGCGGCTTGTTCATGGCCCCGGATGTGGCCGCAATCGCCCGCAAAATCAAGCGGCTGGCGCGCGAATGCGGCAAATCGCACGATATTCGACCAAGGCGCCGAACCGGCTTTCACCCTGAGAATTTCGGACACGCGCCTCCGTAAAATTGCCTAGGTGCATTGTACAGCGGTGGATCGAGTTATCTTCAATACCGCAATCGAAATGAAAGCTATGCATTTTAACAATTGCGCGTGGCCGCGCCTGGCTCATCGGCGGCCGCGTAGAGGGTACCATGATCGTCAAATCCATGTTCCTGCGCTTGATTGTCGCCGCGGTCATCCTGCTGCCGGCCCTGGCCAAAGCCGAGCCGATCACACTCAAGCTGGCATTCTTCAGTTCGGATCGCACGCATCTCTATCGTGCGGCCGTTAAACCGTTTGTTGACGCCGTGAACAAGGAGGGCAAAGACCGAGTTGAAATCGAGGTCCATTTCAGCGGCTCACTCGGGCAATATCCGATCAATCAATCGCAATTGCTGCGAGACGGTATCGCCGATATCGCCTATGTCGTCCAACCTTATGAACGCAAGCTATTCCCGGACAGCACGGTCATTGAGCTTCCCGGTCTCTACAAGGACGGACGTGAGGCCACTCTCGTTTTTTCAAAGCTGGTCGCGGCCCGCCTCATGCGCGGGTTTGACGACTTCTTTGTTCTAGGGACATTCGCCAGCGAACCGGAAAGTCTTCACCTGCGTCCGCCGGCCACCTCACTTGTGGACCTCAAAGGCAAACGAATCCGCGCCAATAACGACATTGAGATTGCCATCTTTAAGCGCCTCGACATCGAGCCAGTCTTCGTGCCGCTGACCGAAACGGCGCTCGCGATCAGCAGCGGAAAGATCGACGGCGC
>CAVXGN010000032.1:0-122627 GCA_963761245.1 uncultured Alphaproteobacteria bacterium | reverse complement strand
GGCACGAAGGGCTGCGATGTTGTCAATCGAGAGCCGCGTCGAAATGGTCTGCAACGCCTGCCAGCGGTTGAACGGATCGGTGTCGTGGGCGGCTAGAAAGGCGAAATCGGCAGCGCTCAGATCGCTGACGAGCTTATCGGCGCAGAAAAGCCGCGGTTGATCGACAGCACCGGCTGCTCGGCAATACCGGTGAACTCGACCGTGTGCACCTGTTCGCTCAGCACCAGCACACCGCGCTCGATCGTCCCGCCGGCCACGAGCTTGAGCGGCAGATCGCGCCCATCTTTGCCGACCAGGCCGAGCGAGAGTGAGATCACCATCGGTTCCTTGGTCGGCTGGCCTGGCGTCGGCGCAAGCCCTTGCTTGCATTCGAGCGTGAATGTTTTGCGCGTAGCATCGTAGCGGCCGGAGACGGCGACTTCCGGTGTGCCGGCCTGGCGATACCAGCGCATGAATTGCGTCATGTCGCGGCCGCTTGTCTCGGCGAAGCACTGGATGAATTGCTCGACCGTTGCCGCTTCGCCGTCGTGGCGCGCGAAATAGAGATCCATGCCGGCGCGGAATTTTTCTTTGCCGATCAGGGTCTGCACCATGCGCACCACTTCCGAGCCTTTCTCGTACACGGTGCTCGTGTAGAAGTTGTTGATTTCTTTGTATGTTTCCGGCCTAACCGGGTGCGCCAAGGGGCCGGCATCCTCGACGAATTGCGCGGCGCGCAAGTTTCGCACGTCGGTGATGCGCTTGACCGGGCGCGAGCGCTGGTCGGAGGTGAATTCCTGGTCGCGAAAAACCGTCAGACCTTCTTTCAGACAGAGCTGAAACCAGTCGCGGCAGGTTATGCGGTTGCCGGTCCAGTTGTGAAAGTACTCGTGGGCGATGACGCCCTCGATGCCGGCGTAGTCGGCATCGGTCGCGGTTTGCGCGCTCGCCAGCACGTATTTGTCGTTGAAGACGTTGAGCCCCTTGTTCTCCATTGCGCCCATGTTGAAATCGGAGACGGCGACAATCATGAAGATATCGAGATCGTATTCGCGCCCGAACGCTTCTTCATCCCAGCGCATGGCGCGCTTGAGCGAATCCATGGCATAGCCGCAGCGGTCCTCTTTGCCGGGCTCGACATAGATGCGCAGCGTGACCTCGCGCCCCGACATGGTTCGGAAACGGTCCTCGACATGGGCGAGATTGCCGCCGACCAGCGCGAACAGATAGGACGGCTTCTTGTGCGGGTCGTGCCAGATCGCGAAGTGACGGCCGCCGGCGAGCTCGCCGCTATCGACTAGGTTGCCGTTGGCGAGCAGCACCGGTGTCTCGGCTTTGTCGGCCTCGATGCGCGTGGTGTAGACCGCCATCACGTCGGGGCGATCGGGAAAGTAGGTGATGCGGCGGAAGCCTTCGGCCTCGCATTGGGTGCAATAGGTGCCGCTGGAGCGATAGAGGCCGGAGAGCTGGGTGTTGGCGGTCGGATCGACCAGCGTCTCGATCCCGAGCGTGAAAGGGGCGTTCGGCGGCTGCGGAATGGTGAGTTGATTGGGCGTGACCAGATAACTGTCGGACGCGAGTTCCGCGCCATCGAGCTTGAGCGACACCAGATTGAGGCCGTCACCATCGAGCACCAGCGGGGCGGCGGGGGCCCGGCTGTTTGGCTTAAGCGCCAGGGTCGCGCGCACCCGCGTCTGCGCCGGATGCAACGAAACGTCGAGATAAACGGTGTCCACCAGCCAGTCGGGCGGGCGGTAATCCTTGAGGCGGATGGGCTGGGCAGTGTCGGTGCGCATGAATATTTGATCTAGGATGTCCGCCGGAGAATTGGAAGGACGAATGATAGCGACAATGCACACCATGGTGCTCGACCGGCCGAAAACGCCGCTCACGATGCGCGAGCGGCCGCGGCCGGCGCCGGCGCCTGGTGAAGTGTTGGTCGAGGTGAAAGCCTGCGGCGTCTGCCGCACCGATCTACACGTGGTTGACGGCGAATTGGAGCATCCCAAACTGCCGATCGTGCCGGGCCATGAGATCGTCGGCCGGGTGGCCGCGATCGGGCAGGGGGTGAGCGGTTTTGCCGTCGGCGAGCGCGTGGGCGTGCCGTGGCTGGGCGCAACCTGCGGCGTCTGCCGCTATTGCCGCGAAGACGCGGAAAACCTGTGCGACGCGCCGGTGTTCACCGGCTACACGCGCGATGGCGGTTACGCCACGCACGCGCTGGCCGATGCGCGCTTTTGCTTTCCGCTCGGCGAAGCGGGCGACGATGCCGAGATTGCGCCTTGGCTCTGCGCCGGCCTGATCGGCTGGCGCAGCTTTCGTATGGCGGGAGAGGGAAAGACACTCGGGCTCTATGGCTTCGGCGCCGCCGCTCACATCCTGGCGCAAGTGGCAAAATGGCAGGGCCGGCGCATCTTCGCCTTCACCCGCAAGGGCGATACGGCCGCGCAAGATTTCGCGCGTTCGCTCGGCGCGGTCTGGGCCGGCGGCTCGGAGGAGGCCCCACCCGAGCCGCTCGATGCGGCGATCATCTTTGCGCTAGTCGGCGCGTTGGTGCCGGCGGCGCTCAAAGCGGTTCGCAAGGGCGGGCGCGTCATTTGCGGCGGCATCCACATGTCGGACATTCCGAGCTTTCCCTATGCGTTGCTCTGGGAGGAGCGGCGCGTTCAGTCGGTGGCCAATCTCACGCGGGCGGACGCGCATGAGTTCCTCAAAGTGGCGCCGCAAGCCAACGTGAAATGCGAGGTGACGCGCTATCCCTTGGCGCAAGCCAACGAAGCGCTCGCGGATTTGCGGGACGGCCGTTTGCAGGGTGCGGCGGTGTTGCTTCCGTAAGCAACGTCAGCGCATCGGCTCGGCGTGACCGATGACGCGCTTGATCGACGGCGAGCGGGCGCGCAAGGCGCGTTCCATTATGTCGACCTTTTCGTGCACCGCCTGCACGCTCAGGGAGGGGTCGACTCGGCAATGGAAATTGACAATCTCGCCGTCATCGGTTTCGCGCACCCGAACGTCGTGCACGTCGCGGATTGTGCCGCCTTCGGCGGCGATCTCCGCTAGTGTGATGGTCACAGCCTTGACGCGCTCCGGCGGCGCCTCGCGGCCGGATGCGCGGTGCGGCTGCAACGGTTCGATGTGCGTGTCGATTTCCACGTCGGCGCCGAGCTCGCCGGCGATGGCGGCTTCCAGCCCGTCGGCCAGCGCGTGCGCGTCGCTGAGCGACAGCTTGCCGTCGACTTCCAGATCGAGCGAGATCGCCAGCCGCCCCTGGATTTCGTGCACGGTCACGTGATGAACGGCGAGCGCGCGGTTGCGCGCGATCACCATCACCCGGTCCATAACGGTCTCGTTGTCGAGCGCCACTGGATCGGTGATGACAACCGGCTCGGCGCCTGGAATTTGCTTGGCGATGGCGGTGGCGACGGCCTCCTTGATTGCGCTCACGCGGTCGAGTGGCATGGTGCGGCTCACCGCGACGGCGAGATCGATGAAAGTCTTCTCGCCGACCGCACGCGCGCGCACCTGTTCGACGCGCACCACGCCAGGCACTTTGGCAGCGATGCCGGTGATTTTCGCGGCGGCGCCTGCCGGCGCCGTGTCGGTGAGGGCGTCGACTGTGCGGCGCCCGAGCCGCCAGCCGGCGATGCAGACCAACACCGCGACGGCAAGAGCGGCCGCCGAATCCGCCCACCACAGGCCGAGGCGCACGCCGACCAGGCCGACGAGCACCGCCAGTGAGGCCCACAGGTCGGACGAGAAATGCAGCGCGTCGGCCTCCAGCGCGTGGCTCGATGTCTGCTTGGCCGTGCGCGACAGCGCGCGCGAGCGGAAGAAATCGACTACTATCGATACGATGATGACGCCGAAGGCCCAGGCGTTGGCGTCGACCAGATGCCCGTCATGTGTCGTCAGCCGCTTGACCGCTTCCCAGATCACCACGCCCGAGAGCACGAACAGAAGCGCGGTTTCCGCCAGCGCCGAGACGCTTTCGAACTTGCCGTGGCCGTATTGATGCTCCGCGTCGGCGGGCCGTCCGGATATGCGCACGGCGATATAGGTCATGACCGTGGCGCCGAGGTCGATCAGGGAATGGCCCGCTTCCGACAGAATCGCCAGCGAGCCGGTCAAAAAGCCGACGACGGCCTTGGCGACCGTCAGGGCGGCCGAGGCGGCAATCGAGGATAGCGCGACTTGTTCCTTTTCCTGCTGCATGTGTCCTTGCTGTAGCGCACTTGCAGCCTAATTTCGACCACGGCCGGGCCGGCTCTCACTCGCCATTCCGCTTGATCGGTGCAGGGACGGTTCCGACGGGTTCGCCAATGCCAGCGATAGACGTGATAAAGGAAAGGCGTTTGGAATTCGCACGCAATCAACGCCCCACGGCAAATGAGCCGGCGCCCGCCAGATGACGTAGTCGATTGAAATCGAACGAAAATTCTCGGCCCCAAATGCAGATGTGGGGGATCAGCAATAGATGTCCGCCCTCGGGGCAAAAGCAGACTCAAATATTAATCGTCGTTGCGTCCGCCAGTGACCCAGCCCGGACATTGGGACCGTCCTCCCGATACCAAAACTGCCGGAATAGCGACGCATTGCGGCGCGCCGCCCGATTTATCAATTCCGTGTCGCGCGGTCGCTATTGGCGCCGTACTGAAGGACTTTCACTTTTTCGAGCGTAACGAGACCGCTCGACATCATGCCGTCAAGGATCGGAAGGAACGCGTCAATCTTTTCCTGAGAATCGATAATTTCCACGATAATCGGCAAGTCCTGCGATAGCCGTAGGATTTCCGATCTATGAATTCGGGTCGAGTGTCCGAACCCGATGTGCCCCGCCATCACTGTGGCGCCGTGAAGATGCATTTCGCGGGCTTTCAAAACGACCGCTTCGTGTAACGGCAAGTGTCCGTGCTTGTCGTCTTTTCCGAAGAAGATGCGAAGCAACATAGCGTCGTGGGGAGTTTGCATGGGTCACCCACTTTCATGTGCGATATTTACATCGGGTCGATCTGCCTGTCGTTAGTAGAGTACCAGCGCGAGAATGATGACCAGCAATGCGCCGATCAATGCAAGGTAGAAGTTGAGGTGTCCGGATTGCAGCGCTTTGAGTTTGCTCGCAGCGCCAAAGACGATACGTGTCGCCGGCGCGAACAGATAGGGGCCGAAAATCGGCGCAACGTCGTGCGAAAACACAAGGCGATGCACGAAGTAATGCGCACCTTTCGATTCCCTGCGGGTTTCCTCAGTCGGCCGATAGACAAAACTGTAGAATGTGCGCAGCGCGTTCGAGAAGGTGAGCGCGGTGGTCGAGGCTCGCTCGGGGTCCTGCGCGAGACCGCCATACCAGACTGGAACACGACGCACGGCGAAGCGCCGACTGGCAAGCACCAGCAGGATCGGGATGAGCGCGAGCAGCGGCATGACGATCACCAGTTTGGTCGGTGAGATGAAGGCGAAGCTGGACGTCAATGGCACCAGCAACAGCCCGTCATGCATCGCGCGCGCGGCCTGCGTTCCAAATTCGCCAGTGACCGCTACCCGCAGTCCTGCAAGCCAGAACGGCATGCCGACAGCGAGCGCAAGCACACCGATGCCGAGCAGGCCGACCGCGTATCCGTATGAGGGCGCGATCCGTGGGAAATTGCGCGCCGAGCGACCGAGCAAGCCGACGCCGAACACTTTTACATAGGTCGCAAAGGCGATTGCGACGGTCAGCGCAAGGCCGGCGCCGGCGAGTGCCATCGCAAGCCGACCGGTCAGCGTGTCGAGCCGGAAGCCCTGGAACACCGTCTCGAACATGTACCATTCGCTGACAAAACCGGTCTGCGGCGGCATGGCGGAAAAACTCATCGCTGCGAACAGCGCCCCCATGCCGAACAGCCAGGAGCTGCGCCGCAACAGATCGGTTTGCAGGATGTCGTAGCGGCCGGTCGCGCGGTAGACACCGTCGGCGGTGAGAAACATCCCCCCCTTAGCGAGCGCGTGGCCAGCCAGGTGCAGAAGCGACACGGCCCAGGCAAGACTCGCCAGCTCCGGCATGTCGTGCCCGCGGAAAATCAACGCGGCGCCCAGCATGGCGACGGCAATTGACGCATTTTCGGCGGACGAGAAGCTCAACAACGTGCGCCAATCTTCCTGTTGGAACGCGTAGAGCGCAGTGAGAATGGCACTGAACACGGCGACGACGATGACGAAGATGCCCACACCGGCTGCAACGGCGTCATGCGATCCCGGCGCCCATTCGAGCAAGCCGCGGCTCAAACCGTAGAAGGCGGCATTGAGCACGACCCCCGACATCAGCGCGCCGGAAGCGCCGCTGCCTGCGCCATAAGCGTTCGGGAACCATTCGTAGAACGGCAGCAAGCCGAGCTTGGCGCCGAACCCGATCACCAGCAATACGCCGACCGCGGCCAGCGTTGGAACGCTAAGCGTGCCGGCGGCGGCGCCGAAGGTTTCGAAGCCGAAGGAGTGCGTGGGCACCGCGAGCAGCAGCACGGCGACCACAAGCGCGACCGCCCCGATTTCCAGCAGGCCAAGCATGAACAAGACCGGCCGGCCTGCTTGCGGCGCCAGCTTCTCGCTGAGAATCATCACGGCACCGCCGAAGCCCATGATCTCCCAGGCGATGAGAAAGCCGGCGCCCTCGCGCACTCCGAACACGCCCAAGGCGCCGATCAGACTCATGGCGGCGCCGAACAGCCAGCCGGCCTTGCCGTGCGGTGACGGCGTTGCGAGCGCGCAAGCGAGCGCGGCCGGCGCCAGTCCGAACCCAAACAACCACAGCGCCTCGGGGCTGACTAGGAAATGCACGCGCTCGCCGGCAAGCATCGTCGGCAAGACGACCGTGCCGGTGGCATCCGGCAGAGCCAGTAAGGCAGCGATAATGCCGACAGCGCAGCCGAGGAACAGCAGCCCGCGCGCCAAGAGCAATCCACGCCCAGTAAGCGCCAAGAAGGTGGCGGCGAGCCAGGCGAGCAATGCCACGGTCAGGAGGTCATTCGGCAAGCTGGCCTCCTTTTACCCGTTGCGGGGCGCGCTCAAGGAACATCAGCAACGCCTGAATGATCGCCGCCGGATTAGGCGGGCAGCCGGGCAGGTAGACATCGACTGGCAGCACGCCGTCGAGCCCATGGCCGCAGGCATAGCCGCCTTCCGCGATGCCACCTGACACCGCGCAGGTCCCGACGGCGACAACCCAGCGCGGTTCCGCCATCGCGTCGTAGGTCGCCCGCAGGGGACCGAGCATCGTTTGAGTCACCGGCCCGGTCACCAACAACAGATCGGCAAAGCGCGGCGAGGCGGTGAAGAAGATGCCGAGCCGGTGCAGGTTGTAGAAGGGATTGTTGAGCGCCTGCAGCTCGGACTCGCAGCCGTTGCAGGAGCCGGCATCGACGTGGCGGACATGCAGGCTGCGGCGGAAGGCGCGCCGCGCTTCCTTTGTCGTCGTGGGCGCGGCGGTGGCATCATGTTTCCAGACCAGGTCGTCGCGCGCCCGCACGCCGAAGGCCCAGTCGGACGACGTTGCAATAGCGCCGGTCGGGCAGGCCTCGGTGCAAAGCTGGCAGACGACGCAACGGCCGTAGTCGACATCCAGCGGCCCGCCCGCGGAGGAAGCGCGCATGGTGATTGCTTTAGTCGGGCAAACGTCTGCGCATGACCTGCAATCGTCGCGGCACAATTCCGGCAAGTAGCGCGGCATGCCGAGCAAACCGGCTTGACCGTTCGTGCCCTGCGCCAAGGGCCAGGGTGCGGTCTGTTTGCCTTGCAGCAAGCCTAACAATGTCCATTGCGGCATGCGCGCTAGTCCCTTTGTTTGCGCATGATCTTTTCCGAAAACCGGTTCCCACTTTTCGGGATCATGCGCTACCGGTCGCAGCCCGCGACGGTGAGGCCGAAGCTCGCCTCATTGATCGCGTAGTCCATCATGTTGCTGTCATGCACGGTGAACGGAAACACGCGCCAGTTCGAGAACGACGGCGATTTGATCTTGACGCGCGCGAGCTTGCCGTCGCCGCCGACATGCACCGCATAGAACAGCGTGCCGCGTGGCGTCTCCGCCCAGCCCAGCCCTTCGCTATTGGGCGGTGCGTTGCAGTCGGCGCACAGCGGCCCGTCCGGCAAGGCGTCGAGCGCGCACTTGATCAGCGCGATGCTGGCCTCGACTTCCGCCATGCGCACTTGCGCGCGAGCATGGGCATCGCCTCCCTCGCGAACCGCCACTTGCGGCGGCAGCTCGGAATAAGCGGCGTATGGATGATCGCGGCGCAGATCGCGGTCGAGCCCAGAGGCCCGGTCGACCGGTCCGGTGGCGCCCTGGTCAAAGGCGGTGCGGCGGTCGAGCTGACCGGTAGTGATCAGCCGGTCGAGGTGGCTGGCGGTGTTTTCCATGTGACGCGCATAAGCGACGAACGCATCGCCGAGCGCATCGAGTTCGGCGGCGAGCCACGGCTTCGGCGCGAGATCGCGCCGCAGGCCGCCGAGACAAAGCAGGCTGCGCAGGAAGCGGCTGCCGGTCAGCCGCGTGTTGAGCTGCTTGGCGCGTTCCTCCAGCAGCTTGCCGGTGGCCTCGCCGACCTTGAGCGTGGTGGTGTGGCAGAGATGGCCGAAATAATGCAGGTGATTGTAGAGCCGCTCCATCTCGGCCAGCACGACGCGCAGGAAGCGCGCGCGCGGCGGCACCGTACAACCGGCCGCCGCTTCCACCGCCTGACAATAGGCGAGCGCATGGGCCACGCTGCCGACGCCGGAGACTCGCTCGGCCAGCACCACGCCGCGTTCCGGCGCCAGGCCCCCGAAGCGCTTCTCCATGCCGCGATGCTTGAAGAACAGGCGCGGATGGTAATGCAGGATCGCTTCGCCGACGTAGAAGAACAAAAACTCGGCGGATTCAAACACGTCAGCCCGTACCGGGCCGAACGGCAGCAACTGCACGTCGCTCTGATCGCCGGCCAATTCCGGGATTGCCTGTGTGGTCGATTCTACGCGCAATGGCCGGTCGGCGGGATAGTCCGGATCGAACGGCGGGCAGGGCGGATTGACGCCTTCGTGCAGCACCAGCCGCTCGGGTTGTGGATGATCGACGAAGCGCAGGCCGAATAGGTCGGTGATTTCGCGTTCGTACCAGCTCAGCAGGGGACAGATGTTGGCAAGGCTGGGCACGGCATCGCCGGCGTCGCAGCACCAGACGGCGAACGGCGTTTGGCGGGGTATGCTCGCGACGTATCTCAACTCAAGCCGGTGCGGCTCCCGGTACCACGCATAAGCCATCTGCATGCGCCCACCGGAGGCGAGCAAATTAGCTGCCGCCTCTTTCAATTCGGCCGGACGCAGCGCGGTTTGAGGCAATACGGTCACGGCGTTTGCCCCGCTAAGCTCTGCGCGGCCATCATAAAGTGGTTCCACATATCGCTCGGCCACCACAGGCCGAACACGAGCAGCGGCGCCAATGCGAGCCACATCGGCGCCACGCACCAACGGCTCATCGGCGCAGGCGGCCGACCGGCTTCATCCTCGCCGTCGAAATACATGGCGCGGAAGTGGTTGAGGAAGCCGATGAAGATGACGATCAGCAGCACGACCATAGCGTAGACCGCCCAGGCGTAGCCGCGCTCGAAACCGGCGCGCAGAATGATCAACTCGCTGAGGAACAAGCCGAAGGGGGGCGCACCGGTAATGGCGGCGGCACCCGCGAGCCAGAGTGCGCCCTGCACCGGGAATTGCCGCCAAACGTTTTGGATGTTGCTGATTTCCTTGGAGCCGAAACTGCGCATGACGTTGCCGGCGCCGAAGAACATCAGCGACTTGTTCAGCGAGTGATTGAGCATGTGGTAGAAGGCGCCGGCGATGCCGAACGGCCCGCCAAAACCGAAACCGAGCGCCACCACGCCCATGTGCTCGACGCTGGAATAGGCCATCAAGCGCTTGATGCCGTTCTGGCGCACGATGAAGAGTGCGCCGACCAGCAGTGAAACCACGCCGAAGGCGACCAGTGTGGTGCGGGCTAGGTGCCCGGTTTGCGCGGCGTCGGCGACGGTGAGGTAGCGCACGATACCCAACATCGCGCTGTTGAGCAGTGCGCCGGACAGCATGGCCGAGATCGGCGCCGGGCTCTCGCTATGGGCGTCCGGTAGCCAGGCATGCATGGGGGCGAGACCCACCTTGGTCCCGTACCCAACCAGTACCAGCAGGAACGACAATGTTGCGAGCGCCGGATTCATCTTGGGCGCGGCCAAGCGCAGCGCGTCCCAGGTCATGTCGTAAGTCGGCCCAAGCACGAAGCTGCCGCACCAATAAAACAGCACTGTTCCGAGCAATGCGAGGCTGATGCCAGCCGAAACGATGATGATGTATTTCCACGCCGCCTCGATGCTCTCGGCCGCTCGCTCGAAGCCGACCAGGAAGGTGCTGACCAACGTGGTGAGCTCGATCGAGATCCAGTAGAGCCCGGCATTGTTCATGACCGCGCTCAGCAGAATAGTGAGCGCAAAGCCTGCAAACAGCGCGTAGAAGCTCCAAAGCCTTTCGTCTTCACCGAGCAGACGCATGTAGCCGATCGAATAGATCGAGGCGAGCAGATAGACGATTGCCGTGCACAGGATCACCCAGGCGCCGGTCAGGTCCAGAACGATATAGCCACCCCAATAATGATAAGGGCCGCTCGCGCTCAGCACCGTGAGCGGAATGGCGGTCACGAAGACAATCAGGCTGGCAACGAGATTGATGCTTTCCGCAGCGCGCGCAACGCGCGTCAGCAGGCAACCGGCGGCCGCAGCCAGCGGCGCGATCATCATCACTAGGAGCAGAGTGCCTGCCATCGTCAGCCCACCAGCCGCTTGAGGTCGAGGCTCGAAGTGCTGCCGACATGGGCGACAAGATAGCGGACCAGCACACCAAAGCAGGCGACCGCGACCAGCAGGTCGAACAAGATCACGATCTCGATCAACAGCGGCATGCCAGGCACCAGGATTTGCGCGCCGAGAAAGATGCCGTTCTCCAGCACGAGCAATCCAAGAATTTGGCTCAGGGCCTCGTGCCGCACCGCCAGCATCAGGAAGCCGATCAGCTTCATCGACAGCATGATGGTGAGCGCCAGCACGGCGACGGTGCCCGCGAGATCGAGCGATTGGCCGACGCGATAGGCCACGATAAGCGCGAACATGACCGCCAGCGCGCCGGCGACCAAGGCCGAACTTGGTTGTAGGATTTCGTGAATTTCACGCGTGACGTTGAGGCGGGCGATGATGCGCCCGATGAGGTAAGGCAACAGCAGGCCGCGGAACAAGGCGGTGAGAATGGCGATCAAATAGAGCTCGGGATAGTGGCCGTAGAAGCCAACGGTAGCGGACAGCGCCGCGATCACCCAGGATTTGGCGGCAAAGGCGTAAAGATAATTGTTGAGCCAGCGCGAGCCGAGCATCACGAAGGCGAGCATGAGGCTCACAATCGCCATCAGGCTGAAGAGCGAGGCGGCAAGGGGATCGAGATGGGCGACCAGCATGATCACACCAGTTGCGTGCCGATGATAGCGAGGATGGCGAAGACGAAAGAGGCCGCCAGCAGCTCTTGATAGCGGTAGAAACGTAGGCGCGACTGCGCGGTTTCAACAATGACTACGGCGCAAGCGACAATGGTGAACTTTATCGCCATTGACGCAAGCGACCCGGCGACCCCAATCGCGGTGCCCGCATGCGACAAGCCCCACGGCAGCAGCAGCACGTTGCAGAAGATGGTGTAGAGGATGAATTGCTTCATCATCGCCGCCCATTTGAGCACCGCGAGCAGCGGGCCCGAATATTCGAGGATGCGGGCCTCTTCGATCATGTAGACCTCGATATGTGTTGAGGAATGGATCGGTAGCCGGTCGGTCTCGACGATCAGCAGCGTGAAAAACGCGGCGATCAGAAAGAGATGCGCGGGGCTCCAATAGACTGCCGGACTGCCGACCAGCAGATGATTGACCACGAAAGGCAGCATCGCCTTTGCGAGCAAGGTAATCCCCACAAAGACCAGGATCAGCGTCGGCTCCGCCAAAATCGCCACCATCACCGCGCGGCTCGATCCGATGCCGCCATAGGCGCTGCCGCTGTCGAGGCCGGCGAGCACGATCATGAACGAGCCAAGCGTGAGAATGAGACCGCCGCCGAGAATGTCGCCCATGTCGGACAACGGCAGCGGAAAATCGGTCAAGACCGGAATCAGAATTGGCACCGTCAGCATTGCGCTGAATGCGACGAAGGGTGCGATCCAATAAATCCAGGAAGCGGTTTCCGGAACGATTATCTGCTTATGGAACAGTTTCCAAAGGTCACGATAGGGCTGGAAAATGCCGGGACCTTGCGCAAGCTGCACGCGCTCTTCGAACTGGTGGATGACGCCTTGCAGTAATGGTGCCGCAAGCAGCACCGTAAGCACTTGGCCGATTTGCAGGAGAATGTCGCGCCAGATCACGGCCGCCTCCATGTCCATGGAGCGGATACGCCAAGAGCGCGGGCGCGCCCTGGACAAGCGCGATCATTCAGTCCGGCCGGGATCATTGGGGGCTGCAAACACGGCTCCTCTCGTCCGACGTCGGATGAAAGGAGTCATCAGCCCGGAGGGCGGTTTAAGGCGGAACCCCATCGCCTTGCTGGCTCGGCCAGCCTTTGAGAGGATTATTGTGTGCGCCTCGCCCAAGGTCAAGATGACCATGAGAGTTAGACGGTGAAAAACCTGGCCAGCCCGTCATTCTTTCGGACGTTCGACCTGCTTCTGGGTACCAGCAATCCCGGCTCGAAGCGCGCGCAATGGGATTGCGACGGTGTCGAATGGGTCCGCGACCGATACAGCGTCACGGCCCGAAATCACGGCTTCGTCATTGAGATATTCTCGTTGATACGGCCCGGCAGGCGCGGCTGGCGCCTGATGGTTGTCAAAGAGCATTGGTGGTCCGGTGCGCGTACCGAGGCTATCAAGAGCGTACACGGATCCTTCCTATTTTGGACGTAAATCTGCTCAGGGTCATGTCCGTTTATGATACTGAGCAGACGTGGCGCCCGGTGGAGTTAGGTGTCTACATGCGAGGGCTTGAGCGGACGTTCCCGCTGGCAACAGCCTGACCGGAAGCGCAAACCGTGTTGGTCAAAATCAGGCTAAAATGGTTCGACATGGGATTCTGCCGAGTACATTCAAGTGATTGAAAATAAAGAAAGATGGCAAAAAATGCTGTCCCGGCGGTTGTGTGTCGCCCCTATGATGGAATGGACCGACCGGCATTGCCGGTTCTTCCACCGCCTGCTCACGCGCCGGGCGCTGATCTATACCGAGATGCTCACCACCGGTGCGGTGCTGCGCGGTGATCGCGCGCGGCTGCTTGGGTTTCGACGCGGCCGAGTACCCGGTGGCGCTCCAACTCGGCGGCAGCGAGCCGGCCGCGCTCGCACAATCGGCACGCATCGGCGAAGATTTCGGCTATGACGAGATCAATCTCAATGTCGGTTGTCCATCCGACCGGGTGCAGGAGGGATGCTTCGGCGCCTGCCTGATGGCGGAGCCGGCGCTGGTTGGAGATTGCGTCGCCGCCATGAAGGCGGCGGTCAAGATTCCGGTGACGGTGAAATGCCGGCTCGGGATCGACGAGCAGGATCCGGAGCATACGCTTTTTGCCTTCACTGACACGGTCAAAACCTCGGGCGCCGACGCTTTGATCGTGCATGCACGCAAAGCCTGGCTGAAGGGATTGTCGCCGCGGGAAAACCGCGACGTACCGCCGCTCGATTACGCGATCGTGCATCGGCTCAAGCGCGCGCATCCCGATCTTGCGATCGTGCTCAATGGCGGCATCGCCAGCCTGCAGCAGGCGCAAGCGCAACTCGCGCAGGTCGACGGCGTCATGATGGGCCGCGCCGCCTATCAGGAGCCCTGGCGGCTACGGGAGGTCGATCCGCTGCTGTTCGGTGAACCTGCGCCATTTGACTCAGCCAAAGAGGCCGCGCTGGCACTGATCCCCTATATCGAGCGCGAACTCGCCAGAGGAACGCGGCTCAACGCGATCACCCGCCACGTCCTTGGCCTATTCCGTGCGGTGCCCGGCGCGCGCGCCTTCCGCCGGCATTTGGCGACCGAAGCGGTCAAGCCTGGTGCCGATGCTTCCGTCATGGCTGATGCGCTAGCGCTGGTGGTGGACAGCGCCAGCGATTTGGCGCACATCGCGGCTTGATCTGCATTCGGCCTGCTGAGCTTTCCTGACATGACGGTACTGGGATTTCCGCTGCAAGAGATCGCCTTGCTCGCGCTCTGGATCGTCGGCGCCGGCATGGTGGTGGGCGTCCTGGCCGGGCTGTTCGGCATCGGCGGCGGCGCCATCATCGTGCCGGTACTGTACGAAGTTTTCCGCGTGCTCGGCGTACCGGAAGACGTGCGCATGCAACTCTGCATCGGCACGTCGCTCGCCATCATCGTGCCGACCACGGTGCGCTCTTATTTCGGCCATAAGAAAATGGGCGCTCCTATCACGGAAGTCGTGCGGCTCTGGGTGGTGCCGGCGATCGTTGGCGTCGTGATTGGATCTGGCATTGCGGCCTTTGCGCCGGCGCCGGTGTTTAAAATCGCCTTCGTGATCTTCACGGCGTTCATTGGCACGAAAATGCTCTTCATTCGCGACCGATGGAATCTCGGAACCGATTTGCCCGGGCGTGGCCCGCTCGCCGTCTACGGCTTCATCACTGGCCTGTTTTCCTCGCTGGTCGGTGTCAGCGGGGGCTCGCTTTCGAATGCAGTGCTTACGATGTACGGCCAGTCGATGCAGCGTGCGGTGGCGACGTCGGCCGGCGTCGGCGTGCCAATCACCATCGTCGGCACCATCGGCTATATCGTGGCCGGCTGGTCGCACCGGGCGCAGTTGCCGCCGCTGTCGATCGGTTTCGTGTCGCTCATCGGCTTCGTGCTGATGGCGCCGGTCTCGAGCTATATGGCCGCTTTCGGTGTGCGCCTGGCGCATTGGCTGCCGAAGCGGAAGTTGGAAATTGCCTTCGGCGTCTTCGTTTATGCCGTCGGACTGCGACTGCTGGTGACAATGCTGTAGGCGAACGCGCCGGCACTCACGGATAGCCGCGCATGCGCAGCCGGTCGCCGCGCACCTCCCAGCTTTCCAACCGGTTGAGGAAGCTCATGCCGAGCAGGCTGCTTTTGAGCTGCCCCTGTTTGGCCACCAGCGCCGGCACCGAACGCTCGGTCAACGTGCCGACCGCGAGGCGGTCGAGCGTCACCGGCGCGGCGCGGGTATTGCCGTTGGCGGTTTCGACGCTGACCGAATAGTTGAGCACTTCGAGCGGCAGCCCGGCGGACTTGGCTGCATCTTGCGTGAGCACGACGGAACTCGCGCCGGTGTCGAGCACCATCGGGATCCGTGCGCCATTGATATGCGCCGACACCGCGAACTCGCCGGCAAGCCCGCGCACGACCTCGACGTCGCGGCCGTGCCCCACCACGTGGCCGGGCATCAATTGCGCCATGACGCGGTCCGCGGTATCGCGCAATTCGAAGCGATAGGAATAGGCGACGACCAGCATCAGCCCGAGCACGGTCCAAAACAGGATCGCCTCGATCGCCTGCCACAGCCTTTCGCGGAATAGCGTCAGCACCAGCCCGCCGACAAATACCGCAAGCGCGACCTTGATGACCAGAGAGCCGACGTCGTGGCGCAGCAGCTTTGTGATAGCATCGGTGTCGGTGCTGGCGATCAGCGCCGCCAGCGACAGCGCGGCGCCGAGCACGAGCGACCAGGTGAGGCGGCGGCTCACGGCGTCATCCTGCCGCACTGGCTGGCGCGTGCGACGTGGCGGCGCGGCGCGCCGGCAATTCCGCCATCACGCGCCCGCGTTGCTGCTCGCTCATGGACGCCCAGTGCGCAATTTCGTCGATCGTGCGCCCGCACCCCAGACAAAGGCCGGAGCGGGCATCGAGTGTGCACACCTTGACGCAGGGACTTTCGATCATTGCCGGGCCAAGAATGAGTCGGCTCCGAACATAATCCCGGCGGACGGGAACGCAATCGTGACGATGACAGCAATTGACGCCTCAAGTGCCGACGCGGAACAGCGGCCGCCGTCTTAAACGGCGCCGTTCCTCTGGGGTGAGGATGGGCTCGCCCGGCGGCGTGAGCGGGGGCGCTTCGTCGGTCTCCAGCGGCGTCGGCGGCACCGGTGCCATCGCCGTTACCACGCGCTCGGGCGGGAAGGTGACGACCACTTCGGTGCCGATGCGCAGTTTCGACTTGAGCGCAAAGGCGCCGCCGTGCAAGTCGACCAAACTCTTGGCAATCGGCAGGCCGAGGCCGGCGCCCTGTTCGGCGGACTTGATCGAGTTGGAGCCTTGGCCGAACGACGCGAGCACAATCGGGATTTCCTCTTCCGGAATACCGGCGCCGGTGTCTTTCACGCTCATGTATTGGCCGCCGGAGGCGGTCCAGCCCACCTTGAGCCAGATATCGCCGCCTTGCGGCGTGAACTTGATGGCGTTGGACAAGAGATTGAGACAGATCTGGCGCAATGCGCGCTCGTCGGCCCAGAGCGGCGGCAAATCGCTTTCGAACACCTCATGGATGGTGATGCCGCGATTGGTGCCGCGCAGCTTCAAGAGGTGGTGGCAGTCCTCGACGATGGCGACGAGCGAGACCGATTCCTCGTTAAGCTCATAGCGGCCGGCCTCGATGCGCGACAGATCGAGAATTTCGTTGATCAAACCGAGCAGGTGGACGCCGGAATTGTGAATATCGGCGGAATATTCCTTGTAGGCCGGCACCGCATGCTCTCCGAAGACCTCGGTCTTCATGACCTCGGAAAAGCCGAGAATGGCGTTGAGCGGGGTGCGCAATTCGTGGCTCATCTGCGCCAGGAAGCGTGACTTGGCGATGTTGGCGGCTTCCGCCCGCCGGCGCGCCTCATCCGAAATCGCCTTGGCTTGCTCCAACTCGCCGATCAGTGCGTCCTTTTCGGCGCGCGCTTCGAGCGTCGCGAGCGTGGTCGAATACAGCCGGTAGGCAAGGGCAGCGAAATAGCCCTGCGCGGTCACCGCCATGATCGCCAGGATGTAACTGCGCAGCGTGCCGTGCAGTGCGAAATCGAGCGCGATGGCGGCTGTGACCGGAATCGTGGCGGCGAAAGCCGCCATCGGCAGGCTCGAAGCCAACATGCTCGACACCGCCACCACCAACAACATCACGAACAACATGAATGTGCCCGTGTTTTCGTCGGTGCCGACAGGATGGATCAGCACGAACATCCAAGCCAGACCGTAGAACAGGTCGAGAATGATAAAGCGCAGCCGCCAATAGCGGGCGCTATGTTCGGCGATCGGCTGATCGAGGAATTGCCGGCACTTTGAGATGATGACGGCGTGGATAACCAGCACCCCGATGGTCCAGGCGCCGCCGGCGATCGCGCCGGTCCACAGGCTCGACAGGAAGCCGACCGTGGCAATCAGCAGCAGCATCACCAGCGATGCGGACAGCCGGTTTTGCGCGTATTGCCGCAGCAGTTCGTAATCGAAGGCAGGACGGGTGCCGCTCGTCGAGGTCAGGCGGTCGCGCGCTTCGCGCACATATTGCGCGGCGAGCCGCCGTTTTACCGGAGAGGTATCGGGCGGGACCGCGAGTTCGGGCAGTTCGGCGAGATTCGGCATCAAATGACGCTTTTACGCAGAGGTTGGTGGGCCAACCTCGCGCAAATTCCTTAAGACCAAGCTTAAGAGCCGGCTAAAAACACTGGTTAACGAATTGTTGCCGGCCACGTTTGACAGGGCTTTTGACGCATGGTCGGCTGAGCTTCGAGGGGATAAAGACGGACGGGCCCAAAATGAAGCTTTACGACAGCAAGATGGCGCCAAATCCCCGGCGCTTGCGCATATTCCTCGCCGAGAAAGGCATCACGCTGCCGACCGAGCAGGTCGACATCATGGCCAAGCAGCACAAGACCCCGGAGTACACCGCGATCAATCCATTGCAGCGGATGCCGGTGCTGGTGCTCGACGACGGCACCGTGATTACCGAGTCGATCGCCATCTGCCGTTATTTTGAAGCGCAGCAGCCCGAGCCGCCGCTATTCGGGGTGGGGGCGAAGGAAATCGCCCTGGTGGAAATGTGGAATCGGCGCGCTGAGATCAATTTCTTCGCCAATGTGGCGGCGGTGTTTCGGCATCTGCATCCGGCGATGAAGGAGTTCGAGGTGCCTCAGGTGCCGGAGTGGGCCGAGGCCAACAGGCCGCGCGTAGCCTGGTTTCTCGAATGGCTCGACCGTGAATTGGCGAATCGGGAATTTGTCGCCGGCGACCGCTACTCGGTCGCCGATATCACCATGTTGTGCGGTGTCGATTTCATGAAGCCCGCGAAACTGGTGATGCCCGAGGGGCTGGGCAATGTGACGCGGTGGCGCGCTGCGGTCTCGGCGCGGCCGAGCGCGGCGGCGTGATTGAGGCACTATGCGGCTCACAATCGTCGGCTCCGGCGACGCATTCGGTTCGGGCGGTCGCGCCAACACGTGCTTTTGGCTGCAAACGGCCAAATGCGCGTTGGCGGTGGATTTTGGCGCTACCGCCTTGCCGGCGCTGAAGGCGCGTGGGCTCGACCCGAACCGCCTCGATGCCATCGTGCTTTCGCATTTGCACGGCGATCATTTCGGCGGGCTGCCCTTTCTCCTGCTTGACGCGCAGTTTCTATCCCGCCGCGAGACGCCGCTGCTGATTGCGGGGCCGCCCGGGACACGGGCGCGGCTTGATGCGGCGCTGGAAGTCTTCTTTCCCAAGTCCACCGGGTCGAAATGGCGTTTTCAGTGGCAGGTCATCGAGATAGCGCCCGGGGTCGAAACCGAGGTGCTGGGCCATTCGCTTTTGACCGCCGAGGTCATTCACCAGTCGGGCGCGCCGTCGACTGCGCTGCGGTTGTCGGACGGGCAGAAGACATTTGCTTATTCCGGCGACACGGAGTGGACCGACGTGCTACTGCCGATCGCGGCCGACGCAGACCTGTTCATCTGCGAGTGTTACGCCTACGCGGGTCGGATGACCGGCCACACGAGCTGGGAAATCCTAAAGACACGGCTCGCCGATCTGCAGGCCCGCCAAATCATGGTGACGCATATGAATCCCACCGTGCTTGCGCGCCGCGAGGAAATCCAGGCGGCCGGCTTGCTGGTGGCCGATGATGGCCTGGTCATCGAGTTTTGAGGCGGGCCAGGATACTCCGGGGGGTGTCGTATGCGGCGTTGCGCCGCACGGCCCGGAATCGGCGCTTTGAACCAGATCAATGCGTCGTGTGACCAATAGGCTAAGCAAGGCCTTTTTTGGAGGGCGACGTCATGGTCGGACGCTGCATCGGATTCCTCGCATCGCTCGTGGTCATCTGTTGGATTGCTGGTGGAGCGGCGAGGGCGGAGCCGCGCCTCGCTTTGGTGATCGGCAATTCGGACTATCAGGACGTGGTCGCGTTGCCCAATCCGGCAAAAGACGCCGAAGCCATGGATGGCTTCCTGCGCAAGGCCGGCTTCGACGTGACGCCCGCCAATAATCTGACCCAGAACCAAATGCGTCGCGATCTGCGCGATTTTGCCGACAAAGTTGCTGCGGCGGGTCCCGACGCGGTGGCGCTGGTCTACTACGCCGGACACGGCGTGCAGATCGATGGCGAGAACTATCTCATTCCGGTCGATGCCAGCATCAAACGTGAGGCCGACGTTCCGATGGCGGGTGTGCGGCTCAACGACGTGATGAACATCATGTCGACCGTTCCCACAAAAACCTTGATGGTTATCCTCGACGCCTGCCGCAACAACCCATTCTCCGCCATCAACAAGACCATCGGCCGCGGTCTGGCGATTGTCGATGCGCCAAAAGGCTCGATCGTTTCCTATTCGACGTCGCCTGGCGCGACCGCCCTGGATGGCAGTGGCGATCACAGCCCGTTCACCTCGGCATTGCTCAATGTCGCGCGCACGCCGGGATTGGCGGTCGAGCAGACCTTCAAGAAGGTGCGGCTCGCGGTCAACAAGGCCACCGATGGCCAACAGATCCCGTGGGAGAGCTCGTCACTGATCAGTGATTTTGAGTTCTTCCCCGGTCAGGGCGCGCAAACGAAGTCGAGCGAAGTCAAGCCGGATAAGGTGGCCAAGCAGGAAGCTGCTCAGCCTGAAGCGGCGAAACAAGAAGAGGACCGCGCAAGAAGCAACGAAACAAGAATCGTCTCAACGCACGGTCGAGATTTGGCGCAAGAAGCTCACCGCCGTCACGCCGCAGCAGGCCTACGACATGGTGATCGAGGCCGACATCGTGGAAGCCTATGAGGCGTTCCTGACGCTCTATCCGAAATTCGAGTATGTTGTGCGCATCCGCACATTGGTCGACCGGCGCGTGGAAATGATCGCTTGGTACGAGGCGACCATCATCAACGACGCGATCGCCTATGAAAACTTCCTCGTGCACTATCCCGATAGCGATCTCGCGGCGACCGCCAAGCGGCTGCAAGAACGCGCGAAGAACCGCTCGCTCTCACCCGATGTGCTGGCTCGGGCAGGTTCTGCGCAAGGCGCGCCGCGGGTCATCACCAAAATAGTCGAGAAGCCGGTCACCAAGATCGTCGAGAAACCGGTCGTGGTCACCAGGATCGTCGAGAAGCCGGTGGTCGTCACCAAGATCGTGAAACAGATTGTCCGCGTGCCGACGCCCTGCCGGTGCGATTGCGAGCGTCCCACCCGCCGCAAGACGCCAATCATTATCCAGCGGCCGACGCACCAGCCAACGATCAGGCGTTCGCCCAGTCATTCGGAGCGGCGAACGTTCTCGCCCAACTTCACGCGACAGCGCTAGTTGGTATTGCACGGAGTCGGGCCGGGGCCCAAAAATGACCCCGGCTTGATCTATTAGTGGCCTAGCGATCGAGCAGCGCGATCAGGCTGGAGCTGTCCCAGCGGTTGCCGCCCATCTTCTGCACCTGCGAATAGAACTGGTCGACCAGCGCGGTGACCGGAAGATGCGCGCCGTTGCGGCGGGCTTCGCCGAGACAGATGCTCAGGTCCTTGCGCATCCAGTCGATGGCAAAACCGAAGTCGAACTTGCCCGCCGCCATGGTCTTGTAGCGGTTCTCCATCTGCCAGGATTGCGCGGCGCCCTTGGAGATGGTGGCGATCAGTTTCTCGATGTCGAGGCCGGACTTTTTCGCGAAGTGGATGCCTTCTGACAGGCCCTGCACCAGTCCGGCGATGCAGATCTGGTTGACCATCTTGGAGAGCTGGCCGGACCCGGGCGAACCCAGCAGATTGCAGGCACGCGCATAGGCCGCGATCACTTTCTCGGCGCGCGCGAAAGGTTCGGCGTCGCCGCCGCACATCACGGTGAGTACGCCGTTCTCGGCGCCGGCCTGGCCGCCGGAGACCGGAGCGTCAATGCAATCAAAGCCCGCTTTCTTGCCGGCCGCATAAAGCTCGCGCGCGATCTCGGCCGAGGCCGTGGTGTGATCGACGAAAATTTTGCCTTTGCCCATGCCGGCGAAGGCGCCGTTGAGGCCGAGCGTGACTTCGCGCAAGTCGTTGTCGTTGCCCACGCAACACATTACGAAATCCTGGCCCTCGGCTGCCGCCTTCGGCGTCGGGGCGGATTTGCCGCCATATTGCTGGACCCATTTTTCGGCCTTGGAAGCGGTGCGGTTATAGACCGTTACATCGTGACCGCCCTTGTTCTTGAGATGTCCGGCCATGGGGTAGCCCATGACGCCCAAACCCAGAAACGCCACCTTCGCCATCGTCTTCCTCCCTGCGTAATTCGGTCGCCGCCTTGGTCGGTTGCAGCCACTCCCTATCTATCAATAGTGCGCGGGCGGGCGCGTCAACCGCTCTTGCCGCGGCCGTCGCATTGACCGCTCCGTGCCTGCGCTTATGGTGGCGGCGCGAGCAGGTGGCGGGAGGGAACGGCGAGTATGGCGGTGACCAAGGAACAGGTTCTGGCGGCGTTAGGGCGGGTGCCAACTCCGGGAGGCTCATACCTGACCCAAGGGCGCGTGCTGTCCGACATCGTGGTAACCGACGGCAAGGTTTTTTTCTCCATCACCGTCGATGCCGCCGTTGTGAAGGCATGGGAGCCGGTGCGTAAGAGTGCCGAAGAGGCGGTGCGGGCCGTGCCGGGCGTTCAATCTGCGCTTGTTGCATTGACGGCGGAGCGCGCTGCCGGCGCTGCGGCGCGCGGGCCGCAGCCAGCCCACGTTGCCCAGCAGCCGCAGCGCGCGGCGCATCCCGCCGACAAAGTCCAGCCCGGCGTGCCGGGCGTCGATGCGGTGATCGCGGTTGCATCGGGCAAGGGTGGGGTGGGAAAATCGACCACCGCCGTCAATTTGGCGCTCGGTCTGCGCGATCTTGGGCTCAAGGTTGGCATCCTCGACGCCGACATCTATGGGCCTTCGCTCCCCAAACTGCTCGCCATCAAAGAGAAGCCGCAGACCATCGGCGGCACGCGTCTCAAGCCGATCAGCCGCTACGGCCTCACCGTCATGTCGATCGGCTTCCTGATCGATGAAGAGACTCCGATGATCTGGCGCGGGCCGATGGTGATGTCCGCCATCACACAAATGCTGCGTGAGGTGGAGTGGGGCACCCTCGACGTCATGGTAGTCGACATGCCGCCCGGCACCGGCGACGCCCAGCTCACCATGGCGCAACAGGTGCCGCTGAAAGGCGCGGTCATTGTCTCGACGCCACAGGACTTGGCGCTGATCGATGCCCGGCGCGGCATCGCCATGTTCAAGCGCGTCAACGTGCCGGTGCTGGGCGTGGTGGAGAACATGAGCTATTTCCTTTGCCCGCAATGCGGCACCCGCTCTGATATTTTCGGCACCGGCGGCGCGCGCAAGGAAGCCGAGCGGCAGGGCGTGCCGTTCCTCGGCGAAGTGCCGCTGCACATGACCATTCGCGAGAAATCCGATTCCGGCCTGCCGGTCGTTGCCACCGAACCGGATGGCGAACATGCCAAGATCTACCGAGAGATCGCTGCGCGCGTGCACGACCAACTCAAAGGCGGCGCTGAAAGCGGCCGCGCCGCGCCGAAGATCGTGATCGAAGCTTAGTCGCACGTTGCGGTGGCCCGGAATGGGCCTTGGGCAGGCTGTCGGCCAATATCAGGTGTTTTCGGGTATAGGCCGCGCAGACCGGCCATTGACCTAGGGCAACTCGGGTCAGCAAAACCGAAATAAAAAAATCAATCAACGGCTTGCGCCGGTGCTGCGCCAGTCGCATTCTGCATGCCGGTGGGGAGGGGTTGCCCTCTTCTGGCGTATAAAACATCCTTAGGATTTGGAGGGAGGACCTGATGAAACGACGTCAATTTGTCACCGCACTCGGCGCCGGCGCCGCCGCGGCGACCATCGCCAAGCCGGCTATCGCCCAATCGATGCCGGAGCTCAAATGGCGCTTGGCTGCGAGCTGGCCGAAGTCACTCGATACGCTCTACGGCTCTTGCGAGGTGATCTCGAAATACGTTGCCGAGATGACCGACAACAAATTCCAAATCCAATCTTTCGCCGGCGGCGAAATCGTGCCGGGCTGCAAGTGCTCGACGCCACGCAAAATGGCACGGTGGAGATGTGCCACACGGCCGCCTATTACTTCTGGGGTAAGGATCCGACCTGGGCGCTGTTCTGCGCGTTTCCGTTCGGGATGAACGCCCGACAGCAAAATGCCTGGTTCTACCAAGGCGACGGCCAGAAGCTGATCGACGAGTTCAGCCACTCGAAATTTGGCGTGCATTGCCTGGTCGCCGGCAATACCGGCTGTCAGATGGGCGGCTGGTTCCGGAAGGAGATCAAGACGATCGATGATCTCAAAGGCCTCAAATTCCGCATCGGCGGATACGGCGGCAGGACCATCGCCAAGCTTGGCGGCGTACCAACGTCGATTGCCGGCGGCGACATCTATCCGTCATTGGAGAAGGGCACCATCGATGCCGCCGAGTGGGTCGGCCCTTACGACGATGAGAAGCTCGGCTTCTACAAGGTTGCCAAGTACTATTACTATCCCGGTTGGTGGGAAGGCGGCACCGCCGAGCACGCGATGGTTAATCTGGCGAAATGGGAATCGCTGCCGAAGAACTACAAGGCCATTCTCGAAGCGGCCTGCGCCTATGCCAACGTTGACCAGATGGCAAAATACGACGCGCGCAATCCGGACGCCCTCAAGCGGCTGGTCGCGGGCGGTGCGCAGCTGCGGCCGTTCAGCCAGGCGATCTTAGAAGCCTGTTTGAAGGCTTCGAAAGAAGTGCAAGCCGAGGACGCGGCCAAGAATGCAAGCTACAAGAAGGTGCTCGAATCGATCCACAAATTCCGTGGCGACGAGTATCTATGGTGGCAGGTCGCGGAATACACCTATGACAGCTTCATGATTCGCTCGCGCGCAAACCTCTAAACTCGCGGCCGGATTTGTAGCAATGTGGCCCCGGAGCCGTCGGCTCCGGGGCCGTTTTTTTGGTCACGTGGCGCGGCCACGGCTACTGAATTTTTGGCGGCGTGCTGAAGTCGAATGGCGGCGGTGCTTCAATCTGGGGAATTTCGATCTTGACCTTGTTGGGATCGATCCCCGTTCCAACGCCCTTGTAGTGCATGACCATGGCGGGGAAGAAAATCACCAGCAGCACCATGATGACCTGGATCCCCACGAACGGCATGGCGCCCCAATAGATTTGTCCGGTGGTGATCCCCTCCGTGGGCTTGCCGGTGACCCGGTCGGTGTAAGTCTCGCGCGGTGCCACCGAGCGCAGATAAAACAGCGCGAAGCCGAACGGTGGATGCATGAACGAAGCCTGCATGTTCACGCCGAGAATAACGCCGAACCAGATCAGATCGATGCCGAGATGTTCAGCCGCCGGGCCGAGCAAAGGAATCACGATGAAAGCCAGCTCGAAGAAGTCGAGGAAGAAGGCCAGTACGAACACGAAAACATTGACGAACACCAGGAAGCCGACCTGGCCGCCGGGCAGCGACACCAGCATATTCTCGACCCAGATATGTCCGCTAACGCCGTAGAAAGTAAGCGAAAACACGCGCGCTCCGATCAGGATGAAAAGAACGAAGGCCGATAACTTGGCGGTGGATTCGACCGCCTGCCGCACCAAGTCCCAAGTCAGCCGCCGCTTGGCCGCACCAAGAATCAGCGCGCCGCTTGCGCCCATGGCGCCGCCTTCGGTCGGGGTGGCGACGCCGATGAAAATGGTGCCGAGCACGAGGAAGATCAGGAACAATGGCGGCACCATCACAAAGGTGGTCTGCTGCGCCAAGTGCGAGAGGAAGCGGAAACCGGTGATTTTGGCGATGATCCAGTTCACCACGGCCACACCGAAGGCGAACAGGATGCCGAAGAATAGAGACAGCACCACGTAATCGGCGCCGTGCGACTCCGAGCTGTGCATGGCGTACCAAGCGAATACAACACTCGCCACCGTCAGCGCCCCGAGCGACATCAAGCCACGACTGCCGTCGGCTTCACGAAAGCCGACCGCTTCCGGCGGCAGACCGGGCGTCGCCTTCGGGAATAGCAGGGTGACCAGGAACACGTAGCCCGCATAGAGGCCGGAGAGCACCAAGCCAGGAATGAAGGCGCCCTCATACATGTCGCCGACCGAACGCCCGAGCTGGTCCGCCATGACGATGAGCACCAACGACGGCGGTATGATCTGTGCCAGCGTGCCGGATGCGGCGATGATGCCGGTGGCCACGCGCCGGTCATAGCCGTAGCGCAGCATGATCGGCAGCGAGATCAGCCCCATGGAAATCACCGAGGCCGCGACCACGCCGGTGGTGGCGGCAAGCAGCGCGCCAACGAACACGACTGCGTAGGCGAGACCGCCGCGCACGGTGCCGAACAATTGTCCGATGGTGTCGAGCAGATCCTCCGCCATGCCGGAGCGCTCGAGCACCAGTCCCATGAAAGTGAAGAACGGGATCGCGAGCAGCGTCTCGTTGCCCATCACGCCGTAGATGCGGTCGGGCAGGGCTTGCAAGAAGTCCGGCTGGAACTGACCAAGCTCGATGCCGATGAGACCGAAGATCAAACCGACGGCGCCGAGCGAAAAAGCCGCCGGGTAACCGAGGAGCAGGAAGAACACCAGCGCCACGAACATAGTCGGCGCCATGTTTGCGATGAGAAAAGCTTCCATGCGAGACCCCGGTTGGCGAGCAGGCGACTAATGCTTTTCCATAGCCTCGATCAGTTCCTCAGCCTCAACTTCAAGCGAACTTTTCTGGCTCGCGTGCGGGTCCGGGATGAGGTCTCGCATGACGGCAATCCGCTTCACGAGCTCTGAAAGACCTTGGATCAACAGCAGGGCGAAGGCGATCGTGATGAGCGACTTGACTGGCCATTGCGGCAAGCCGCCGGCATTCGTCGATTGCTCGTTGACCTTTAAGGAAGTGAGGAAAAACGGGATACCGGTAATGATCATGATGATGCACAGCGGCAGCAAGAAAAATGCATGGCCGACCGCGTCAATGATGTTGCGGACGCGCTGCGGCAGCAGATTGTTCACGATATCGATGCGGATGTGCTCATTATCGAGCAATGTCCAGGGCGAGCACAGCAGAAATACGATGCTGAACAAGATCCATTGCAATTCCAGCCAGGAGTTCGACGAGGTGTCGAAAACCTTGCGCACAGTCGCATTCGCCGCCGAGACCGCCACGGCAGCTACGATCAGCCAAGCCAGGCGCTTTCCGATCCATGCGTTGGTGGCGTCAATAATGCGGGTTGCCGGCAGCAACGCCTTGAGCAGAGCGTCGAGTGCGCTCACGTCCTGTCTCCCCTCCGGCCACGCCGCCGAATGCCGGCGCCGGGCGCATTTATTCTTGCTTTATGTCCCCCTCGGCCCGGCCCCAGGACCGAGCCTGCCACCTTAATCGCGATGCCTCCATGATGCGTCAATGGATGATCTTGGACGCGGCTCTCATTACGATCGGCCATTCGGCAATTCCCGGCCTGGTTGTCGGGGACCATGATCGATGAAACCCATGGTTAACGAATTCTAAACCTCAAGTTAACCACGCCCACGCTACAAAAGTCGCAAGGCTCGCGCTCGGGGGCGCCTGCCGCGGTGTGCGCGGCCGGCGAGATGGACCATGCGGCATTTTGCGATCACCGAACGGCTGGTTGCGGCAGTTCTCCTGTCGCTGGCGGCCGGAATAGCGTTGCCGTATCTGGCCGGGGCGCTGGCGCCCATCCTAGGCGACTCCCATAGAGCTCTCACTGAGCTCGTCGTCGTTGTCGCGATGATTGCTGTGGTCAGCGGTGCTGCCTTTGCATTGGCGCGCTCGATCGCACGACCATTGACCGCAGTGATCGACACTGTCGATGCCTTGTCCTATGCCGAACTCGGCACGGAATTGTCCGATAGTCCTTGCCGGGACGAAGTTAGCCGTCTGACGGCTGCTTCCGACCGGCTTGCCGAGACGCTTGGCGAGCATCAGCGCCGCGAAATGGTCCACAATGATCTCGATCGTGCGTGGCAGGCCACGCGTCGTAGCAATTTGTCCAATCTGGCGCCGCAGGTCGAAGTCGCGACCGAAGCCGGCATCCAAGGTTTTGTTGGCGGCACCGCTACATTGCAGTTGAAAGCCGAGGACATGGTCGCCGCCCTGCAGACGGTGCGCACGGCCTTCGACGAAACCGCTCGCGCGGCGGAAAGCTCGCGCGCCATGAACGAGGCTGCCGGTCAATTGTCGGATCAGGTGACAGTGGCGATCGCCGACATTTCGGAGCAGGTGCGCCGCGGCTCGGGCATCGGTCGCGAGGCCGTCATGCGTGCCAACGCCTCGCGCGGCACCATCGATGCCTTGGCCAAGGCCGCCAACCAGATCGGTGACATCGTCACCGTCATTAATCAGATTGCCGCCCAAACCAACTTACTCGCGCTTAACGCGACAATCGAAGCGGCGCGCGCCGGTGAGGCGGGCAAGGGCTTTTCCGTGGTCGCCTCCGAGGTAAAGACGCTGGCGATGCAGACCGCGAAATCGACTGAGCAGATCGGCGCCAAGGTTGCCGAGATCCAGTCGACGACGCACGAGGTCGTCACGTCTTTGGCTGGTGTGATCGAGGCGATCGATCAACTTTCCGGAGTTACCCAGTCGGTGTCGGCGGCAATCGAGCAGCAGCGCGCGGCAACCGATGATTTCGCCGTCAGCGCGCGGGAGAGTGGCGCTGCGGTCGCCGATGTCGCCGCGCGCATGGCCGATATCGCCGATAGGGTCGAGCGTTCGCACACCAGCGCCGAGGGCATGTACGCCGTCGTCACGGAAATGCAGGCCAAATCGCAGAACTTGTGCCGCGAAATTCCCGATATTGTGCGCAAGGCGGTCACCGCCGACTTGCGTGAATACCCGCGCTACGAGGTGCAGCTTAGCGCGCTGCTGGAATGGAATGGCAACAAGATCGATGCAGCAATCCTGGACGTCAGCCAAGGTGGAGCTCGCATCGCGGCGTCAGCTAATTTAAGCGTCGGCGATGCCGTCGTGTTGCTCTTCAAGGGCGTGAGTCAGATTGCCGGGACGATCGTGCGCGACGATGGCGACAGCATTGGCATAAGCTTTGCGCCCGCCCTCCTGCGTCCCGAGGAATTGCGCAACCTCATCGCCGCGCCGGAGCAAGCGGCCTGAGCATCGGTTCAGCCGCCGGTCACGCTCATATGGCGGGACAGAGCAGGGCGCCGATGCCTGCGGTCGATGACGAAATCATGGCCGCGCGGCTTGCGGCTGATGGCCTCGTCAATCGCGGCGTTAATGAGGTCATTGCTTTCGGAAGCTCGTAATGGCGCGCGCAGATCGGCGGCGTCTTCCTGACCGAGACACATATAGAGCTTGCCCGTACACGTGATGCGCACGCGATTGCAGCTTTCGCAGAAATTGTGCGTCATCGGCGTAATAAAGCCGAGCCGCCCGCCGGTTTCACCTAATATGCACATAGCGGGCCGGGCCGCCGGTGCGATAGTCGATGTCCTCCATAGTGTAGCGTTCGGCGAGGCGCGCGCGGACCAGCGACAGCGGCAGATATTGCTCCAGCCGTTCTTCATCGATATCGCCAAGCGGCATCACCTCGATGACGGTGATATCCATGCCGCGGCCATGCGCCCATCCGACCAAGTCGGCGAGTTCGTCCTCGTTGACGCCTTTGAGCGCCACTGCATTGATTTTGACCTGCAGGCCTGCAGCTTGCGCGGCATCGATGCCGCCGAGAACGTTGTCGAGATTTCCCCAGCGGGTGATGCCGCGGAATTTGTCGGGATCGAGCGTATCGAGCGAGACATTGATCCGTTCGACGCCACATGCCTTAAGCGAGGATGCATATTTCACCAATTGCGAGCCATTGGTCGTGAGCGTCAACTCATTGAGCGCGCCGCTCGCCAAATGCCGTGACAGAGATGACACCAGCGTCATGATGCCGCGCCGTACCAGCGGCTCGCCGCCGGTCAGCCGCAGCTTGGTCACGCCTTTGGCGATGAACACGCTGCAGAGGCGGTCGAGCTCTTCAAGGCTCAGCACGTCGGCCTTCGGCAGAAAGGCCATATTCTCGGACATGCAATAGACGCAGCGGAAATCGCAACGGTCGGTTACCGACACCCGCAAATAGGTAATGGCGCGCGCAAAAGGATCGATCAACGCGCGGGGTTGGCTTCCGACGCGGTCGATGTCGATTGCGGGTTCGTCGTCGGCTCTCATGCTCCATCCCTGCACGGCGGATTCTGCGGTCCGTTTCCCCGCTAGATATAGGATTTATGGGCGAGGATGGCCATAGCGTCCAGCACGCTATGTGCTGGCGCCGGTGTTCCTTCTAATCGTGAAGATCGAGGTGGAAACGCGCAGGCAAGCGCGTTGTCACCGTGTTGCCGGCGCCGTCGGCCACGGCGACGGCGCTTGTTCCGGCGCCGCCATCATCGGCGGCGGTGGCTTCGCAGCGGCTGCTGGCGGGGGCGGCGGTGCGGCCGGCTTTGGCTTCGGTGCAACCTTCCTGCGCACCACACGCTTTTTCGCCTTCGGCTTGGGCGGCGGCGCCGTGGCTGCCAGCTGCACCACGACGGGGTTCGGCTGCAAATGAGTTGTGTTGTCGCCGGCTGACACCAATTCGACTTGCTCGGAGGCCGGTTGGTAGCCATTGAGCGTAAACGCGACGGCGAACGGTGCGCTCGCCGGCATCGCTAGCGCACATGGTGTGCGACACGACTGTCCCGTGGAGGTCTTGGCTTCGGCGCCCGGCGGTTCCGATTCAAACCGGACGGTCTCCATCACAGGTGCCGGCTTGAGCCAATCGCCCACGCCGCCCAACGATGAACACGCTGCGAGCGCGAGCGCCCCGCAAACGATTGCGATTACTCGGTACATACTCGTGAACTCATCCCCGCTCCGGGCGCCAAGAGGCCACCCGCCCATGGTCAGAATACGGGGCCCGTGCCGGGGGTGCAACAAAGTCCCGCCCGTTAACGTTAACCGCGTTAACCATAGAAACGCGCCATTGCGACTAGTTCGCGCGGGAAATGGCGCCAATAGCGGCGGGCAGTTGATCGAAATGGCTAATGATGCGATCGGGGCCGTATTCGGAAACCGGCCGTTCGCTATAGCCGAAATCGACGGCAATCACCGGCAAACCGGCTGCCTGCGCTGTGCGGATATCGGTGGCCGAGTCGCCGATCATGATAGCGTTTTGGGTATCGCCACCGGCGGCGGCGATCGTCCGGCGCAGGACCTCTGGGTCGGGTTTTTGCGTGCCGAAGGTATCCCGGCCGCAGATCGCGCCGAAACGATCGGCAAGCTCAAGCTTGCGCAGCAGCAGGACCGACAATCGTTCCAGCTTATTTGTGCAGACGGCAAAGCGGTGCTCGGCCAGCGTATCAAGCGCTTCGATCAGTCCGGGAAATGGCCGCGAGCGATCGGCAATGTGGTCGGTGTAGTGCGCAATGAATTCGGCGAACAATCGCTCCAGGTCGGCCGGAGCAAGTGTGCGGCCTTCCGCTTCGATGCCGTGGGCAATCATCGCGCGGGCGCCACCGCCGATCATCTTGCGGGCGGCGTCATAGGGCACTGGCGGTAGTCCCTCGCGGGCAAATACGACGTTTAGCGTATCGACCAGATCGGGAGCGGTGTCGATCAAGGTGCCGTCGAGGTCGAAAACAAGTGTGGGGGTGGCCATGACCGGATCGCTAGCGTTCACGGGCACGCGTTGCAAGGCCGGCGTCAGCCGACCCGCCGAATTTCGGCTATTCAGGCCGGACGATCGGGGCTAGATAGGGCCCCGACCATTCAAACCCGCTCAGCTTAGCAACCGACCACGATGAATGCCGACGCCCTGAAACGCGCAGCAGCCGCCCGCGCCGTCGAGTTTGTGCGGCCCGGCATGCGCGTTGGGCTTGGCACGGGCTCGACCGCCAAGCATTTCATTGAATTGCTCGGCGAGCGGGTCCGCGCCGGCCTCGACATTGTGGCGGTGCCGACCTCAAAGACCACTGAAGCAGATGCGCGTGCTTGCGGAATTTCGTTGACCACTTTGGATGAGACGCCTGAGCTCGATGTGACAGTTGACGGCGCCGACGAAATCGCGCCGGACCTCAGCCTAATCAAAGGCGGCGGCGGCGCGCTGTTGCGGGAGAAGATCGTCGCCGCGGCCTCAGCGCGCATGATCGTGATCGCCGATGAAACGAAATGGGTGGACGCGCTCGGCCGCTTTCCGCTGCCGATTGAAGTCGCTCCATTCGGGCTGACGGCGACCCGACGTGCGGTTGAGAAGGCGGTCGCGCCGGTGCGAGCGGATGCCCCTCTAATCTTGCGGCAAGGTCGGGATGGCCATGCTTTCGTCACGGATGGCGGGCATTGGCTGATCGACGCGGCGCTTGGTCGCATCGGCGAACCCAAGGCGCTGGCGCAAGCGCTTTCGGCTATTCCCGGGGTCATGGAGCATGGTCTATTTATTGACCTTGCGCAGATGGCCATACTCGCCGGGCCGGACGGTGCCCGTATCGTTGAGCGGCCTTAAGGCTCACACCAACATGGAGTTAAGATTATGAGCGCTCTCCAGGCAATCGACCGTACGGCACGATTTGCCCTATTCGCCGTCGCGCTACTTTCATTTGGTCCCATTGCTCAGGCGCAACAGCAGCATCCGTCGGCGGCGGCCATGGCGACGGCCAAACAAGTCGTTGAAGTCACCGGCGCCACCGCGCTGTTTAATCCGTTGATCGCCGGGGTGATCGAGCAGGCAAAAGGCCTGTTTCTTCAACAGAACCCTGCATTGGCTAAGGACGTCAACGAGGTCGCGGCCAAGCTGCGCGCGCAGTTGCAGCCGCGGTTCGTCGAAATCACCAACGAAGTAGCCCGCGAATATGCGACGCGCTTCACCGCAAAGGAACTCAGCGACTTGCTTGCATTCTACGAGTCGCCGCTTGGCAAGAAGCTGATCGTGCAACAACCGAATATCGGCAATGCGAGCCTGAAATTTGCGCAGGATTGGGCGAACACCCTCTCCGAAGAGGTGATCAATATGATGCGCGCTGAGATGAAGAAAAAGGGTCATGATCTGTAAGCGTCGACACGAGACGTGCGGCCGTAGGTTGAGGACATAGAGATCGATGCCCGGCTACGACGTCGATCTATTTGTGATCGGAGCAGGCTCCGGCGGTGTACGCGCGGCGCGGGTTGCCGCGAGCTATGGCGCGCGTGTGATGATCGCCGAGGAATATCGCGTTGGTGGCACTTGTGTCATTCGCGGCTGCGTGCCGAAAAAACTGTTGGTCTACGCCTCGCGTTTCTCCGAGGAGTTCGAGGACGCCGCCGGCTTCGGCTGGACTGTGCCGCAGCCGACATTTCATTGGCCATCGCTGATCGCCAACAAGGATCGTGAGATTGCGCGGCTGGAAGCCGCCTATAGCGCGACGCTGGAACGCTACAAGGTCGAGTTGATCAAAAGCCGCGCGGTGTTGGAGGACGCTCACACCGTACGCGCGCTATCGAGCGGCGCGCGGCTGCGTGCCGAGACCATCCTGATTTCAACCGGTGCCTGGCCGCATTATGGACCGAAGATTCCCGGGCTTGAACACGTCATTTCCTCGAACGAGGCATTTCACCTGCCCGAGCTACCTAAGCGCATTCTGATTCAGGGTGGCGGCTACATCGCCGTCGAGTTTGCCGGGATATTCGCCGGTCTCGGCAGCAAGGTGACCCTGGTCTATCGCGGCGAAAACATTCTGCGCGGCTTCGATGACGATGTGCGCGAGCATCTGCGCGCGGAAATGCGGCAGCGCGGCATCACCGTGACTTGCGGTCATACGGTCGACGCGGTGGAGAAGGCGGGCGATGAATTTATCGTCAAGCTTTCCGGCGGCGACACCGTGGCGGTCGACAAGGTGATGTTCGCAATCGGCCGGCGTCCGAACATCATGGGGCTTGGCTTGGAGAACCTGCACTGCCGGATTGCTGAGCATGGCGGTATTGCGGTCGACGAATATTCACGGACATCGGTGCCGAACATCTACGCGGTCGGCGACGTGACCCACCGGGTCGCGCTCACGCCGGTCGCGATCCGTGAGGGGCATGCCTTCGCCGACACCGTTTTCGGCGGCAAACCAACTCCCGGTCGACCACAGCAATGTGCCGACGGCGGTGTTTTCCGAGCCGGAGGTCGGCGTCATCGGCCTCACCGAAAGCCAAGCGCGCGAACGGCTCGCCAAGGTCGACATCTACAAGACCAGCTTCCGGCCGATGAAAGCGACGCTTTCCGGGCGCGACACCAAAGTGTTCATGAAGCTGGTGGTGGACGGCATCACCGATCAGGTGGTCGGCTGCCACATCGTCGGGCCGGATGCCGGGGAGCTGATCCAGGTGCTCGGCATCGCGGTGCGGATGCGCGCCACCAAGGCCGATTTCGACGCCACCATGGCGGTGCATCCGACCGCCGCCGAGGAACTGGTGACCCTGCGCGAGAAGGCCGTGAGCTACAGCCGCGCAGCGGCGGAATAGCCAACGTCAGGCTAGCAGACCGGCAAGCTTGGTCAGATTTTGTAGGATCCCGTCAATTTTCCCGATCACCTCGCCGACCTTCGCGAGCCGCTGGGCCACCGCCTGCACGTTCCTAGTCGGCCGTGAACTACGACTAAGCGGTTGACCTTCGAAGTAAGTTCTGAATTGAGGGCCTTGAGTGAAGCTTTCAGGTCGTTGACCGCGGAAGATGAATTCGAGCTCAAGCAGATTGTCAAGCAACAGATCTTCTTCGCTGCGTATCAGCACATCCATTGCTGCATCGAGCTTATCCAGCTCGGTATTTTCGGCGTCAGTTAGTTGTCGCGCAGGAGTTGGATTGGCCAATTTGAATATTTCTTTTTCGAGGTGCCTTCGGTCAGCGACTACGGCGGCCCGTGCCTGCTCGCCCGCCGCATTGATTGCTTCAATGGCTTCCCTGCGCTTGTCTGCATCAGATGCAGCGCTCGTGGGGGCTGAGGTCATAGCTTGCTCCTGGCGTTAAGTCGCAGCTTTCTTTTCCTTGGCGCCACGAAGTTCCTTGGAAATTGCCGCCAGTTTCACGGCTTCCTCTGAGACGCGCTGTATTGCGGCAAATAGCGTCGCTGAGGTGACTTGCGGGTTGTGAACCGTGTCCTTGAGCGCAGTGTGGGCTTCTGCCAAAGCCTTGAAAATCGCTCCCGGGTCGCGTTGACGCAGGACCGCATCAAATTCGGTGCGTGCGTTTTCCAGATCTTTAAGCTTATCCGATGTTTTGGTGCCGCGATTGTATGCGCGCAGAGCAGTCGTGAACTTGCGATATAATTCGTTGCGTCTGAGCTCCCAGGCGACCGTCGCAGCGCGGTCGAATACGACCGTCAGCGTGGGCATTATTTCTTCCATTTGTGATGTTGCATCTCGCAGCGCCGCGATTTTTACGCCTTCAAGCGCGCTTTGTTAAGCGCGAACCCGGTCAAATCGGCCACCGGTGACGCGAAGCGAGATATAGTGTTTTCAAGGTTGCCGGGCTGGCGAGTTAGCTGTTGATTGAGTGCGTCGCCGTCTTTGGCAAGCGTAAGCAGATTTGTCTTGACCGACGTCACCGCAGCATCAACGCCGGCTTTTGTGTTGGCTGCAACTATGCTGGACAGTCCGGCGGCGTAATCCTTAACACCACCCATGAGGGAGAAAACTGGCCTCCGGCCGGCGGCTTCGTGTATAACCCCCGCCAATCGTTGGAGTAATTGGCAATGCCTGAGCGTTGGACGCCCGATAGCTGGCGCAAGAAGCCGATCCAGCAGGTGCCGGACTATCCGGACCCGCAGGCGCTGGCCGATACCGAGAAACAGCTCGCAACCTTTCCGCCGCTGGTCTTCGCCGGCGAGGCGCGCAACTTGAAGAAGGCGTTGGCGCGTGTCGCCGCCGGCGAGGCTTTCCTGCTGCAAGGCGGCGACTGTGCGGAAAGCTTCGCCGAACATGGCGCCAACAATATTCGCGATTTCTTCCGCGTCTTTCTGCAGATGGCGATCGTGCTCACTTATGCCGGCGCTTCGCCCGTGGTCAAAGTCGGCCGTATCGCGGGCCAGTTCGCCAAGCCGCGCTCGGCGCCGACCGAAAAGCGCGACGGCAAGGAACTGCCGAGCTATCGCGGCGACATCATCAACGACATTGAGTTCACCGAAGAAGCGCGCCGCCCCGATCCGCGCCGCCAGCTTTCGGCCTACCGCCAGTCGGCGGCGACGCTCAACCTGCTGCGCGCCTTCGCCAAGGGCGGTTATGCCAGCGTCGAGAACGTGCACCAATGGATGCTGCAGTCGGTCAGCGGCTCGCCGCAGTCGAAGGCCTATGCCGACTTGGCGGATCGCGTTTCGGGCGCGCTCGATTTCATGCGCGCCTGCGGTCTCACTTTCGCTGTCGACTCCACGCTTGGCACCACCGATTTCTACACCAGCCATGAGGCGCTGCTGCTTGGCTTCGAGCAGGCGTTCACCCGCATCGATTCAACCACCGGCGACTGGTACGCCACCTCCGGCCATATGCTGTGGATCGGCGATCGCACGCGCCAATACGATCATGCACACGTCGAATACTGCCGCGGCGTCAAGAATCCGCTCGGGCTTAAATGCGGACCGTCGTTGAAAGCCGACGATCTCCTGCGCCTGATCGACATTCTCAATCCCGACAACGAGCCGGGCCGGCTTACGCTGATCGGCCGTTTCGGCGCCGAGAAGGTCGGTGAGCATCTGCCGGCGTTGATCCGCGCCGTAAAGCGCGAGGGCAGGGCGGTGATCTGGTCGTGCGATCCCATGCACGGCAATACCATCGCCTCGACCAACGGCTACAAGACGCGGCCGTTCGACCTGATCCTCAAAGAGGTCCGCAGCTACTTCGAGGTGCATCAGGCCGAAGGCACCTATGCCGGCGGCGTTCACCTGGAAATGACCGGCCAGAACGTCACCGAATGCACCGGCGGCGCCCGCGCCATCACCGAGGCCGATCTCAACGACCGGTATCACACGGTCTGCGACCCGCGGCTCAATGCCGAGCAGGCGATCGACATGGCCTTCCTGCTGGCGGAGTTGCTCAAGAAGGAGCGCACCGGGCGCGTCAAGCCGATGCCGGCGGTCGCCGGGCTCTAGCCCCGCATGGCGGCCATTCCGGCTCCAGCCGCGTGATTGCCGGACGCGAGGGCAGACGGTAGACCATCTTTATGAACGCCCGCCCGCCCGACAAACTGGCGATCGCCATCGCGCAGCTCAATTCGACTGTCGGCGATATCGCCGGCAATGCCGAAAAGGTGCGCCAGGCGCGCGTGGAGGCTGCTCGCCAGGGCGCCGATCTGGTGGTTTTCCCCGAGTTGTTCATCGCCGGTTACCCACCGGAGGACCTTGTGCTCAAGCCGGCCTTCCAGGCGGCCTGCCGCGCGGCCATCGAGCAGCTTGGGCGCGAGACCGCGTCGGCGGGGCCCGCTTTGGTGGTCGGCACGCCCTGGCCTGACGGAGGCAAGCTTTACAACGCCGCGGCGCTGCTTGACGGCGGCGCGATTGCGGCGCTGCGCTATAAGGTCGATCTGCCGAATTACGGCGTGTTCGACGAAAAGCGGGTCTTCGCTCCCGGGCCCATGCCGGGACCGGTGAATTTCCGCGGCGTGCGGCTGGGTCTGCCGGTCTGCGAGGATATTTGGGGGCCGGAGCCGGCCGAATGCATCGCGGAAACGGGCGGCGAAATCCTGCTGGTGCTGAACGGGTCGCCGTTCCGTCACGGCGTCGCCGATCAGCGGCTCAACGTCATCGTGCCGCGCGTCAAGGAAACCGGCTTGCCGCTGGTCTACGCCAACCAGGTCGGCGGCCAGGACGAGTTAGTGTTCGACGGCGCCTCGTTGGCGCTGAATGGCGATTGCTCGCTGGCTTTTCAGCTGAGCCCCTTCAGCGAAGCCGTCGTGACGACGCAGTGGCGACGCAGCGGCGATACCTGGCGATGCGACAACGGTCCCAAGATCGCCGCGCTCGAAGGCAACGCGGCAGACTATACCGCGTGCGTGCTGGGGCTGCGCGACTACGTCAACAAGAATGGATTTCCCGGCGTCGTCATCGGGCTCTCGGGCGGCATCGACTCCGCGCTATGCGCAACCATGGCGGTCGATGCGCTCGGCCCCGAACGCGTACGCTGTCTGATGATGCCCTACAAGTTCACGGCGCAGGAATTGCTTGACGACGCCGCTTCCTGCGCCAAGGCGCTGGGCGTGCACTACGAGATTCTGCCAATCGCTTCGGCAGTCGAGGGACTGGAAGCGGCGTTGGCGCCGGCCTTCAGCGGGTTGCCGCGCGACGTGACCGAAGAAAATCTACAGGCGCGTGCGCGCGGCACCATCCTGATGGCGATCTCCAACAAGTTCAGCGTCATGGTGGTGACCACCGGCAACAAGTCGGAAATGTCGGTCGGCTACGCCACGCTCTATGGCGACATGAACGGCGGCTTCAATCCGATCAAAGATCTCTACAAGACCGAAGTGTTCCGGCTGGCACGCCTGCGCAACGGCTGGAAACCGGCCGGTGCCAAAGGACCGGACGGCTCAGTGATCCCGGAAAATATCATCACGCGGCCGCCGACGGCGGAATTGCGAGAAGACCAGAAGGACGAGGATTTGCTGCCGCCTTATGCGGTACTGGACCCGATATTGGAACGGCTGGTCGAGCGCGAAGAGCCGATCTCGGCAATTGTTGCGGCCGGTTTCGAGCGCGAGACCGTGATGCGGATCGAGCGCATGCTCAACGTCGCCGAGTACAAGCGCCGGCAGGCGGCGCCCGGCGTGAAAGTGACGCTGAAGAATTTCGGCCGCGACCGCCGCTATCCGATCACCAACCGTTTCCGTGATCCGGGCACGCCGATCCCCGAGCCCGATACTTCGGTGCTAGCCGGCAAGCCGGCTAAATCGGAAGCGTTCGATTTCTGAGTGAACGGAAAAGGTTACTGCTTCGGCAGGAACGTGGGGCCGACTGGGCGCACTTTGCGCTTGGTCGGATCCGGCTTGCCCGGCGCCTCGGCCATCGCTTTTTCCGTCGGTTCGGTCTTGGACTTGGCGGCTTTGGCCGCCGGTGCCGGCTTGATCGGCTTGCCGTCAGCACCGATGCGCGGCTGCGATAACTGCCTGGCCTTCTCGTCGGTGACGATGACGTCGCCGGGCGCAACGGTCTGATCGGGCCCGTTGACTTTCAGCGCCTCTGCCCAGCTTTCGCCTGGCCGTCGGCAACTGCAGGCGGGCGTCAGCGCCTTGCGATACTGGAACGCGGTCGGAAGCTCGGTGTAGAGCCGCCCGTTAAGCGAAACCGCCTGCGCCACCTCCTCGCCCGGATTGTGATAGGTGTAGAGCGAGACTTCCGCCGCCGGGCACATGCGCTGGCAGGTCTGCTCGTCCTCGCGGAAATGATCCGGCGAAGTCTCAAATGAAATCGGGAAATAGTAACCGTCGCAGGTGCGCACACAGATCGTGCGGAATGTCCCGCCCATTGGGCCCGGCTGACTTGAGAAAAAGCCGCCGCCGTTGTTCGTTCCGAACAGCCGGTCGAAAAAGCCGCCCTGCTGGCCGGCGAGTGCGGCCGAGCGATATTGCGAGCCGCAGCCATTGTCGGCGAGCGAAATCAGCAGAGATTGCCGCTCGGCGGCGCGTTCGGCGGTGCCGCCGTGCAGCCGCTCGAGGTTGTTTTGCATGCGCTCGAGCGCGTAGCGTTGTTGGTCGATTTTGCGGTTGAGCGCGCCGCATTGCCGCGGCGGGTTACTGAAAATCGAGAAGAAGCCCGAGCTTTCGCAGCCCATGCGACGGGCTTGGGCGACCCCGCGGTCGACCTCGAATTGCTGGCGGTTGACCTGATCTTCGACCTGGCGAATCTGGTCGGCACGGGTCGGATCGTCATTGCCGCGGTCGAGCGCGGTCAGCCGGGCTTCCAGCCGCTGGCAGGCCGGGTTCTGCGATGGCGCCTGCGCGAGCGCGCTCGACGCCAGCAGGACCGCGACCACAGGAGCGAATATGAGCGGCGTTCGCTTCATCGTTTTTATTCTACTGCCAAACAAGGGCTCGGGCGAGCCTCGATATGCCGGCGGGCGCGCGGCTCCGTTCGGAGCAAGTCGCCGGTCCCGCCATTGCGATCAGCGGAAGTCCGCGAGAATCAAGCGGCACGGACAATATCACCCGCCTGGAAGGCGTTACTAAGGCAATAATGCGACGCTGCCCGGTGCCTGTCGTCATTCGGCGTCCGGCTGATTCTCCGGCCGCGCCTTGTCGAAGGCCGGCAGTTCCAGGCAGGCCGCATCGGCGGCGACGATCTTCGGGAACTTGTCGAGCGGTACCTTCATCCGCCGCGCATTGAACAGCTGAGGCACCAGACAGAGGTCGGCGAGCGTGACCTGCGAGCCGCAAGTATAGGGCGCGGGTGCGATCATCGCTTCGAGCGCGGCGAAGCCTTCCAGAATCCAATGGTGGTACCAGGCATCGATATCGGGCTGCTCGTGTTTGAGCGTGCGCTTGATGTATTGCAGCGCGACCAGATTGTTCAGCGGATGAATGTCGCAGGCGATCATCTGCGCAACCGCGCGCACTTTGGCGCGGGCGAGCGCGTCGGCCGGCAGCAACGGCGGCTCCGGGTAGATCTCGTCGAGATATTCGATGATCGCGAGCGACTGGGTGAGCACTTCGCCGCTCGAAAGCGCCAGCGCCGGTACGCGCATTTGCGGGTTCACCGCGCGAAATTCGGGCGAACGATGGCGGCCGCCATCCTTGGTGAGATGGATCGGCGCCATCTCGTAGGGCAGGCCTTTGAGATTAAGCGCAATCCGCACGCGATAGGCGGCGGACGAACGGAAATACGTGTAGAGCTTCACTGGCTGGATCCGGCTTGCGTGATACGCGGACGGTAATCTAGCCGGACCCGCGCCCATTGGCGAGTTCGGCCACCAGTTGCGCGGAGCGCTCGGTGAGTTTCTTCAGCGCCCGGTCAATCGCGGCGCGGTCGCCAGCATCGACCACTTCCATCAATTGGCGCGAAAAATCGAGGGCGATGGGCGCAAGCTCCTCGTACACTTCACGCCCCGCCGATGTGAGCGACAAAAACGCCTCGCGCAGGTCCGCGCGGTTGGCGCGGCGCGCAACCAGCTTGCGCCGCTCCAGCAGTGCGACCGCGCGCGACACCTTGGTCTTGTGCATGTGGCTGTGAAGCCCGATGCCCTTGCCGGTCATCACGCCGAATTGGCCGAGGGTGACCAGGACCCGCCACTCCGGAAGTCCGAATTTGTGGCGCTCGCCATAGACGCGCCAAAGGGCATGCGACACAAGGCTCGAACAGACGTTCAGGCGGTACGGCAGGAACTCTTCCAGCTTCAGCGCAACCGTGTCGCCGCTGCCCGGCTGGGCGGGCCGCACTGTTTCGGCACTCTCGTCGGGCATCGTCGCGCTACCGGTTCCCCCGCGCATGGCAGCCCCTGGGGCGCGGGCAGCCTGCGGTTGCGTGGCGCGAACTTTGGCTGAAGTTGCGACCGCATGCAACTAATCTGGAAGGATTCTAAGCTGGAAATATCGGCGCCGTATGCCCCGGCCAGCGGCACATTCCCCGCACTGCGGGTCGGCCCGTCAAACCGAACTGCCAGCCTCTCTGCCAGGCCACTGAGGCTGGCGTCATGACCGCCAAAAGCTTTGCTTCCATCGAAGATACGGCTGAGAAAAAAGTCTCCTTCGATCAGATCGAAACCGGGCTTTACGCCTACCCAGCTGAGGTGATCTGGACGGCTGAGCGCGACCGCGAGATATGGGCGGCGCTGCAAGGTTGAGCCAGACGCACGAAACGCGGTCGCGCGCGGCCCGTCAATCACAGTTCGGAATTGAGAGCTGTTATCGCGTGCAGACGATGGCGACGAGGTTGTCGCACTTGGCCCCGTTGCAGCCGCCGCCGGCCGGGATTGCGCCGGTGATGTCGTCGCGGTCGACCTTGCGGTAGGAGGCGGCAACGAGCAAATTGATGCGACTTGCAATAGGCGGTGGCGACGGCCTTACCGCATTTGTCGCCGGCGGCGAGACAACGATCGACCCCGTAGCCGTCCGGGTTGTTGGCGATGATGAACATGCGCCGCTCCGCCTGCGCGGTGCTGACGGCACAGAGGAACAGGACGGCGGCGAGGCTGACCAGTATGCGCATGATATCGCCCAAAATATCCGCAAGGCGCTTTGCGGGCGCCGATCGCTACAATGTGGGCAAAATCGTTAAGTTGCGCTTAACCCTTCGCCCCCCTTAACCGGACTACTTAGCGGGGCGCGCAAATGGCTGCAATCACGACCCTTGACGGCCTGTGCGTAACTAAAGCATTGTGCCGGCCATGCACGGCCTTAACCATATCTGCGGCATTTGCCGGGAGATTATTAGCTAGCGCCCGACGCTGGCTGCGGCCGTCTTTTCTCAAGATGAGAGATAACAGGACGCCCGGCCAGCGGGGGCCGACGGGTGTCCTATGGAGCTTAAGCTCTACGATACGCTGACGCGTGAGAAGCGGGTGTTCACGCCGCTCGATCCTGCGCGCGTGCGCATGTATGTGTGCGGGCCGACGGTCTACGACTTCGCCCATATCGGCAATGCGCGGCCGGTCATCGTATTCGACGTGTTGTTCCGGCTGCTGCGCCAGGTCTACGGCGCCGAGCACGTCACTTATGTGCGCAACGTCACCGACGTCGACGACAAGATCAATGCGCGCGCCGCCGAGCGCGGCATTTCGATCCAGGAATTGACCAAGACGACCTACGAGGATTTCAGCGCCGACGTTAAGGCGCTCGGCTGCCTGCCGCCGACGGTAGAGCCGCGCGCCACCGAACATATCGAGGCGATGAAGGAGTTGATCGAGCGGCTGGTCAAGGCCGGCTGCGCCTATGTCGCCGAGGATCACGTCCTGTTCAACGTTGCGGCGATGAAGGACTACGGCAAGCTGTCCAACCGCTCGCTCGACGAGATGATCGCCGGCGCCCGCGTCGAGGTGGCGCCCTACAAGAAAGACCCGATGGACTTCGTGCTGTGGAAGCCGTCGAAGCCGGGCGAGCCGTCGTGGCCGTCGCCCGCCGGCATCGAGACGCCGGGGCGGCCGGGCTGGCACATCGAATGCTCGGCCATGGCCTGGAAGCATCTCGGCGAAACCTTCGATATCCACGGCGGCGGCATCGATCTCGTCTTTCCGCACCACGAGAACGAGATCGCGCAATCGCGCTGCGCCTTCCATACGCCGGTGATGGCGAATTATTGGATGCACAACGGCTTCCTGCAGGTGGAAGGCGAGAAGATGGCGAAGTCGGCCGGCAATTTCGTGACGATTCACGAATTGCTGACAGAGATTTGGCCGGGCGAGGTGATGCCGACTTCAATGCATGCTTCGAACGCACTATCGGCAGCCGATCAGATTGGACGTTGGCTGGTCTGCGATGAAGCCAGACAGACGCTCGACAAGTGGTACGAGATCGCTGTTGCGCTGTCGGCTGCCAGAATTTATCGATGCCCGACTCGAATTCTGATCGCTCCTTAGCGGACGACTTGAATACACCGCATAAGCTATTACTCGTCTGCATGACTTGGAACAGATGCGCAATCGGATGTTGTAGCTGCGGTCAATTGGCCGCAGCCTGGACTGATTGGCTTTTTTGAAATCGAACTAGCTGCCGGCAAATTGGGCGGCAGGGTCAGAGCACTTAGTGACTGTGGCTCTGGAAGTATGTTGATCGCGACTGAGTAGCCACGTCCTCTGTACGTTCGACGATAAAGCGGTTGCCGACGAAGATCTTGATGAGCTGATTGAACGCGCGATTAGCTGCACGGAAGACAAAAGATTTCAAAGAATCCGACCGCATCCGTGGTGAACTCGCTGCCATGGGCATCATGCTCAAGGACTCCAAGGACGGCACCACCTGGGAGATCGCGCGATGATGGCGACCGCGCATCCCAAGCTGGCGCTGCGGCCGATGCTGCCGGCCGACGCGCCGCTGCTGGCCGAAATCTTCCGCGCCAGCATCGAGGAGCTGACCGGCGACGACTACAGCGCGGCGCAACAGGAGGCCTGGGCTTCCGTCGCCGATGACGAAGCTGAATTCGCCAAAAAGCTCGGCAGCGAACTGACTTTGATTGCCACCATGGAAGGCTCGCCGGTCGGCTTTGCCTCGCTCGACGGCAAGGACAAGATCGACATGCTCTATGTGCATCCGGCGGTGGCCGGGCAGGGCGTCGGCGCCATGCTCGATCGACGCGCTGGAGAAGCTCGCGGGCGGCGCGCGGCGCAGCCAAGCTCAGCGTCGATGCCAGCGACTCAGCGCGCGGCTTCTTCGAGAAGCGCGGCTATATCGCGCAGCAGCGCAACAGCATTATCGACCGGCGGCGAATGGCTTGCCAACACCACGCTGCAAAAGCCGCTGGCCGCCAAAGGGGGCGCTGCATGAAAAAGCCCGACACGCCGTTCCCGCGCCATTGGCTCTATTACATCGTGCTCAAGATCGCGATCATCGCCGTCGCGGTTGCGCTGGCGCTCAAATGGTTCGGTTTCTGGTAGGCCGCCGATGAAACGCCATCACATCATCGCCGCGGCCATCGCCATCCTCGTCGCTGTCGCGCTAGCGGCGAACTATTATCTGTGGTGACGCCATGGCCCGCGAACGTCTCTATTTGTTCGATACCACGCTGCGCGACGGCGCACAGACCAATGGCGTCGATTTCACGCTCGCCGACAAGCTGGCGATCGCCGAGATGCTGGATGAACTCGGCGTCGACTATGTCGAGGGCGGTTATCCCGGCGCCAATCCGACCGACAGCGAGCTGTTCGGCGAAGAGCGCGGCTTCAAGACCAAATTCACCGCCTTCGGCATGACGCGCCGGCCGGGCCGCTCGACCTCCAACGATCCCGGTCTGGCGGCGCTGCTCGAGGCCAAGGCGGACGCCATTTGTTTCGTCGCCAAGTCCTGGGACTACCACGTGCGCGTGGCGCTGCAGACCACCGACGAGGAGAATATCGCCTCGATCCGCGACAGCGTGCGCGCGGCCAAAGCCAAAGGCCGCGAGGTGCTGCTCGACTGCGAGCATTTCTTCGACGGCTACAAGGCCAATCCGCAATATGCGCTTTCGTGCGCCAAGGCCGCCTATGACGAAGGCGCGCGCTGGGTGGTGCTATGCGACACCAATGGCGGCACGCTGCCGCACGAGGTCGAACGGATCGTCGGCGAGGTGGTGAAGACAATCCCCGGTGACCACGTCGCCATCCATGCCCATAACGACACCGAGCAGGCGGTGGCGAATTCTTTCGCCGCGGTGCGCGCAGGCGCACGCCAGATCCAGGGTACGCTCAATGGGCTGGGCGAGCGCTGCGGCAACGCCAATCTCGTCTCCATCATTCCGACGCTCAAGCTCAAGAAGGAATTCGCTGAAGCCTTCGACATCGGCGTTTCCGACGCCGCGTTGAAGAAGCTGGCGCAGGTCTCGCACGCGCTCGACGAGCGCCTCAATCGCGCGCCCAACCGGAACGCCCCTTACGTCGGCGCGAGCGCCTTCGCGACCAAGGCCGGCATCCATGCTTCGGCAATCGCCAAGGATCCGGCGACCTATGAGCATGTGGCGCCGGAGACGGTCGGCAACAAACGCAAGGTGCTGGTGTCGGAACAGGCCGGCAAATCCAACGTGCTGGCCGAGCTCGAGCGCGTCGGCCTCAAGGTCGACAAGGACGATCCGCGCATCGGCCGGCTGTTGGAGATCGTCAAGGAGCACGAGACCATCGGCTACGCCTACGAGGCGGCCGATGCCTCCTTCGAGCTGCTCGCCCGCCGCACGCTCGGCACTGTGCCGAATTTCTTCAAGGTCAAGCAGTTCGACGTCAATGTGGAGCAACGATACAACGCCAAAGGCGAGCTTGTGACCGTCACCATGGCGACGGTCGAAGTCGAGGTCGAGCCGGGCAGGGAGCCGGTGCTGTCGGTCGCGAAAGGCAACGGCCCGGTCAACGCGCTCGACCTCGCGCTGCGCAAGGACCTCGGCAAGTACCAGAAATACATCGATCGACTGAAGCTCACCGACTATCGCGTGCGTATCCTCAACGCCGGCACCGAAGCGGTCACGCGCGTCTTGATCGAAAGCGAGGACGAGAATGGCGAGCGCTGGACCACGGTCGGCGTGTCGCCCAATATCATCGACGCTTCATTCCAGGCCTTGATGGATTCCATCATTTATAAACTGGTGAAATCCGGCGCCCCGGCGTGAGATAGTGCTTCCCTCTCCCCACTTGCGGGGGAGCGGTGAAAGGAAGCCTCATGATCGACCACATCTCCATCGCCGTGCGTGACCTTGCCGCCGCGGCGCGCTTCTACGAGCCGTTGCTCGCCACGCTCGGCATGGACAAGCTGCGTGAGTGGCCGGATGCCGCGGTCGGGTTCGGCAAGAAATATCCCGAGTTCTGGATCAACCGGCGTGAGGGCATGGCACCGGTCGCGCCCGACAGCGGCGTCCATATCTGCCTGCGCGCGCCGTCAACCGACGCGGTCGATACCTTCTACGCCACGGCGCTCAGGGGCGGCGGCCGCTCCGACGGCCCACCTGGCTTGCGCGCGCAATATCACGAGAACTATTACGCCGCCTTCATCCGCGACCCGGACGGCAACCGCATCGAGGCGGTGACGTTCGTCGGCGCGAGCAATCGCTAGAGCTGGTCGGCCGAGGCCGCCGACAGCCGTTGGGCGTCTTCGGTCACCGCTGCCGCTGCTTTTTGCAGCATTGGCAGGATGCTCTCGATCTTGTCGACAACCAGCAAATCGAAGTTGAGGTCTCCGCGGATGAACTCGAGTTGGTTCATATGCGTGAGCAGCGCGCACAGCGGATCCCAAAAACCCTGGACATTGGCGAGCAGGATCGGCTTGCGGTGGCGCCCGAGCTGCGCCCAGGTCATCTGCTCGACGATCTCCTCCAGCGTGCCGACGCCGCCCGGCAGCGCCACGAAGGCGTCCGCCATTTCGAACATCTTGCGCTTGCGCTCGTGCATGTCGTCGGTGACGATGAGGTTATTCACTCCCTGCGCCGGCCGCTCGCGCGTCATCAGGAATTTGGGAATGACGCCGGTCGCCGTGCCGCCGTGGTCGAGCACGGATTGCGCCAGCGTCCCCATCATCCCGACGGTGCCGCCGCCATAGATGAGACCGATGCCGTTCTTGGCCAGGATCGCGCCGAAGCTGCGGGCGGCATCCACAAAGGCCGGGTCGGTGCCCGGGCCGGAGCCGCAATAGACGCAGATTTTTCGGATTTTGCTCATGTTTTTTGGTTCGTTCATGCCCCTGCATGTGCAATGCGGCCGCGGCATCGTCAAGACGATGCCCGGAATACCGGACAAGCAGCGGCGGGCAGGGTGATTGCCGGCGAGAATCCGCCTATATGAGGGGCAAAGACGGGTCCCAAGGCCCGTTGCGTTCCGGGCCCTGAATGAGCGATCACCACCACCGCCACCGCGCGACCGGCAGCGAGCCGCAGATCTCCGCAAGCCGCGGCGCTCTTGCTCGCGACCATGGTGCATCTGTGGCCCTATATCTGGCCGTCGGACCGTCGCGACCTCAAATTGCGGGTGCTCGGCGCCCTGGCGCTGCTACTCGCCGCCAAACTCGCCACGATCTCGGTCCCCTTCACCTTCAAATGGGCGACCGACGCACTCGCCGGCCACGGCACCGCGCCGGCAGCGGCGTCCGAATGGCTGTTGTGGGCGCTATCGATCCCTGATCGCCATGACCATCGCCTATGGCGGCATGCGCATCGTGATGGTGGGGCTGACGCAGTTTCGCGACGGCGTGTTTGCCAAAGTGGCGATGCACGCGGTGCGGCGGCTGGCCTTTCGCACCTTCGTGCACATGCATGAACTCTCATTGCGCTTCCATCTTGAGCGCAAGACCGGCGGCCTCACGCGCGTGCTGGAGCGCGGGCGCAACGCCATCGAGACCATCGTGCGCATGGTGATCCTGCAGCTCGCACCGACCATCATTGAGGTCCTGTTGGTCGCCAGCGTCCTGATGTGGCATTTCGACTGGCGCTATGTGCTGGTGATCGGGATCACCGTCGCGCTCTACATGGCCTACACCTATCACGCCACCGAATGGCGCATCGGCATTCGCCGCAAGATGAACGACAGCGACACCGACGCCAATGTGAAGGCGATCGATTCGCTGCTCAACTATGAGACGGTGAAATATTTCAGCGCCGAGGAACGCGAAGCCCAGCGCTACGACCGCTCGATGGCGCGCTACGAAGACGCCAGCGTCATGGCCTATACCTCGCTGGCCGTACTCAACGCCGGCCAGGCGGTGATCTTCACATTCGGGCTCGCCGCCACCATGGTGCTGTGCGCCTACGAGATCCAGGCCGGCAGCAAGACGGTCGGCGATTTCGTGCTGATCAACGCCATGATGATCCAGCTCTACCAGCCGCTCAATTTCATGGGCATGGTCTATCGCGAGATCAAGCAGGCGGTGACCGACATCGAGATCATGTTCTCGATTCTGGCGCGCGAGCCGGAGATCAAAGATGCGCCGGACGCTCAGCCGCTCGAGGTGACAAGCGGCACCATCCGCTTCGAGAATGTCGGCTTCGCCTATGAGCCGGCGCGCCGCATTCTCAAGGGGATCAATTTCGAAGTGCCGGCCGGCAAGACGGTGGCGGTGGTCGGCCCCTCCGGCGCCGGCAAGTCGACGATCTCAAGGCTGTTGTTCCGCTTCTACGATCTCTCCGGCGGCCGTATCCTGATCGACGGCCAGGACATCGCCAAGGTCACGCAGAAATCGCTGCGTCAGGCGATCGGCATGGTGCCGCAGGACACGGTGCTGTTCAACGACACCATCCGCTACAATATCCGCTACGGCCGCTGGGAGGCGGACGACGCCGAGGTCGAGGAGGCGGCGCGGCTGGCGCAAATCGACGGCTTCATCCGGCTATCGCCCAAGGGTTATGAGACCGAGGTCGGCGAACGCGGCCTGAAACTGTCCGGCGGCGAGAAGCAGCGTGTCGCCATCGCGCGCACAATCTTGAAGGCGCCGCCGATCCTGCTCTTGGACGAGGCGACGTCGGCGCTTGACAGCCATACCGAGAAGGAAATCCAGGACGCGCTGGAGCGGGTGTCCAAGGGGCGCACCACACTGGTGATCGCGCACCGGCTCTCGACCATCGTCGGCGCCGACGAGATCATCGTGCTCGATCAAGGCGAGATCGTCGAGCGCGGCACCCATTTCGCGCTGCTGACCAAGAACGGACTTTATGCCAGTATGTGGAACCGTCAGCGCGAGGCCGAGGAAGCACGCGAGAGGCTCGCCCGCGTCGCGGAAGACGAGGTCGCGCCCAATCGCAATCCGCCGCCGGTGGAGGACGTCATCGGTACGGTTGAGCCCCCGCCACTTGAAGCGCCTGCCGACGCGGCGGAGTAGGGCATGTCGATCTACAACTCCATCCGCTCGCAAATGGTGCCGATCACGCCGGAAGGCTATCCGTTTATCGGCGCCTTTGCGTTGGTCAGCCTGTTCCTATTCTGGCTGTGGGCGCCGCTCGGCTGGCTCGGCACGTTGGCGACGCTGTGGTGCGTCTATTTCTTCCGCGACCCGCCACGGGTCACGCCGGTGCGCGATGGCCTGGTGGTGTCGCCGGCCGACGGGCGGGTGAGCCAGATCACTACGGCGCCGCCGCCGCATGAGCTTGGGCTTGGCGACAAGCCGCTGTTGCGTATCTCGATCTTCATGAGCGTGTTCGACTGCCACATCAACCGCAGCCCGGTTGCCGGCCGCATCGAGCGCGTCATCTATCAACCCGGCAAATTCGTCAGCGCCGACCTCGATAAAGCCAGTGCTGACAACGAGCGCAATTCCCTGATCATCGGTACCGCCGGCGCCCGCGTCGCTGTGGTGCAAATTGCCGGCTTGGTGGCACGGCGGATTGTTTGTTTTGTGCGCGAAGGCCAGCCGGTCGGCGCCGGCGAGCGCTTCGGCATGATTCGCTTCGGTTCCCGCCTGGACGTCTACCTGCCCGAAGACACGCCGCCACTGGTCGCCATCGGTCAGACCGCGGTCGGCGGGGAAACCGTGCTTGCCGATCTTCAATTCGCGGACGCCGGAAGGGCGTTCCGCAGCGGGTAAATCGTTAACGAGCGCGTGAAAATCATGATTGGCTGGCCGTGGCGAGCCTGCCGCGAAGCCGCTATATTGCAGCTATGGTTTTTCAACCCTTCGATCCTTCGCCGCCACCGCGCCGCCGCCGCTTCAAGGCGATTCCGGTACGCACGCTGCTGCCCAATCTGATCACGCTCTTGGCGCTGTGCGCGGGGCTGACCGCCATCCGCATGGCGGTCGAGAACCATCTCGATTTGGCGCTGGCGGCGATCGTGTTGGCGGCTACGCTCGACGGTATCGACGGCCGGGTTGCGCGGCTGCTCAAGGGCGCCTCGCGCTTCGGCGCCGAGCTCGACAGCCTCGCTGACTTCGTCAATTTCGGCGTTGCGCCGGCGCTGATCCTCTATTTCTGGGGTCTGCATGAACTCAAGTCGGCGGGCTGGATCGCGGCGCTGGTGCTTGCCATCTGTGCGGGCTTGAGGCTCGCGCGCTTCAACGTGATGATCGACGACCCCAACAAACCGGCCTGGGCGGCCAATTTCTTCACCGGCATCCCGGCGCCGGCCGGCGCCATCACCGTGCTGCTGCCGATCTATCTCAACTTCCTCGGCGTCTCGAACGGTCTCATCACGGTCTGGGTGACGTTCTTCTATACGCTGCTCATTGCGCTATTGATGGTTTCCCGTCTGCCGGTGTTCTCCGGCAAGCGGGTGGGCAAGCGCGTGCCGCCGGAGATGGTGTTGCCGGTATTCGTGCTGGTGGTGTTGTTCTTCGCGTTGTTGATCAGCTATCCGTGGGTGGTGCTGACCATCGGCTCGATCGCCTATCTCTGCTGCTTGCCGATTGGCTATCTGTCCTACCGCGAATATCAGCGCAAAGATGCGGTCGCGGCTGCCGAAGCGGCCGCCGCCGCGGCGCGCTCGGCCAGCGGGGAGCCTGATCATGGTCCGATCGGTTCTGCGCATGAGGCCGGCGACGAGCGGCCGGCGCGCTTGAACTGACCGCGCCAAACCCCAGCACCATGCTACGCGCAACCCGCGTCCTCGGCCCCGCTGACCGCCACGGCCGGCCGGTCGTCGATACGGTCATTCTCGATTATGCCCGGCGCAGCGGTGAGCGGGCGACGGTCACCGGCGTCAAAGGCGATACAATCGATATCGATCTTGATACGCCGACGCGCCTGCGCACCGACGACCTGCTGCTGCTCGACGACGGCGGCCTGGTAGAGGTGGTGGCGGCGTCCGAACCGCTGATCGAGGCGCGGGCGGTGGACCTGAGCGCGCTGGCGCGGCTCGCCTGGCATCTCGGCGACCGGCATCTGCCGGTGCAAATGCTGACCAACCGCATCCGCGTGCAGCGCGATGCAGTCATCGAGGCCTTGCTGACGTCGCTCGGCGCGAAAGTTATTGCGATCGAGGCGCCGTTTGAGCCGGAAGGCGGTGCCTATGCTTCAGCGCATGATCATGCCCATGACCATGCGCACGATCACCACGGCCACGGGCATCATCACGATCACTGATTGCGATAGCCTTGCGTGCCGAAGGGATAGCCCGGCATCAAGTCGTAAGGGTGTTTCCAGCCGGGCAGCGCCTTCATGCGCTCGAGCCAGGCCGCGATTGCCGGATGCTCCTTGGCGATATCGAAGCCGAATTCCTCGGCCGGGTAATAAAGATAACCCGTCATCGAAATATCGGCGATGGTCGGTTTGTCGCTTGCCAGAAACTGCCGCCCGGTCAGGCGCTTGTTGACGATCGCGAGCGCGCCGTCGATGCGCCCTTTCATGAAGGTCATCACCGCCGGGTCAGGCTGCTTGGGAGCGAAATTCTTGAGGAAGCGGAATGGCCCGAGGAAGCCGTTGACCTTCTGGTTGTCGAAGATGATCCAGCGTAACGATTCCAACTCTTCGTCTTCGCCTTGCGGCTTGAACTTGCCGGAGTGATTGGCGAGGTAAGTCAAGATTACGCCGGATTGGGTGAGCTTCTTGCCGCCGTGCACCAGCACCGGCACCTCGCCCATTTCGTTGACCTGCTCGCGGTATTCCGGCTTGCGGGTGGCGCCGCCGGCGAAGAAGTCGATCCAGACCGGCTCCCAGTCGGCGCCGATCAAATTGAGCATCAGCGCGGCGCGATAGGCGTTGCCGGACTGCGCGAAGCAATAGAGCTGGTATTCGGCCATGAGGTTCTGACCTTCGTGAAGCAAAGAGGGTGTCGAACGTGGCTTCGGCGGATTGCCCGAATTCTCACTTCATGGTCGGGATGACGAACTCGGCGCCCTCCTTGGTGCCGGTCGGCCAGCGCGAAGTGATTGTCTTGGTTTTGGTGTAGAAGCGGATCGAATCCGGTCCGTGCTGATTGAGATCGCCGAAGCCGGAACGTTTCCAGCCGCCAAACGTGTAGTAGGAGAGCGGCACCGGAATGGCGAAGTTCACGCCGACCATGCCGACCTGCACGCGATTGATGAAATCGCGCGCCGTGTCGCCGTCGCGGGTGAAGATGGCAACGCCGTTACCGTATTCATGATCGGAGGGCAGCCGAACCGCCTCTTCGTAGTCCTTCGCCCGCACCACCGAGAGCACCGGCCCGAAAATCTCGTCCTTGTAGATCTTCATGTCCGGCGTGACGTCGTCGAACAGACAGCCGCCGATGAAATTGCCGTTTTCGTAGCCTTGCAGCTTGAAGCCGCGGCCGTCCACCACCAGCTTGGCGCCTTCCTTGATGCCGGTGTCGATGTAGCCGCGCACCTTGTTGAGCAGCTCTTTTGTCACCATCGGGCCGTAATCCGCTTGCGCGTCGGAGGAGGGACCGATCTTCAAATTCTCGACGCGCGGAATCAGCTTCTCAAGCAGGACGTCGGCGGTCTTCTTGCCGACCGGCACCGCCACCGACACCGCCATGCAGCGCTCGCCGGCGGAGCCGTAGCCGGCGCCGATCAACGCATCGACCGCCTGGTCCATGTCGGCATCGGGCATCACGATCATGTGGTTCTTGGCGCCGCCGAAGCATTGCACGCGCTTTCCGTTGGCGCAGCCGGTGGCGTAGATGTATTCCGCGATGGCCGACGATCCAACGAAGCCGATCGCCTTCACACGGCTGTCGGTGAGCAGCGTGTCCACCGCTTCCTTGTCGCCGTTCACGCAGTTGAGAACGCCGGCCGGCAGTCCGGCTTCCACCAGCAATTCGGCGAGCCGCATCGGCACCGACGGGTCGCGTTCCGACGGTTTGAGGATGTAGGCGTTGCCGCAGGCGAGCGCCGGCGCGAACTTCCACATCGGGATCATGGCGGGGAAATTGAACGGCGTAATGCCGGCAACCACGCCCAGCGGCTGGCGGATCGAGAACAGGTCGATGCCGGGGCCGGCGCCTTCGGTGTATTCACCCTTCAGCAGATGTGGAATGCCGCAGGCGAATTCCACCACTTCGAGACCGCGCTGCACGTCGCCGCGGGCGTCGGGAATGGTCTTGCCGTGCTCGGAAGAGAGAAGTTTGGCCAAGTCCTCGAAATCCCGGTGGAGCAATTCGAGAAATTTGAACATGACGCGCGCGCGCCGCTGCGGGTTGGTTGCCGCCCAAGCTGGCTGCGCCGCCTCGGCCACCGCAATGGCGTGCTCGACCTCGGAATGCTTGGCCAGCGCCACCTTGGCCTGCACCTCGCCGGTATTGGGGTCGAAGATGTCGCCGAAACGCCCGGAGGTTCCCTTGACGGTCTTACCGCCGATGAAATGGCCGATCTCACGCATGGGTGTCATTCCTTTGATTCTCGTAGGTCACTCGCCCGACCAAGGGTATTCAGGGCTCATTTGCGGCGATTCTTGCAGTTTTTCGCCGACGGGTCACGGGTTGGCCCCGGGGATTTTCCTTCACCAACGGTTAGCCTTTACCGCTCCTTAACAGCGCCAGTCTAGGGTCGTTTGCAGCAGCAGTTTTGGGCTTGGTGCCGCAATCGTGCGCGTGTCGCGTCGGGTGGGTAAGTCATGGATATCGCAACAAGTCTAGGCCTGCTCTGCGGGGTGGGCGTCGTGACCCTCGTCATCCTGATGGGCGGCGACCTGCACATGTTCGTCAGCGAACATGCGTTTATCGTGATCTTCGGCGGGTCCTTCGCCGCCACGTTGATCCGATTTCCACTGTCCTCGATTTTCCACGGCGTGCCGCTCGGCGCCAAATTCGCCTTCTCGATGCGGCGCATGAGCCAGCGCGACTTGGTCGACGAAATCGCCGGCATCGCCGAAGTTGCCCGCAAACAAGGGCCGATCGGCCTGGAAAAGGTCGAGACCGACGATCCGTTTCTCGCCAAAGGCATCCGTTTCGTCGCCGACGGATACGATACCAACTTCATTCGCGACAATCTCGAGCGCGACCGCGACAACTTCCTGACCCATCTCGACGAGGGCCAGAAAATCTATCGCGCGGTCGGTGACTGTGCGCCGGCATTCGGCATGATCGGTACGCTGATCGGCATGGTGCAGATGTTCGCCAACATGACCGATCCATCCAAGCTCGGACCCTTCATGGCGGGCGCGCTGCTCGCCACGTTCTATGGCGCGGCTCTCGCCAATCTGTTTTGTCTCCCAATCGCGGACAAGCTGCACCTCAAATTGGTCGACGAGGAGATCAACCGGACATTGATCATCGACGGCGTGTTGATGATCCGCGAGGCCAAGAGTCCGACGCTGGTGCGCGAAATGCTGCTGGCTTATTTGCCTGAGAAGCATCGTCACAGCGAAGAGGAGAGCAGCAAGACCGAAGCGGAGGCGGTGGCCGCCTAGCGCGCGGCAAATCCGCGGCGGCCAATGGCAAGACGCAAAGACGCTGGTCACGGGGGCGGTCACGGCTGGTTCGTGACGTTCGCCGATTTGATGGGCCTGCTGGTCAGCTTTTTCGTGATGCTGGTCGCATTCTCCACCCAGGACCAGAACAAGCTACAAGTGGTCGCCGGTTCGATGCGCGATGCGTTCGGCGTGCAGGATAAAGTACGCTATTCCGGCATCATCGAAATTCTCGGCTTGCCGACGCGGCCAAAACTGAAAAATGCCGCCAATATCGATCCGTCGGAAGCATCCTCGACTCCATCGCCCAACGACAAGGGCAAGCACAGCAGCTACGGCGTGCGCAATAAAGCGGACCAAGAGTTCGCGCTGGCATCCGCTTCGCTACGGCAAGCGTTGCAAAGCATGCCGGAAATCGCCGAGGCCTCTAAGCACATCATGTTCGAAGAGACCAAGGAGGGGCTGAACATCGAAATCGTCGATCAGGATGGCCGCTCGATGTTCGCAGACGGTTCCAAGGAACCCAATGCACGCACGCGCAAGCTGATCCAGAAGATCGCACCGGCGCTCAAGGCGATGCCGTACCGGATTTCGATCACCGGCCACACTGCGTCGAGCCGGGTGCCGGCACATCCCGACTATGGCCCGTGGGAGCTTTCCGCCGACCGCGCCAACTCGGTGCGCCAGATTCTTGCCGCCGAAGGTGTGCCGCCGGGCCACATCTATATGGTTGCCGGCAAATCCGACACCGATCCGCTGTTCCCCGACGACCCGTACATGTCTCCTAACCGCCGGGTCACCATTACCCTGATGCGGGAAGCACCACCGCTGCCACCCAATTTCGAGCCCTAAAGCGCCGCTATCGGGTACCGCCGACGCTTGATTTGGGTCATTCGGCCGCGGAAAAACACCAGTATTCTCCCCCGGCCGGCGGTGATATAAGGCCCGCCTTTCTGCCCATTGGCGGACCGAAATATATTCAATGAATGACGGCGTGAACGAACCGGCGGCTTCCGCCGAGGCCCAGGTCACCACGGGCGACCATGTGGCGCCTCCGACATTTGTCGCGCTGGCGCTTGGCAGCGTCGGCGTCGTCTATGGCGATATCGGCACCAGCCCGCTCTACGCCTTCCGCGAAGCGGCGCTCGCTGCCAGCGACAATCACCCCGTCACCCGCGGCATCGTTCTCGGGGTGCTCTCCCTCATCTTGTGGGCGCTGATTATCACGGTGACTGCGAAATACGTGCTCATCTTGCTGCGCGCCGACAATAACGGGGAGGGCGGCACGCTCTCGCTCACGGCGCTCGCCACCCGCGCGCTCGGCCGCCGCACCGCCTTTGTCTTCATCGTCGGCGTAATTGGCGCCTCGATGTTTCTCGGCGACTCGGTGATCACGCCGGCGATTTCCGTGCTTTCGGCGGTGGAAGGGCTGAAGCTTGCAAATCCGACCTTCAATGAATTCGTGGCGCCGCTTGCCGTCGGCATCTTGATCGCGTTATTCGGCGCGCAGAGCCGCGGCACCGCCAAGGTGGCGTCATTTTTCGGGCCGGTCATGGTGGTCTGGTTCGTGTCGATCGCCATCGCCGGTATCCTGCATATTCGTGACGACCCGCACGTGCTCGCTGCGATCAATCCGCTCTACGGCGTGCAATTCCTTTACCAGCACGGCACCATCGGCCTAGTCACGCTCGGCGCGGTATTCCTGGTCGTCACCGGCGGCGAGGCGCTTTATGCCGATCTTGGTCACTTCGGCCGCAAGCCGATCCAGATCGCTTGGCTTTCCCTCGTACTGCCGGCGCTGCTGATCAACTATTTTGGCCAGGGCGCGAAAGTGCTGGCCGATCCGGCCGCGATCGAAAACCCGTTCTACCGTCTGGTGCCGGAAACGTTTCTTGTCCCGATGATCGTGCTCGCCACCGCCGCGACGGTGATCGCCAGCCAAGCGGTGATCACCGGCGCCTATTCCCTGGTGCATCAGGCGATCCAACTCGGATTGCTGCCGCGGCTTGCGATCTTGCATACGTCGGCCTCACATGCCGGACAAATCTACATTCCACGCGTGACCATCGCCTTGCTGATCGGCGTGCTGCTGCTGGTCGGCCTGTTCCGCACCTCGAGCGCGCTTGCCTCTGCCTATGGCATCGCGGTCGCTACCACAATGGTGGTAGATGGAGTGCTCGCCTTCATTGTCGTCTGGAAATTGTGGAAATGGCAGCTCTGGCAGGCGGCACTATTGATTCTGCCGTTTTCAATTGTCGACATCACCTTCTTCTCCGCCAATCTCCTGAAATTGTTCGAAGGTGCTTGGGCGCCGCTTCTGTTTGGCGCCACGATGGTGCTGCTGATCGTCACCTGGCGGCGCGGCACCGGCATCCTGATCAACAAGACGCGGCGCACAGAGGTGCCGCTCGATACGCTTTTCCGGAATTTGGAAAAGAAGCCGCCGCATACCGTGCCGGGCACAGCGGTGTTCCTCACCAGCGATCCGGAATTTGCTCCGACCTCGCTGCTGCACAATCTCAAGCACAACAAAGTGCTGCACGAGCACAACGTGATCCTCACCATCATCACCGCCGACACCCCGCGCGTGGCGGAGGAGGACCGGGTACAGATCACACCGCTATCGAAGCATTTCTCGCGGGTGTCGTTGAAATTCGGCTACATGGAGACGCCCAACGTGCCGAAGGCGCTGGCGATCGCGCGTAAGCACGGCTGGCAATTCGACATCATGTCGACCTCGTTCTTCCTGTCACGGCGGTCGCTGCGACCGTCGCCGCAGTCGGGCATGCCGGCCTGGCAGGATCGGCTGTTCATTTTGCTCGCGAGCTCGGCGAGCGACGCCACCGACTTCTTCCAGATTCCGACCGGGCGTGTGGTTGAGGTCGGGACCCAGGTCACAGTCTAAATTGCTAGTGCGGCGCGTTTCGTTTCCCGCTAAAAATGCCGTCGCTGGGTAACCGGAGTTGCGTCATGGCCGAACAAATGCCGCGCGCCGATGAGGTGCAGAATCTGACCCCGGAAGAGGTGGCGCGCGGGCTCACCGAGGGCCGCATGTTGCTGGTCGACGTACGCGAGCCGAATGAAACGTCGGTCGAATCCTATCCGGACGCGGTGATCGTGCCGCTATCGTGCTTCGACCCCGCCGCTATCCCGGATCCCGCCGGCAAGCAGGTCGTGTTTGCTTGCCGCTCCGGCCGGCGCTCAATCACCGCTTCGGTCGCCGCCCAAGACGCGGGCTATCCATACAATAGCCATCTCGCCGGTGGGATTATCGCCTGGAAGGCGGCCGGCCTTCCTACCAAGACCTGATAGTCCGAGGCTTCCAATGCGCCGCGCATTTTCGATCGCCGCTTTCGCTGCGGCCGTTTGCGCTATTTATGCTGCCGCGACCGGCGCGCAAGCGCAACGCATCGTCAATGTCTACAACTGGTCGGACTATATCGACCCGGCGGTGCTCACCGAATTCACCAAGGAGACCGGCATCAAGGTGCAATACGACACCTTCGACGCCAATGAGACGCTGGAGACCAAACTGCTTGCCGGCAAATCAGGCTACGACGTCGTCGTGCCGACGGCCTATTTCCTCGAGCGGCAGATCAAGGCCGGCGTGTTCCAGAAGCTCGACAAGAGCAAGTTACCCAACCTCGCGAACGTGTGGCCGGAGATCGCCAAGCGGCTTTCGGCCTACGATCCCGGCAACCAGTACGGCGTCAACTACATGTGGGGCACGACCGGCATCGGTTACAACGTCAAGGCGATGCATCGGCGACTCGGTGCCGATGCGAAGATCGACAGCTGGGACGTTGTGTTTAAGCCGGAGATGCTCGCCAAATTCAAGGATTGCGGCGTGCACATGCTGGACTCGGCCGACGACATCATGCCGGCGGCGCTGCACTATCTCGGGCTCGATCCCAACAGCACTAAGCCGCAAGACCTCGAACGCGCGGCCGATCTCATGATGAAGATCAGGCCCTCGGTTCGCAAATTCCATTCCTCGGAATATCTCAATGCGCTGGCGAGCGGAGAAATCTGCTTTGTGGTCGGCTGGTCGGGCGACATAAAGCAGGCGCAGAAACGCGCGGCAGAAGCCAAGAACGGTGTCGAAATCGGCTATTCGATTCCGAAAGAGGGCGCGCAGATGTGGTTCGACAATCTCGCCATTCCCAAAGATGCCGAACACGTCGCCGAGGCCTATGCCTTCATCGATTTCCTGCTCAAGCCGGAGGTGGCGGCAAGGAACAGCAATCTGGTGTCCTATGCCAACGGCAATCTGGCCAGCCAGAAATTCCTCGACAAAGCCATCCTTGATGACAAAGGCGTCTACCCGGACGCCGCGACCATGCGGCATCTCTACACGGTCAATGCCCGCGACCAGAAAACGCAGCGGCTGATCAACCGGCTGTGGACCAGAATCAAGACCGGGCGCTGATTTTCACCTGATCTTCCGGGCGCCATCGCCGATGCAGCCAGAGCCACTGCTCGGGGTACTCGCGAATCCAGTCCTCGATGACGCTATTGATGACCTGCGTGGTGCCGGCGATGTCGATCTCGCCTTGCGCGTCGCGCACCGGCTCGATTTCGTCGGTCAATTCGCCGCGGAAACGATTACCCGGAAGCCGAATGAAACGCACGCCATGAATCGGGCAGTTGAAGTGGCGGGCGAGCCGCGCCAGCAGCGGATTGGCCATTGTGCGCCGGCCGAAAAACGTCACCTCGACGCCGCGCAGGTAATACTGATCGACCAAGATTCCGACGTGGCTGCCGCGGCCCAGCGCTCTGGCCATCTTGGTCGGCGCACTCGGTCCGGCCGCAATCAATGTGCCCATGGCGGCTGAGCGCGTATTGTGCAGCCAGCGGTCGATGGCCGGGATATTCGGCTTGCGATAGAGCGCGGCGGTGTCGATACCATAACTTGCCGCGCAAATGGCCGGCAGCTCCCAGTTGCCGAGATGGGCGGCAAAGATCAGCGCGGGCTTGCCGTCGCCGGCGAGGCGGGCGATACGCTCACGGGTATCCGGTCTGATTTCGAAGCGCTTGGAGCGTTCCGGGTGCTCGAAATCGTAATCCCATATGTGATCGAGATGGGCGAATTGCGCGCCGACGCGGCCGAGATTGTCCCACACACCCTGCAGGATGATGTCGATCTCTCTGGCCGATTTCTCCGGGAACGCAGCGGCAAGATTGGCGCGGCCGACTTTGTTTTCGGATAGTAGCGGACCAATGCGGCGCATCACCCAGCCGGCGATGCCGGCGAGTAGATCCGGATCGATTAGCCGCAACAACTTGAGACCGCCGACGGCGAAGCCGCCAACGATCGCATCGCGTACACGCGCAATACCGCGTCGTGATGGCTTCGCGTGCGCGCCGGCCATCAGAAGCTCACGATGACTTTGCCGAACACCTGCCGGCTTTCCAGCCGCGCCAAGCCGCGCTCAAAATCGGCAAGAGGCACCTCGGTATCGATGATCGGCGTCATGCCGGCGGCGATCTTGGATAGGCTGTCGCGGATGTTGCGCATCGACGCGCCGAACGAGCCGAAGATTTTGTACTGCTGCTGGAACAGCTGCATGAGATTGATGGTGACGGTCGGCCCCGCCGTCGAACCGCAGGTCACCAGCCGTCCGCCGCGCTTGAGACAAAGCAGGGAACCGTTGAAGCCCTCGCCGCCGACATGCTCGAACACGACATCGACGCCTTTCTTTGCGGTGAGTTTGCGGGTGACGCCTTCGAAGCGCTCGGTCTTGTAGTTGATGACATGGTCGGCGCCGAGTGCTTTGGCCTTTTCCGCCTTGGCGTCGTCGCCGACGGTGGTGATGACGGTGCAGCCGAGCGCTTTCGCCATCTTGATGGCGACGGAACCGATACCGGATCCGCCGGCATGCACCAAAATGGTTTCGCCCGGCTTGAGCTTGGCATTGTCGAACAACATGTGCTCGACGGTGCCAAAGGCGATCGGCGCGCAAGCGGCATCGCGCAAGCTGACGCCCCTCGGGTACCGGAATCGTGAGCCGCGCGGGCAGATTGACCAAATCGCGCGCAAATCCGTCGATATGAAAACCCATGATGCCGCCGACGTTTTCGCAAAGGTTGTCGCGACCCTCGCGGCAGGCGGCGCATTGACCGCAGGTCATGGCGCCGTACATCACCACCGGCTGCCCCTGCTTGAAAGTGGAAACGCCGGCCCCGACCGCTGCGATCTCACCGGAAGCTTCCACACCGACGACCAGCGGCAGCTTGCGCTTGGCGAAAGCCATGCCGCGATATCCCCATAGATCGAGGTGGTTGAGCGCCACCGCTTTAACGCGGATCTGCACTTCGCCGGCACCGGGAGCGGGCGGGGCAGGCACCTCGGCAAGCTCTAGCTTGCGGTCGCCGATTAGTCGGAGCGCGCGCATGACGTTATGGGCGCGGCGCGGTCACGCCGGCTCAAGGCCCATGACCAGTGAGACGTTTTGCCCGCCAAATCCGAATGAGTTGGAGATGGCGTGACGCAATCTGGCGTCGCGCGCCGTATTGGGTACGACGTCGAGCGGGATCGCCGGATCGGGCACCAGGTAATTGATGGTCGGCGGAATGCGCTGATGTTGCAGCGAGAGCAGCGTAAACACCGCCTCAACCGCGCCGGCCGCCGACAGCGTATGGCCGATCATCGATTTGTTCGAAGAAACGGGAATACCTTTCATGCGCTCGCCGAACACCGCGGCAAGCCCGACATGCTCCATCTTGTCGTTTTCCGGCGTGCCGGTGCCGTGGGCGTTGACGTAATCGATGTCGTCGGGCCCCAGCCCCGCGTCCTCCAGTGCGTTGGCTATGCAGCCGATGATCGGCTTGCCGTCCGGGCTGGAGCGGGTGCGGTGGAAGGCATCGGCCATTTCGCCGCATCCTTCCATGATGCCGAAGATCGTTGCGCCGCGTGCCTTCGCCGCGTCGTAGCTTTCCAGCACGAGCGCTGCGGCGCCTTCCGCCATCACAAAGCCGTCGCGGTTCTTGGAGAACGGCTTGGCGGCGCCTTGTGGGTTGTCATTGCCGCCGGTCGACAGCGCCGACAGCAGCGAAAATCGGATCAATGCCTCTGCGTTGATCGAGCCGTCGGTGCCGATACAGAGGGCGGCGTCGGTTTCGCCGCGCTGGATCGCCTCGACGCCGAGCTGGATGGCGCTGGCGCCGGAGGCGCAGGCGGTGGACAGCGAGATCGGCGACCCCTTGGTGCCGAACATGTCGGCAAGGTGATTGGCGACTGAACCGAACAGGAAGCGCTCGTGGTATTCGGGAAATTCGGCGCTCACCCGCAACAGGTCGCTGTAGCTCAGTTGGTCGTTGGCGCCGGACTTGGCGCCAATCTCGGCCCGTTGCGACCAGTCCATTTCGATCGGCGGCACGGCCAGAAACAGCGGGCCGGGAAAATCGCCGCGCGTGCCGATACCGGATTCGGAAACGGCCTCTTCGGCGGCGAGCGTCGCAAAGCTCTCGGACAGTGCGGCCGCGCTCGGTTGCGGCGGCAGATAGTCGATCGTGCCGGCAATGCGGGTACGCAGGCCCTCGGTCGGAAAGCGGGTAATGGCGTGGATGCCGGATTCGCCCGCAGTCAGCCGCGCCCAATTGTCGGCTTTGCCGGCACCGAGGGAGGTGACCACGCCGAGACCGGTGACGACGACGATCGGCCGGCCTTTCTTGTCCTTTGGCGACGACATGTTTTCGCTCTCCTCAGCCGGCGCGTTCGACCAGGGCAAGGCCTTCGCCCCGCCAATGCCCGACGCCAGTCACCAGAACTTGGCTCAAGTCACCTTGCATCGGCCGTTCCAGACCGGTCGAGTCGCAGGGCGGAAATAAACTAGCACGGCCGAGCGCCACTGCCGCCAGCGCGACATTCATGACGAATTGCGGCTCCGGTGCATGTCCGACATATGACCCGGTGGCGCGGACGGCAAGATCAGAATGGGCGGCCAGGAAGGCGCGCTCTTCGGCCGTGGCGGGCTCGGCTCCGGTCGCGCCGGATAGTACGGCGGCGTGGTCCACTCGTCACTTTGTCTTTCAGCTTTTCCCATGAGCGCGCAAGGCCCGCGGTGATCGTGCCGGCTTCGCGCTTGGAGCGCTCGGAATACACGGTCGCGAGCCGCGCCAGCGGCCGAGCACCACGCGCCTCGGCATGACTGCGGGCCTCAAGCACCACAAACGCGCCAAGCGAGCCGAGCGCAAAACCCGGATGGTCGTGCCGCTCCCAGACCGGCGCATATTTGTCTTTCAACGCATGGCGGCCGAACTCATAGAGCATCAGCAGGTCGGGACGCTCGCCATTGTGCGAGCCGCCGACCAGCGCAATGTCGCTCTGCCCCGTGGCGATGCGCGCGAGCGCCACGCGTAGGGCGTCGACACCGGCCGATTCCTCGCCCATGAAGGTGCGCGAGGATCCGGTCACGCCGTGCACGATCGATATGTTTCCTGCGAGCAGATTGGAAAGCTGCGCCAGGAAGAGCGTCGGGCGCAGGTCGCTCATCAGGCGCTCATTGAGGAAGACCTCAGGATTTTGCGCGCGGGGCATCCCACTCAGGATCGCGCTGTCGACGGCGAGGTCGCGCTCGCCGCCGCCGGCGGCGACGATCATGTCCATCCCCGACAGCACCTCCGTGTTGCCTTTGACGCCGGCGGAGTCGAGCGCAAGCCCGGCGGCATAAGTGCCGATGCGTTGCCATGGCTCCATCTGCCGCAGATCGCCTTTTTTGGGGATCTGACTGTCGAAATTCACCGGCGCCAAGCGATGCACGACGAAAGGAGCGAAGGTCGTTGTGTCGGCGGTCGGATGCGCTTCCAGCAATTTCTGCCAATGCGCTTCCGGGCCTTCGCCAAGGCAGGAAATGATGCCGATTCCGGTGATCCAGACTTCGCGCGCCGCCTCAGCCATTGGCGGGCGCCTCGAGCGAGAGGCCGATCCCGGCCGCGGTTTCGCGCATCTGTGCTTTCATCTCGGCATTGGGAAATTCGACTACCCGAAACGTCAGCGTCGCGTCGCATACTGCTTTGCCGTCGGCGGCAACTTCCGCCTCGGTGACCGCGTAGCCGGAACCGTCATGCGCCAGACTTCCAGTGATCGACAGATGCTGGCCAGGTTTGACAAAAGTGCGAAGCTTCGCCTCCTTGATCGAGGCGAGGAATGGCATGCGCTCAAAGCGGTGTAACGCCACCACCAGCCAGCCCGATGTCTGCGCCATACTTTCGATCAGCAGAACGCCCGGCAGCAAAGGAAATCCGGGGAAGTGGCCTTCGAAGATTGTGCTGGTAGTCGGAACGGTCGCTTCACATCTGATCTTTCGGTCGGCGAGGTTGAGCTCAACGATCCGGTCGATCAGCTGAAAATAGTCGAGACGCATGGGAACTCTGGGCGGCTCAAGCTCCCTTGGCAGCGACGAGGTCGTCGATGCGGGCGCTGAGATTTTCGAGCACAAAATACTGGTCGGTCGTTGCCTTGCCGTCGTTGACTTCCTGGGTCCACTGTTCGAGCGGAAGCTTGATGCCGAATGCTTTGTCGATGGCGAAGGCGATGTCCAGGAAGTCCAGGCTGTCGATGCCAAGGTCGTTAATGGCGTGGCTTTCGGGCTTGATGGAATCGCGCGGAATATCGCAGGTCTCGGCGATAATATTGGCCACCGTATCGAATGTCGAAGACATCATTAACTCTCTGATTTATTTGAAGATCTTTCGATCAGGGAGCCGATGCGCCCGAGTTTGCGCCCCCGCCCTTCGTCCAGTGTGCCGCCGCGCAGCGACCGGCAGCCCGTATAGCCAAGCAGGCCGTTAAGTTCAATGGCGACCGGAGTTTAGCAGGTAACACCCGCCAAATTGGGCGGTATCTTCGAGCCGTCGGTTCCGTTGCAGGCTCACGGCTCGCTCACGATGCACCTCGACCGGCGTACAGCCGCGCCGGCCGGACAAGACGCAATCCTGATTGCGGCGCATCTGCGCCATAGTCTCCGCCAGCCACAGCCCAACCGCGATCAGCACCAGCACGAAAGCGAAGGCGGCCATGTTCACCAGCATTCGGTGGCGATAATCGTCCGGGTGCTCGCTGCGCTCGTATTTGCCGAGGTCTTCGACCGGCGATGGGACGGGCCGGGGCAAACCAGCCCGGCGGCGAGAAATTGATGACGCGTCGTTCGTTATCGGAAGACGTGGGGCCGCTCATGGCGAAGCAGTCTAGCACAGCGTCCGCAACCGGTGCGACCACACGCTGCCGGCATAGACGGGCAAGCCGCGCTGTGCCTAGATTGGCGCAATGACTCGGCAACGTCGGACATTGCGAATTATCGCGCTGTTGGCAGCCTATGTAATTGGGCTGCAGGCGCTGCTGCTGCCGCTGTCGGTCGCGGCCGGCGGCTCGCTCGGTTTCAGCATTTGCAGCTCCGCCACGTCAGTCGATTCCCCGCAGCCGCCGGTCGGACACGATACCGGCTGCCCCTGTGCCGCCGGTTGCGGCATGCAGTGTTGCGTCCATGCGCTTGCCGCTCCGCCGCAAATCACGATTGCCTACGTTGGCAGCGGCACCGGCGTCACGGCTCCGCTGCCGCCGCGCGAAGCCGTCCGTCAGCCCGCAATACGCGGTCCGCAATCGCCGCGGGCGCCGCCGGTCGCCTGACACCGCTCGTAAGCCGCAAATCCCATCACCGTTTTCGCACGCCGCGCGTAAGCCAACGCGCGTGCCTGCCATCTCAGGAGCAATACCAAGATGACTCGCATTTCATTCATGATCGCCGTTGCTGTTTCCGCACTCATCGCGGCATCGGCGCAGGCCAAAGACTTCACCGTCGGCGCGCTGAAAATCTCGGCGCCCTGGTCACGCGCCACGCCGAAAGGCGCCAGCGTCGGCGGTGGCTACATGACCATCACCAATACCGGCAGCGCGCCCGACCGCCTGATCGGCGGCTCGACCGATATTGCCAGCCGTTTCGAGGTGCACGAAATGAAAATGGAAAACGGCGTGATGAAGATGCGCCTGGTTAAGGGCGGCATCGAGATCAAGCCGGGCCAGACCGTAACGCTCGATCCGAATGGATATCACGTGATGCTCGTCGGCCTCAAACATCAACTGATGCAAGGTCAACATTTCAAAGGCACGCTGGAGTTTGCCAAGGCAGGCAAGGTCGAAGTCGACTTCTCGATCGCAGGCATTGGTGCGATGAAAGGTGGCGCCGATGCCATGCCCGGCATGAAGATGAAATGATGCATTTGCGGAGGGCGGTCGGCTACCAGCCGATCGCCTTCGGCAACCAGGTGGCGAGCTGCGGAAAGGCGAACACCAACCCGGGCGACCTTTATTTACTTCGGCTCCGCGAAGGCGAGCGCCGCGTCCGCCGGCGGCATCATGCGGAAGACGTTGAGCGTCATCGAGACCATCACGTAGTAGCCGAGGATGCCGATCAACTCGACCATGCCCTTGTCGCCAAGAAGACCGTGCACGCGCTTGTAAGCTGCGGTCGCATACGCGCCGCAGTCTTGTACAACTCCTGCACGAAATCATAGATCGCGCGCTCGTCTTTGGCCGCCGATTTCGGCGCGCGGCCGGCGCGTAGGTCGGCGATTGTCTTCGGCTTGACGCCGGCGCGTTCGGCCATCGGGGCATGCGCAAACCACTCGTACTGGGCGCGCCACAGCCGGGCGGTGCAGAGAATGGCGAACTCGGACAACCGCGCCGGCAACACCGTCTGATAGCGGCAATGGCCGCCGAGCGCTTGCGCCAGCATGCCGAATTCCGCCGCGTGCAGCCAGACCGCGAAAGGCCCGCGTGGGGTTACCGATTGGCCGCGCGGTCCCGAGCGGATCGCCGCCATCAAGGCCCGCTGGGCCTCATTCATGTGTTGTTCGTCGAGGACGGGCAGGCGAGGCGCCGGGCGCTTGGCGGGCATGGGCATTTCCTTGTGCGGTGGGGCAGCGGGCGGGATAGAATAGGGCATGGACTAAGGCATGCTTATTATAGCCCAAGACAGCGCGCCAGCTGGGAGGACCATTATGGATGACGTCACCAAATTTACCCCCAATCTCGCCCGCTACGAGGCGCTGATGGACGTGGTGCGCAATCGATTCACGACCCGCGCTTTCCGGCCCGATGTGACGGTGCCGCGCGAGCATATCGAGATGGTGCTGGAAGCCGCGCGCCACGCCCCGTCCGGCGCCAATGCGCAGCCCTGGCATTTCATCGCGGTCACCGATGCCGGCGGTGAAAAAGCAGATTGCCGACTATTTCGTCGCCGAGGCGTCCAAGCGCGCCAAGATGAAGATGAAATTTCCCACGCCGAACTATCGCGGACTGGAAACGGCGCCCGGGTTCGTTGTCGTGGTGGCCGATTTCCGTTTCGTGCGCGCCTTCCCGGTGCTGCTCGATGATTCCGACCTCGACAAGCAATATCGCGCCAATGCCGAGCGCATTTTGCTGCAGAGTGTCGCCGCCGCCACCATGTCGGCGCACCTTGCCGCCGCAGCGCTCGGTTATCAGGTCTGGTGGGTGACCGCGATCGGTCAGGACGACGCGCAGAAATCGCTGCGGCCGCTGCTCGGCGTGCCGGACGATCTCGCCATCATCGACATCATGTTGTTCGGCGTGCCGGCCAAGCCGCCTTACAAGCGCTGGAAGAAGACGCTGCCGCAAATCATGAACTGGGATCGCTTCGACATGAAGAACTACCAGACGCTCGATGATATCGACGAATGGGTGCGCGAGACGCGCCACAAGGTCATGTATCGCGACGAGGCCAAAGTGGATTGACGGTAGCGACGAGGGGGCGACGATGAGTTCCAACAAACTGAAAATCGTTCTTGCGGTGCTCGGCGTCATGCTGTTTGCAGCGCCCGCATTCGCCGACGCCATTGACGGCGATTGGTGCTATGTTGCCGATGGCCGGCGCTTTTCCATCCGCGGCCCAGACATCGTCACGCCGGGCGGCGCGCATATGCAAGGCGACTACGGCCGGCATGAGTTCTCTTACGCGGCGCCGGCGGCCGAGCGCGGCGGCGGCAAGACGATCTTCATGACGCTGTTGGATGAGAACACGGTGCACCTGCGCTACGGCGAAGCCTTTGCGGGCGAGCCGGAAACCTGGATCCGCTGCTCGCCTTCGACTAGCGCTTTGAGGTCTCCGACGCGGTCGTGAATGCACCGCGCGGTTCGACCTCGGCGATCACTCTGATGATGCCGCGGCTCAGCATGTGCAATTGCTTGGCGGCCGCATAGGAGAGGTCGATCATGCGGCCTTTATTGAACGGACCGCGGTCGGTAATTGTCACAGTGACGCTGCGATGCGTGCGCTTGTCGGTGACGCGCACGCGCGTGCCGAACGGCAGCGTCTTGTGCGCGGCGGTAAGCCTGGCCGGGTCATAATGCCCGCCCGAGGCGACGCGGCCCTGGTAGCCCTTGGTGTAGAAGGCGGCGGTGCCGGAAATCCGTTTCGGCCCCTGCGCGGATGCCTGTCCGCCGGCGATGGCGCAGGCGAGCGCCAAGCTTCCCGCAAGCCAAAGTTTCAAAACCATTTCCGCTCCGTCCCCAAGATAAAGCGGCACGAATCGCAAGTGCTTACGAGACCGCAGCTACCGGCTATTCGTGGCCGGAATAGGGAATAAAAAAGGCACGTCTTACGGGGTGATAATTACAATTTAACGGAAATGTTCCCGAGCGCTTACGACTTGCGGGCGGAGCGGCGGGCGGCGCTCTTGGCGCGATGCGCTGCCGCGCGCGGCTTCGAACGGCCCGCGCTGCTGCGGCGGCGCTCCAGCCGCTCTCCCGTCATTTCCGCGCGCGCACGGCATTCATTGTGCAGCTCTTCCAGTTCCTTGTCGGACAAATCCTCGATCGACGCGAATTTGTTTTCGGCTCCCTTCATCGCCAACACCAGTTCCGACAGCTTGAGCTGGACCGCCATGGTGTCCCGGTTCTGTGTGTTCTGGATGAGGAACACCATCAGGAAGGTGACAATGGTGGTGCCGGTATTGATCACCAACTGCCAGGTGTCGCTGTAATTGAAGATCGGCCCGGTGACGACCCAGGCAATGACGACCGCCACCGCGAGCAGGAACGTGGCCGGGTGGCCGGTCCAGCGCGCAGTTGCCTGCGCGAACTGGGTAAAATGTTCAGCGATCGTGGATGAGTTGTGCAACCGCTGACGGCCGTTGCTGGCCTTTGCGTGAGCCATGATGGTCCCCATGCGGTACTGCGCCGCGTGCCTCAACGCGCATCCAGCCACGCGAGTTCCATCGCACTCGCGCGATACCGCATGGCCTAGCTTTTGAGTTTGGGCAGCGCTTGTCTGAGGCGGCCGATATTGGCCCAGGGGTCCTTGCGCAGGCGGGAGAGCCGCTGCATGAGGTTTTGCACCGTGTACTGATTGGCGCCTTTCAGCGCGTCAAGCTCCGACCAGTCGATCGGCGCCGACACCGGCGCGCCCGGTCGCGCGCGGGTGGAGTAGGGGGCGACGGCGGTCGCTTCGCGGGTGTTGCGCAAATAATCGACGAAGATTTTCCCCTTGCGACCGCTCTTGGTTGCGGTCGCGATATAGCGGTCGGGTGCATCGGCAGCCATGCTGGCGGCGACGGCATGGGTGAAGTCCTTGGCTTCCTCCCACGGCGTCGGTTTGATTGGCAGCACCACGTGCAGGCCTTTGCCGCCCGAGGTCTTCAGGAAACTCTTGAGCTTCAAGGCCGAGAGTCGCTTGCGCACCTCGCGTGCGGCCGCCGCCACGTCGCGCCAATTGGTCCCTGGGCCGGGATCGAGATCGAATACCAGCCGGTCGGCGCGCTCGCGGTCATCGATGGTGGTGCCGCGGGTGTGGACTTCCAACACGCCCGCTTGCACCAGTGCGATCAGTCCGTCGAGATTGTCGATGGAGATGATCTTGTCGCCCTTCTCGGGCACCAGATGCAGGTGCTCGGTGGCGATGCCCATGGTGGCGTGTTTCTGGAAGAAGCATTCTCCGCTCGCGCCTTCCGGGCAACGCACCAGGGCGATCGGCCGGCCGGCTACGTGTGGACGCATCCATTTCCACACTTGCGTATAATAGTCGGCGAGATCGCGCTTGGTGATGCCGGCGTCTTGCCAATAGACCCGGTCGGGATGGGTGAGCTTCACCTTGCCCACCATTGCGCTGCCGCGGCGCGCGCGCACCGGCGCGCTGCGCCGTTTTTCGCTTCCCTTGGTGCTGACCGCCGCCATCGCCTTGACCTCGCGCACGACGTCTTTTGCCGCCTTGTCCTCGCGCAGTCCCTGGAATGACGCCTGGCGGATGCGCCCGCCATGAGTCCAGCCATGGAAGTCGATCTCCGCCACGAATTTCGGCGCGACCCAGATCGGCTTGCGCGCGCCGCGTTCCTCCGGCGGCAGAGCCTCGAAGGGCTGCTTGTCGCGTGCTTGTGCCTTGAGCTTGCGATAGAGCGAGCGGGCAACCTCTTGCGTGAAGCCGGTGCCGGTGCGCCCGGCATACTTAAGTTTGCCGCGCTCGTAATGGCCGAGCACCAGCGCGCCGATTGCGTGCGCATCCGCGCTCGAGGGCACGAAACCGGCGATCACCAGTTCCTGGCGGTCGGAGCATTTGGTCTTGATCCAGTTGCGCCCCCGGCCGGACCGGTAGGGCGCATCGGCGCGCTTGGAGACGATGCCTTCCAGGCCCAATTTGCAGGCATGTTTGAGGAGTGTCGGGCCCGGTTCGGCCAGCGACTCGCTCAGACGCAGCACGTCGTGCTTCGGCTGCCTCGCCAACAGCTTGGCGAGCGCCGCTTTGCGCGCCTGCAGCGGCAAAGGCTTAAGATCGTTGCCGTCGAGATGCATGAGATCGAACAAATAGAACACCATGCGATCGTGGCGGCCGGCTTTGAGGTCCTGCTGCAGCAATGAAAAGCTGGAGACGCCGTCTGCGCCCTCCGAGACCAGCTCGCCGTCGATCAGCGCGGTCCTGGCGGGGAGCTTTGCAATCGCCGCCGCAACGGTCGGAAACTTCTTGGTCCAGTCGAGGCCCTTGCGGGTGAGCAGCTTGACTTTGCCTTGGTCGAGCCGGGCCTGGATTCGATAACCGTCGAATTTGATCTCATGGATCCAGTTGTCGCTGTCCGGCGCCTTTTCGGACAACGTGGCGAGGCAGGGCTCGACGAAAGAGGGCAGGGCGGCGTGGCGCGCTTGCGCGAGCGCATCGCGCATTTCCGGCTTCGGCTTGGCGGTACGGCGCATGATCTTTATGTCGGCCGCTCGTGCTTTATTTCTTCGCCCTCGTGCGTCGCTTGGCCTTGCTGGAAGACTTCTTTGCGGTTTTAGCCTTGGCGGAGCCCGACGCTCGATTGCTGTGCCAGACTTTCTTCGCCCCCTTGGCGATCTCTTCCATTGAACGTCCGGAGGCGACCGAGCGCGGTTTCTGCTCCAGAATGTCATTATCGCGCGTACCGCGCGCGGCATCGTCGCGCTGCTTGATCAAGAGCCAGTTGTCGCGCTTCTCGCCGGACCGGCGGTGCATGCGCACCAGATGCCAGCCGCCGTGCAGCTTCTCGCCGTCAAGCGCAAACGACAGATGACCCTTTTGCAGTCCCTTGTGGGGATCGTCCTCCGGCTCCCAGGTGCCACGATCCCAGATCATCACGGTGCCGCCGCCATATTCGCCTTGCGGGATGGTGCCCTCGAACTTGTTGTAGGCGATCGGATGGTCCTCGACCTGCACCGCCAGCCGCTTCTCTCCCGGCACCAGGCTGGGGCCGCGCGTCACCGCCCAGCTTTTCATCACGCCGTCGAGCTCGAGCCGCAGGTCGTAGTGTAGTCGGCGCGCGGCATGTTTCTGGATCACGAAAGCATGGCCGCGCCTGCGCGCAACCTTTCCTTTCGGTTCGGCAGTGACGTCGAACTTGCGCTTGGCCTGGTAGGTCTTCAGTCCCGACTGTTTGCGCATGGCCTTGTCCGAAAATCGGTGTTCAGTTTTCGGGACCCTGCGCTAGCTTGCTCGCCGGACCTTCCGCCGTGCCGTCGATCGCTTGGTGCGTGAAGGAGAGCGGCTCTTGCGCGAGGAGGACGCGCGCCGGTCCGCCCGGGCGCTGCGGCGAAGCGCATCCATCAGGTTGATCACATTGCTGGGCTTAGGCTCCGCCATGGTCGGCGGCGATTTGCCGGTGCGCTTGGCCTTGATCAATTTCATGAGTGCATTCTCGTAGCGATCCTCGAACTTGTCCGGATCGAAATGGCCCTTTTTGCTGTCGAGGATCTGCGTGCCCAGCTTGAGCATGTCCGCAGGCACTTTGGTGTTGGGAATATCGTCGAAATAGTCATGCTCATTGCGCACCTCGGTCTTGTAGCGCAGCGCGGTCGCCATCAGTCCTTTGCCGCGCGGCTGCAGCAGCAAGAGGTGCTCGCGCCGATAGATGACGACGCGGGCGAGCCCGACAAGATCCTCCTTGCGCATGGCCTCGCGGATGACGGCGAAGGCCTCCTGCGCCATATCGTCCTGCGGCGCCAGATAATAGGATTCGTCGAGGTAGATACGGTCGACTTCGCTGACCGGCACAAATTGCTCGATGTCGATCGTGTGGGTGCTTTCAAGCGCAACATTGTCGAGTTCTTCTTCCTCGACCAGCACATAGCGGCCCTTCTCGACCTGGTAGCCCTTGACGCGATCTTCCTGCTCCACCGGCTGACCGGTCTCGGTATCGACAATGTCGTTGCGGATGCGATTGCCGGTCTTGCGGTTGATGATGTTGAAGCGGATGCGCTGGCTGGTGCTGGTGGCCGGATAGAGCGCCACTGCGCAGGACACCAATGACAGTTTGAGAAAACCCTTCCAATTCGGCCGCGGGGCCATGACGCAACTCCTTCACGCAACGCGAGGGGTGAACTGCAAAGCAAACTCTAGAGTAATTGAACCGGTTCCCGGCGGCAGGGATTTTGATCTGCGGCAAGTAGCTGAAATATCGCAGTGTTTTATGCCGCCTTGGTCGGGGCGCCCGAAAAACATATTGCTTTTGCGCAATATGTAGTGGATTTTTGCCAGGCCGGGCCATTGCAACGGCTAATCGCGCCCAAACACGCGCCCACAACAATAACACCAGGGGGAATTCGGCCATGTCGAACGGAAAGCATCATCAGGTCCTCATCGTCGGTGGCGGCACCGCCGGCATTACGGTTGCCGCCATCCTGCGGCGTCGCGCTTCCGCCATCGCGGTCGCGATCGTGGAGCCGCAGCAAGAGCACTACTACCAGCCGTCGCTGACTCTGGTGGGGGCGGGCGTCTATCCGCTGGCCAAAACCCATCGTCCGGAAGCAAGCGTCATTCCATCCGGCGTCGCTTGGATTCGTGACGCCGCCAAAACCTTCGAGCCGGAGAGCAATACTGTCCGGCTGCAGAACGGCGACGCGTTGACCTACGACTATCTGGTGGTCTGCACCGGCGTGAAGCTCGATTGGGACAAGATTGCAGGCCTTGCCGACACGCTCGGCCGCAATGGGGTGTGCAGCAACTATTCGCCCACCACCGTGAACTACACCTGGGAATGCGTGCAGAAGCTCAAAGCCGGCGACAAGGTGGTTTGCACGCAGCCGCCGATGCCGTTCAAGTGTCCGGGCGCGCCGCAGAAGATCATCTATCTGATCGCCGATCGGCTGCGCCGTCGCGGCATTCTGAAGGACTGCAAGCTCGATTTCTACACCCACGCGCCCGCCATCTTCGGCGTTGCCTATTATGCCCGCGCGCTGGTGAAGGTCGCCGCCCGTTACGGCATCGGCGTGCACTATCAGCAGAACCTGGTGGCCGTGGACGGTAACGCCAAGACCGCGACCTTCGAATTCGTCGGCGATGACCGCAAAGGCGAACGCGAGAGCGTGCCGTTCGATCTGTTGCATGTCTCGCCGCCGCAAACGCCGCACGAGGTGATCAAAACCTCGCCGCTCGCCAATGCCGCAGGCTGGGTCGAGGTCAACCAGAACACCATGCAGCACGTACGCTATGCGAACATCTATTCGCTCGGCGACGTCTGCTCGACGCCGAACTCGAAAACCGCCGCGGCGGTCCGCAAGCAGGCGCCGGTGGTGGCGAATGAAATTGCGAGTGCGGTTGCCGGCAAGCTCGTGCCCGGCGTTTACGATGGCTATGCCTCTTGTCCGCTGACCACCGCGATCGGCAAGACCATCCTGGCGGAATTCATCTATGGCGGCAAAGTCACGCCGACATTGCCGCTCAATCCGTCCAAAGAGCGCTGGATTGGCTGGTGGATCAAATTGACCGGCCTGCCGCTGATGTATTGGCACTACATGCTGAAGGGCTACGTCTGGTTCCCCAAGCACAATACGCAGTACAAGGAGGAAGCGCCTTAAGCCTGCGTTGCGGCGCCATTCGCCAACAGGAACTTTTGATCGGTTCCCGCGTTTTCCCTGCACGCGAACGATCCGTAACCGATCAAGAGGTGATTGCCATGTTGGGTTGGGCCGTTACGTTTCTCATTGTTGCTTTGGTTGCCGCCGTCCTCGGTTTCGGTGGCATCGCGGGCACGGCGATCGAAGCCGCCAAGATCGTATTCTTTGTGGCCGTTATCCTGTTCGCCATTTCGGCACTGGTCGGATTGGTGCGCGGGCGCTCGCCGACCGTGCCGTAGCGTCAAATATCTAGTAGCGTTGAAATCAAATTGACCCCGTGCGGTTCGTCCCGCGCGGGGTCGTCTTTATGGGTTGTTGTCTATTGATTTGGTGAGAGCGGCGACGTCAGCGCGGTCACTCAGAGCGATCGTCGCGCCTATTCCCCGCCCGCCAGCACCGCTCGGGTCTGCTCGTCCGGCCCAAAATTTCCCGTGCCGTCGATGGCCATGAGCTCGGCCAGCCGCGTACGCGCGCGATTGACGCGCGACTTGATGGTGCCGACCGCGCAGCCGCAGATATTGGCGGCTTCCTCGTAGGAAAAGCCGGAGGCGCCGACCAGGATGAGCGCTTCGCGCTGGTCGGCCGGCAGATGCGCCAGCGCCTGGCGGAATTCGCGGAACTCGACTTGGCCGTGCTGCTCGGGCTGCGTCTTCAGCGACTCGGCATAGCGGCCTTCGCTATCCTCGACCTCACGCCGGCGCTTGCGATATTCGGAGCGGAAATGATTGCGCAGAATGGTGAACAGCCAAGCCGACATGTTGGTGCCGGGCTGGAAAGAGTCGATATTGGCGAGCGCGCGCAGCAGCGTCTCTTGCACCAGATCGTCGGCGCGGTCCACGTTCCCGCTGAGCGAGATCGCGAATGCACGCAGGCTGGGCACCGCGGCAAGAACGGCTTTGCGGACGGACTCGTCCATGGGCATTACGGGGTGTCCTTATTGCCATTACGGTCGAGGCGATCGAGCAACTCAGTGAAACGATCCGGCACGCCTTGATTCACCACGTCGTCGTACATGGCGCGCAATTGCTGACCGAGCCGCGCCTGCACTTCGCGCCCCAGTTTGGCCGGCTTCTGCCCGGACTTCTTCGTCTTGGGTTCCTCAATTTCCATCGGTTTCTGCTGCCCCAGAGGCTTGCGCTCAATCATCGTTCCGATCCCAAATCCCCGTCCGGTGTAACCGGTCTCAGGTTCCCCATCCCTGTGTCCATCCGAAACCAATGGACTTGCAATTGGTTCCGCCTGCCATGGAACTTTTTTCAAGAGGCCACGTTAGGAGGCCAAGGTTACGCTAACATCTGGGGCCAATGGCCGGCACAGGGTCGGACGGGCCTTGGTTTCGGGAGGGATTATTGTCGACATCTCAATCGGTTGCCCAGCATCTGCCCTATCTCCGCCGCTACGCCCGGGCGCTCTCCGGCAACCAGGCCTCCGGTGACGCCTATGTTGCGGCGACCCTTGAGGCGCTGATCCAAGACCCCTCCGTGCTGGATGAAGGATCCTCGACCCGGATCGCACTCTATCGGCTGTTCACCAAGATCTGGAATTCGGTCGGCCTTAACGACCAGTCCACCTCAGGGGCGCCCGGCCAGGCTGTCGAGCGCCATCTCTCGCAAATCGCTCCCAAGCCGCGGCAAGCCTTCCTGCTGGTCGCGCTCGAAGGCCTGTCCGAGGACGATGCCGCCAAGGTGCTGGACGTGGACGTGCCGACCTTGCGCGAACTGGTCGAAGATAGCGGCCGCGAACTGGCGCAGGAGATCGCCACCGACGTGTTGATCATCGAGGACGAGACCTTCATCGCCCTTGACCTCGAGGGCTTGGTGGAAGGCCTCGGGCACCGCGTGCTCGGCGTGGCGCGCACGCACAGTGAGGCGGTGGCGCTCGCCAAGGCCAAACGGCCCGGGATCATCCTGGCCGATATTCAGTTGGCGGACGGCTCATCCGGGCTCGATGCGGTGAATGAGATGCTGCGCTCGTTCGAAGTGCCGGTGATCTTCATCACCGCGTATCCGGAGCGTTTCCTGACCGGGGAACGGCCGGAGCCGGCGTTTCTGATCGCCAAGCCGTTCCAGCCCTCGACGGTGTCGGCGGTGTTGAGCCAAGCGCTGTTCTTTGAGCGCAACGCCAAGCGCAGGGAACGGCGGGCGAGCTAGGGCGTGGACGCATAAAAGCGTAGCCAAAAGCCATCTTGCACTAGCCGCCGACGAATGGTCGCTTTCGGAGGTAAAGCGGACGTGCCCCAGACGTCGCGGAATGTCCGTTCATGATGCTGTGGACGGCGCCCACTCTTGCGGCATCGATGTGCCAAAGGGTGGTTGCGTTAAAGCGAACCACTACGAGGGGAGCCGTCCATGGGTGAGGTTAGCACGATTGGTCTGGATATTGCGAAGTCGGTATTTCAGGTACACGGGGTCGATAGCGCTGGCGCGGTAGTAATCCGCAAGCGCATCAACCGCGCCAAGGTGTTGGAGTATTTTGGCGAGCTGCCGCCATGCCTGATCGGGATCGAAGCCTGTCCGTCGGCGCACCACTGGGGCCGTGAGCTGCAGGCGCTTGGGCATACGGTGAAGTTGATGCCTCCGAGTTACGTGAAGGCCTATCTCAAGCGCAGTAAGAATGATGCGAACGATGCCGAGGCGATCTGCGAGGCGGTCACGCGGCCATCGATGCGGTTCGTTCCGATCAAGACGAAGGAACAGCAGACTGCGTTGATGTTGCATCGAGCTCGGCAATTGCTGGTGCGTCAGCGCACGATGTTGAGCAACTCCCTACGCGGACATCTGGCTGAACTTGGCATTGTGTCGGCGAAGGGCCGCAATGGAATCGGCGAGTTGCTAGGGATCATCGTGGACGAGGCGGATAACCGGATTGCCCCGCCGACCCGCGCTATTCTCAGTGTGCTGGCGCGTCAGTACAGCGCCATCGGTATCGAGATCGGATTAATCAACAAGAGCATCCTAGCCCTGCATCGCTCGTGCGAGGCGAGCCGCCGGCTAGAGGAGATTCCAGGGATTGGCCCCATTGTTGCCACTGCTCTAGTTGCCGAGGTCGGCGACTGGAAGGAGTTCCGCTCAGGACGCAGCCTTGCCGCCTGGATCGGGCTGGTGCCCAAGCAGCATACGACCGGCGGCAAGGACAGGCTCGGCAGCATCACCAAGCAGGGTAATCGATACTTGCGATGGTTGCTGGTCGCCGGGGCAATGGCCGTCATCCGCTATGCGCAAAAGCATGGCACCAAGAGGCGGCCGTGGCTTGGCCAGTTGATGGGACGCCGACCAACCAAGGTGGCTGCGGTTGCGCTGGCCAACAAGATGGCACGGATGGCCTGGGCCATCATGGTCCGTGGCGAGAGATACAAGGAGCCGAAGTTGCTGATGGCAGCGTGAGAGATGCCATCGGACTGATAGGCAATACCAATTGGCGAGGGCATGACGACGTAATGCAGATACGGTCGTTCCGGGGATCGGGAGAGCCCGCTTGGGTCAACGCACTTCTTCAAAGTGCGCGTGAATGTTTGGGACTCGATCCGCGCAGAGCATTAGGGCCAGCGGCCACATCCGCCGCACAAACAGGCCGGACACGTGACCGCACCCGACCAATGCTGCAGAAGCGTCAAAAAAGCTCTTGCCAGGGCGCCGTCCACACGTGACCCATAAGCGACATTGAGCCGGCTTTACTGAGCAATTGCAGAAAGGCCGTCTGAGCCCCTTTCAGAGCACCCCTCTGCATAGATACGATGCCCTGGTCCCGAGCACCCGGGGGAGGCAATGAGACGGCGCTCCAGCATAGGCGGCAAACCACATAAAGCGGGACGCCCAAAAGCGACAGCGCCGAAGCGCCCGAGTGCGCCAAATGCCGCGCGTCCGCACAAATCCCCTTCCGCCGGCGAAGAGACAGAGGTCGCGCGGCTCAGGCGCGAATTGAACGAGGCGCTGGAGCAGCAGACTGCGACATCCGAGGTGCTGCGGGTCATTAGCGCATCGCCTGGCGATTTGAAGCCGGTCTTTGACGCCATGCTCGCGAACGCCGTGCGCATCTGTGAGGCAAAATTTGGCGTTTTGTTCCGCTATGATGGCCATGGCGCATTCCAGGCGGTGGCTTGGCTTGGCGCATCGCCAGAGCTTGACGAATTCCTAAAACGCCGCGGCTCATGCCCAGCCCCGGTTGGGACCCCCCTCGATCGCCTTTTGCAGACAAGAAAGGTGATTGAGGCCGCTGATGAGAGTGCAGCGGCAACCCCCGGTGCGACAGCGAGACTTGACGGCGCGCGGTCCCTCATCGCTGTACCCATGCTTAAGGACGACGACTTGGTCGGGGCCATCATCATCTACCGTCAAGAAGTACGGTCATTTTTCGAAAAGCAGATAGAGCTAGTAAAGAATTTTGCCGCTCAGGCCGTCATCGCCATCGAGAACACGCGACTGCTCAACGAGCTGCGTGAATCGCTGCAGCAGCAGACTGCGACCGCTGATGTACTCAAGGTTATTAGCCGCTCGACGTTTGATCTGCGGGCGGTGTTCAAGGCGTTGGTCGACTCGGCTGCTCAGCTCTGCCGAGCAAAGATGGCGAATATCGCGCTACTCAAAGAAGACGAATTCGAATACTACGCTGCTTATGGCTTCGAACCAGACTACATGGCCTACGTGCGTTCTCATAACCTGAAGGCTGATCGTGGGTCAGTCATAGGAAGAGCCGCACTGGAGGCGCGGATCATCCACATCCCTGATGTTTTGGACGATTCGGAGTTTGCGACCGGCCAGGGTGATCGGTGGCGCTTGGATGCTCAGAAACGCAGCGGTTTCCGAACTGTGCTGGGGGTTCCTCTGCTGCGCGAGGGAAAGCCGATCGGCGCGATGTTCTTATCGCGCGATAAGGTTGAACCGTTCACCCAACAGCAGATCGATTTGGTAACGACTTTTGCAGCCCAGGCCGTCATCGCCATCGAGAACACGCGGCTGCTCAGCGAACTGCGTGAGCGCACGGACGATCTGACGGAGTTGTTGCAGCAGCAGACCGCGACCAGCGAGGTGCTCAAGGCCATTTCCAGTTCGTCTGGCGAGCTACAGCCGGTGTTTCAGGCGATATTGGAAAATGCAACTCGCATCTGCGATGCGGGATTCGGCGCGATGTCGCTTTTGGAGGGGCAAGAGCTTGCGATCGGCCGCGCTGTTTAACGCTCCGCCTGTCATGGAAGAGCTACGGCGCCGCCAACCGGCGGTGCCGCGCGATACCCCTGTGGGCAGGGTTGTCGAGACCAAGCAGGTTGTGCATTTCCCTGACGTGACCGCGATCAAACGCTATGCCAATGCGCCCTTAGTTAAGCATGCCGGTGTACGCAGCATCGTTGCTGTTCCAATGCTAAAGGAAGACGAGCTGATTGGTGTCATCGCCATCTATCGAAAAGAAGTGCGGCCGTTCACCGACAAGCAGATCGAGCTGGTGCAGAACTTCGCCGCGCAGGCCGTGATCGCGATCGAGAACACGCGCCTGCTCAATGAGCTGCGCCAGCGCACCGAAGATCTTCAAGAATTGCTCGCGCAGCAGACCGCCACGGCTGAGGTTCTCAAGGTCATCAGCCGGTCCACCTTTGATCTGCAGATGGTGCTCAACACGCTTGTGGAATCAGCGGCGCGGCTTTGCGAGGCCGATATGGCGTCGATGAATCGAAGATTTGGCGAGACGTACCATCAGGTTTCGAGCCATGGCTTCCCGCGCGATTTCGAGAAATTCATGTTAGAGCACCCTATAGACTTGGAACGCGGCACTACCGTCGCGAGGGCGATAAAAGAGAAAAGACCTGTTCAAATAGAGGATGTTTTAGCGGATCCCAATTTTAGATTTAAAGAAGGCGCTAGAATTGGCGAAGTCCGCACAGTTGCGGCCGTCCCCATTCTCAAAGAGGACGAGCTGATTGGTGTGATTGCCGTATATCGTCGTCAGGTGCGGCCATTCGGCGACAAGCAAATTAATCTGTTGCAGACCTTTGCTGACCAAGCAGCGATAGCTATCGAGAACGTTCGGCTTTTCGACGAGATCCAAGATAAGAGCCGCCAGCTCGAGGAGGCGAGCAAGCACAAGTCCCAGTTCCTCGCCAACATGAGCCACGAACTGCGTACGCCACTTAACGCCATCCTCGGCTATACTGAGCTGATCGTAGACGGCGTCTATGGCGAAGCGCCGGAGAAGATGCAGGCAACGCTCAAGCGCATCGCAGCCAACGGCAAACACCTATTGGGGCTGATCAATGACGTGCTCGACCTATCCAAGATCGAGGCCGGGCAGCTGACGCTCGCGCTTGATGATTATTCGATGAAAGACGTCGTGCACAGTGTCTACGGCGCTGTGGAGCCGCTGGCGGCCGATAAGAAGATCACCTTTAAGGTTGAGGTAGTCCCCGACCTGCCGCAAGGGCGGGGCGATGAGCGTCGTTTGACCCAGGTCCTGCTCAACTTGGTCGGCAATGCGATCAAGTTCACTGATGCCGGCGAGGTGGCGATCAAGGCATCCGCGAGCAACGGCCACTATTCCGTTTCGGTGAGTGACACGGGCCCGGGGATTTCCGAGGCCGACCAGGCGAAGCTCTTCCAGGAGTTTCAACAGGCCGACAATTCGATCACCCGCAAGAAGGGCGGCACTGGCTTGGGGCTGGCCATCTCGAAACGCATTGTCGAGATGCACGGCGGCCAAATTGGGTTGAATCTCAACTCGGCAAGGGCTCGACATTCACGATTACGCTGCCGATCCAGGTTGAGCAGTAGGTCCAGACACCATGAGCAAATGTATTCTGGTGGTAGAGGACCAAGAGGACAATCGCCAGATTATTCGCGATATGCTTTCCGCTACCGACTATCAAGTCACTGAAGCTGAAAATGGCGAGGAAGCTCTTGCTGCGGTAGCGAAACAGCGCCCTGACCTTATCCTGATGGATATTCAAATGCCGCTCCTAGACGGCTATGAGGCGACACGGCGGATCAAAGCCGATCCCGGGCTACGTTCCATCCCTATCATCGCGATTACCTCCTATGCCCTGAGCGGAGATGAACAGAAAGCGCGAGCAGCTGGCTGCGATGATTATGTGCCCAAGCCCTATAGCCCGCGTCAGCTTCTGGCGAAAATTCGTGAGCACCTCTCATAGGCGCCATGTCGCTTATTGGCCCTTATCGACGTTTCGCTGCGATGCAAAGCCATGTCCGGTCTTGGAGCAACAGCCGACATCGGGCGGCGCTGTGGGTTCAATGGGTCGGTAGCGTTTGATGCTGTGGACGGCGCCCGCTCTGCGGCATCAGAGTGCCAAAGGGTGGTTGCGCTGAAGCAAACCACATTGAGGGGAGCCGTCCATGGGCGAGGTTAGCACAATCGGTCTTGATATTGCGAAGTCGGTTTTTCAAGTGCATGGCGTCGATGACGCGGGCACTGTGCTGATCCGCAAGCGCATCAGTCGCGTAAAGATGCTGGAGTTTTTCGCTGAGCTTCCGCCGTGCTTGGTTGGGATCGAAGCTTGCCCGTCAGCCCATCACTGGGGCCGCGAGTTGCAGGCGTTTGGCCACACAGTAAAGCTGATGCCGCCGAGTTATGTGAAGGCCTATCTGAAGCGCAGCAAGAACGATGCGAATGACGCGGCCGCAATCTGTGAGGCGGTCACGCGGCCATCGATGCGATTCGTCCCGATCAAGACGAAGGACCAACAGACTGCCTTGATGCTGCACCGGACCCGGCAGTTGCTGGTGCGTCAGCGCACAATGTTGAGCAATGCGCTACGCGGACACTTGGCCGAACTCGGCATTGTGTCAGCCAAGGGCCGTAATGGGACCGGGGAGTTGCTCAGGATCATTGCGGATGGCGCAGATAATCGAGTTCCTCCAACCGTCCGTGGCATTCTCGATGTGCTGGCACGGCAGTACAGCGCAATAGGGACCGAGGTATTGTCAATCGACAAAAACATCCTGGCCTTGCATCGCTCATGCGAAGCGAGCCGGCGGCTGGCGGAGATCCCAGGCGTCGGCCCGATCGTTGCTACCGCGCTTGTTGCCGAGATCGGCGACTGGAATGCATTCTCATCAGGGCGCAACCTTGCCGCCTGGATTGGATTGGTGCCTAAGCAGCATACGAGCGGCGGCAAGGACAGGCTCGGCAGTATCACCAAGCAAGGCAATCGATACTTGCGGTGGTTGCTGATCGTCGGTGCGATGGCCGTTATCCGCTACGCGCAGAAACACGGGACGAAGAGCCGGCCGTGGCTCGGACGGTTGATGGAGCGCCGACCGACCAAGGTGGCGGCCGTCGCGCTGGCCAACAAGATTGCGCGGATGGCCTGGGCCATCATGGTTCGCGGCGAGAAATATAAGGAGCCGAAGCTGTTGCTGGCGGCATGAAGCACGCCAGCAGATAAATCGGCAACACCAATTGGCGAGGGCATGACGACGTAATGCAGATACGGTCGTTCCGGGGATCGGGAGAACCCGTTTGGGTCAACGCACCTCTCAAAAGTGCGCGCGTTTGTTGGGGACCCGATCCGCGCAGAGCATTAGGGCCAGCGGCCACACCTGCCGCATCAACAGGCCGGACACGTGACCGCACCCGACCAATGCTGCACATACGTCGAAAAAAGCTCTTGCCATGGCGCCGTCCACACGTGACCCAAAGCGGACATCGGACGATTTGCAGTCACGTTGCTGCGAACTGTCCTGCCAACCGTGTCGGTTCAGTCTCTAGTTCTATACGATCGCGGCCTCCCCGAAGGGAGGCCGCTAAATGACTTGGTTTAGTCACGGTCAATAACTACTGTTCCTCGATCGTGGTCGCGGTCTTTCCTTATGACCGACTTATGTCGATCACGGTCTCGATCGTGGTCCTTCTCTATGATAACCGTCTTGTCACGATCGCGGCCCCGATCCCAGTCACTGTGGCCAGACCCGATTGTTACGCCAACCGGCCCAACACCTACACCAATCTCCTCTGCTCCAGCAGGCATTGCGGTGCAAATGCCCGCTACTGCCGCAATTACCAATGCAAGACGAGTATTCATTATGTGCTCCTATCACTATGAAACGTCGCGTGGACAATCCCGTATGGTGGCAAATTGTTCCGACCGGTGTGGATCTCGCAACCTCAGCCGTGATGGCCAATAGTGGACTCAAAGCGGATGTTGCGACGGCTAGGGGAACTCAAATTTCGTAGTGGGTCAGTCTAGGTTTAAGTCCCACTCTCGGCCCTAGCGGCCTCACGAGGGAGGGGGCATATTAGTAAAATGGCACCAACATCCGCCAAAAGCGGCAGCTATAGAAAGCGCGCCAAAGACATCGAGAAGCGCGTAAAGAGGCGCATATCGCCAAAGGATCGCGCGAAGCTACTTAAGAAGAAAAAAGCCCTCAATGACATGGCCGACAACGAAGAGTGGTTGGCGGGAAAGCCCGGCTCGCAGCTGAAATGAGCGGCTACCGCTCGCCTCAATTGGCGGTTCTTTCTTCGCGTCAGCCCGAGCCGCAATGTTCGCTGCTGGCCGAAAGCAGCCATTATGATTGGAACCTTTTCAGCTCTGCGCGTATTGATCTTTGTATTCAGCCAATCGACTACGGCCTGAAACGGCGCCGATCATCGCGGACGCTGTTGTAGAACATCTCCGCGACGCCTCACTCTAAAGGAGGCTCCCATGGAATTGCTCTTGATTATCGGTGTGCTCGTTCTGCTTTTCGGCGGCGGTGGATACTTTGGCCGCCGTCGTGGCTACTGGTAAAGCAAACTTTCGTCGTTCGCGATGAAGTTGATCGGATCGAATTTTGACGATCCTACTCGGACCCTTTTTCTCGTAGGGGTCTTCGAGCCGAAGCAGACATCGTAGCGGACAACGCCACACATGGCACGTCGCGTCATTCGCAGCGCTGCAACATTTTGGTCGCGAATTGGCGCTTATCGACGTTTCGCTGCGATGCAAAGCCAAGTCCGGTCTTGGAGCAACAGCCGACATCGGGCGGCGCTGTGGGCTCAATGGGTTGGTAGCGTTTGACCCGAAGCGGACATTATGCAGTCGAGAACTCTTAGCTGCCCTCAGCTGTTGATGTGCGGTTCTTCATGCAAAACGATGTTCAGCAACGAGCGGTGGATTTCGATATGGCCGTTGTAGTCAATTAAGCCCAATTTTCGGAATTTGTTCATGAAAGCACTTACGCGCGAGCGGGTCGTCCCAATCATCTCGGCGAGCGTCTGTTGGCTGATCTTGGCGATGATTGGCTCAGGTGGACTGTCTTTGCCAAAATTGGCGAGTAAAAGAAGAGCCCGTGCGAGGCGCTTCTCGCTCGAATTGAACGGCTGATCGACCAAGTCCGCTTCAACCCGGGCAGTGCGCGTCAAAAGATGTGAGACGAAAAACTCAGAGAAGGCTTGCTCCTCATGGAGGACGCGGACCATAGTTTCCTTTTGCAGCCGCATGATCACACATTCCGTCATTGCCTCAGCCGTCCCAAGACGCAACAGCTGCCCCGTCAGGGACCCCTCTCCGCAGAATTCGTCCTGGCCGAGTATTGCGACGACGGCCTCCTTTCCTTGCTCTGAGATAACGGTGACTTTGACCTTGCCTTTTTGGATATAGAAGACCGCATCCGCAGGCTTGCCCTGCGAGAAGACCGTTTCGCCTTTACGATATTTAGAGATGCTCCGGCCGCCGTTCACAGTGGCGAGAAATACTTTCGGGTCAAATGGGACCTTTTTCTCTTGCTTTGCCATGGCTTGTGCTTTTGCCACGCCGTTGCGCTCAGAATAGGTCAGCTTTGTGGCCCTCGCACCTGACTACGCGTCAATGCGACGGAAACATTGCTTCGGTGAGACGTTACACCCCCATGAGGGTCCCGCAGGTCCTGTCAGTGGAAATATGCATCTCCGATCGCCGCTTTGCCCGAATTGCTCTCAACCGATGATCCTAGCCCGAACAGTACCAGGCGTGCTCGGCGAGCCGGAGGTGAACGTTTTCGAATGCAGTCGTTGCAGGGTCGACTTCATGACGGAAGACCACTTAACAATATCAGGAACCGCCGTGCCATAATTCACGGCTCTGCTGTCACGGCAGATGCCGGATTTGTTTGCGTTTCATAATAGGCCTGACGCTTCTTTTGAATTTACGAGTGGACAGTTTTTTGAGAAGTGGTCGGTTTTAATCAGACTTGCAGGATGCCTTCATGGAGATTGGCCCATCACCCTCACGGCTCTGCGTCAGGCGTCGGTGACCGAGAGACCAGTTGCGCTCCCGCCTGAAACAGGAGGAGCTCATGCCTCAATCCCAATTTATTCCTAGTCCGCTTAAGACCATCGAAAGGCGCAGGTGTCGGAATTGCGGAGCCAGAATGATGATGACCAGCATCGAGCCGGTAACGCTAGGCACCGACCGGCGCACGTTTGAATGCGATCAATGTGGTCATGAAGAAGTGTTGCTTGTAAAATTTTGATACGCCGCCGCAAAGCCTACATCAAGTTGAGACGCTCCAGTTGGCGGCCTTTGAACCAAGCGTTCGATGTCGCAATTGGCAAGCGTCGTTCTGCCGCGACGCACCATTTATACCATTTCCACATCAGAATGACCTGACGATATAGGGGAAGGACGTGATGGATTTGACGGTTTTGGGATTGCGTTCGATATAGAGGATGGCCTGTTTGAGCTTGGCGCGCACGGCGTCGATGGATTTGAGGGCGTAGTTCTTGAAGATTTTCTCGCGGATTTCATCCCAGAGATTTTCCTTCGGGTTGAGCTCTGGCGAATAGGGCGGCAGGAAGAGCAGCGAGATATTGTCGGGAAGCGCGAGGTCGCCGCAGCGATGGTTGGGGGCGCCGTCGAGCACCAAGAGAATATCCTGCCTGGCAAACTTTCGCGCGAGGATGTCGAGGAAGATCTGGAAGCACGCCGTATTCGATGTCGGCATGATCAGATAGACGCAAGTCCCGTCCTTCGGAGCGACCGCGCCGTACAAATAGATGTATTCGCGAATGAGCTGGGAGGCGACCTCGGGCCTGGTCCGGTTGGAGCCCAGCACGGCCGCGGGCGGTTGATCCGGCCGAAACGTGCTTCATCGGCAAACATGATCCGCAAGCGACGACCGCGCCTGGCGGCAGCCCGCCTGGCTTTCCTCACAGCATTTGGAAAGCCGTTTTTTTAAATGAGTTTTGAGCCGCGATGTTGCGTTTGGGATGAAATGGCCGCGGCATCAGCTTGCGCCAGCCATGCCGGGCCAGAAGATTATAGATCGTGCTGTTGCTGGTTTCGTGCCCGATGGCCTTTTCGTAGGCCGCCTTGATATCGTGGATGTTCAACATTTCGCCGGCCCCGGCGGCTTTCGCAAAACGATCGAGCAAGGCCTTTTCTCGGCCAAGGTCATGTTTTCGCGCTGGCGTCCACCGATCGGCTTGGGTTTGAGCGCCTTGAGCCCGCCGTGGTCATAAGCCATGTGCGCTCGGTTCACCGTGCTCAATGACACGCCCATCGCTTCGGCAATCGCAGGCTGCGTCATCCCGCTTTCGCGCAGCAGCACCATCTGGATGCGCTGGCGCTGCTCGGGCATCTTTTTCCATTCGCAGCGCTGTTTTTAACCGCGCGGACTTGGCCTTTTGTGCATTTGACCATCTGTTCCCTCCGAATCGGATTGGTCGAGCGAATCACATCTCGCGTGCCGAAAACAATTCATTCTGATCTTCGGTCCCGCGCCACCGCATGCGCCACGACTCAATTGGCTATGGAAGCGGTATTAGGACGCGATTGTTCGCCAACGGACAAACGTCGATTTTGGCCCGCGACGGCTATGACGTGAATGACCCACAGCAGCCATCATGATTGGAACCTTTTTGGCTCTGCGAGTGTTGAGTTGTGTATTCAATAGGATCAACTAATCATCACCGTAACACTTTCGAGCGTCGGTGAATGAAAGCGTCCCTGAGCTCGTGCTTTCGGGAGGTAGTTTTGACTGATGCACTGATGCTGCGATCCAGGATCTTTGGTTCGATGACACCGCGACCTTGCTATGGGCGAGGCATTCGACCGTGTCTTCAAATCGCTTTCTAAGCTCGGCGCTTAAAGCCGCGATACAGCAACCAAGACGGAGGCTTCAATGACTATGAACGATCCAAATCGGCCGGTTAGCCAGCGGCGAGCAAGTTCGAATTTTGGCTGGATTATTACTGGAATCTTTCGCTGTCGTCGTTCTTATCGGTGGGATCGCCTGGGTTACATGGGGCGGAAACGATACCAATACCGCGGCCAATCCGCCTGCACCGCAATCTGAGACTACGGGCTCCGGCGTGGCTATGCCGCTCCCGGCTGCGAAGGCCCCTTCACTCCGTCCGACACGGCGCCGCAGCTCCTGTGGCCAAGTAGCGAACCATCACTATCCGCATTGCGCTGTGTCCTCCGGCTCAACCGGAAGTGAACGGCCCCGTCACGGCTTCGCCGCTATCTGCTCAGCGTGCTCGACTCGCTACGGGCCAGCTCGTCCGCACCGCTTCTCTTCCTCCCCACCTTTCGCTATACCGCGCTTCACTCCTTGGCCTCGGTGAGAACACTGATCCGTCTTTTTGCATGGGCCAATTTTAACCAGATCACGCTGTAGAACCGTTCCGAGCATTCATCGCGACGGATGTCTGTTTCTGATGTGGTGGACGGCGCCCGCTCCCAGCAACGAGCTACCCTAGGGTGGTCGTTGCGACCGAATCACATCAGGGAGCTTTCGACATGCAGATTACCACGATCGGATTGGATATCGCTAAGAACGTATTCCAAGTTCACGGCATTGATGCGACCGAGAAGGTCGTCATCAGAAAGCAACTCCGCCGCGGCCAGGTGATAAAGTTCTTCGAAGTTCTGGTGCCGTGCCTTATCGGCATGGAAGCCTGCGCGACAGCGCACCATTGGGCGCGTGAGCTGATGAAGCTCGGGCACCAAGTTCGGCTGATGCCGGCGAAGGATGTAAAGGCCTACGTCAAGCGCAACAAGAACGATGCCGCCGATGCCGAGGCGATCTGCGAAGCGGTCAGGCGCCCAACCATGCGGTTCGTTATGGTCAAGTCGGCCGAGCAACAGGGCCGGTTGATGCAGCATCGCGCACGCGATCTGCTGATGCGCCAACGCACCCAGTTGATCAATGCCTTGCGGGCACATTTGGCCGAGCTCGGCATAGCAGCTGCACAGGGGCGCGAAGGGGTCAAAGAGTTGCTGGCGATCGTCGCCCAGAATGGGGATTCGCGCTTGCCGGTCGATGCCCACGCCAGCCTGATCGTGCTGGCGGCACAGCTTCAGGCCGTACAGACGACGATCGGATCGATCGAGAAACGGATCGTTGTACAGCATCGCTCGAACGAGGCGAGCAAACGACTGGAGACGATCCCCGGAGTCGGTGTTATCGGGGCTACCACGATCGCAGCGGTCGTCCCCGATCCGAAGGTTTTTCGATCGGGGCGTGATTTTGCGGCCTGGATCGGGCTCGTGCCACGGCAAGATTCGACTGGCGGCAAACAGAAGCTAGGGCCGATCTCAAAACAAGGCGATCAATACCTCAGGCGCATTCTGATTGTCGGAGCCCATGCCGTCTTGAAGCGTGCGCGCCAGCAGCCGGAGAAGTATCCATGGCTGACACAGCTTCTCGCCCGGCGACCGTTCAAGGTTGTTGCGGTCGCACTTGCCAACAAGATGGCGCGCATCGCCTGGGCGCTGCTGGCCAAGGGCGGGACCTACCGGGCACCTCAACTCACCGCAGCGTGAAAGGGAACTCTGACAACGAGATGATGAGGTTGCGTCCGTGCGTTCAAGAACTGCAGGGGTGATGACGACACTGATGCGAAACGGTCGAGACCGTCGATCGGGAAAACCCGTGAAGTGCCACGCGAGGAAAGAACGCGTGCTTTTGGTTGGGACCCGATCAGCGGATTACATCAGGGCCAGCAGCCACAACGGCTGCATTCAAAGGCCGAATACATGGCTGCACCCGAACGCTTCGCTGAAATGCCCGATTTTTCCCTTGCACCGCGGGCGCCGTCCATACATGGCACTTCGCGGACATTCCAACCGCACCTGTGAATGCCCGCTATTGGGGTAAAGTGGACATGGCACACGGCATGTTTTATCAGTCCACACCCTAGCATTACAGTTGCATTTTCTTTTTACTTCTAAATTCATGGGCCACCATATTCGGAGGATCATGGATGGCGGGAGCATCGGTCGAGACGACGCTTGAGCTTTGGGCATCGTCGTTACGGGATGTGAAGACGCGGCTTCGTTGCTTGTTTCGCCAAGAGCGGGTCGCAGCATCGGCATGGAAATTTTTGGATGGGTTTCTCGGGAACGAGCCGCGCAAGACGGGCTGGATGCGCGCGGAAGCGGCTGGCTATCCCGGCCCATGGCGCCAGCAGGCGATCCTGGGCCGCGGCCGATGGGACGCGGATGCATTGCGCGATATTGTCCGCGATTACGCGCTGGAAACGCTTGCTAATGAGGATGCGGTTCTTGTCATTGACGAGACCGGCTTTCTGAAACAGGGCAAGGCGTCGTGCGGGGTTGCGCGCCAGTATACGGGCTCGGCCGGCAAGATCACCAATTGCCAGATCGGCGTATTCGCGTCCTATGTGTCGCGCCACGGCCATGCGTTCATCGACCGTGTGCTTTATCTGCCAAAGGAATGGACAGACGATCCCGAGCGCATGAGGGCGGCGCATGTGCCGGACGACGTGGGTTTTGCGACGAAGCCCCAGATCGCGCGCCGAATGATCGCGCGTGCGATTGCGGCCAAGGTGCCGTTCGCTTTTTTCGCGGCGGACAGTGTATATGGCACCGGAGACATCGAAACCTTGCTCCGCAAAGCGGGCAAGGGTTATGTTCTGGGCGTGGCCGCCAATCATGTGTTCCGTTCGTGGGGCAAGAAGCAACTGGTCGGAGGCCCCGCCTCGAAGATCGCGCAAAATCTTCTCAAGAGCGCTTGGCGGCGCCTGTCGGCAGGCGAAGGAAGCAAGGGACCGCGCCTGCATGACTGGGCTTATCTCGAACTGGCCGATCTCGATGCGGGCGAATACAACAGCGCCCTCGCCGGGGAGTGGACACGAGGTCTGCTGATCCGCCGCAACATTGCCGACGGTGATCTCGCTTTCTTCTCCACATGGTGTCCCATGGACACGCCCGTGAAAAAACTGGTATCGGTCGAAGGCCATCGCTGGGCTATCGAGGATAGTTTCGAAACTGCCAAGAACGAACTCGGTCTCGATCACAACGAGACCCGCTCCTGGCATGGCTGGCACCGGCATGTCTCGCTAGTCACGCTCGCCTTCGCCATGATGGCCGTCATCCGGCATCGTGCCAATATCACATCAACGCCCAAAAAAATGACGCTCTGTCGTCTTCGGGCAAAACATCGTTCTTGATCCGTTGGTCGATCCAGGAAATCCGACGCATCGTCATCAAGCTCGCACAACGGCGCATCCAACCCGCGCATATCATCGCGTGGTCACTCTGGCGAAGGGCTCACCAAGCCGAAGCGCGCCGCTCCCATCTCAAAAAGAAAATGCAACTGTAATGCTAGCTCGCCCGAGGACTTTTCTGGGCCAGCGAATAGCCGAGCATCACGGCTTCCACGAGCATGGCGAGCTGCAGCTCACGCTGGCCATGCAACGCGGTGATACCGTTGCTTCTGCTCATGCCGCGCATCGCCCACCAGATCACAAGCGCGATCAGTCCGGCCGCGCCGTAGCCTGCCCCAAAGATGAGGTGCGCCTGAACCGCCCCATATTGTTCTTGCAAAGCCAGCATCCCGACGACGGAGAATCTGGTAAATCGCCACGATCGCGCAAATCGCGAAGATCAGGATCATCAGGGCGCGCCGCAACAGCCGGCCGAGCAACTGGTTAATGGCAACACCCGCGATTTGGTCGAGCCGCATGGCGCTAGCGGCGGTTGGCGAGGCCGGCGAGGAATCCGATGCCGGCGGCAAGGGCGAGCATGATGAGCGGCCGCTGCTCGACTTCGTCGGCGACTTTCTTCAGCGCATCGCCGCCCACGCGTGAGGCTTCATGCGCAACCGATTGGCCCATATTCGCGGCGCTTTCGCGCACACGCTGCATGATGTCACCCAACGCGTCGCTGACGAAATCCTTCACGTCACCGGTGGCGCCGGATACCTCGCGGCGGGCCTCGCCGGAAAGGTCGGAGAGCTTCCGCAGCCGCTTTTCCAAATCGTCCACCAAGTCCTCGATGGCGGCAATTTCTTCGGCGGCGGTCGCAGATTTAGCTGAGCGCGTCGTCATGGAACCCTCTACAGACTTGAGAAATGGCGGAAGTCTCTGGGGAAACGCCAGTGCGCGCCGGAAGTTCCATGCGGCGCGGGAGAAGCTCAGCGGGCCCTGGCCGCCGCTCGGAGGACGCGGGGCCGGGCCTGGCAGAGGGTGGGCAACCATATGCCCAGCTACGGCGTTAAATCCTTCCACTTCCGTTTTGTTCGTGGAAGCGCAGAAAGGCCGAAGTGTCACTGCATTCGTTGACAGATCGTCCGCTCAGCGTGTTCATTGCGATGTCGATTTATGATTGCGATTGCCCGTGCCGGACGTTTGCTGCCGCCGGTATGGGTTAGGCTTATCGACGTGGTGCGCGAAATGGCGGGTACCAGACGATCCGGCAAGGCTACAAAGCGAGCACGAGCAGCTCGAAGCTATGGTCAATGCGCAATCGCAGGAATTGAACCTGCTGCGTGCGCGATTTGCCCGCTACGAGACCGCGTTACGCGGATCGCATGTCACCGTCTACACGCAGGACAGCGAGCTTACGGTACACATCGATTTCAAATCCGATGTTTGGGCGCGCGATTGACGATATTCTCGGCCGCACCGATGACGAGATATTGCCGGCTGAGAGCAGGGACCCCATCGTCAGCCTGAAGACGCAAGCGCTGACGAGCGGCGAACCGAAGAATGCCGAAGTGGCCATTGCCGACGGCCCGGGTTTGCGTTGGCACGATCTGCATGTCGAGCCGCTGCGCAGCGAAACGGGCGAAGTCGTCGGCTTGACCTGCGCTTCGGTCGACGTCACCGAACGCAAGGAGGGCGAGGCGCATTTGCGCCTGCTGCTGCGTGAGCTCACGCATCGCTCAAAGAATCTGCTCGCGGTGATCCAAGCCATGGCGCGGCAGACGGCGCGGCATGCCGGATCGATCGACGGATTTCTCAATCAATTTGGCGCCCGCTTGCAGGCGCTTGCTTCCTCACACGATCTGTTGGTGCGCGAGAGCTGGTACGGGGCCTCGCTGAACGAGCTGATCCGCTCGCAACTCGCTGCTTTTTTCGCCCGCGGCGACGGCCAGGTATCGGCTCAGGGGCCGGACGTGGCGCTGAAACCGGAAGCGGCGCAGAATCTCGGGCTTGCGCTGCACGAACTCGCTGCCAACGCGGCAAAATACGGAGCGCTGTCGGTGCCGGACGGCCGGGTTGACATCACATGGGAGCGGCTTGACGGTGCCAAGGACAATGCGCTTGAGTTGGATTGGCGCGAGCAGCAAGGCCCCAAGGTGAAAACGCGACGCAAGCGGGGCTTCGGCAGTCTGGTGATCGAACGCAATCTCGCGCGGGCGCTCGATGCCGAAGTGAATTTGATCTTTGATCCGGCCGGGTTGCGCTGCCACATCGTTATCCCGGCGAGCCAGATTCTCACGGTGCGTTGAGCAGAGCGTGATTTGTTTCGCGTGAAACATTCTGAATCGACAGGCGTCACCAACAACCATTCCAATAAAAGGAGACTGACATGCTTAGGGGTTTAAGCGCGCTCGCGGCAACGGCGTTAATCGCAGCGATTGCTTCGTCTGCACCCAGCACTGGCCCAAGCGCCCAATCGGACGCAGGTCGGCACATTGACCTGCGACGTTTCGGGCGGAATTGGTCTCATCATCACGTCGAGAAAGAGTTTGAGTTGCAGTTTCGCGCCGGCGGATGGAGGGTCGCGCGAAATCTACACCGGCACGATCACCAAGTTCGGACTCGACATCGGCGCCACCACGGGCGGCGTGATGGTATGGGCGGTCTTTGCCCCTTCGACGCGACATTATGGCGCGCTTGCCGGGCACTACGTCGGCGCGACGGCCGAAGCAACTGTTGGCGCCGGCATCGGCGCCAATGCGCTGATCGGCGGATCGGACCGCACCGTGACGCTGCAACCGCTTTCCGTTCAGGGTCAGGCCGGGCTCAATCTGGCGGCCGGTGTCGCCAGCATTGATCTGCAATCAGCACGGTAGTTTTTTCCTCGTGCGTTTACGCGTTAAGCAGCCGTCCTAAGAGGACGGCCGCAGCGTTTGTTATGCTCCGTTTGTTATTCGTGGGTACTGTTGCACCAGAAGACGGTTGGCGATTGCGCGTTTCTACCTAGCGCTCCCGCGCGCCTTTCACGGCTCGTACACCTGTCAAGGCTAATTCATATGAGCGGGCGCCCCCGGGCGATCTTCACCTCTTTGACGCGCCGGCAGGCTACCTATGTTCGTTGGAATGCATCTAGCCAGCAAATCAGTTGCACAGAAACGTTTTGACACGGCGGCGGGAAACGGCGTCGAGACTGTTGACGCGACTGACGCTGGCGATGCGAGCGCTGAACGGCTCCACGGAGATCGCGGGTGATGCGACCGAGCAAACGCTGGCTGAGGAACTATTCCGCTTGGCGGTGGAGGCATGCCCGAGCGGCATGATGATGGTCGACCGCAGCGGGCGGATCGTCATGGTGAACAGTGAAATCGAGCATCAGTTCGGCTACCGACGCAACGAGTTGGTGGGGCAGTCGGTCGAAAAGCTGGTGCCGCCCGACTTGCGGGCGCGGCACGCGAAGTTGCGGACGGATTTCACCACGAGCCCGAATATTAGCAGCATGGGGCCTGGGCGCGAGCTATTGGGCCTGCGCAAGGACGGCAGTGAATTTCCGGTCGAAATCGAGCTCAATCCGATACAAAGTCGCGACGGCGTGCTCATTCTCGGCGTGGTCATGGACATCAGCGAGCGCAGGCGCGCTGAACGCCTGAAGGACGATTTCGTCGCCACGGTAAGTCATGAATTGCGTACCCCGCTTACCGCAATCACCGCCTCGCTGGCCTTGCTGGCCGCCGGAGGCGCGGGGAAGTTGCCAGAGCCGGCGGTGCGGCTGGTAACCATCGCCCACAACAACGGGCAGCGGCTGGTTCGCCTGGTCAACGACATTCTCGACATCGAGAAGATCGAGTCTGGGAAGATGACCTTCCAATTCAAGGCCGTCGATGTGCGCGCAATCGTCAATCAAGCGATCGAGGCCAACCGCACCTATTCCGATGATTTTGGCGTCAGCGTACGCCTCGATGCCGATTCAGCCGACGGTGAGGTCCGCGCCGACCCTGACCGGCTGGTTCAGGTTGTCACCAATCTTCTGTCCAATGCCATCAAGTTCTCTCCGCGCGGGGAGGAAGTTGTAATTGCGATCGCACGGCACGAGGACGCAATCCGCATCACCGTTCGCGACCATGGTCCCGGCATCTCGGACGAATTCAAGCCGCGAATTTTCGGCAAATTCGCACAGGCCGACGCCAGCGATACGCGGCAGAAGGGCGGAACCGGGCTCGGATTGAGCATCGTCAAGCAGATTGTCAACTCGCTGGGCGGCGTAGTCGGCTTCGAAAGCACGGTTGGGCACGGCGCATTGTTTTTCATCGAACTGCCATCGTGGCGTGCGGATGTTGACGAGCGCCCGCATATGGTTGGGCGCGGAATGAAAATCCTGCTTTGCGAGGATGATCCCGACGTCGCGGCGGTGCTGCGCGCGAACCTCGTCGAGGCGGGGTTTGCCCCTTATGTCGCGACGACTATGGCCAATGCGATAGAAGAGGCCGACATTACGACTTTTTCAGCGGTGTTGGTGGATCTGAAGCTACCTGGCGGTGCAGGCATCGACCTGATTCAGCAATTGCGCAATAAGCCGCGCTACCATGACACGCCGATCATCGCTGTTTCTGGCGATGCCGCGCGGGCAGGGGCTGAGCTGCGAGCTCCGGCCTTGGATATTCTGGATTGGCTGGAAAAACCGGTCGACCTCGATCGACTGGTGCGTGTGCTTGACCGGCCGGATATTCGTAACGGGAACCGCAGCCTGCGCATTCTTCACATTGAAGACGATCCGGACGTGCGCCGCACTGTGGTCGATGCCATGCGGCGCAGCGCCCACGTGGTGTCGGTCGCTTCGATCGAGGAGGCGCGTAGCGCATTGAAGACCAGGTCATTCGATCTGATGGTGCTCGACGTGGCGAATGCCGCCGACACCGGCCCCGAACTGTTGGTCGAACTGCGCAATGACGGCGGGCAATCGATCCCGGTCATTTTGCTCTCGGCGCAAGGCGCCAAGACGGCCTATGCCGACCGGGTGCGGACGGCGTTGGCCAGGTCGGACAGCTCTATCGACAGCGTGATCGCCATCCTCAACCGGCGGCTCGGCATCCACGCGCCACAAGGCCAAGCGGTGCAGGGCAGTCAAAGCCATAATCGCGGACATCAGCGAATTGGGCCCAACAACAATGATCAGGAGGTGGCATGAGTGCTCTCCGCATTCTTCATGTCGACGACGAGCCGGATATTCGCGAATTGGTGAAGCTGTCGCTCGGACTTGATCCCGAGCTTTCGGTCAGGAATTGCTCAAGCGGCAGCGACGCATTGGCGGCGGCTGCCGAGTGGTCGCCCGATGTGATCCTGATGGACGTTATGATGCCGGTGATGGATGGGCCGCAGACTTTGGCCCACCTGCGCGAGAGCCAGAAAACCGCCAACATCCCAGTGGTGTTCATGACGGCGCGTGCCCAGACCCGCGAACTTGAGCATTTCCTTTCGCTCGGCGCGACCGGCGTGATCCCAAAGCCGTTTGATCCGATGACGCTGGCCGACACCGTGCGCGGCTGCTTGCATAGCCGCGGTATACATGACGGCGGACGTTCTGCCGCGGCGAGCGGCGGCGGTTGAAGCGACGTGAGCGCGGATTGACTAATATTTTGGGCCGCGCTTACCGCCGTCCACGCGCGGATTAGCCGCTGCGTTGTGAGGCGGCGCGTAGGCCATCGAGCGTGGTGCGAAACGCTTCGACTTCTTCCAGCTTCAACGGCCGTCTGACATTTGCCGGCTCGCGCAGTACGATTTCTGCAGCGCGCGCAGCGCTACCAACGTCTTCGAACCCGATGCTCGGCGCGAGGCCACACATCTCATGAAGCCTGCGGTGCGTGACCACCAGCGTCTCGATGGAATCGGCATCGTCACCGGTCAGTTTCGGTAATGCTGCGAAGGTGTCGTCAATTTTTTCAGGCAGCGCAGCGATAAAGCGCTGCTGAATGCGCGCGAGGCGCTCTGTAAATTCGTCGATTTCCACGAATCGACTCCCGGTGGCGACTGACAATTAGAAATGACATGCGTAGGTTAAGGCGGTGCTGCATGAGCTATCTGCGGTAGTCGGAATGCAAATGTACCCCTACGTGTTTTCAAATAGAAAATGGTGCCATGTAACGGACGTAGTGCTGCGTACTCGTGTTCATACGTATATTCGGTAATTCGAGCGGTGGCCGCCGAAAAGCGATTGGGCGCCGGCAACGCCGGCGCCCAAGATTTAGTCAAAGCCTTAGCTGCAGCGCTGCTGGCGCAAAGCTCACATGCCTTTCATTGCATCCTGCACCAGCGAATTGTCGACGTGCTTGCTCACGTCGAAAGCCTTCGGCATCATTTTCAGCTCGGCCATGCTGTCGATATTGCTCTGCAAGGCCTTCACGTTCACCAGGCCATGCGGATCGTGGTAGAAGTCCTTACCCTGCAGAAGCGCCCAGGAGGCGAAGGCGCCGGTCGGCCGGCCGGTTAGCTCCGACATGATCTTGACAACGCGGTCGCGGTTCTTTGGGTCCTGCACCACGTTGATGCCGTGCACATAGTCGGACAGGAATTTCACCAGCACGGCGCGATGCGCCTTGATGAACGATTCCTTGGCGCAGAAGAACAGGAACTGCGTCGTGCCCATGGCGTCCTTCTGGTGGAACAGCGGGCGCAAGCCGGCCTTGTCCTTCAGCGCCTTGGCCCAGAACGGCGCGATGAACGAGCCGACCTGGATCTTATCGGCCTTGGTCATCGACTCCATGGCGCCGAAGCTCGCCTCGATGATGCGAACGTCCTTGTCGGGCGTCAGCCCGTTCTTGCGCAGCACGCCGCGCGCGGCCATGTCGATGGCGCCGCCGATCGCGTTGACGGCGATGGTCTTGCCCTTGAGGTCCTTCACTGTCTTGATCGGCGAGTCGCCTTTCACCGCATAGGTGGTGGAGAAGCTCGGTCCGTCCTGCGCGACGTCGGCGATGCCGACGATCGGCTGGTGCGCGTTGAGAATGCCGGACGCGAAGGTCGAGAACGCCAGCACGCCGACGTCCACCTGGTCGGCGGCGAGCGCCTGCAACACCAGCGATGAGCCTTTGAAGCGGATGAAGTTGATGGTGTAGTCCTTGTTGTAATACTTCATCTGGTCCGGCATCTTGAACATGATCGGCGCCAGATGCGTCGGTATCGAGTCGTAGCTGACCCTGATCTTGAACGGCTCGGCCGATGCCGGCATGGCCGCGGCGGCGGTGACCAGCGCAGCCGCCAGCGCGAGCTTAGAGATCGATCGAATCATGAATTGCGTCCTCCCCAACTTTGTTGGCCGCGATCCGGCGGCAAGCGGCGGATCTGGCGCCAGCTTTGGCGCCGGCGCGACAAGCTTACCGGTTTTCTCATACCGGGGGAAAGATAATCGGCGCCTTCAGGTGCCGGCGCCCGGCGCGGTTTCGGCGTGCCAGACCAGCAGGCGGCGGCGCAGCACGACAAAACCCTGAATGAATACAAGTCCCGTAAGCAACGTCGCCAGCAATCCGGCAAACATCTTGGTCGATTGGGCAAAGCGCACGGCGTGGATCATGTAGCCGCCAAGCCCGTCGGCGCCAGATAGCATCTCGGTCACCACCGCGATGATCAATGCAAGCGGAAACGCCACCTGCAACCCACTAATGATTTCCGGCGCTGCCGCCGGAACGACGACTTTCCAGAACAGACGATGCGGGCTGGTGCCGAGATTGCTTGCCGACCATAGGAAATACTTGTCGACGGTCATGGTGCCTAGAAAAGTCGCACTGGCGATCGGCACCACGCAGGTAAAGGCAATCATGATGATCTCGGACGGATTACCGAGCCCAAACCAAAGGATGAAGATCGGAAGGAAGCTGATTTTCGGAATGGGAAAGGCGACCGAGACCAGCGGCTCCATGATACGGCGCACGATCGCCGACATCGACATCAACGCACCTGCCACGATGCCGATGACGGCGGCGCTGCCAAAACCGACAATGGCGCAATAGGCGGTTTCCAGCACATGGCGCGGCAGGTCGCCGCTCTCGATATCGAGCCAGCCGCGCCACAGCACGTCGCTCAGCGGCGGCAGCAAGAAATTGTTGAACAGGCCGGTGCGCGTCGTCACTTCCCATAAGATCAGCACGACCACGACCGAGGCATTGCGCGCGACCGCGCGCTTAAGCCAACCGAGTGGTGATATTCTTACACGCGCCATGCCAACACCCGGCCGTTGATGAACAGAAATAGCCGGTCTGCGGCGAATCCGAGCAGGGTCACCGCCAGCACGGCGGCGAACATGCCGGCATAGTCGCCATCCTCGCCGAGCGTGCCGATCAGGAAACCGAGGCCGCGCTGGCCGATGAGGAATTCAGCGCTCACCATCAACGTGAAAGACAACGCCAAGGCGATGCGCAAGCCGCTCATTACCTCGGGCAAGGCGGCCGGCAGTACGACCTTCCAGGGGATCACCCATTTGGGCGTGCCGAGACTCCACGCCGACCACACGAGCTGCTTGTTGATGCCGCGCGCCGCATTGAAGGTGGTGACGACGATCGGCAGCAGGCAACCGAGGAAAACGGCGGCAACCTTGGTCTGGTCGCCGATGCCCAGCCACAAGATGAACAGCGGGATCAGCGCCGATTTCGGCAGCGGAAATGTGGCGCGCAGCAGCGGCTCAAGAATATTGCGCGCGATACGGCTCTCGGCCATCAACATGCCTGCGAGGATGCCGAGGAAGGCCGCGAGGAAAAATCCGCTCGACTGGCGGAACAGCGAGATGCCGGCGTTCGCGATGAGATGGCCGTGCTCGATCAGGCGTGCAAAGGCTGCAAGTACGGCCCCGAGCGAAGGGAATATCGATGGATCGAGCAGGCCGGCGCGGCCGGCGATCTCCCATAGCGCGAACGCGGCAAAGATCGGTAGATAGAAGGTCGCGACCTGCAGCGATCTGGTCATGGCTCACGCCCTTCGGCGGCGATCGAGCGCACCACCTCGTCGCGCAGCATGTCCCACAGTTCGTCGGCTTTCTCGTCGATTGCCGCTCGGCTCGCGTCTGGCCCGAGCCCGGTCTCGACGATCGTCTTGATGCGGCCGGGCCGCGCCGACATCACCACCACCCGCTGCGACAGGAACACGGCTTCGCGCACATCGTGGGTGACGAACACCACGGTCTTGCGGAAGCGCTGCCATAGCTCGCGCAGCTCCTCCTGCATGATCTTGCGCGTCTGCGCGTCGAGCGCGCCGAACGGTTCGTCCATCAGCAGGATAGTCGGCTCGCAGGCGAGCATGCGGGCAATGGCCACGCGCTGCTGCATGCCACCCGACAGTCGGCTCGGATAAGTGGTCTCAAAGCCGGATAATTTGACCATGTCGATGAACGCTTGCGCGGTGCGCCGGCGTTCCGCCTTGCCGATGCCGCGCTCGGCCAGTCCATATTCGACATTGCCGAGCACCGTCTTCCACGGGAATAGTGCAAAATGCTGAAATACGATGCCGCGATCGGGCCCCGGCGAGCGCACCATCTCGCCACGCACCCTGATTTCGCCGCTCGAGCAGGGCACAAATCCGCCGATCATGTGCAGCAATGTGCTCTTGCCGCAGCCGCTTGGGCCGATGACGGAGACAAACTCGCCATCGCCGATCGATAGATCGACGCGATCGATCGCCGTCAGCTCGCGATTGTTTTCCAGCGCATAGGTCTTGGTTACGCCGTCAATTTCGATCAGCGCCATTGCGCTTTCCGCTCCCCCTGGTGCCACCGCGGTTGTGTCCGCGGTCGGCCCGCTGCGCCCGCCATCATCATGCCGCAGTGCGCGGCTGCTGCCCAGCCTTTAAGCGGGCTCGTCGGCCTGACTGCCGTAGGGGCGGATACTGTCGGCGACCGAGTTCGGCGATGTGCTCCTTGGAGATCATACCGACCACGTGCGTGGCGCGCGGCAGCCGTCCGGCGCCTTTGGTGACAATTGCCATGCTCGCACCGCGGCGCCACATGCGCTCGACCACGTCGAAAACGACGTCTTGCGCGCGTGCCACGGTGAAATTCTTCTGGGCGATATCGCCAAGCCGCACGCCGGAATAGGCGGTTTCCAGCCCCAGCCTGAGCTCGGTATTGACGCGCAGAACCCCGATGATGCGGTCATCGCGCGTCACCACGATATGCTTGAAGCCGCCGGCAGATGTCTGGCGCAGGAAGGCGGCGAAGTCGGTTTCGGCCGGAAGCAGCAACACGTCGCGGTCCATCACTTCCTCGGCATGGCGCACCAGGAACATGTTGGCGTGCAGCGCTTTGGGGATCACATGACCGCGGGTCACCAGTTTGACGGTGTAGATGTTCTCGCGCGAGAGCAGTCGCCGTATGCCGATACTGAGCGCCACCGCCACGATAATCGGCATGATGATGTCGTAGTCACGCGTCATCTCGAAGATCATGGTGACCGCGGTCATCGCGGCGCCAGTGCCGCCACCCACCATCGCCGCCATGCCGATGATGGCGCAGGTCACCGGATCGACGCCTTGCACCGGGCCGATCGCATCGACGAGACCGCCGAAAGCGGCGCCGAGCGTGGCGCCCATGAACAACGAGGGCGAGAAGATACCGCCGGACGAGCCCGAACCGAGGCTGACGGAAGTTGCGAACAATTTGGCGATGAACAGGCCGATCAGCAGGCCAAATCCAACGAGATTGTCTTCAAGAATGGCTTGAATAGTAGCGTAGCCGACGCCTTCTACGAAATAATGGCCTCTGAAATAAAACAGCGCGTACATCAACAGGCCGACCATCAGCATACCGATGCTGTGGCGCAGATAAGGGTTTTTGATCTTTGGGAAGATATCTTCGGCGAACACCAGGCCGCGAATAAAGGCGGTTGCGGCAAGCCCGATCAATACGCCCAGCAACCCGAACAGCAGCAAAGCCGAAATTGGGGCTTGCTCGTTGTGCAGGTAAAATGCCGACGGCACGACGAAAGCCGGCTGCAGCCCGAGGAAAACGCGGCCGACGAAAGTGGCGGCGCCGGTTGCGAGCGCGACCGGTAGGAAGGTACGCGCGCTTAGTTCCGGCAGCATCAGCTCGATGGCAAACATCACGCCGCCGATTGGCGTGTTGAAGGTCGCCGCGATGCCTGCGCCTGCGCCCGCCGCAACAAGTGTGATGCGCTGCCACGGCGCCATCTGGATCATTTGGCCGAACGACGAACCAAGCGTCGCGCCGATCTGAATGATCGGTCCTTCGCGTCCCACCGCGGCGCCCGTGCCAATCGCGACGGCCGAGGCGAGCGATTTGATTGCAGCGACGACAGGCCGGATTTTGCCTTCTTTATAATAAATCGCGTCCAGCACCTCGGGCACGCCGTGGCCGCGCGCCTCCGGCGCGAAATTGACGACCAGAAAAGTGACGATGAGGCCGCCGATCACCGGCACCAAGATGATCCAGGCGCCCCACGGACCGGGCGGCGTAAATTTATTGGCGTCGAAGGCGATCGAGAACGTGCCGAGAAAGGCGATGTTGTGGATGAGCGCGATCAAGGCGCGGAAGAAGACAGCGCCAAAACCGGTAATGATGCCCACCACGAGGGCGAGAATTGATATACCCAGCAGCCCTATGCTGCGAATCCGTAAATCCATGGGCGTCGTACAAATAGTGCGTCAATACCAAAGGCGAGGGACAATCGGCGCCACCTCGGCGCGCGATTGTTTCGTCCGCCAATTGGTATGAAATCCGCGTCGCGAGGTGGCCTCGCGATTTGGCTGGTGATGTTGAGGTTTGCGTACTCCACATCGCCTGGCGGGGCAAGCCCGCCGGTTTTCGCCGCCCCCGGCTCAGTCGAACGTAAAAGCGTCGTGATAGGCGCCCTGCACGCTGCCGCCGGGCACCGGCCCACCGCCCGGCACATGCACCATATTACCGATCACCGCGCAGGTTGCGCCATGCAGGCCGTGGCGTGGAATCGCCATCGGCGTGCCCGCTTCCCACGTGTCGGTCTTCGGGTCGTAGATTTCGTTGGTGCCAAAAACCTTGCCGGTCGCCTCGCCGCCAAACACGACGATCTTGCCGCCGATATAGACGCATGAAGGGCCGCTGCGCGCCGTCGGCAGCGGCGCGCGGAAGCTCCAACCGTCGGTCTTTGGATCGTAGACGGCGTTCAGGCTGGTGTTGAAATCATAAGAATCCATGCGGCCCGCGATGGCGTGGATTTTTCCATCGACCACGGCGACTCCCATGTGATCGCGCTGGCCGACGAAAGGCTGCGTGGCGGTCGAGCCGCGCATGCCGGCGAGGAAGGTGTATTTGTCGGTCGCCGGGTCATAGATCTCGTGCCACTCAACCGAACGCACGTCGCGCCCGCCAAGCAGATGGACCTTGCCGTCCAGTGCGATGGCGGAGATGGCGCCGCGCGGGCGCGCGAGCCCCGCGATCGGCGCCCACCGGTCGCTCGCCGGGTCATAGACGAAGCAGTTGGAATGCGGGCAGCGATTCTGTTCGATGAAGCCACCGAAGGTGTAGATCTTGCCGCCGACCGAGGTGCCGGCGACATGGTTGCAGGCTACGGGGTAGGGCGCCTTCAATTCCCAGGTACCCGTCTTCGGATCGAACACTTGGTGGAAACTCTGATCGACGCGATGCTTGGCATAGCCGGCAATCGAATGAATCTTGCCGCCGCATTCGACGACGGCGTGCTCGCCGGTCGGGATAGGCATGCGCGGCTGCTCGATCCATTTGCCAGGATTGGCGGCGGGCGGCGCCACGCTCACCATATAGCGCTGCTTCTCGACTGTCTTGGGAATGTCGGTAATCGATTTGTCCCTCAGACCGAGAAAGAGCGGGAGTTCCTGTTCTGCTGCCATGGTAATCCTCAACTTGGCTTGCGCATGATCTTGTCCGAAAACCGGTTCCCATCCCCGATCAAGTCGAGGACAGGCTTTTCGGGATCATGCGCTGACATAACCCGGGACCGCGTCCCGCAACAGTTTGCGCGTCAACTCGACGCCTTCGCGCGCGACGTCATAGGGCGAGCGCGCCCATTGCTCGGGATTGGGCGCTTCGTAGCTCAGATAGCCGGTGTAGTTCTTCTCCGCCAACAGCCCGAGCACCTCGCGCCACTTCACCACGCCCTGGCCGGGCGGCAGCCGGTCGGTCGGCCGCCGCACGCCCGTCGACGGATTGGGCGACACATCGCTGTATTGGAAGCAGTAGATCTTGTCGTTCGGCAAGTCCTTAAAGCTGGCCCCGCCGTACCCGCTGCGCTGGAAATGATAAGCATCGATCAGATAGCCGCAATTGGGTTTGGCGGCGCCTTCGATCAGTTCGCACAGGACAGGCAGGCTGTTGAGCACGTCGTGTTGCGAATTGTATTCGATGGCGAGCTTGAGCCCGTATTCGGCAGCGATGTCGCCGGCGTCGCGCAAATATTTGATTGCCTCGGAGATTGGGCCGTTGATCTGGCCGGGCGCGCTCATCAACATTTTGCAATTAAGTGCCACGGCGTTCTCGCAGGACTCGCGGAACACCTTGAACAGTCGCTTGCTCTCCTCACCGGTGGCGAACAGCCAGCCATATTCGACGCCGAGCACGCCGACCGGAATGCCGCTGGCGCGGATCAAGTCGAGCACCTGCTCGTTGCTCATGCCGGCGTCAAAGCAGCGCTTGAAGTCGGTGCGGCGCAATTCCACCGCGTCGAAGCCGCCTTGCTTGGCGGCATCGAGCGCCGTTTTGAGCGGCGTGGTGTCGATGGTCCACATATGCAGGGCGAGCCGCCCGAATTTTTCGGTCATTACCCGGTTGCTCCATTGGCGCTTCGTTAATCGCCTTCGTAGTGCAGGATGTAAAGCCCCCGCGCTTGCGCATCGTGAAAAGCGCGCGGCAGGTGGCCCACGACCGGGACTTTGGAAACCGTGGGGTCCGTGTCCTCGGCCGGGGTGAGCGGCGAGAATGAGGGTAGGGGCCGGTGGCTTGGGAACTAGGAGCCTAACCCGAAAATTTCAAAAGTGCCGATCAATCACGAGAAACCTTGCTTTCTAAGGGGCACCGTGCCATCTACCTATGCCATCAACCTATGCCATCGGAGGCACCGGCATGGCCCAGGCCGATACCCGCTACCTCAAGCGCCAGCACCAATGCTGGTATTTCGTGACTGCTGTTCCTCGGGGCCTCAGGGGCCGTTTCATCAGCCAAGGGCGCCACGGGCGGCCCGGCCGGCCGCTTAGCAAGATCGTGGTCAGCTTGGGCACACAATCGCTCTCAGAAGCGCGGGAAAAACGCTGGCCGCTGGTCCATGAGTGGCGAGAGAGGTTTAAGCGGGCCAAGAGCGGCGTGCCGCTCACTCTTAATGACGTAGACGCGCTGGCCAGGGAAAGCTACGCCGCAACGCTGGGTGGCCTCGAAAGCTGGGCAAAGCGGACAAGCCCCGGCGAATTTAATCGCCGCTTGTCGCAGCTAGCCTCCCTCATACAACAAGGCATTGCCGACATTGGCGGCATAGAGCCGTTCTTAAATGAAGGGACGGACACCGATTTTGCGCCTGTTGTGGCGAGCGAAATCGCGCGGATCGAAGCGCGCACTGGTATAACTCTTGACCCCAACAGCGAAACTTATGCCGCATTGCGTGAGGCGCTGGTTCGCGCCCGCTTGGCTGCTATCGAGGGGCGCTTACGTGCCGCGCACGGGCAGCCATCCGAACCGCCGGCAAGCTTCCTTGGGGCCAGAGGCGTTGATCCTGTGACGTTGCGCCCTATCGCACCGATTAAGCGGCCACGGGTCCGCGTCCGTACCGATGACGGCATGAAATTCTCGGAAGCCGCCGCCCTTTATCTAAATGAAATCCAGCGCGACAAGAACGCGGCTCTAACCGAACAGACGCGCGGGCAAGCTGAGGCTGTCTATCGCCTATTTCAGGATTACAGCGATGATGTAGAGATTGGTGCTGTCACGCGGGCAATGGCTTCCGAGTTTCTTGCGGCCGTCACCAGATTGCATCCCCATTGGGGCCGTTCGGCCGAAGCTAAGAAGATGACACTAGAAGAATTGCTGAAGGAATTCGGCGACAAGAACGAAAGCCTCAGCAACCGGACTGTCAACCGATACGTCACGTCTCTATCGAGTGTGTTCAAGTGGGCACGAAACCGTGGGCACTTTGACGGCAATAATCCGTTCACCGATCAGGCGCGACGCGAAGCCGATACTAGAAGGGTCGGCTGGGTCCCCTACACCATCGACGAATTGAACACCCTATTCCACGCGCCGCTGTTCAACGTGCCAAAGAATGAACGTATCCGGCCGAGAAAGCACAGCGTAGAGACAGCATTGTGGTGGGTCCCGCTGATCGCGCTCTACAGCGGTATGCGCTTAGGTGAGATTTGCCAGCTTCGTACTAACGAAGTGCAACGCGATGGCACAGTTTGGTTTTTCAACGTGAGCGAGGAAGCCGAGGGCCAGAGTGTCAAGACAGCCGCCGGCATTCGCAGGGTGCCCGTTCACAGTGCGTTGGTACTGTGCGGATTTATCGACTACGTCAAGGCACTGCCCGCCGGTTCGCTATGGCCTGCGCTTAAGCCAGGCGGACCCGATGGCAAACTGTCATGGTATCTGTCGAAGCGCTTCACCAAATTTCGACGCGGCGCCGGCGTTGATCGTGAGAGGCTGAGCTTTCATTCCCTTCGCAAGAATTTCGCTACCGCGCTCGACAATGCCGGTGCCACTCGCGATGACATCGCCGCATTGATCGGCCACGAAAGAGGGTTCACGCTGGAAACTTACTCCGGCGGGAAGGGCCTAAGGGCGTTGCAAGCGATAATGCAGCGCGTCAAGTATCCACGGCTGCGGCTTCAACACCTGTACGTCTAACGTTTCTTCTGGCTCATTCGTCCGGCAATCAAAATGTGTGGACGCTTCACCAGCCGGCTGACTTGGCGCGAGATCGCGCTAGCCTGCGGTTCAAAAGGTTGTTGTTGCGCATCGGCCAGGGCCCTTTCCCACTCCCCAACAGCGTAGTCGCCTTGAAAACAGCAGCTTCCGCGTCGTGGCGTTGCTGCATCGCGTCAATGATAAGCTCCCGCAGCGCCGTGAGCCCCGGCGTCGTGATATTGCCGACAGCATCGGGACTGGACAGGCGTCATCTGCGGGACAGGTTTTTGCGGAGCCGATGCGGGGATGCTTGGATATGTCGGCGCTGAGGGCAGACTGCCGGCGTGCATAGGGCTTGGGCTGTGCGCCGGCTGAGCCGACTTGAGGGGCACGCGAAGCGAAAGCCCGGAGCCCGGTATGCCGAGATTGGCGGTTGCGCCGTATCGTCCGCCAAGTGTGAGGTTGGCGCCGCGAACACCGATTGTTGTCGAGACACCGGAGCGGCTGAAGTTCAACCGTACGCCCGGCAGTATCGACACTCGCCTTAGAAATCGAAGCGGCATACCATTGCCCCTCGCGGAATGACCGGCTCATCAGAACGCAACTTTACCGACGCGGCAAGCGGAAGCGGCAGCCGTTTGGTGGGCGAATGGTAACATTCAGGAACGAATAGTGGCTTGAGTGGAGGGACGGAAGATGGCTAGGACCCGTCCAACGTCACGATCGGATATCCCATGGTCAAAACGGCGACAAATACGCGAGACTGCGCGTGCCAGTGAAGGCACTGGTTGCTAACCGTTCATTCTAACTAGGCCACACGTGCGCCTGCATTTCCGATCTGACAAGCGAAGATCATGACCTCTGCACTTCAGGTAATTGGTTCATTCTTCGCGGGCGCATTCGCATGGGTATTGCTTGAGTTCGTCGGAAGGCCCTTACGGCATTTCTTCGACCTGCGTTCTGAGATAATTCAAAAACTTATAGAGTATGGAAACGTACGTGCGTATTTCAAGGTAGTTCGCCGCGAAGGCGAAGGCACATACGAAGCCGTTCAGGCGAACTCAGATGTTACTGATGCTGAACTTACAAGGTTAGATGAAGCTGAGAAATCGCTTCGAAGCCTTGCTGCGCGTATGCGGGCATTCTCAGACAACGAAACCTTTGCCCTGTGGGCGATTAGGCTCCTTAGGTACGACGCTAGAGAAGCGAGCACGGCCTTGATGGCACTTTCAAACACGTATTCGGTCTATGGTGAAGCGCGCGCCCGTAGCCGTCAGCGGTTGATAGAGGCTCTGCGCTTGGCGAGTGACACATAATGTTTTATAGCGCGATCAAAAATCGTCGCGCGGAAGTAGCCGGGAGGTACGATGAACAAGCAATTTATGCTGGGAATTTTGCTGCTTTACGCCTCGATAGCTTGCGCGGGTGCGGCGACGATCACGGCCGAGCCGTGCGGTGAAAAGTGTTTGCTGCCGTCATACCCCCACGTAAACATCACGTTGACGGGACGCATCGAAGAGGGTGATCTAGTAAATCTCCAAAAACGATATGCTGTTGCCGCACAGTTCGTCTGTCTCAACAGAACTGAGCCGGGGCGTTATGTAATGACGACGCCTAAGGCGTACGAGATTTGGAAACAGAAGGGGCATCAGTCTCAGTCGTTCGACGCAAATCAATCCGCTCCAAACTCTACTGCTGAAAAGCAGTGTCGTAGCAGTACGATCCCAACGCGACCGGGTTATGTAAACGGTATTCTACTCATCAATTCAGCGGGTGGCGACTTAGATGAAGCAATGGCGATTGGTCGATGGATACGCCAACAACGTCTTGGGGTCGCGGCGAGAGGCGACTGCGCCAGCGCATGTATATGGATTTTAGCATCGGGCCTAATCCGCAATATTTGGACGCACACAAAGCTTAGGGTTCATCGTCCATATCTGACGGTAAACGAACAGAAAGCCAGCGAGAGACTACGGGCGCTGTTGCGACAGTCAAAAGCGTATTTTGAGGAAATGGGGGTTCCGTCGGAGCTTTCTGAACGCATGTTCTCGACGCCGCCCGACGAGGCGACCAGCTTAAGCGCGGCACAAATCTCCTACTATCGCCTCGATCAGCCAGACTTAGGTTTTCAAGAGGAACTCGATTTTGTGCGGGCAAAAAAACTTGGCATTAGCCGAGAGGAATATACGAAGCGAATGCAGACCTATAATGAGTGGAATAGTCGCTCACCCTGCCCTCTCGATAGTATTAACCAAAACGATACGTCCGCCTATCTGAGATGCCTTAACGAGCGCGCACGAAAAGTTGGCATTGAGCGTTGATTATTAAGTAGCTCAATCGCTATCGGGGCGAAGCGTTCCCGTCCAGGTTCAAGAAATTCTCGGCGCGCGTTTGGTGTCCGTACAAATTCTCCAGCGTGTGCGAACGCAGGGGGTAGACATCGAGTGAGCGCACGCCGTTGGCGCGCATGAATTTATGAAACGGCTCTCTGGTGCTATCGTGGCGATGAAGAAAACGACTGATGGTTATGACGACAAAGATATTTTTGCTGGTTTTCTGTGGAGCGTATTTGCAGGTTGGGATGCTGTAAGTGGCTACCGAAAGAGCGATATCATTAACGACATGATCGAGGCGATCTGAAAAAGGCCAAACTGGCTTCAATACCAGGTGTTGAAACGGAAAGTGTCCGTTTGCACGCCTCTTGATAGAGACTAACCCAATCGTGGCCGTATTTAATCCGTACAAGTTGGCGTACACGCTTGTACGGCAAGCCTAACAAATACCTGATTATATTATCTAATCTTCACTCGCTCAGCTTAGTTGCGTACAAACTTTTCGAGCGAGCGAGGATGTGGCCCCACCGCGCCCTCGGTCTTTCTTCCTCGATCTTGTGACAGTAGCCGCGGTCATTGCGGTTTGCACCATCACGCATTGTGTGTTGCGTTCACCATCACAACAAGATCGCCTCGCACACTGACCGGAAAAGGAGCATTATACGGTCAGTAGAGTTGTCGGAGGAGGCAGAACCTCAATGTCCACGCATCTGCGGCTGGTGAAGCCGCGCAACCTAAACCGGACAGTTCCGCGCCGGCCTGCCAATGCCAAGCTACGAACCCGGGAATATCTCACCCCGAAGGAAGTCGAGAAGCTGATCGAGACGGCACGTCACGGTCGCTACGGCCTTCGGGATGCCACCCTCATCCTCGTGGCGTTCCGCCACGGGCTCAGAGCCAGCGAGCTATGTGACTTGGAGTGGTCACAGGTGGAATGGGGCCGCAATGCCACCTTGCACGTCCGTAGGGTCAAGAACGGCAAGCCGGCGGCGCATCCCATCCGGGGCGACGAACTGCGCGCTCTGCGGGAGTTGCAGCGGCAATATCCGGACAGCGGCTTTGTGTTCACCACGGAACGTGACGGGCCGTTCACGCCGGACGCCGTTAATCGCCTGGTGAAGCGCATTGGCGAGCGCGCGGGTTTCACGTTCCCGGTTCACGCGCACATGCTGCGACACGCCTGCGGCTACAAGCTGGCAAATGACGGGCATGACACGCGGGCAATCCAGGACTGGTTAGGGCATCGCTCAATCCAGCATACGACCCGCTACACCGAATTGGCGCCGACGCGCTTCAAGGACTTCTGGCGCGCTTGAGAATTTCGACGCGCGTTTGCGGAGCGGTCATCGCGCAGGCGTGCCCAAAATTTTACCGGCCCCCACGAGGACCAGGCCCCGGGCCATTTGCGCGCGCAAGAGGTGGTCGGGGAAAATCTAGGACCCAAAAACCCTTCGCGTTAACGTTTGAGTAACTGTGTTCGACGCAGTCGGAGCTAGTGGCGGTGGAGCCGCAATGATTAATCCAGACTTTGTCGAGAATATTTCAAATGATTTTTATCAACCGAGGACGCAATCCTCATGGTGGCGTCGCGTAATCCAGATGCGGAAACGCTAAAAGAGAGCGGCGACGCGTTCGCGAAGACAGGTCAACATGATCGCGCGATCGCCGATTACAGTGACGCGATCCGGCTTGATCCGAAAAGTGCCTCTGCGTTCCAGAGTCGCGGTCTAGCCTGGCGTCACAAAGGCAAGCGCGACTGGGCTATTGCTGATTTCAATGAAGCCATTCGGCTTGATCCAAAATCGGCAGGTTCCTATTACGCACGCGGCGATGCGTACGCCTACAAGGGCCAATATGACCTTGCGATCGCCGACTTTGACGATGCAATCAGACTTGAACCGAAAAATGCAGATTTCTTCTTCGCGCGCGGCAGTGCCTACGAAATGAAAGGCCAATACAACTGCGCGATCATCGACTTCGACGAGGCGATACGGCTCAGTCCGAATTTTGCTCTGGCGATCGAATGGCGTGCGCGGATCGTTGCCATGGAGAGCGAGTTAGGGGACGCCACCTCGGCAAACGAAACGGAAGTGTCGCACGCACCCAGAGACGATTTGGACGCGCAGTTCAATTTTGGGATCATGTACGAGCAAAGCCGCGGCGTGCTGCACGATGATGCGGCCGCGGCGAGTTGGTATCGCAAGGCGGCTGACCAGGGCCACGCCGACGCCCAATGCAATCTCGGCTTCTTCTACTCGGACGGCCGTGGCGGGCTGCAGAAAGACGAGTGCGAAGCGGCACGCCTCTACAAGCTCGCGGCCGACCAGGGCAACGCCGACGCCCAATGCAATCTCGGCTTCTTCTACTCGGACGGCCGTGGCGGGCTGCAGAAAGACGAGTGCGAAGCGGCACGCCTCTACAAGCTCGCGGCCGACCAGGGCAACGCACGCGGTCAGATTAATCTTGGCTTCTACTACGAGCGAGGCCGCGGCGGCCTTCCAAAGGACGAACGCGAGGCCGCACGCCTCTACAAGCTCGCGGCCGACCAGAGCAACGCCGATGGCCAATGCAATCTAGGGTTCATGTACGAGCAGGGGCGCGGCGTGCCGCAGGACGATGCGGCCGCAGCGAGTTGGTATCGGAAGGCGGCTGATCAAGGCCACGCCCGCGCCCAATGCAATCTCGGATTTTTCTACTCGGAAGGCCGTGGGGGGCTACCGAAGGACGAGCGTGAGGCGGCACGCCTCTACAAGCTCGCGGCTGACCAGGGCCACGCCGACGCCCAATGCAATCTCGGCTTCTTCTACTCGGACGGCCGTGGCGGGCTGCAGAAAGACGAGTGCGAAGCGGCACGCCTCTACAAGCTCGCGGCCGACCAGGGCAACGCCGACGCCCAATGCAATCTCGGCTTCTTCTACTCGGACGGCCGTGGCGGGCTGCAGAAAGACGAGTGCGAAGCGGCACGCCTCTACAAGCTCGCGGCCGACCAGGGCAACGCACGCGGTCAGATTAATCTTGGCTTCTACTACGAGCGAGGCCGCGGCGGCCTTCCAAAGGACGAACGCGAGGCCGCACGCCTCTACAAGCTCGCGGCCGACCAGAGCAACGCCGATGGCCAATGCAATCTAGGGTTCATGTACGAGCAGGGGCGCGGCGTGCCGCAGGACGATGCGGCCGCAGCGAGTTGGTATCGCAAGGCGGCTGACCAGGGCCACGCCCGCGCCCAATGCAATCTCGGGTTCATGTACGAGCGGGGCCGAGGTGTGCCGCAGGACGATGCGGCCGCTGCGATTTGGTATCGGAAGGCGGCTGATCAAGGCCACGCCCGCGCCCAATGCAATCTCGGATTTTTCTACTCGGAAGGCCGTGGGGGGCTACCGAAGGACGAGCGTGAGGCGGCACGCCTGTTCAAGGTCGCTGCGGACCATGGAAACGCGTGCGGGCAGCGCGCTCTTGGCTTCTCTTACGAGCAGGGCCTTGGCGGCCTGCCTAAGGATGATCGCGAGGCGGCACGCCTGTTCAAGCTCGCCGCAGACCAGGGAGACGCGACCGCACAAACCAATCTCGGATTTTTATACTCGGAAGGTCGTGGGGGGCTACAGAAGGACGAGTGTGAGGCCGCACGGCTGTTCAAGGTCGCTGCGGACCATGGAGACGCGTGCGGGCAGTGCGCTCTTGGCTTCTCTTACGAGCAGGGACGCGGCGTGCTGCACGATGATGCGGCCGCGGCGAGTTGGTATCGCAAGGCGGCCGACCAGAGCAACGCCGATGGCCAATGCAATCTAGGGTTCATGTACGAGCAGGGGCGCGGCGTGCCGCAGGACGATGCGGCCGCAGCGAGTTGGTATCGGAAGGCGGCTGATCAAGGCCACGCCCGCGCCCAATGCAATCTCGGATTTTTCTACTCGGAAGGCCGTGGGGGGCTACCGAAGGACGAGCGTGAGGCGGCACGCCTCTACAAGCTCGCGGCTGACCAGGGCCACGCCGACGCCCAATGCAATCTCGGCTTCTTCTACTCGGACGGCCGTGGCGGGCTGCAGAAAGACGAGTGCGAAGCGGCACGCCTCTACAAGCTCGCGGCCGACCAGGGCAACGCCGACGCCCAATGCAATCTCGGCTTCTTCTACTCGGACGGCCGTGGCGGGCTGCAGAAAGACGAGTGCGAAGCGGCACGCCTCTACAAGCTCGCGGCCGACCAGGGCAACGCACGCGGTCAGATTAATCTTGGCTTCTACTACGAGCGAGGCCGCGGCGGCCTTCCAAAGGACGAACGCGAGGCCGCACGCCTCTACAAGCTCGCGGCCGACCAGAGCAACGCCGATGGCCAATGCAATCTAGGGTTCATGTACGAGCAGGGGCGCGGCGTGCCGCAGGACGATGCGGCCGCAGCGAGTTGGTATCGCAAGGCGGCTGACCAGGGCCACGCCCGCGCCCAATGCAATCTCGGGTTCATGTACGAGCGGGGCCGAGGTGTGCCGCAGGACGATGCGGCCGCTGCGATTTGGTATCGGAAGGCGGCTGATCAAGGCCACGCCCGCGCCCAATGCAATCTCGGATTTTTCTACTCGGAAGGCCGTGGGGGGCTACCGAAGGACGAGCGTGAGGCGGCACGCCTGTTCAAGGTCGCTGCGGACCATGGAAACGCGTGCGGGCAGCGCGCTCTTGGCTTCTCTTACGAGCAGGGCCTTGGCGGCCTGCCTAAGGATGATCGCGAGGCGGCACGCCTGTTCAAGCTCGCCGCAGACCAGGGAGACGCGACCGCACAAACCAATCTCGGATTTTTATACTCGGAAGGTCGTGGGGGGCTACAGAAGGACGAGTGTGAGGCCGCACGGCTGTTCAAGGTCGCTGCGGACCATGGAGACGCGTGCGGGCAGTGCGCTCTTGGCTTCTCTTACGAGCAGGGACGCGGCGTGCTGCACGATGATGCGGCCGCGGCGAGTTGGTATCGCAAGGCGGCCGACCAGGGCAACGCCGACGCCCAATGCAATCTAGGGTTCATGTACGAGCAGGGGCGCGGCATGCCGCAGGACGATGCGGCCGCGGCGAGTTGGTATCGCAAGGCGGCTGACCAGGGCCACGCCCACGCCCAATGCCATCTGGGGATCTTTTTCGACCAAGGCCATTGTGGTTTGCCGAAGGACGAGCACGAGGCCGTTCGCCTATACAAGCTTTCAGCCGACCAGGGAAACTCAGACGGGCAGAAAAACCTCGGAATTTGTTACCGCGATGGCAGCGGCGGTCTGCCCAAGGACGAACGCGAGGCCGCACGTCTCTTAAAGCTTTCCGCAGACCAAGGAAACTATCTCGGACAGTACAGTCTCGGCATTCTCTACGAGCAGGGACGCGGCGTGCTGCACGATGATGCGGCCGCGGCGAGTTGGTATCGCAAGGCGGCTGACCAGGGCCACGCCGACGCCCAATGCAATCTGGGGCTCATGTATGAGCAAGGCCGTGGCGTGCCGCAGGACGATGCGGCCGCGGCGGGCTGGTATCGCAAAGCCGCCGATCAGGGCAATGCTCGCTCTCAATGCAATCTCGGCGTTCTGTACGAGCAAGGCCGGGGGGGCCTGCCAAAGGACGAGCGAGAGGCCGCACGTCTCTACAAGCTCGCTGCGGAACAAGGAAACAGCCAGGCACGATTAAACCTCGCTCAAATGTATCAGTTTGGCCGCGGCGTCGAGCGAGATTTGGCAGAAGCTAAAAAGTGGCGTCAGCAAGCTACCAAGGAACATTGGCTGAACAGGGTTAGCATACAAGATGTGATAAAGTGGGTGTTCTGTCGACATGGGGTGCTAGCAGGCGGATACGGAAACCGGTGCGAAAAATGCGTTCGCGAGCGGAAAGAAATTGAAGATAACTGCCGGCGTGAGCAGGAGCGTTTGGCGCGTCAACAAGAGGTCGAGCGAAAACTTCGGGAGCGCCAGCAACAGATTGATACGAAGGCAAACTGCCTGCGCGATGCCGAACGATTGCGTCTTGCAAACTCGCTTGTTCCGAGCATTGCGGAACTGCGTCGACTTAGTCCTTGGCAATTTGAAGGCGAAGTTGCCCGCATGTTCGAGCGGTTGGGCTTCAAAGTAAAACAGACACCTCCAACGAACGATGGTGGTCGGGACGCCGTCCTCACGAAAGACGGGAAAAAATATTTGGTGGAATGCAAGCGGTACGGGGAAGGCGGGTCATCTGGAAGACCTGACCTCCAAAAATTTCATTCAGCGATCATTACAGATCGTGCCGCCTCTGGGTTCTTCGTGACCGCGGGGTCATTCACGAAAGACGCCATCGAATTTTCCGCAACGGTTCCGATAAAATTGATCGGCCAGAAAGAACTCGTGCGGATGATGTTCGAGAGCAAGCCGGCGGCGGCTGACGACAATTCATATCGTTCGATGTGCACGCAATGCGAGGATATTGTTTCTCATCAATTGCGAACGCCTAGGCCTGTAAAGTGTCGTAATGGGCACGAGATCGCTCCTACACTTAATGTCGAGGCCGTCCTATTGGCATCGGCGCGAACGGGAAGAAATAGCAGAGTGCGTCGGAAGAAACGGTAAAGCTCTTATACGGCTAAAACCGTGGCACCAAATCACCGCGCAAACGCCTCTGAGCGTTTCACCCTTTTACCGTGGATCAGCAGCACCGCGGCAGATTTTCTCGCAACTGCCCCAGTGCACGACCCCCCAAGTCGCTATGCTGTTGGCGGCCAGTAGCGCGCGTGAGCGCTGTTAAAGCGTTTTACCTTTTCACCGTGGCTAGAGGCATAAGATTGGCTCACCGCCAGCGGCGCTGCGGAATTCCGCTTGCCATTGACCGCACCGGACGATCCGTGCGGGACACAGGCTTTTACCGTTTTACCATTGCACGTTCGCTCGGCATTTAAGTTGCCTTGAAGTTAATGGTTGCAATTTTATGCAACACGCTAAAATAACGGAAGCAATTAAATATTATACTGCATTCAGCATTTTGACGTTGAAGGGTGGAGTAGATGTTGCGGCGGGCCATCGCATTTTTCGAGCAGAGACGCCTACAAATCACATTGACCGCATTGTTTGTGCTTTTCATCGGCGGACTTCAGGTCTATTGGGCTTTGAACCCCGCGCCGTATGATAGCCAAGCGAAGGCCGACATCGCGTATCACCCAATAGCAGTCATTTTTGGGACGCTTATTCCTTCTATTCTTTTATCCCCAGTAGCCTATTGGATGGTCGGGAGGCTTATCCGCCGAACTGCAGCCCGGTTTAAGGTCTGCGAGCACTGCGCCGAGACGATCAAATCGGACGCAAAAGTCTGTCGGTATTGCGGCCGAGATGTCGTGCCTTCTTCGCGAGCTACTAAGCCGCAACCAGCACGAAGACAAGCCGCACAATGACTAAGCTCTTTCAGCGGCTTTTGTTGATAGTAATTTTGTCTGTGCTCGGACAACAAGCACACGGAGGTATGTCAACTTCTGCGTCCAGCGGAGATTACGCTACCGACTTAGGTAAGCTCGACGGCGTGATTAGAATGTGGGGCTACACCAGAGATATTTGCGCTAAGCAATTTCCATATATGCAAAAACCTCTCGACGAAGCTTACAGCAACTGGAGAAAAAACTATAAACCTTTCCTCCAAGAGATAGAAAGGCGACTAGATGCTCTATTCGCTGAGGACAGTAGACAGACCGGAATTCCGCTAGGAACTAACATTCAAAATTATATCAGTGCAATGGCCAAATTGAAATCGGCACTAATAAACACGTACTCGAAAGAGGAACCGGAACAATTTAGGAAACTTTGCGAGAGATATCCAAGCAACATAAACGGTGAAATTGGCAACATCGAGAAACACTACCCGGAGCACGTCGAGACAATAAGAAAAGCAAGATACAAATAAACTGGTTCGCGAAACTACCTAGGCGCTGAATGCAGTCGCGACGGTAGGCATCTTCGCTGCTTGTTCCATTAGCAGCGCACGTATTAACGCATTAACGGCCTGATACTTTGTGTGCCACAAGCGGAAATTCGCGATGGTTCAATGCACACAGTCAGATTTTGTGTCGTGGGTCACGCCTGTTTAAGGCGGAGGATCAACATGAAATGCAAAACAATGCTCATCGCAACTGTACTCGCGGCGACGCTCGCCGGCGCGACATTGGGACTTGGCTCGACCGCTCAGGCCCAGCTTTATTATGGCGGCTGGGGCATGATGGGCGGCTATGGTCCCGGCTATTACGGCCACATGGGCTACGGTTATGGACCGCGCTGGATGCATGGCTATGGACCCGGTTACCGGTGGGGCCGCCACTATTGCGGCTACCGCGGTGGATATGGCCGCCGCTACTATGGGCGCGGATACGGACGCGGCTGGACGGGCGGATACGGCTGCTGGGGATGGCAACAACGAAGGTCGCGTTCAGTGTGTTAGCTGATGCGCGGCCGCATCGTCGCGGTATGAAGCGGTGGCCCGGGTGAGCACTGCTAACGCGTTTTACCTTGTCAGACGCTCTCAATGATGCACGCGCTCAATTAGCAGCACGGCAATAGCCCCGAACCTGTTCCATGTAGCCGCCTCGTGTGAGGTCGCGAACTCGCACGGGGCTCCACCCTAGCTCGCGCATAACCTTCGCAAGACGGCGGCAGGCGCCAGCGCCACGACTGCGCTGGAGAACCTCCAAGTGGTCGAACAGTGTCTGCGTGCTAATTCGCTCGACGCCATCGTCGCCAATTTGGCCGCGCACGCGCTCCAAGCGGGTGTGCCATGGATCGCTGTTGCGCGCAGCAAATGCGGCTTTCGCGTCACTCAATTTTGACTGCCACGACACGATAGCTGCTCCACTCCTCAATGATCTTCGGGCTTCGCAGGATATCCAATCACAAGCGACCAGCGAAACTTCGCTTACACCGAGAACTGGTCTGCCGTAAAACGGACCGGACCAGGTGTGAGTGGCCGGCAAGTCTTATCCACTTGCGTGATGCATGCATCTGCGAGGCTTGGAGAAGCGCGTACCAGCCAATTCGGAGTTTCCAAATTTGCTGCCCGCGCCGGAAGCAGCACTACCGGCAACCAATGCTCATCTTTCAGAAGGCGGCCCTCTAGGAGATATGGCATCGTGTTCACATATTGAACGGCGACCCTTCGCTCCTTCATCACTTTGCCAAGCGCGAATTGGCCTGCCTCTGTCATTCCCTGCCAAATCACTTTCTCTCCGTCACGAGTATTCACCACATAGGCCCAATTCGGCCCATCTGTGCTTGCAAAACCGGGAATGACGCGTTCGATCTCAGCGAGCGTTACAGGCCCGTCTGTGTGCTCCACGAGCGCCGCGATTGCAGCGGCGATGCCATTAGCTTCTTTCTCTAATCTTTTGCCGTTCGTCATTTTAAGTTTCCTTCTCATTTCAAGTCTCCTGTAAAGGTTGGAAGGTTGGGATGTGAGCGGATCGTAATATGTGGATGCTTATTCAAAGGTAAAGATGCAATCGCGAGCGTTGGCCGCCCTGCTACCTTTTCATCTCCAAATTGGAACGTTTCCAAAGATGATGATAGACGATGGAAGACCGCGCCATTTTTACCGTGGCGGTAACAACAACAATTAGTGCCAGCACAGGCGTCGTCCGAACGTCGTGATGGCTGCATATAGCCGGATGTGTCCCGTTTGGCCGATTATCCGTCATCTGTCACAAGCGCGTAACTAGCCAAAAACGAACGCCGAATTCGTGGCGGTTGGTGACGGAGTGGAAGGACAATACGGCGTCTTGAAATGCGAGCCAGAAGTTCGGCTCGAAAACTGGAGCATGCTCTGCTTGCTCGCGACCTGCTCTCTCTAAACCATTGTTTTGAATGTACTAGAGCAGGTAGAGCAGGTAGAGCAGACTAGAAAAAGAATTTTGCGCACAATCTGGATCGAAACAAAGAGAATGGCCTCCCCGTTCGCTGTGTCGCGCCACTGCGCACAATAAACTTTCGCCCGAGGCTTGCACTTCCTGCTCAACCTGCACTTCCTTCAAAAAAACAGCGCGTTGCGCGGTGCGGGTGTGCACAGACACTTGCTCCATGGCTGCTCTCACAAATCATCGACATCAACCACCTTGCCACCGAGCAGTCGATTGAACCCATCCAGCAATTCCTGCTTGGCTGGAAGGAGAACGAAGCGTTTACCCCCGGCTTGACGAAATAACCGCCGGCCTGGAAAGATATTGTTATTCAAAAGGAGCCTCATGCTGGTCCAAAATCTTTCTGGTTCGCTGAAATCGGTAGCCCCACGTACACGAGTTTCCTTGGCCCACCTTCGGTAGCTCCCGAGCAACTCTGACCTCAACCACTCTTTATGGGTGTGCGGTTCATCCGAGGCTAACTTTGGTCCAGTTGCGATCTCGGCTAACTTTTCTTCAGAGGGTTGCAGAGAGCACGCGGCATCCTCAGCGGTACCACCTACAGTATCGGCGACTTCGCTCATGGAGGCCGTAATGCCTGCCATGAATTCGTCAAGTAATTGATCAGGCGGCCCGGTATCCAACACGCTATTTGTTGGTGCGCTCGGCCCTTCTTCGTCCTCGGATTGGGTCCATTCCAACAGCCACTGTAGGGGCGGTTCCAAGCTTAGCAATTTCTGTCGGGCGAGATCGTCGTTTGCGGCCTTGCGTGCGGCCTCTTCTGGCTTCCAGTTTGAGATGTCGCGCGTCCGGAGGTAATGCATGAACGCGGCCAGTGTCGTATCGTCCTTGCCTTTGATGATGCGCACCAGCGGAGCAAAGTAAGGGGCGTCCTGGCGATGCCTATCCGACACGTCGCACACGAAAAACCGCCGTTCGTCGTCAGATGCGGAAATGACCTGGTGATGATTGGAAGTCATAATTAATCGATGTAATGATTTCATACTTATGCGTTGGCCGTATTTTTGCTCGACTTCAATCTCCTCTCCGGTGATCAGGTGTTTCAATTGATCATTCATCTCGTGATTTCCGGCAAAGAACGCTTCCTCCGCGCCAATTAGTAACTTATCGGCAAGTTGCCAATTGAATTGCGCGAACAGCTTCTTTCCGCTCGCAGTAATCAGCGTGTTTCGGTGGCCAACAATGCGGGCCAGTATTCGAGTAAACAAGGTCTTCCCTGTGCCTTTACCTCCTCTTAAGACAAGCGCAACACCGGGCTTTTCCCACGGGCGCTGCACTAAGTGCGCACACCAATCGAGAATAAAGTCTGCCTTTTCCTTATCGCCGTCCGCGATCACATTTATAATGTGATCGACTATGATCGAGCAGTCGCCTTGCTTAGGCTCGATACCCCACCTATGCCAAAGATTGTAAGATTGTTCTGGCCTGCCGTGGTCGTCAGGCCAATAGCCGATGCTCGCAAATTCACGACGAGACGACGAATTTTTCCATGCGGTACCCGCGGAGATCGACTTGTCGTCAGCGATAAGCGCTTTCCGACAAGCAAATAGGTTATTGAAACCTTCGCGCTTCTGAGCAACAAGGCCGCCATCTGGCTCGACCCTATAAATGTCGCCATTGAGAGTATGAACGAAATACCCTGCTACGTTGATACGTTCGATCGCCTCTTTTATCGGTACTTCATGGAAGTCGAGCGGGTCCGCCCAGATGGGCCGTTGGCCAGAGGTCCCGCCGCAATTTACCGGATTCTTTGGACTTGCAATGGGTCCGCTTGGCAGCCCTAGATGCAGCGGCGACTTGATCTTCCCAATGTGAGGACAGGTCGCGCATTGCTTCGCACCTTCGCCTTGAAAACTCTTACAGTGCGGCCAGCCCAGGCCGCGTTCGTCGCGCTCGCGCTCCTTGCGCTCGAACATCGCTATCGTGCTGTCGGGGGTATACCCTGGATGCTGGTTGCCGAACTTGTGCGCCATATGCTCGCCGCGCTGCATGAACGTGCTGGCCAGCACCGTCAGGTTCCATAGCCCCTGGGAGTGGTCCTTGCCACCCGTTCGCCATGCGTCGGCAAAGAACGGGCAGTCACGCAGGATCGGCGCCGGGTCGAGCGGGGCGCTGCTGTGTGGTCGAGACGCCGGCTCCTAGCTTGCCGGCCTGGACACGGGTGAAAATCTCGGCTGGTTTCTTGCCGATGAACGGCGTGACAGATCGAGGACCGTGTTTGTTACCGCCCCGGTAACAGCCGGCGCCAGCCCGCGCAGCTTGGCCAGCGCCGTCTCGAAATCGTGGTCGGTTGGGGCCATTATCAGTAGCTTGACCGGGCGCGCCGGCTGGGACTTGAAATTGAGCGTATCGGGTACGCGCAGCACACGGGCCGGGTCAATCGTGCAGCCCACGTCGCAGCGCAGACCATGGTTCATGGCTGCAGCCTTGAGCCCTTGTGCGTAGGGCTCCCACTCCTGCGGGGTCAGCGCCTTATTCGATATCCAATAGACGTGCAGGCCGCCGCCAGAGCCTACGATGGCAGTGGGAGCCGGTAGCTCGGCAGCCTTGAGGAAATTATGCAGGGCGCCCAGGGCAAGCGTCCAACGTCTCGTAGCCCTTGGGCGGCTCTTTGATGTCGATGTCCAACCAGATCGCTTTGAGGGCAATCGCGTCCTTGGAGTGGCGCGCAGCCACCGGGCTCCCCCGCACAACGCGCCCGACATTCTTCTGCAGGGAGAGACAGTAATAAATATCCGAAACGTAGAGCGGTTTCGCCTTGAGGCTATCCAGTTCGTTGAGGAACTGCCGGACGTTGCGGGTAGGGCGCCCGCGCATCCCTGGCCCTTTGGGGGAGAACCAGTGGATATTGACAACGCCGGGAGAGTGTTGATCTCCGGGCCACGGGACCACACGAGCGATGAATTTTGCGAGTATATTGTTCGTCGGCGCGCAGCCGGTGAAAGCGTATGAATAAATCGGTATTGTCACGTCGTTATCCTCCAACGCGCGTTCGACTTTTTGCCCGCGCCGTCGTCAGCGCGATGCGCATCGGTCGTGTCACACTGGTCACGTTGTCTTGGCGAGTTCCCGTTGAGGTGAGGGAGCTTATGGGCACGATCTTACTCGGCAATACGTCGTCATGACGAGTTCCCTTTTAGAGTTTGGACGCTATTGGCGCCCACGAAAACTTCGTTTGACAAAGCTGCGCTCGCACAGCTTCATATTTGACAATTTTGTTTACGATCCACCACGCGCGGTCTGGTGGAAAATCGGCAAGCAAGTCGATAATGTGCCGTTCAGCGGCGGCGTCTGAACCTAGGCCCGGTGGAATTGCGGCTAGCGCCGTTTCCAACTCTTGCAGTTCGTCGTGAGTGATGGAGACGACTTCGCGGTGATCATCTCGCCGGATCATCCCGCTTTGTTCCTCGTTCCATCTCATCGCAAACACCCGCTCCACTCTGAGTGCAATTGCATGAGCGATTTGAGCGGGAAAGATACCGAGATAAGCGACGGCACGATCTTCTGCCTCGCAACACGCAAGATATTTGTCCAGCTTGGATGATTGTCTTGAGCGTTTCATGCCGTGCCCTCCTGCTTAGAGGCTGCTTGTGATTTCACTTTGATCGCGGGCAGCAATTCGAGGCACCGCCTCAAGTCGTCGGCCAATATCAGTGTGCGCCGTCCGCGTTTGCGGGCGGGCAGTTGACCGGTGTTGATCAGTTCGTACATTGCCGTGCGGCCTATGCCGGACCGCGCACATGCTTCGGCAATGCTGTGAGCCAGTGCGTTATGCATTGTAGTTCCTCCGTGTTTGGCCGGGGTGCTCCCGGTGAACACTGGCGAGGATGCCCGAAGAGGGTAATGCAATTATTTATTTGGCGTCGGCGAGTGCAACGAGCCTGGCTCAATGCACAAATTCTAAATGCCGAAGTTTCCGTTCTTCCTCATAAACAGAATGTCGGCCTTAATCGTTCGAACGCTCATAGGGGGCATCCGGTCAAACGGCAACTGTTCCAGCCGACGGATGAGTGCCCGAGCGGTTCCAGTTGAACTAGGCTGTCCGCGCAGGGTCAGCGGCAGTTCTTTGAACTCATGCGCGACCAAGATACGACGGAGCGCTAGGTCCTCCTCGCGCTGAATAGTTCGGCCGCGTGCGGCGGCCCGCTGACGAGCTTTAAGGTCTGCAGGCGGGGTCCAGCCTGCCCGTTCCGCCGCCTCGTGTAGAATTTCGTGGAGGGGTGTCGGTGGTATGCCGTATGGGCGAAGCAGTTCTGCAAACACCTCGACAAGGGTTTTGCGTTTCTTCACGGCCAACTCACAACTGCTTTAAAACCGTGGGGATATTTGTGTCGTGCCGGCTCGGCCGGGGGACGCCGAGAACTGCGCCGCACTGTTGTAGTCGCTGCCAGTGAGAAGCCGCTGAGTGCAGCTAAGTGGTCAAGACGCGGTTTCATGCGGCGAAGATAGGCGCACGGCAAACAAAACACCAGGGCTTTGTCTTACGAGCTATGCCATCAACCTATGCCATCGGATGGCGCTAATCATAATCAACGTGTTGTAGTACAACATCTTTTATAA
>CAVXGN010000031.1:0-218103 GCA_963761245.1 uncultured Alphaproteobacteria bacterium | reverse complement strand
GTGGTGCGGACGGAGGGACTCGAACCCTCACGGGATTACTCCCAAGGGATTTTAAGTCCCTTGCGTCTACCATTCCGCCACGTCCGCAGTGTGGCCTTCACCCCGCACGCGGGGAAAAGCCACGCGCGGGCGTATCGTCATCTCACTTCGGTAATAACGCGGCCCAAACGGAGTCCCAGTCCTTGCCGTTCGGAGTCGAGCACCCGGCCGTCCTTCTCGAAGAACTTGTTGGGAATCTGGAACATGGCGACGAAGGTGCCGCCGTTCGGCGACCAGGCGGTGTGCCGGCTACCGGGGTCACGCCAGACGAACTCGCCGACTTTGACCGCGATGCCGGCGTCGGGGCCTTCTTTGTCCACCAGCGAGCCTTCCAGCACGTAGGTCTGCTCGATCAGCACGTGCTCGTGGTCGGGGATTTCCGCGCCCGGCTCCATTTTGAACAGCATCGTCGCCATGCCGCTCTTGGGATCGAACAGCAAGGTCTTGATCTTGCAGCCGGGGAAACGCGTGTCCTGCCATGGCATCTCGTCCGGCCGGATATGGTGCGAACGCCCCTCGTGGATTGCGGCCTGTTTGGCGGCGGCGGTCATGGCGTGTCCTCCTCGTTGGTCTTTGCGCAAGCTTAGCCGGTTTCGCGCGGCCATGCGCGCTTCACGTATCGGGTCAATCCCCGCCCTCGCGGATCGGCGGCAGATAGGCCAAGCCGGTATCCCACGGGAAATAGATCCAGGTATCCTGCGACACCTCGGTGATGAAGGTGTCGACCAGCGGCCGCCCCATCGGCTTGGCATAGACCGTGGCGAAATGCGCCGCCGGCAGGATGTCGCGCACCACGCGCGCGGTCTTGCCGGTGTCGACCAGGTCGTCGACGATCAGCACGCGCTTGCCCTGCCCGTGCATCGCGGTCACTTCGGACGCGACGCCCTTCATCACCTTCAGCTCGCCCTGGTTCTGGTAATTGTGGTAGCTGGCGATGCAGATCGGTCTCGATCATGCGCACGTTGAGCTCGCGCGCCACCACCGCCGCCGGCACCAGGCCGCCGCGCGTGATGCAGACGATCGCCTCGAACGGCCCGGCGTCATGCAGCCGCCAGGCCAGCGCGCGCGAGTCGCGATGAAACTGGTCCCAGGAGACGGGGAATATTTTTTCCGGTTGCGGCGGAGCCTTGCTCTGTGGCGCGGGTGTCTGCATCGAACGTTTCCCCGAATTGGGCCGGCGCGCTTTCAGGGGCGCGCGGCCGAGCCAAGTTGCGCCTTTAGCTGCGCGAGCATTTCTTCCACCGCCGCCTTCGCCGCGGCGAGCTTCTGCGGATCGCGCGAGCGCACCACGATATTGGTGTTGGGCCCGAGCTTGTCGTCGAAGAACGGATAGCTGCCGATGATCGTCTCCGGATTGGCCTTGGCGATCACGCCGAGCTCGGTGCCGACGTCGCCTTCCTTGGCGTCGGCGCGGATCGTTTCCGACAACAGCTTGGCGCCGGTCTTCAGTTTGGGCGCGACCTCGTCGAGCATGCCCTGCATGACCGCCGGGATGCCGGCCATCACGATCACATTGCCGATCCAGAAGCCGGGCGCGCCGGACACCTTGTTGCGCACCAGCCCGGCGCCGTGCGGGATGCGCGTCATGCGCATGCGCGCTTCGTTCAATTCGCCGCCGTTCTTGGCCAGGCGCTCCTTCAGGATCGCCACCGCTTCGGGATGGAATTCGAGCGCGACGCCGAAGGCCGCCGCCACGCAATCGGCGGTGATGTCGTCGTGCGTCGGCCCGATGCCGCCGGTGGTGAAGACGTAGGTAAATTTTTGCCGCAGCACATTGAGCGCGCCGACGACCTCCTCCTCCACATCGGGCACCACCCGCACTTCGCGCAGATCGATGCCGAGCGCGGTGAGATAGTCGGCGATGTAGCCGATGTTCTTGTCCTTGGTGCGGCCGGACAGGATCTCGTCGCCGATGACAAGGACCGCCGCGGTGACGATCTCGGGAGACGGCATGGCGGTCGTTTCGTTTTCCTTGTAGGGACGGGAGGAACACCTAGCGTGGCCTTGGGGACGGCTCAAGCGTCCGTCCACCGCCCCCGCTACCATCCTGCGCAAAAATCGCCCAAAATCTAGGCAGCGGCCCGGCCGGCCTGCCGGAAGGGCCGTAAAATAGGCGTTTTCCCTTAGCTGCACCTTGGCCTGAAGCTTGCAATTCTCAACTGCCAAGGCCGGACGGCGAGGTCCGGGGAGCAAGGAAAACGGCCCCTGGAAACCGTTGTCGGACGCTGACTTGCGGCCGCGCTGGGTGATCGGGATGGCAGCCTTCGACGAGATGAAGGGGACGAACGGCGGCGTGCGGCCGGCCTATGGCGAGCTGTCGCGCTGGTTGGGCGAGGTGCCGCCCGACGTGCTCGACTACCGGCGGCGCGAGGCCGAGCTCATTTTCCGCCGCATCGGCATCACCTTCGCGGTCTATGGCGAGGCCGACGCGCAAGAACGCCTGATCCCCTTCGACGTCATCCCGCGCATCCTCTCGGGCGCCGAATGGCGGCTGTTGGAGAAAGGCCTGGTCCAGCGCGTCAAGGCGCTCAATCTGTTCATCAAGGATGTCTACGGCCCGCGCGAAATCTTGCGCGCCGGCGTGATCCCCGACGATCTGGTGTTCCGCAATCCCGCCTTCCGCCCGGAGATGAGCGGGCAGCGCGTGCCGCACGACATCTACGTGCACATCGCCGGCATCGACATCGTGCGGGTCGACGCCGAGACCTTCTACGTGCTCGAGGACAATGCGCGCACGCCCTCCGGCGTCTCCTATATGCTGGAGAACCGCGAGATCATGATGCGGCTGTTCCCGGAATTGTTCTCGCGCCACCGCATCGCGCCGGTGGAGAACTATCCGGACGAATTGCTGGCGACGTTGAAATCGGTGGCGCCGACCTCGGCTTCGCGCGACCCGACCGTGGTGCTGCTCACGCCCGGCGTTTACAACTCGGCCTATTACGAGCACTCCTTCCTCGCCGACAAGCTCGGCGTCGAACTGGTCGAGGGCCGCGATCTGTTCGTGAAGAACGAGCTCGTCTACATGCGCACGACGCAAGGCCCGCGCCGCGTGGACGTGATCTACCGGCGCATCGACGACGATTTCATCGATCCGCTCACCTTCCGTCCGGATTCCATCCTTGGCGTCGCCGGACTGATGTCGGCCTATCAGGCCGGCAATGTCACGCTCGCCAATGCGGTCGGCACCGGCATCGCCGACGACAAAGCGATCTACAGCTTCATGCCGGCGGTGACGAAATTCTATCTCGGCGAGGAACCGCTGCTGAAAACCGTGCCGACCTGGCGCTGCCGCGAGCCGGAACATCTCACCTACGTGCTCGACCATCTGCACGAATTGGTGGTCAAGGAGGTGCACGGCTCCGGCGGCTACGGCATGCTGATCGGGCCGACGGCCAGCAAAGTGGCGCTCGAGCAGTTCCGCGCCAAGCTCAAGACCGCGCCGAAGAACTTCATCGCCCAGCCGACGCTGGCGCTGTCCACCTCGCCGACTTGCGTCGACGAAGGCGTGGCGCCGCGGCACGTCGACTTGCGCCCGTTCGTGCTCACCGGCCGCGAGGGCACCCGCATCGTGCCCGGCGGGCTGACGCGCGTCGCGCTCAAGGCCGGCTCGCTGGTGGTCAATTCCAGCCAGGGCGGCGGAACCAAGGATACGTGGGTGTTGGACGGATGAAACTCTTTCTCGTCATTCCGGGCCGCCGCGAAGCGGCGGACCCGGAATCCAGAAACAAGCGCAAGCTTCTGGATTCCGGGTTCGCGCCTTCGGCGCGCCCCGGAATGACATGTTTGGAATGCTAAACGAATGCTTTCCCGTACCGCCGATAACCTCTTTTGGCTCTCGCGCTATGTCGAGCGCGCGGAATATCTCGCGCGCATCCTCGACGCCACGCAACGGTTGTCGGCACTGCCGCTCGCCTATGTCGGCTCCAGCAACGAATGGGAATCGGCGGTGCTGACCGCCGGCTGCTCGGCCGCCTTCTTCAAGCTCTACGACGAGGCCAACGAGGAAAACGTCACCGACTTCCTCGCCTTCTCCACCGTCAACACCTCCTCGATCCGCTCCTGCTTCGAGAGCGCACGCTCGAACGCGCGCGCGGTGCGCACCGCGCTCACCATGGAGATGTGGGACGCCATCAACGGCACCTGGCTCGAGCTCAAGCGCTACGGCAACGGCCCGACCTCGCGCGAGGAATTCTCCCGCTTCCTGCGCTGGGTGCAGGAATCCTCGCTGCGCTATGACGGCTCCGCCTACCGCACCATGTTGCGCAACGACGCCTACTGGTTCTCCCGCCTCGGCGTTTACCTCGAGCGCGCCGACAACACCGCGCGCATCCTCGACGTGAAATACCATCTTCTGCTGCCCGACAACGAGCGTGTCGGCGGCCCGCTCGATTATTTCCAGTGGGCGGCGATCCTGCGCTCGGTGTCGGCGCTCACCTCCTATCACTGGGTCTATCGCGAAAGCCTCAAGCCCTGGCTGGTCGCCGATCTCCTGATCCTGCGCGAGGAAATGCCGCGCTCGCTCGCCTCCTGCTACGAGGCGGCGGTGCGCAATCTCGACGCCATCGCCGGCGCCTATGGCCGGCAAGGCCCGGCGCAGCGGCAGGCGCGCGGCATCCGCACCCGCCTGCAAAACAGCCGCATGGACGCTATTTTCCAGCGCGGATTGCATGAATTCATCAGCGAGTTCATCAGCGAGAACAACCGGCTGGGCGCCGCCATCACCCAGCAGTTCCTGGTATGAGCGCACCTACGCCCATCAGCGCCGGCATGTGCTAGACATGCGGGGTCACGCCGGCAGCCGAAGCTCATGCGAATTCACATTTCCCACACCACCATCTATCGCTACGAGACGCCGCCCACCGGCGTGACGCAGTTGTTGCGGCTCACCCCGCGCAATCACGACGGCCAATATGTCTGCGATTGGCGCATCGAGGTATCGGCGGACTGCGAGCTGCATCACCACGAGGACGCCTTCGGCAACATCACCCATTCGTTCACCGCCGACGGTCCCTTCGACCAATTGTCGGTCGCGGTCGAAGGCGAGGTCGATACCACCGACACTCATGGCGTGGTGACCGGCACCTTCGAGCGCTTCCCGCCCGGCATGTTTCTGCGCGAGACGCCCCTCACCCAAGCCGACGCCGCCATCATCGATTTCGCCGAAGCCGCGCGTGCGAGCGCGGGCACGGCCGACCCGCTGCCGCTGCTGCACACGCTGCTGAGCACGATCAATCGCGAGATCGCCTACGACACCGATCCCACCCACACCGCCACCACGGCTGCCGAAGCCTTCGCGCTGCGGCGCGGCGTCTGCCAGGATCTCACCCACATCTTCATCGCGGCGGCGCGCCAACTCGGCCTGCCGGCGCGCTACATCGGCGGGCATTTTTGCCATGTCGACGGCGCACCCCTGCAGGAAGCCGGCCATGCCTGGGCGGAGGCCTATGTCGAGAATCTCGGCTGGGTCGGCTTCGATCCGGCCAACGGCATCAGCGCCACCGACGCCCATGTGCGGATCGCGGTCGGGCTCGATTATCTCGGCGCGGCGCCGGTGCGCGGCAACCGCTTCGGCGGCGGCGGCGAGACGCTCACCGTGGCGGTGCGCGTCGAGCAGGCGCGCCAGCAGTCGCAGAATTAAGGCGGCCTTTATGCATTGCCGGACACAGGCCCGCATCGCTATAAGGCTGCCAAAGCCGGCCAGGACATCGAAGCCAATCCCATGACCTATTGTTGCGGAATTCTGGTGCGCGAAGGCCTCGTCATGATCGCCGACACGCGCACCAATGCCGGCCTCGACAACGTCTCCACCTTCCGCAAGCTGCACGTCTTTGCGCAGCCCGGCGACCGCATCATGGCGCTCGCCTCCTCCGGCAATCTGTCGTTGAGCCAGACCGTGCGCTCGATGCTCACCGAGGGCATCGATAACCCGCAAACCGGCGAACACGAGACCCTGATCAATGCGCCGACCATGTTCCAGGCGGCGCAGCGCCTCGGTCGCGCCGTGCGGCAAATTCAAAACGTCGAAGGCAAAGTCCTGGAGTCCGCGGCGGTCGAACACGAGGTTGCCTTCCTGCTCGGCGGCCAGATCAAGGGCGGCCGCCTGCGGCTCTTCATGATCTATTCGGCCGGCAATTTCATCGAGTGCACCACCGACACGCCTTACCTGCAGATCGGCGAGCACAAATACGGCAAGCCGGTGCTCGATCGCGCCATCAGCTTCGACACCGATCTCTATGATGCGCTCAAGATCGGCTTGATCTCCATGGACTCCACCATGCGCTCCAATCTCGGCGTCGGGCTGCCGATCGATATCTTGGTTGTCAGGCGCGATTCATGCAATGCAGAGGTGAATTTACGCATCCAGCCCGGAGAACCCTATTTCCAGGACCTGCGCGAGCGCTGGTCGGCAGCCTTGCGCGCCGCCCATATCGCCATCCCCCGCCCACCTTACCGTGGGATCAGCTAGCCGCCGCAACCTTCAAATTCGCGGTGGAACCAGCGGTTTGCCCCCCGTAAATAACGGCCAAATGTCGGGTTTCTCACTTTCGGCGCAAGCATTTACCGGCGATTAACAGCAATCACGCGAATTGTCGGCTTCCCGCTTGCCGGACCGAGAATGCCGGTCAAGTGCAAGCGAATAGCAAGCTTTCTGCCCTAGCTTCCCGGCCGAAAAACGTAGCCGGTAAGAACGCTTAAGGGGCAGAACGTGCTGGCAGGGACGCGTTCGCGTTCAAAAGACGAACGGCAGTACACCCATTGGGATCGCGCCCGCTTGAGCGTCGTGGTCCCGATCGGATTGATCGTTGGCGTCGCCATTCTCTGCCTGGTGATCGCCGTGCTTTCGTCCGCCAAGCAAGCCGATCAGGTCGCGATTGAGCACGAGAAGTCGTTGCTTGTACGCGCCCTCACCGACCAAGCCGAGAGCGCGCTGCGCGAGGTGCAAAGCGTGGCGACCTCCGAGGCGGCAATCGGCCATATCCGCAACACTTTCGATCGCGGATGGGCCGAGAATCGCGTCGGCCTACTGCTCGAGCGCAACTTCTCCCACGACTATGTCCTCATCCTCGACAGCGGCGATCATCCGCTGCTCTCGCTGTCGGACGATCACGCGCTCAATGACGCTTGGTTCGACGGCGTGCGCGGCGATCTCACCGAGCTCATCGATTACATGCGCAGCCGCGCCGCCGATCTTCCCGGCGCCGTTCGCGCGGACCAAGGAGATTCGGCTAAGGGCGGGGTACATTCACAGGCGGTGGTAATCCGCGAGTTCATGAACCAGCCGGCGATCGTGACCGCCGCCGCGGTCGGCCCCGTTGCCGCTTCCCCGTCCGACAACGCCGCGCCGCTCGTTCTCTCGGTCAAGTTCATCGATGGCGCCATGCTCTCCGGCATCGGCTCGCGCCTGCGGCTGGAGAATCTGCGTCGGATCGGGAGCGATGCGCCGCGCGCGGATTATGTCTTTTCCCTTCTCGGCCCGTACGGGGACACTCTGGCGCGCTACGCCTGGACGCCGACGCGGCCGGGCGCCGAGATCGTCAGCAGCGTGGTCCCCTTCGTCGCGGTCGCGCTCGCCGGCTTCGCGCTGCTCGCAGCGTTCGTGCTGCGCTATATGCGCCGCACCGCGATCACCATCGCCGCCGGCGAAACGCGCTTGCGCCATCTCGCCATGCACGATCCGCTCTGCGGGCTGCCCAACCGAATCTTCTTCGGCGAGCGCCTGGAAGCGGTGATCGAGGAAGTGCGTGCGGGCTCGGCGCCGGCCGCCGTGTTCTATATCGATCTCGACCACTTCAAGGACGTCAACGACACGCTCGGCCATCCGGTCGGCGATGAGCTGATCCGCAACGTAACCTTGCGCCTCTCGCACACGTTGCGCGGCGGCGATCTGGTGGCGCGCCTCGGCGGCGACGAATTCGCGGTCATCTCCTCGGTCGGCGACGACAACGCCAAGGTGATGGCGGTGGCGCAGCGAATCATCGCCGCGCTCTGCGCGCCCTACGCCATCAACGGGCAGAACATCATCATTGGCGCATCGATCGGCATCGCAATCATCAATCAAAATTGCGGCGGCACCTCCGATGTCATGCGTTACGCCGACATCGCGCTCTACCGCGCCAAGAGCGATGGCCGCAACCGCGCCTGCATTTACGACGCGGAGATGGACGCCGAATTGTCCAACCGCAAGCTGTTGGAAGCCGATCTGCGCGAGGCGATCGAGAACGACCAGCTTCAGCTCCTCTATCAGCCCATCGTCAACAATAGCGGTGAGAATGTCGTCGCGGTCGAAGCGCTCTGCCGCTGGAAACACCCGCAGCGCGGCGACATCGGCCCGAACGAATTCATCGCTGTCGCCGAGCACAGCGGATTGATCATCGAACTCGGCGCCTGGGTGCTGCGGCGCGCCTGCCTCGACGGCAACGCCTGGCCGCAAGTCAGCGTCGCCGTCAACGTGTCGCCGCTGCAATTCCGCCGCGCCGATTTCGTCGAGGTGGTCGAGCGCATCCTCGCGGACACCAAGTTCGATCCGACCAGGCTTGAGCTCGAGCTCACCGAAAGCGTGCTGCTCGGCAACGTCGACAGCGCCGAAGCCGCCATGCTGCGCTTGAAGGCGCTGGGCGTGCGGGTCGCGCTCGACGACTTCGGCACCGGCTATTCCTCGCTGCTCTATTTGCGCCGCTTCCCGTTCGACAAGCTCAAGATCGACCGCAGCTTCGTGCTCTCGATCGAGAAGGCCGCCGATGCCGCGGCCATCGTGCACGCCATTGTCAGCCTCGGCCGCGGCCTGGGCATGAAGGTGACGGCGGAAGGCGTCGAGACCGCCGACCAGCAGCTCTTTCTGCGCGCGGCGGGCGTTCACAGCATGCAAGGCTTCCGCTTTGGCCGGCCGATCACCGCCGCCGAGATGACCAAGCGGCTGCAATCGCCCGGCAAATTCAAGCCCGACGCTCAGGCTGCGCTGGCGAGCTAAAGCCCGTAACTGCTCGCTTCCGCATGGGTTGAATGCGCTCGCCCGCGGGCCCTCGTTAACGATTTCCTAACGGACAATTAACTGCATAAAAACATGGCAGGATTAGCTTGGCACTGACAGCGGTGCCGGACCCATGTTCAGATTGTTTTTCTCGATCTCCCTCAAGCGCGCCTCCTGGCTGGTCGCGATCGCCGGGCTTGCAGCATTTGCGATCAGCTTCGGCCTGCTGATGGTTTTTGCGCGCGACTGGCTCGTAGCCGTCATTCCTCATCTTTCCGCCACGGCGCTCGCCGCCATCTTCGCCGCGGTCATCGCTCAGTTCGTCGTCAGTCTCATCGGCGGCCTGCTCACGCGGCATCAAAGCCAGGAAATTCAACAAATCCGCACCACCATCGACAGCATGGCGCAAGGCCTGTGCATGTTCGATGCCTCGGAACGGCTCGTCGTCTGCAATGCGCAATATTACAGGATGTACGACCTGACGCCGGACGACGTACGGCCGGGATCCACGCTCTCCGAGGTGCTGGCGAAACGGGTCGCCAAGGGTACGTTCGCGCGCGATCCGCAGGAATATCGAAAAGAATTTTTGACGGCGGTCGGGCTTGGCCGCACCATGGTCCATGAGGTCAAGTCCAAGGGCGGCCACATCTTGCTGGTCACCAATCACCCCATGAGGGGTGGCGGCTGGATCGGCACGCACGAGGACATCACCGAGCGGCGGCAGGCCGAGCAGCAGCGCAACACCCTGCAGCACCAGGAAGAGCGACGCGCGGCCATTGAAAGCGCGATCTCGGCGTTCCGCCAGCGGGCCGAAAGTCTGTTGCGGACCGTGGCCGAAAGTGCAGATTCGATGCGTTCGACCGCGGCGAGCCTGTTCGGCGCGTCCGACCAGACCTCGCAGCGCGCCGAAAGCGCCGTGCAGACCTCCAACGAAGCCTCGGCCAATGTCGAGACCGCCGCGATCGCCGCCGACGAATTGTCGAGCTCGATCGCCGAGATCGGCCGCCAGCTCGGCCAAACCACCGACGTCGTGCGGCTCGCGGTCGGCGAGGCGCAGGCGACCAATCAGGATATCGGCGCGCTGGCGCAGGGCGCTCAGAAGATCGGCGACGTCACCAAGCTCATTCGCGATATCGCCGGACAAACCAATCTGCTGGCGCTCAACGCCACCATCGAGGCGGCGCGCGCCGGCGAGGCCGGCCGCGGCTTCGCGGTGGTCGCCTCCGAAGTGAAATCGCTCGCCGTGCAGACCGCAAAGGCGACCGAGGATATTTCCAGCCAGATCCTGGCGGTGCAGAACTCGACCGGCAAGGCCGTGGAGGCCATCGGCCGCATCGCGCATCGCATGCGCGAGATCGACAGCTATACGTCGGCGGTTGCGGCTTCGGTGGAACAGCAGAACGCCGCCACCGGCGAGATTTCACAAAACGTCACCAGCGCCGCCGAAGGCGCCAAGCAGATCGTCGCGGTGCTCAGCCAGGTGGCCGGCGCCACGACCGAAACCCAACAGTCGGCGCAGACCGTGCTCGCCGCGTCGGAATCGGTGCAAAAGGCGGCCGACAATCTGCGCAGCGAAGTCGAGAATTTCCTCACCAGCGTCGCGGTCTAACGGCACGCAAAACGCGCGCGTCGCTTCACCAGTGCCGGCGCCAGCCCCGACCGTAATAATGATAGCGGGGCTCGTAATACGGATAATAGCGCGGCCCATAGATGACGACGGGCGGCGGCGGGCCGTAAACGATCGGCGGATCCACCTCGACGACTTGGCCGCGGTAGTACCCGGGCGGCGGCGCGCGATAGCGCCTCACCGGCCCAGGGCCGCCGGTGTCGAGCGCCCGCGCGATCACAAAGCCGCTGCGTCCGGCAAAACTCGCCGCGCACCATTCGACGTCGCAACCCGTGATGCGAACCGTGCTGCCGCCCGGAATGGTGGTGATGATTTCGGTCGCCGTGCTCGGTCCGTTGCGCAAATTGACGTTGGCGAGCGCAAGGGCAAATCGCGGCGCCGTGCGGCGGATCGTTCCGGTATGTTCCGGCGGTGCCGGCGGCAGTGGCGCGTTCGCCGTCTGTGCTTGCGGCGGCGGCACGGACGATTTCTGGGCTTGCGCCGGCGGCGTGGGCGGCAGCGGCGTGTTTTCCGGTGGTAGCGGCGGCCCCTGCTCTTGCGCGAGCACTGGCGACCGTCATTGTCGCCACCGCAATGGCAAGCATTCCGAGCAGCCTGACCGACACTTTGCATTCGAAACCATGGTCAATCTCCGCGCGCGCAGCCGACTTTGGCCGGCGTCTTCCTGAGGAACTCCACGTGCCCGGACGCTAGCAGACGGCGAAATCCCCCGAAAGACGCAAAGCCGGCCGGCGCCAGGCGCGCGGCGACAAACGATCGCCGGTGTCGAGGTAGTAGTCCCGCAGCTGGCCGTTAGTGAAACGTGGCCGGATCTTTTTCACATTTCGTTACACTGTTCGGCTCAGCTTCCGCATCAACCAACGCGCGACCGGCGCGCCCGCTCAAGGAAACAATCCGATGTCAAAACACGCGATGATGGATACCTTTCAAAAGCATGTGGGAGCGGAATTGGCCGGAGACATGGAAACGACGATGGCCACGATGTCGGCCGATCCTCATCTCCATAACGTGCCGACTATGATCGGCGGCGTCGGCCGCGACGGCGTGCGCAATTTTTACAAAAATCATTTGGTCGGCAAGTTCTTTCCGCCCGACGTCAAGATGACAAGTGTCTCGAGCACCGTCGGTGACACGCAAATCGTCGATGAGGGCGTCATCAGCTTCACGCACACAACGATGATCGACTGGATGTTGCCGGGTGTCGCGCCCACGGGAAAGCCTGTTGAAATCGCCGTCGTGGTGGTGGCCGGCTTCAAGGACGGCAAGATTTCCCATGAGCACATCTATTGGGATCAGGCCTCCGTTCTGGCGCAGATCGGGCTCATCGATCCCAAGGGGCTGCCGGTGGTCGGCGCCGAAAGCGCGCGCAAGGTTCTTGATCCCAAACTTCCCGCCCGCCGCATGTGACGTTTTCTGTCCTGCCTGTGACGTGCGGACGCCTTTATGATATGGCGTCGGCTCGAAAATAACGTCAGGGAAGGACAGCCGATGACCGCCTCCGCAAAAATCGCTTTGGTCACCGGCGCCGGCACCGGCGTCGGCCGCGCAGTGGCGATCGCGCTGGCGAAAGCCGGCTATAGTCTGGTGCTCGCCGGCCGCCGCCGCGACATGCTCGACAAGGTCGCGGGCGAGATCAACGCCATCGGCGCGCAGGCGCTCGCCGTACCGACCGACGTTTCAAAACGCGAGTCTATCCTGGCGCTGTTCGACACCGTGAAGTCGACCTACGGCCGGCTCGACGTGCTGTTCAACAATGCCGGCATCGGCGCGCCGCCGGTGCCGCTCGAGGACCTGCCGTTCGAAACCTGGCAGAACGTGGTCGCCACCAATTTCACCGGCATGTTCCTGTGCACGCAGGAAGCCATCAAGATCATGAAGGCGCAGAACCCGCGCGGCGGCCGCATCATCAACAACGGCTCGATCTCCGCGCACGCGCCGCGCCCGTTCTCGGTCGCCTATACCGCGACCAAGCACGCGGTCACCGGGCTCGACCAAGTCGACCTCGCTCGACTGCCGGCAATACGACATCTGCTGCGGCCAGGTCGACATCGGCAATGCGGCGACGCCCTTGACCGAGCGCATGGTGCAGGGCGGCGGCATATTGCAGCCGGACGGCAGCAAACGGATCGAGCCGCGCATGGACGCCGCGCATGTCGGCGACGCCGTGGTCTATATGGCGGGCCTGCCGCTCGACACCAACGTGCTGTTCATGACGGTGATGGCCAACACCATGCCGTTCGTCGGGCGGGGATGACGTAAAGAACGCACGCGTGGCCCGATTATCGCTTTTTCTTCTTCTTCTTCCCGTAAATCGCGTTCCAGTTATCCTTGTAAGCCTGCGTAACCGCTTTCTGGCCCTCGCCCCGGCTATAGCCTGAGGGTGTGTCGGACGTTTTCTCGCCACCCTCAGCCTTGGCAGGGTCGGCGTCCGAAGTGGCCTTGTCCTTCGGTATGGTCCTTGGACTGGCCCTCGGTTTTATTCGTAGTCAGGGCCTCCTTCTTGGCAGCGACGTCGGCTTTTGGCGCCGCATTAGTTTTGGTTTTCTTATCGTCGCTGGGCATTGTCTTTCCTAACGCTGATTTGTGCCGTGAGTTGATACGCCTGACGACACTGTGGGAGCAACAGGTGGCTAACAACATGCCGTGCGCGGGGCACAGCTGATATAAGCCGCCCGAGCCGGCGCTTCGTTCGGGCCGAACCGGGAGCACCCGTTGAGCGATCTGACCGCCTCTCAGCGCATCGGCCGGCTACGCATCGCCGCCGCGCTCGCGCTTTTGCTCATCATCGGACTCGGCGTCCTGGCGTGGTGGAGCAACGCTATCGATCTTGCCCCGACATCCCGAGGCATTGAGGCGGAAATCCGCTCCTGGGGTCGCTGGGCAGTGGCGGCCTCCATCGGCCTGATGGTGGCGCACAGCCTGGTGCCGTTCCCCGCCGAGTTCGTAACCTTCGCCAATGGCATGCTGTTCGGCCCGGTCTGGGGCGTGGCGATCACCTGGATTGGCGCGATGCTCGGCGCCAGCCTTGCTTTCGCGCTCTCGCGCTGGTTCGGCCGGCCTTTCGTCGATGCCTTGATGAACGAGCGCCATCGCGACGCCGTCGACCGCTGGGCACGCCGCCAAGGCATCGGCGCGCTGCTGCTGAGCCGGCTGATGCCGCTGATCTCGTTCAACGTCATCAACTATGCCGCGGGCCTCACCCCGATATCCTGGTGGACCTTCCTGTGGACCACCGGGCTCGGCATCCTGCCGATCACCACGCTTTTGGTCGTCAGCGGCGACCAGGTCTGGAACGGCAGCGGCAACGCCTGGATTTATCTGGTCGCGATCGCCGTTGTCGGCGCGCTCATCTGGTTCCTGATCGCCCGCTGGCGGCGGCCCCGCGCCTGAGCCTCAATCGACCGCGCTCACCGTCACCTTGGTCCCCGCCCTCACCGCTTTCAGCGTCTTCACGTCGCCGAGCGCCTTGGCGAAAATGTTGACCGGGCTCGCCAGCCGGATCTCGTCGCCGCGCGACACCGGCGTGCGGCCAAACCCGATCGCAATGGCCGGGCCGTCCGGCCAATAGGCGATCTCGCCGGCGGTGACCACCGCGCGTGCATCGGCCTCGCGCTTAACCTCCACCGGCACGTCGAAATAGACCTCCTCGCCCCAGGTCAGCGCCGAGGACGACATCGGCAGCGCCGCCGCGATCGCCTTGGCGGTGGGCGTGTCGAGCAGTTCGGCATCGAGCGTGAGCGCGCCGAAATCGAAGCGGATGCGGGCCATGAAACCTCCGTTACATGTGGGAAAGTCTAGCTTGTCATGCCCGGGCTTGTCCCGGCCATCTCGCTTAGGTCGGCACCGTGCTTTACTAAACGGGATCGCCGCGACAAGCCCGGTGATGACAGGGGGGAGCCTGTGCAACATCTGCAATCGGCGCTCGGCGTGGTGGCGCTGCTCGGCTTTGCCTGGGCGATCAGCGAGAACCGCCGGCTGGTCAACTGGAAGAGCGTCGGTACCGCCCTGGTCGTGACTCTTGGCGATCGCGCTGTTGCTGCTCGAAGTGCCGCAGATCAAGACCGCCTTTGCGCTTGTCAGCCGCGCGGTCGATGCCATTGCCGCGGCGACGCAAGCCGGCACCTCGTTCGTGTTCGGCTATGTCGGCGGCGGGCCACCGCCTTACGCCATCGCGAGCCCGGCCAACGAATTCGTCCTCGCCTTCCAGGCGCTGCCGATCGTGCTGGTGATGAGCGTGCTGACCACGCTCCTGTTCTACTGGCGCATATTGCCGCCGATCGTGCGCGGCTTCTCCTTCGTGCTTGAGCGCACGATCGGAGTCGGCGGCGCCGTGGGTCTTTCCACCGCCGCCAACATCTTCCTCGGCATGGTGGAATCGCCGCTGTTCGTCCGCCCCTATCTCAACCGGCTCGCCCGCGGCGAACTGTTCATGATCATGACCGGCGGCATGGCCACCATCGCCGGCACCGTCTACGTGCTCTACGCCACCATTTTGCGCAACGTGATCCCCGACGTCGCCGGCCAAATTTTGATCGCCTCCATCATCAGCGCGCCGGCCGCGCTGCTCATCAGCCAGTTGATGGTGCCGGTGCCCGCGGATGAGCGCACCGACATCGGCGAGATCAAGATCGGCCGGGTCGCCGACAACACCATGGACGCCATCGTGCGCGGCACCAGCGCCGGGCTCGAACTGCTGCTCAACATCGTCGCCATGCTGATCGTGCTGGTGGCGCTGGTGCATCTGGCCAACGCCATTCTCGGCCTGCTGCCGGACGTCGCCGGCTCCGCGATCACGCTGCAGCGCCTGCTCGGCTACGTCATGGCGCCGGTGTGTTGGCTGATGGGTATCCCTTGGCACCAGGCGGTCACCGCCGGCTCGCTGATGGGCATCAAGACCGTGCTCAACGAGCTGATCGCCTATATCGAGCTGACCAAGCTGCCGGCCGGCGCGCTCGATCCGCGCTCGCAACTGATCATGCTCTACGCCATGTGCGGTTTCGCCAATTTCGGTTCGCTCGGCATCATGCTTGCGGGCCTAACCGTCATGGCACCCGAGCGCCGCGCCGACATCATCTCGCTCGGCGGCAAGTCGATCGTGTCGGGCACGCTGGCGACCTGTCTCACGGGCGCGATCGTCGGGGTGTTGAATTAGTACCATGCTGAAATTTGTCGCGGCGGTCGCATTGTTGCTTGCGGCAACGTTTGCCGCCTCCGCCCGCCCGATCCACATCGTCGCCTTCGGCGACAGCGCGACCTCAGGCTGGCTGGTGGCTCGCAAGGATGCCTATCCGGCGCAGCTCCAGGCATTGCTGCGCAAAAAGGGCTACGACGTCACGGTCGCGAATGCCGGCGTGCCGGGCGACACCACGCGGGGCGCGTTGCACCGCTTCGACCAAGCCATCGGCCCCGACACCGACATCGCCATCGTCGAATTCGGCACCAACGATCTGCGCATGCACGTGCCGCAAAAGCGCATGCGCGCCAATGTGAGCGAAATCGTGCGCACGCTGCGCAAGCGCGGCATCGAAGTGTTGCTGATCGGCCTCGGCAGCTTGAAGCTTGACGATGTCGCCCGCGCGCAAGGCGTCGCCTATGCGCAGTGGAATCTGCCGCCCGGCAAATACCGCGCGCGCGACCACGCCCATTACAATGCGCAAGGCTATGCCATCGTGGTCGGCCGCATGCTGCCGCAGGTCGAGGCGCTGCTGAAGCGCGTCAAGGAGCGGCCCGCGCGCTGACGCCATCTGCTTGGCGCGACGATGCTTCTAGGACCATATTCACATTCCCGTGAGAACTTATCCCCGGTGCCTCGTGGGCGGGCTTAGGCTCGCCGCCGTCCTGCTCATATGAGGGCGTCATCTAGAGGCGTCTTGGTGATGGAGCAGGATGCGGCGCCCGCGGGCGGGAGACGAACGCTCCTCCCGCACTCGGGAGGCCCCGGGCAGCCGTCCGACCCCACTATGAGGGTCTGCCTTCAATGGCTGGACGTGACGCGGACGAAGGACGGCGAAAGCCGTCCGGGTCGGGTTGGCGCAAATGCCGCTCGTCGCCGCGTCGGGAAGCACGGCCCCGGGGACAGAAACCGCCGCCTGTGGCGCGCCGAGAGGCGCCGCACCTTGGCAACAAGGTGCGCACTTAAAGACTGGCTGCGCCGCTTGGCGCGCCACCCCCTCGCGTGTTGCGAGGCAAACGGGAAGACGGCTTACCCGGCGCCGACAAACAATACGGGCGATGATGCTTGCCTTGGCGCATACCGGGCAGGCCCGGCATGCGCAGCGTTGGCTTGCGCGCCGAAGCGTCGAGCGAAGGCGGGCTGTTTGAAATGAGAATCGGTTTATGCGCGAGCGAGCACACTCCGTTCGTCCCCGCGTAAGCGGGGACCCAGTGCTTAAGACGGCAAAGTAAGAACTGGATGCCCGCTTGCGCGGGCATGAGCGGAAAGCGCGGAACGCTCAATCAATGCAGCCGAAACTCGCCGTTGATCGCTTTGAGCTCGGCCGGCTTGATCAGCTTGCAATGCGCGACCTGCACGGAGTGCAGCGGGCCCTCGAGCTTCTCCTGCCAGAAGGCGAGGAATTTCTGCAGCTCGGGAAATTTCGGAAACATGTCGTAGGACTGCCAGACATAGGACTGCAGCAGCCAATGATGATCGGGACGCCGATACAGAATATGCGCTGTCGTCAGGCCGTAACCGGCAACCTGTTTACGGAATTCCTCTGAAACCATCGCGTCCTCCGTCTGTCGGACTTCGAGTTTCCAATCCCGGCTGTAGGCATTGCAAGCCAAAACAGTAAACAAACTGTTTAAAATCAAGGCGTTAGCAGCAACCCTCCGAGCCTGCTAACAGGCTCGACCGGCCCGTGGGTGGCAAGTCTTCTGCCGGCAGCCCTACCCGGCCGGCCAGCTTCCAAGGGCCTGCCGTTAACCATTGAAGGTCAAGGACTTGCGAGCGTTGTTGGCACTCGCTCCGAATGAGTGCTAAAAAATTTTCGCTAGGCCCTTGCAGGTGAAAAATTGCTCACCCATCTGCGAGCCAGGTGTTGGCGGAGGGACCAGCCAGCTACCAAAAAACGAAATTGTCCAATAACTTAGGAGGACTGCCATGAAGTTCCGCCCGCTTCACGACCGCGTCGTCGTCAAGCGCATCGATGCCGAGGAAAAAACTGCCGGCGGCATCATCATTCCCGACACCGCTCAAGAAAAGCCGAGCCAAGGCGAGATCGTCGCCGTCGGCCCCGGCGGCCGCGACGAAGCCGGCAAGCTGATCCCGATCGATCTGAAGACCGGCGACACCGTGCTGTTCGGCAAATGGTCGGGCACCGAGGTCAAGATCGACGGTCAGGATCTCCTGATCATGAAAGAATCCGACATCATGGGCGTGATCGAAGGCGGCGGCACCGCCAAGAAAAAGGCCGCCTAAGCGCAAACCTCAACCGTCATCCTGAGGTGCGCGCTTAAAAGCGCGCCTCGAAGGATGACAGCCACAATCAAGTCACCCTTCGAGGCTCGCCGCTGACGCGGCTCGCTCCTCAGGGTGACGCAAAGGAGCAAACTCACATGGCTGCAAAAGACGTTAAATTTGCCGTCGATGCGCGCGACCGCATGTTGCACGGCGTCGACATCCTCGCCAATGCGGTGAAGGTCACCCTCGGCCCGAAAGGCCGCAACGTCGTGCTCGACAAGTCGTACGGCGCCCCGCGCATCACCAAGGATGGCGTGACGGTGGCGAAGGAAATCGAGCTCGAGGACAAGTTCGAGAACATGGGCGCGCAGATGGTGCGCGAAGTGGCCTCGAGGACCTCCGACACCGCCGGCGACGGCACCACCACCGCGACCGTGCTGGCCGCGGCGATCGTGCGCGAAGGCTGCAAAGCGGTAGCCGCCGGCATGAACCCGATGGACTTGAAGCGCGGCGTCGATCTCGCCGTTGAGTCCGTCGTGCAAGACCTGCAGAAGAACTCCAAGAAGGTCACCTCCAACGAAGAGATCGCCCAGGTCGGCACCATTTCCGCCAACGGCGATCGCGAAATCGGCGACTTCCTCGCCAAGGCCATGCAGAAGGTCGGCAACGAGGGCGTGATTACGGTCGAAGAGGCCAAGAGCCTGGAGACCGAGCTCGACATCGTCGAGGGCATGCAGTTCGACCGCGGCTACATCTCGCCCTATTTCATCACCAACGCCGACAAGATGCGCGTTGAGATGGAAGACCCCTACATCCTGATCTACGAAAAGAAGCTGTCCGGCCTGCAGGAGCTGCTGCCGCTGCTCGAGTCGGTCGTGCAGTCCGGCAAGCCGCTGCTGATCGTCGCCGAAGACGTGGAAGGCGAAGCGCTCGCCACCCTCGTCGTCAACAAGCTGCGCGGCGGTCTCAAGGTTGCCGCCGTCAAGGCGCCTGGCTTCGGCGATCGCCGCAAGGCCATGCTGCAGGACATCGCGATCCTGACCGGCGGCCAGGCGATCAGTGAAGATCTCGGCATCAAGCTCGAGAACGTCACCATCAACATGCTCGGCCGCACCAAGAAGGTGATGATCGACAAGGAAAACACCACCATCGTCAACGGCGCCGGCAAGAAAGCCGACATCGAGGCGCGCATCAGCCAGATCAAGGCGCAGATCGAGGAGACCACCTCGGACTACGACAAGGAAAAGCTGCAGGAGCGGCTGGCCAAGCTCGCCGGCGGCGTTGCGGTGATCCGCGTCGGCGGCGCCACCGAGATCGAGGTGAAGGAGCGCAAGGATCGCGTCGATGACGCGCTGCATGCGACCCGCGCCGCGGTCGAGGAAGGCATCCTGCCGGGCGGCGGCGTCGCCCTGCTTCGATCGGTCGAGGCGCTCAAGCGCATCAAGACCGAAAACGAAGACCAGAAGCACGGCGTCGACATCGTGCGCAAGGCGATCCAGGCTCCCGCGCGTCAGATCGCGACCAATGCCGGCGCCGACGGCTCGGTCGTGGTTGGCAAGATCATGGAGAAGGATCAGTACAACTACGGCTACGACGCGCAGGCCGGCGAGTACGGCAATCTCGTCTCCAAGGGCGTGATCGACCCGACCAAGGTCGTGCGCTCGGCGATCCAGGGCGCGGCGTCGGTCGCCGGCCTCCTGATCACCACCGAGGCCATGGTCGCCGAAATGCCGAAGAAGAACCAGGCCGCGCCGGCGATGCCGGGCGGCGGCGGCATGGGCGGCATGGATTTCTAATCCATCCGTTCAACGCGAAAAATGCGAAGGCCCGGGAGCAATCCCGGGCCTTCGACTTTTGTGAAGAAAACTTATCCCCGCTGCCAGCAACCTGTGCCAGGATTCGGGTCGCAGAACCAAACGATCCGTGCAGGCTGCCTTCATGAAATCCGGAACCATTTACTGCGGCATCGGCGGCTGGACCTACGAGCCCTGGCGCGGCGTGTTCTATCCGAAGGGCCTGCCGCACGCGCGCGAACTGCCTTATGCGGCCGAGCATCTGACCTCCATCGAAGTCAACGGCACGTTCTATCGCACGCAGACGCCGAAAACGTTCCGGTCTTGGGCGGAGCAGGTGCCGAACGAATTCGTATTTGCCTTGAAGGGGCCGCGCTACGCCGTGAACCGGCGCGTGCTCAAGGAGGCCGGCGACTCGATCAAGCGCTTCCTCGAATCCGGCATAACCGAGCTCGGGCCCCACCTCGGCCCCCTGCTCTGGCAATTCGCGCCGACCAAGAAATTCGACGAAGCGGACTTCGGCGGCTTTCTCGATTTGCTGCCGAAGACGTTCGACGGCCACACGCTGCGACACGTCGTCGAAGTCCGCCACGACAGCTTCAAGACGGAAGCCTTCATCAAGCTGCTGCGCAAGTTCTCAATGCCCGTGGTGTTTGCCGAGCACGCAACGCTATCCGGCCATTGCCGACGTCACCGGCGATTTTGTCTATGCGCGCCTGCAGAAGGGAAACGAGAAACTCAAAGCCGGTTATCCGCCCAAGGCACTCGATGCCTGGGCCAAGCGCGCGCAGAGTTGGGCGCAGGGCGGCGAGCCGAAGGATCTGCAGAAGGTTGACCAGAAAGCCGCGACGAAAAAGCCGCGCGACGTGTTCGTCTATTTCATTCACGAGGCCAAGGTGCGCGCGCCGGCGGCGGCCATGGCGTTGATCGAGCGGCTCGGCGCATGATCCCGAAAAGCATGTCCTCGACCCCGATCGGGGATGGGAACCGGTTTTCGGATAAGATCATGCGCAAAAAAGTCAAAGAAAGGACGCACAAAATGAAAACGACCACTGACGAAAGGGCGCGCGTACATCCGGCGTCGCCTGTCTCGTAGTGGCCGTCGGACGAACCGTTTCCGGCCCGTCACTTGCCGCCTATATAACGGCGGCCTGTGTCAACCTTATGACAATGCTATGCGCTCTTTGTTTACGATTGGTTACGAGCAAGCCAAGCCCGCCGCGGTGTTGAACGAGCTCAAGCGCGCCAAAGTCGACCTCCTGGTCGACACCCGCGCGGTTGCCGCCTCGCGCCGGCCGGGCTTCTCCAAGCGCCAGCTCGCGGCCAGCCTGGATGAAAACGGCATAGCCTATTTGCATCTGCAGAAGCTCGGCACGCCGGCGGAAGGCCGCCAGGCGGCGCGTTCCGGCGATACCGATACGCTCTGGCGTATCTATGACAAGCACATCAAAACGCCGGAAGCGCAAGCAGCGCTCAGCGAGCTCATCGCGCTGATCAAATCCGGCAAGCGCATCGCCTTGTTGTGCTACGAGCGCGATCCCAAGCAATGCCATCGCAGCCGCATCGCCGCGCTGGTCAAGAAGCGCACGCGCGTGACGGTGGCGGATCTGATCCCGCCGCTGTTTTAGCGCATGATCCCGAAAAGTGGCGAGACCGGTTTTCGGATAAGATCATGCGCCGAAAAAAGCTACTCCGCCGGCTGCGGCGCGGTCTTCTCGGTTTCGACAGTACTGACCAAGACCGCAAGCGCGGCGGTGGCGATGAACATCGCCAGCGCGATCGCCGCATTCACGGCCAGCACCAGCGGAAACCCGCCGCGTTCGTGCAGCAGCGAAATCATGCCGATGGCGACGCCGGCGCTGATGAACAAAAGGAAATAGCGCACCGCATAGACGCGCCCGCGCCAGGCATCGGCGGTATAGCGCGCCAGCACAATATCGTTGACCGTGACCTGCCCGTAGATCGCCGCCACGGCGACAGCGAGCGCGATCATCAGCGCTGCACCGTCGGCATAGGCCGCCCACAGATTGCCGAGAAAGCCGAGCGCGGTGATGACGGCAAACAGGACGTGCGGCTGAAAGCGCTCCACCAGCCGCCCGACGCAGAGCTGGGCGAGCCCGCCGCAGACCAGCACCGCGGTGGCGATGCCGCCGACAAGCAGCAGCGGTACGTGTTCGGCCAGCCGCTCGTCGACGATCTTCGGCAGCGCAATGGTGAGCAGGTTGAACGTGGTGCCCGCGGTCAAGGCAATCGCGATGAACAGGCCGAACAACATGACCGCCAGTCGCGGCGTCAGGCGCACCGCCGGCACCGACTTGCGGCTCTTGGCATGATGGCCGTCATCGGGCGTGAGCCACAGATAGAGGACGCCGGTCGCGATCGCGACCGCGGCCGGCGCCAGGAAGGCGGCGCGCCAGCCGAACCAGGTGGCGAGCAAGGCGCTGACGCCCGCGGCGAGCGAGACGCCGAGGTTGCCGCAGACGCCGTTGAAGGCGAGCGTGCGGCCGCGCGCCTGACTCGCTTCGATCAGCATGGCCATGCCGACCGGATGATAGATCGAGGCGAACATGCCGAGCGCAAACATGGCGGCCGACAGCACGAACAGGTTCGGCGACAGCGCGACGGCGATCAGCGAGGCGCCGCAGCCGAGATAGAACGCCGCCATCATGTTGCGGCGGCTCCAGCGGTCCGCGAGCCAGCCGGCCGGCAGCGAGAAAATCCCGAACGAGACAAAGGCCGTGCTCGAAAGCGCGATCAATTCGCTATAGGGCCGCCGATAGACCACCTCGAGCCCGATCACGACGGTCGGATAGATCAGCAGCACGAAATGATCGAGCGAATGCGCGACGTTCAGAAAGGCGATGGAACGGCGGCGCGCCGCGTAGTCCGCTGAGGTCGAAATGTAACTCATGGGGGTCCGAATCTGGTTACGCGGGTGAATTTAGCCCTTGCCATTTGGCGATGTTCGGTCGATTTTCGTCGCCACTGTGCCATGACCGAAACCGTACCCATCTACCGCCGCAACATGGACGACGCCCCGCGCCAGGTCGCGGTCATGGCGCGGACCCTGGATGTCGGCCACCGCATTCCGCTGCATATCCATCGGCGCGGGCAACTGCTGCATGCGATGAGCGGCATCATGCGGGTGGAAACCGCGGAGGCGGCCTGGATCGTGCCGCCGGCGCGCGCGCTGTGGCTGCCGCCGCAATGGCCGCACAGCGTCACCATGCGCAGCCAAGTCGAAATGCGAACCATCTACATCGACGAGGCCGGCTGCCAGGCCCTGCCGCAACAGCCGGTGCTGGCGGAAATTTCCGGGCTGCTGCGCGAGCTGATATTGGCGCTGCTGCAGGAACCGGTCGACTATGACGAAGGCAGCCGCGGCGGGATCGTTGCACGGCTGATCCTCACCGAGCTTGCTCGCTTGCAGGAGCGGCGGCTGGAAGTGCCGATGCCGCGCGACCCGCGCGCGCTGCGGGTCGCCCGTGCTCTGTTGGACAATTCCAGCATCGATCTCGGTCTCGACCGCTGGGCCGAACAGGCGGGTGCCAGCCGGCGCACGCTGGCGCGTATCTTCCGCAGCGACACGGGGCTCGGTTTTGCCGAATGGCGCGCGCGGCTGCGCGCCGTCGACGGGCTGGCGCGCCTGTCGGCCGGCGCATCGGTTGCGGAGACCGCGGCCTCGGTCGGCTATGCCAGCCCGAGCGCTTTTTCCGCCATGATCCACCGCACGTTGGGCTACCCGCCGCGCCGGCTGGCGAAGCAGCCGGCCTGACCAGCCCCCGCGCAAAACCGGTAGACAACAACCAAACAACACGCTTTAGTTGCATGGTAGCCCGGTACATCTTTGCCGGATGCGTTGCGTAGGGGCGTGGGGGCCTCAATGTCTTGCGGGAGGCGCGTGTGCGCGGCGGTCGCCACCGCCGCGGCCTTCTTGGGTGTGTGCGTGTCGGCTGCACCGGCGCGAGCCGGCGGCGACCGCCCGCAATGGCTTTTCTTTTCCGGCGGTGATTTCTGGGCCAACGGCCAGTTCGCGCATGGCGGCCTGTTGTGGTCGCCGGCCGGGCTCGACAGTGCCGGCCTTGTGCTGAAAGCCATGGCGTCGGCCGGGTTTTATCGTTACCGCTCCGGCGCGCTCGATGACGCCCTCGTGCGCGGCTTCGACGGATCGGCCCAGGTGTTGCCGGGCTGGCGCTTCAAATACGATCGATTGCAAGTCACGATTTTCGCCGGCCTCGACGTGCAGGACGACGTCACCTGGCCGTTCGATCCCTCCAATCGCTTGCATGGGTTTTCGATCGGCGCGCGCGGCGCCGCCGAATTGTGGTTCGAGCCGACACCGAACACCATGCTGGCCGCCGACGGATTCCTGTCGTCGATCGCGACGCTCTACTCGACGCGCGTCGCCTATGGCTGGCGGTTCAACGGCGGCTTCTATCTCGGTCCGGAAGCGCAAGCCTTTGCTTGCAACGACTATCGTCAGCTTCGCTTCGGCCTGCATCTCACCGCACTCAAAACCGGCGCGGTCGAATGGTCGGCGGCCATCGGCTGGTCGCAGGATTCCGACGGCCGCGCCAGCCCTTATCTCCGCATCGGCATTTTGATGCGTCGGTAGAGCAATTAATCCAGCGTGCGCCGGAAGCGGGTCACCGCGATGGTCATGGCGATCAGCATCAGCACGAACAGCGCCGCGGCGTCGTAATGCAAGTTGGAGAGCGTTGAGCCCTTCAGCATGATCGCGCGCACGATGCGGAGATAATGCGTGAGCGGCAGCGCCTCACCGACCCACTGCGCCCAGCTCGGCATGCCGGCAAACGGGAACAGGAAGCCGGACAGCAGAATGTTCGGCAGGAAGAACATGATCGACATCTCCACGGCCTGCAGCTGGTTCTGCGCCAATGTCGAGAAGGTGTAGCCGATCGACAAATTGGTGGTGATGAACAGCGTCGATAGGATCGCCAGCAGCAACAAGCTTCCGGCCACCGGCACGCCGAACAGCAAAATACCGATGCCGATAATGAGCGCCGCCTGCACAAAGCCGACGAAGACATAAGGCACGATCTTGCCGAGCATGATCTCGACCGGCGTGATCGGCATCGCCAGCAGGCTTTCCATGGTGCCGCGCTCGATCTCGCGCGTGACCGACAGCGCCGTGAAGATCAACATGGTCATGGTGAGGATGGTGCCGACCAGCCCGGGCACGACGTTGAGCTGCGTCTCGCCCGCCGGATTGTAACGGGGATGGACGCGAATATCGAAAGGCAAGGTCGTCGTGACGGGAATGCCGCGGTCGTGTACGAGCGCGGTCTGCACAATGCGGCCAAGCGTGCCGACCGCCGAGCTGGCGGCAACCGGATCGGTGGCGTCGGCGACGATCAGCATGGCGGGTCTGTCGCCGCGCCGCACCGCGCGCTCGAAATTGGCCGGGATCTCGATGCCGAACAGCACCTTGCCCGCCAGGATCAACTCGTCGAGCTCGGCTTCATTGCGCGGGCGTTGGGTGATGTCGAAATATTCGGTGTTCTTGAGCGCGGCCAAAATCGAACGGCCGAGATCGCTATGCTCTTGCAGCAGCACGGCGGTCGGCAGATGCCGCGGGTTGGTGTTGATGGCGTAGCCGAACAGCAGGAGCTGAATCATCGGGATCATGATGATCATGGCGAAGGAGACGCGGTCGCGCTTGAGTTGGATGAACTCCTTCACCAGCATGGCCCAGGTCTTGCGCCAGAACCCGTTGCCGCGGAGGCGGCGCGGCGCTTCGCTGGGGGCCACATGCGTCATCAGAAATTGTCCCGCGCCTTGCCCATCAGGTCGATGAACACGTCCTCGAGCGAGGGCTCCGAGCGCCGCCAGTCGAGATCGTCGCGCGCGCGATAGGGCGCGATCGCGGCATCGAGGGCTTCGGCGTCGCGCCCCGACACGTGCAGGCTGTTGCCGAACGGCGCCACCATGTCGATGCCCGGCTTGCCGGCGAGTTCGTCGTTGAGCTTGTTGAGGCCGTCCGTCGTCGCGACGCTGACGACGTAGGTGGTCAGATGCGAGGCCGCGATCACCTCCTCGACGGTGCCGTGCACCAGCAATTCGCCGTAGGCGATATAGGCGATCTCATGGCAGCGCTCGGCCTCGTCCATGTAATGCGTCGAGACCAGCACGGTCAGCCCGTTGGCGGCGAGGGCGTGGATCTCGTTCCAGAATTCGCGCCGCGCCTTGGGATCGACGCCGGCGGTCGGCTCGTCGAGCAGGAGCAATTGCGGGCTCGGCAGCGTGCAGGCGCCGAGCGCCAGCCGCTGCTTCCAGCCGCCGGACAAGTCGCCGGCGAGTTGGTCCTCGCGGCCGGAAAGGCCGAGCCGCTTGATCGCTTCGCGCGCGGCTGCGGCCGGCTTGGCGATGCCATAGATGCGGCCGATGAATTCCAAGTTCTCGCGTACCGAAAGGTCCTGGTACAGGCTGAAACGCTGAGTCATGTAGCCGACCTGCCGCTTGATCTGGTCGGCTTCGCTGCGGATGTCGTAGCCGAGGCAGGTGCCGGTGCCTTCATTGGGCGTGAGCAGCCCGCACAGCATGCGGATGGTGGTGGTCTTGCCGGAGCCGTTCGGCCCGAGAAAGCCGTAGATGGTGCCGCGTTTGACCTGCATGGAGAGGTCGCGCACGACCGCGCGGCCGTCGAACTTCTTGGTCAGGTGGTGCACATCGATGACGATCTCGGGAGCGGTCACCGCGGTGCCTCCTTCGGCAGCGTGACCGTGATTGGCTGGCCGACGCGGAATCTGTCGGGTTCCTCGGGGCGCGCCTCGATCAGGAACACGAGCTTGGTGCGCTCCTCCATGCTGTAGATCACCGGCGGCGTATATTCGACGCTGCGCGCGATGAAGCTCACTTTTGCCGTCAGCCGGTTGGCGCAGCCATCGCAGGAGACGCGGACGGTTTCGCCGTATTTGATCTCGGGCAACAGGCCTTCCGGCGCGTAGAAGCGGATTTTGAGATTGCCGGGCGGCAGCAGCGCCATTACCGGCCGCCCCGCCGGCACGGTTTCGCCGGGCCGGTAATAGATTTCCTCGATGGTGCCGTCGGCGGGACTGCGCATGGTGCGGCGCGCGAGACGGGTTTGCGAGGCGTTCAGATTGGCCCTGGCCTGGCGTAAGGCAGCTTCAGCGTCATCGTAATTTTTCTGCGTGCCGGCGGCGGTCTTGAGCAGTTGCTTGGCGCGGTCGAAAGCCTGCTGCGCGTTCTCGACGGCGGCCTGCCTGACGGTCACGTCGGCCTGCTGCAGATCGTCGTCGACGGTGAACAGCACGTCGCCCTTTTTGACATGGTCGCCTTCGCGCACCTTCTCGACTTCCACGCGGCCCTGCTCGTCGGGACTGATAAAAACCATGTCGGCTTCGACCCAACCCTGCAGCACGCGCTCGTCATGTTTGGCGCAGCCGGCAAGAACCAGAGCCGAAAAAAGCAGAGCTGCGAATCCGACCAGCCGGCGCGCGCTCATGGCCGCCTCCCCAGCGCAAACAGCAGCTCGACATTGGTTTTCATCATCGCGCGCACGTCGAGCGGCTCGAACCGGTCGAACAGTCCGCTCCACAGGATGGCGACCAGGCCCGGCGCCACGATGAGCTGCGGGAAGTCGATCAATCCTTCCGGAGCTTCGCCGCGCGCGGCGGCGCGCCGCAGCATCGCGCGCACCGCGCCGATGATGCGCGAGAGCACTTCGCGGTAATAGAACTCGGCGAGCTTGGGAAAGCGGCGGCCTTCGGTGATGATCAGGCGGATCACGTCCTTGCGCCGGGTCTCGTAAACCTCGCGCACGAACAGATCGACGATGTTGTCGCAGAGCGCGCGCATCGGCAGGTCGGCCGCACCCAGCGCCTCGATGGTGCCGATCAGCGGCGTGACCATGGTGCGCACCAATTCCTGGAACAGGGCCTCCTTGTCGCGGAAGTAGAGATAGATGGTGCCCTTGGCGACGCCGGCGCGCTTGGCGACGTCGTCGAGCCGCGCCGCCGCAAAGCCGCGCTCGGCAAATTCATCGAGTGCGGCGGCGAGGATCGCCTCGCGCCGGGCCGCGCTGCGCGCCTGACGGGCGCCGCCCGTCTTGCGCGCGCTCTTGGGCTTGTGCAGCGGCGCGGACCTTGCCGCCCGCTGGCGGCGCGGAAACGAACGAGAAGCGTGCGGGTTCTTTACCATGATACTGACTGACCGGTCAGTCAGTATTTAGGACAAAAGCGGCGCGCCCGCAAGGGGGCGAAAAACACTCAATATTTCATAAATTTAGAGGACATCGGCGAAAGCCGGCGCCGGCCGTCAGCCCTTGGCGTCGCAGAAGAACGTGCGGATCACGCAGTCCTTGCCGCCGTCGTGATAGCAGGACTTCAGCGCCTCGTTCTGGGTGCCGCCGAGCTTCGGCCCCTTGCCCCAGCCGTGCGCGCCGCACGGATCGCCGAAATCGACCGCAAAGGCTGCGCAGCCGCGCTTGACGGTGGTCACCACGCGGCAGGCTTTGCCCGAACACTTCGATAGCGCGCTTTTGCGGGCTTCATCGGGCGTGTGGAAATCATAGGCCTCGCCATAGGCGCCGCACGTGCCGATGGCGAGCGCGCCGGCGGCGCGCGCGGTGTTGACCGTGACCGCCATCAACATGGCCGTCGCCACCAACAGCGCGGCAGCGACCAGCGCACGCATGACCGGCGTGAAGCAATCCGTCATCGCCCTTCCCTTACCCGAGCACGTCCTCAGATAAAGGGTGAGTTGCCGCGACGATCAATGATTCGAGTCTCAGGCGCGTTCGATTTCGGCCTTGACGGCGGAAAACGACTCGGGCGTGTCGACATCCGTGAGCGCCGCCTCGCCGGCGACCGGCACTTCGACGACCGCCTCGGCGTATTGGCCGATCAAATGGCGGGCGCCGATGTCGCCGTGGATCGCCATCAGGTCGTTGAAGAAGCGCCGCGACCATACCACCGGATTGCCGCGCCGGCCCTCGATGCTCGGCACCACCACCAGCGCGCCGCGCGCGGGATCGAAGGCGGCGATCAGCCGGTCGATCAGGGCAGCATCCACCTGCGGCATGTCGCCGAGACAGACGATGGCCGCGTCGGCATTGTCCGGGACGGCGGCAATTCCGGCCTTGAGCGAGGTGCCGAGCCCTTCCGCGTAATCCGGATTGTGGACGAAGCGCACCGGCAGGCCGGCGAGCGCCGCTTCAATACGCTCGCGCTCGTGGCCGGTGACGACGATGACGGGCTTGGCCATTGAAGCGAGCGCCTGCTCGGCGGCGATGCGCACCAGCGGCTTGCCGCCAATCTCGGCGATCAGCTTGTTGATCGCGCCCATGCGCGTGGAGCGGCCGGCGGCCAGCACCAGCGCCGCGACGCGGCGGCCTTTTTCAGGCTGCGGTTCGGTGCGCGGCTGCGGCCGTGTGACGATTTCCATCAGCAGCCCGCCGACGCCCATGCCGGTGATATCGGCGCGGCTCACCGGCAGCCCGGCGAGCAAGCCGCATCAGCACCCAATCGAAGCCGTTCTCCTTGGGCGAGCGGGCGCAGCCGGGCGCCCCGATCACCGCCTGCCCGCGCAGGCGCCCGATCAGCATCAGATTGCCGGGATCGACCGGCATGCCGAAATGCTCGATCTTGCCGCCGATGGCCTCGACCGCCGCCGGAATAACGTCGCGGCGGTCGGCGATGGCCGAGGCGCCGAACACGATGACCAACTCGGCGCCGGCTTTGAGCACCTCGTCGATGGCGCGGGCGAGCGCGGCCTGCTCGTGCGGCACGCGGCGCTCGGCCACGATGCTGGCGCCAGCCGGCGCGATGCGGTCGGCGGTGATCTTGAGGGTCTTTTCAACGACCTTCGGCGAAAGCCCGGGCAGCAAAGTCGACACGATGCCGAGCTTGCGCACGGTATAGGGCGCGACGCGGATCACCGGCGTGGCTTTTCCCGCCTCAGCCACCGCGCGGTCGCGCGCCGAGCCGGCAACGGCGAACGGAATGATCTTCACGGTGGCGATCATCTCGCCGGCCACCACCGGCTTGAAGGCCGGCAATGTCGCCAGCGTCACCGCCTCATCGATGCGGTTGAGGCGATCGATCGCGTCCTTGTCGACCACCAGCACGCCGGCGCTCTGCGCAAACAGATTGCAGCGGCCGGTAAACGCCTTGTCGGCGCGCACGCCCTCGCCCGCAACCGCCGCGGCAATCGCCGCGGCCGCCTCATCCTCGGTGACGTCGCCCGGCTCGAGCCGCGCCACCACGATTTCCTTGACGCCTGCGCGTTCGAGCGCCGCCGCCTCCTTCGGCCCGATCAACGTGCCCTTCTTGAGCACCAGCTCGCCCTGGCGGATCGAGTGCACCGCGGTGGCGCCGAGCGCATCGGCCGGGGCGACGGGGCCGAATTTCATGCCGCCTCCGCCTTCTCCGCTTTCAAGCGCAACGTGGCCGTGATCTCGCCCATGATGGCGACGGCGATTTCGGCCGGCGATACGGCGCCGATCGGCAAACCGATGGGGGCGTGGATGCGGGCGATGTCGAGGTCGTTGAGGCCGGCTTCCTTCAGCCGCTGCACGCGCTTGGCGTGGGTCTTCTTGGAGCCGAGCGCGCCGATATAGAAGCAGTCGTGTGCCAGCGCATGCAGAAGCGCCGGGTCGTCGATCTTGGGGTCATGCGTGAGCGCGACGAAGGCCGTGTAATGATCGACGTTGAGCGGCGGCAGCGCGACGTCCGGCCATTCCGCAACCACCTTCACGTCGGGAAAGCGTTCGATCGAGGCAAAGGCGGTGCGCGGATCGACGATGGTCACGTCGTAGCCGAGCAACTGGCCGATCGGCGCCAGCGTCTGGCTGATATGCACGGCGCCGGTGATGACGAGCTGCGGCGACGGCACGTGCACGGTGAGGAAGACGCGGCCCTGCGGCGTTTCTTCCATGCCGCTCTTGGCCATGCGCATGCGCTTCTCGATCAGGTCGCGCAGTGGATCGCGCGCGACGTCGGCGGACTTGACCAGCCGTTGCTGGCCGCTCGCCACATCGGTGACGACGACGACCGCGCGCCGCGCGGCGCGTTCGGCATTGAGTGCGTGCAGGATATCGAGTTTCAACTGACCTTCTCCACATAGACGCGAATGGTGCCGCCGCAGGACAATCCGACATTCCAGGCGGTCTCGTCGGCGACGCCGAATTCCAGCATTTTGGGTTCACCGCTTTCGATCACGTCCATGGCCTCGGTCACCACCGCGCCCTCGACGCAGCCGCCCGACACCGACCCCAAGAAATTGCCCTCGTTGTCGATCACCAGGTTGGAGCCGACGGGGCGCGGCGCCGAGCCCCAGGTCTCCACCACCGTCGCCAGCGCCACGCCGCGGCCGGATTTGCTCCAGTCCTCGGCAGCTTTCAGGATGTCTTCATCGCGGGAGAGCATGGCAGTCCTCCATCAAGCAACTTGTCTCAGCATCAGTTTCGGATTGTAGCCTTTGGCCGGCTCGCCCGACAAAGCGCGCACCAGCTCGGTCATGGAATCGAGATTATGGATCGGCCGCAATTCGTCGACATGGCCGAGGATGGTCTTCACGCCCTTGGCGCGCGCCTCGAAGCCGTCGAAGCGCAACAGCGGATTGAGCCAGATCAGCCGCCGGCAGGAGCGGTGCAGCCGGTCGATCTCGAACTCCAAAGTATCGTCGGCATCGCGCTCGAGCCCGTCGGTGATCAGCAGCACCACGGCGCCCTGCGTCAGCACGCGGCGCGCCCACAGCTTGTTGAAGGCGCGCAGCGAGGAGGCGATGCGGGTGCCGCCCGACCAGTCGACCACATGCGCCGAGCAGGCGGCGAGCGCCTCGTCGGGATCGCGCTGGCGGATGGCGCGGGTGACGTTGGTCAGCCGCGTGCCGAACAGAAAGGTGGTGACGCGTTTGCGCGCATCGGTGATCGCGTGCAGGAAGTGCAGGAACAGCCGCGTGTACTGGCTCATGGAGCCGGAAATATCCAAGAGCGCCACGATCGGCGGCTCCTTCTCGCGCGGCCCGAGATATTTGAGATCGATGATCGCCCCGCCCGCCTTCATGCTGGCGCGCAAGGTGCGGCGGATGTCGATCAGCTTGCCGCGCCGCGCGGCGGCGAGCCGCCGCGTCTTGATCAGGTCGAGCGGCAGCCCCATGCGCGCGATCGCCTCCTTGGCGGCGGCGATTTCGGCCGCGGTCATTTGCGCGAAATCCTTCTTCTGCAGGATCTCGCGGTCGGAGACGGTCAGCCGCGCGTCGATCTCGACCTCGGATTGGTCTTCGCGCTCGTTCATCCCTGAGAACAGCGCATCCTGGATGCGCTGCGCGCCGGGCGGTGGCGGCTTGGTGGCGGTCGCCGGCGTGTCCGGCAGCATGGAGGCGATCAGCTTTTCGATATAGCCGCGCTTGCGGAAGAACAGGCGGAACGCCTGATCGAACAAGATCGTGTGCTCGTGCCGCTTCACGAACACCGCGTGCAGCGTCCAGTAGAAATCCTCGCGGTCGCCGATGCGGGCAACGTCAACGGCTTCCAGCGCATCGAGCACGGCGCCGGGGCCGACCGGCAGTCCGGCCGCGCGCAGCGCGCGCGCGAAGTAGAGGATGTTCTCGGCGAGGCGGCCGTTGCCTTCGCTCATTTCACTGTTCCCTTCCGCTCGTCCCCGCGAAAGCGGGGACCCAGTGCTGGATTCCCGCTTGCGCGGGAATGAGCGGAGCTTGTTTCCAAATTACTCCGCCGCCCTCAGCTCCGCTTTCGCCTCGTCGAGCAGCGCCTTGACCTTGCTGCCATCGAGGCGGGCGATGTCGTCCTGATATTTGAGCAGCGCGCCGAGCGTGTCCGACACCGTCGCCGGATCGAGCGCGACCACGTCGAGCTCGGTCAACGCGCCCGCCCAGTCCAGCGTCTCGGCGACGCCGGGCGCCTTGAACAGATCCTCCTTGCGCAGCGCCTGCACGAAGGCGACCACCTGCTCGGACAGTTTCTTGGCGATGCCGGGCACCTTGGCGCGCAGGATTTTCAATTCGCGCTCGGCGTTCGGATAGCCGACCCAGTGATAGAGACAGCGGCGCTTCAAGGCGTCGTGCACCTCGCGGGTGCGGTTGGATGTGATCACCACGATCGGCGGATGCGGCGCCTTGATGGTGCCGAGCTCCGGCACGGTGACCTGGAAGTCGGCGAGCACTTCCAACAGGAACGCCTCGAAGGCCTCGTCGGTGCGGTCGATCTCGTCGATCAGCAGCACCGGCGGCCCGTCCGGGTCGGGCTCGAGCGCCTGCAGCAGCGGGCGCTTGATCAGGAAGCGCTCGGAGAACACGTCGTGCTCGATGCGCTCGCGGTCGCCCTCGCCTTCCGCTTCCGCCAAGCGGATGGCGATCATCTGCGCGCCGTAATTCCACTCGTAGACCGCGGCGGAGACGTCGAGCCCCTCGTAGCATTGCAGGCGGATCAGCCGGCGGCCGAGCGCCGCGCTCAACACCTTGGCGATCTCGGTCTTGCCGACCCCGGCCTCGCCCTCGAGAAACAGCGGCCGGCCCATCTTGAGCGCGAGATAAAGCACGGTCGCCAGCGAGCGGTCGGCGATGTAGTCGGCCTTGGCGAGCAGCGCGAGGGTCGCGTCGATGCTGTCGGGAAGCGGTGTAACGGACATTCTCAGGTAACCTCGATGACACTTTAACCGTTGGCGGCGTTGGCTTACATGTGGGGTCTCCGGCCGTCCACGGCCAGCCAAGGATTGGTATCATGTCGGAGCCCGAAACGCTTGAAAAACAGGCCCTTCGCCTGCCGACCATCGACCCGCGGCGTGCGTATCGGCCACGTCCATCTGAAGGTCGCCGATCTGCAGCGCGCGCTCGATTTCTACTGCGGCGTCTTGGGCTTTGAGCAGACCACCGGCCGTCCCGGCGCCGCCTTCATCTCGGCCGGCGGCTATCACCACCATATCGGGCTCAACACCTGGGAGAGCCTGGGCGGCTCACCGCCGCCTCCCGGCACCACCGGCCTTTACCATACCGCCATTCTCTACCCGACCCGGCGGCTGCTCGCCGACGCGCTGCGCCGGCTGATCGTCGCCAAGATCCCGCTCGAGGGCGCCAGCGACCACGGCGTCTCCGAGGCGCTCTATCTGCGCGACCCCGACGACAACGGCGTCGAGCTTTATTGGGACCGGCCGAAGGCGATGTGGCCGCAGCGCCCGGACGGCGGCTTGCGCATGTACACCAACCCGCTCGACCTGCACGATCTGTTGGGCGAGTTGGACCGCGAGTGACGGGCGTCTAGCCGACAGCGACTCGGCGTGACACCCCGAGCAGCAACGTCAACACCAGGGCAAGCAGCGTGACCGCGAGCATGATCGCGAAGGCGGACGTGTAGCTGCCGGTGGCGTCGAAGATCGCGGCGCCGAGATAGGCGCCGAGACCGCCGAAGATCTGATGGACCATTGTGATCAGGCCGGTGATGGCGCCGAGATGGCGCGTGCCGAAGCTTTGCGACACGAACACCACGGTGAGCGGCGCGGTCACCAAGAACGTTGCGCCGAACACCAGCGCGAACACCGCCACCGAGAGCGCCGACTGGTTCACCATCACCAGTGCGAACACCGCAACGCGTGCGGCAAAAGTGAGCGCGGTCGGCCAGACCGGGCCGAACCGGTCGCTGAAAGCGCCGCCCGCAACCACCCCGATGAGGCCGGTCAGCCCCATCAAAGCCAGCAGATTACCCGCAAGGAAGGCGTCGACGCCGCGGTCCTGCGCGAACGCGACAACATGGGTCGCCACGAAAAAATCGTCGAAGCCGCAGATTGCGTAGATCGCCAGCAGCAGCCGGAACCGGCGCGTGCGGAAAGCCGCGATCACGCCGACGCCGCCGGTCGGCCGCGCGGCTTGGGTCTGCACCGGCGTCGTTTTCGGGATGGCAACGATCAACAGCGGCAGCAGCGCGAGGTGGGCGACGCCGAGCCAGAGATAGACCGCGTGCCAGCTCACCGCGACCAGAACCGCCGCGAGCGTCGCTATGACCACAAGCTGGCCGACGCTCATGCCCGACATGACCACGGCATTGGCGATGCCGGTGCGCGCCGGAAACGCGCGCGTCACCATGACGCCGACCGGGATGATCGAGGCCGCGCCGCTGCCCAGCGCAAAGACCACGCCATAGAGAACAAGCGCGTGCCAGGGCGCCGCAATCACGCTCATTAGGCCAATGCCAATGCCGCTGACGAGCAGCCCGCCGCAGAGCACCAGCCGCGGCCCGGTGCGGTCGGCGAGCCGGCCGGCCATGAACATCGCCGTGGCCGACACGACTTGGTAGAGGGCGACTGCGATCCCAAGATCGCTGCGTTCCCACCCGAATTCGTCGACGATCGGCTTAAGCGTCAACCCGACGGCGAAACGCGCGCCGCCGCCGATGAACAGCACAAGGAATCCAGCGGCGAGGACGAGCGAGGCGCTTGTGAAGATCGCTTTTCGCGGCAAGGGGCTGGTCTGGCTTCTTGGCAGAATGAAATCCGAGACCGGTGCCGTTATCCATCAAGACGCGGCCGGCCGCGTCTCGATGAACCCGGGATAAAGCCTTTGCGCCGGCCGCCTTACGCCGTCGCTTTCGCCACCGCGCGGCGCGCCAAGACGCCGACCAGATGCGCGCGATATTCGGCGCTGGCGTGGATGTCGCTATTCATGCCGTTCGCGGGAATGGTCATGCCCTCGAGCGACTTCGCCGCGAAGCGCTTCTTGAGCGCCTCCTCGAACGACTTCACCCGGAACACGCCGTTGGCGCCCGCGCCGGTCACCGCCACGCGGTTCTCCGAGCCGCGCTTGGACACGAACACGCCGACCAGCGCGAAACCGGAAGCCGGGTGCTTGAATTTCTCGTAGGCCGCCTTGCGCGGGATCGGGAATTGCACCTTGGTGATGATCTCGTCGTCCTCAAGCGCGGTCGTGAACATGCCGGTGAAGAAATCGTCCGCGGCGATGCGCCGCTTGTTGGTGATGATGGTCGCCCCGAGCCCGAGGCAGGCGGCCGGATAGTCGGCATTGGGATCATTGTTGGCGATCGAGCCGCCGATGGTGCCGCGGTTGCGCACCTGCGGATCGCCGATCGAATTCGGCACCATGGCAAGTCCGGGAATCGCCTGTTGCAGCACCGACGAATTGGCGGCATCCGCGTGCCGCGTCATGGCGCCGATCACCACCGAGCGGCCTTTCAACTCGACGCCGGACATACCCTCGACCAGCGACAGATCGATCAGCGCGGAGGGTTGCGCCAGCCGCTGCTTCATCACCGGCAGCAGCGAATGGCCACCGGCGAGAATTTTGGCCTCCGGGTTGCGCGATAACAGGCCGGCCGCCTGGCGGACCGTGGTGGGACGGTGGAAGGTGAAATTGTACATTGCTCTCTCCGTTAGGCGGCTTGACGCGGTTGCGCGCTTTTCAGCGCCGACCACACCGCATTGGCGGTGGCCGGCATGGCAATTTTCTCGGTGCCGATGGCATCGGTGATGGCATTCATCACCGCCGCCGGCGCGGCAATAGCGCCGGCCTCGCCGCAGCCCTTGATGCCGAGCGGATTGGACGGCGACTTGGTTTCGGTGAGCCCGACGTTGAATGACGGCAGGTCGTGTGCACGCGGCATGGTGTAGTCCATCATCGAGCCGGTGACGAGCTGGCCGTTCTTGTCGTAGATGGCGGCTTCCAACAGCGCCTGCCCCACGCCTTGCGCGATGCCGCCGTGCACCTGGCCTTCCACGATCATCGGATTGATCACGGTGCCGAAGTCGTCGACGGCGGTCCAATTGACGATCTCGGTCTTGCCGGTATCGGCGTCGATCTCGACCTCGCAGATGTGGCAGCCGGCCGGGAAGGTGAAGTTGGTCGGATCGTAGAAGGAGGTCTCCTTCAGACCCGGCTCTAGATCGGCGCCGGCGAACTTGTGCGCGATATAGGCGTTGAGCGCGACGTCGCCGAAAGCCGCCGATTTGTCGGTGCCGGCGACGGTGAACTTGCCGTCCTTGAACTCGATGTCGCCTTCGGCCGCCTCCAGCATATAGGCGGCGACCTTCTTGGCCTTGGCCTCGACCTTGTCGAGCGCCTGCACGATCGCCGACATGCCGACCGCGCCGGAGCGCGAGCCGTAGGTGCCCATGCCGAACTGCACCTTGTCGGTGTCGCCGTGCACGATGGAGACGTTCTCGAACGGAATGCCGAGCCGCTCCGACACCAGTTGCGCGAAGGTGGTTTCGTGCCCCTGGCCGTGCGCATGGGTGCCGGTCAGCACTTCCACCGAACCGGTCGGGTTGACGCGCACTTCCGCGCTTTCCCACAGACCGACGCCGCAGCCGAGCGAACCGACCGCTTGCGACGGTGCGATGCCGCAGGCTTCGATATAGTTGGAATAGCCGAGCCCACGCAGCTTGCCGTGGCGCGCCGCCTCACGCTTGCGTTTATTGAAGCCCTTCACGTCGGCGAGATCCATCGCCTTCTTGAGCGAGGCGTTATAGTCGCCGGCGTCATAGGCCATGATCACAGGGGTCTGGTGCGGGAACGATTTGATGAAATTGCGCTTGCGCAATTCCGCCGGATCGATGCCCATCTCCCGCGCCGCCACTTCCACCAGCCGCTCGACCACGAAGGCCGCTTCCGGCCGTCCGGCGCCGCGATAGGCGTCCACGGGGACGGTGTTGGTGTAAACGGCGTCCACCTCGCAATAGATCTGCGGGATGTCGTATTGGCCCGACAACAGCGTTGCGTAGAGATAGGTCGGCACCGACGACGAGAAGGTCGACATATAGGCGCCGAGATTGGCGATTGTTTTCGCACGCAGCGCCACGATCTTGCCGTGCTCGTCGAGCGCAAGCTCGGCGTGGGTGACGTGATCGCGGCCATGCGCGTCGGTCACAAACGACTCCGCGCGCTCGGCCGTCCATTTCACCGGCCGGCGCACCTTGCGCGCCGCCCAGAGACAAACGACCTCCTCCGGATAGATGAAGATCTTGGAGCCGAAACCGCCGCCGACATCGGGCGCGATCACCCGCAATTTATGCTCGGGGGTGATGCCGACAAAAGCCGAGATCACCAACCGCGCCACGTGCGGGTTCTGCGACGTGTTCCACAGCGTCAGATGGTCGGTGCCGGAATCGTATTCGGCGAGCGCAACGCGCGGCTCGATGGCATTGGGCACCAGCCGGTTGTTGACGATGTCGAGCTTGGTGACGTGCTTGGCGGAGGCAAAGGCCGCATCCACCGCCTTGGCGTCGCCGAGCGCCCATTCGTAGATGGTGTTGTTCGGCGCCACTTCGTGGATCTGCGGGCCGGATTTAGCCTTGGCCGGATCGGCCACGGCCGGCAACACCTCGTAATCGACCTTCACCTTCTCGGCCGCATCGCGGCCTTGCGCCTTGGTTTCGGCGATCACCACCGCGACGGCATCGCCGACATGGTTGACGGTGCCGGAGGCGAGCGCCGGATGCGGCGCCATCTTCATCGGCGAGCCATCCTTGGAATGGATCATCCAGCCGCAGATGAGATTGCCGATCTTGTCGTTGGCAAGCTCCGCGCCGGTGAGCACGGCGAGGACGCCCGGCATGCTCTTGGCCGCGCTGACGTCGATGCTCTTGATCCTGGCGCGGGCATGCGGCGAGCGCACAAAAATGGCGCGGGTCTCACCCGGTCTGACCACGTCGTCGGTATATTGTCCCGTACCGGTGATGAAGCGGAAGTCTTCCTTTCGGCGCACCGCCGCGCCGATACCCGTCGCGCTCATGGCGGTCTCCTCCCGTAAGATTGTTATTCTGACGCTATTCGGCGGCCTGTTGCGACGCGCCGCCTTTGCCCATCGCCTTTGCTCCCGCGGCGATCGCTTTCACGATGTTGTGGTAGCCGGTGCAGCGGCAGATATTGCCGTCGAGCTGCTCACGGATGGTGTGCTCGTCGAGATCGTTGCCCTTGCGGCGCACGATATCGAGCGCGGCCATGATCATGCCCGGCGTGCAATAGCCGCATTGCAAGCCGTGGTTCTCGCGGAACGCCTCCTGCATCGGGTGCAGAGGACCGCCCGGCTCGGCCAGGCCTTCGATGGTGGTGACCTGGGCGCCCTCGCATTGAAGCGCGAGCGTGGTGCACGATTTGGCGGCAATGCCGTCGACATGCACGACGCAGGCGCCGCATTGCGAGGTATCGCAGCCGACATGCGTGCCGGTGAGACGCAGGTTTTCGCGCAGGAATTGCACCAGCAAGGTGCGCGCTTCGACCTCTCCGGTGACGGCTTTGCCGTTCACCGTCATCGATACGGCTGGCATGACCTTCCTCCCAATTTCGGGGCCAAAGCCCTCTTTTTGCGTCGAGTGCTGTAGGCGGCGGGGCCTCGGGCCTCAAATCGCGATCGATTTCGTCCCGAATGCACCTTGGAACTGGAATGACTTTGAACCTCCGGCGGCTGCCCGGTCAAGGGACTCTGCGGCAAAAAAGCCGTTCAACGCGCGGTGAAGTGTGGGATCAGGCCGGCGTTGGGCTGAAAACCGCCGCGAAATTCTTGAAAAATTCGTCGGCGATCTTCTTGGCGGCGCCATTGACCAGGCGCTGACCTAGTTGGGCGAGCTTGCCGCCGATCTGCGCCTCTACGTTGTAGGTGAGCAGTGTGCCGCCGTCTTTTTCCGCCAAAGCAACGATGGCACCGCCTTTGGCGAAGCCGGCGACGCCGCCGTCGCCTTCGCCGGAAATCTTGTAGCCGTTGGGCGGATCCAGGTCGGTCAGATGGACTTTTCCTTTGAACCGCGCCTTGACCGGGCCGATCTTGGTCGTGGCAACCGCCGTCATTTCGGTGTCCGAAAGCTTGACCAACTCCTCGCAGCCGGGGATGCAAGCCTTGAGCGTCTCCGCGTCGTTGAGCTTTTCCCAGACCGCCTCGCGGGTAGCCGGAAGCTGGACCTCGCCCGTCATTGTCATCGCCATCGGCATCGTCTCCTTGTGCGCGATCCGGTTTAAGCCCTCGCGCGGGCGCTGAAAAGAGCTTTGCAGGGCGTGTCTTGCCCTTTAAGGGTGTCGTCCAAGGCGAAAGCGCCAGGTGAATTGAGGTCAGGGAGGACTTTCATGCCAACGATTACTGTCGATGACGGCTGCCCGATCTATGTCGAAGTCGAGGGCCGCGAGGGCGCGCCGGCGCTGATGCTGTCGAATTCGCTCGGCACCAATCTGCACATGTGGGACGACCAGGCGCCCGAGTTCGCCAAGCACTTCCGCCTGATCCGCTACGATCGCCGCGGTCATGGACAGTCCGGTATTCCGCAGGGCCCCTACTCGATGGAGCGGCTCGGCCGCGACGTGCTGGCCGTGCTCGATGCGCTCAAGATCAAGAAGACCAATTGGTGCGGGCTGTCGATGGGCGGCATGGTCGGACAGTGGCTGGGCGCCAACGCGCCCGACCGCGTCGAGAAACTGGTGCTGTCCAACACCAATTCCTACTACGCCGACAAAGCGCCGTGGAACGACCGCATCAAGTTCGTCACTGAGAACGGCTTGGAAGCCTTGGTCGACGCCAATATGCAGCGCTGGTTCACCGAAGGCTTCCGCAAGCGCGCGCCCGACGTGCTCGCACGCATGCGCGCGATGTTCGTCGCCACCAAGCTGCCCGGCTATATCGGCTGCTGTGAGGCGGTGCGCGACATGGATTTCCGCGAGTCGAACCCGCGCATCACGACGCCGACCCTGGTGATCGTCGGCGCGCAAGACGCCGCGACGCCGCCGTCGGCGGGCGAGATCATCCAGAAGGCGATCAAGGGCGCCAAGCTCGTCAGCCTCGAGGCGGCGCACATTTCCAACATGGAGCAGCCCAAGGCTTATACCGACACCGTTCTCAACTTCCTGCAGTAGAGCAACCGCGATGGACGAGAAGGATCGCCACGAGCGCGGCATGGCCCGGCGCCGCAAGGTGTTGGGCAACGAATGGGTCGATCGCGCCAATGCCAAGAAGTCGCCGTTCAACGCGGAGTTCCAGGACTTCATCACCCGCGCCGCCTGGGGCGAGATCTGGACGCGGCCGCACTATGACGAGCGCACCCGGCGCGTGCTGGTGATCGGCACCATGATCGCGCTCGGCCAGTGGGACGAATTCCGCCTGCATGTCGGCGCGGCGCTTCGCGAAGGCGGCTTTTCCGAGGATGACATCAAGGAGATCATCCTGCAGCAGGCGATCTATTGCGGCGTGCCGGCCGCCAACCACGCCTTCAAGGATGCGGCCGAGGTCGTCGCCGAGTTGGGGAAGACAAAGTAGTCAACGAGGACGACCGCGCGCCAGACTAGACGCCGGGTCGCGGCCTGCGCGAGCCGAGATTGTAGTGAGGCGCCGCGATCAGCGGCGCCAGGGCGTGTACCAGGTCGGGTGCCAGATCTCGAGCTTGTTCTTGACCGCGTTGGCCGCCGCGTTGACGTCGGTCCGCTCGATGACGCAGAGCGCGGCGGCGATCGCCGCCAGCAGCATTTGGATGGTCTCATCGCGCACCACGTCCATGTTCTGCATCCACAGCGCCGGAATGACGGCGGCCAGGCTGAGCAACGTCACCATGATGAGGCCGGCCTCGAAGATTTCGTTATTCGGTTTTCCGTTGATCAAAGTGCGGATGCGATCAACCACGTGTACGCCGCAGACGCCGGCGACCGTCAGCTTCATGACGCCGAAGAAAATGGCCAGCCGGATCAGCGCATCGGGATAAAGCCCGAACACGCGGCCGATGCCGAACAGGAATTGCGCGCGCCAGACATCCTCGAGTCCGTAGGTCGGCGACGTCAGCACGTGCAACGCGTCGAAGCCCCAGACCAAGGTGAAATAGAGCGCGACCGCCAGGATCATGGCAACGACGACACTCGAGGCTTTACGCATGGATTCCTCCTGTTGAGAAATTCCGACGTAATCGCCTCAAATGCCGTTTTCAAAGCAAACCGATTCTTTACCTTACCCCTTAAGCGAACATCTCAACCTTAACCGCCGCGGCCCTCGCGGAACGCCTGCGGCGTGGTGCCGGTCTGCTTGCGGAAAAAGCGCGTGAAGTGCGAAGGATCGGAGAAAGCGAGATCGTAGGCGATTTCGTGGATCGCCTGATTGGTAAACACCAATTGCCGCTTGGCTTCGGTCAACACCCGCTGGCGGATCAGGTGGCCGGCGGTGACCCCCGTTGCCCGTTTGACGTGGTCATTGAGCCGGTCGGCGGTCATCGCCAACTTGCGGGCGTAGAAGCTGATCAGCCGTTCCTTGCGGAAATGCTCGTCGATAAGCCGGCGCAATTCATCGACCCGCTGGTCGGCCGCCGCCAGCGTCACCGTGCCGGTGCGCGCGCGGCTCACCGCCAAGCGTACCGCCTCGATCGAGATCAGCGCCAGCAGTCCGCGCATGGCGAGGCGAAAGCCCTCGCGCGCAAGGGAAGCTTCTTCGTCGAGGTCCGCGCAAAGCGCCGACAGGCGTTTGGCTTCCGCCGCGTCCGACAACGGCACCAGCGGATCGGCCGCCACCGCCTTCAGCCGGGCGAGCGCCTCGCCGGAATTGCGCCCGATGGCGTCGGCCACGTCCTCGGTGAAACTCACCACCCAGCCGTCGGTCACTTCCGGATGGAAACGGAACCCATGCGCGGTAGTCGCCGGCACCAGGATCACCGTTGGCGCGGCAAACGCAACGTTCGCCGTTTCAAAGCTCATCTCGCCGCCGCCTTTTTCGATCAGCAGGATCTGAAACAGATTGCGATGGCGGTGCGCGCGGATCGTCCAGTCGTGAATCGAAGAACGCGACGCGATGGTCTCGATATGGATGAAGTCGAAAGCGGAATCGTCCGGCGGATCGCCGTAGAGATGGAAGAGCGGAAGCGCCGTCGTCGCCATGGCCGCCAAGCATAAGCGAGCCAGCAAACAAGGCCAACGCGTCGCCTTCGGATATACAGAATCAAAAGCCCCGCCGCATGGCGGGGCTTCCGTAGATTTTGCTGCAGCGCGTCAGCGGTTCTGTGGGTTTTGACCGCCCTGCTGGCCACCCTGACCCGGGCGCGGCTGCTGTTGCTGCTGCTGACCCGGCTTCGGCTGGCCGCCGCCTTGCTGCTGACCGGGCTGTTGCCCGCCCTGCTGTTGCTGTCCCGGAGGCTGCTTGGGATTCTGATCTTGACTCATTTTATTTCCTTCCAACGTTGGCTCCCCGCCCCAGGGTAATAACAACGCACATTCGCCTTCCTTGTTCCGTCATCCCCGCATGCAGGAACCCGACGCAGCCATGCGAGTTCCCCTGTTCACCGAAACGAACAATAGGGGATTACCATGGGACGCTATCTGTTGCTTTGGCTGCTCGGAATTCCGCTGCCGATCCTGCTTCTGATTTGGGTGTTCGGCGGCTTGCATTGAGCCGCCCAGCGAGGGCTACCGTTGCGGATTACCATCGCTGCGAAACGGCTGCGTGAGCAGGCGCATGATCCGGAGTTCGGCCAAATCGCGAAATACCGGCAGGCCGATGGTCATGCCCTGCTCGCCCGCCATCGGTTTGGCCCGGTAGGTGCCGAACAGTCGGTCCCACCACGGCAAATTGAAACCGAAATTGCTGTCGGTCTCTTCACGCAGGATCGAGTGATGCACTTGATGCATCTGCGGCGTCACCACGATCCAGCGCGCAATGGCGTCGAGCCGCGGCGGCAGAGCCACGTTGCTGTGATTGAACATCGACGTCGCATTCAGCAGCACCTCGAAGATCAGCACGGCGATTGCCGGCACGCCGAGCGCCAGCACGGCCGCGATTTTAATTCCCAGCGACAGCAGAATTTCGATCGGATGGAAGCGCACGCCGGTGGTCAGGTCGATGTCCAGGTCGGCGTGGTGCATGCGGTGCACCCGCCACAACACCGGCACGTGATGGAAGACGACATGCTGGGTGTAGATCACGAGGTCGAGCGCGATGACGCCCAAGATGATCGCCGCCCAATCCGGCAGAGCCAATAGGCGAAACAGACCCCAACCGCGCTCGCCGGCGATCAGAGCAAAGCCGACCGCCGCGGTTGGAACCAAGAGCCGCACCGCCACGATGTCGACGACCAGGATGCCGAGATTGTGCGGCCAGCGCGGCAGCCGACCCACGCTCAGCCGGCGGCGCGGCGCCCGCCACTCCCACAACGCCATGGCGGCGAAAACCGCCGCATAGCAGGCGATGCGAACTGTGATTTCGAGGCCGGCGGACAAGTTTGGCCCTCTCCCTGCGACGAACGACTTAATAACATGCCTTGCGCAAGCGTTGCCGCTCTCGCTCCGCCCTGTTAAGCCTTTTCAGGGCGAAACCAAGGTTGTCAGCCGGGCAGCCATGCGGAAGTGAGGGGACGCATGGACTACTTTCTCCAGCAGCTCATCAACGGCATCACGCTTGGCGCCATCTATGGCCTGATCGCCATCGGCTACACGATGGTCTACGGCATCATCGGCATGATCAATTTCGCCCACGGCGATATTTTCATGATCAGTGCCTTCATCGCCTTGATCGCGTTTCTTGCCCTGGTCGCCCTTGGCATCACCGCCGTCCCGCTCGCCCTCTTCCTGGTCCTGTTGATCGCGATGGCGATCACCTCGCTCTACGGCTGGACGGTTGAGCGGTTCGCCTACCGGCCGCTGCGCCGCTCGTTCCGCTTGGCCCCGCTGATTTCGGCGATCGGCATGTCGATCGTGCTGCAAAACTACGCGCAGATCGCGCAAGGCGCGCGCGTCAAGCCGCTGCCTCCGCTGATCCCCGGCGGCTATACGCTGGTGGAAAGCAACGATTTTGCGGTTCAGCTCTCCAACGTACAAATTCTGGTGGTCTTGGTCACGATCGCGCTGATGGTGGTCTTCTCCTGGATCGTCGCGCGCACGCGCCTCGGGCGCGACATGCGCGCCTGCGAGCAGGACATCAAGATGGCCTCACTGCTCGGCGTCAATGTCGACCGCACCATTTCCTACACGTTCATTATCGGCGCGGCGCTCGCCGCCGTCGCCGGCATCATGCACCTGCTCTACTACGGCGTGATCGATTTCTACATCGGCTTCATTGCCGGCGTGAAAGCGTTCACCGCGGCCGTGCTGGGCGGCATAGGGTCGCTACCGGGCGCCATGCTGGGCGGTTTGCTGATCGGCCTTATCGAGACGTTCTGGTCGGCCTATTTTTCCGTCGAGTACAAGGACGTCGCGGCTTTTTCCATCCTCGTGATCGTATTGATTTTCCTTCCGACCGGCATTCTCGGCCGACCGGAAGTCGAGAAAGTCTAAAGAGGGCGCAACCGGCGTGTCAGCCCTTTCCGCCCAAGGCACCGGACGCCACTTCGATTTCGTCGCGGCGCTTAAACGCGCCTTGCTGTCTGCCTTGATCGCCTTCGGGCTGTTCTCGCTGATGATCGGGATCAAGACCGACACAGGTCCCGCCGGCGCGCTGGTGCTGAGCGGGCGACCAAAAGCGCTGGCGATCATCGTCGGCGTGGTTTTCGCCGGCGCCTTCGTGCGCGAGTTCCTGCTCGGCGAACGAAATTTCATGCCGAGCCTGGTCCTGCCGGCGAGCCTGCGGACGAGCGCAAAAACGCTGACGCGCCTCGCCGGGCTCGCGCTGCTCGCCTTTGCCATCGCGGTGCCGATCATATTCTCGACCAACCGTTATCTGCTCGATATCGGCATCATGGTCCTGACCTATGTGATGCTGGGCTGGGGCCTGAACATCGTGGTGGGCCTCGCTGGCCTGCTCGATCTCGGCTACGTCGCCTTTTATGCGGTCGGCGCCTATTCCTACGCGCTGTTGGCGGAGCACTTCGGCTTCTCATTCTGGATCTGCTTGCCGCTCGCCGGCATCCTCGCCTCCTTCTGGGGAATCATCCTCGGCTTTCCTGTGCTGCGGCTGCGCGGCGACTATCTCGCCATTGTCACGCTCGCGTTTGGCGAGATCGTCCGGCTGATACTGATCAACTGGCAGAGCCTGACCCATGGCCCCGACGGCATCACCGGCGTGCCGCGACCAAGCTTCTTCGGGCTGCCGTTCAACAACGACACCGGCAGCTTCGCCGACACGTTCGGGCTGCAATGGTCGCCGATCCACCGCATCATTTTCCTCTACTACCTGATCCTGGTGCTGGCGCTGATCACCAATCTGGTGACGATCAGGCTGCGGAGATTGCCGATCGGACGCGCCTGGGAGGCGCTGCGCGAGGACGAGATTGCCTGCCGCTCGCTCGGCATCAACACCACCAATACCAAGCTTACGGCCTTTGCCATGGGCGCGATGTTCGCCGGCTTTGCCGGCTCGTTCTTCGCCACCCGACAGGGCTTCATCAGCCCGGAGAGCTTCACCTTCACCGAGTTCGGCATTGGTGCTGGCCATCGTGGTGCTCGGCGGCATGGGCTCGCAAATCGGCGTGGTGGTGGCCGCGACGGTGATGCTGGGCGGCTTCGAGTTCTTCCGCGAATTCGCGCAGTACCGCATGCTGATCTTCGGCCTCGCGATGGTCGGGATCATGATCTGGCGGCCGCGCGGTCTGGTAGCGACGCGCGCGCCCACGATTTTCCTCGGCCGGGAAAAGGACGTTCCCGCGGAGGTGGTCAAACAGGCGCGCGCGGTGACATGGTCGCGGAGGCAGCCGCATGTCTGACGCCGTGGCCGGCACGATCCTCGCCGTCGAGCATCTGTCGATGCGGTTCGGCGGCCTCGTCGCGGTCCAAGACCTCTCGTTCACCGCCCGATATCGCGACATCACCGCGCTGATCGGCCCCAATGGCGCCGGCAAGACCACGGTGTTCAACTGCATCACCGGCTTCTACAAGCCGACCGTCGGCATGATCCGCCTCACCCACGCCGACGGCACGACCTATCTGCTCGAGCGTCTGTTCGACTTCCGTATCTCCAAGCTCGCGCGCGTCTCCCGCACCTTCCAGAACATCCGCCTGTTCGCCGGCATGACCGCGCTGGAGAATCTGTTGGTGGCGCAGCACAACCTGCTGATGCGCGCCTCCGGTATGACCATTCTTGGCATGCTCAAACTTGGCTCCTTCACCGCCGCCGAACGCCAGGCGGTCGACCGCGCGCGCTACTGGCTCGACCGCATCGGTCTGCTCGACCGCGCCGACGACCCGGCCGGCGCGCTGCCCTACGGCGCGCAGCGTCGGCTCGAGATTGCGCGCGCGATGTGCGCCGATCCGGTGCTGCTGTGCCTGGACGAGCCGGCCGCCGGCCTCAATGCCCGTGAAAGCAGCGAGCTTAACGAGCTGCTACTGTTCATCCGCGCCGAGCACGACACCTCGATCCTGTTGATCGAGCACGACATGTCGGTGGTGATGGAAATCTCCGATCACATCGTCGTGCTCGACTACGGTATCAAGATCGCCGACGCGGCTCCCGCCGCGGTGCGCGACGATCCCAAGGTGATCGCCGCCTATCTCGGCGTGCAGGACGAGGAGATCGAGGTAGCCCACGCGGAGGCCGGCCTGTGAGCGCGCCCGCCTCCCCATCGACGGCAACGGCCGCGGCTGCCGCGCCGCTGCTCGCGGTGCGCGGGGTCAAGACCTATTACGGCAACATCGTCGCGTTGAAGGGTGTCGACGTCGAGGTCAATCCCGGCGAGATCGTCGCCATGATCGGCGCCAACGGCGCCGGCAAGTCGACGCTGATGATGACCATCTTCGGCGACCCGCGTCCACGCGAAGGTCGCATTGTCTTCGACGGCCAGGATATCACCGGCCTGCAAGCGCATGAAATCGCGCGCCTGCGCATCGCCCAGGCGCCGGAGGGCCGCCGCATCTTCGGACGTATGACGGTAATCGAAAATCTTCAGATGGGCGCGACGGTCAGCGACCTGTCCAATTTCGAGGAAGACCTCGAGCGCGTATTCCAGCTGTTCCCGCGCCTGAAGGAACGCCTTGGCCAGCGTGGCGGCACATTATCGGGCGGCGAGCAGCAGATGCTGTCAATCGGCCGCGCGCTGATGAGCCGGCCGCGCCTGCTGCTGCTGGACGAGCCTTCGCTCGGGCTGGCACCGTTGCTGGTGAAGCAGATCTTCGACGCCATTCGCGAGCTCAACGAGCGTGAAAAGCTCACCGTGTTCCTGGTCGAGCAGAACGCCTATCATGCGCTCAAGCTCGCTCATCGCGGCTATGTCATGGTCAACGGCTCGATCACGATGTCGGGGCCGGGCCGCGAATTGCTGCAGCGGCCGGAAGTCCGCGCCGCCTATCTGGAGGGCGGTCGCAAGTGACCATGGAGGTGCGATGAGCGAACTCTATGCGCAGGAAACCTGGCTGCAGGTCGTGATGGTGACCGGGGTCATCGGCGGCGGCGCTGCGCTCATGGCCGGGCGGGCCATTTCCTCGACCTGGCGGCCCTATTGGTACGTGGTCATGTATATTCTGCTGCTCAGCGCCGCAGTGCGTTTCCTGCATTTCGCGCTGTTTCACGGCGACATCCTGTCGGTGGCGTCCTACTTGGTCGACGCGGCCTACCTCGTGGCGATGGGCTCGCTCTCCTTCCGGATCACCCGCACCAACCAGATGGCGCGGCAATATCCCTGGCTTTACGAGCGCACCGGCCCCTTCAGCTGGCGCGAACGCGGGCCACAAGCCTGAAAAACCGGCTGGCGGGACGGCTACTTCCGTGCAATTCTTAAGAAAACAAACGCTCGAGGTTCCACCGCCGCGAGCCGTCATGGCTCGCCGACGTCGTTACCTGCGAAAGAGGAGCAGACCATGAATATGTTGCGGCTTACTGGACTGGCGGCGGGCCTGTGCCTGGCGCTCACCGGCGCGGCGTCCGCGCAGGACATCACCATCGGCGTTGCCGGTCCGCTGACCGGCCAATACGCCACGTTCGGCCAGCAGTTCAAGAACGGCGCCGAGCTTGCCGTCGCCGACATCAACGCCGCCGGCGGCGTGCTCGGCAAGAAGATCAAGATGGACATGGAAGACGACGCCTGCGATCCGAAGCAGGCGCGCTCCGTCGCCGAGAAACTGGTCGGCCTGAAAGTGCCGTTCGTCGACGGTCACTTCTGCTCGGGCTCGTCGATCCCGGCCTCCGACGTTTATGCCGAAGCCGGTGTGTTGCAGATCACGCCCGCCTCGACCAATCCGAAGTTCACCGAGCGCGGCATGTGGAACACGTTCCGCGTCTGCGGTCGCGATGACCAGCAGGGCGCCGTTGCCGGCAAGTACATCGTCGACCATTACAAGGGCAAGAACATCGCCATCCTGCAAGACAAGTCGACCTACGGCAAAGGACTCGCCGACGAGACCAAGAAGGCGATCAACAAGGCCGGCGTGAAGGAAAAGATGTACGAGGCCTATACCGCGGGCGAAAAGGACTTCAACGCGCTGGTGTCGCGCATGAAGGCAGACAAGATCGATGTCGTCTATGTCGGCGGCTATCACACCGAGGCGGGCCTGATCCTGCGCCAGATGCGCGCGCAGGGCATGAGCGCTCAGATGATCTCGGGTGACGCCATCGCGACCAACGAGTTCTGGTCGATCACCGGCGACGCCGGCGCCGGCATGTTGTTCACCTTCGGCCCCGATCCGCGCAAGAGGAAGACCGCCGCCGCGGTGGTGAAGCGCTTCAAGGCCAAGGGCATCGATCCGGAAGGCTACACGCTCTACACCTATGCCGCCTTGCAGGTCTGGACGCAGGCCGTCAAGAAGGCGAAGACGACCGATCCGAAGAAGGTCGCCGCCACGATCAGGAGCGGCAAGTGGGACACGGTGCTGGGTCCGATCTCGCTATGACAAGAAGGGCGACATCAAAAAGCTCGACTACGTGTTCTACGAGTGGAAGAAGGACGGCACCTACGGCGAGCTCGAATAGTCCGATTCCGCGATCCCGATGTCAGCAGCCCGCCCCGCGCGCCGGGGCGGGCTTTTTGCTGGCCGTCAGCCGATCCGGCCCAGCGCCGGAAACGCCTCCAACAGCCACACGCTCATCTGGTTGATGCTGCCGGTCAGGAAGGCGATGCCGGTGAGCACCAAGAGCCCGCCCATGACCTGCTCGACGCGATGCAGGTAATTCTTGAAGCGCGCGAGAAATTTGGCGAACGGCTCGATCGCGAAGGCGGCGATGATGAAAGGAATGCCGAGCCCGAGCGAGTAGACCGCGAGCAGGCCGGCGCCCTTGGTGACCGTCTGTTCGGACGCCGCCACCGCCAAAATCGCCGCCAGGATCGGACCGATGCAGGGCGTCCAGCCGAAGGCGAAGGCCAGCCCTATCACGTAAGCGCCCCACAGGCCGACGGGCTTGGTCACCTCTAATCGTTTCTGCCGGTGCAACCATGCAATCGGCGTCAGCCCGAGGAAGTGCAGGCCCATGATGATGATCACCGCCCCGGCGATGATGGAGAGCGGCTCCGAATAAGCGCGCATAAGCGAGCCGATCACGCTCGCGCTGGCGCCCAGCGCCACGAACACAGTAGAGAAGCCGAGGACGAACAGCAGCGCCGCCAGCACCGTTTCCCGGCGCACGCGCGGCTCCGGCTCGCGGTCGGCAAAGCGCTCCAGCGAGGTGCCGGCCAGGAACACCAAATAAGGCGGCACCAAAGGCAGGACGCAGGGGGAGAGAAAGCTGACCACGCCGGCAATGAGGGCGGCCAAGATGGTGACATCGCTGTGCATGGCGGCCGGTATGCACGGCCAAGTGTGGCGATGGCAAGGTGCCATGACCGGAATGGCGCGGATGTGATAAGCGATTGAGGCAATGACGGCACAGCGCAATCTCATCACCGACATCCCCGGCGTCCGCGTCGGCCACGCCGGCGACCCCAAGCTTGGCTCAGGCGCGACGGTCGTGGTGTTCGATACCGCGGTGGTGGCAAGCATTGACGTGCGCGGCGGCGGGCCGGGCACGCGCGAGACCGCGCTGCTCGACCCGGCTCAGACGGTGGAAGGCATCGACGCCATCGTGCTGTCCGGCGGTTCGGCCTTCGGGCTCGATGCCGCTTCAGGCGCGCAGGCCTGGCTGCGCGAGCAGGGCCGCGGCTTCAGCATACGCGATGCGGTGGTGCCGATCGTGCCGGCGGCCATCATGTTCGACTCTGCTCAACGGCGGCGACAAGGATTGGGGCCGCTATCCGCTCTATCGTGAGCTCGGCTACGAAGCGGCAAAATCCGCCGGTGCGGATTTCGCGCTCGGCAGCGTCGGCGCCGGCCTCGGCACCACCACGGCGACACTGAAAGGCGGCATCGGCTCCGCTTCGGCCGACGACCGGCGACGGCATCACGGTCGGTGCGTTGGTCGCAGTCAATGCCGTAGGCACGACGGTGATCGGCGACGGTCCGCATTTCTGGGCCGCACCATTCGAGCAAGACGGCGAATTCGGCGGACGCGGTTGGCCGGCCTCCATCTCGACATCCGATCTCAAGATTCGCGCCAAGGGTGGGCCGCAGGAAAGCACCACGCTCGCCGTCATAGCGACCGACGCCAAACTGAACAAGGCTCAGTGCAATCGCCTCGCCATCATGGCGCATGACGGTTTTGCCCGCGCCATCTACCCTGTGCACACCCCGCTCGACGGTGACGCGATCTTCTCGGCGGCGATCGGCGACAAGCAACTCGCCGATCCGTTCTATGGGCTTGCCGAGCTCGGGATGGTGGCTGCCAACGTGATGGCGCGCGCCATCGCCCGCGGCGTCTACGAGGCGACGGCACTGCCCTTCCCAGGCGCATTGCCGAGTTGGAAGGACAAATTCGCCCGTTAGAGAAAGCGCTCCGCGCGGTAAGGCGCCGGATCGCAAAACGGCTGGTCGCCGGAGATCATCTCGGCGAGCAGCCGCCCGGTAGCGGGTCCGAGCGTGAGACCCCAGTGCGCATGACCGATGGCGAGCCACAGCCCGGGCAAACCGGGCGCGCGACCGATCACGGGCCGCGAATCCGGAAAACAGGGCCGGCTGCCGAGCCAGGTCTTGTCGTCCGCGCGCTCGCCCAAGGGAAACAGCGCACGCGCCTTCGGCATCAGCCGGTCGAATTGCACCGGCGTCGGTGCCGCATCGCGCGCGGCGAACTCAGCGCCGGTGGTTAGCCGAATGCCCTGCTCCATCGGCGTGATCAGATAACCGTTTTCAACATCGACCACCGGCCGCTGCAACGCCGCATTGCCTTGCGCACGGAAGTGCCGGTGATAGCCGCGCTTGACCGCCATCGGCAATTTCAAGCCGAGTGGCTCCAGCAAATCGGGCGCCCATGGTCCCAGCGCCACCACGACTTCCGGCGCGTCGACGCCGCCTTCGTTGGTCTCGACCCGCCAGCGGTTGCCGGCCTTGTGCAGCGAGCGCGCATCGCCGACGAGCATCACGCCGCCGAGTGCGCTAAAGCGCTTGGCATAGGCGCGCGTCACGGCCAGCGGATTGCTCACGCTCGCCGCCTTCGGCCAGAACACCGCGCGTGTAAACACCGGACTGAGCGATGGCTCAAGCGCCTGCGCGCCGGCAACATCGAGCGCCTGCAGCGGCAGCCCGAACTCGGCGGCGAGCTCGAATTCCGGCTTGAGCGCGGCAAAGGCGGTGTCGCTGCGGTAAAGCTTGAGCCAGCCGGTCTTGCGCAAATACTGGGTGGCGCCGGCCTCCTCCATCAGCGCCTCGTGGTCCGCCACGGCGCGCGCGAACAGCGGGCGGTTGAGCCGCGCGGTCTCCGCAAGCCGGCCCGGCTGATGAGGCCGCCCGAAAAGCCAAGAGCCAGGGCGCCACCTGCGGCAAGAACGACAAATGATAATTGGCTTCGCTCGCGCGCTTCAACGCGACCCGCAGCACCGCGGCAAAGCTCGTCGGAAATGCCGGCGGCAGGATGGTGCTGCCCTCGATGACACCGGAATTGCCATAGGAGGTCTGCTCGCCCACGCCGGCGCGGTCGACCAGCGCCACGCTCAAGCCGCGTTTGGCGAGATGCAATGCGATCGAGGTGCCGACAATGCCGGCGCCGAGCACGATGGCGTCAGTTCGGGCCACGCGATGTCCTTTTGTGTCCGCCCGCACGCGGGGACGTCACATATATGGATCGCCGGCCGCAGGCGCGCCAGCCTAGGCGCGGTATTGCCGCTCTTGCAATGCGAGCAGGGCTGCTTGGGTATGCTTGTCGAATTTGGACAGCACGACGCCCGAGTTGAGAGGTGTCGGCTTGGCGGCCGTTTGCGAGGACGGGATCGGATCGAATTGCTGGGGTGGCGAGGACGGCCCGCCGGCCGCGGCTTTCTCAACACCGCCGGTGGCGGATTCAAGCAACGACGAGACCGTCGACAGGACGCCTAGGGCAACACTGACCGAACCGAACATAGGCGTCCGCCACTCCTCAGTGCGCCGAGAATTGGCGCCTCTCCCCCGAAGCAATGCAAGGGCCGCACCAATTCCACCCGGAGCGAAAAACAGCCGCCGTATTTGACGTTTTCCACAGTTTGTCGGCGCCGTGGTGCCGCCGTGGCGCGTTCAAATTCGGCAATTTTTGCCGGGCTGGCGGAAATTAATGGCTGTGAACCACGCTGCTGCCCGCGCGTTGCCCGCGCCTGCGCCCCGTGTTACGCGAACGCCGTCTGGAGCTTCGCCCATGGCTCGTCCGCTCATCATCGCCCCTTCGATCCTTTCCGCCGATTTCGCGCGACTGGGCGAGGAGGTGCGCGCAGTCGAAGCCGCGGGCGCGGACTGGATCCACGTCGACGTGATGGACGGACACTTCGTGCCCAATATCTCGATCGGTCCGGCGGTCGTGCAGGCAATCCGCCCGCTCACCAAGAAGACACTCGACGTGCATCTGATGATCGCGCCCTGCGACCCTTATCTGGAGGCCTTCGCCAAGGCCGGCTCCGACATCATCACCGTGCATGTCGAGGCCGGCCCGCACGTGCACCGCTCGCTGCAGGCGATCCGCGCGCTCGGCAAGAAGGCGGGCGTGACCATGAATCCGGCGACGCCGGTCTCGACCATCGAGCACGTCATCGATCTGGTCGACCTCGTCCTTATCATGTCGGTCAATCCCGGCTTCGGCGGGCAGACCTTCATTCCGGCCGCGCTCGATAAAATTGCCGCCGTGCGCGCGCTGGTCGGCGCCCGCCCGATCGACATCGAGATTGATGGCGGCGTCACCGCCGAGATCGCGCCACGCGTGGTGCAGGCCGGCGCCAATGCGCTGGTCGCCGGCTCCGCCGTGTTCAAGGGCGGCAACTACAAGGCCAATATCGCCGCCATTCGCAACGCGGCGGCGCTGGCGCGCGGAGAAGCGGCGTGATTCCCCCGCTACTCCCGCCCCGACATGGTTGCGGTCTGGTCGCCGGAAACGAAATTCCGCATCTGGTTCGAGATCGAAGCGCACGCCGCCGAGGCCATGGCCGAGCTCGGCATTATCCCGAAGGAGGCGGCAAAGAAGATCTGGGACAAAGGCAAAGCCGCCAAATTTGACGTCGCCCGCATCGACGCCATCGAGGCCGAGGTCAAGCACGACGTCATCGCATTCCTGACGCATCTTTCCGAGATCGTCGGACCGGAAGCGCGGTTCGTGCATTCCGGCATGACCTCCTCGGACGTGCTCGATACCTGCCTCAATGTGCAGCTGGTGCGCGCCGCCGACATTCTGCTCGCCGACGTCGACGCCTTGCTCGCCGCGCTCAAGCGCCGCGCCTTCGAATACAAGATGACGCCGACCATCGGCCGCTCGCACGGCATCCATGCCGAGCCGACCACCTTCGGCCTCAAGCTGGCGCAGGCCTATGCCGAATTTGCGCGCGCGCGGCGCCGCCTGCATGCCGCGCGTGAAGAAGTTGCGACCTGCGCCATCTCAGGCGCGGTCGGCACCTTCGCGCAGGTCGATCCGCGCGTGGAAGCGCATGTCGCCAAGGCCATGGGGCTGCGCGTCGAGCCGATCTCCACGCAGGTCATCCCGCGCGACCGCCACGCCATGTATTTCGCTACGCTTGGGGTGGTCGCCTCCTCGATCGAGCGGCTGGCCACCGAAATTCGCCATCTGCAGCGCACCGAGGTGCTGGAAGCCGAGGAGTTCTTCTCCGAAAAGCAGAAGGGCTCCTCCGCCATGCCGCACAAGCGCAATCCGGTGTTGTCGGAAAACCTCACCGGACTGGCGCGCATGGTGCGCTCTTACGCCCTCCCCGCCATGGAGAACGTCGCGCTGTGGCACGAGCGCGATATTTCGCATTCCTCGCGTCGAGCGCATGATCGGGCCCGACGCGACGGTGACGCTCGATTTCGCGCTGGCGCGGCTTGGCCGGCATCATCGACAGACTGATCGTCTATCCCGCCACCATGCAGAAGAACCTCGACCGGCTCGGCGGGCTCATCCATTCGCAGCGCGTGCTGATCGCGCTCACGCAAAAGGGCGTGCCGCGCGAGGACGCCTACCGGCTGGTGCAGCGCAACGCCATGAAAGTGTGGAGCGGTGAGAGCGCCGACTTCCTGGCCTTGCTCAAAGGCGACAAAGACGTGCGGGCCAAGCTCAGCGACAAGGAACTCGAGGCCAATTTCGACCTCGGTTACCACTTCAAGCATGTCGAGGCTATTTTCCACCGGGTGTTTGGCGCCTGATCCTGAAAAGTTGGGACCGGTTTTGGGAAAAGATCATGCACGCTTTAAAAGCCTGACGCCGTGCGAGACGTCCCAGCAACTATCCTGATGTTCGATTCCGGGCTCGGCGGCCTCACCGTGTTCCGCGAGATCGTCGCCGCGCGGCCCGACGCGCGTTTCGTCTATGTCGCCGACGACGCCGGCTTCCCCTACGGCAATCAACCGGAGGGCGCGCTGATCGCGCGCATCATCGACGTCGTCGGCGAAGCGATCGCCGCCCATGCGCCGGATCTGGTCGTCGTTGCCTGCAACACCGCTTCGACACTCGCGCTTTCCGAATTGCGCGCGCGCTTTGCCGTGCCCTTCGTCGGCACTGTGCCGGCGATCAAGCCGGCCTGCGCGCAGTCGGTCTCCAAGCGGGTGGCGGTGCTCGGCACGCAGGCGACCGTCGGCCGCGAATATACCCGCGCGCTGATCCGGGAATTTGCCGGCGGCTGCGATGTCGCGCTCATCGGCTCGTCGCGGCTCGCCAGCTTCGCGGAAGCCGAGCTTGCCGGCGAACCGGTTGCCGATGCCAACATCGCGGAAGAAATCGCCGGCTGCTTCGTCAATGAAGGCGATAGCCGCACCGATATCGTGGTGCTCGCCTGCACGCATTATCCGCTGCTGCTCGACCGGTTTCGCGCGCTCGCGCCCTGGCCAGTCGCCTGGCTTGATCCGGCGCCGGCGATTGCCCGCCGCGTGGTCGATCTGATCGGCCCAGCGACCGGCAAGCCGGCGGTTCTTGCGCCCGACATCGTTTTCACGTCGCGACGCGCGCCGTCGTCCGCGCTCGCAACATCATTGACCGGATTTCGGTTTCGCGCTTGGTTGTCGGCGCTAGTGTGACGGGCAATGCTTCTCCAGGCCGGAAACACTGCCGTTCGTCACCGTCGGGAGGTAGTAGCAGTCGCCGGTGGATTTCTTGCCGTCCGTGGTCGCACGCGGCGCGCTATTGTGGCCGGCTTTGGGTCCGTTCCCCGTCGCGCTGGCGGAAGCCGGATGCGTGGGCATGTGCTTTGGGCCGCTGATACTGGCCGCGGCCGGGGCGACGACGAGTGAGGCGATGGCGCTGAACGCCAGCGCAGCAAATGCCGTCCTGGACAGCGTGGTCGCGACTGACATGGCTTCATCCTTTCATGTCGAGAGGCCGGGCTGGCCGCCATGGCCCGTCAGTCGCAGACTGGGATGCAACGGTTCATCCAGCCCTGCGTGATATTTGCATTGTCGCTCGTGCGTGGGCTCCCGCAGCCGGCCTGGCTCTCGGCGTTTGACACCACCGGCGGCAGGTCCTACATACCCCGCGCCCGGCGGGTTTTTTGACCCGGCCGGGCGTTTCGCGACCCGCGGCAAGGCCTTGCGCTTTCGAGGCCCTGCCTGTCGGTTCCGGAGGGATCCGGGACAGAGGAGGGCGCGGTTCCTCAAGCCTAACCGTCAACAACGAGGACGCGATGACCAAGCGCAATGAAGCCAAATACAAGCTCGACCGCCGGATGGGCGAGAACATCTGGGGCCGCCCCAAGAGCCCGGTGAACCGGCGCGAATACGGCCCCGGCCAGCACGGCCAGCGCCGCAAGGGCAAGCTCTCCGACTACGGCGTGCAGCTCAAGGCCAAGCAGAAGCTGCGCGGCTATTACGGCAACATCTCCGAAAAGCAGTTCCGCGGTATCTATGACACCGCCATCCGCATGAAGGGCGACTCTGGCGCCCACATGATCGGCTTGCTGGAGCGCCGGCTCGACGCCGTCGTCTACCGCGCCAAATTCGTGCCGACGGTGTTCGCCGCGCGCCAGTTCATCAACCACGGCCACATCAAGGTGAACGGCCGCCGCGTCAACATCCCGAGCTATCGCCTCAAGATCGGCGACGTGGTGGAGGTGAAGGAGAAGTCGCGGGAGCTCCCACTGGTGCTGGAAGCGCAGGCGCTGGGCGAGCGCGATGTTCCCGATTACATCGAGGTCGACGGCGGCAAATTGACCGCCAAGCTCACCCGCATCCCGGTGCTCACCGATGTGCCCTATGCGGTAATGATGGAGCCGCATCTGGTCGTGGAATATTATTCGCGCTGATGCGTTACCGACGTCCGTAACAAATGCAAAGCCCCTGCTCATGGCAGGGGCTTTTTTCGTTTCAGGCTTCGCGAATTCAATACGGCGGCGGGATCAGCAGTGCCGCCAGCGCGCCCACCGGTGGCATCCATGCCAGCCCCAGGCCGAGACCGGATTTTCCATGGCGCGCAAACATGAATCCGGCGATGGGAGCGGCGATGCACGCGGCCACCGCGGTGAAATAGCCTACCGCCAGGTCAGAGCACCGCCGTGCGTGCTCTCAGGGCCAGACCCGAAGATAAATCCGGATACGCCGATCAGCAGCGCGGCGAGGCCGAGGTCGACAATCGCCGCGAGGGCGAGCAAAGCTTTGGCCACAACAGCCCGCCCCTATGGCGTCACGCCTGCCCTCAGGCCGTCTGGCGGACCGTGACGCCCTTCTCTTTCAGCGTCTGCTGCAATTCGCCGGCCTGGAACATCTCGCGGATGATATCGCAGCCGCCGACGAACTCGCCTTTGACGTAGAGTTGCGGGATGGTCGGCCATTTGGAATAGGCCTTGATGCCGTTGCGCAGATCGTCGGATTCCAGCACGTTCAAGCCTTTATAGGCGACGCCGAGGTGGTCGAGGATCTGCACCACCTGTCCGGAAAATCCGCACATCGGGAACTGCGGTGTGCCCTTCATGAACAGCACCACGTCGTTACCCTTCACTTCATTGTCAATGAATTGCTCGATGCCCATGAGATTTCGATCCTTTTAGGCTCCGCCCGAGCGCCGACGGCGCGGCGGTTCGCCCTGCTTCGCATATATGTAACCCAGATTGCGCTTCCAACCCAAGTGGGTGTGTGGGCGGCCGATCGCCGCCGGTTTCAGGTTTCCGGGGTGCCGGTCTGCAGGGCTAGCGCGTGCAACACACCGCCCATTTGGCCCTGGAGCGCCTGATAGACCAACTGATGCTGCTGCACCCGCGATTTACCCTTGAATGAAGCGGAAATCACCGTAGCGGCGTAATGGTCGCCGTCGCCCGCCAAATCGCGGATACTCACTTGCGCGTCAGGAATGCTTGCCTTGATCAGCCGCTCGATCTCGCCTGCATCCATCGCCATTTTCTCAACTCCTCCGCCGCGCTTCGCCGCGGGAGACGATTCCGTTCGACTTAATTTAGTCGATTTGCACCCATTTCTTTTCAGATGACAATATCAAACGGCAGAATAGCATGATGTCGGGCCGCATGGGCGACCGATTGTTTCCGCGCGGCGGATCAAAAAACAACAAGGGAGAGAACCATGAGCGGCAGCAGGACCATTCCGAACCAGATGGTCTCGGCCGCCTTGGCCGCGCTCGCGATCGCCGTGGTCGCCGGCCCCGCAATGGCCCAGGTCACAAGCGCGGAACAAAGCGCGCTACGCGCCAACTGCCGCTCCGACTTCATCTCGCATTGCTCTGGCATCTCACCCGGCGGCAAGGACGCCCTCGTCTGTCTGCAGAAGAACGTCGCGAGCTTGTCGGCGAACTGCCAAAAAGTGGTCAGGGAAACCTTGCCAAAGCCCGCGGCCCCCAAAGCTGCTTCGGCGCCGGCGCGCGGCTGCGCCTGCAAAGCCGGCTGCGGCCACCACGCCGCCGCCAGCCGCTGCGAAAGCACCGGTCAAGCACGAGACGCCGACCGCCGCAGAGAAGGAGGCGCTTCGTAAATCCTGCCCCTCCGAATTCATGGCCTTCTGCTCCAGCGTAGCGCCCGGCAGCAAGGAAGCACTCGTCTGCCTGCAACAGCACGTCGCGCAGCTCTCCGGCACCTGCAAAAAAGTCGTGAGCGAAACGCTCGGCCATCCGCCCGCGCCAGCTCAAACCAAGGCTGTGCATGCGGCACCGGCGACGCCGGCGCCCGCCACGATAGCGGCGCCCAGCAGCGGCGAGGCCGACGCCGCAGCAGCTCGAAGCGGTCAAATTCACCTGCCGGCGCGACTTCAGGCGCCATTGCAAAGGCATCCCGCCGGGCGGACCGGAGGCTCTTGCCTGTCTTGAGCGTAACGCCGCGCGGCTGACGGCGAATTGCAAGACCTCGATCGCCGCCCTCGGACAGACGGCGCCCGCAGCAGCCGCGCCGCCAGCACCCGTCGTCCCAGTCGCAAAGATCGAGGCGATGCCTTTGCGGGAACGGCTCGCGATCTTCCGCACCTGCGATCGGGACGCAGCCGCGGTATGCCCTTCAGTCGAGGCCGGCGGCGGCCGCCTCATCATATGCTTGGCGTCACACCAAAACGCGTTGTCGCGTCGCTGCCGGAGAACCCTCGGAAGAGCGCTTCGGTGACCCTGGGCCGATAATCGCGCGGCGGAGATGCCTATGCGAGCGCGCCGGCCATGTAGGCCGGCAGCCAGCCCTCGAAACGCTCGCGCAGAATTGTGACCCGCATCGGGCGCTCGCCGGGAAGCGTTAATGCATCGCCGCCGGTCGTGCCGATCGCGCCACACCGGCACGCTCGCCGCCCGGGCGCGGCCGAGCACCAGATCGGCCTTCGCCACCGGTACGGTGACGAGATAGCGCGCCTGGTCTTCGCCGAACCAATGGGCATGCGCCGGGATGTCGGCGGGTGCAGCCTCAAGCGCCGCGCCGATGCCGGAGGCCATCGCCATCTCGGCCAGCGCCACCAGCAGGCCGCCGTCGGAGAGATCGTGCGCGGCGGTCGCCACGCCGTCGAGGATGAGCGCGCGCACGAAATCGCCGTTCTCGCGTTCCTCGATCAGATCGACCGGCGGCGGCGCGCCTCCCTCCCGTCCGGCGAGCTCGCGCAGATACATCGACTGGCCGAGCCAGCCGGTGGTCTCCCCCACCAGCAGGATCGCTTCGCCGTCGCGCTTGAAGGCGAGCGAGGCGGACTTGGTGAAATCGTCGAGCACACCGACGCCGCCGATCGAGGGCGTCGGCAGAATCGCGCGGCCGTTGGTCTCGTTGTAGAGCGAGACATTGCCGGAGACGACCGGGAAGTCGAGCGCCTTGCAGGCGTCGGCAATGCCGCGCACACAGCCGACGAACTGGCCCATGATCTCCGGCCGTTCGGGATTGCCGAAATTGAGATTGTCGGTGACGGCGAGCGGCTTCGCGCCCACCGCGGTCAGATTGCGCCAGCATTCGGCCACCGCCTGCTTGCCGCCCTCGAACGGATCGGCCTCGCAATAGCGCGGCGTCACGTCGGTGGTAAGCGCGAGGCCCTTCGGGCCCCTGCTCGACCCGCACCACCGCGGCATCGCCGCCGGGCCGCTGCACCGTGTTGCCGAGAATGATGTGGTCGTATTGCTCCCACACCCAGCGCTTGGAGCAGAGGTCGGGCGTGGCGATCAGCTTTTCCAGCGCGTCGGCGATGCCCATCGGCGCCTTGACGCTGTCCGCGTCGATGACCGCCGGTTTCGGCGCAGTGACGAAGGGCCGCCTGTATTCGGGCGCCTGATCGCCCAGTTCCTTGATCGGCAGGTCGGCCATCACGTCGCCGCCGTGGCGCACGATGAAACGCTTGCCGGGCGTGGTCTCGCCGACCACGGCGAAGTCGAGCCCCCATTTGCGGAAGATCGCCTCGGCTTCTTTCTCCTTGTCGGGCTTGAGCACCATGAGCATGCGCTCCTGGCTTTCCGACAACATCATCTCATAGGCGCTCATGCGCTCTTCGCGGCACGGCACCTTGTCGAGGTCGAGGGTGACGCCGAGATCGCCCTTGGCGCCCATTTCCACCGCAGAACAGGTGAGACCCGCCGCGCCCATGTCCTGGATGGCGATGACGCAGCCCTTGTGCATGATCTCGAGGCAGGCTTCGAGCAGCAGCTTCTCCGCGAACGGGTCGCCCACCTGCACGGTTGGCCGTTTCTCTTCGGAGTCCTCGCCGAATTCCGCCGAGGCCATGCTCGCGCCGTGGATGCCGTCGCGCCCGGTTTTCGAACCGAGATAGACGATCGGCATGCCGACGCCGGATGCCGCGGCGTAGAAAATCTTGTCCTTCTCCGCGAGGCCCACGGCCATGGCATTGACCAGGCAATTGCCGTCGTAGCGCGAATGGAAGCGCACCGAGCCGCCGACCGTCGGCACGCCGAACGAGTTGCCGTAGCCACCGATGCCGGCGACCACGCCGGAAACGAGGTGCCTGGTCTTCGGGTGCTTCGGGTCGCCGAACGACAGCGCGTTGAGACAGGCGATCGGCCGTGCGCCCATGGTGAATACATCGCGCAAGATGCCACCGACGCCGGTCGCCGCCCCCTGATAGGGCTCGATGTAGCTCGGGTGGTTGTGGCTCTCCATCTTGAACACGCAAGCCAAACCGTCGCCGATGTCGATGACGCCGGCGTTCTCGCCGGGGCCCTGGATCACCACCGGGCCCTTGGTCGGCAGCGTGCGCAGATGGACCTTGGAGGATTTGTACGAGCAGTGCTCGTTCCACATCGCCGAGAAGATGCCGAGCTCGGTCAGCGTCGGCTCGCGGCCGATCAAATCGAGCACGCGCTGGTATTCGTCGGGCTTGAGCCCGTGCTCGGCGACCAGTTCCGGGGTGATGCGGGGTTCGTTGAGGATCACGCTTGTCACGCCGCCCGTTCCAGGGCCTCCATCAGCCCGGCAAAAAGCCCGCGCCCGTCGGTGACGCCGATCGAGGCTTCGACGTGGTTCTCAGGATGCGGCATCATGCCAAGCACGTTGCCGCGCTCGTTGACGATGCCGGCGATGGCGTCGGTCGCGCCGTTGACATTCCAGGCCTCGTCCAGCTTGCCCTCGGGCGAGCAATAGCGAAACAGCACCCGCTCCTCGCCTTCCAGCCGCGCGATGGTGTCGGCGTCGGCGATAAAATTGCCCTCGCCGTGGGCGACCGGCACGCGGATCACTTGCCCGGCATTGTAGCCGCGGGTGAAAGGCGACTTGGAATTTTCGACCCTGAGGTAAACGTCACGGCATATGAAACGCAGCCGCGCATTGCGCATCAGCACGCCCGGCAACAGCCCGGCCTCGCACAGAATTTGAAAGCCATTGCAGACCCCGAGCGTGAGCCCGCCTTTGGCGGCATGCGCCCGCACCGCGTCCATGATGGCGCTGCGCGCGGCGATCGCGCCGCAACGCAAGTAATCGCCGTAGGAGAAGCCGCCGGGGATAACCACCAGATCGGTGCCGGCGGGCAATTCGGTTTCGGCGTGCCAGACCATGGCCGGCGCGCGGCCGGAGACGATCTCCAGCGTCCGTGCCATGTCGCGCTCGCGATTGATGCCGGGAAAGACGATGACGGCGGCTTTCATCCCAGGACGTCCACGCGATAGTTCTCGATCACGGTATTGGCCAGCAGCTTGTCGGCCGCCTGCTTGAGCAGCGCCTCGGCCTTGGCCGGATCGGAGCCTTCAAGTTCGATGTCGAACACCTTGCCCTGGCGCACGCTGGCGACGCCTTCGACACCGAGCGAGCGCAAAGCGCCCTCGATCGCTTTGCCTTGCGGGTCGAGGATGCCGGTTTTCAGGGTGACGGTGACGCGGGCTTTCATGCTTGGCCGCTTATGACATGAGTTGCGGGGACCTTGGGCCGTTCCACGCTTAAACTAAAGACGCAAATGCCCGGCACAAGGCCGGGCATCGCATAATTCACATGACTAAATAAGCAGAAAGCGGGTCTTTAGCCTTTCACCAGCACCGGTCCGGTGCCCTGCGGGCGCTCGCCCTCGCTCATGATGCCCAAACGCTTGGCAACCTCGGTATAGGCCTCCAACAGCCCGCCCAGATCGCGGCGGAAACGGTCCTTGTCGAGCTTCTCGTTCGACTTGATGTCCCACAGCCGGCAGCTATCGGGGGAAATCTCGTCGGCGACGACGATGCGCATGATGTCGTTTTCCCACAGCCGCCCGGTTTCCATCTTGAAATCGACCAGGCGGATGCCGACGCCGAGGAACAGGCCGGACAGGAAGTCGTTGACGCGGATCGCCAGCGCCATGATGTCGTCGATTTCCTGCGGGGAGGCCCAGCCGAAGGCGGTGATGTGCTCTTCCGACACCATGGGGTCGTTGAGCGCGTCGTTCTTGTAATAGAACTCGATGATCGAGCGCGGCAGCTGGGTGCCTTCCTCGATGCCGAGGCGCTGCGCCAGCGAGCCGGCGGCGACATTGCGCACCACCACCTCGAGCGGAATGATTTCCACCTCGCGGATCAACTGCTCGCGCATGTTGAGCCGACGGATGAAATGGGTCGGCACCCCGATATCGTTGAGGTGCTGGAATACGTATTCGGAGATGCGGTTGTTGAGAACGCCTTTGCCTTCAATCACCTCGTGCTTTTTGGCGTTGAAGGCGGTCGCGTCGTCCTTGAAGTGCTGGATCAGGGTTCCTGGCTCGGGGCCTTCATAGAGGACCTTCGCCTTGCCTTCATAGATGCGGCGACGGCGGCTCATCGGAGTGTACCGTGGTTTGTGGAAGTCCATCGGATTGCCGTGGCTCCTTGATAAAGACTCTGCGAGATCCGCGGCGGCGGCACCGGACCAATGCGCATGCGCGCCGAAGCGTCCGGACACAAAGGCAACCTAGCCGATCGGTCAGGGCAGCACAATCGCATAGGCCAAGCGTTTTCCACTTCGCAATTTGGCCGCAAATTGCGCCGTCCATGTTGCCTTGACGCTGGCGCAGCGATATGCAAGGCGCAAGCGGTCATAGGTGCACGCGATTGCCACGCGAATCGCAATGACGAGGGCGGCATGACAACAACATTCGACAAGCGCGAGGAAGGTTTCGAGAAGAAATTCGCGCATGACGAGGATCTTAAGTTCAAGGCGAGCGCCCGGCGCAACAGAATGCTCGGCATGTGGGCGGCGGAGAAGCTCGGCCTCGCCGGCGCCGAGGCGGAAGCCTATGCCAAAGAGGTCGTGGTGGCGGATTTCGAGCAGCCCGGCGACCAGGACGTTTTTAACAAAATCCGCAAGGACTTAGACGCCAAATCCATCGCCGTGACGGACCAGGAAATCCGCCGCACCATGGACGAATTGATGGCGCAGGCGATCGCACAGATCAAAGTGAGCGGCTAGCGACGGCCGTTCCCGCGAAAGCGGGGAGCCAGCAAGCGCGGACCGTGAGCTTGAACCGGGATTTGGCGAAGACTGATCGTCCGCTTTCGCGGATGATGACACCCGATGGTCATTAGATGAGCCAAAATGCTTTTTCCCTCGCCCGCGCCCTGCGCGCCGGTGACATCGTCTATAGCGGCTGGTGCATGCTCGGCTCGCCGATCGTCGCCGACATTGGTGGCGCGCGAGGGATATCGCGCCGTCGTGCTCGATATCCAGCACGGGCTGTGGGATACCGCCTCGGTCGTCGCCGGTGTCAGCGCGGTCCATCATGGCGGCGGCGCGCCGGTGGTGCGCGTGCCGCTTGCCGACTTCGGTTTCGTCTCGCGCGCGCTCGATTTCGGCGCCGAGGCGATCATCGCGCCGATGATCAACAGCGTCGAGGACGCCCGCCAATTCGCCGCCGCCGCCAAGTTCCCGCCGCTCGGCGAGCGCAGTTGGGGCCCGCAACGCGCCATGGCGCTGCAGGACCGCACCGTCACAGTCGATTACCTACGCGAAGCCAATGAGGGCACGCTGACGCTGGCGATGATTGAAACGCCAAAAGCGCTCGCCAATGTGGACGCGATCGCCGCGACACCCGGCATCGACGCGCTGTTTATCGGCCCCTACGATCTATCGACCGCGCTGAGCGGCGGCAAGGCGCAGGACGTGCAGGCGCCCGAGGTCGAGCGCGCCATCGACCAGATATGCGCCGCCGCCCAAAAGGCCGGCAAAATCCCCGGTATCTATTGCCGTGACGCCGAGCGCGCGCTGGCCATGGCCAAGCGCGGCTTCAAATTCATCACCGTCGGCAGCGACCTCGCCATTGTGCGCGAGGGCGCGGCGGCACAGGTGAAGGCGTTGAAAAAATAACCCGTCGTCCCCGCGAAAGCGGGGACCCGGTAACCGAGGCGTTGCCGTATCGCTCCACCGGGGTTACTGGAGCCCGGCTCTCGCTAACGCTCGGCCGGGACGACAGCGGAGAGATCGTCCAAAACCTTGTTCACATCCCGCTCCACCTGACCCGCCCTCGCCTCCACGACCCGGTAGCCGCGCGCGGCGAGATAGGCATGCTTGTCGGCGCGCGCATGGGCGGCGGCCTCGTTCTCGGCCTCCGGCACGAGATCGATCACGCATTTGAGCGGGAACGAGACAAATTCGGTGATGTGCGGGCCGATCGGCACCTGGCGCTTGAAGCCGCGGCCGGCAAAGCGGCGGTCGTTGGTCAGCGCCTGCCAGAGAATGCGCTCGGCTTCGGTCGGATTGCGCCGCAGCAGCTTGGCAAGCCCGCGCGCCGGGCCACGCTCGCCCGTTCCCTGCCCGGCCAAGAAGTCGCGCAGCGTCTGCGCCTCCGTGGCATCGAGCACGCCGCCGCGCGCCGGACCTTTACGTCCCTGCACGAGCGCCGTGATGACACCGTGCAAAGTGCGGATGTCCTGCTGGGTCGGCTGCATGCGCTGGAAGATGTTGCGCAGGTTGACGCTCATGGTGCCGCGCTTTTCCTCGGGACGGAAAAACTCGACTTTTTCCAATTCGCGCTCCAGGTCGCCAAAGAAGGCATCGAATTGCTGCTTGGTGACCGGCGGCGACTTCTGCGGCATGGTGAACGGCAGTTCGCCGCCGCTTTGCCGCTTGAGCCATTCGTAGCCGACGATCACCACCGCCTGGGCCAGATTGAGCGACGCGAAGGCGGGATTGACCGGCAGCGTGACAATGCGGTCGGCGAGCGCCACCTCATCGTTTTCCAAGCCGTTACGCTCGCGCCCGAACACGATGGCGACAGTTCTCTCCGGCAGCGACGCGCGGCGCCATCTCGGCCGCCGCCGCATCGGCGCCGACCACGAGCTTGGCCTGGTCGTGATTGCGCGCCGTCGTCGCCAGCACAAAGCTGCAATCGGCGATGGCGTCGGCGAGGCTGTCATAGAGCACCGCGGCATCGAGCACGCGGTCGGCGCCGGCCGCCATCACGCGTGCTTTCTCGTTCGGCCAGCCCTGCACCGGCTTGACCAGCCGCAGGTGCGACAGCCCAAAATTGGCCATGGCGCGCGCCGCCGCCCCGATGTTCTCGCCGAGCTGCGGCTCGACCAGCACGATGATCGGCGCCGGCGTCTCGAGCCAGCGCTTGGTCTTGTCGGTGCCGGCTCCGGGCATGAAATCCTCCGTTGCCGGGGCTCTATAGCGGCCCCTTCCCCCGGGGGGAAGAATGGCCGGGGGGCGGCTTTCACCAGCGGAATGCGGATGCTATAGGGCGCGCACCGAACTTCCCGTCAGTCGAATTCCCGGTTGGCGGTGTCCGCGCCGAGAACAATTCATTTGAGGGCCCGAGGGAGAAGCCATCCCACCGCGCCCATCAATGTTCAGTTTCCGGTCGGCCCAAACAAGCACGGCGACCAAAGGTGCAAGCATGCCAGATCTCGAAATCGTGTGGACAAAGGTCGATGAAGCCCCGGCGCTGGCGACCTATTCCCTGCTGCCGATCGTCGAAGCCTTCGTGGGCGCGGCGGGTGTGTCCGTGAAGCTGAAGGACATCTCGCTGGCCGGTCGCATCCTCGCCAATTTCCCCGAGAAGCTCACCCCTGCGCAACGGATCAACGACGAACTCACCGAACTCGGCGAGCTCACGTTGAGGCCCGAGGCCAACATCATCAAGCTGCCCAACATCTCCGCCTCAATCCCGCAGCTCAAGGCCGCGATCAAGGAACTGCAAGACAAGGGCTACAATGTTCCGGACTATCCGGACAATGCGACGACGGACGCCGAGAAGGACATCAAGTCCCGCTACGCCAAGGTGTTCGGCAGCGTCGTCAACCCGGTCTTGCGCGAGGGCAATTCCGACCGCCGCGCCGCCGGCGCCGTCAAACAATACGCCCGCAACAATCCGCACAAGATGGCCGCCTGGAGTTCCAGCTCCAAATCGCATGTGGCCTACATGCCGGCCGGCGATTACTACGGCTCGGAAATCGCGACCACCCTCGCCTCGCCGACCAATGCCCGCATCGAGCTGGTCGGCGCCGACGGCGCCGTCACGGTGCTGAAGGCAAAGACGCCGCTTGAGGCCGGCGAGATCATCGACGCGGCGGTGATGAGCCGCAAGGCGCTGCGCGCCTTCTTTGCCGAGCAGATCGAAGACGCAAAGAAGGAAGGCGTGCTGTTCTCACTGCACGTGAAGGCGACCATGATGAAGATCGCCGATCCGATCGTGTTCGGTCATGTCGTTTCCGTATTCTTCAAAGATGTGATCGACAAGCACGCCGCCACGCTGAAGCGCCTCGGCGTCAATCTCAACAACGGCTTCGGCGATCTGTTGACGAAGATCGAGACGCTGCCGGAAGCCGAGAAAAAAGCGATCAAGGACGACATCGCGGCCGAGTACGCGAAACGGCCGGGCCTCGCCATGGTCAATTCCGACAAGGGCATCACCTGCCTGCACGTCCCCAGCGACATTATCGTCGACGCTTCGATGCCGGCGATGATCCGCGAAGGCGGCCGCATGTGGGGCGCCGACGGCAAGCTGCACGACGTCAAAGCCGTGATCCCGGATCGCGCCTACGCGACGTTGTATCAGGCGACCATCGAGGACTGTAAGGCGCACGGCGCGTTCGACCCCAAGACCATGGGCTCGGTTTCGAACGTCGGGTTGATGGCGCAGAAGGCCGAAGAATACGGCTCGCACGACAAGACGTTCGAAATTCCCGCGGACGGAACGGTCCGCGTCGTCGCCGATGACGGCAAGGTGCTGCTGGAGCGTCCGGTCGAGACCGGCGACATCTTCCGCATGTGCGAGGCCAAGGACGCGCCGATCCGGGACTGGGTCAAGCTCGGCGTGCGCCGCGCGCGCCTCACCGGCACCCCGGCGGTGTTCTGGCTCGACGCCAAGCGCGCGCATGACGCCCAGGTCATCGCCAAGGTCGAAAAGTACCTGAAGGATGAAGACACCGCGGGGCTCGACATCCGCATTCTGGCGCCGGTCGAAGCGATCAAGTTTTCGCTCGAGCGCATCCGCAAGGGGCAGGACACGATCTCCGTCACCGGCAACGTGCTGCGCGACTATCTGACCGACCTGTTTCCGATCATGGAGCTCGGCACCTCGGCCAAGATGCTGTCGATCGTTCCGCTGTTGGCGGGCGGCGGTCTTTTCGAGACCGGCGCCGGCGGCTCGGCGCCCAAGCACGTGCAGCAGTTCCAGGAAGAGGGCTATCTGCGCTGGGATTCGCTCGGCGAGTTCCTCGCCCTCGGCGCGTCGCTCGAACATCTGGCGCAGACCTACAAGAACGCCAAGGCGCAGGTACTCGCCGAGACGCTCGACACGGCCATCGGAAAGTTCCTCGAGTTCAACCGCAATCCTGCGCGCAAGGTCGGCGAAATCGACAATCGTGGCAGCCATTTCTACCTCGCCCTGTACTGGGCTCAGGCGCTGGCCGCGCAGACCAAGGACGCGGAGCTGCAAGCCCGCTTCAAGCCGCTGGCCGAGACGCTCGCCAAGAACGAGGCCAAGATCAATGGCGAACTGATCGGCGCGCAAGGCAAGCCGGTCGACATCGGCGGTTACTACCTGCCCGATTCTGCCAAGACATCGGCCGCGATGCGGCCGAGCGCCACGCTGAACGCCGCGATCGCCGCGCTCTGACGCGGAGTCCGGCGGCGGCGGACGTCTCCGAGGCCATGTCTCGAAGGCCATGACTCGCTCGATGACGAACGCATCGAGCGAGACCTCCTTCCGGGCGGCAGCGCCGATGTTTTCGCCGCCGGACCGGATACTATAGGCCCGCTGCCGGTCCTCCCACGCAGAATCCTTCCGAAAAAGGGCTTTTTCAATGGCGAAGATCAAGGTGAAGAACCCCGTCGTCGAGATGGACGGCGACGAGATGACCCGCATCATCTGGCAGCTCATCAAAGACAAGCTCATTCACCCCTACCTCGATATTGACCTGCTCTATTACGACCTCAGCATTGAGAAGCGCGACGAGACCAACGACCAGATCACCATCGATTCCGCCGAGATGACCAAGAAGGTCGGCGTCGCGGTCAAATGCGCCACCATCACGCCCGACGAAGCGCGGGTGAAGGAATTCAACCTCAAGAAGATGTGGCGCTCGCCCAACGGCACCATCCGCAACATCCTCGGCGGCGTGATCTTCCGCGAGCCGATCATCTGCAAGAACGTGCCGCGGCTGGTGCCGGGCTGGACGCAGCCGATCATCATCGGCCGTCATGCCTATGGCGACCAGTACCGCGCCACCGACATCAAGGTGCCGAAGGACGCCAAGCTGACGCTCAGCTACGTGACGCCGGACGGCAGAAGATCGAGCACGAGGTGTTCGAATTTCCCGGCTCGGGCGTCGCCATGGCCATGTACAATCTCGACGACTCGATCCGCGACTTCGCGCGCGCCTCGATGAACTACGCGCTCAGCCGCGGCTATCCGCTCTATCTCTCGACCAAGAACACCATCCTCAAGGTCTATGACGGCCGCTTCAAGGACATCTTCCAGGAGATCTTCGACGACGAGTTCAAGGACAAGTTTGCGGCCAAAGAAGATCACTTACGAGCACCGCCTGATCGACGACATGGTGGCGGCGGCGACTGAAATGGTCGGGCGGCTATGTCTGGGCCTGCAAGAACTATGACGGCGACGTGCAGTCCGACACGGTGGCGCAAGGCTACGGCTCGCTCGGGCTGATGACCTCGGTGCTGATGACGCCGGACGGCAAGGTGGTGGAATCGGAAGCCGCCCACGGCACGGTGACGCGGCATTACCGCCAGCATCAGAAGGGCGAGCAGACCTCGACCAATTCGATCGCCTCGATCTTCGCCTGGACGCGCGGGCTCACCCATCGCGCCAAGCTCGACAACAACGAGGCGCTGGCGAAATTCGCCGCCACCTTGGAGAAGGTCTGCGTCGACACCGTGGAATCGGGCTTCATGACCAAGGACCTGGCGCTGCTGATCGGCCCCGACCAGAAGTGGCTCACCACCGAGAGCTTCCTCGACAAGGTGGATGAGAATTTGAAGAAGGCGATGGCGTAATTTTTCCCGCGCCACAATCAAAGCGTCGTCATGGCCGGCCTTGTGCCGGCCATCTCGCTTAGGGACGCGCGCGTCCCTTCTAAACGGGATCGCCGGGACAAGCCCGGCGATGACAAGCTGAGTGTACGGCCCGGCCGAGCGCTATTTCTCCTTGGCCGGCTCGATCTCCTCCTCGACGATATCGCCCTTCGGCGATACCACCTCGCGGCCGACGCGCTTGGCCACCACGTCCTTGACGCGGGTGGCGATACGCGGATCGCGCTGCATCAGCGCGTGCAGGTCCTGCGCGTCGAGCACCAGGAGATTGCTGCGGGTGAGCGCGACGGCAGTGGCCGAGCGGCGGGCGCGGCGCAGCACCGCCACCTCACCGAAGAATTGGCCGACGCCGAGCCGCAGCCGTTCCCGCTTGAGCGCGACCTCGACCTCGCCGGCGGCGATGAAATACATCGAATGAGCGGGCTCACCGGCACGCACGATCACCTCGCCGGCCTGCGCCACCTGCGCGCGCAGCAACTGCATGATGTCGGAGATTTCGCCCGCGTCGAGCTCGGCAAACAGCGGCACGCGCGCGATCATGCCCCAGGTGACGATAAAATCGCGGCGGTGGACCTGCTCGGAGAAGGCGGTGGCGATGATGCCGACCGGCAGCGCGATCATGATCAGGCCGAGGAAGATGGTGCCGGTGGCGATCACCTTGCCGAGCGCGGTGACCGGCACCACGTCGCCATAGCCGATGGTGCCGAGCGTGACGATCGCCCACCACAGCGCGTCCGGAATGGTGCCGAGCTTGTCCGGCTGCACCTTGCCTTCGGCGAGATGCATCAGCGCGGCCGAGACCAGCGCGGTGCCCATGGCAATCACCAGGCAGCCGAACAGCGCCCGGCGCTCGCGATAGAGCACATCGAGCAACGAGCGCATGGCCGGCGAATAGCGCGCGATCTTGAAGAAACGTACGATGCGGAACACCAGCAAGAGCCGCAGGTCGTCGGGCAGCATGAAGGCGAACCAGAACGGCAGCACGGCGATGAGGTCGACGACGCCGGCCGGGCTCAGCACGTATTTGAGCCGCGCACGCAGCGGCGAGAGATGCCGGTTGGGCCCATGCTCGACCGCGCACCACAACCGCAAACCGTATTCGACCGTGAACACGACGAGCGAGAAATATTCGATCGTCTCGAACAGCAGCGCATAGCGCACGGCGAAGGCCGGCACCGACTCGAATGCGACCGCGATCAGGTTGACCAGGATAAGCGCGACCAGGAGGCGGTCGATCAGGATGCTGACGCCGTCGTCTACCGAGCCCTGCTCGAGGACCAGGTAGACCCGCCGGCGCCAATCTTTGATTCTGTCACGCGCCATGATGCAATCCCGTTGAGTAGGGAAAATAGTCGAGAGATCAATCAAATACCAGATTGCGGGGGTTTGCGTTCAGGACTGTGCGTCAGTCCTGCCGAGCCGCCCGAACTCGCCCCCGCGCATCTCCGCGACGCGCTGTGACACGGCTTCCTCCGGCAAATCCAGACCCTCGAGCACGCGGGCCGCAAGCTGCAAGCTGGCTTCGACCGTTTCGGGGATGACGTCGACGGCACCGAGGGCGACCAGACGCGCGGCGTGCGCGGCATCGACGGCGCGCGCGAACACCAAGGCATTGGGCGTGATCTTGCGTGCGGCGGCGACCATGCGCTCGGCGGCATGGGCATTGTTGACGGTGACCACGAACGCGCGCGCCCGCTGGGCGCCGACCTTTTCCAACAGCTCGGGCCGACCGGCGTCGCCGAAGAAGACCGGCCGGCCTTCCAGCCGCATGCGGGCGACTTGCTCGCCATTGGTGTCGAGCGCCACGTAGGGCACGTTTTCGGCTTGCAGCGCTTGCGCGATCAGATGGCCGACGCGGCCGAAGCCGCCGATCACGACGTGATGGTCGAGTTCGGCGAGGGCCGCGCCGGGCGCATTGCGGCCGTGGTCGGCGGCTTCCAGCCGGGCAGCGAGCGCGCGCGCCGCGAGCGCCGCCAACGGCGTCACCAGCATGCTCAGCCCGACCACGGCGACCGCGGCGCTCGCGAGCCGCGGGCTCAGCAGCGCGCCCGTTTGCGCAACGCCGATCACCACAAAGCCGAATTCGCCGGCCTGCGCCAACAGCAAAGCCACCTCGGCGGCGACCGCGCGCTGCACGCCGAAGCCGCGCGCGGCGGCATACAAGATCGCCGCCTTGACGCCCATCAGCGCCACGACAGCGAGCACAATCCATCCGGCATCGCCGGCAATTCCGACCACGTCGATATTGGTGCCGACCGTGATGAAGAAGATGCCGAGCAACAGGCCTTTGAACGGCTCGAGGTCGACTTCGATGTGGTGGCGCGCTTCGCTGTCCGAGAGCAGGAGGCCGGCGAGGAAGGCGCCGAGCGCCACCGACAATCCGGCGAGCCCGGTCGCCAAAGCACAGACGACCAGGATCAACAACGTGATCGCCATGATGAGATCGCGGCTGCCGGTGCGCACCGCCGAACGCAAGAGCGGCCGCACCACGAAGCGGCCGACCAGCAGGATCGCGATCACCGCGGCGAGCGCCTCGGCGAAGGGCCGGATCAGCGCCACGATGCCGGTGCCGTGGTTGCCGGTGAGCACACCGACCACGAACAAGATCGGCACCACCATGAGGTCCTGGAACAGCAGCACCGACAGCGCGATGCGCCCGATCAGCTGGGCGGCGCGATGCTGCTCGATCAGGAGTTGCATCACGATCGCCGTCGACGACAGCGCAAGGCACAAGCCCGAGCACAATGCCGGCGGGCGGCGCGGCGCCGGCGAAGCGCACGCTGGCCCCGATGGCGAGCGTGGACAGCAGGACCTGCGCGAGCCCGACGCCGAGCACGTAGCGCTTGAGCTGCCACAGCCGTTGCAGCGACAGTTCAAGCCCGAGCAGAAACAACAGGACGATGATGCCGAACTCCGCCAGCACCGCGCCGCGGCCGGGATCGTTGAAGGTGACGTAGCGCAGCCAGGGAAATTCTCCGTCGAGCCGTCCAAGCCCGTTCGGACCGAGCACCACACCGGCGATGAGGAAGCCGAGCACCGTGCCGATGCGCGCGCGGTGGAACAGCGGCACGATCACGCCGGCGACGACGAGAAAGATGATGAGGCCTTTGAGTCCTTCGGCGTGCAGCACGATCCCGACCGTGTTGGATGACGCGGGCCCGGCGTCCGACACACCGGCGCACAGATGGAAAGGCCCGCGATTCGGACGACGCTAATACAGCCTTACCGCATAAATCGGCGGCAGATGAGCGTTCACCAGTTGCCAGTCCTCGCCGGCATCCTCGCTCACCCACAGGCTGCCGGTGGTCGAGCCCATGGCGAGCTGGGTGCCGGTGGCATCGACGTCGAGGCCGTGCCGGTAGATCAGATCGAAGGCGTCCTTCTGCGGCAGTCCGGCGTGGAAGCTCTTCCAGGTCTGGCCGCCGTCGCGGGTGCGCGTCACCGCCAGCGCGCCGTTGCGCGGCACGCGCATCTCGTCCTTGATCGCGGGCACGAACCAGGCGGTGAGCCGGTCGCGCGGGTGCGCCGCCACCGCAAAGCCGAAATCGTCGACCGGCAATTTGAGCTGCGTCCAATGGACGCCGGCGTCGGTCGAGCGAAAGATGCCGCAGTGGTGCTGCATCCACATCGTGTCGGGCGCGGCGGCGCAGCGCACTACGCGGTGCGGGTCTTGCGTCTCGCGCTGACCGGCAAGCTCCGGCGGCATATAGGCGGCGACCAGTCCGTCGCCGCGCAAGGTCCAGCTTTCGCCGCCGTCGCCGGAATCCCAGACGCCGCCGCAGGAGATCGCGACAAACAGGCGCTTGGGATCGCGCGGGTCGGGCAAGATCGAATGGATGCCGGCGTCGTCATAGCCGCCGCCGAACCATTTCTCGCGCTCGGGCACGTTCCACAGCGCGCTCACGAGCTGCCAGTTCTCGCCGCGGTCGTCGGAGCGGAACAGGCCGGCCGGCAGCGCGCCCGCCCAGAGCCGGCCCGGCTCATCGGCAAGCCCGGTTTCCAGCGTCCACACCTGGAACAGCGCCGGACCGCCGGCGGCATCGGCGGGGAAGGCCGGCGCCGGCAGTTCCTGCCAGGACGCGCCGGCGTCGTCGGAGCGATGCAGCTTGGAGCCGAAATGGCCGTGCTTGAGCGTGGCGTAGAGCGCGCCGTCGCGCGCGTCGGCAAGCGCGGCCGTCACCGGCACGCCGGGGAAATCGGTGCGCGCAATGGACCACGTATTGTTCTTCTTCGCGAACGAGATGAGGCCCTTGCGGGTCGCGACCAGCATGCGCTCCGACATAGTTATTTTCCTTTGCGCATGATCTTATCCGAAAACCGGTTCCCACTTTTCGGGATCATGCGCTAGCCCCCTGACAAAGCCTGCATGACGTAAAGCTTGGAATCCGGGCGAATGCTTTGGCTCAGCGCCGCGTCGCGCTGCAGCCTTTGCCCGTCGGCGAAGATGCAGACGTGCTTGCGCAGGCGCCCCTGCTCGTCGAGCAGATAACCGCGCACATGCGGCAATTCGGTGAACAGCGCGCCGAGCGCATCGCCGACGGTGGCGCCCTCGGCGCTGAGCGGGCCGTCCGGCACCAGGTCCTTCAACCACGATGTGAAATGCAGTTGGGCCATTGCATCACTCTGCCACTGCGCGGCTGATATTCTCTTCCCCGCTCCCCTGTGGGAGAGGGCGGCGCGTATGCCGCTACCGCTGACGAACGCTATCACCCGCCGAGCGCAGCCTCGACGGCTTTCAAGGCCTCCTCCGCCTTGGACCCGTCCGGGCCGCCGGCCTGCGCCATGTCGGGGCGGCCGCCGCCGCCTTTGCCGCCGAGGGCCGCCGCGCCGGCTTTCACCAGGTCGACCGCGTTGAAGCGGGACGTGAGGTCGCTGGTGACCCCGACCGACGATCCCGGCCCTGCCCTCGTCGCTGACCGCCGACGATCGCGATGACGCCGGACCCGATCTGCTTCTTGGCCTTCGTCGATCGAGGCTCGGCAGCTCTTTCGGACTCGATGCCGGTGACCGCGCGCGCGATCAGCTTGACGCCGTTGACCTGGCGCACGCCGTCGTCGGCGCTTCTTGGCGCCGCCGCCGCCCATGGCGAGTTTCTTGCGGGTTTCAGAGAGATCGCGCTCGAACTTCTTGCGTTCGTCGAGCAGCGCCGCCACGCGCGCCGGCAAATCCTCCAGTGGAACTTTAAGCTCCGAAGCCGCCGCTTTAGCGACTTCAACCTGTTTCTCAGCGGCCTTGCGCGCGGTGCGGCCGGTGAGCGCCTCGACGCGGCGCACGCCGGCGGCGACGCCACTGTCGGTCAAGCCCGCGATCAGGCCGATATCGCCGGTGCGCCGCACATGGGTGCCGCCGCACAGCTCGACCGACCAGCCCAGCGTGTTGCCGCCGACCTGGTCAGGCTCGCCCATCGCCACCACGCGCACCTCGTCGCCGTATTTCTCGCCGAACAGCGCGCGCGCGCCGGAGGCGCGGGCATCGTCCAGCGCCATCAGCCGCGTGGTGACCGGCGAATTCTGCAGCACGAAGTCGTTGGCGATGTCCTCGACCTGCTCGATCTCGGCCGCCGTCATCGGCTTGGGATGCGAGAAGTCGAAGCGCAGCCGGTCGGGCGCGACCAGCGAGCCCTTCTGCGCCACGTGCTCGCCCAGCACCTGGCGCAGCGCCTCGTGCAGCAGATGGGTGGCGGAATGGTTGCGACGGATGGCCGAGCGGCGCTCGTGCTCGACCTCCATCAGCAGCGGATCGCCGAGCTTCACCGTGCCCTGCGCGACGGTGACGACATGCGCAAACAGGTCGCCGGCCTTCTTCTGGGTGTCGGTGACGCGTGAGCCGCACGCCCTCGCGCCGCATCTCGCCCGTGTCGCCGACCTGGCCGCCCGACTCGCCATAGAACGGCGTCTGGTTCATCACCACCGCGCCGCTCTCGCCTTTCTTCAGTTCCGACACTTCCTTGCCGTCGCGCACCAGCCCGACCACGACGCCTTCGGCGCTCTCGGTCTCGTAGCCGAGGAATTCGGTTGAGCCGAGCTTCTCGCGCAGCGCGAACCAGACCGTCTCCTGCGCCGCCTCGCCGGAGCCGGCCCAGGAGGCGCGCGCCTTGGCGCGCTGGCGCTCCATGGCGTCCTCGAACGAGGCCAGGTCGACGCCGATGCCGCGCACGCGCAGCGCGTCCTGCGTCAGGTCGAGCGGAAAGCCATAGGTGTCGTAGAGCGTGAAGGCGGTGTCGCCGTCGAACATGTCGCCGTGCTTCAGGCCGGCGCTCTTCTCGTCCAAGATGGCGAGCCCTCTTTCAAGCGTCTTGCGGAAGCGGCTCTCCTCCAGCTTCAGCGTCTCCGTGATCAGCGCCTCGGCGCGGAGCAATTCCGGGTAAGCCTGGCCCATCTCGCGGGTAAGCGCCGGCACCAGCTTCCACATCAGCGGCTCGCGCGCGCCCAGCAATTCGGCGTGACGCATGGCGCGCCGCATGATGCGGCGGAGCACGTAGCCGCGGCCTTCGTTCGACGGCAGCACGCCGTCGGCGATCAGGAACGCCGACGCGCGCAGATGATCGGCGATCACCCGGTGCGAGGCCTTCTGCGGGCCGTCGGGGTCGACGCCGGTCAATTCCGCGATGGCGCGGATCAGCGTGACGAACAGATCGATGGCGTAATTGTCGTGCGTGCCCTGCAGCACCGCGGCGATGCGCTCGAGCCCCATGCCGGTGTCGATCGAGGGCCGCGGCAGGTCGACGCGCTCGCCGCCCTCGCGCTGCTCGTACTGCATGAAGACGAGATTCCAGATCTCGATGAAGCGGTCGCCGTCGGCGTCCGCACTGCCGGGCGGGCCGCCCGGGATGTGCTCGCCGTGATCGTAGAAGATTTCCGCGCAGGGCCCGCAGGGGCCGGTCTCGCCCATGGACCAGAAATTGTCGGCGCCGGCGATACGCAGGATTTTCGACTCGGGCAGCCCGGTGATCTTTTTCGACAGGTTGAAGGCAACGTCGTCGTCGATATAGACGGTGAACAGCAACCGGTCCTTGGGCAGCCCGTATTCCTTGGTAATCAGGTTCCAGGCGAGCTCGATCGCGCGCTCCTTGAAGTAGTCGCCGAACGAGAAATTGCCCAGCATCTCGAAGAAGGTGTGGTGGCGCGCGGTATAGCCGACATTGTCGAGGTCGTTGTGCTTGCCGCCGGCGCGCACGCATTTCTGCGCGGTGACCGCGCGGTTATAGGGGCGCTTCTCCAGGCCGGTGAAGACGTTCTTGAACTGCACCATGCCGGCATTGGTGAACATCAGGGTCGGGTCGTTGCGCGGCACGAGCGAGGACGACGCCACGACCTGATGGTCGTCGCGCGCGAAGAAATCGAGGAAGCTTTTGCGGATATCGTTGACGCCGCTCATTATGGAACGCTGTACGAGCCCCCTGCCTAGCGCGGGGTAAGTCCGCGTCCGGCTTGATGTTTCAGAGGGCTATTTAGCGATGGGGGGTGGTGAAGTCCAGGAAGGGGCTTCCCGGTCATTCCGGGGCGCTCGCGAAGCGAGCGAAGCGGGAATCCAGACACGCCCAGCACGCTGCCTCTGGATTCCGGGTTCGCGCCTTCAGCGCGCCCCGGAATGACAGCCCCAAAACGCACTTCGCCCCCGTCCTCGGTGGCGGCCGCTTTACGCAGCCGGGTGCCGACGGGGGCGATGTTGTACGCGGTACTTTTCGTTACGCGTTACTTCGATGAGCGGCGCTCTCGGGGAAAAGAGCCCCTCACCCGGCGCGCCCGTTGTTACCGACGGGCCCGCCGCTTCTCCCGCTGGGGACTGCGGGAAACTGCTATGCAGCAGACAGACACTGCACCGATCCGCTCGTCCCCGCGAAAGCGGGGACCCAGTCTGGATTCCCGCTTGCGCGGGAATGAGCGGGAGATAGCTCAAGCCTCCGCCGCCTCGTCGTCGTCCTTCTCGGTCTCGCCCTGCATGATCGCCTCGGCGACAACGCCGGAATTCTGGCGCACCTGCGCCTCGATCTTGGCGGCGACATCGGGATTGTCTTTCAGGAACTGCTTGGCGTTCTCGCGCCCCTGCCCGATGCGTTGCGAGTCATAGGAGAACCAGGAGCCCGACTTCTCCACCACGCCGGCCTTGACGCCGAGGTCGATCAATTCGCCGACCTTGGAGACGCCCTCGCCGTACATGATGTCGAACTCGACCAGCTTGAACGGCGGCGCCAGCTTGTTCTTGACCACCTTGACGCGGGTCTGGTTGCCGACCACCTCGTCGCGCTCCTTGATGGCGCCGATGCGGCGGATGTCGAGCCGCACCGAGGCGTAGAATTTCAGCGCCTGACCGCCGCTGGTGGTCTCCGGCGAGCCGTACATCACGCCGATCTTCATGCGGATCTGGTTGATGAAGATCACCATGGTGCGCGATTTGGAGATCGAGGCGGTGAGCTTGCGCAGCGCCTGGCTCATCAGCCGCGCTTGGCTGCCCGGCTGCACGTCGCCCATCTCGCCTTCGAGCTCGGAGCGCGGCACCAAAGCGGCGACCGAATCCACCACCACCACGTCGATGGCGCCCGAGCGCACCAGCGTGTCGGCGATTTCCAGCGCCTGCTCGCCGGCGTCCGGCTGCGAGATCAGCAGGTCGTCGACCATGACGCCGAGCTTGCGGGCATAGACCACGTCGAGCGCGTGCTCGGCGTCGACGAAGGCGCAGATGCCGCCCTTCTTCTGGGCTTCGGCGATGGTGTGCAGCGCCAGCGTGGTCTTGCCGGAGGATTCCGGCCCGTAGATTTCCACCACCCGGCCGCGCGGCAGGCCGCCGACCCCGAGCGCGATGTCGAGCCCGAGCGAGCCGGTGGAGATGGCCTCGACGTCCATCGACCTGTCGTTCTTGCCGAGGCGCATGACCGAGCCCTTGCCGAACTGGCGCTCGATCTGGCTGAGCGCGGCGGAAAGGGCTTTCGACTTGTCCATGGACGATCCTTCGACGACACGCAAAGCAGGCTGAACTCATGAGATGCGCTCCTTATGGCCTCGATTCGACCCCCCGACAACGTGAGGCCCCTTGGGCCCGGCGCCGGAATCGACTGAGGAAGTACTGTACCCTATTTGTTCTCAGTTCGCAATATGTTCTTTTGAAAGTCGGTCGGGGGTGCTGGCCCCCCACCTGGGGCCGGCCTCCTTTGAACCTCTCGGCCTAGTTTGACGACAAAAACGGACTATTTGACCATTTGAAACCTTTGCTTTGGGCGGCGTTTCCCAGGGCAAAGCAATCGTAGGCCGTAACCGATGAAACCCCATGTCAAAAGCGCGATCGAGCGCCTCCAACAAACGTTCCAAATCATGGAGCAGGCGTCCCCTCATGACGTCGTGACGCTGGCCAGCTACGCCAAAGACGTCGCTAGCGGGAACCATCTTGTTGAGGTCGCCAACGCAGCGGGAGAGATTGTGGACGCGGCGCGAAAACCCGTCGTGCAGCTCCAGTCGCCCATGCGGCATCTATCGGAAGCGATCTCGCAAGCCGGAAGCCGTTTTCGCAAGGACAAACAGGCCGCGTGAAGACCGCCTCAATTGGCGGCCTCTTTCATTAAGGCCCCTTGCCCGGGTCTGGGCACGGGCCTGAATTGCCCCCCAGTGGCCTGGTTTGAAATTAAGAGTGACCCAATTTGAACCGCGCGGAACCATAATTTAGGTGTATAGGCTATTGCCATCATCGATAGCGGCATTCCGCTCAGGCATCGGTGGCTGAGAGCCCTTATACGCTCCCGCCTGTTTTGCAGGGAGCGCGGTCATGCCGCCAATTCTCTTTCATTGCCCGGCAACGGGCCTAAGAGTTCAAGGCTTCGTCGCTGAAGGTTTGATCGATCACGATACAGTCTGTGTTCCGATAGACTGTCCGATGTGCTCTCGACCGCATTTGATCGATCCGAAAACTGGTAAAACCCCCGAAGCTGATGAATAGGCCGCCTCAGGTGGCGGCCTCGTCCATTTCGTCTTCAGGCTCCATGTAATCATCCGGGATTGGCGGCAAATAGCTCTTCCTGGGTGCGGCCTATTTTGATCCCCGGGAACGGGTTTTGGAATCATAAGCGACCTGTTCTCGGCAGCATCAGCCGCCAACCCATGCCGCTACGGCGATGACCCGGCTTCCGGCGAACGCAAAAGCCTCTCAATCAGCGCTTCGACTTCCTGCTCGATCGCGCCGAGCGCGGCATCCGGATGCGCCACTTCGACGTCGCCGACGTCCCAATATTCCGCGCGGTGCTCCCAATCGGAAAATCGCTCGAGCATCAGCGGGCGATGCTCGGTCTCCATCAACGCCACGATCAGGTCGGCGGTCTCGAGATCGCCCACCGCGCATGGCTGCGGTAATCGCTTGCCGTCCTTGGCGGCGAGCCCGCGCTTTTCGAGCGCCCGCAACGCGACTGGCGACACCGGGCCGACATTGCGGGCCCCGCGCTCGATGGCGAGCGCGCGCGACCGCGCCACCCAATCGAGCCCGGCGGCGGGCGCATGGTGATTGAAAAGCTCTTCGGCAAAGCGGCTGCGATAGTAGTTGCCGGTGCAGAGGAACAGGACGGTTCGCATCACCATGATCGCACAAGCTTGCGGGCCGCCTCGCTGGCGGCCCTCTTCCATTGCCGGCTGAGCCATCCGGCCGAGAGCTCGGTTCCCTTACCTTTATCTGGCATCCCTCTCGCTTCCCGAAAACAATAAATGGAACGAAACTTGGGTCCTGGCGTTTCGCGAATGAGCGACCGTGTCAAAAGACACACCTTTTCCGTGGGACCGGCGATGACCCCTGCCGCGCAATACCGTTCCCTGGCCGCGCAGCTGCGCAAGCGCGCGCGCGAAGACGCGAACACGCCCCGCCTCGCGGCCGAATGGAACCATCTGGCCGACTGCTACATGCAGCTCGCCGAGCAGGCCGAGCGCACCAACAGTTCCGACGCGGCCAGCAATCCAATTCTGGGCTGGGCGTTTCCAAGCCGATAACGCGCTAACCGATCCGCCGCTCCAGCTCCTTGGCAAGCTCGATGCGCAGGCGTTCCGGCAGTCCGATCTCGGTCAGCTTCCAGTTCCATTGCAGCACCTGCAGCCGCAGCCGGAAGCGCTCGGTGGCGGCCGCTTTCACCGGCAGGCTGATGTAGAAATTGCCGATGCCGTATTCGCAATTGGCGAAGATCTGCCAAAGCGAACCGAGCGCGTCTTGCGGCAGCGGGCCGAGCCCGGGCGGCAGCGTGAACGAGGCGTCCGCGACGCCATTGCCCGCCAGAAAATCGAGCATGGTTTCCGGATTGACCAGGTCGTTGAGCAGCGGATCGGCAAGCGATGCGCCGAGGCCGGACGCCAGGGAGCGGCCGACCCCGCCGAGACGCGCGCCTCGATCGCTGATCTTCAGATAGGTGGCGACGATCTGCTGGCCGAGCGATTGCCGCACCCGCCTGAAATCGACCCGCTCGGACAGCGCGGTGGCGTTCCTCGCCGCGATGGCCGATCGCAGATGCATCAGACCGACAAAGGGCGAGGCCAGAAAGAAGCCGAGCGCGGCCAAGATGACCAGCGACCCGATGAGTGTGCGCTTCCCGACCATGCGTTCCATCGGGCCCGTTAAGAAGCCGGAATCGGGCGAACTGACGGCGGGCCGCGCCGCCAACTCTCCCCGCGCCTTTGCGCCAGATCAAAGACGCAAAGCCGGTGTTCTGCGCATAACCCCCGCGCCATGTTTGACGATGCAACAACCCGCGACGCGGAATTCTGCCGCCGCAAAGAGCGCGAATATTACGCCAAAGCGCGCGCGGCGACCGATCCGAAACTCAAGGCGGCCTATGAAGCCGCGGCCCGCGAATATGCCTTGCGCGCGCGGCAACCGGCGCTCGCTCGCACCGGCTCGCGCTAATTAAGCGTGGCGATTAACGTCCCGCAAAAACTGCCGGCGCCGAACCCGCCAGCGTTGCGTTGGAAATATTTCAGCGCGGCTCCGCCACGTTGCCGCGATTTCACGCAGCGGAATTGTGCTTTCCGCCCGCCTCGTCGCGGGACGCGTTTACCTATTTACCTTTTCGGCGAGTTTGATTGCCTGGCCGCAGCAATCGCCTAGGTTGGCGATGGCCCGGTGGCGGAATGGCGACGCAGAGACCGCGCACTGTCTCGAATCCTGGTTCAACTCCAGGCCGGGCCTCCAATTTTCTCAACGGCTTTAGGTGAACTGCAATTCCTCTTCCTGGCGCCAGCGCAGGCGGCGCCTGGAATCTTCCTTGCGCACGTGTGAGTAGTACGACGCGTTCTGCTCGCCGCGTAAGGCTTCGCGCGTGAATTCGATGAGGTGGTGCGCAACGAAGCTCATGCCGAGCACCGAGCCGAATTGCCGGCGCCGCAGCGCATGGCCGACCGCACGCCAGAACGGCCGGCGGTAGTCGGCCACGACGCCGAGATAGAGCGCGCAGCGCATTGCCATCACCGCCCCGCCGACGAGGTTGGACCAGGTGAGCTGGCCGCGGGCGGCAACCTTCACCCGCTTGCCATAAGTCGCGTCGACCTGATGCGCAAAGCGCGCGAACAGTCGCTCCGGATCGTTGGCGTAAGCGATGGCGCGGCGCCAGGTCGCCACCACCTCGTCATAGGGCCGCAGGAAGCGCACATTGCTCTCGCGCTGCGAATCGTGATCGAGCCGATCTGCCTGTTTGAGACGATCCCACAGCGGCGTCTTCGGCAGAGCCTGCAACAAGTTGATGGTCAGCATCGGGATTTTCGACAGTTCGATGAAATCCTTCAGCCGGCTTTCGGTATTGTCACTGTCGGTGTCGAGCCCGAGGATGATGCCCGAGGTAACCTCCAGGCCGTAGTCGTTCAGCGTCCTGATCGACTGCAGCATCGGCACCGCGTTGTTCTGATCCTTGCGCATGGCCTCGAGCGCGTCGGCCTCCGGCGTCTCGATGCCGACGAAGATGCCGTTGTAATTCGCCTCGCGCATGAGCCCGAGGATTTCCGTCTGCTTGGCGATGTTGAGCGTCGCCTCGCAGGACAGCACCATCGGGTAGCCGCGCTCTTTCTGCCATTGCACCAGATGCGGCAGCAGTTCGCGGGTCGCTTTGCGATTGCCGATGAAATTGTCGTCGACGAAGTAGACCGAGGTCGGATGCCCCTTCTGGCTGCACATGGCATCGAGCTCGGCGGTTACCTGCTGCGGCGTCTTCATGCGCGGCTGGCGGCCGTAGAGACCGGGGATGTCGCAGAACTCGCAGCGATAGGGGCAGCCGCTGGAGAACTGCAGCGTGCACATCAGATAACTTTTCAGCGGGATCAGGTCGTAGGCGGGAATCGGAAATTCGCTGAGCGGCAGCCGCTCCTTGGCCTCGAAGCGCACCTGCGCCGGCGGCGGCGCGACGCTGGCGTCGAGCTGCGCGATCAGCCGGTCGGTGCCGTCGCCGAGCTCGCCGACGTGCAGATAGTCGATCTCCGGGTACATCTCCGGCGAGGCCGACGCTGACGGCCCGCCCAGCACCGTGACTTTGCCGGCCGCCTTGGCGCGGCGGTGGATGTCGCGGATCTGCTGCGCCTGGATATGCATGCCGCTGATCATCACCACGTCGGCCCAGGCGAAATCGGCCTTGCTCGCGGGCGCGATGTTTTCGTCCACGAAGCGGACCGGCCAGGTCTGCGGCATATAGGCGGCAATCAGCAGCAGGCCCTGCGGCGGCATGAATGCCTTCACCCCCCGCATCAAACGGTAGGCGTGCTGGAATGTTCCGAATGACGGCGTGTAACGCGGGAAAACGCAGAGAACTCGGCGTTTGGTCCCGACAGCGATCGAACTACGCAAGTGGCCTCGCAATCTCCCCACCCGGTCCCCATGATCGCTTCCAAACGGCTTTAGGACAATAGGTTCCCTCGGCAATTAGAAGGCCTATCCCCGCATTGACGCCTGTGTGGGTCGCGCAAGACACGATTCGTGAAATTCCTCCCCAGGGTTGTGGAAAGGTACTCCGGTAGCGGCTAACAACGATTCCAAGACAAGATGGAGATGGGGGCGTGGGAAGCCCTTCTGCTCCGCCGGGGGAACGCCAATGCAGATCGGGATCGCGGCCTATCTCCGCAACCTCGCGGTTCGCTGCAATCGCGTCGCACACCATTGCCCGGACGCGCCGACGCGCAAGGCTCTGGAGGCAATCAGCGCAGAATTGGCCGAGAAGGCCGAAGGCCTCGAGGCCATGTTCGAGGTGCCCAAGGACATGCGCTGAGCACGACGGCCGCGTCGCCGCCGGCCGACATGCATGGGCTTGCATATTCAAATCCTGCTATACTAAGAGCGGGGTTCGGCGATCAGGTCGTAATGAGAACGTGTGAGGCGCCGGTGGACCGGACCGTAACCCAACTCAATATCGAGCATTATCGGCGGCTCTTGGAGCAGGAAACCGACGAAGCCAAGCGGCGTACTTTGCTGTCAATTGCTGGCGGAAGAAGAAGCCAGGCTTCAGCGCGCGACGCCGGAAAAGCGCGATCCCGCCGCCTGACCATCCTGCCATTCCCGCCAATGGGTCGGGCGCACGTCCATCCGCTCTTTAGTGAGAACATTCATCCATCCGCCCGAAATCCGGCGGCAAGGGAAAACCAATGCGTGCGGCCCCTCGCCGTCAATGACGGCCAGTTCGATGTCGCGGTCATAGGGCGCCGTGGAGATGTGCTGCCACATTTTGCGAATGTGGGAGAGAGTTTGTGGTCCCGCCTTGATCTGGATCAGATTTGTGCGCGCCGCGGGCGGCGCCGGTCCAAAGTGTTGATCTAGATCAAACGCCATGCGGCCGAATCCGCCGATGTCTTGGGGCCATGACGTCGCGCCCCCCGATAAGGCATTGTCCGGTCTGCGGTTTGGCCATGCAGGCCAGCAAATCCCGCGACGACCTCGACCGCTTCGACCTCTACAACTGCCTGACCTGCCGCTCGGCCATTGTCGAAAGCCCGGCCAAGCCGAACCCAGCGGCAGGCTCCCCAAGCAAGCGTTGATTTCTCGCGTCAGAAATGTCGGCGCGCCGCTTTGCCGTTCAGAACGGCCAGGCGACGACCAACATCGTGCCGCCGGCCACGGCGCTCACCATGGCGCCCAAAGCGTAGAGCTGGCCGACAAACCAGTTCTTCAGGAATGACGCCGACTCACCGTCGGCTGGCCGCGCCACCATGATCATGGCGACCGTAACCGCCAGCAAAACAACCCCAGCGCAAATGACATGACCGGCCCCTTGGCAAAGTTCCACCGCGGGGAAACTAGCGCCACGGCGGCGGCCAAAAGCGCAAATAGACTGTAAAAAATACTTAGACGCCTAATTTCGAAAATCCATTCGAATTCGAATCACCTCGTGGAACTTTTAGGCCGCTGCAATTTTTGCGACGGTGTCGGGAACCAATGCGGCCTGATCGGACGTTTGCGGCTTACTGAGCCCTTCTCGCGGCGCTTACCGTCCAGGGCTCCGGGGGATAATCATGGCCTCTACCATCGTCAAACGTTCCGTCCTCGTCCGCGGACACAAGACCAGTGTCAGTCTGGAAGAGCCGTTCTGGAACGGCTTGAAGGAAATCGCTGCGTCCCGCCGCCAGCCGGTAACCGCGGTGCTGCAACAGGTCGATCTTGATCGGCAGGATAACAGCAATCTGTCGTCGGCCGTCCGGCTGTTCGTGCTGGACCATTATCGCGATCAGGCGCAGGCGGCCGCCAAGCCCGAGAACGGCGCTCGGCTGCAGACAGGCTTCGGTCCCGGCGATATGAGCATGCACGGCTGAGCGGCCGTCCGCCGCCTGGCACCGCGTTCGCGCGCCTTAAACCCGGCGAGCGTTGGGACGCAACGTTTTCCGTTTGGCATTTCTGGCGCCGCGCCGCTAGCCTTCCGATCTTCGCAGGGGCCCCGCGCCGCATGGCCGATTCATCCTGCCGCGCCTCCCGCGCGCATTGCGTCGACGCTACAGTATCCCGCCTATCTCGCCGGCGCCGCAGCAGCCGTCGTCCTGATGATCGCGGTGTTTTCTGGCCTTGGCCGCCAATATCGCCTCTGGTTCCTCGATTTCGTGCGTGCGATGTGTCGTGGCAGCGCGGCTGGACGCGTGCATCGACCAGTTCATGGGCTTCGTCGGCGGACCGGTCTTGCGCCGGCGCTGCTGCATGTCTGCGAGCACTAACATGGTCAGCCTCACCTCATACCGAGCCCGCACCGAAACCCGCCTGCCGCTGGCGCTCTGGCATCATCGGCACGCTGGTGGTCTGCGCGGCGCGTATGGGCCATCTCGCCGCCGGCTATGAAGTCGGCGCGGGTGTCGCCTGGGTTGTTGCTCTGCGATCCAGCCGCACCGTTCAGGCCTCGGCACTTTGCCGGCCGGCGAACCTTAAGCCACAATTAAAAATCATGAATAGCGCGCCCGACACGACGGTCGCGCCGCTGGACCGCACTTACGTCGCGTTGGCGGCCCGGACAATCGGCGGCGATCTTCGTCGTCATGGCGCGCTTTGCCGCCGGGCTCCGACCATGCCGCGCCCAGCCAATGCCGTTGATTTCTGGCGCGGGTTTGCGCTGATAACGATCTTCATCGACCACATTCCCGGCATGTTCTATACCAGATTTACGCTGGTCAATTTTTCGATCTCCGACGCCGCCGATCTGTTCGTGTTCCTGGCCGGCTGGTCGCTGCGGCTGATGGCCGACGGCGGCGGCCGTCAAATGCCGACCGGAAACGTGGTGCTGCGCTTGTTCGGCCGCGCGCTCGAGCTTTATGCCGCGCAGGTGCTGATCACCATGCTGGCCATCGCCATGCTGGCGATCACCGCCACCGAGCTGCAAAACCCGCTGCTGCTGCAGTGGCACAATGCCGCCGCCGTGTTCGACGATCCGGTGCCGACCCATATCGGGCTTGCCGTGCTCACCCACCAGCTCGGCTATTTCGACATCCTGCCGCTTTATGTGGTGCTGATGCTGATGGCGCCGATGTTTGCGGTGATCGACCGCCTGGCGCCCAATCTCGTGCTGCCGGCTTCGCTTGCGCTCTACATTATCGTGCTGGTCTTCCGGCTGACGCTGCCGACCTGGCCGGTGTCGGGCACCTGGTTTTTCAATCCGCTGGCCTGGCAACTGACCTTCGTGCTCGGCTTCGTGTTCGCCCGCGAGGACGCCGGACCGGGCGCCTGGGTGCGGCGCAACATCGTCTGGGTGCGCATCCTGGCGCTGCCGGTACTGATCTATTTCACCGTCGCGGTGCTGTTCAAGCTGTTGTGGGACCCGACCAATGTGCCGGAGCCGGAGCTGTTCTTCCTGCTCGACAAGACCTGGGCGACGCCGCCCCGGCTGATCCAGTTCCTGTCGATGGTGGCGGTCTTCTCCATCGCCTTCCGCTACATTGCCTGGGTCGGCAAGCTGCCCTATGCGCACTATGTCATTTCGCCGTTGATCGGCACGCTGGCGATGCTCGGGCGCAACTCGCTCTATGTGTTCTGCATCGGATCGCTGCTCAGCCTGGCCGGACAGGTGCTACGCTATTACTACCGTGGCTCTGTTGGCAGCGACACGACCGTGGTAGTTCTAGGCATACGTCATTATGGTGTTCACCGCATGGCTTGCCGAATTGCGCGAACGCAACCGACCCGCCTCGCCTGCGCGCTCGCCGCAGCGCTCGTAAGCGCGTTGATCGGGCTTTCGCCGGCGCACGCGCAAGGCGCGGCGCCGCCGGTAGCCGCGACGGCGACGCTGTCAAAGGCTTGCCAGCCGGGGGCCGGCGCTTCGGCCGAAGAATCGCCGCTGCCGAACGTGGCGGCGGTGCTCGCCAAGCGCAAAACGTTGCGCATCCTCGCCATGGGCGCGGCGCCGCGTTTGGCCGGCCGCGACGGCGGCTATACCGAGTTGATCGAATCGATGCTCGAGCACGCGCTCAAGGACGTCGACGTCGTGATGATCAACCGCGGCGTCTCCGGCGAACTGGCCGCTAACGCCGCCGTCCGCATGAAGAACGAAGTCGCGCTCGACAGACCCGATCTGGTGCTCTGGCAGGTCGGCACCAACGACGCGCTCGCTTATGTGGACACCAACGAATTCGCCGAAATCGTCAAGGATCAGATCCGCTGGCTGAAGGCGCATCATGTCGACCTGGTGCTGGTCGGTCTGCAATTCGCCAAAGAGATGCTGCGCGACGAGCACTACAAGCGCATCCGCGACACGCTGCGCAAAGTGGCGGCCGAGGAGAACGTGATCGTCATCCGCTTTTACGAGGCGATGCAGATCATCAACCAGGCTTCAAAGCGGGGCGCCGAGCCGGTCGCCGCCGCCTTCGAGCGCGACGAAGCCGGCTATAATTGCCTGGCGGAATATGTCGCGCGCGCGATCACGCTGGGCGTGTTCGCCAAGAGCATGCCGAAGCAGCCGGCACCGCATTTGAAGGTTTTGGCGAACGGTGATTCCGTCTTCTGACGACATTTTGTGCCGGAGGCGGGCGATGATGGGACGCCAGAACAACGACCAGGGTCATCTGTTCTACGAGTTCTGCCTCGATGAGGTGGTTCCTGATGATCATCTGGTGCGCAAGATCGACGCCGTTCTCGATCTATCATGGGTCCACGCGGAACTCGCACCGCGCTATCCAACCCTCGGTCGGCCCTCGGTCGATCCGGTTCTAATGATCCGGATGCTGATCATCGGTTATGTCTTTGGCCTGCGTTCCGAGCGGTTGCTGTGTCGCGAGGTGCAGGTGAACTTCGCCTATCGCTGGTTTTGCAAGCTCGGCATTGAGCACAAGATTCCTGATCATTCAGCGTTTTCGCGTGCACGCAATGAGCGCTTCCGCGACAGCGACATCTTTCGTCGTGTATTTGAGCGTGTCGTCGAGGCGTGTATCGCAGCCGATCTCGTTGGCGGAGAAGGATTTGCCGTGGATGCCAGCCTGATTGCGGCCGACGCCAACAAGCAGCGCTCGATCCCGGGCTCAGATCGCCAAAGACACGCGATCCCGAGACGGCGAGCCGGGCCATGCAGGAGTATCTGGCGACCCTCGATGATGCGGCTTTTGGTGCAGCCAGCGACGTCACACCGAAGTTCGTCTCGCCGTCCGACCCGGCCGCGCAATGGACCGGCGCGATGCGAGGCCCGGCGTTCTTCGCCTACGCCGACAACTATCTGATCGATGTGAAGTTCGGCGTCATTATGGACGTCAAAGCCTCGCGCGCTATCCGCCAGGCCGAAGTTGGCGCGGCGAAGACCATGGTTGAGCGCACCGAGGCGCGCTTCGATATCAAACCCAAGTGGCTCGCCGGCGACACCGCCTACGGATCAGGCCCGAACCTCAACTGGCTCGTCAACGACAAGGACATCGCGCCGCACATCCCGGTGATCGACAGGTCGAAGCGCGAGGATGGCTCATCGAGCCGTGAGGATTTCACGTTCGACAAGGATCGCAATGTCTATGTCTGCCCGCAGGGTAAGCTCCTGCACACAACGGGCAAAATCAATGATGGCGAGATGATCCTCTATCGGGCGAGCACCTACGACTGCGGACCTTGTCCGCTCAAACGCAAATGCTGCCCAAAATCGTCGGAGCGCAGAATCCCGCGTAGCATCTATGAGGAGGCTCGTGACGTAGCCCGAGCACTGGCCAAGACTGAAGCCTTCGAGCAATCACGCCGCGATCGCAAACGCATCGAGATGCTATTCGCCCATCTCAAGCGCATCCTGAAGCTTGGTCGCCTTCGGCTTCGTGGCCCGCGCGGCGCCCAAGACGAGTTCACGCTTGCCGCCATCGCACAGAACCTACGCAGGCTCGCCAAACTGAGTACGCAGGCCAGCAGGCCGTACCAGACATCCATTCATTCCCCTGTTGGAGCAATACGACGATGACCAAAGGTTACAGCCATCTCGTGTGGGTTGCCGCGACCGCGACGGTCATGCTCGTGCTCGGCAGCGCGCCGTCGTTTGCGGCGCGCACCTGTTGGTACAACAGCGCCAGACATTATACGGGGGCCGATGCGCCTAGCCCCAAATACCCCGTCGGGCAATACATGGCCGGCGATCGGTCCTGCCAAAAGCCGCAGCCAGACTGCCGAAAAGGCTACAATTGCTGCGACGATCATTCTTACGCCTGGGCGATCCCTGGCGACAAATGCCCGGACTACCTTCCCGTTCCAAAATGATCGACGAAGAATTTGGTGCCGGCGGTTCGCATGAGAACGGTGCGACGCTCATGCGGCGCTTATGAGCCACGCCTCGGTTCAAACGCCGAGATAACGCTGCAGCAGATCCGGATCGGCCTTGATCTCGGCGGCCGGGCCTTCGTGCGCGATGTGGCCGTTGTTGATGATGTAGACGCGGCTTGCGAGCGCCAGCGTCGCGGCCAGATTCTGCTCCACCAGCACGATGGTCTGCCCGGCGGCGGCGAGATCGCGGCAGGCTTTCACCAGATCGCGCACGATCACCGGCGCCAGCCCCTCGAACGGCTCGTCCAGCAGGATGATCTTGGGATCGCGCACCAGCGCGCGCGCGATCGCCAGCATCTGCTGCTCGCCGCCCGACAGATCGGTGCCGCGGCTGCCACGGCGCTCGGCGAGCCGCGGAAACATCTCGTAGATGCGATCGAGCGGCCAGCGGTTCTTCGCGGTCAGCCCGGCGAGCACGATGTTTTCCTCGACGTTGAGGCTGCCGAAGATGCGGCGGTCCTCGGGCACCAGCTGCATGCCGGCTTGCGCGATCGCGTGGCTCTTCTGGCCGGCGATATCGACGCCGTCGAACGTGATCGTTCCGGTGCGCGGGGTCACCACGCCCATCAGGCTCTTCAAGGTCGTGCTCTTGCCGGCGCCGTTGCGGCCGAGCAGCGCCACCACCTCGTTGCGCTCCACGCGCAAGCCGACGTCGAACAGGATATGGGAATCCCCGTAGTAGCTGTTCAGTCCGTTGACCTCGAGCAGACTCATTGTTCGAGCACTCCGCCGAGATAGGCCTCCTGCACGGTGGCGTTGCCCTTGATCTCCTCCGGCGTGCCTTCCACCAGCACGCGGCCTTCCTGCAGCACCGTGATGCGCTCCGCCAGTTCGAACAGCGCGTCCATGTCGTGGTCGATCACGATCATGGTGCGGCCCTGGCTGATCGATTTGAGCAATTTGACCGTCTCGACGCGCTCGCGCGGGCTCATGCCGGCGAGCGGCTCGTCGAGCAGCAGCAGGCTCGGGTTGGAGGCGAGCGCCAGCCCGATTTCCAGCCGGCGCTTCTCGCCGTAGGCGAGCTCGGAGACCGGCATGTCGACGCGCGCCGTGAGATTGACCAGGTCGAGCGTGTGCTCGACCTGCTCGGCCAGCCCCGGGATATTCGCCGGCTGCCGGAACAGGTCGAGCCGGAACTTGCCGCGCAGCGCGGCCAAGACGGCGACCGTCAAATTCTCGCGCACGGTCAGATGTGTGAAAAGCTGATTGACCTGATAGCTCTTGGTCAAGCCGAGCTGGCACACGTCGGTGACGGTCTTGCCGGTGATGTCTTTGCCCTCGAACACGATCGAGCCGGAGGTCGGCGGGACCTCGCAGGTCAGCATCTTGAAGAAGGTCGTCTTGCCGGCGCCGTTCGGCCCGATGATGCCGCGCAGTTCGCCATGATTGACGGTGAAATCGATGTCGCTGTTGGCGACCAGGCCGCCATAGCGCTTGGTCAGCGCGCTGGCCTGCAGGATTGGGCCGGAGCGGTCTGCGTCCGGATGGCGACGCTGCGCCATCAAAGCCGCCGCGGGCGCGCGCGTGACCCCGGCGTTGACGGCCTGCGGCTTGGCTTCCGTGCCGATCGATGGCTCGTCCGCCGGTTCGGCTTTCGGCCTGTTCGCTCCGGTCGCGTAGCCATAGAGATCGATGATGCCGCCCACCAGACCGCGGCGCAGAAAGACGATCAGCAGCACGAACACGATTCCCAGCACCAGCTTCCAGGTGGCGCCGAGATGCAGCGTGGTCTGGAAGAAGTCGCTCAGATAGAGCCAGACGGTGGCGCCGACCAGCGGCCCGAACAGCGTGCCGGCGCCGCCGATCGCAGTCTGCATGACGAGCTGGCCCGACGTGTCGAAGGTGAAGGCGTCCGGCGGCATGAAGCCTTGCATCATTCCCAGCAGACCGCCGGCAAAACCGGCATAGGCCGCGGCGACGACGAAGGCGGTGAGCTTGTAGCTGTGAATATTGTGGCCGACGGCGGCGGCGCGCAGCGGGTTGTCGCGGATCGCGCTCAGGATCGTGCCGACCGGCGAGCGCACGATACGCAGCGCGATCACGATGCCGACGAAATACCAGAAGGCCAGGAACGCATAGAGCGTCAAATCCGTATTGAATTCGATGGTGGTGAAGCCGAGATACACGCTCGGCGTCGGCACGCCGGGCAACCCGTTCTCGCCGCCGGTATAAGCCGACAGCGGATTGAATTCGATGAAATAGAAGACCTCCGCAATCGCCACCGTGATCATGGCGAAGTAGATGCCGGTCCGCTTGAGCGCGATCAGCCCGACCAAATAGCCGATGAACGCCGCCGCGATGGTGCCGATGAACACGGCCACCATGACGTAAGGAAAACCCGCGACCGTGAGCAGATAGGCGGCGACCATGCCGCCGGTGCCGAAAAAGGCCGACTGGCCGAACGACAGCAGCCCGGTAAAGCCGAACAGGATGTCGAAGCCGAGACCGAACAAGCCCCAGATCAGGATGCGGTTGACCGTGGCGGGAGAGAAATCGAGATAGGGCAGCACGAAGGGCGCGGCGATCAGCCCGACCGCCGTCACCGCCTCGACGAGATGGGGGTGTCTCCGAACCATCAGATAACCGCACTCATTCGCGGCCGGCTGTGCCGAGCAGGCCGTAGGGACGAAGCACCAGCACGAGCGTCATCGCGACGAACAGCATGACGTAGGAATAGCCGGGGTTGAACATCGAGGTGATGCTGATGATCTCGCCGGCGATCAGGCCGCCGAGCACGGCGCCCGGAAACGAGCCGACACCGCCGATGACGACGACAACGAAAGTCTGCACCAGGATTTCCTCGCCGACGTCGGGCGCGATGGAGACCACCGGCGCGTTGACGATGCCGGCGAAGCCGGCCGCCATGGCGCCGATGCCGAACACCAGCATGAACACTTTGTAGACGTCGATACCGAGCGAATCGACCATGACCGAGTCCTCGATGCCGGCGCGCACGATCATGCCGATACGGGTGCGGTAGAGCACGATGTAGAGCGCTAACAGCGCCACGGCGACGATGCCGAGCAGCGCGATGCGATAGGTCGGATAAAGCATGAAGCCGAGATTGACGATGCCGACGAAGGACGACGGCGGCGGCACCGCCTTCGACAGGCCGCCGAAGAAGAAGCGCACGGCTTCGACGAAGACGATGCCGAGACCGAAGGTGACCAGCAGCTGATCCTCGTGCGGCCGCGAATAGAAATGGCGGATAATGCCGCGCTCCATCACCACGCCGACGATCATGACGAACAGGGAACCGGCGATGACGGCGACGATAAAGGAGTGCGTATAGGTAAAGGCGACCCAGCCGGCGTAGCCGCCGAGCATGAACATGGCGCCGTGCGCGAGATTAAGGACGCCGAGCGTGCCGTAGATGATCGTCAGGCCGGACGAGATCAGCGCGAGCAAGGCGCCGAGCACCAGCCCGTTGAAGGCCTGCGAGAAGAAATTTGCCCAATTAATCACGTGCCGCCCGGCATTGTATCAATCGCTATGCGCAAATCCAACAGACACCGATGGCCGGGACGAGCCCGGCCACCGCCGAAGTGAAGGCCTTCTCCGCCGCGTGTCGGGCGGAGAAGGCGAAGCTCCATCGTCAAGTGTAATCGCCGAGCTTGCAGCCGAACGCGTCGGGCTTCTGCATCAGCGGCGCGCCCGGCACGACCTCGAGGACATCCCAGTAGTCCTCCTTGTTCTTCATGTCCTTCGGCGCCTTGCCTTGGACGATGACGACCGGACGGACGAGTTGGTGGTCTTCGGGGCGGAAATGGACCTGGCCCACGGTGGAGTCGAAGGTTTCGCCCTTCTCATAGGTCTTGATGACGTCCGGCGGATAGAAGGTGCCGGCTTCCGAGACCATGCGCGCCCAGATGGCGAATTGCATGTAGGCGTTGTTGGCGCCCCACTCCGGCCGATAGCCGTACTTCTTGTGGAAGGCCTCGACGAACATCTTGGCCAGCGGATACTTGTCTTCCAGCGTCCACCAGAAGTCGGTGGCGGCCAAGACGCCTGCGGTGAGCTCCGGACCTACTTCCTTGGCGAGTAAGGGAATCTGGTAGGGGATCACCATCGTCATCTTCGGCGTGAGGCCGAACTGCTTGGCCTGCTGGATCGACAGCACCGCGTCGCGGCCCCAGTTCACGTTGATGATGAACTCGGCACCGGAATTGGCGATGTTGGTCAGGAACTGGCTGTAATCCTGCGTGCCCAGCTTGGAGACCTGGTTGGTCACCATCTTCCAGCCGCCGTGCGCGCTCAGATAGTCGTTCACCGACTTGGTCACGGTATGACCGTAGGTGTAGTCCGGCGTCATGAACGCGGCTTTGCGGTTCTTGCCGAACTTCTTGATGAGGACCGGGCCGATCGCCGACGCCGCCGTCTGGCCATAGAAGCACTGACGGAACGAGTAACGCACGCAGTCCTTGCCGGTGGTGTCGTTGGAGCCGGAGATCGCCACCAAGTAGAGAATCTTCTCGCGCTCGGCGAACTTGTTGAGCGCGACCGCGACCGCCGACGAAGTCGAGCCGGTCATGGCGATGACCTTGTTCTCGTTGATGAAGCGCTGCTGCTCCTGCACCGCGTTGTTCGGCTTGGCGCCTGAGTCGGCGACCACCAGCTTTACTTGCTTGCCGAGCACGCCCTTGGTCACCTTGGGCGCGATCTTCTTGATCAGCTCGTGGCCCTCGTTGATGTGCTCGACGGCAAGCTGCATGCCCTTGAGCTCGTCTTCGCCCTGCACCGCATAGGCGCCGGTGCGCGGCACGGTGGCGCCGATGGTGACCGTGTCGAACCCTGCGAGCCCGGCCGGCCAAGTGCCCATCGCCGGATGATCGGCCATGCCCACCGCGAAAGCCGGCGTCGCCAGGCCTGCCGGCAGCAACGCGCCGCCCGCCAATCCGGCGCTGACTTGCAGCAGAGTGCGGCGCGAAACGCCGCTTTGTTCGTCATTGCGTCGTGACATGTCGTTTTCTCCCTTGTGGATTCTTGTGGGTTTATTTCCGAGTCGCCCCCCGGATTTTGCCCAGCTCTTGTTCGGTTCTGACGCCCCTTCTGTTGCAAAAGGCCGGCCCTCGTCACGCGCAATTTCCGCACGCGACGAAGACCGCCATCCGTAAATGCCATTGCCGACTGCAAACGCTGCCGCCGTCAATGCCACTTTCGTCGATGACGCGATGGGCAAGCGCGGGACGCGCTTAGGCTTTCGCGCGCCGCAACTTGCGCTGCGTCAACTCGCCACAGAAATGATTCGCGTGATTGAATGTTTGCAGCCGCGCTTACGCGGCGTGCGCGCCGGACTGCCGCACTGCACAATGCGCGTGACGCTCGCGCGCTTTGTCTTTGCCGGCTTATGCCGCCTTGGTGATGGCGCCGCCGGCGAGATTGTCGACGATGACTGGCGTATCGAACCAGGCGATGTCCGGCTCGCTGCCGTAGAGCTGTTTCACCCGCGCGCGCCATTCGCCGTTATAGACGGCCTCGGCCGCTTGCCGCGTCTCCCACAAATAGACGCCGCCGGCGCGGGCGCCGTCCTCGCTGCGCAGATAGTACTTACGGATGAGCCCGGGCAAATTCTTGTATTTCGGCGCGCTCGACTCAAAGCGCCGCGCCGCCTCCTCCAGACTAATCGGCGCGGGCAATTGGAATTGCACGATGGCCGTGATCATGGGTGGTCTCCTCGCATTTGGTTCTGCGGGATAGTAGCGCACATTCGAATGCAAAGCCGCCTTTGGCGAAATTTTTATTCTCGCTTTAATTGTTTTATTCTTCTACCATAACCTGTGATCGACGCCTGCGGTGGCATGGCGCCCGCGTACCCGGCACTGTCCGCATGACTTGTTCTGGGGGACAAAATGCACCTCGATCTCCGCCATTCCTGTTTTCGTTTTGCAACGTTTGCCCTGGCGACGCTGATCGGCGCGCTGAGCCTGCCGATCGTTCGCGCGCATGCGCAAGATAGCGATGTCGCCATCCGCCGCGCCTGCCTGCAAATTTTGGTGCGCGGACCGCGGCCGCTTGCGGAAGACCGCACCGCGCGCTTCGAGGGCAAGGTCGCAGAGCCGGTCGCGCGTTGCCGCGGCGGCGAAAAGGCGGTCGCTGCGCGCAGTGGCCCATGGGTGGATTGGTCGCATTACTGGGCGACGGGCAACGCCTCGTCGAAATCCAGCAAGCTCGACGACCCGACGCTGCCGATACCGCCGTTGCTGCAGCATCTGATCAACCGCAACGAGCGCGGCATCGACGGCGCGCTGATGGATCTCGAATACCAGCGCATGGAGCTGATCAAATTCAATCTGTTCGACAACGCGACCTACCAGCAATACGTGACCGGCCGTCCGGATCGGCGGCGAGACGGTCGCCGGCCCGCTCCTGAAGGTCTGGCCGCAGATGCGGCTGCCGCCGGATCATCCGAATTTCCACGACATGCAAGTTCTTCCCAGCGGCGACCAGCAGTGCAAAGGATCGCTGGTGCGCTTCCGCACGCTGACCGGCATCTGCAACGACATCCGCAATCCGGCGATGGGATCGACCGGGCAACTGTTCGGCCGCAACGTGCAGTTCGAAGCGACTTATCCCGATCTCGGGCTCGATCCGCTGGCGCGCAACCGGCACGGCGACCGGCTCGGTCTGCTCAAGCCGGATCCGCAGGTGATCAGCCGCAAGCTGTTCACGCGCGACCAACACGCAACGCCCACCTGCAACAAAGGCCACGGCACGCCGGGAACCGACAGCGACTGCGCCTACAAGAAGGCGCCGTTCTTCAATGTGCTTGCCGCCTACTGGATCCAGTTCATGACGCATGACTGGTTCGCGCATCTCAACGAAGCGCGCAACGATCGCTCGCACATCATGAGCAGTCTCGGCTGCAAGACCGAGCGGGTGAACAATGTCGAGCAGCCGATCAGCGCGGCACGCGCCGCCGAGCTCGGCTGCCGTCCTGCCGACAAGATGGAGGCCGCGCTGATCGCCGATCGCGGTGCGCCGGAGACCTTCGCCTATCGAGGCAAGACCTACATGAAGCGCTCGCCGGGGACCTCGCGCAATCTCAACACCGCCTGGTGGGACGTTTCGCAGATCTACGGCTATGACCAAACCTCGCGCCGGCGCATGCGGCGCGACCCGAATGATTCCGCCAAGCTGCAATTGATCGCGGCGCATACCGGCACCGCGGGCGACAGCCAAGGCTACCTGCCGGTGTTCCGGCCCGCTTGCACGCCCGGCGCGCCGGCGGCGGGCTGCGATCCGATCCAGCCCGAATGGGTGGGACAGGAAGCGGCGGCGTTCCCCGACAATTGGTCGATCGGCCTGTCGTTCCTGCACAATGTGTTCGTGCGCGAGCACAATCTCATCGTCGACGCCTTCCGCAAGATCGCGCGCGCCAACCCGGACGTGGACTGCGGCCTGCGCGATCCCGACCACCCGACCGAGCCGATCAGCTACAGCCAGGTGACCAACGACCAGCTGTTCGAGATCGCGCGCCTGATCGTGGCGGCGGAGATCGCCAAAATCCACACCATCGAGTGGACCCCGCAACTGCTCTACGACGAGCCGCTCTATCTCGGCATGAACTCCAACTGGTCCGGCCTGTTCCGCGACAAGTCCGCACGTCTCCGATGTCACCAAGCGCATCGTGCGCAAGCTCGCCGACGCCGCCGATCCGAAACTGGCGAACCAGTTCTATTCGGCGCTTGCCGCCGGCCCCGGCATTGTCGGCACCGCCAGCGACCGCCCCTACCCGGCCGGCATCGACGACGGCCCCAACCATTTCGGCTCGCCGTTCAACTTCCCCGAGGAGTTCATCTCGGTCTACCGGCTGCATCCGCTGGTGCCGGACATGATCGAGTACCGCGAGCTGTCCGATCCCAACAAGATCGTCAAGCACATCCCGATCATCGACACCTTCCGCGGCAAGGCGACCGGCGCCATGCGCGCGGGCGGCCTCTCCAACTGGGCGCTGTCGATCGGGCGCCAGCGGCTCGGCCTGCTGGAATTGCGCAATCATCCGCAGTTCCTGCAGAACCTCGACCTCAGCCCGCGGCTCGACACCGTCATCGACGTGGCGGCGCTCGACATCATCCGCGACCGCGAGCACGGCGTGCCGCGCTTCAACGAATTCCGCCGCCAGATCGGTCTGCGCCAGCTCACCAGCTTCGACGATTTCATCGACCACAGCCTGCCGGCGAATTCGCCGGCGGCCAAGGAGCAGCGCGACCTCGCCAAGACCTTGCGCGAGGTCTACGGCCAGCACAAATGCGACGCCTCCAAGGTCATCACCGCCGCGCAGCGCGACCCGCGAGGGCCTGCCGATCAACGACTGCCTCGGCCATCCCGACGGCAGCCTGGTCGACAATGTCGAGGACGTCGACATCGTGGTCGGCTTCCTCGGCGAGCCGGTGCGCCCGCACGGCTACGCCATCTCGGAAACCCAGTTCCACATCTTCATCATCAACGCCTCGCGCCGGCTGTTCAGCGACCGCTTCTTCACCTCGAGCTTCCGCCCCGAGTTCTACACCCAGTTCGGCATCGACTGGGTCATGAACAACGGCCCGGACGGCGACCGATGATGGAGCAGGGAAAGCCCAACGGCCACGAAGCAGGAAGTGCTGCCGCTCAAGCGCGTGCTGATGCGCACGATGCCGGAGCTTGCCGGCGAGCTGTCGCACGTGGTCAACAGCTTCGATCCCGTGGGGGCGCGACCGCGGCGAATATTATTCGCTCGACTGGAAGCCGCGCGCGGACGCCGCGTCCGATCCGGCGTTCCGACAATAAAATCCCTCTCCCCGCTTGCGGGGAGAGGTGAAAGCGTCACCCCAAATTCAGCTCCTTGAAGAAGTCGTTGCCCTTGTCGTCGATGACGATGAAGGCCGGGAAATCTTCGACCTCGATGCGCCAGATCGCCTCCATGCCGAACTCGGGATACTCCTGCACCTCCACCTTCTTGATGCAGTGCTCGGCCAGATTGGCCGCGCTGCCGCCGATCGAGGCGAGATAAAAGCCGCCGTGCTTCTGGCAGGCCTCGCGCACTTGCGCCGAGCGATTGCCCTTGGCGAGCGAGATCATCGAGCCGCCTTCGGCCTGGAACGCATCGACGAATGAATCCATGCGTCCCGCGGTGGTCGGCCCGAACGAGCCGGAGGCGTAGCCTTCCGGCGTCTTGGCCGGTCCGGCGTAATAGACCGGGTGGTTTTTGAAATAATCGGGCAGCCCCTGCCCGGCTTCCAGCCGCTCGCGCAATTTGGCGTGCGCCAGATCGCGCGCCACGATCATCGGGCCGGAGAGCGACAGCCGCGTCTTCACCGGATATTGCGAGAGCTGCGCCAGAATCTCCTTCATCGGCCGGTTGAGGTCGACTTTCACGACAGCGCCGCCGAGCTTTTCCTGATCGACCTCCGGCAGATATTGCGCCGGATGCGGCTCGAGCTGCTCGAGGAACACGCCGTCGCGTGTGATCTTGCCGAGCGCCTGCCGGTCGGCCGCGCAGGACACGCCGAGCCCGATCGGCAGCGAGGCGCCGTGGCGCGGCAGCCGGATCACCCGCACGTCGTGGCAGAAATATTTGCCGCCGAATTGCGCGCCGACGCCGGTCGACTGCGTCATCTTCAGCACTTCGGCCTCCATCTCCAGATCGCGGAAGGCGTGGCCGGCCTCCGAGCCTGACGTCGGCAGCGTGTCGTAATAATGCGTGGAGGCAAGCTTCACCGTCTTCATGGTCAGCTCGGCCGAGGTGCCGCCGATCACGATCGCCAGATGGTAGGGCGGGCACGCGGCGGTGCCGAGCGTCAGCACCTTTTCCTTCAGGAACGCGAGCATGCGGTCGTGCGTCAGGATCGACGGCGTCGCCTGGAACAGAAACGACTTGTTGGCCGAGCCGCCGCCTTTGGCGATGAACAGGAACTTGTAGGCGTCCTCGCCTTCCGCGTAGATCTCGACCTGCGCCGGCATGTTCGACGCTGTGTTCTTCTCCTTGAACATGGAGAGCGGCGCGAGCTGCGAATAGCGCAGGTTCTTTTTCAGGTAGGCATCGCGCGCGCCTTGCGCGAGCGCGGCCTCGTCACCGTAGGCTTCTTGGCCGTCGGTGAAGACATAGCGGCCTTTCTTGCCCATGATGATGGCGGTGCCGGTGTCCTGGCACATCGGCAGCACGCCGCCGGCCGCGATATTGGCGTTCTTGAGGAAATCGTAGGCGACGAACTTGTCGTTTGCCGAGGCTTCCGGATCGTCGAGGATCTTGCGCAGCTGCTTCAGGTGCGCCGGGCGCAGCAGGTGATTGATGTCGATGAAGGCGGCCTCGGCGAGCGCGCGCAGCGTCTCGTGCTCGACGATGAGCATGTCGCGGCCCATCACCTTCTCGACCTTGACCCCGCCGACGTCGAGCTTGCGGTAGGGCGTCTCGTCGGGCCCGAGGGGGAAGAGCGGCGTGTGGTGATAGGGCGGGATGGGCGTGACGGGTGCGTTCATAAGGCGGGCTCCAAGACCTCAGCGCTTCCGGAAACCGGCAGCGGCAACAAGCGGGGCTGGGCAAGTTCTAAAGCACTCGGGACAATTTTAGTCACTAGCTTCGCGCCGAATTAGGCGGCCGCCCGTATAGGTTCAGGCATGCACTATACGCAACCTTGCGGGCGAGCCCTAGGCGGTTGATGTCGCGCACAATTCAATGGTAATCGCAATTCAAGACGCGCCGGCTGGCGCGGGGATCGCACCGCCCGACGCTCATTAGACGCGCGCCGATGACCGGCTGGCGGACGTTGCGCCCGGCATCGTCTGCTTGCGCGCCGAACTACGCCGCCGCCCCTTGCACCACCGTCAATTCCGCGGGCTCAGGTCGGTGACCCTTAAGATAAAGCGCACAGGTGGTGCGCAACATCGATGCGAAATTCGGAATGTCGCCGTGAATCTCAAGCGCTTCGGCGTGGAGCGTCGACAGGAATTTCGGCGTCGACAGGTTTTGGCTGGCGGCAATCTCGTCAATGAGCGTCCAGAACACGGCTTCCAATTGGATCGAGGTCGAGTGACCGCCGATACGGACTGACCGGTTCACCTGCTTGTAGCCTTCGGGATCCTGGCCCGCGAAAACCCTGCACATGTTGACCTCCCGTTCGCGCGGTTCGCGGAGGACTTTCGCCGCCCCTCCCCCGGAACCGGACAGGCTTCTTGATGCCGTTTAGCCAAGATTGTTCGTCCAAAACCGATGAAAAACAAGCAAAAAGACAGTCGGAAAAATGGGCGGCGGAACTGCCAATAGGCTGGCGATCCCGCTCGCGTGGTAGCCGCCTGCCACCACCCTATTCTCTTTGGCGCGATACTCACCAAAACGGTTGCGGCAGACGCAGCCCAGAAAAAGACGCGCAGGGAGCAGGACTTGGCCAAGGCAATCCATTCGATGATCCGCGTTCTCGATGAAACGCGTGCCGTTGACTTCTACCGCAAGGCGTTCGCCCTCGACATCGCCGATCGGATGGACTTCGAGACTTTCACGCTGGTCTATTTGCGCAATGCGGAAGCCGATTTCGAGCTCGAGCTGACCGTCAATAAGGGCCGCGACAAGCCTTATGAGCTGGGCGACGGCTACGGGCACATCGCGTTTTGCGTCGATGATCTCGACAGCGAGCACGCCCGCTTCACAGAACTGAAATTCAAGCCGCGCGATATCGTCGAGTTCAAGCGCGACGGTTCTTTGCTGGCGCGCTTTTTCTTCGTCGAGGATCCCGACGGCTACAAAATCGAGGTTCTGCAGCGGCACGGACGCTATCGCTGACACCAGGAATGAGCGCGGCCTAGAAAGCCCGCGCCGATGTGAGGAGGAGACGAAAATGACAATGACCCACGATGACCCGGCGGCGGGTCTATCCCGCCGTGAACTCTTGAGGCGCGGCGGAACGGCCGGCGCAGCAATCGCGCTCGTCGTTACCGGCAGCGCGGTCTTGAGCGCCGATCGCGCCTGGGGCGTGCAGACCAGCGCGCTCAAGCCCGAGACCATGGCGACGCTTATTCAGCTCGCGCGCGACATCTATCCGCACGATCAGATCGCCGTTCGGTACTACGCCATTGCCGTCAAGGAACACGAGGTCAAAGCCGGCAAGGACGAGGCCCACAAGGTCTTGATCGAGCAAGGCATCGCCGATCTCAACAAGCGCGCCGGCGCGGGCGGCTATCGCGGCCTGGGCTGGGAGGACGACCGCGTCGCGATCCTGCGCCAGATCGAGAAGACGGCGTTCTTCCAGGCGGTGCGCGGCGGGCTGGTGGTCGGACTCTATAACCAGCACGAGATCTGGCCGATCTTCGGATACGAGGGCGAGTCCTACTCCAAGGGCGGCTACATCCATCGCGGCTTCAACGACATCGACTGGCTGTGAGCGCGCGCGCCGCAGCAAGAACAAACATATTGTTCGGGAGAAATGACCATGGCAGCGCCGTTTGATCTCAAGGACGACCATGTGGTCGTCATCGTCGGTTCGGGTGCGGGCGGCGGAACGCTCGGCAACGAACTCGCGCAAAAAGGCATCGACGTCGTGATCCTCGAAGCGGGAGGACGACACGAATACACCGACTTCATCAACGACGAATGGGCCTCCTTCGGCCAGCTCGCCTGGACCGACAAGCGCACCACGTCGGGCGACTGGCGCGTTCACAAGGATTTCCCCAATCTGCCGGCCTGGATCGTCAAGGCGGTCGGCGGCTCGACCACGCATTGGGCCGGCGCCTCGCTGCGCTTTCAGGAGCACGAATACAAAGCGCTCACCACCTACGGCAAGATCGCCGGCGCCAACCTGCACGACTGGCCGATCACGTTGAAGGAGATGGAGCCGTATTACGCCAAGGCCGAGGACAAAATGGGCGTCACCCGCACCAACGGCATCCCCGGCCTGCCCGGCAACAACAATTTCAAGGTGCTCAAGGCCGGCGCCGACAAGCTCGGCTACAAGGAATGTCACACCGGCCGCATGGCGATCAACTCGCAGCCGCGCGACGGCCGCAACGCCTGCCAGCAGGTCGGATTCTGCTTCCAGGGCTGCAAGTTCGGCGCCAAGTGGTCGACGCTCTATACCGAAATCCCCAAGGGCGAGAAGACCGGCCACATGGAGGTGCGCCCGAATTCGATGGTGATCAAGATCAACCATGACAGCACGGGCAAGGTGACCGGCGTCGTCTACGCCGACAAGGACGGCAAGATGCAGGAGCAGAAAGCCCGCGTCGTCGCCGTCGCCGGCAACTCGATCGAGAGCCCGCGCCTGCTGCTCAATTCCCAATCGAGCATGTTCCCCAACGGGCTCGCCAATTCGTCCGGCCAGGTCGGCAAGAACTACATGCGCCATACCACCGGCTCGGTCTACGCGATCTTCGACAAGCCCGTGCACATGTATCGCGGCACCACCATGGCCGGCATCGTGCAGGACGAGGCCCGCAACGATCCGTCGCGCGGTTTCGTCGGCGGCTACGAGTTCGAAACGCTCTCGATCGGCCTGCCCTTCATGGCCGCATTCCTTGATCCCGGTGCCTGGGGCCGATCCTTCACCACGGCCCTCGACCATTACGCCAACATGGCCGGCATCTGGATCGTCGGCGAAGACATGCCGCGCGAGCAGAACCGCATCACGCTGCATGCCGACATGAAGGACGCGCACGGCATGCCGATCGCCGACGTGCATTTTGACGATCACGAAAACGACACGGCGCTGCGCAACCACGCCTACAAGCAGGGTCAGGCGCTCTACGATGCCGTCGGCGCCACGCGCACCTTCCCGACGCCGCCCTACCCTTCGACCCATAATCTCGGCACTAACCGGATGAGCGAGAAGCCGGCGGACGGCGTCGTCAACAAGCACGGGCAAGCGCACGACATTAAAAACCTGTTCGTCTCCGACGGCAGCCAGTTCACGACCGGCGGCGCGGAAAACCCCACGCTGACGATCGTCTCGCTGGCGATCCGCCAGGCCGATTACATCGCGGCGCAGATGTCGGCCAAGGCGATCTGAGCAAGGCCGCAAGTGCGCGATCGTTTTGATATTGATGTGGTTCCCGCAAACTCGGCGCACTCCCTCTCCCCTTGTGGGAGAGGGTTGGGGTGAGGGGGTTTCTGACTCTCGATAGCCTCTAACCCCTCACCCGGATCGCTTCGCGATCCGACCTCTCCCCATGGGAGAGGTGAAGCGAATTCGCGGCGCGGCCGGACTTCAAAATGCGAGCAGCGCCGCGCGCACGATCACTAGCCTGTCGCGGCCCATCACCTTTTCGACCTTGACCCCGCCGACGTCGAGCTTGCGGTAGGGCGTCTCGTCGGGCCCGAGCGGGAACAGCGGCGTGTGGTGATAGGGCGGGACGGTGCGGGGTGGGGTAAGGGGCGCGTTCATGGGAAAACCTGCGTTTAGAGAACAGTACAAACGAATAAAAGTGTTGCGTGTCAAATCGAATACAATTTATGCTTGTATCGTTTAAACCTCATGCAGAAACCAGTCCATAACTCCAGGCAATCGCTAGCTGAGCAACTGGCTCCGTTAGCAAGGAGGAGCCGCGCGTCGATCGCGACGGTGCGAAAGGTTAGCCAAGTCTCATTGAGGATTTTAGGAGGAAAAAGTCAAAATTCCAATTTCGAGATCGTAAGGCGCAACTGCCTTGCTTGGCTCAGCCGGCGCGCAGGACGTCAACTTCCGTAAGAAGCATGGGACGGGCATTCATTTGCACTTGACGAAAATGGAGCACAGCGAACGGTTGCCGTTGCGCTTCAAAAGCCCATTGCTTGGGCCGCGCGCCTGGATGATGCAGACAAAGACGTTCCTCAGCGATATTGGACCACAGAAATAGCTACCGCACATGGAGATAACGATTCGGTACTATTTGGATGTCGATTGCAATGTTCAACTCTCGGCGAAGATAAAGCCTTCGTACGCTCGGTACCTGGTGTAGTCCAACAAATCGTTTCAGAGGTTTCAGCCACTGTAGACAGACGCGCACTTTCGATCGATCCGTGGCTAGTTTCGTCGGAAGATGACGTGGACGAACTAGTAGAGCTAATGTCACGCAGAGAATCGTATCCGCGATATTTTAGTTTTGGCATTGCCGGAAAATTCAGAGGACCCGAACGAAACAATAATACCTGTCGAGCCCATCATTAGACGGAACTATTGGCGCACTCCATGTCGCAATTATTACTGGGCCGGCCTCTTATACCAAGTCCCACTGATCAGAACCCGTTGGCCCATTGGCGCAATCCGATGGACATGATGCGCCAAGGTTGATCGACGAGCTTGTTCCATGCCTCGCAGCAGTGATCGACAAGATCGTCGTAGGATTTGAAGACGCGGTTCGAGAGCCAATTGTCGCGCATGAACTGCCAGACGTTTTCGACCGGGTTGAGTTCGGGGGATTTCGGCGGCAAGGCGATGATGGTGATGTTGGGCGGCACGACAAGACGCGTTGACAGATGCCAGCCTGCCTGATCGACCAGGAGCACGGCGTGTGTGTCGGGCTCTACGGTCTGAGCGATCTCCACGAGATGCAGGTTCATCGCCTCGGTGTTGCAGGCGGGCAGGATCAGAGCTGCACCCTTGCCCTGTTTCGGGCAGACGGCACCGAAGATATAGGTGGAAGCCGTGCGCTGATCGCGGGGCGCACTGGGACGCGTGCCACGCTTCGCCCAGCGGCGGGTGATCTTGTTCTTCTGACCGATACGAGCCTCGTCCGCGAACCAGATTTCTATGTTGTCGCTGTCGAGCGCTTTCTCACGGGCGATTGCATCCAGGCGGGTGCGGAAACTTTTTTAAAATCCTCGATCACGCCCTCGGCTTGCGCATAGTGGCGCGGCCGGGCCGAGAGCTTGCGATAGCCCATGGCGCGTAGCTCCCGGCTCAAGGTCTGCTTGGCGATGGTGATGCGGAACTCCTCGAAGATCCATTGCGCCAGATCGATTAGCCGCCAGCGCACCACGCCGTGGACCGCCGGGATCGGGCCGCTCTCGATCATCCGTGCAATGGCCTGGCGCTGCACATCATTGAGCTTCGAGGGCTGGCCCGGCGATTTGCCGTTCAGCAGACCGTCGGGGCCATCCGCGTTGAACCAGATTACCCAGTCCCGGACAATCTGCAGACCGACGCCGCCGATCTTGGCTGCCTCGGTACGCATTGCACCGTCATAGATAGCCGCAAGGGCCAGAAGCCGCCGGGCTTGAGGGCCGTCTTTCGTATTCTTTGCCAAGCCGCGGAGGTGCGACGCATCAAAATCTTGGCGCAATGGTATCGGTGCTGACATGGCGAACCTCCATCGTTCGCCATGAATCAGAACTCGTTAGCTTCCGGGAAGAGCGAGAGTCACGCTTTCAGGGATTGGGTATTATGCGCTTTCGGATCGTGTAGGGAAGGAGTTCTCAGTATTTTGGCAAGCCGTCCGCCGATACAGACCGGGCCTCGACTTTGAAACTGGCCAACCATTCACTCATCCACTGAGTTTACCACAAAAATCCTAAGTTGGCCGAATGGTGGGCCTACCGAATATTCCAATTTCTTAATTGACCGAATTTTAAATAGCACCGTCACCGGTAACGATCTTGAAGATGAGATGCCGAGCTTTCAAGATTTTGCCCGCGTTGCAATGGATGCGTCGCGTTTAGAGGCGAAAGCCGGAACCGCAACTGATGCGGAATTGTTGAAATTGGCGGAGCTGGAAATCCGCCAACTAGAATCCCAACTCGACGAAACGAAGGAGACTTTTACCGCATTACTTGCCCATGCGGATTCAGAAATGGATCAACTAAAGGCCTCATTGAACCAAGTTCATGACGACAGCAGCAATCAAAGAGCGCGAATTGCGCATCTTGAAAATGCCGTGCGCCAAAGAGTTGGGCGAGATGAGGCTATACCTATTCCGGCAGATTTCTCAAATCTTGAAGATTGGAGCCGTCAACATCTCTCTGGCTCAGTCGCAATTCATAACCGCGCCGTGCGCGCGGCTAAGAAATCAACATTTGAAAACGTTCCATTCGCCTATTCCGTATTGCTACTACTACGTGACCACTATGTTCCAATGAGACGAGAAGGCGGTCTTGATAAAAAGAAAGCCTACGAAACCGCTCTAGCCGCGCTCGGTTTGGATGAAGTCCCTACATTTGGCGGCGCGCGCGCAGGTCAAGAGGGAAAATCGTATTTCGTCGAATTTGGTGGTCGACGTCGAGAGCTTGATCACCATCTGAAGGGCAGCAATTCTCGAGACGAACGATTTGGGTTTCGTCTGTATTTCTTTTGGGATGATGAAACTGACCAGGTCGTGGTTGGTTGGTTTCCATCACACCTTCCGAACCGCGTCAGCTAGCGTAGGGCAGGCTAAGTCGCGAAGCGCTGAGCGCATCGTTCACCCCACCACCTCCATCTCCCCCACCGCCTTCCGCGTCGGCTTCACTGCAATCACGTCCTGTCCGAGCCCGTAGGGCGGAATAGCGAAGCGTATTCCGCCATTCTCGGCAAGCCGGCGCGTTACGCTGCGCTAACGCGCCCTACGAAACCACCTCCATCTCCCCCACCGCCTTCCTTGTCGGCTTCACCGTGATCCGCACGTCCTGCCCGAGGCGGTCGAGGAATTCCATCAGCCGCCCGACCGAAAAATTACCGGCGCGGTTGCGCATCAGCGCCGAGACGTGCGGCTGCTTGATGCCGAGCACTTGGCCCGCCCGCGCCGCGTCAGGCCGCGGTCAGAGTAAATGCTTAATTGCCCTTAAACTTAAGTGTTCTCCCGAACCCACCAGCAATTCTTAACAGCCTGAAAATAGCTTAACTCGGATCATTCGCCTCATCGCGGACAGATTGGTGACTGTCGATGCTGGGACTGCATTTCGTGGACGGCGCATGGACCGCATCAATGGTCCTTGGCCTGTCCGTTATTATTTTCTTTGTCGTTATTGGCGTGAGCAAAGCCGTGCGGTCGCCACGCCGCCGTCGTTTTCGGTCCGCCTACCCGTTCGGCAGACCTTACTGGAATCGGGGCTTCGGCCTTGCCGACCCAATACGCCAACTCCATGCGGTGGAGGCAGCCTCATTTCAGAAGCAGCAAATCCTTATACCAAGTCCCGTTAATCAGAACCCGTGCGCCCATTGGCGCAAACCGATGGACATGATGCGCCAGGGTTGATCGACGAGCCTGTTCCATGCCTCACAGCAGTGATCGACCAGATCGTCGTAGGATTTGAAGATACGGTTGGAGAGCCAGTTATCGCGCATAAACTGCCAGACGTTTTCGACCGGGTTGAGCTCGGGGCATTTCGGCGGCAGGGCGATAATGGTGATGTTGGACGGCACGACGAGGCGCGTCGATAGATGCCAGCCGGCCTGGTCGACCAAGAGGACGGCGTGGGCGCCGGGCGCGACGATCGCGGCGATCTCCGCGAGGTGCAGGTTCATCGCCTCGGTATTGCAGGCCGGCAGGATCAGGGCCGCGCCCTTGCCCTGCTTTGGGCAGACGGCGCCGAAGATGTAGGTCGAGGCGGTCCGTTGATCACGGGGAGCGCTGGGGCGGGTGCCGCGCTTTGCCCATCGGCGGGTGATTTTGTTCTTCTGGCCGATACGAGCCTCATCTGCGAACCAAATTTCTATCTTGTCGCTGTCGATCGCCTTCTCGTGCGCGATTGCATCCAGGCGCGTGGGGAAGTTTTTTTAAAATCCTCGACGGCGCCCACGGCCTGCGCATGGTGGCGTGGCCTAGCCGACAGCTTGCGATAGCCCATGGCCCGCAACTCCCGGCTCAACGTCTGCTTGGCGATGGCGATGCGGAACTCTACGTATATCCATTGCGCCAGGTCGATCAGCCGCCAGCACACCACACCGTGTATCGCCGGGATCGGGCCGCTCTCGATTATTCGGGCTATCGCCTGGCGCTGGACATCATTGAGCTTTGACGGCTGACCCGTTGATTTGCCGTCAATGAGGCCGTCGGGACCCCGCGCATTGAACCGCACCACCCAGTCCCGGATGATCTGAAGACCAACGCCACCGATCTTCGCCGCCTCAGTGCGCGTCGCGCCGTCATAGATCGCGGCAAGGGTCAGAAGTCGCCGCGCCTGCGGCCCATCCTTGGTCTTCTTTGCTAAACTGCGCAGCCGAGATGCGCTGAAATCCCGCCGCAATGGTATCGGAACCGACATGGCGAACCTCCTTCGTTCGCCAACATATGAATCAGAGAAAATCTGATTTGGATACCAATCGAGGAGTCAGGATTTACGGGACCTGGTATTAGCCGTTCTGAATATCGCGTCTTCAAAATCATTGAGGACGAGGTGGCGACATGGGGCAAAGGTCATCGCGTCTTCGCGCAAACATCTCTTGGCGAAATTCTCAAGTCATCCGATCAGTATGCGTTTCATTCGATAAACAGCAAGCGAGCCGACATTCTTGTGATCGACGGAGGCGGTTGGCCGGTCCTCGCGGTCGAATATCAGGGCGAAGGTCATTACCAAAACACAGCGATGACTCGGGATGCCGTCAAGAAAGAGGCCTTGCGCAAAGCCGGGGTGCAGCATCTCGAAGTTCATCCTGCCGACACCGACGACGACATTCGATCTCGTGTCCGCGGACAGCTCGGCTGGAAGATAGCTTCAGAGCCTCGATCAGAAGCGCCTCACCTCACCCGCTCCCAAACCCCTTCCCCGCCTTCTTGTACTCCGCCCTTGGCGGGCTGAAGATGTCGAGCACGCGCGCGCCCTCCGGCCCGGCGCGCATGGTGTGCGGCACGTTGCCGGGCGTGCGCCAGAAATCGCCTTGCTTGACCTGGATTGCCTCGTCGCCCTGGAAGCGTATCGCGGAGCCTTCCAGCAGCACGCCCCATTGCTCCTCCGGGTGATGGTGCATGACGCCCTCGGCGTTGGGCGCGATCGTCACCACCGACAACATGGCGTGCTCGCCGGCGAAGATGCGCGTCGTCACCCCGGCGGCGAGCTCGCGCAACAAGCCGTCGTCCGGTTTCTCAAGATTATGGAATTCGTCCTTTTGGCTCATCGCTCCTCTCCATCTGCATGCGCTTCGCTTCACGGCTTGCCGTAGCTGCCTTTGTAGCGGCCCGCGCGGATCGCGATCAGCGTTTCGGCCTCGCGCGCGATCTGCGCCTTGACGCCGTCCAGCAAGGTCGCCGCGACGCTTTGCGGAAACGACACGATGCCGTCGTCGTCGCCGACCACGATGTCGCCGGGCGCGATCACCAAGCCGCCGATCGACACCGGTACGTTGATCTCGCCCGGACCGCTCTTGTACGGGCCGCGGTGAATGGCCGCGCGGGCGAAGAACGGATAAGTGTCGGCGGCGATGGCCGCGGCGTCGCGGATGGCGCCGTCGATCACGTAGCCTTCGGCGCCGCGCCATTGCGCGATTGTTTTCATGATCTCGCCGACCAGCGCCCGGCTCTCGTCGCCGCCGCCGTCGACGACGATCACGTCGCCCGGCCCGACCAGCTCGAGCGCATGGTGGATGGCAAGGTTGTCGCCGGGCCGTGTCTTGACGGTGAAAGCGACGCCCACCAGCGTGCCGCTCTTGTGAAAGGGCCGCAAACCCACCGCGCCCGGCAGCCGCTGCAGGTTGTCGCTGATGATCGGCGTCGGCGCATTGCGGAACGCCTCGATCAATTCCGGCGCGGGCTTCGGCACGCTTGTCATGGCCGTGGTGATGTTCATTGCGACCCTTCCCGTTGTTCCGTGCGGCCCGCGCACCGGCATTCTCGTTCGCCGGGCGATGAAAACACCGCGCGCGCGGGCGCGCCACCTTTATTCGCGCCGCCGGCGCCGCCGGACGCGACGGCCCGGAAGCGGAATATATCCCTTGACGCGGCCCCGTCCTATGCTTATAGTCCTATTCGCCTGGCTCGGCTGAGGGGCGTCGTCGCGAGACGTCACGATGATGGAGCCACGCTGGGGAGCGTTGCCGGAGATGCGGCAGCGCGCCTCAACGGACCGGCGGCGGGCGTTCCGCTCGCCGGTTGGTGCGGCGCCCGCGTCGCGGGCTCGTAACCCCGGCACCGGGAGGCCTCGGGCAGCCGTCCGGCCTCACTACGAAGGCCTGCCTTCGAATGGCTGGACGTGACGCGGACGAGGGTTCGCGCGAAAGCCGTCCAGGTCGGGTTGGCGCCAATGCCGCTCGCCGCCGCGTCGGGAAGCACGGCCCCGGGGACAGAAATCGCCGCCCGTGGAGCGCCGAGAGGCGCCCGTGCGCCGCAAGGCGCGCGGCACGGAAAGGATACGGCAGCGCCGCTCGGCGCTCCACTCCCCTCGCATTTTTGCGGGGGGACGATTGCCCCGACCCCTGGTCGGGGACAGGGAAAGACAGGCGTCCCCGGCGCCTCGACAAAGAATACGGGCGGCGGAGCATTGCCCGCCGAGGCCTTCGCGAAAGGGCTGTTTGACAATTGAATCACGACGCGTGCGGCGAACTCGCTTTCTCTCGCCGCGCGCCGGTTCAAAGCCGCGCAACGCTGTTGGAAACGCCCGTCAGCCGCTTGACGCTCGCGCGGCTATCTGCGATCCGGCAACGCCGCGTCTTTCTGGAACTCGCAATGCCCAAGAGATCGTTCCGCGTCGGCCGCGCCCGCACCGGGCTCGGACTGTTCGCCACCCGCTTGATCAAGAAGCGCAGCCGGATCGCCGAATACAAAGGCCCGCTGCTCACCGCCAAGGAAGCCGAGAAGGCGGAAAACCGCGGCAATCGCTATCTCTACGAGATCAACAGCCGCTGGACGATCGACGGCACCCCGCGCAGCAATCTCGCGCGCTACGCCAACCACTCCTGCAATCCGAATGCCGACACCACGATCCAGCAACCGGCGGATTTTCATCTTCGCAAAGCGCAACATCAAGCCGGGCGAGGAGATCGTCTACGACTACGGCATCGATTATCTGAAGAACGTCATCGGGCGCTCGAACTGCCAATGCTCGCGCTGCCGCCGCCGGCGCGCCAAGCGGGCGCGGGAACTGCGCGCGTTGCGCACGCGGCGCAAGGCGCGCGCGGCGCGCAACCGCAAGGGGCGCCGCGCCAAGTAAGCGGTCCCATGGCGCAAGCCCGCCATTCGCTTTTGCCCCTGCCCGCTCGCGGGCGGGCGTGCTAGGCGAGGCGTCTCTTTCCCGCCATTCGAGGCTTGTGAAGGTGACCTCCGTCGACCAGCGCATCGCGAGAGCCCCCACCCGTGCCGATCGCGTTCCGCTCGGCATTTTGTGCATGCTCACCGCCACCGTGCTGTTCGCCGGCTCGAGCGCGATTTCAAAATGGCAGGTGGCGACCTACTCGTTCGGCGAAGTGCTGTTCTGGCGCTCGCTCAGCGCGATCGTGGTGTGCGCGCTGCTGATCCTGCCGCGCACCGGCTTGGGCGTGTTCCATACCGAGCGTCTGGCCGCCCATGCCGGGCGCAACCTGATGCAGGCCACCGCGCAAACCTTCATCATCATCGCCTTCAGCCTGATGCCGCTTGCCGGCGCGGTGGCGATCAACTTCTCGGCGCCGCTGGTTGCCACCGTGGTCGCCGCGCTGCTGCTCAAGGAGAAGGTCGGCGCGATGCGCTGGGGCGCGCTGCTGGTCGGGTTTTCCGGCGTGCTGGTGGTGGCGGCGCCCGGCGCCGACAGTTTTCGCATCGGCGCGATGTTCGCCATCGCCAATGCATTTCTCTACGGCAGCGTGACCGCGGCGGTGCGCGGCATGACCGCGACTGAATCGACCGAGACGCTCACCATGTACCAGATGGTGTTCCTGCTCTGCCTGTTTACGCTGCTGCTGCCGTTCGGATTTACCTGGCCGAACACGCGCGATGCCGTGATGATGCTGGCGAGCGGCGTGCTTTACGGCTTTGGGCAATATATCTGGACGCGCGCGCTGTCGCTGGCGCCGACCTCGGCGGTCGGGCCGTTCTATTATTTCACGCTGGTGTGGGCGATGATCATCGGCTTCCTGTTCTGGGGCGACGTGCCGACGCCGACGCTGCTCATAGGCTCGGCCATCGTGGTCGGCTCCGGCCTGTTCCTGCTCTGGCACGAGAGCGGCAAGAAGCCGGTCGCCCCCGAGTAATGACCTAGAGCCCGGCCGTCTGTCAGCGATCCAACTCGGGATAGTGCCGGAAGATTCCGGATTCGTTGAAAGGAATACGCCGATCCGACGCAAGATAAGATTTGATGTTCGCTCGCGCGGCGACACGATCGCGCACTGTGACCACACGCGGCACGTCGCGCTCAATGCGCTTCATCGCTTTTGGAAACGCGTAGCGCAATCCTTCGATGAGTTGGAACAACGAGAGGTCCATATAGCTGAACTTGCGTCCGAGCACGTTCGGGCCGCCGCTCTTTTTCAGCGCTTGCTCAAAATAGCCGAGATATTTCGGCGCCCGCTCCTCGAGGAAATTTTCGGTGAAGCGTTTGGCTTCCGGTTTCTGGTCCTCGTAGTAAAGTCCGCCGGCAATCGGATGATGGGTGTCGTGGATCTCCTTGACGAAATCCGTCACCGTCAACTGAAGCTGATGCAGCCAGAGCCGGCCGGCCTCGTCGCGCGGTGCGAGCTTCAGGCGCGGCCCGAGATAGAACAGGATTTCGGCCACTTGGGCGATCACCAGCTTGCCAGCTTTCAGGAACGGCGGCGCGAACGGCGGATGCTTCTCGCGTCGCGCCATCCATCATCGCCATCATCTTGCTCATGCCGCCGCTCTTGCGCGCCACGTCATCGTAAGAGGCGCCGGCATCCTCGAGCGCCAAGCGCACGAATTCGCCGCGGCCCTTGGATTCCCGGCCAGTAGTAAAATTGGTAACGCATGGCACACCTTTAGCGGGGCCAGACCGCCTGGCCGATAGCAAACAAAATAGCGGCGACCGGAACAAGTCCGGCCGCCGCAAAAAGTCTTGCGCCAATCAGTTGATCGCGAAGCAGTAAAACAGCCCGTCGCCGCCGGTGCCTTGCAGCGCCTTCTGGGTGCAGCCTTGACCGGGCGCCGAGCCGTCCTTCGGCTCGCGCGAGGCGTGCGAGGAGTTCCACGACTTCGACGGCGCGTCGTCTTTCGTGCCTTGGCGGTCGTTGTGACCGAGCATGACCGCCCCTTGCGTGCTGCTCGTGTAGTTCTTGCAGGTCATGTCCTTGTCGGGCGGGAAGGCGGTGCCGTCCGGTTTGGAGCCGGTCAGGATGTCGTGCCGGTTCGGCTTGTCGCCGCGGCCGTTGATGACCTCGCCCTTCTCTGACAGATCGTTTTGCTTGGTGAGCTTGTTGTTGTCGCTGTGCAGATCGTCGACGCTGGTGGCGACGACGACGCCCTTGGCATTCATCCAAGGCCCCTTGCCGATGCGATCGCGCGCATTCACCGCGCCATCGCCCTGGGTCGACAGATAGGCATGCCAGGTCTTGCCGCCTGCGCCGACCGAGGCAGCAAGGTCCTGACAATGCTTGTCGGCACCGGCAAGCCCGCCGAGATCGGCGCCCTTGCCCGGTCCGTGGCTGGTGACGAAGAAGCTCATGTTGGCTTGTTGCGCCGCAACCGGCGCCGCGCAAAGCAGCGTCAGACACGCCGCCAGCGGCGCGCCCCATCGAACAACAGTCATGTTTGGATACCCTCCGACATCGGCGAAGGCCCGTCGCCCCGCCTTAGCCAAAGCAGAACCCCGCAATCGTGGCGCTATTCCGGCATTCACGAGACGTTGATCGGAGCGGGCGTGACGGTCAGCCCGCGGGCTTTGCGCCGTATTGCTCGTCGGTGACCGGTTCCAGCCATTTGACGTGTTCGCCGCCCTGATGCTCCTGCATCGCTAGATGCTCCAGACCGTGATCCGGCGCGGCGCCGTGCCAATGCTTCTCGCCCGGCGGAATCCAGACCGTATCGCCGGCGCGAATCTCGCGCACCGGCCCGCCCCAGGTCTGTACCCGGCCGCTGCCGGAGGTCACATGCAGCGTCTGCCCGAGCGGATGGGTATGCCAGGCCGTGCGCGCGCCCGGCTCAAAGCGCACCCAGGCCGAGCGCAACAACGCCGGATCGGGCGCCTGAATGATCGGGTCCTGCCACACCGTGCCGGTGAAGCTCGGCGCGCCCATTTTGCGCGAGGGCCGCGATCCGCAAGCAATGATGTCCATGATGTCCTCCCCTGATGAAAGTTAGCTCGAACCATATCGATCTCGCATGCGGCGCGAAACAAAAAAGCCCGGCGTCGCCGCCGGGCTTCCGATTTAAGCGAAGTTCTTGTCGGACTCGCCGTCAGGCCGGCTGCAGATTGCCGGCAGCTTGCTTGCCACGCTCGGTGACGATCTCGTAGTTGAGCTTCTGACCTTCCACCAGCGAACGCATGCCGGCACGCTCCACCGCGGTGATGTGGACGAACACGTCCTTCGAGCCATCGTCCGGCTGGATGAAGCCGTAGCCTTTCTGGGTATTGAAGAACTTCACAGTTCCGACAGGCATCAGAGTTCCTTTCACGCTTCTCGTTGAACGCCCGCACGCTCATCGTGCCGGCGGCAACTATCCGAGTTTTGGGATCCACTTGAGTCGCTAACCCAAAGCCGGGAGCGTGTCAGCAAGTTAAGGCCGAAAACCAAGTTGCGCGCGGCGACATAAACGGATTTGCCTTTGAGGTCAACGGCCGGCATCGGCGCCCCGAAATCTGCACGCCAATTTACGCTTTAAGAATTGGTAATGGGGCCGCCGCTATAGTGATCGAGGCGCGAATGGGCGGCAGGTTAACAGTCGGTGAATTCCGCCCGGCGCCCGCTTTAAAGGCAGCAAGGCGACCAATGCATGGACCCGCGTAGAGCACGCCGTCGGCCGATCCGATACAATGCCCGGCTTGCGGTCGGACCCGGCCAATTTTACGACTGCGTACTGTCAGATGTTTCCGATTCCGGCGCGCGCATCGAGGTGCAGGATGGCAAGAAGCTGCCGGACCGATTCCTGCTGCTCCTGTCCGAGAACGGCGCGGCGCGCCGTTTCTGCCGGGTGGCTTGGCGCAAGACGCGTTACGTCGGTGTGGCGTTCGAAAAAAATATGACCGACGTCAACGGCACCGCACCTTCGCCGAATACCGAAGACGCCGAGCAGACCGAGACCGACCGAGCAGCCGAAGCCGCGCCGGCATCTGCTTAGCGTGCGCAAGCCGTCGATGACACGCGTCATGACGCGCTGCGGGCCATCAACAGCCTATGTCAATTTGAAATTCATGCATTTTTCGAACGCCGATTCACCGTTCCGTCACGCGAATGTCATTGCGCGCGAGGAACTTGTCACTGCTCCCGCCATTGTCCACCGCGGTCGTGCGGAGTTTGATTCATGAAGCTTTGGCCAGTTTTCATCGCGCTTCTATCGCTTTGTGCGACAGCAGCAGCCAAACCAGATCCCGTCGGTCCCGATGAGCTTATCCCGTCGTTGGCGGAGGCGGCGGTTATTGAGCCTCAATCGGTCGCCTTAGCGCGCGAAGCGAACGATATTCGCGCGCCGCAAGCGGCGCCGACAAAGGACAAGAATTTCTCCTGCCGTCTCGAGCTGTTGTTTTCAGCAAAGCCGATCCGCTTGGCGCGCTTTTGTCCTTGATCGCCCTGTAAGCGCCGGAACTTAGCCGGCAAAGATTCGTTATTGGTCTTGGCAAAGACGCATAGCGGCATTCTCCCGCCGCGTTGCAAACCAATGGGGCAAATCATGCTCGGAACTATCCTGATCGTTTTGCTGATCCTGGCGCTGCTCGGCGCCGTCCCGCGCTGGGGCTATAGCCGCGGCTGGGGCTATGGGCCGTCGGGCATCGTCGGCGTGCTGCTGATCGTGGTGATTGTGCTGGCGCTGTCGGGACGCGTATAGCGGCTATCAACTCGGCAGCATCTCTTTCACCTTGGAGACCAGTTGCTTGAGCGTGAAAGGCTTGGCGAGGAAATCGTATTGCTCGGTGTCGGACAGGTTCTTGCTGAACGCTTCCTCGGCGTAGCCAGATACGAAAATAATCTTCACGTTTGGATTGCGCCGGCGCAGCTCCTTGAGCAGCGTCGGGCCATCCATTTCAGGCATGACGACGTCCGACACGACAAGATCGACATTGCCTTGACGCTCCAGAACGTCGAGCGCCTCGACGCCGTTGCCGGCCTCGAGCACGGTATAGCCGCGTGAGGTTAGACCGCGGGCGTTGAGCGCACGCAATCCTTCCTCGTCCTCCACCAGCAGAATGGTCCCCTGACCGGTGAGATCGACGGCGGCCGCGCGTGCCGCGCTTTCGGCCGCCGAGGCACCAGCAATTCCTGGCACTTCGGTATCGGGAATCGGCGCCAGCGGTTCCTCGGGACGCGGTACGAAGCGCGGCAAAAAGATTCGGAAAGCGGTGCGGCCCGGCTGCGATTCGGCGTAGATGTACCCGCCGGTCTGCTTGACAATGCCATAGACCGTGGAAAGCCCGAGCCCGGTGCCCTTTCCCACGTCCTTGGTCGAGAAGAACGGCTCGAAGATCTTGTCGATGATGTCGGCCGGAATGCCGATACCGGTGTCGATCACCTCGACCAGCACGTAATCGACAACCGGCATGCCTTTATAGGCGAGCTTGTCGTTGTCGACGGCCGCGACATTGGTCGTGCGCACGCTGAGCTTGCCGCCATCCGGCATGGCGTCGCGGGCATTGACCGCGAGATTGACGATCACCTGCTCGAACTGGGAAATATCGACCTTCACCGGCCAAAGATCGCGACCGTGCACCACGTCCAACGTCACTTTCTCGCCGATCAAGCGCTTCAACAGCATGCCGAGATCGCTGAGGGTCTCGCCAAGATCGAGCACCTGCGGCCGCAGCGTTTGCTTGCGCGAGAACGCCAGCAATTGGCGCACCAGCGCGGCCGCGCGGTTGGCGTTCTGCTTGATCTGGATGATGTCCTGGAATGACGGGTCGGTCGGCTTATGGGCGTTGAGCAGGAAATCGGTCGCCATCATGATGGCGGAGAGCACGTTGTTGAAATCGTGCGCGATGCCGCCGGCCAGTTGCCCGACCGATTCCATTTTCTGCTGCTGGTAGACGCGGTTCTCCAGGGTGCGCTGTGCCGTCGTCTCCAGCGCATAGACGATGGCCGCTTCTCCATCCGGATCCGCATCGTCCACCGCCGAGACGAAGAAGTTCGCCCAGCGCTCGGGCGAGCCGGAGAGCGCGGCTTCCACCGGCGCGATGTCGCTTTGCCCGTTCGCCGCCCGGCGGATTGCAGCTTCCAAGGCCGGGCGCTCGCGCTCGGCCACAACGGCCAGAATGGAACGGTCTTCGCCTTTGATCATGCTTTCGAAGGCGGACGCAAATCGCGCATTGCTGCGCGCAATACGGGCGTTCCGGTCGACGGTGGCGATGGCCATCGGCGTATTCTGGAAGAAGCGCATGAAGCGGACTTCCGCCGCGCGCTGCGGATCGGTGCCGTCGTCGCGCGCGCGGTTAAGCACCAGCGTGCGCGAGGGGCCCGGCTTTCCATCGGCGCCAAACGCCACCTTGTGGAACATACGCACCGGCAGCGGCTTGCCGGCGCGCGTCTTGAGATCGAGGTCGAGCACCTCGGTCTTGACCTCGCCGGGAGCGGCACTGAGTGTCGTGAGCAGTGCGGCGCCCTCTCCCGCGACGATATCGTTCAGTTTGAGCGCGCCGGCGCCGAACTCGGCCAGATCGTGATCGAGCCAGTTGGCCAGAGTGGCGTTGAGGTAGACAACGTCGCCTGAGGCATCGACCGAGAAGAAACCGGCCGGAGCATGGTCGAGATAGTCGATGGCGTGCTGCAGTTCCTGGAAGACATTTTCTGCGCGCTCGCGTTCGCGGGTGACATCGGCGATCGACCAAACCGTCAGCCGCGCTTCACTTTTGCTTTCGCCGAGCGGGCGCACGCGCATGCGCAGCCAGCGCGCGCCGTCCGGCTTGGTGCCGGCGATGCGCACTTCTTCCTGCAACCGGCGCCCTTCTCGCGCGGCCTTGAGCAGGCGATAGATTGCCTCCGACACGTCGGGGTCGCCGATGAAGACGCGCTCGATCGGGCGCACCTCGTTGGCGTTGGTAGCGCCGATCAAATCGAGATAGGCGGGGTTGGCATAGAAGACGCGGCCCGAATGATCGGTAACCAGGATGCCATCGAAAGCGCTGTCGGTGATCGCCTTGATCAACGGATTGGCGCTCTCGCGGCCGGTCAGCCGCATGATGCCGGAGGCGATCGCGAACATCGAAAAGACGCCGACGGTGGCAAGCAGCGCCAGCAACGCCACGATGTAGCTTTCGGCTTGCCCGCGGCCGATATAGATCAGTCCGGCGGCGGCGGCGACCAGGGCAAACGCAACCGCCAAAACCATGCCGACGCTGCCACCGCGCGGGGCATTCTGGCTCTTGTCGAATCCTTGGCGGCCGCGCCCCGCATCGCCGCTCCGCGTCGGCGGTTTCTGCGCTGCCGGTTCCTGCACTGCCATGACGGTGTCGAACCTTGTCTCGCCGCGGCGTGGATTCGCGCCTAAACCCCTGAGTGCCTTAAGCCGCCCTACCAGCGCAAGGGTTTGCGCGGCGCGGGCTTTGGATAATTAGCGCCGGACCGCCCGCCGCAGCTTCATCACATAGCCGATGACTTCGGCGACCGCCTTATAGTGCTCCGGCGGGATCGCCTGGTCGACCTCGACCGTGGCATGCAGGGCGCGGGCGAGCGGCGGATTCTCGACGATCGGGACCTTGTGCGCGCCGGCCACTTCCCGGATCTTCAAGGCCAGCGCGTCGACGCCCTTGGCCACGCAGACCGGGGCCTCCATGCCGCGCTCATATTGCAGGGCGATAGAATAGTGGGTCGGGTTGGTGATGACCACGGCGGCCTTTGGCACATTGGCGATCATGCGCTTGCGCATCCGGCTCGTGCGCACCTGCTTCATCTTGCCTTTGATGGCCGGATCGCCTTCGGTCTGCTTGAATTCCTCTTTCAGTTCTTGCAGCGACATTTTCTGCCGCTCGTACCATTGACGGTACTGGAACAGGTAATCGGCGGCCGCCACGACGGCGAGCATGGCGACCACAGCGCCGAGGAGCTTGAGCGCGAGCGATTGGGCGAGCGGCAGCATCGCCGTCGGATCGCTGCGCACCAGCGCCATCAGCCGGCCACGCTCGGGCCACATCATGGCGGTGAGGACGCTGCCGACCACCAGGAGCTTCACCAGACCTTTCGTGAAATTGACCAGTGCCTGGGCCGAGAACAGCCGCTTGAGCCCGGCGGCCGGCGATATCCGAGACAGCTTCGGCGCCAGCACCTCGTAAGACCACACCGGCCGGTGCTGGACCAAATTGCCGCCGAGCGCCGCCAACATCAGCAACAGAAACGGAACGGCAAGCATGGCGATCAATTCGCCGCCAAGCCTCTCGAACAGATACGGCAGAGCCGGGCCGTCAACTCTTATGTCGTAGCCGTTGGCAATGAGGCCGCGCATGGTGGTGGCCAACTGTGTGCTCACACCGCTGGAGAATGCGACCAGCACCAACGTTCCGCCGGCGATGATGAACCAGGTGCTGACCTCCTGGCTCTTGACCACATCGCCGCGCTTGAGCGCTTCATCGAGGCGCTTTTGCGTCGGGTCTTCTGTTCTTTCGGTATCGTCGCGTTCTTCGGCCATGCGCCCCGTCCGAAACTTCTCAGCCCGGCGGCGCCAGGTTGCCGAGCACGCCGGCGAGGTAATCGACGAAGGTGCCCATCATCGCCCCGATCACCAGCATGAGCAGCAATAGGCCGAGCAGGATCGACAGCGGCAGACCGATGAAGAAGACCTGCATTTGCGGCATCAGTCGCGACAGCACGCCGAGTCCGAGATTGAACAGCAATCCAAACACCAAGAATGGCGCAGCGAGCTGGATGCCGATGCGGAAGGCGGTCGCAATAATATTGGTGATGTGGTGCGCCATGTCGCCGACGAAAGGCACCTCGCCCGGCTGGAACAGCCTGTAACTGTCGTTCAGGGCGGCAATGATCAGGTGGTGCATATTGGTGGCAAACACCAGCGTGATGCCGAGCACGGTGAGGAAATTGCCGACCAACAGGCCTTGCTGGTTCTGACTCGGGTCGATGGCGGTGACGAAGCCAAGCCCGAGCTGCTGGGCGATGACGGAGCCAGCCACCTGCAGCGCCGAAATCGCCAGCCGCGCCGTCAGGCCGAGCAAGGCGCCGATCACCATTTCCTGGCCGAACAGCAGCAGCATCGGCCCGAATTCCTTGAGGTCGACGCTGTAGGCCTTCTGGTGCAACGGCAGCAGGATGGCGGTGAGCACCAACGCGATGGTGAGCCGCACCCGCGACGGTAAGTTTAGTTCACCGATCCCGGGCAGCAGCATGACCATGGTGCCGATGCGCCCAAACGTGAGCAGGAATGCCGCTGCAAGCGCCGGCAAAAACGAAATATCGATGTGCATTGTGTATCAGCCGCTGACGATGCGGGCGGCGAGCCGCAGCATCTCGGCGTGAAGCTTCTCGGCCATGAACGGCAGCGCGATCAAGAGCGAAACGAAGATTGCCAAAATCTTCGGCACAAATGCCAAAGTCATTTCCTGGATTTGCGTGAGCGCTTGGATCAGCGAGATCGCGATGCCGACGGAAAGACCCACCAGCATCACCGGAGCCGCAACAACGATCAGCGTATAGATCGCGTCGCGGGCAATATCGAGTACTTCCGGTCCAGTCATTGCTTCTACTTCTTCACTCAAGCGTGTTTCGCGTCAGATCGGCATCCTCATTATCTCTTCATAGGCGGCGATGACTTTGTCGCGCACCGCCACCACCGCATCGATCGCAACCTCGGTGTCCGCGACCGCGGTGACGACGTCGACCATGTTGCCGCCGCCGTTGACCAAGGCACGCGTCTGCTGATCCGATTTGTGCCCCGTCTCGTTTACGGAGTTCAGCGCTTCCTTGAGCACGGAGGTGAAGCTGGTGTTGCTCGTGGCATCGGCGCCGCCTCCCTGCCCTAGCGCGAGGGACGGATCGCCAACAATGCGCGCGGCATTGGCGTAGGCACCGGCTGCAGAAATGGGTGACGTCATGATTTACGACCTTCAGGCTTTGAGGATGTCGATGGTGCGCTGGATCATGCGCCGGGTGGCGGTGATCACATTGATATTCGCTTCGTAGGAGCGCTGGGCCTCCCGCATGTCGGTCATTTCCAACAACGAATTCACGTTGGGATATTTGACGTTGCCGTTGGCGTCGGCGGCGGGATTGCCGGGCTCGTATTTCAGTCGGAATGCGGAGCTGTCTGTGCGCGTGCGGCCGAGTTCGACCAGCCGCACGTCGAGCGAGCGGTCGAGTTCGCTGCGGAAGGTCGGCACCTTGCGGCGGTAGGGATCGGCGCCCGGCCGCGACGCCGTCGAGTCCGCATTGGCGATGTTCTCAGAAATGATACGCATGCGGCCGGCCTGAGCGCGCAGGCCGGAGGCGGCGATGGTCATCGTCTTGAGGAAATCCACGGATTGGCTCCTTTAAGAAAGCGTGCACGCTCGCGGAGCGAGCGCCGGCGCGAGCCGGACTATTTGCCCAGCGCGGTCTTGATCAGATTGAGGCTACGGGCATAGAGCGCGGTCACCGCTTGGTAATCCATCTGGTTCGCGGCGACCTTCATCATCTCCTGCTCGAGATTGACCGCGTTGCCGGTCGGATGTGTCTCGTATTTGCTGTCCTTGGTGTTGAATGGTGAAGCGCTGCCGCCCAGTCCCGCAATGTGCCCGGGCTCGGTACGCTCGAGCGCGACGGCGGCGACCGGCGCCGCGGACAACTGGGTCGGCGCTTCGAATTTCAGCGCCCTCAGGTCGCGGGCGCGGTAGTCGGGGGTGTCGGCATTGGCGACGTTCTCCGCCAACACGTGCTGGCGTTCCTGGCTCCATTGCAGCCGTGTCCGCAGCATCGACAAGAGAGGAATATCGGTGATCGGCATCGGGATCTGGCCCCTCGAAAGCTCGCTCGCGGCCTTGCGCCACACGGCAGACTTTGCCGGCGGTATGGTTAATGGCGGGTAAAAGGATAGGGGCGAAGCGCGACCGCTCGTTCACTATTTGTTAGCTACGGGAAAGGGCCAGCAGACGGCAGAAGCTGCGAAAAAGCCCTTTTTTTGTTAAGTCTCTGTTAGTATTCAGGTCGGCAAATAGTGCCTAAGGAGTTAACCATTCGGGCGATTCCCGCCCGAATGCCTTCGGTGCGCAGGTACGGAGCGCTTTTGATGTTCACGACCCTGTTCGGCTCGGAACTGCCGCTGGCTGCACGATTTTTCATTGCATTTCTGGTCGTGCTCGCGTTGATCGGTGTGACCGCATGGCTGGTGCGCCGTTTCGGCGTCAAGCGTCTTGGCGGTAACAGTGGTCGCGGCCGCCAACCGCGGTTGGCGGTGATCGATGCCGCAACGGTCGACGGCCGCCGGCGCCTGGTGCTGATCCGCCGCGACAATATCGAACATCTCTTGATGATCGGCGGCCCTACCGATGTGGTGATCGAACCGAACATCATACGCGCCGCCGGCGCCCGCGAGGTCGTACGCGAGCCCGGAAGAGGCACGCCATCCGACCCATCGGCGCGCGTCATTCCGCCGGCGGAAAACGGTTGGCCGCTGCAGCCGGCCAATGAGCCGCCGCCGCTGCGCTCCCAGCGCGCGAGCGCGACCGAAGAACCGTGGCATGCGCCGGAGCCGGGCGCGCGGCCGCGTCCAGCCGATACCCTGACCGGCTTGGCGGCCGAGCTCTCAAGCAAGCTCAACTTCCCCGAAAACGCGCCACCGCCACAGCTGCGGGCCGAGCCGCGCGTCAGCGCAACGATGCCGGTTGAGCCGGCGTCCGCGCCGCAAAACGATCAAAACCTAGCGGCGATGGCCCAGCAGCTGGAAGCAGCACTGCGCCGAACGGCGCCGGATGGTCGGCCGCCGGTGACCGATCCGCTGGCCGCATCCGCCGCCAATGTCCAGAGCAAAGCGCCCTCGCCTGCGCGCGAGTTCAAGCAGCGTGCCGAGCCAAAATTAGAGCCAAAACCCAGCCCCAAGGTTGAAGTGCCGCCCGAGCCAAAAACCGAGATACTGCCAGCATCCAAATCCGAGCCAAGGCGAGAGGCAGCAATCGAGCCGCCACCCGCGCCCAAACGAGAACAGAAAATCGAAGCCAAACCCGAGCCGAAACCGGCGCCAGCGCTCGAGCCGGCTGCCGCGGGCAAGGAGGTCTTCGATAGCCTGGAAGAGGAGATGGCCAACTTGTTGGGCCGTCCGGCTGGAAAATCGTGACAGGCATTTCCGGCCGCCGTGTCCGTCTGTTGACGGTGGCGGTCGGGGTAGTCGGGATCATCGCAGCGCTGACGACGCCGGCCGGCGCGCAGGACGTCAACATCAATTTCGGACAAGGCAGCGGACTGACCGAGCGCGTCATCCAGATGATCGCGCTGCTGACGGTGCTGTCGCTGGCGCCGTCCATTCTGGTCATGATGACCTCGTTCACTCGTATCGTGGTCGTGCTGTCGTTGTTGCGCACCGCGCTCGGCACCGCCACCGCGCCGCCGAACGCGGTGATCGTCTCACTGGCGCTATTCCTGACCGCTTTTGTGATGGGTCCGGCGCTGCAGAAATCCTACGACGCCGGCGTGCGCCCGCTCGTGGCCAATCAGATCACCGCCGAACAGGCGTTCGACCGCGCCAGCGTGCCGCTGCGCGCCTTCATGCAGAAGAACGTCAGCGAAAAGGATCTCAAGCTTTTCGTCGACATGTCGAAAGAAGCCGCGCCCGCCAAACCTGAAGATATGTCGCTGCGCGTTCTAGTACCGGCTTTCATGATCTCCGAGCTTAAGCGCGCCTTCGAAATCGGATTCCTTTTGTTCTTACCATTCCTGATTATCGACCTGGTGGTCGCCTCGGTGCTGATGTCCATGGGCATGATGATGCTGCCGCCGGTGGTCGTATCGCTGCCCTTCAAGCTGATCTTTTTCGTGCTGGTGGACGGCTGGAGCCTGGTGGCAGGCTCGCTGATCCAGAGCTACGGGTCGTAGCGGTTCAGCTAAACCAGCGAATGCCGATCGCGTCCGATCGACGCTATGGGATCGACCCCGTTGGCGCGGTATCGGCCTTGGGCTGCGCGGGGGCCGGCTCTTTCGCAGGTGCTGGCTTGGCTGGGGTATTGGAGGCCGCTTCGGCGGGCGTCGCTGTGGCCGGGGCGGCGGCTTGCGACTTTTCAGGTTTGGGCGGCTCGGCAGACGCCGGCGTGCCCTCGCCGGCTTTCACGGCCACCGGCTTTGCGGCCGAGCCCTGATAGCGCGCGCGCATGTCCTGCAGGAAAGCATCGAGAGTATCCATGCCGGTTACTTTCTGGGCAACGTCACGGAATTCGCGGTCGCTTACACCAATCGGTGTGGTGACCACGTCGAAGGCACGGCGGTCAGGCCCGTCGGCCATCTTAGCCGCGTAACGCTGCCGGAAACGAGCAAGCCCGATCGGATCGTCACCCAGGGAGTAGCCGATGGCCGCGCGCAGCACATCGCGACGTTCGGCTTCGGTGAGCGGCTTGAAATCCTTCCAGCGTCCGCCGTAGAGCAGTTCGATCTGCTCGGCCGCCTTATGCCAACGCTTGGCCGCCCACAGGATGTCGCCGCGCAACCGGATCGCCTCATGGGAATGCATATCAGCGATAACTTCCAGCGCCAGGTCGTGGCGGCCCAGATCGGATAGTGCGCGCGCCTCCAACAATCGGCGCTGATCGCGCAATTCGTTGGCGAGATTGGCGATGCGGGTCGTCCGTAAGATCGCGAGCGCGCGGTCCGCCTTGTGATTCATCAGATAGATCGTCGCGAGACGCGTCGCCACTTGGGCGCGTGCGGCGCCTTGCAGGCGATGATCGATCTGGTGCTGCAGCAATTCCGCAGCCTGATCCAGCAGATCGACCGAAACCAGCCGGTCGGCCAGCCGCCGGATCATGTCGTCGCCGCGCCGGCCTATCGGGGTCAGTTGGCGGTAATCGTAGAACAGACCAAGGGCCTCAATCGCCGGCATGGAGTCGCCCCTGCTGGTAAGGAACAGACTATCGAAGGTCGCCGCTGCTTCGTCTTCGATCTGGCGGGTGAAATCGGAATTCGGAAACGCCAGTAGCGCCGTGCGCATCACATGAAAGGCTTCGCGGTAGCGCCCGTCTTCAGTGTAGAGGTGCGCGAGCATCTTGAGACCTTCCGCCTCGGTCTCGTCACCCCGCCACACGGCGGTGAGGGTTTCGAGCTGCGTGATCGCGTCCTTGCGCGGCAGGTCGCCATCGGCAAACCGCAGCATGATTTCGTGCAGATGCCCTTGCGCGGCGGCGGCGGGGTCGTTTGATGCGACGGCAGCACGGTAGGCCGCGAGCGCGTCGTGCTTGCGGCCGAAGCCCTCGTCGAGCCTGCCGGTCAGCAGCGCCATCGAAGGCTCCATTTTCGCGGTTACGCCAATACTTTCGATTTGGTGGATCGTCTTTGCCGCCGTGGAAAAATCGCGGACCTCGATCGCCGAGCGTAAAGCCGCCAGCATCGCTTTCTGCTGCAGTTCGATCGGGAGCGTATCGGTGGCGATTCCCAGGCCCTTGAAGGCCGCGTAGGCCTTGGCCCATTCGCCCTGCTGTGCGAGCGCGACGGCGCGCCAAATCGGCGCCTCGAGCTGATTGCCAATCTGCGGTTCGGACAATTCCTTGAGCGCTTCGTCGGGCCGGTGGAGCATCACGTTGGAAACCGCCCGCAGCACGGAGCCGGTGACGTCTTCGGCACCGGGCTGCTGGCCGCTGAGCGCCACGTCAAGCACCGCCTTTGCCTCCACCGACATATCCTGCGCCAGATAAAAGCGCGCCAGATTGAGGCGCGTCGGATATTGGCTGAACGGAGACGCCTCGGCAGCCTTCCTGACCAATTCGTCGCGGCGGGCATTGAACTTGGCATGCTTGTCGAAACCCCAGAGCCGGGTGTCGAATAACAGCGGCTGAAATGTTGTGGCAGCCCGCGCCGTCGGTGGCCCGATCGCGCCCGGCGACGACAACATCAGGCCGCCCGGTCGGCTAATCGTGATTTTGTCGGGCGACAGACTGGCGGTGACGTCGTCGGCGAGCGGCTGCACCACCACGCCGTGCGTCGACGGCAGCGCGCGCAACTCGACAAAATTCTGCTCCTTGACGAAGCCGCGCGCCGGGCCGAGCGCGGTGATGACCATCAGGTGATCGCCGACGTCCGGGTCGGTGAGCCGATGGACCTCACGCGCATCCTCGAACGGAATGGCAATGGTGCCGTGGTCCTTGCCGGTGACGTGGCGGGAGATGGAGAGAGGACGAGTGGCGTCAACGAAACGGTCGCCGATGGTCACGACCCAGTTCGGTCCATCGGCAGCCAGACTCGCCAACTGCGGCCGTTGCAACCGGATGCGAATGATGGTCGCACCGTCGGCATCATGCTCGATCGTGCTGCTGCGGATCGTCTGACTGGGGTCTGACGCTAGCGCCGCCGGGTCGATTTTCGATTGCGTATCGAACACCAGCCACAGGGCGTCGGCGCGTCGGAATACGGCGGCTGGTGTCGGTACAGCGAATGGAAATTCCAGGCGCAGGCCATCGTCGGTTTGATGCAGGTCGACAACGACGGGAGCGTTCGGGTTAGGCGCCGGCCGCGGGTGCTCCTGCGCCATCTTCTGCGGCAAGTCTGCTGATGCCGAAGGCGCGCTTCCCGCCTGCTCCTGGTCCGATTTGGCCGGACCTTCCACGCGCCCGAGCGCCGCCGGCATCGCGATGGCAAGCGCCGCCACCAAAGGCGCGGCTGCGGCTGCTTTCCTGGTTTGCTTGACCGGCGCGGCGGGCACAGTCTTCTTGGCTTGCTTGGCCGGCGCTTCCTTTGCGACCGGCACGGTTTTCGGCGCTGCGATCGCAGGAGCGGCGGCGGCAATCGCCGACTTGCCGACCTCCGAAGCTGCCGCTGATTTCGGCTTCGGCTTGCCCAGGCCGATATCGACCACAATGCTGCGATCTTCGCGGAACGTGCGGACTTCCGGAGATCCATTCAGCGTGAAGGTTACAGTCACGGCGCCGAAATCGGTGTCGGCGTCAACCGATTTCAACGTCGGCGGCAGCGACACTTTGGCGTCGGCCAAGTCCCATTTGATCGGCCGGTCGAAATTCAGCTTCAGCGTTCCCTTGGATCGTTCGGGAACCACATTCACGCCGTCCGGCATTTCGAACACGTAGCGAATGAAGGTCGGTTGGGTCGCGACCTTCACCCGGATCGTCGGCGTCTTGAGCTGATCGGCAAGTCGCTGGCGGTGCAGCAACCGATCGGCTTCGCTGGCGCGCTGCGCCAGCTCTGCGATCACTTCCTTCGGCAGCCCGGGCAAAACGCCCTTCCAACTTTCCGGTAGAAGATCAACGAACAACCGATCGCCGGCCGGCGTCGTGTTGATCTTCAGGCGGCGCTTGAGCGCCAAGCGGATGGTGGTGCCATCAGGATCGCGCCGAGCCGCGCTGATATAGTCCACCGCTGCGCCACTGACCCGGTCGACCGAAACATCGACTGGCTTGGCAAAGCTGACCTTTACGATCGGCCATGCCTCGCTGACGTTGGCTTTGACCTCATGGTCCAACTTGAAGATGAGACGCGCATAACCGTCGTCGGTAAGGACCTTCACTTCGCCTTTGACCGGCTCTTCGGCCCGCGCGACGCCGGAGAACAACATGACCAGCGCCAACAGCATCAGCGCTGCCAGCGCCAAAAAGGTCGCGGTCACCCGCCGACCCAGGCGCGGGCGCTGCGAACGCGCTTGCGCGCGCACCTGCTTCAGGCTGATCGGCAATGCGGTCATAGAGCCGTTCCGACCGGCGGCAATGCCGGCCGCGTCAGCCTAGAGTTTGGCGTTTAACGCAGCGTTAACCGTGCGATTTAACTGCCGCTCGGCTTGCCCTCGATCTTCGGCAGTTGGTTGACGCCATGCGGCTTCGGACCCGGGCTGGAGCGGTTGGCAAGCTCGACGGTCAGTCGCTCGGCGGCGTCGGGCGACATCTGCGCCAGGATCTCGGACATCTTGCGCGGATTCATCTGGGTGGAGACTTCGACCAGGATTTTCAGATCAAGCCGGTCGAAAATGCGCGCGGCATCCTTCGATTTCATGTTCTCGTACATTGAAACGAGGCTTTTAAAGCGCGCGCGCTCTGCCTTGTCGCGACTGTCGATCGCACTATTCACCCGCGACTCTATGTTCTTGAGCTCGGTGACCTTGGCTTCGACCCGCTTTTCCGCCGCTTTGAGCAGGTTTTCGCGCATTTCTATCTCGCGGCTGCGGACATCAAGCTCCTTGCTGCGATCATGCAGCCGCTCGAGCACGGCGCGTTCGCCGGGCGAAACGAAGCGGCCGGGCTCAATCGTGATCGAGGTGCCACCGACCTCAAGCTTGGGCACTTCGGACGGCTTCTTTTTGCTCACCTTCAGCGGCGGAACGTCGGACTTACTGTTGCTTTCGACCGACCCCGTGATGTCGCGGCTATTGCCGTCGCGATAGTTGAACATTTCCTGCGCCCAGGATTGCCTGGGCATGGCATCGGCAGATGCGGACTGTTGGCTGGCGACGACGATCTTGGGATGGTCCGGCACGCTGTCGGGCGACGCGATCTGCAAAGTCTCATTACGCTGCTGCAATCGCTCGGCCAGCGTATAGCCGCCGTCAAAAACCAAACCGGAAACCTTGAGCGCGAACAGGCTGACCATCGCCAAGAGGACGATCGGGATCAGCCGGAAGTCGCGCGCCCATCGGATCATGCCGCAACGTCGCCCAGTCTTGAGCGCGCCCGCTGGGCGAAAGCCTGCGCCGCGGCGGCCACCGACTTGGCGTCGGGAGCCGCGCCTGACGCCTCATTGACGCGGGCGACGCCGACGATGCGTAATAGCCGCGACAGCAACTCCTCGCCCGCCAACAGTTGCCGCTCGATATCGGCGGAAAGGCGCTCCGTCCGCTGCAGCCTTTCGCCCAAAGATTGCTCGCCCTCGCGCATGGTCGATTTAAGCCCGGCGATGGCGCGCTCGGCGATTTCGGTGGCGGTGATGAGTTCGGAGATGGTGGCGCGCAGCGATTGCTCGTCCGCTTTGAGCAGCCGCAGTTGCTTGTTGAGGCGCACGCAATAGAGGATCGTCAGCAGTAGCAGAACTGCGACCATGCTCTCGACCATATAGCCGTAGTGGTAGGTCACTGCGCCTCCGTTCGATTGTTGGACTCATCCGCTTTTTCAAACATGGCGAATGTGGTCCTTGGCTTGCGCAAAGGTTTACTGACGCGCACCGCGACGCGATCGCCGACCCGACCCATGCGTCCCTCGGTGAGCGTGACATCGCCGCAACGCACGGCGACCAGCGCGTCCGCTTTGAGCTCGAGCGCAAGCATGTCGCCGACATTGAGTTTCATGATCTGCCGCAACGGCAGCCGTGCCTCGTAGAGCACGGCGTCGACCTCAACCTGCGCATCGCCGATTTCGGTGGCGAGATGACCTTCCCAGATTTCATCGCGCCCGAACTTCTCGCCCATGAACATCTGGAGCAAGACGGCGCGGATCGGCTCAATGGTCGCGTAGGGCAGCAGCAGTTCGATATTGCCGCCGCGGTCTTCCATGTCGATGCGCAGCCGCACCAAAATGGCCGCGTTGGCCGGGCGCGAGATCGCCGCAAAGCGCGGGTTGGTCTCCAAACGGTCGATGTTGAATTTGACCGGAGAAAGCGGCTTGAAGGCGAGCTCGGCGTCGGACAGCACGATCTCGACCATCCGTTTAACGAGATTTGTCTCGATGGTGGTGTAAGGTCGGCCTTCGACGCGCACCACGTTCTGTCCGCGTCGGCCGCCCAACAATACGTCGATGATCGAATAGATCAGGCTGGAATTGACGGTGGCGAGCCCGAAGTTTTCCCATTCCTCCGCCTTGAACACGGCGAGTATCGCCGGCAGCGGGATCGAATTGAGATAATCACCGAAACGCACCGAGGTGATGCGGTCGAGCGAAACTTCGACGTTGTCGGACGTAAAATTGCGCAACGAAGTCGTCATCAGCCGCACCAGGCGGTCGAAGACGATTTCCAGCATCGGCAGCCGCTCGTATGACACCATCGCCGAGTCGATGATGGCGCGGATACCGGAATTGTCGTTGAGCGAGACATCGGACAGATTGAAGCCGAGCAGGCTGTCGATTTCCTCCTGATTGAGGATGCGCTCGGCGCCGCCCTTGGCCGACTGGTTCAGTTGGCCGTCATCGTTGCTATCCACCATCGCCGTCCATTGCGCGACGACGGCGTCGTCGCTCTCAGACGCGCCGGACGCCGCTGCGCCGGCTTCGTTTTCCACGGCGACGCCCCATTCGGCGGCCAGTGCGTCTTGATCGACCTGATCTTTCTGCGTCATGGGTTTAGGCCGTCACTGGACGATGATTTCTTTAAACAGAACGGCGGTGACGTGATTGGGCGCGACGGCGGCGTTGACCCGCCGGGTCAGCGCTTCGCGCAGCCGGTAGACACCGGCCGAACCGTCAAGGTCGGTCGGCCGTAGCTCGCGCAGATAGGTCTGAAAGGCGTCAAGCACGCGCGGCATCAGCGGCTGGATCTGCTCGACCAGCTTGGCATCCGGCAGCTCGAGCACGATCTTCACTTTGAGATATTGCGTGCGATCGTTGCCGCTGTTGGCCAAGTTGACCAGAACGTCGGGCACGTCGACGAAGACAGCGGGCTTTTTGGCGACAGGCTCCGGCTTGTGCTCGGCAGGATGCCGCATGAAGAAGAAGTAACCGGCACCGCCGCCGCCGGCGAGGATCACGAGCGCGCCAACGGCGATGATAATCATCTTGAGAGAGAGCAGCCGTTTCAGCAGCGACGGCTTCGGTGCGGATTCTGCGCCCTCAGCCTCGTCTTCCGGCGTCTCGTCGAGTTCCTCTTCTTCCTCTTTCTTCTTTGCTTTCGCTGCCATGAAAAGCCCCGACGGTACTGTTATGGGGCCACCTTCGACGTCTCGCGTACAACGCTGCGGTTGCGCGACCCCCCGCGCCCCTCTTGGGCGAAGGTAGGTTGGTATGGTTAACAGTTTATTTCTGCGGCGCTCGTGGTGGGTATCTTTTGCCGGCTGGTCATTGCGCAGCGGCGGTTTTTGCCCTGCGCCGGAACCGGGTAATTTATTTAACTAATTGATTACACATAATTTTTTGACTTGGCACGGCCACTGCAAAGAACCCCGCAGCCGCCCGCTTGGGAGAGCGTCGCGGTCATGTTCGGGCGGATGGGCCTCGGGAGGGCTTAACCGCAGCGAACCGCTGAAGGGGAGATGACCGATGCAGAATATCGTTCTGGTCGGACTATCACGTCAGATGGCGCTCGCGCGCGAACTCGACGTGGTCGCCAACAATATTGCCAACATCAATACCACCGGCTTCAAAGCCGACGGCTCGATGTTCCAGGAATACGTGTCCTCGGCGGCGCGTGCCGACCAGACCGGTGGTCAGGTCAGCTTCGTGCGTGACGTCGGCACCTGGCATAACATGAGCCAGGGGACGATCGAGAAGACCGACAACCCGCTCAATATCGCGGTCGATGGCAAGGGCTTCCTGGTGGTGCAGACGCCAAACGGGGAGCGTTACACCCGCGACGGCGCGCTGCAAATCAACCCGACCGGGCAGCTCGTCACCAGTGACGGCAATCCGGTGATGGGCGATGCCGGACCGATCGTCCTGCAGCCGACGGACAACCAGATCGCGATCGCGCGCGACGGCACGGTCAGCGTGCGCGAAGGCAATTCGACGGTGAGCTCGCTGCGCGGCAAGCTTCGCCTGGTGAACTTCGACAAGCCGCAGCAATTGCAGAAAGACGGCAGCAGCACGTTTGCCGCACCTGCCGACGTTCAGCCGCTGCAAGATCTGAAGTCAGGCGTGGTTCAGGGCGCGCTCGAGCGATCCAACGTGCAAGGCGTCGTCGAGATGACGCGCATGATCGAGATAACCCGCGCCTATACGCAGATCGCGGCCATGTTGCAGCAGCAAGGCAATATCGATCAGACCTCGCTCGACAAGCTCGCCGACGTCCCGGCCGCCGCGTGATGATGCAGGAGAGTTGATCCAATGCGTGCCCTTAACACCGCCGCCACCGGGATGATGGCGCAGGAACTCAACGTTCAGGTCATCTCCAACAACATCGCCAACATGCGCACCACCGGCTACAAGCGCCAGCGCGTGGAATTCCAGGACTTGCTCTACGAGCACGTCAGCCGGATCGGCACGCAGACCTCATCGCAAGGTACCATTCTGCCGGTCGGCATCGATCTCGGCGGCGGCGTCAAGACGGTGGGAACGCCGCGCCTGATGACGCAAGGCACCTTGACGCAAACAGGCGGCACGCTCGACCTCGCGATCCGCGGTGAGGGCTTCTTCAAGATCGCCCTGCCCGACGGCACCTATGCTTACACCCGCGACGGGTCGTTCCAGATGGATGCGCAAGGGCGCATCGTCACCGCTCAGGGCAATGTCGTGCAACCGGCGATCACCATCCCGCAGAACGCGACCGGCCTCACCATCAATGCGCAAGGCCAGGTGTCGGTGACGCCGCAAGGCACCACCACGCCGACTGTGCTTGGCCAGATCTCGCTCACACGTTTCGTCAACCAGGCCGGCCTGCTCGCTGTCGGCGACAATATGTTCACCGAAACGCCGGCCTCCGGCCCGCCGCAGGACGGCCTGCCCGCCACCGACGGCGCCGGCGACCTACAGCAGGGCAATCTCGAGCAGGCGAACGTCGAGGCGGTGACCGAGATTTCCGACCTGATCGCCGCACAACGCGCCTACGAGATGAACTCCAAGGTGATCTCCGCCGCCGACCAGATGCTGCAGGCAGCTTCCAACCTGATGCGCTGAGGCATAACCATGATCCGCATTGTCACCACAGCGTTGATGGCGTTCCTTGCATTCGGCGCCGTCACGTCAGCGCCGGCGGCCACGCTCGAGCCGCTCCATCCAGTGCTGCGGCCCGCCGTCGTCGTCACCAGCGGCGTAGTTCGGGTCGGCGATCTGATCGACAACGCGGGCATCATCGCCAATGTACCGATTTTCCGCTCGCCCGATCTCGGAGCCACCGGCACGGTGTCGGCCGACGCGGTGGTCGAGGCGGTGCGCGCGCATGCGCTGGTCGGTCTCGATACCGCCGGCTTGACCGAAGTCTCCGTCACCCGCGCCAGCCGCGCGATCGCGCCCAAGGAAATCGAAGGCCTCCTCACGGAGGCGCTCGCAAAGCGATACAGACTTGGTGCGGCCCAGGATATCGTGCTCAATTTCGACCGCGAATTGCACACCATCCACGTCGACCCCAGCGCCAAAGGCGAGCCGCGCGTCGGGCGGATCGATTTCAATGCCCTCACCGGCCGGTTTGCCGCCTCGCTCGACATTCCGATCAGCGCGACCGGCCACGGTGCGATTCGCGTAACTGGGCGGGCGGCGGCGACGATCGAGACGATTGCCGTCGCGCACGCCGTCGCGCGCGGCGAAATTCTCAAGCAATCCGATGTTGCGGTGGAGCGCCGAGATCGCCGTGAGATCAGAGGCGACGTCCTGAAGGAGCCTGAGCAAGCGGTCGGTCTTGCCGCCCGCAACACGCTGGAGCCGGGCCGGCCGCTGCGCGCCAGCGACCTGATGAAGCCCGAAATCGTCCGACGCAACGAGATGGTGACGCTGGTCTATCGCGTGCCTGGCATCACACTGACGGTGCGCGGGCGCGCGGCCGAAGGCGGCGCCGAGGGCGATCTGATTTCGGTGCTCAACGAGCAATCCAAGCGCACGGTGCAGGGAATTGTCGTAGGGCCGGGCCGCGTTGTCGTCTCCGGCACCACGGCGCGGCTCGCGGCCAATATCGCGCCCACATCACCCGAAAGCATCAAGAGGCGCTAACCCATGACGCAATCAGGCGCCGCGTTCCGACCCAGTTGAAACTGCGCGCTTCTCGCGCATCAGTGAAAGTAACGTCGATGAATGTGTCTAAAGTCATGCGTCGTGCGGTTCTGGCCGCGCTGGCAGCCTCGTTGCTCAGCGGCTGCGCGGCCTTCCAGCGTATCGCCAATATCGGACGACCGCCGCCGCTCGCCGCCGTCGACAATCCAACCGCGCGGCCGGGCTACAAACCGGTGCAGATGCCGATGCCGGCGCCGCAGCCGGCCTCGTACAATCCGAATTCGCTGTGGCGCAACGGCTCACGCGCCTTCTTCAAGGACCAGCGCGCCCACCAGGTCGGCGACATTCTCACCGTGAAGGTCAACATCACCGACAAGGCGGCGATCGCCAACGAAACCCAGCGCAGCCGCAGCAACACCGAGGATTCCGGCGTCACCGACTTCCTCGGCAGCAAGACGATCAAGACGCCGGCCACCGCCATCTTGCCCGGCCGCATCCTGACGGCGAACTCGACCGCCTCGAGCGACGGCAAGGGCTCGGTCAACCGCCAGGAGGCCTTGCAGACCAACGTCGCCGGCGTGGTCACGCAGGTGCTGCCGAACGGCAATCTGGTGATCGAGGGCCGGCAGGAAATCCGGGTCAATTTCGAGATCCGCGAATTGATCGTCGCCGGCATCGTGCGGCCGGAGGATATCGAGAGCGACAACACCATCGACTCCAGCAAGATCGCGCAGGCGCGCATCGCCTATGGCGGGCGTGGCCAGATCACCGACGTGCAGCAGCCGCGTTACGGACAACAGCTGCTTGATGTGGTGCTGCCGTTCTAGCGCATGGTCCCGCAAAGCATGTCCCGGACTGGATGAGGGAGGGAGACCGGTTCTCGGAAGAGATCGTGCGTAACCGAATAGTCCCCGCGTAGCTTATCGGGCTCCCGCGCCGTTTTCGTCTCGCGAGCGCAAAACGGCGTCTACGACGCGGCCTCCGGCAGCTCCCCAGCCGGGGGCCGCGGACGTTTTGGGGGGGTGTGCAAGTATCAATATCTCACGTGTCGAAATTCACTTGCGCCTCGCACATTGCATTACGACATAGCCTTCAACACGCCGGGACTTCTGCATTGGTTTGGAGGCGCTTATTTTTCCCTTCATCGACACCGCCCCGCGCGCCGCCCATCCCGCGATCGTGCTCGCGCTTATCATCATCAACGCCGCGGTATTCCTGGCGACCTGGAGCCTGCCGCCCTACGCGCTCGACAACGTGTTGGCGCACTACGCGCTCATCCCGCTGCGCTACACGGCGCCCGATCTCGCGCGCTCGGTCGGCCTCAATCCCGAACGATTATTGGCCGCTCATCACCAACGCCTTCCTGCACGGCGGCTGGCTGCACATCATCTTCAATATGTGGTTCCTCTGGATCTTCGGGCCGGCGATGGAGGCGCGCTTCGGCCGCTTCTTGTTCGTGGTGCTCTATCTGGGCGGCGCGCTGTCGGCGAACCTGGTGCAGATCGTGACGCATCCGATGTCACCCGCGCCGGTGCTCGGTGCGTCCGGCGCCATCGCCGCGGTGATCGCCGCCTATGCGGTGATTTATCCGACCGAGCGCGTGATCACGATCGTGCCGATCCTCTTCATCCCTTTGTTTATCCCGGTGCCGGCGATCCTGTTCGCCGCCATCTGGTTCGGACTGCAGGTATTGCAAGGCTCGAGCGAGCTGGCGCGACCGGAAATGGCGGCCAGTGTTGCCTGGTGGGCGCATGTCGGCGGCTTCGCCTTCGGCGCGCTGTTCGCCATCATCGCGCGCGCATTGATGCCGGAGCAGCAGACCGCCACCTCGCGCTGGAGCGAGATGTACGACCGGCGCGCCCGCGGCCGCCGCGTGCCGGACATCAAGCCGAGCGATTGGCAATGATGGTGAGTTAGAGCGAGGCGCTGCGCCGCGGCTCAGTCGTCGCGATAGACGCGCTCGCGCCGCTCATGGCGCTCCTGCGCCTCGACCGAGAGCGTGGCGATCGGCCGTGCCTCCAGCCGCCGCAGCGAGATCGGCTCGCCGGTCTCCTCGCAATAGCCGTAGGTGCCGTCGTCGATGCGGGTGAGCGCCTCGTCGATCTTGGCGATCAGCTTGCGCTGACGGTCGCGCGCTCTGAGCTCGATGGCGCGGTCGGTTTCGGACGAGGCACGGTCGGCCAGGTCCGGATGATTCTGATTTTCTTCCTGCAGATGTTGCAGGGTCTCTTTCGCCTCTTTGAGAATATCCTCCCGCCAGGCCGACAACTTCTGCCGGAAATATTCCCGCTGCCGTTCGTTCATGAACGGCTCCTTGTCCGAAGGCCGATAATTTTTGGTCTTGGCCAACATCCCACTCACTCCCTGTCTTCTTATGTTCTTTGGGCGAGCCATCCTCCCCCTCGCGCGGCAGGCTTATATACGGCCGCCGGGCGCCGGACAATATCCGAGTAAGGTGATGCTTTCCGGCGGAATATTATGACATTCCAATGACTTGCCCAGGAAAGCCGGCGGGCGCCGCGTCGCCCCGTCCGCCTAGCGGACGCCGGCCTTGGCCAGTTCCACGGCCAACCGGAGGTCTATTTCGCCCAGCACGGCATCGAGCGAGGGATCGCCCGAGCCACCATTGAGGCCGTCGGCGGCGACCTTCAGGCGGGACAGCATCGAGGGATCGACATTGCCGTCAAGCAGACCGAGCTTGAACGCTTCGAGGAGATCGAGCGCGTGGCGGCCTTTGTTGACGGCGCGCTTCTTGCGCTCGGTCGGGTTCTCCACCCCTTGCAGCGCGATCAGCGCGTCGACCGTTGCGACGGCCCGCAAGGGGCCGGCAGCGCCGGCATTGTGCGGCGCTTCCTCTCCCTCGCTGACGGAAAACCCCCCACTGGCGGCGCGCCGTTTGGATGCCGGTGCCGCGGCCAGTGCGGTTCCATTCGGACCATAGACGCGCATCGCAAAAACCCCTGCCGGTTGCGGAGCCGGCCCCCGAATACCGCTAGCCTCGTCCGGTATGGTTAATGGCCGGTAAAATTGCCGGCAAAAATTACCTCCCTGGCCGAAGCTGCCCGCCTCGCCGGCCACGCGACCACCCTGGCAAAATACGGAATGGGACGCGTTATCAGAGCCTTGGCGGCACCGCCAATCTTGGCATGGCGTTCGCATAGCTCTTGCCAGTCAGACGTCACATTGGGGAGCAGTGATGACGAAGACGTTGCGGGCCGCATGCGTTGCGGTGCTTTTGGCCTTGTGTGTCCCGGTGAACGCCGGGGCGACGTCGCGCATCAAAGACCTCGCCAATATCGAGGGCGTGCGGCAAAACCAGTTGATCGGCTATGGGCTTGGTGGTCGGGCTCAACGGCACCGGCGACACCCTCAACAACATCCCCTTCACCAAGCAGTCGCTCACCGCCATGCTGGAGCGGCTCGGCGTCAACATCCGCGGCCAGACGCTGCGCACAGGCAACGTCGCGGCGGTGATGGTGACCGCCAACCTGCCGCCGTTTTCCACGCAAGGCACGCGCATCGACATCACCGTCTCCGCCCTTGGCGATGCCAAGAGCCTACAGGGCGGCGTGCTGCTGGTGACGCCGCTGCTCGGCGCCGACGGTAATGTCTATGCGGTCGGCCAGGGCTCGGTCGCCATCGGTGGATTCCAGGCCGAAGGCGAAGCCGCGAAAATCGTGCGCGGCGTGCCGACCGTCGGCCGCATCGCCAATGGCGCTCTGATCGAGCGCGAAATCGAGTTCAACCTCAACCACGAGAGCCAGTTGCGCATGGCGCTGCGCAATCCCGATTTCACCACCGCCAAGCGCATCGCCGCCGCGATCAATGACTTCATCGGCGTGCCGACGGCGGAACCCCTGGATCCCGCCACCATCGGCATCACCGTGCCGCAGCAATATCGCGGCAACGTGGTCTCGCTGCTCACCGAGGTCGAACAGCTCCAGGTCGAGCCGGACCAGGCCGCCAAGATCGTGATCGACGAACGTTCCGGCATCATAGTCATGGGCCGCGACGTGCGCGTGTCCATGGTGGCGGTCGCGCAGGGCAATCTCACCGTCACCATCACCGAGACGCCGCAGGTCAGTCAGCCGTCGCCATTCTCGCGCGGCGGCAAGACCAAGGTGGTGCCGCGCACCAATATCGGCGTGCAGGAAGACGGCAAGAAGCTCGCACTGGTCAAGGATGGCGTCTCTCTGCAGCAGTTGGTCGACGGCCTGAACGCGCTCGGCATCGGCCCGCGCGACCTGATCGCCATCCTGCAGGCAATCAAGGCGGCTGGCGCGATCCAGGCCGACATCGAGGTGATGTGATGAGTGCAGGCATCACCCTTCCCCCGCCCGGACTTACGGCGCTCGATCTTATGGCCGCCAATCAAGCGGCGTCCGCCAAACCGGCCGGCACCGCCAATAATACAAAGGCCAACGCCGCGGCACAGGACTTTGAGGCCGTATTCCTCAATTCCATGTTCCAGCAGATGTTCACCGGCATCGATGGCGAAGGCCCGTTTGGCGGCGGCGGCGCAGCCGGGGTTTGGCGCTCGTTTCTCACCAACGAATATTCCAAGACCTTCGCCAAGGCCGGCGGCGTGGGAATCGCCGACGAAGTCTACCGCAGCCTGATCGCTCACCAGGAGGCCCACTCATGAGCGAACCTAAAGCCCATGTCGCCGACCCGATCGTCAGTGCAAGCGAAGCCAGCCGCGCGATCGCTAACCTGGAAAGAATCATGGACCGGCTGACGGAAACCGTGATGGAAGAAACAGCGCGAGTGCGAGCCGGACGACTACGCGCAGCCGTCGATTTGGATCAGGCAAAACTCGAGTTGACGCAACAATACACAGCCGAAAGCGGTCGCCTGAAAGCCGCCGGCGACATCGTCGCTCAGACATTGCCCGACGCGCTTGATCACTTGCGCAAACGCCACGACGAATTCCGCGCCTTGCTGAAGACCAATCTCACGGTGCTGGCGACCGCGCACGCGGTCTCAGAGGGCATCATCCGCGGCGTGTCGGACGAACTCGCCCGCAAGCAGGCACCGTCGACCTACGGCGCTTCCGGCCGCGCCGATCCGCCGGCCACCAAGACGAGCCAGCCGTTGGCGCTCAGCCGCACTTTCTAGGAAATTTCCGAAAACGCTTAACCGATCGTTTCGCGCCGAGCGGCTCAAAACCGCCGCTACGCTTCGGTCGAAATCTTCAGACCGGTCACGGTGTCGATCTTGGTGCCATCGGCCAAGGTCAAAATGTTGTTCTTGGTGTCGAGATAGGCGCCATTCGCCATCTGGATGATCGAGGCGGGATCGACGTATTTCGCGCCGGTCGTGGTGTCGTACTGCGTGCCGTCCGGCATCGTCATGATGTTGCTGCTGGTATCGATCGTCGTCCCATTCGGCAAAAAAATGGTCGGATCGAGGACGTTTTTCGGCTGCACGGCTTGTTGCGTCGCCGTCAACGCATCGATCGCTTCTTGCGCCTTTTTGTCGTTCCTTTGCTGAATGGTTTGCGCGGCGATCTGCGCAATAAGGCTGCCCGTGTTGCTGACACTGTTTTGCGAAATCAATGAAAGCTGGTTGGAAATAGTCGAGCTTTGATCGAGGAATGAGCTGATGCTGCCGTCACCGCCGGCATTCGCGAGCATTCCGAGAAGGCCGCCCTGATTTTGTTGGTTCTGAATCGCGGTGAATGCGTCGGCGAGCCAATTCGAGGCGGTGCTCGCGCTGAAAAGCGATGCGTAGTAGCTCGCGGAAGATGAACCGACGACTGAGGTCATACGCGCGCACCGATTACCCTCACAGCATAGCGCAGAGAGGTAAACGAAACTCACGATTAACGAACCATTAGCGTTAGCGGTTTGCGAACGTGGCGAATTGCACAGCCCAAGACTGATTAATAAAACGACAACTCATTAACTACGTTCTTTTACGCACCATTTGTGGGCGCTGTGCCATTACATGCGGCAGATCCTCCGGATCGACACGTGGCAATGCCAGTAAGGCAAGTAGACCAGAAAGGTACGTAAGATGTCCGACATCGTTCTATCAGCAGGCGTTCGTTCAAATCTGCTGCAATTGCAGCAGACTTCGGATTTGATCGGCCAGACGCAGACCCGGCTGGCCACCGGCAAGAAAGTCAATTCGGCTCTCGACAATCCGAACAGCTTCTTCACCGCTCAAGGCCTCAGCAATCGCGCCAGCGACCTGAGCGGCTTGCTGGACTCCATGTCCAACGGCATCAACACGATTCAGGCCGCCAACAACGGCATCACAGCAATCACCAAGCTGGTGCAGTCGGCGCAGTCGCTCGTCAGCCAGGCACAGCAGACCACCGATACTGCGGTGCAGGCGACCCTGTCCTCGCAGTTCACCTCCTTGCTGACCCAGATCGGCCAGCTCGCGGGAGACTCCGGCTTCAACGGCGTCAACCTGCTTGGCGGCGATACACTGACCGTCAACCTCAACGAAACCGGCACCTCGACCACCGCTGTGACCGGCGTCGACTACACCGACGCCACCGCGGCACCGCTGAGCATCGCCAACGCGGCCAACAACTGGTCGACTGCCGCTGACATCACGGCGGCGAGCACCGATTTGGCCGCCGCGCTCACCACGCTGCGCTCTGAGTCTCAGACGCTGAGTTCGAGCCTGTCGATCGTGCAGATTCGTCAGGACTTCACGAAGGCGACGATCAACACACTGCAGACCGGTTCCGACAACCTCACGCTGGCCGATTCCAACCAGGAAGGCGCCAACCTGCTTGCGTTGCAGACCCGCCAGCAGCTGTCGAGCACCGCCCTGTCTCTGGCTTCGCAGGCCGACCAGAACGTGCTGCGGCTGTTCCGCTAATCGCGGCAACAATACTGATGCAAACGGCGGCCTGCGGGCCGCCGTTTTTTTTCGCGCCCCATATATCATGGTTAACCAATTATTAACGGTGGCGGTATTAACCGTCCGTCAACCCTAACAATCCATTATCCAAGCGAGCGATTTGACCTTCGCGGGCAAGGAGTCTGCCATGAGCGACATAGTACTTTCCGCCGGCGTGCGTTCCAACCTTCTGCAATTGCAGCAGACGTCGGACTTGATCACCAAGACGCAAACCAGGCTGGCCACCGGCAAGAAGGTCAACTCCGCTCTTGATAACGCCATCAACTTTTTCACGGCGCAGAGCCTGACCGTAAAAGCTAACGACCTGAGCAGCCTGTTGGATGGGATGTCCAACGGCGTCAATACCATTCAGGCGGCCAACAATGGCATCTCGGCCATCACCAAGCTCGTGCAATCGGCGCAATCGCTCGTCAGCCAAGCCCAGCAGACCTCCGACACCGTGGCCTTGGCGGGCCTGTCTTCGCAGTTTAACAGCCTGTTGACCCAGATCGGCCAGTTGGCCGGCGATTCCGGCTTCAATGGCGTCAACCTGCTCGCCGGCGACACCTTGACCCTCAATCTCGACGATACCGGCGGCTCGAGCGTGAGTGTGGCCGGCGTCGACTACACGAATGTGAACAGCGCACCGCTCAGCATCGGCAACGCAGCCAACAACTGGGCGACCGCGGCGGATATCACGACGGCCGGAACCGATCTCGCGAGCGCGCTGACCTCGCTGCGTACCGAATCCCAGACCCTGAGCTCCAGCCTATCGACCGTGCAAGTCCGTCAGGACTTCACGAAGGCGATGATCAATACGCTGCAGACCGGGTCTGACGATCTCACGCTGGCCGACAGCAACGAGGAGGGCGCCAATCTGCTCGCCTTGCAGACCCGGCAGCAACTGTCGACCACCGCGTTGTCACTAGCGGCGCAGGCCGACCAGAACGTCCTGCGACTGTTCCGTTAACTAGTCCCGACTAGCCATGACGTCGGCGGCCTAACATGGCGCAGGAAAACCTTCTTGCGGCGCGCCGGCACAGACAAGCGGCCGCAAGGAGTTAGACCGAATGGGCCTCAAAGTCGAACTCAAGCCGGGCGAGCGTTTTATCCTCGGCGAATGCCTCGTCACCAATGGCGATCAGCGCACCAGGCTGCTCATCGAGGGGCAGGCGCCGATGTTGCGCGAGAAAGACATAATGACGCCGGCGCTCGCCGATACGCCGGCCAAGCGGATCTATCTCGCGGTCCAGCTCATGTACACCTCGCGCGACCCGAGCGTGCACCACGCGACCTATTTCGCATTGATGCGTGAACTTGTGCAGGCGGCGCCGAGCGCGTGGCCGCACGTGGTCGAGATGAGCAACCACATCCTCGCTGGTGAAATGTACAAAGCGCTCAAGAGCGCCAAGACCCTTATTGCTTACGAAAAGGAACTGCTCGATCATGCAACACCCGACAAAAGCCTACGGGGCCGTCGCGAATCAAACCGCAAATCCGCGTGAGCTGGAAGCCGATCTGCTGCTGTCTGCAGCGGCCCGCTTGCAGGCAATCCGCGACGGTTGGGAGGGCAAGCGCCCCGAACTCGATGCAGCGCTGCTCTATAACCGCAAGCTTTGGTCGATCTTCGTGACGTCGGCGACCAGCAAGGACAATCCCTTGCCCGCCGGTTTACGCCAGAACGTCGCCAACCTCGGCATATTTGTGTTCAAGCAGACGATGGCGATCCTGGCCGATCCGAAGCCGGAAAATCTCGGCTCGCTGATCAACATCAATCGCGAGTTGGCCGCAGGGCTGCTCGGCCGCGCCTGACGCGACAAGCACCAATCCGACAAAAGGCCGCGGACACGCCGCGGCCTTTTTCTATTTGGCTATCTGAGGTAGTTGACCAAGCTCGTCTGGAACAACATGGCCGTGACCTGCATCGAAGCCTGCATGCGGGTCTGCAATTCGAGAAGTTTGGCGCCGACTTCTTCATTGGAGACGCCATTAATTTCCTGAAGAAAATTGTTCAACGTTGTTGTGATCTGCTGCTGTCGGCTTTTCGCATTATTGAGCGTGGTTTGCGCATTGCCAAGATCGGTTTCGATCCCGGCGACGCCATTAGACGCATTCAGATTGGCGGTGAGCCGCTGGCTCAGCGCGGCACTCAGATCCGTCGCGCTGGGGTCGCTCGGGGTTATTGTCACGGCGGCGAGCGTCGCGACGTTCTGCACGAGGGAGCGTAGGCCAGCCTCATTGGCGCGCGCGCCGTAGGAAACCACCAGCGACTGATCGACGAGCGCGGTTGCGGTCGAGCGCGCCGGATCGCTGCCGGCTTCGCCGGTGTACCAAATGACCGTGTTGGCGGCGCTGCCGGCGGTCAGGGCGGTGGCGGTATCGAATGGCGGACCAGCCACGCGCTGCGGCGGATTATTGGCGTCGGCATTGAAGAAGTCGTTGGACGCGGCAACCGATGACGCCGCCGTCAGCGACGTGGCGGCGAGCTTGCCGATACTGGTCGTGAGGGCAGCCTGGAAATTGGCGGCGGTCGTGGCCGGCGTCGCGCCGATGGTGAATTGGTTGGCGCCGGGCGGCGAATCGGTGGTGGCAGTGAGGGTCAGGTTTTCGCTGGTGCCGTCGGGCAGATTGAAGCGCAGCGTGATGGTATCGCCAACGTTCGGATTGCCGCCGGAAAAGTCGACGGAGAGCGAGGCGGGTGAGCCGCTCGGTCCGCTGACGGTCGCATTGCTCAGATTTGAGCTGACCGAAGCGAGCTTGAGCCCAAAAGGAGAGGCCGCGTCTTCGGCAAGCGACACAGAGCTGGCCGTGGGCGCACTGATGACCAGGCGGCCAAGACCGTCGGCACCAAGGTCGGCCTGATTGCGTTCCGAGATAAGCTGCTTAAGCCCGGCCTGCGCGCCATTGCCGTTGAGAATGTGATCGAGCGTATCCACCGCCGGCTGGTCGGTGGCGCGGCCGGAAAACAGATAGCGATTGCCGGACTGCGTGTTCAGCAAGCTCAGCAATTGATCGAGCGCGGTTTGTGCCGTTTGCTGCGCGATGGTCACGCCGCTGCCGTCGCCGGCAGTCGAAGCCTGCGCCATCGCGGTTTTTACCGCGCCGGCGAGGTCGGTCATGCTGCTGAGCGCAGTGTCCATGACGTTGATGCGGGTGGCGACGTTATTGATCGTATCCGTATAGCCGCTAATGGCGGCAAGCTGCGCGTTCAGGCTGATGGTGACACCACGATTGATGCCAAGACCGGCATAAGTGTCCGATTTCTGGCCTGTGCTGAGCTGGCGCTGCAGGTCGTCAAACTGCGCGCGCATATTGGTCAGCTGCTGGATGGCGAGCGCCGCTTGCGCTCCAACCGTGGAGACGCTCATGCTGTCCTCACATCTTCATCAGGGTGTCGAACATGGCGCTGACCGCCGACAGCACGCGGGCATTGGCGGCATAGGCATTTTGCAGCGTGACCAGGTTGGCCATCTCCTGGTCGACGTTGACGCTCGATGCATCGTTGAACCGCTGCTGCAACGAACTCAGAACGATGTCCTGACCTTGCTTGAGGTTGTTGGCATTGTCGGCCGCCTCGCCTTGCTGGGTGATGACCTGACGCAGATAAGTGGTGATCGAGCCGGAGAACGGCGAGGCTGTGCTGCCGATCCCAGTGGCCGGCGAGAAGCTCAGGCTGGCGGAGGTCAGCTGCCGATAGATGAAGTCCGGCCGGGTGCTGTCGCCCGCCGCGGTGCCGGCCGCATAGGCGACGAGCTTGCTCGGATCGTTGATCAGCGCACTGTTCACCGAGATACGGCCGGCGAGGCCGACGCTTTGCGGCCCACTCACCGTGAACGCGCCGGTGTAATACTGCGTGCCGTCGGTGAAGAAGGGCAACTCGCTACTGCCGCCGCTCAGCGACGTGACGGTAGCGGTGCTCGAGACGGAATTGACAACGGCGTTGCCTAATCCGTCATCGAGGATTTCCAGCGTCGTGCCCGACGGATTGGATGCCACCATGCCGGCTGAACCGAGCGCCGTGTTGATCTGCGAGACCACCGAGCTCATGCCGCCGGAGAAATCGATGCCGACGACCGTATCGTTCGGGTCCGTTGTCGCGCTGCCAGACAGCGGCAAAGCGGAAGGATCATCGACCCGCACGAACGTGAAAGTATGCGCGGTGCTTGTCGCCGTATCGGTATAGTTGACGGTAATCGTGTTGCCGGCCAACAGGCTGCCGACGTCGATATCGAAGCCGTTTTGCGAGCCGGAGCTTGCCGCCGTGCCGCTGGTGGTTTTGTCCGACAGCGCGGCCGCCATGCCGGCGGCAATGGCGTCGATCTGACTTTGCGCCTGCACCAAATCCTGGTCGCGCATCTGCAGGTAAGCGGCAATGGTGCCCGAGCGGATAGCGTTGCTTTGGATCAGGTCGATCGAACTGCCGGTGCTCGAAGTGAGTGTGATGGTGCCGACGCCGCGTTTGGTCGGATCTGCGTTCCATTGCGATCCAGCTGTGATGGTACCCTGCGCGTCGAAACTCAATTGAGACGCCTGCGTGCCAACCAGTTGAACGCCCGAATTGGTGAAGACCGAGACCTGGTTGTGGTCGCCTTGCACCACGTTGATGTCCATCAACTGCGAGAGCTGATCGATATAGGCGTCGCGCTGGTCTTCCAGCGTGGCGGTCGCGCTGTCGTTCTGGCTGGAGGCCGCGATCTTCTGGTTGAGCGCGGCGATCTGCTTCATCGCCTCGTTCGCTTTTATGACGGCGTCTGAGATCCCGAGCTCAGCTTCGCTGCGCAGGCCCTGGATGCTGGCCGTCATCTGATTGAGCTGCTGGGTCAGCAGTTGCGCCGTGCTGATCACACCGCTTTGCGCAGCCGGATCGTCCGGGCTGGTAGTGAGCGACTGCAAAGCTGTGGTGAAATTGTTGTAGCCGGTCTCCAGCGAATTGGCGCCGCCCGGCTGGCCGAAGATGTCCTGGAGCTGCTGATAAATCTGCGCGCGCGTGTCGGCATAGCTGGCGCCAGAATTTTCGACACGCAATTGGCGCTGCACATATTGGTCCAGTTGCCGCTGGACACCGTTGATATTGACGCTGATGCCAGTTTCGTTGCCGGCGATGGCGACCTGGTTGGCGGTCTTACGGACATAGCCAGGCGTGTCGGCATTGGCGACATTGGCCGCGACCAGCGCCAGGCTGGACTGGTTGACGCGCAGTCCGGAGATCGCCGCAGCGAGCGCTTGGGAAAAACTCATGGCCAGCCGCCGTTCATATTATCGCGCCAATTCGCCTCGCTACCGCAGCATGTTCAGGAGATCCTGAACCATCGTGTTGCTGGTGGTGATCACCCGGGTATTCGCCGAATAGGCCTGCTGGGTAACGATCAGTTTGGTGAACTCGTCGGCGATATCGGTATTGGAGCCTTCAAGCGAGGAGCCGACGATCGTCGCCGCCGCATTATAGGTCGCTGAGCCGGACTCCGAGGTCTGCGCGAAGGCGCCACCGTCGATCCGCTGCAACATGTTGGCGGCGCCGAAATTGGCAAGCGTAATCTGGGCAAGGTCAATCGTACGCCCATTCGAATAGGTGCCGACGATCCGTCCCTTATCGCCGACCGCGACCGACTGCAGTTGGCCGGCCGGAAAGCCGTTCTGCTGCATCAGGTTGACTTGCACATTGCCGTTCGAATCGGCGAACTGGGTAATCCCGTTGGAGCCATGCACAAGGCTGATGTCGCCGACGGTGACACCGTCCACCGTCACGCCCGACAAAGTGATCGAGTTGATCGCCGGACTCAATTGGCCATTGGCGCCGAAGGTGTAGTCAGTGCCGGCATTGATCCATTCCGCCGTGCTGCCGGTGGCTGTTGAATCGGTTTGATAGAACAGATTCCACGTATCGCTATGGCCGGCGCCGAGCGATGCTGCATCGGTCTTGGCCCAGCGCAGTTGGACATTTACCGGCGTACCGGCAGTGTCGTATGCCGTGACAGCGCCGCCGGCAATCGACTCATTGAGAAAAGCCGTATTGTCGCTACCAACGATCGAGGTGCCGATGGTGCTGCCGGGTAAATCCGCGGCATTCAGCAGTTCGGAACCCGGGGTAGCGGTGTTCGCGTTCGCTGTTTGCGGATAGCTCGCGAGATTGGCCTCATAGTCAATTTCGGTGGTCGCCTGAGCGGGTAAAGCGTTGTTCTTGAATTGCAGCGTCTGTGGGACGCTGCCGCTGAGATTGCCGGATGCCGCGTCGACCGGAATCCCCATCAGATAATAGCCGGCGCCGTTGACCAAATAGCCATTCTGATCAAGCTGGAAGTCGCCACGTCGGCTGTAGAGATTGTTCCCGGTAAAAGTCGGAGTGTTGCCGTTAAAGCCGTCCGGCTTCTCGACCACGAAATAGCCTTGCCCGTTGATCGCCATAAAGGTGGAGACCGCGGCGCTCTGGATGTCACCCTGCACCGTGTTGGTTGCACCGGAATTGGCGATAACGTTGCCGGCCAATTGCTGCGAGATTGAGCTTTCCGGGATCAAATCTTCAAAGAAAGTGTCGATCCGCTTGAATGCCGTGGTTTGCGAATTGGCGATATTGCCGGAAATGTTTTGCAACGCGAATGATTGTGCTCGCATCCCCGTCACAGCCGTGGTGAGAGCACCGAAGATACCCATGACTCATTCTCCACTGTCACACGCGCGGCATCCCTCGAGCGGGCCCGCGCACAATCTCGTCAATGGGAGCTTCGCAAGCCTCGTGCCACGTATAAATATATAGCAATTACAATCGCTTATGAGATTAAGGTCGACCGAAATGGCGGGGGAAGTATCGGTGCTTTCTGCCTTCAACCGGCAAATTTTGCCGGCCTGGTCAGGACGATGATTGCGTCATGCCAACGGCACTGCCCGCGCCGCGTGACCGCACGGCGCGGTCGAGGAAATCCTCCAGCGCCGTGATGCACGCGCGGTCGCGGTAAACCTTGTGCTTGTTGTCCGCGATCCTTGCGCCGAGCGCCAGGCGATGCGCCGGATCGTTCGCGAGACGCGCCGCCATCGCAATATAGTCGTCGACACTCGCAGCGACCGTGTCGCCCATGCCCATCATTTGCAGGATCGCCGCACTGTGGCGACCGCGCATGAGCGCGCCTGCGGTCGTCACAATCGGCAGATTGTGCGGCAGGCTTTCCAGCGCTGAATTGCAGCCGGACCATTCGATGCTATCGAGAAAAATATCGCATTGCCCGGTCGCGGCGACGAACTTGCTCTGGCTCAGACGGCCCAGGAACACGCAATGCTCTGATGCCTTAAGACCTTCGGCGGCAAACGCGCGGTCGAGTTGCGCCTGGAAGAGCTCATTGACCGCCTCGCCGCCATGGTGCCGCAGGAGGACGAATTGGCTTTGCGGCGCCCGCCTCGCGATGCGCGCGAACACGTGGTCGTATTGCGGCAGATACTTGTAGAGCGATTGCCCGCACCAGAATGCCGTCGCATCCGCGCGTAAGCCGAGATCGACGCGGCTCACGGTGACCGGCTCAGTCGCTACCGGCTCGTAATAGATCGACAGGTTCGGCAACCGCACCAGTTGCTCGGTGTAATGCTCTGCAGCGCCCGGCGGTTCCATGCCGTCGCTGCTAAGAAAATAATCGAGCGTCGGCATGCCGCTGGTCTCCGGATGGCCCCATGACGTGCACTGCACGGCGGCCAGCCGCTGCGCGGCAAGCTGCAGCGACAGGTTGTCCATCAGCAGGCCGGGATAGATCAGCACATGCGGCGCGTCGGCCAGGATCTCGCGACGCCAGCCGCCGACATCCAGCGCGCGGTGGACGAAGCGATCGCACAGCCCGGCGGCAACGTCCGTTTCTGCATCGCGCCGCGGCCCCAGATGATAGCCGAAGACTTTGAAGCGTTTTCGATCGAGCTGGCTGATCCAGCCCTTGATCGGGATTTTCCAGTTGGAATGCAAATAGAAGAAGCTGCTGACGATCCCGACGCGCACCGGCTCGCCGGACGCCGGCGGCGGCGCCAGCGCGGCAGCGGGATATTCTTGGCCCATGATGCGGCAGGCCATTTCGCCATAAAGCTTTTGCAGATCGCGATCGTTGCGTCCTTGATAGGCAAGCAGGAACGGCTGTTTGGCGATGATCGCCTTCGCCAGATCGCGCTGGAGCTTGCCATTCTCGATATCGTCGGCCAGCGCGCGCAGTCTTTGCGAATAGGCCGCACGCCGCCGTTCGATTTCATCCTGGTCGGCGTAAAGAATTGGCAGTTCCGCGACGCACAGCGCGAACCGCGTCTCGGCGTGGTCCGGATTGATCGCCAGCGCGCGCTGGAATTCCGCCGCTGCCTCGTCGTTGCGGTTGAGGTCGATGAAGATCTTGCCGCGGTTATAATAGGCATCGGCATCGTTGGGATTGAGCGCCAGAGCTTGCGCATAGATTTCGAGGGCTTCGTCGAAGCGATTGAGCGTGCATAGAACCCGGCTGCGATTGTTGCGGGCGTCTGAGAATCCAGGGTTGATCGCGAGCGCCCTCTGGTAGGCGGCCTGTGCCTCGTCCAGGCGATTGAGCGCCTCCAGCACGGCGCCGCGATTGTTGTGGGCCTTGAAATAATTCGGCCGCAGCACTCAGCGCCCGATCGAAGCTCGTGAGCGCGTCTTCATACTGGCCGAGCGTGCGAAGTAAACTGCCGAGATTGTAATGCGCTTCGGCGTAGTCCGGCCTGAGGCTCACCGCCTTGCGGTAGCTCTCCAGCGCCTCCTGGTCGCGCCCAAGCGCCGCCAGCGCGGCGGCACGATTATTGTGGGCCTCGGCGAATTTGGATTTCAGCTTGATCGCCTGATCGAAACTGTCGAGCGCCTCCTGGTGGCGCTCCAGCGCGTTGAGGATCAGGCCATGGTTGAGCAGAACTTGCGGCGACGGCTTGCGCGTGCGCATTGCCGCCAAAACCAGCTGCAATGCTTCCGCCGGCTGGCCAGCCGCGAGCTTGACCAATGCCAGCATCTGCAAGGCGTCGAAATGATCGGGCCGGACTTTGAGAATGTCGGCATAGAGCCGCCCGGCCTCCGCCAGCCGGCCCCGTTCATGCAATTGCAGCGCTTGCGCCAGCGCCTGCGGCACGTTGAACGGTGGCGGTTGGGCAAGTGGTTGCGGCATCTCGGCAGGATTTCCCTGCCGAGAGGTAAGAAAGCCGCGCTGAGTCGTCCAGAGGCCTTACGATTGCCCTTGCGGCGCCGGCTCGAATTTCATCGCCACGCCATTCATGCAGTAGCGCAAGCCGGTCGGCGGCGGTCCGTCGTCGAACACATGCCCGAGATGGCCGAGGCAACGGCTGCAATGCACCTCGGTACGGGACATGAAGAACGAACGATCGGTCGTGGTTCCGACCGCGTTGGGAAGTGGCTGATAGAAGCTCGGCCAGCCAGTGCCGCTGTTGAATTTGGCATCGGACGAGAACAGCGGCAGGTCGCAACCGGCACAGGCGAAGGTGCCCTTGCGCTTCTCGTGATTGAGCGCGCTCGAACCCGGGCGCTCGGTGCCATGGCTGCGCAGCACGTTGTATTGCGCTGGCGTCAAACGCTTGCGCCAATCGGCATCGGTGAGCTTGCCCCAATCGATGTCCTGCGTCGTCGTTGTCATTGTTCCCGCCTCGCCAGATCTGGTTGTGACCATCAGCGCGCCGAGCGCCACGCCCGCGGTCAACAGAGTCCGTCGGTCGATCATATCAGCTGTCTCCCTTGTGCGCGCCCCAAATTTTCTGCAGGCGCTGATCGCGGCCGCAGTTCCAACGGTAGAATTTATATTTGGTCGGGTTCTTCTTGTAGAAATCCTGATGATATTCCTCGGCCGGATAGAACGGTCCGGCCTGCGCGATCTCGGTATAGATCGGCTTGCCGAGTTGAGCCGCGACCTTTTTCTTCGAGGCTTCCGCCAGTTTGCGCTCTTCGTCGTTGTGCACGAAAATCGCGGTGCGGTACTGATTGCCGTGGTCACAGAATTGCTGGTCCTTCACGGTCGGATCGACGTGGTGCCAGAAATAGGTGAGCAGCTGCTGGTAGCTGACCTTGCTTCGGGTCGTAGATCACTTCCACCGACTCGGCGTGGCCGGTGCCGCCGGCGGAGACCTGATGATAGGTCGGGTTGGCGGCGTGGCCGCCGGTATAGCCCGAGGTGGTTGAGATCACGCCCGCCACGTGATCGAAATCGGACTCGGTGCACCAGAAACACCCGCCGGCGAAAGTCGCCACCGCCTGCCCGGGGCCGGGCTTGGGCAGCGGCGCCATTTGCGCAGCCGCGCTACCCGCGAAGGCGACCGCAAAGATCAAGCTGAGCAGCAGGCGTGGCATGCGAACCTCCCGAAATCGATTCCTCTCGCGCCCTGACATATAGCGTTTTTGCATGATAGCCATTCACGTTGGCATCACCCCGCCATCACGTTGGCGAGAGCCGGACGCGGCCAAACCGCCTCTCTGTCTGGCCGCCAAATCGCCTTGCCCGCGGCCACACCGCTGCCTAGTGTGCCCCCCGAAAACACGAGGAATTGCATGCGTTTTGAAGGCACCAAGGCCTATGTGGCGACCGACGATCTCAAGGTCGCCGTCAATGCCGCCATCACCCTGGAGCGGCCCTTGCTGGTCAAAGGCGAGCCGGGCACCGGCAAGACCGTGCTGGCGCTGGAGATCGCCAAGGCGCTCGGCGCGCCGCTGATCGAATGGCACGTCAAGTCGACCACCAAGGCGCTGCAAGGCCTCTACGAATACGACGCCGTCTCCCGCCTGCGCGACAGCCAGCTCGGCGACGAGCGGGTGAAGGACATCCGCAACTACATCAAGCGCGGCAAATTATGGGACGCCTTCGTCGCCGACGAGCGACCCGTGCTGCTGATCGACGAGATCGACAAGGCCGACATCGAGTTTCCCAACGACCTGTTGCAGGAGCTCGATCGCATGGAGTTCTTCGTCTACGAGACCGGCGAGACGGTAAAGGCGCGCCGCCGCCCGATCGTCGTGATCACGTCGAATAACGAGAAGGAATTGCCAGACGCCTTTCTGCGCCGCTGCTTCTTCCACTACATCCGCTTCCCCGACACCGACACGATGACCGCGATCATCGAGGTGCATTTTCCAGGCATCAAGCAAAGATTGGTCGCGGAAGCCCTGCGGCTGTTCTATGAGATCCGCGAAGTGCCGGGGATGAAGAAGAAGCCGTCGACCTCTGAGCTGCTCGACTGGCTGAAGCTGTTGATGGTCGAAGATATCGGACCCGAACTCTTGCGCGAGCGCGACCCCAAGAAGCTGATCCCTCCCCTGCACGGCGCGCTCTTGAAGAACGAGCAGGACGTGCATTTGTTCGAGCGGCTGGCCTTTATGACGCGGCGGGAGGGGCGCTAGCGGCCGAACCGCCCTTAAGCTTCCGCGTGCGGCGGCGACGGCGCTTTTTCAACTGTCTGCTTCGCGGACGCGGCTCCTGTCGTTCCCGACGTGGCCATGGCGGCCTCACGGGCCGCCGCCTCCATCCGTGCTTTGCGCGCCTGTTTGGCGGCCTTGCGCCGGCGCGTGCGCTCATTCGAGCGGGCCAAGTGGCGCATAATCCGTTCGAGCGGCTTTGATCCCCAATAAACGGTCTGGGCCGCCGCGCGACCGATGAATCCGCCCGCCCAAACCAGTTCATAGGGCGCAAACAGACGCCAGGTCTGATCGTTCTCGACAATGCCGCGCGCGATCAACTCGCCGGCCATTGCCGACGTGTTGAGCCCGTGTCCGCCGAATCCGCTCGTCACCCACAGGCCGCGCTCGATCTCACCGATCTGTGGCATGCGGTGCACCGTGCGCCCGAGCGTGCCGCGCCACAGATACGCGACCTTGACCGAGCCGAGCGCCGGAAATTTGCGCCTGATATCGCGAACGAGTGCGCGCGCAAACCGATGCGGTTCGGCCTGCCAAACCGTCATGCGTCCCGACCATTGCAACCGGTCGCCGTCGACGATGCGGTAGTGGTTGTCGGCGCGCTTGCCATCGCTGACCGCGCCCCGGTAGCGGATGACTTCGCTCAGCTGCGGTCCGATCGGCTCGCTCACCATGACATAGGTGTTCACCGGCATCAGCGTCGCGGCCAGCCGCGGCATCAGATCGCCGAGATGCACATTGCCGGCAAGCACCACATGTCCGGCGCGCACGCGCGCATCCGGCGTGGCGATGCGCTTACGCACGCCGGCCGTATCGATCGCCAGCGCCGGCGTCTCCTCGAAGATGCGCGCGCCCGCTGCTTCCGCGGCACCGGCCAGACCCAGCGCGTAGTTCAGCGGGTGCATGTGAAACGCGCGCGGAAAGTGCACGCCGTTGAAATAATGCGGGTTCGGCAGCACTGCGCGGACTTGGTCGGTCGACCAGGCTTCCACCTCGGCGCCGAGCCGGCGCAGCCGCGCGACATAGCGGGGAATGGCGTGGCCGTCGTCGATATTCGAGATCTTCAGCCAGCCCCTGATCGGGGCGACTCCCGGCATGCGGGTCTCCTTGATCGTGCGCCGCACGTAATCGAGACCTGCCTCCGACAATGCCCACAACTTCTTGGTGTGATCGAACCCGATACGTTCAATCATGCTGTCGACGTCATCGGAAAAGCCCGGCAACACGAATCCGGTATTGCGGCCGGATGCCGCCCAGGCAACGCGGTTTGCTTCGAGCACAACGACCGACCAGCCGCGCCGCGCCACTTCGCGCGCGACGGTCAGACCAGCGAGCCCGCCGCCGACCACGCAAACGTCGACGTCGATCTCAAAGCCGAGCCGCGCGCGCTCCGGGCTTGCAGCCCGCGTCGCCTCATACCAGGTTTCGGGCGTAAGTTCGGCTTCGGCCATGGCGCCTTCAAGTTCGGCCGCACTCTTGGCGGCGCGGTCGACATGCTAAACTGCCATGGATTCGAAATCGACGCCTCCAAATCCGCGCAATGTTCAATAACTTTGCGCCAAACCCAGCAAACCAAATCCGATCATGCGCCGACTGCTGATATTCCGCCACGCCAAGGCCGAGCGTGCCGCCCCGGGCGATAGCGATCTGCGTCGCGCCCTCAATGAGCGCGGCCGCAAAGATGCCGCCAAGATCGGCGCCTATATGGCGGGGCATGCCCTCGTGCCCGACCGGGTGCTGATTTCCACCGCGGCTCGCAGCCAGGAAACCTGGAAATACGCCGCCACTGCCTTTCAGCCGGCGCCCGGCGCCATGACCGTCGAGCGGCTCTATGACGCGACGCTGCACACCATCCTTGCCGTCGTCAAAGACACCCCCGCCAACATCCACACGTTGCTGGTCATCGGCCATAATCCCGGCCTGCATGAGCTGGCTGTGATGCTGATTGCCTCCGGCGACGTCGAAGCACGCGAGCGGCTGCACGAGAAATTGCCGACATCGGGCCTGGCGATCATCGATTTTGCCTTCGACGACTGGAACAAGCTGCACCCGAAGGCCGGGCGGTTGGAGCGTTTTGTCAGCCCCAAATCGCTGGAAGCAGCGACCAATTAGCGCATGAATCGGAGACGTGACCGTCGGTTTTCCGACCCAACGCAAACAATACGACAATAAACCTTATTCAACCGGCTTGCGAAAACGTGGCACTATCCTCCCCTGCAGCGGAGGGAGGGGCGCCGTCATGTACCAGAATATCTTGGTGCCGATCGATCTCGCCGACACCGAACTCGCCAAACCGGCCATCGATACGGCGGTCGACATGGCACGGGCGTCAGGCGGCAAGGTGCGCTTGGTCAATGTATTGCCGATGACGCCGGTGATGCTGGCGGAATACGTGCCGCCGGATTTCGACGCACAACAGCGCAAATCCGCCGAGGAAGCGCTGGGGATCATCACCCGCGAATGCGGGCTCGACGGCGCGCATGTCTCAAGCACGGTACGCCAAGGCGGCATCTATCATGAGGTGCTGGAAGAAGCGAAGGCAATGGGCGCCGATCTCATCGTCATGAGCTCGCATCGTCCGGCGATGCGCACCTATTTCCTCGGCTCCAATGCCGGACATGTGGTGCGATACGCGAAATGCTCGGTGCTGGTGGTGCGGAATTAGCGCCGACGGCCCGGCATCAGCTCTACCGGCGGCGCATCCGCGCTGTAAGTGCCTGGGCGATTACGACGAAAGAAACCGCCGCCTTGCCATAGGAACAGCGCAAGGAATATCCCGGCGAAGGCCGCACCGCCCAAAGTCTTGGCCTGCAGCGTCCGCACGACCAAACCCGCAAGCCCAAACGCGACTCCGACAAAGAGGACGAGCCCTGGCCAGTAGAGCAGTGCAGGACTGCCTTGCTCGAAACGTGCCGTGCTACCTGCCCCTGCCAGACGGCGATGCAACTCACTAACGAATGCCGAATAGTCCGCATCGAGCCGTACCTGCTCGACCATGCTCTTCCACGAGCTGGAGACAATTTCGAGCTTAGGTGAGCGTGCCGCCCATATCTCCGTCAGATAGCGTTGCGACTGCATGCTGACCGGACGAAACGACATACGCAGCCGGCGGATATCGCGCCATGCCACCCGGCCGGATTTTTGTCCCGCGGACCAATCAATGCCGTGCTCGGTGAGCTTGAACTCCCAAGGCGCTCCCAACAGCGAAGGCCGATAGGAGTAAGAGAGGGCGCCCTCGCCGGCTGCAGCTGCTGGATCGGTCGTCATTCGTGACACCAAAATGTGCGCCGCCGGATTCAGGAGGCAGGGTTCCGAATGTATCTTATTTTAGTCGGCCACGCGCATGAATTGAGTTCCATGCACGCAACGCGTTTGACAGGCATGGGAACGCGGCACGCAACGCAAATTCGCCGATGCGCTGAAGTCACATCGCCCTCTGAACTAAACTATTTTTTATTTTCGGAACGTCTTTCGCCCGTTCTGCGTTTTTGTCTCAGGTGGTGCGCAAACTTGCGCGCCACACGCGTACTCGTTTTCCCTGATAACTCAAGAGGAGGCACACCTATGATGAAACATACCTTAGGCGCTGTTGGCCTGGCGCTCGTACTCGCGACGCCGGCATTCGCGCAGCAAAGCAAGCCGATGACTCCGCCGAATACCGACACGAGTTCCATGTCGAACCCGGGCACGCCCGTCGGCGGCCAGCGCGCCGGTTTCGTGCAAAATCAGAATACCAATGAATGGCGCGCGTCCAAGCTGATCGGCGCCAGCGTGTACGGCCCGAGCGACGATTCGATCGGCGACATCAATGACGTGATCATTGGCGCCGACGGCCAGATCAAGGCCGTGGTCGTAGGCGTGGGCGGCTTCCTGGGCGTCGGCGAGAAGAATGTCGCGCTGCCGTTCGACGCGCTCACCGTCACCCGCAAAGCGGATTCAAGCTCGATCCAGAAGATCACCGTCAGCTACACGAAGGACGAGCTCAAGAACGCGCCGAAGTTCGCTTATTACGAGGCGTCAAAATCGCAGACCACCGGTGAAGGTTCGTCCGACATGATGAAGCCGACGACCACGCCGAAAAGCGATTCGATGAAGAAGTAAACCACAAAGGTTCCTGCTTCCATTCCACGGCGCCCGGTCTGCTACGGCCGGGCGCCTTTTCCACTCGGATAGTCGGATAATATGTGCGTGGCCCATTGGGGCCGCGGCATCTGATCCGACTTGCTTGGCCAAGGCGCCGCAGCATCCTATATGTCTCCTATGCGGAAGCTGTTGGTCCTCGTCCCCCTGTTTGCCCTGCTGGCGTTGGCGGTCTGGTTCGCGGGCAGCGCCTGGGTGCATCTCGGAGGCGACGAAGATCCGATCCCGTTGTACGGTTATGTCGCCCTGGCCGGCGGCGTTCTTTTTTCGCTACTCATCGGCGGCGGGCTGATGGCACTGGTGTTTTACTCGAGCCGCCACGGCTACGACGAAACCCAAGGCACCTTCGGCGACGGCGAACGACGGCCGCCTTTATAGCGCTTCCGGAAAAGCTGTTGGGCGCAAACCCCAGTATCCCAGGCGGACGGGACAGGCTATGAATGCCGCCCGCCGGCAGCGATTTTGGGGAGCGTGCGATGAACAAGACCCTGGTGCAGGAACAGTTCGGCAAGACCGCACCCGAGTATCTGACCAGCAAGCCGCATGCGCGGGGTGCGAGCCTCGAGCGCCTGGTTGCCCTCACCTCTCCGCAAAAGTCCTGGCGCGCGCTCGATGTCGCCACCGGCGGCGGTCACGTCGCCTACACCTTCGCTCCGCATGTCGAGCGGATGTGGGCAACCGACATCACGCAAGAAATGCTCGACATGGTGAAGGCCGAGGCGAAAAAACGCGGCCTCGACAATGTGCGCACCACCTACGCCAAGGCCGAGGCGCTGCCTTTCGAGGACGGCACCTTCGATCTAGTCACCTGCCGCATCGCGCCGCACCACTTCGACTCGATCCCCGAGTTTCTCGACGAGGTGCACCGCGTGCTCAAACCGACGGGCCTTCTCGCCATCGTCGACAACGTGGTTCCGGAAGGCAGCGTCGGCGACTACGTCAATGCCTTCGAGCGCTTTCGCGATCCGAGCCATCTCCGGTCCTGGACCATGGAGGAATGGCGCGCGGCGCTAAAGGAGCACGGCTTCGCCATCACCCATGAAGAGCAGCTCTACAAGACAATGGAATTCGGCTTCTGGGCGGGCCGCCATGACGCCAATATGCAGGCCTTCCTGAAGGCGATGCTGGCGCAAGCGACGCCCGAGGTGAACGCCGTGCTGGAACCAAAGGGTGCCGGCGCCGAGCTGACATTTCGCCTGAGCGAAGGCCTTTTCGTCGCCAAACGGGCGTAAAAGCCGTTTGATCTAGCGCAATGCATGACGTGAGGGGGTCGTGTCCCATGCGGACACACTCCGGCGGGGGCGACACCCGGCCGAAATCACCGCTTGCTCATGCCTTATCACGTCAATGCAGAATTGCCCGCTTCCGTGCGCAACCATCTTCCCGAGCACGCGCAAGAGATTTACCGCGAGGTGTTCAATCACGCCTTTAAGGAACATGCCGGTGAGATCGACCAGGAGCAGCGCGCGCATATGATCGCCTGGGCGGCCGTCAAGCGCTCTTACGTCAAGGACGGCAACATGTGGGTGGCTCGCGAATGACCGCATCCCTCGCGCTCGCCGAACGTAATGTCCCGCGTTACACGTCCTACCCGACGGCACCGCATTTCTCGGCCGCGGTCGGACCCGACACCTATCGCGACTGGCTCGCCGCGCTGCCGCAGGACGCGACGCTTTCGCTCTATATCCACGTGCCGTTCTGCACCGACCTTTGCTTTTATTGCGGCTGCAATACCCGCGCCGTGCGCAAGCGCGAGCCGGTCGATACCTATGCCGAACGGCTGATCGAGGAAATCGCGCTGCTCGACGGCGTTCAAGGCCACAAGCTTACCCATCTGCATTGGGGCGGCGGTACCCCGTCGATCCTTGGCCCCCATTGGCTGGAAACCATCGCCACGAAACTGGCCTCGCGCTTCGATCTGTCGGCTTTGCAGGAGCACGCCATCGAACTCGACCCGCGCCGGCTGCACAAGCCGCTGGTGCGCACCTTGGCGGCGATCGGGGTCACCCGCGCGAGCCTCGGCGTGCAGGACGTATCGCCGCGCGTACAACAAGCCATCGGCCGCATACAGCCGTTCGAATTGACCGAGCGCGCAGCCGATTGGCTACACGAGGCCGGCATCGTCGACGTCAATATCGATCTCATGTACGGCCTGCCGGCGCAAACCGCGCGCGATGTGGCGCGCAGCGCTGAGCTCGCGGCCATGCTGGGCGCCCAACGACTGGCGTTGTTCGGCTACGCCCATGTGCCATGGTTCAAGACCCATCAGCGGCTGATCGACGAGGCGAGCCTCCCCGGGCCGGCCGAGCGGATCGAGCAAGCGCAAGTCGCGGCCGAGACGCTTACCAGCGTGGGCTACGAAGCAGTCGGGCTCGATCATTTCGCCTTGCCGGAAGACGAGCTGGCCATTGCCGCGCATGAACGCCGGCTTCATCGCAATTTCCAGGGCTACACCACCGACGAAGCCGATGCGCTGATCGGGCTTGGCGCCAGCGCCATCGGCAAGCTGCCGCAGGGCTTCGTGCAGAACGCGCCCGATCTGGGCGGCTACGAGCGCGCGGTGCAAGCCGGCCGCTTCGCCACGGTCAAGGGCATCGCCATCAGCGATGACGACCGGCTGCGGGCCCGAATCATCGAGCGGCTGATGTGCGATCTGGAAATCGATCTTGACGCCTTTGGGGGAGCCGACCGCTTCCCCGGCGAAATCGATGCGCTGGCGCCGCTGGCCGATGACGATCTACTGGAAATCGACGGCGCCCACATTACCGTCACCGAACGCGGCCGCCCCTATGTGCGCATCGCCGCTGCGGCGTTCGACGCCTATCTCGCCGCCAGCCAGAAGCGGCATTCGATCGCAGTCTGAAGTTACATAAAGTGGCCGGTCGAAGACTTTAGGCCTTCGGCTGCCTGGCCCGCGCCAACATAGCCGCGTCGCGCTGGCAAGCATCGACGGCCTGCGCCAACTGCGAAACCCCGGTCGGCCAAGCGGCCGCTACCGGCAGCAAATCGGGGCGCTTCGGTCAGCTACGGGCAACGGATAGCATCGGCAGCGCCATTGCCCTCGACCGTGACCACGAATTGAGATTTATGAATCCAAACCATGCGCACTGTTTCGGCCAATTCGCGGTGGCCGGCATTGATGCAGCGCAATGGAAAAGGCCGAGGTGCCTCCGCAAAACTACGTATCTCTCGTATCAGCCATTCGCCGAACTCGACCCGCCGCTGAGTCCGTCGGGAACAAAGAAGGGCTGCCCTTGCGGACAGCCCTTCCATTGTCAGGCCGTGGCCCGGTCGCGCGAGGCGTTGCCGCCACGCGCTACGTGAGCCCGCTGACGGATTAGGTCAGCTAGGCGAGGACCTCGGCAGAGGCGAGGATCCAGTTCACGAATGCCGGCGACCGCGGCGATAGACAATGAGACACTGGATCACCTCCTTTCGGTTGTTGATGGATATTCCCAGTATAGAGGCCCGCCGCCGATTCGAAAGCCAATTCCGGCGGCGTTGTTCGGTGCCCGCACCTGCGGTTCCAATCCCCGAGTTCCGGGTCGTTCCACAGCGCGGTGACGCCCGGCGATCAGCGTGGTAATAAAGGAAGGATGACAGTACGCGAGATGACGCCATGCCGCGCTACTACTTCCATCTCACCGACGGAAAACACGCCCTGAACAATCACCAAGGCGTCGACTTGCCCGGCAATGCCGCCGCGCGCGCCGATGCCATGGCGCTCGCCGATGACCTGCGCCGGGGCGCGAAGATGCCGGGATGGAAATGGGACGGGTGGTTCGTCGCCGTCATGGACCAGCACGGCCACAAGGTCGACGAGGTGCCGATCGCGGATACGCTGAAAGATGAGTAGGCGGCGAAAGACTACCTCACCAGCTCCCGCATCGCCCGGTCCAACCCTTCCAGCGTCAGCGGATACATCCGCCCGCCCATCAGCTGGTGCACCATCTTGATCGAATGGGTGAAGTCCCATTCGCGCTCGGGCACCGGGTTGAGCCAAACGCAGGCCGGATAGGTGCGGGTCACCCGCTCGAGCCAAAGCGCGCCCGGCTCATCGTTGAAATGCTCGACCGAACCGCCCGGCGCGGTGATCTCGTAAGGCGACATCGAGGCATCGCCGACGATCACCACCTTGTAGTCGTGCGGATAGGTGTGCAGCACGTCCCAGGTCGGCTGTTGTTTCCTGGAAGCGTCGGCGGTTCTCCTTCCACACGCGCTCATAGAGGCAATTGTGGAAGTAGAAATGCTCCATGTGCTTGAACTCGGAGCGCGCCGCCGAGAACAGCTCTTCCGTCGCCTTGATGTGCCAGTCCATCGAGCCGCCGATGTCGAAGAATAACAGCACCTTCACCGCGTTGTGCCGCTCCGGCCGCATCAAGATGTCGAGATAGCCTTTGTGCGCGGTGCCCTTGATGGTGCCGTCGAGATCGAGTTCCTCCGGCGCGCCGGTGCGCGCGAATTTGCGCAGGCGCCGCAGAGCGATCTTGATGTTGCGGGTGCCGAGTTCGACCTCGTCGTCAAGATCCTTGAACTCGCGCTTGTCCCATACCTTGACGGCGCGGTTGTTGCGGTTGGTGTCCTGGCCGATGCGCACGCCTTCCGGATTGTAGCCATAGGCGCCGTAAGGCGAGGTGCCGGCCGTGCCGATCCATTTCGAGCCGCCCTGATGGCGGCCCTTCTGCTCGGCAAGCCGCTTGCGCAAAGTTTCGAGCAGCTTGTCGAGGCCGCCCATGGCCTCGATCTGCTTCTTCTCTTCCTCGGTGAGATATTTCTCGGCCAGCTTCTTCAGCCATTCGGCCGGGATATTGGCCTCGACCGCCGTCGCTTAGGTCTCCAGCCCCTTGAACACATGGCCGAACACGCGGTCGAACTTGTCGAGGTTGCGCTCGTCCTTCACCAGCGCGGCGCGCGACAGATAGTAGAAATCCTCGACGCGGCGGCCCGGCGAGATCGGCCTGCATCGCCTGCATCAGCGTCAGGTACTCCCGCAGCGTGACCGGCACGCCGGCGGCTTTCAGCTCCTGGAAGAAGGTGACGAACATAGAGTGAGATTTCGCCCCTAGCCGCTGTGGCGTCAAGCCGGTAACAACGGCGTTGCTGCCGGGGAACTCCAATGCTGCTTCGCCGCCGCGCCTTATGGGCGCTTGCCGTTCTGCTGTCGCTGATGCTGTTGATCGCGCCGGCGCTATGGAACGGCTTTGCGCTGCTGCAATACGACACCGGCGGCTACCTGGCGCCCTGGTTCGATGGCCGGCTGCACACCAACCGCTCGGCGCCCTACGGCCTGCTGCTGGTCGCCGGCCAGTGGCCCGATTTCTGGCCGGTGCTGATCGTGCAGTCGGCGCTGACCATCTGGGTGCTGGCGCTCACCTTACGCGCGCACGGTTTTGGCAAGCGGCCGCTGCTTCTGCTCGGCATCGTCGCCGCACTGTGCCGTGCTCACCACGTTGCCCTGGCTCACCGCCATCCTGCTCACCGACATCTTCGCCGGGCTGGCCGTACTCGCGCTTTATCTCCTGCTGCTGCGCGACGAGACGCTGAGCCAGCGCGAACGTATCGGCCTCATTGTCGCTGGTGGCATTCTCGGCAGCGACCCATAGCGCGACCATGGCCGTGCTGTCGGGGCTCGCCATCATCGCCGCGATTCGTCTGGCTCGTCGACAGAACGCGCATTCCCTAGCCGGCGACTGCTGCGCGCCATCGCGGCCTTGCTGCTCGGCGCATTGATGACGGTCGCGGCCAATGCGCTGGTCGCCGGCCGGTTCGCCTGGGCGCCGGGCGGCTACGCGCTTTCCTTCGGCCGCATGCTGCAGGACGGCATCGTCAAGAAATATCTCGACGACCACTGCCCCGACGCCGAACCTGCGCCTGTGCCCCTACAAGGACCAGTTGCCGCGACGACGCCGACGACTTCTTCTGGGGCGGCGGCGTGTTCGACAAGCTCGGCCGCTTCGATGGCCTGCGCAGCGAGATGCGCCGGATCGCGCTTGAGAGCCTCGCCGACTATCCAGTCTTACAGATCAAATCGGTGCTCACCGAAACCGCCGACGCAACTCACCTTGGTCGAGACCGGCGCCGGCGTCGTCAAATGGGTCTGGGACAGTTATCTACAGCATCAAGAGCTCATGTGCCCGCCGCGTTCCCGGCGATGCAGGCCTCGCGCCAGGCAGCAGATCCGGCATCGACTTTGCCGCCATCAACCGGCTGCAGGTCCCGCTCGCCTATCTGGCGATGGCGCTGCTGCCGCTCATCGCGCTCATTGCGCTGCGCCGGAAAGGTTTCGCCGACATCGGCGAACTCGCCGCGGCCGTGCGCGCTCGCGCATCCTCGGCAATGCCGCGGTGTTCGGCACGCTGGCGACGGCGCACAACCGCTACGGCGCGCGCATGGTCTGGCTCGCCGCGCTCGTCGTCATGCTTGCGCTCGCCCGCCTGATCCAGCAACGCCCCAAAAAGAGGCCCGGCTTGCCGCCTTGAGCGCGCCACGTCAAACTATCCGCGAGCGGCGCTCGCCGCCTTGAACCGCCTCGTTGGAGGAAAGACTGATGGCCGACGCCGCCGTATTGCAGCAACTCGCACCGACCGGAAAGCTTCGCATTGCCATTGCGGTGGCGCCCTCGCCGTCGGCGCAGTTCGCCATCAAGGATGGCGACAATTATCGCGGCGTCGCCGTCACTCTTGGCAATGCGCTCGCCAAGAAACTCGGCGTTTCGGGCGAATTGGTCGTCCACAATGGCTCCGGCGAAATCCAGAACTCGGCCGCCGACAACAAATGGGACGTGGCCTTTCTGCCGGTCGACGAGGAGCGCAAGAAATTCGTCGACTTCGGCAATGCCTATCACCTGCTGCAAAGCACCTATTTGGTCGGACCTTCGGCCAAATTTGCCTCGGTCGCTGCGGCAAACGCGGCCGGCGTGCGCATCGGCGGCGTTGCCAATACCGCGACCTTCCGCACCTCCAACAAGACCGCACCCAACGCGACCCATGTCAGCTTTGACAAGACCGATGCCGCGGTGGCGGCGCTCAAGGACGGACAAGTCGATGCACTGGCGTTCTCGCGCGAGTCGCTCACGGGTCTCGCGCCGAAGGTGCCTGGCTCGCGCATTCTCGATGGCGGCTTTTTGAATTCCACCACCTCGGTGGCCATCCCCAAGAACAGGCCCGCGGCGCTCGCTTACGTCACCGAGTTCATCGAAGAAGCCAAGAAGTCCGGCCTGGTGCGCCAGGCGTTCGACGAGATGGGCCTGACCTCGTCACAGGTCGCGCCTACCGGGATGGCATCGTAATTCTTTCATTCACCTCTCCCCGCAAGCGCGGAGAAGGGGGCCTCGGGCGTCCTCACATGCTCCGGCCGCACGCCCAGCCCGATGATGCGCGCCGGGATGCGCTGCAGTAGCGGCAGCCAGTTCAGCAGCTTGGCCGCGAATGGCGGTGTCGGCCGCGCGCTGCTCGCCAGCACCGCACTCAGCACGTTGTTCTGAATCTGCACCTGCAGCCATTGGATCACCCGCATCGGCATGGTGCGCCGGCGCTGCACCGCGTCGAGCAGCGCATCGGTAACGCGCCCTTCCCTCAACGGCGCCGCCAGCATATTCGCCGCCGCCACCGCGTCCTGGATCGCCAGATTGATGCCGACACCGCCGATCGGCGACATGGCATGGGCGGCATCGCCGATGCAGATGAGCCCCGGCCGGTGCCATTGCGGCAGTCGGTCGACAGCCACCGTCAACAGCTTCACGTCGTCCCAGCTTTTGATCTCGCCGAGCCGGTCTTGCAGGAATGGCGATATGAACGCCACGCTTTCGCGAAAGGCGGGCAGGCCCTTGGCCTTGACCTCATCGATGCCGCCCTTCGTAATGAGATAGGCGCATTGCCAGTAGTCAGTGCGGTTGAGCATCACCAACATGCGGCCGGCCTCCATGTGGCCGAACGTCTCCGCCGTGTCGCTGTCGCGCCGCGAGACGCGGAACCAGAGCACGTCCATCGGCGCCCCGATATCCTGGACGTGGAAGCCAGCGCGTTCGCGCAGCGTCGAATGCCGCCCGTCGCAGCCGACCGTGAGATCGGCGCGGATCTCGAGCTCGCCCTCCGGCGTCGTGGCGCGCACGCCGACGATTCGCCCGCCCTCCTCGATCAGGTCGGTCGCATCCGTCTTCATGTGCAGATCGAAGGCCGGATATTTCTTGCCGTGATCGGCCAGGAAATCGAGGAAGTCCCATTGCGGCATCAGCGCGATGAATTTGCAGTGGGTCGGCAGATGGCTGAAATCGGCGAGTGCGATGGTGGTGTCGCCGACCTGGCCGCTCAGCCGCGCGACGCGCGAATGCGGCAGCTTGAGGAAGTCGTCGAGCAGCCCGAGCTCATGCATCAATTCGAGCGTCGAGGGATGGATGGTGTCGCCGCGGAAATCGCGCAGGAAGTCGGCATGCTTTTCGAGCACGGCGACATGCACGCCAGCGCGCGCCAGCAGGAAGCCAAGCATCATCCCGGCCGGGCCGCCGCCGACCACGCAACATGTCGTTTTGATTGCAGCAGGCCCCACGGCAATCCTCCGTGATTGGCATTGGCAACGAGGGTGACGATTATTTGGTTCCGGCGGCGGCAGATCGGCGCTGCCGCTCAGGCCTGCTTCTCGGGGACCCGCACCACCAGCCCGTCGAGTTCGTCGCTGACCTTGATCTGACAGGACAGCCGTGAGTTCTCCCGGACGTCATAGCCGAAGTCGAGCATGTCCTCTTCCATCGGCGAAGGAGGGCCGACTTTCTCGCGCCACGCCTCCTCCACATAGACGTGGCAGGTGGCGCAAGCGCAGGCGCCGCCGCATTCCGCCTCAATGCCGGGAACACTATTGCGGATCGCCGCTTCCATGACGGTCGAGCCGACTTCAGCCTCGACCGTACGGGTGGCGCCGGTGGAATCGATATAAGTGATCTTCGGCATGGACTAAGATGAAGATGACAGGAAGGTCGTCACGCCGAAATTGGCGGGACGTTTCCTATATAGTCATTCCGACGACCACGCCATCCTTCATTCGTGCCATTTCAGGACGGCTTTTTGGCGCCGAATGCCGAATTCGGACCGAAGTCGAACAGATTTCGCGATTTCCCGGATCGGCGCGAATGTGGTCCGAGACGGCCCAGCGCAGCCGCTCAGTTTGCCCGCAACATATCGGCAATAACGTCGCGCGCCCGTTCAATCGTGACCGCGAGACGGTCGACGGCGGGACCGCAATCGGCCACGCCGGCGGCGGCAGCCAACTCCACCGCTTCGGCTGCGGCGGCGACGTTGGCGGCACCGACCCCTGCGGCCGAACCTTTCAGGGTATGTGCTAGGCAGGCGGTGGCCGATGGCTCGCTTGCCCGCATGCGTTCGACCAGCAAGCCGGCCTGCCGGGCAAACAATTGCAGCAGATCGCGCTCTAGGTCGCGGTCGCCGAAAGTCATGCGCGTCAGATGCTTCCGATCGATCGCTGACGCGTCCCACGCGAGCTTTAACTTGTCCGTCGCGGTCTTTGCGGTCGCCAACTTGGCCATAAAGGTTCTCCCTGCGAGGCCGGCGCGCAGCCGCGCCCCTGCCTTAGGCAATCATGGGAATGGTTAACGGAGTTTTAACTTGCCGCCCCGGGCTTGCGGCACCTGCTTACCGGCGAAACCCGCCGCCAAAGGGCAGCCCGATCGTCGGGCTAACCATATTTCTTGATTCTTGCGTACCGCCCACGCATGGGCGCGCATCAACCGCGGCGGTCTATGATCGATTTGAAATCCCGCCGATTAAGGCAAGAAGATCGTCTGTCGGGTCACAAATTTGCGTTGCTGAAAACCGAAGCGGGACGCGCTGAGAGCCTTGTCCACCGCTGTTTTCGGCCGTACGCGGAACTTCGCCCGGGCCATTTGATATCAAACGATAATAGCCGAGCGCATTGCGGCGCTTTTCCATGCTTCACAGCGAAGTGAGTCGCCGAGGCCCGAGCACGCGGGGGAGCAGCGGCAATTCAGCGCTTGCCAAAAGCATCCACTCAAGTCAAATTTACATTAGAATCTAGCCGGCGGCTGTCCGGTAACCATCGGACAAACATCGGGGGAGAAATTTCATGGTTAAGCTTGGACGCCTGTTTAATCGCTCGTCGAACTTCGAGACTCCGCCGAACTTCGATGAAAATCTGCCAATCGAAAACCTCGAAGTCAGTACAGAGACTGAAAACGCGGCGGCTCGAATGTTGACCGACGGGAACCACGGAAATCAGTCGTTCGACGACTTTGACCACATACAATCGCTGATTGCGTCGGTCCGCAGCCAGGCGGTCGAATTCCGCGTCCAGCACTCCAAAGCCGCATCCGACTGGACGTTGGGGCTCAACGTCTTGTGCAGCCGCATTTCGACGTTGGAACCGCTGCTCAACAAGGCGCTGCAAGTGGCCAATGAGCGGCAGCGGGACGTGGACCGGCTGACGGAATTGAACGACGAAATCAAACAGAAGCTGGCGGACGCCGAACGCCAGCTCCTGCATTATCGCCCTCTGGCGATGCAGCTCGACGAGGAGCTCCGCTCTGCAAAGGGCCAGCTCGAGGAAGGCGCACGGCACATGGGCGACCTCGAGGCCGAATACGCGAAGTCGCAGGGCGCCTTCAACGACCTGTTCCAGAAGCTGGCGACGGCAGAGGCCGTGGGCCGACGGGTCGCCGAGGAGCACCTCGCCTATTCGCAGAAGCTCAACGAGAACGATCTGGTTATTCAGACGCTTATGCACGAGACGGCGCAGCTCAAGTCCGACCTGACGTCGGTCACTTGCGACCTGGAAAGCGCGCAAAAAGAAGCGAGCCGCTTGTCGGCCCGGCTGGGGGCTGAAATCGACGAACACAAGCGGACGCAGGCGGCTTTGGACTCCGTCACGTCGCAGATGCTCTCCTTGAAGAAAGAAAACGCTTCTCACAGCAGAGAGACCGAGGATCGGGATCGCCGCTCCTCCGAAAGCATCGCCTCGAAGGACAAGCAAATCTACGATCTGCAGGTCAAGCTTTCGGGCGTCAATTCCAAGTGCGACTTCCTGAATCGCGAAATTCAACGTCAGCGCGACGATCTGCGGCGCCATCTGGACCACATCGGCAATCTCGAAGGGTCCAATCGGCAATTGCTCGATGCGCTCTCGCGAAACTCCGCGACCAAGGATGCGCAGGGCGACGCCACACCGGAGCAAACGCCCAACAATGCGCCGCCGCCGAAACTGCGCGCGATTTCCGAATAGCGAATCAGTTGCGGAGAGGTTCTAGCTGTCGCGTGCGCCCTGGCCCGCCGGGGTAATCGTCCTGTGCGGACCGCCCGCCTCGCCGGTGGATATCCCCGAGGCAGGGTCAAAAAGCCAAGCATTCGTATGGTAAATGAGAAGTTAACAATGATTGTAAACTCTTGGGGGGCGAGGTTTCTTTCATGTTGCCAAGCGGATAGGATGACAAGCGGGCGGCGTGGAAACGCAAACGAGCGCTCGTTTGCCGGACGCGCAGGCTCGCGATCCCGCGTGTCCGGGGCGGTCCTCGAATAGTTCGGGTTCGGGCCGCTATATGGGGCCGGCGTAATGACGAGGCGACGACCGTAATGGCGAACAATCCGCAAAAGGCCGGTGATGCGACCGACGAGGTTATTGCCGCCATCCAGGAGGTGATCGGGCAAAACGAGTCCGACCAGCAAGCCCAGCCAGAACAACCGGCCAGCGCCACGCCATCGACCACCCCGCCCCCGGAAGGCGCGCCCGCGCCGCCGCCTAACGCCGATTTGTTCCAGGAAGGACAGCGATCGGGCGGCTGGGCGCCGGAAGAGACCGGTCCACGCCGCGCCGCCAATGACGACCGCACGAATATTGGCGACATCCTTCAGACGCTGAATAGCCGCCGGACGCGGCTGCCTTATATCGTGGCCACCATCGCCTCAGCCGTCTGGGTGATCGGCGGCGACGCCATTGCCTATCTCTACCAAGACGAACTGCGCGCGTTCATCAGCACTCCAGGATTGGCCATCGGTGTGATCGCCGGCCTGATCGCGGCCTTGGTCGTGCCGGTGTGCTTTTTCTATGTGCTTGCCCACATGTTCCGCCGCACCCAGGATCTGCGCCAGATCTCGCAGTCCATGGCCGCGGTGGCGATACGGCTGGCTCAGCCCGAAAACACCGCGCGCGATCAGATCGTGTCGGTCGGCCAGGCTATCCGCCGCGAAGTCACCGCCATGGGCGACGGTATCGAGCGCGCGCTTGCCCGCGCCGCCGAACTGGAAACACTGGTCCACAACGAGATTTCCGCGCTCGAGCGCGCCTATAGCGACAACGAGCTGCGCATCCGCGAGCTGCTGACAGAGCTCAATAACCAGCGCGACATCCTGGCCGGCCAAGCGGAACAGGTGCGCAATGCCATTTCCAGCGTCCATCTCGAGCTCGAAACCGACATCACCTCGGTCGGCGACGTCATCGCCGAAAAGGTCAACGAGGCGGCGAGCCGGGTGACCCGCACGCTCACGGAAAAGGGCGAACACATCGCGCTTGCGCTCGGCCACGCCGGCGACTCGATGATCGACACGCTGAGCGAGCGCGGCAGCACGCTGCTTGAACGGCTGGAGACCACCAGCGAGCGCACCTCCACCGCCATCGCCTCGGCCAGCGAACGCCTCGCCGCCAGTCTCGATTACAAGACCGAAAATATCGACCGGGAATTCGCCGATCTGGCCGCCCGCGTGCACGAGATGATGAACGCGCGCATCGACCAAGTGGCGCAAGGCTTTGCGCAGAAGTCGGAAGGCGTGATCGAACTGATGGGCACGCGCTCGCAGGAGCTCACGGAGAGTATTACCAACGCCGGGATGAACATCAGCGAGAGCTTGGCCGGACGCGCCGAGGAGGTGAATACGGCGCTTCGTACCGCCGGTGACTCGCTGGCAAGCCATTTGACCCAGCACAGCGGTGACGTGATCTCCAAGATGGAGCAGACCAGCACGCGCGTCACCGAGGCGATTATCGCGCAAAACAACAAAGTCCCCGACATGTTCCGCGAGAAGCTGGAGGGGTTGTCGAAAGACATCGACGCCCGCAGCAACGCGGTCAAGGATATGCTGGCCGCGCGCCTGCAAGCCTTCGAGGACATGTTCAACCACGGCGGCACCGAGCTGACCGAAAAGATTTCGCGCGACACCACCGGTCTGGGCAATCTGATCGTCCGCCACATCACCGACTTCGACCACACCGTGAAGACCTACGGTGGCGAACTGGTCGATCGGCTGAGCCAGCGCACCCAGGACGTTTCTGATGCGATGCGCAACTACATCGACACCTTCGATCAACGCGTCAACGTCCGCACCAGCGAGCTCAACACCTCGGTCGACCAACGGCTGTCGCAATTCGAGATCGAGCTCAGCGACCGCATGACCGGCGTCACCAACAACCTGATCGCAAGCGGCAACGATGTGATCGATGCGCTGGACAAGCGCATCGGCCAGGTCAGCGGCACCATTGACGCGCGCGGCACCGCCGTTGCCGACGCCATAGCCGCGAGGACGGAAGAGCTCGATCAGGCGCTGGGCGGGCGCATGCGCGAGGTCACCGAGACGCTCGACGGCCGCATCGGGCGCTTCGAGGAATTGCTGATCGGTCGCGCCGAAACCGTCACGACGCAAATCGAGACCCGCAGCAAGGCAGCGGCCGACGCGCTCAATGCCCGCATGGAAGAGTTGACGCAGTCGATCAAGACCAACGCCTCGGAGGCCGAGCGCTCGCTCAGCGAGGCCGCTACGTTCAGCAGCGAAGCCATCCGCACCACCGCCGGCGAAGCCGAGCGCTCGCTCGGCCAGCTCGCGACCTCGACCGGCGAGACGATCCGCGTCAGCGCCGGCGAAGCCGAGCGCTCGCTCGGTCAGCTCGCGACCTCGACCAGCGAAACGATCCGCGTCAGCGCCAGCGAGGCCGCACGCTCGCTCGGTCAACTGGCGACGTCGACCAGCGAGGTGATCCGCACCACCGCCGGCGACGCCGAACGCTCGCTTGGCCAGGCCGCGGCTTCCAGCAGCGATGCGATCCGCACCAGCGCCGGCGAGGCCGAGCGCTCGCTCGGCAAGGCCGCAACCTCCACCAGTGAATCGATCCGCGCCAGTGCCGGCGATGCCGAGGACAAGCTTTTGGGCGTGAGCGCGGCAGTTTCCCGCGACTTCATCACCCGGATCGACGAGATCGCCGAGGCGGTCAACCAGCGAACAGACCAGATCAGCAGCGTCCTGTCGGAAGGCCGCGGCAGCGTTCTCGCCGCGATCGCCGAGAAGGGCGAGCAATTCGCCAACGAGATCACCAAGGCCACGGTTCAGGCGGTCAAGTCGATCGAAGACAAGGGCCTCGCCTTCACCCGCTCGATGCTGGACAACAGCAGCGAGATCGCCCGCAACGTCAACACCGCCGGCGAAACGGCAGCAAACTCGGTCAACCGGGTGTTGAGCGACCTGCAAGCGACCGCGCAAACCGCAATCGAGCAATCGCGTTCGACCGCCGCCGCCACCGTCACCGAAATGATGGAGACGCACAACAAGCTGCGCTCCGACACCACGTCGCTTTTCGAGCGGCTGCGCGAAGCCAACATCATGCTCCAGGAAGTCCTCTCCGGCGCTCACGAGAATATGGACTCGCTGGAGAACACGATGATGCTGCGCGTCTCGGAATTCGTCGCCGCCATGAACGACGTCTCCAACATGACCGGCACCGCGACCAACCGGGTCGAGGACAACATTGCCGGCTTCCGCGACATTACGAGCAAAGTCGTCGCCGATCTCAGTCAGCTCGCCGGCCAGTTCGACGCCCATGGCCACGAACTCGTCAAGGCCGCCAGTCTGATCGATCACAGCAACAAGCGCGCCGAGGAAGGCGTGGGCCAGCGCCGCGCTGCCCTTGAGTCGCTGGTCGTGACGCTCGACACCAGCAGCAAAGAACTTGACCAACGGCTGACCCGCTTCTCCAGCCTGCTCGATCAATCGCTGGAGGCCGCCTCCACCCGCGCGCGCGAGGTCGCCCGCGAAGTGTCTGCGGCTAGCACCGAGGGTTCGCGCGCGATCAACGAGCAAGTGGAACGCGTGCGCGCCAACGCCGAGCAGGTCGCCCGTACGGTATCCGAGGCGAGCGCCGGCAGCGTGCGCGTGATCAGCGAGCAGTTCGAGCGCGTGCGCGGCCAAGCCGAGGAGGAGCGCCGCCGCGCATCCGAGGCCATGCAAACGATCTACGAGCAGACCTCGACCGAAACCCACTCGCTGTTCCAGGGGGCGACTGAGCGCTTCACCGAAGTCGTGCAAGGCATGAAGCAAATGGCCGCCGAGATGCAGCGCGAATTGGAGACGACCCGCAACGAATTGCGCCGCGGTATCTTCGAGCTGCCGCAGGAGACGTCCGAGAGTACCGCGCAGATGCGCCGCGTGATCGTCGACCAGATCGAGGCGCTGGCTGAGCTTAATCGTATCGTTGCGCGCCATGGCCGCACTCTCGAAGCTGCCGAGCCGCCGCGACGGCCGGCGCGCGAGGAGCCCGCGTTGACGACAGCCGGCGCACGCAGCACCGAAGCTGCGACGCAGCCGCCCCCACCGCCGCCGCCGCGCAATCCTGCGCCGCGCGCCGAGGCGAGCAGCTTTGCGCCGGCACCGCGGCGTCCGGAAGCCCCCGCGCCCCGACCGCAGCAGCAGCCTGCCGCCACCAGCGGCGGATGGCTCACCGATCTGCTCACGCGCGCCTCGGAAGGCGAGGCGACGCGCGATGTGCCGCGCGAGCCGCAACAGCAACGCGAGCAGCCTCCGCCGCAGCCGCAGCCGCGCGAACCGAACTACGCGTCCGATGAGCGGCCGCCACGCCACACGCTCGAGTCGCTCGAATTCACTGTCGGTCGACATCGCGCGCATGATCGACCATGACGCCGCCGCCGATCTTTGGGACCGCTATAAGCGCGGCGAGCGTAACGTCTTCACGCGCCGCCTCTATACGCTGCAAGGGCAGAAGGCGTTCGACGAAATCCGCAAGAAGTACCGCGGCGACCGCGAGTTCAAGACGACGGTCGACCGCTATATCGACGAGTTCGAGCGGCTGCTCGATGAGGTCGCGCGCGACGACCGTGGCCAAGTGGTGGCACGCACCTACCTCACCTCGGAAACCGGCAAGGTCTACACCATGCTGGCGCATGCGGCGGGACGCTTCGACTGAAACGCCCGCTCTTCGCGGCTGAACAAATTTTAGGCGTGACTGGGAATAATGGCGCCACCCCGCGGTTAACTGGCCGTGGCCGAGGTTGAAATTTCGATTTGCCACCGGCCGCCATCTATCGGATAGTACGGCCCTCCGCTGTCATAACGAACGATGCCAGCGGACAAGTTTGCTTGTCTCCGCTAACAATAAAGCAATCGGGCGGAGGGGAGGTCTTTCGCTGACGTGAACAACGTCAAAATGAAAACGAAGGCTGTTTTGGGAGGATAAAAGCCATGCGTAAGCGCTCTATTTCAGTGCGTGCACTTGTTGCACGCGGTTTCGCTGCCGGACTTTTTACGGCACTCACATTTTCGCTGATCGGGCTGTCGGGCTCGACCGCTTGGTCGGCGCCGAAGGACATCAAATGGGGCACCGGCCCTGCCGGCTCGTCGGGCGGCAAGGCGCTCATCGTGCTTTCAAATATTCTGAACAAGAACATGCCGGAGTACCGCATCACGGTGCTGCCGACCCCCGGTGCCGTCGGCACGGTGAAGGGTTTCGCCACCGGCGAGTTCGACGGCTTCTACGGTTCCGACGTGGCGCTGAAGGAGTTCCACAACGACAACGAACGCTTCAAGGGGTTCAAGGCCCACGTCAAGCACATGCCGGTGCAGTCGCTTTGGACCTACACGCTGGATTGCGGCCTGGCGATCAAGGCCAGCGACGCCGGTAAGATCAAGTCGTGGGCCGACCTGACCGGCGAGCCGACCTATACCGGTCCCGCGCCGTTCGACACCCGCAAGAAAGTCGAGAACGGGCTTCGCGCGCTCGGCGTCAAGCACATCTACAAGGAAGTCTCCAAGGCAACAGCCGGCTCGCAGCTCAACAACGGCACCATCAAAGCCATGCTCATCTACGGCGCCGGCGGCAAGACCCTGGCGCCGTGGCTGTCGCAGGCTACGCTCTCGGTGGACTGGGCTCCGCTTAATCCGGATGCCAAGGAGCTTGCCGATCTCAAGAAAGATGGCTTCGGCCCCATCCAGGTGCCGGTCAAGAACTTCAATAAGCGGGACAAGACCGGCGCAAAGATCACGTTACTGCCGGTGTTCTGGGGCTTCGACCTCGGCCTCAACGTGCCGGAAGACGACATGTACAAGATGCTGAAAATCATCGAGTCGCATGCCGACGAGCTGGCCAAGCTCGACCCGAGCTTCCGGCAGATCGCGGGCGGCAATTTCGCCAAATTCCAGCATACCGCCTTGGAAAGCACTTGGAATCTCGTTCCGATCCACCCTGGCCTGGCCAAGTTCCTGAAGGAAAAGGGCCAGTGGGACGCGAAGTGGGACGGCAACATCGCCAAGGCCACAATGTAAGGGATACGGCCCTGTGACCTGATCCGAGAGGCGGGCGCATCGACGCGCCCGCCTCACCGCATTCAGTCAGAACGACAGGCCCGCTATGTCTGAATCCCTCACGACCGCGTCCGCCATGACCAACCATCCGGCGCACCGGTCTCCGTTCGCGCTCGACGCGATCTATTACGTGTCCGCAGTCTCGTACACCGTCTACATGTTCTACTATTATTGGACCAGCGCTGGCGGGCCGGTCGTGCTCGCCATGACCATGGTGCCGCTCACTTTCGGGCTGTTCACGCTGCGAGCACTGCGCGACAACGAATTCTATCCGAAGCTGCCGAGGAATTTGAACTACGTCATCGCGCTCGCTTTCTGCCTGTTCTCGATTTACTGCTCCTATTACATGAACACCAACTACCTGGCGCTCGGCGAGGAACGCAACGGTTTCTACAACACACAGGACATCGTCACCGGCGGGCTGATGGCGCTGCTGATCATCGAATACGCGCGCAAGCGCCATGTCCCGCTGTTCATCCTCAACGTCATTATCATTCTCTACGCCGTCTACGGCTATCTGGTGCCGGGCATGTTCTACCATGCCGGGCTGACCTGGCACCGCGTGATTGCGGCCGCGAGCGTCGAGATGGAGACCGGCATTTTCGCGCGCCTGCCGCAGCTTGCGCTCACGCTGATCGGCTCGTTCCTGTTGGTGTTGAGCGTGCTGCGCGGCTTCGGCTGCATCGAATCGCTCATGCGTGCGACCAAGCGCGTCGCCATCCGTTCGCATCATGCTATTCCGCAGTCCGCCGTGATCGGCTCGATGATGATCGGCACCGTCAGCGGCTCCGGGTCGGCCAATTCGATCACCGTCGGTTCCGCCACCATCCCGGCCATGATCAATGCCGGGTTGCCGCCGGCGACAGCGGCCGCCATTGAGAATGCGTCCTCCATGGGCGGGCAATTGATGCCGCCGGTCATGGGCATCGCGGCCTTCTTGATGGCCGAATTCCTCGGCGTCGACTATTTCGACGTGGTGGCGCGCGGCTGGGTTCCGGCGCTGATCTATTTCATGTCCGTGTCGGTCTCGGTCTATCTGCTGGCGATCCACTACCGCACCCGCATGGTGATCGACCGTAAGGCGCAGCCGCTGACCTGGCACGACATCTTCAATCTCGGCGCCTTCGTCGTCACCGTCGGCGGCCTGGTCACCCTGATGGCGGCGCTGTACCTGGCGCCGCAATTCGCCGCCCTCGACATGTTCTGCATCGTCGGCGCGGGGATGCTCCTCTTCCACGTGGTGGCGCTGTTGCGCCCCGGCCAATGGTCGTTTGCCGAGTTCGTGAAGCCGCTGAAGAGCTTCCTCAATTCGTTCACCGACATGATCACCGACCTGACACTACTCCTGGCAACGTTGTCGATCATGGCCGGCGCGCTGGTCATCACCGGCGTGCCCACCAAGCTCGGCCTGCTGCTGGTGGAGGCGGCCGGGATCAATATGGCTGCCATGGTGGGCATGGGCTTCCTGTTCGGCGTCGTGCTCGGCACCGGCCTGCCGCCGGCACCGGTCTATATCCTGGTGGCGATCGTGATCGCGCCGCCCTTTATGCAGGCCGGCGTCAATCCGTGGGTGGTGCACTTCTTCGCCTTCTTCGTCGCCGTGTTCGGCGAATTGACGCCGCCGACCTCGATCACCGCGGCGATCACGTCGAAAATCGCCAACACATCGTTCTATGTCACGCTCTGGCGCTCGCTGCAGATTTGCGTGTCGTTGTTCACGCTGATGGTAGGCATCTTCGTCCATCCCGGATTGGTGGCCGAACCCGGTCTCGACCAGATTCCCGCTTTCTATCTGATCGGCGTCGCGACGCTGGGCATCACCTTCAGCTTGCAGGGCGTCTATTTCGATAACGTCCTTGCCGACCGTAGCGTGCGCATTTTGCAGGGCGCGTTCGCGCTGGTGGCGCTGCTCAGCACGAACGAATACATCGGCACGCTCGCCACGATTCCGGTACTGGCAGGCATTGCCTACTGGATGCTGATACGCCGGCGCCAACTCGAGTCCGGCATCGAAGAGGTCGTGATCGATGACAAGGCGGGATTCGCGCCCGCCACGGCCGGCAGCGCGTCGCTCGGCCGCCTGGATTGACCGGCGGCCAGATATACAAAGCGTTTATTTGCACAAGCTTCCCGTAAAAACGGCATAAAAGCCGGCGCGACGTCGTTGATCAGGCCTCGCGCGGCGCATAATAGCCATCGAAGCTACCCCACGGGAGGAAAATCCTATGCGCATTTGCGTATCTATTACGCGTGCAATTGTTGTACGCGGAATGACTGCTGCACTGTTGGCCGCGTCTGCTTTTGCATTGGTCGGTCTGCCGAGCACGACGGCGTGGTCCGCGCCGAAAGACATCAAGTGGGGCACCGGCCCGGTCGGCTCGTCCGGCCACAAGGCGCTGGTCGTGCTTGCCGACCTTCTCAACAAAGAAGTTCCGGAACTACGCATCAGCGTGCTGCCCTATCCCGGCGCCGTCGGCACGGTGAAGAGCTTTGCGACTGGCGACCTCGACGGCTATTACGGTTCCGATGTGGCCTTGCATGAATTCGCCAACGATAACGAGCGGTTCAAAGGCTTTAAGTCCAAGGTCAAAGTCGAGCCCGTACAATCGTTTTGGGCCTATACGCTCGATGTCGGCGTCGCCATCAAGGACACCGACGCAGCCACAATCAAGAATTGGAGCGACCTGACCGGCAAAGATGTTTTTACCGGCCCGCTGCCGTTCGACACCCGCAAGCAGCTTGAGAACGCTTTGAAAGCGGTTGGCGTCAAGCACATCTACAAGGCGGTCGATATGAAGACCGCCGGCTCGCAACTCGCTTCCGGCCGCATCAAGGCCATGATCATCTACGCCGCCGGCGGCAAGACCCCCGCGCCGTGGATTTCGGAAGCTTCGCTGTCGGTCGACTGGGTTGGACTTAACCCGAGCGCCGATGAATTGAAGCAACTCAAGGCTAAGAAGTTCTCCGTCATGGCGGTGCCCGCGTCGAACTTCCACCACAAGGACACCTCGGGCAAGCAGATCGATCTGGTCGCGACCTATTGGGGCTTCGACCTCGGCCTGAACGTCTCGGAAGCCGAGATGTACAAAGTGCTCACGGTCATCGAAAAGAACGCCGACGAACTGGCCAAGCTCGACCCCAGCTTCCGCCAGATCAGCGGCGGCCAGATGGCTGCGTTCCAGAAGGCGGCTGTTGAGTCGACCGTGGACTTGGTGCCGATCCATCCGGGTCTCGCCAAATTCCTGAAAGAGCACAAGATGTGGGAACTCCGCATGGGATTCTCACATCGCCAAAGCGAAGATGTAAGGACCTGATCGGTCGATCGACTGAAACCGGGAGGCGGGCGTCTCATCGCGCCCGCCTCGCTTGAATTCAACCAAAGACTTGAATTCGGCCAGGGATAGCTCCGCTATGAGAGCCACGGCATCACAGCACCGTCCGCCGCTCGTGCTCGACTGCCTCTATTACGCAGTCTCGATCGTCTTCTTTGTATACATGCTCTACTACTATTGGACCGGCAACGACGGACCCGTCGTGCTCGCCATGACCATGATCCCGATCACGTTCGTGTTGTTTACATTGCAGGGATTGCGCCAGAACGACCTTTATCCAAAGCTGCCGACGAGCGCGAACTACGTGATCGGCACGGCCTACTGCCTGTTCTCGCTCTATTGCGCCTACTACATGCACAACAATTTCGTAGCGCTTGGCGAAGAGCGCAACGGCAGTTGGAATACAGCCGACCTGACCATCGGCGGCGTGATGGCGCTGCTGGTCATTGAATATGCGCGCAAGCGCCATATGCCTCTGTTCATCCTGAACATCGCGCTCATTCTCTACGCCGTTTACGGTTATGTGGTGCCCGGCATGTTCTATCATGCCGGCGTTTCCTGGCAGCGCGTCATCAGCGCCAGCAGCGTGGAGGTGGAGACCGGCATCTTCTCCAACCTGCCGCAGATCGCCCTCACCATCATCGGCTCGTTCCTGTTGGTCTTGAGCCTGCTGCGCGGCTTCGGCTGCGTCGATTCACTATTGCGCGCCACCAAACGCATCGCCATCCGCTCGCCGCACGCCATTCCGCAGTCGGCGGTGATCGGTTCGATGGCCATCGGCACCATCAGCGGTTCGGGCGCCGCCAATTCCATCACGGTCGGCTCGGCCACGATCCCGGCCATGATCCAAGCCGGCCTGCCGCCGGCGACCGCGGCGGCGATCGAGAATGCCTCATCGATGGGCGGGCAGTTGATGCCGCCGGTGATGGGCATCGCCGCCTTTTTGATGGCCGAATTCCTCGGCGTCGATTATTTCGACGTCGTCGCGCGCGGCTGGGTTCCGGCGCTGATCTATTTCATTTCGGTTTCGCTCTCGGTCTACCTGCTGGCGACCTTCTATCACACCAAGATGGTCGTCGACCGCAAAGCGCGCGGGCTCGACTGGCGCGACAAGGTCAACCTCGGTGCCTTCGTTTTCGTGGTCGGCGGCCTGGTGTTGCTGATGTCGACCATCTTCCTGGCGCCGATGTTTGCTGCGCTCTATATGTTCGCCGCCACCTCCGTCGGACTCGTCACCATTCATGTGACGGCGCTCGTCATAAGCCGGCCAATGGTCGTTCAGCGAATTCATCGCGCCGATGCGACGCTTCCTCGATTCCTATATCGACATGATCACCGACATCGCGCTGTTGTTGGCGACGCTGTCGGTCATGACAGGGGCGCTGGTCATCACCGGCGTTCCGACCAAGCTCGGTTCGCTGCTGGTGGCGGCGGCCGGTATCAACATGGCCGCCATGGTGGGAATGGCGTTCATCTTCGGCGCCATTCTCGGCATGGGTCTGCCGCCGGCGCCGGTCTACATCCTGGTGGCGATCGTGATCGCCGGGCCCTTCATAAAGGTCGGCGTCAATCCTTGGGTCGTGCACTTCTTCGCCTTCTTCATCGGCGTGTTCGGCGAATTGACACCGCCCACTTCGATCACCGCGGCGATAACGTCCAAGATTGCCAACGCGTCATTTTACACGACGCTGTGGCGCTCGGTGCAGATCTGCGTCTCGCTGTTCACGCTGATGGTCGGCGTATTCGTGCATCCGGAACTGGTCATCAAGCCCGGCCTCGATCAGATGGGCGCCGCCTACCTCGTCCTGGTGGCGACAATCGGCATCACTTTCAGCCTGCAGGCGACCTATTCGGAGACGCATGCAGATCGACCGCACGGTGCGCGTCGTACTCGCCGCGCATGTCGTTGTTCATCCTGTTTTCGTACAACGACATTGCCTCGGACATCGTTTCCGTCGGGGTTCTGGCGGTGATCACCTATTGGTTCGTGGTGCGCCGCAAGCTCGTGTCGGACACCGATCCGGGGCTGGTAGAGATCGACTCGTCCATGGAGCCCTCACCCGCCGTCGGCGCCGCGGTTGGGCACATGAACTGAGCGGCCGACGCCAATCGTTATTCGCCGGAATAGCGGCGCCGGACCGGAGCATTGCGCGCGGCGCGGGCTCCGCTGGCTTGCCCTGAGGCGCCCGCTCTATTTATCCGAAGAAGCACCGCCGCCGAAAATCAAGCGGCTTGGATTCTTGTCGATATTCTTCACCGCCTTCTCCACCTCGGCGATCATCCGGCGGGCATCGGTACCAATCGCGTTGAGCTGTTTGGTGCCGGCAACGGTGAGCTGATTGACGCCGGCGGCAATCTCGGCGGTGCGCTTGTTCAAGCTCTCTGAGAGCTTGTGGATCGAGCGGGCCGCCGCGATGATCTCGCCGCTGTTGCCGTCGGCGCCGCCAAACACGTTCTGCATGCCCTCGACGATCTTGTCGAGCCGCTCGGAATTGCGCGCCAGCGTGCCGGAGAACTTGTCGAGATTATCGAGCGTGCTGTGAAAGGACGTCTGATTGTCGACAATGAAATCGTTGAGACGGCGCAGTGTGTCGCGCGCACCCTGGGTGACGTCCTGCGCCGCGCCGGGGGTGGCCGACAGCAGCGGCGGATTGTCATTTGAGCCGGCAAGCTGCGGCGCCGAGGCGCTGCCGCCGGTGAGCGCGATCGAGGCAATGCCGGTCACACCGGCATATTCAAGGCCGACTTGGGTGTCGGCGCGCACCGGCACACTGTTGTCGATCGCGACGGTGGCGATCACCTGCTGCGGATGTTTGGCGTCAAGGCTGAGGCGCGTGACCTCGCCGACCCGGATGCCGTTGAACAAGACGTTGCCGCCGGTGCGTAAACCGGACACTGAACCGTCGAATGCGAGGCGATAATAGGCGCGCTGACCGGCACCGCCGAAGTTCTGGAACCAATAGACGAACCCGAACGCGCCGGCGAGAACCGCCAGCATGAACAGCCCGATCATCACGTAACTTGCTTTGGTTTCCATGGGCTGGCTCCAGAATCAGTGCGTATAGGCGCCTGAAGACGCCCTCGCGCGTGTCTATTGCTGGCGATCTTGTCCGAAATCCGACCTGCCCGGATTGGGTTCCAAGGCAGGACTTTTCGAGAATCGCGACTTAAGGCTTGGCTTCGGCAATATGGCCCGCGCGCGAGCGGGTGCCGTGGAAATAGGCCCGCAGCCAAGGATGGGTGGAGGCCAGCATCGTGTCCATGTTCCCGGTCGCGATCACCTTGCCGTCAACCAGGACCGCGATGCGGTCGCAGACCGTGTGCAGGCTGTCGAGGTCATGCGTGACCATGAAAACGGTCAGACCCAAGGTCCGCTGCAGGGTCTGAATCAGCGTGTCGAAATCGCCCGCCCCGATCGGGTCGAGACCGGAGGTCGGCTCGTCCAGAAAGACGATCTCCGGATCGAGCGCCAGCGCGCGCGCCAGGGCCACGCGCTTGGTCATGCCGCCGGATAATTCGGACGGAAACTTGGGCAGGACGCTGGCATCGAGCCCCACCATTTCCAGCTTGGCGACCACCAGCTCGTCCATCAGTCGCTGCGAAACCTTCAGGTATTCGCGGATCGGAAACTGCAGATTTTCCCGCACGGTGAGCGAGGAAAACAGCGCGCCCTGCTGGAACAGCACGCCCCAGCGCCGCTCGATCGCCCGCCGCTCGTCGTCCGAGCAGGTCGTGAGATCGGTGCCGAGCACGCTGATCTTGCCTTGCCGGCGCGGCAGCAGGCCGATGATCGTGCGCAGCAGCACCGATTTGCCGGCGCCGGAGCCGCCGACAAAGCCGAGGATTTCGCCGCGGTAAACGTCGAGATCGATATGGTTGAGCACGATGTGGCGGCCGAAACCGACCACCAGGTCGCGCACCGAGATCACGATTTCCTTGCCGTTGCCGCCCGCCATCGCTCACATCCCGATCGAGGCGAAGAAGATGGCGAACAGCCCGTCGAGCACGATCACCAGGAAGATCGACTCCACGACCGAGGCGGTGGTTTGCATGCCAAGCGATTCCGCGCTGCCCTTGACGTTGAGCCCTTCCACGCAGGCCACAATGCCGATCACCAGCGCCATGAAAGGCGCCTTGACCATGCCGACCTTGAAATGATCGATGGTGATCGCTTCCTTCAGCCGCTGCAGGAAAATGTCGGGGTCGATGCCGCCGTAGAGCCAGCAAACCAGGCCGCCGCCGTAGAGCGCGGCCATCGAGCCGAGGAAAGTCAGCACCGGCACCGCGATGACCAGCGCCACGATGCGCGGCAGGATCAGCACCTCGACCGGATCGAAGCCCATGGTCTGCAGCGCGTCGATTTCCTCGCGCATCTTCATGGCGCCGAGTTCGGCGGTATAGGCGCTGCCGGAGCGGCCGGCCACCATGATGGAGACGATGAGCACGCCGAGCTCGCGCAGCACCAGGATGCCGACCATGTCGACCACGTAGATGTCGGCGCCGAATTTGCGGAAGTGGAAGATGCCCTGCTGCGCGATAATGCAGCCGATCAGAAACGTGATCAGCAGCATGATCGGAACGGCGCGCCAGCCGACATTGTCGAGTTGGTGCACCATCGAGGTGAAGCGGAACCGGCGCGGGTTGGCCAACACGCGCAAGAAGGCGACCGCCAGTGCGCCCATCATATTGGCGATCGCGCTGCACAGTTGGCCGACCCCTGCGATGCTGTAACCGATCGAGGCGAGCGCATGGGTGACCCGGTTACCGGTGCGGGCGCCCGCCGCATCTTCCAGCTTGACGCTGTGCACCTCGTCCATCAGCGCGCGATAGTCTTCCTTCAGGCCCAGCACCTTGGTATCGCAGCCGCGCGCGGTGAAGGCGCGCACCAGCCGCTCCAACAGCCAGGCGCCGAAGGTGTCGATGCGGTCGACGCGCCCCATGTCGATATCGACATTTTTGATGGCGTCGCCGCGCCGGGTCTCGGCCTCGATCATCGGCTCCAGATCGCGGGCATTTTCGGCGATCCATGCGCCGGTGGCGGAAAGCTTGAGCCGCTCGCCGTCCTTGACGCTTTCGAGCAATCGGTCGCTCACGCGTGTGGCCTCTGATGTCGCCTGGTGGGGTTAAACTGGTTGCCGTATTCGCAATCCAATGTCGACCCCTCCTCAGGCCGTATTGGGGCGGTCCGGCCCTGGATTAACGGGGCAAGGGGTGAAACGCCATACTTGACCATCGCACGGGAACCTGTCGAGGGTTTGACCATAGGCTGCCCCCCACTTCGGATATCCCCAGAGCCCTGAATTTGCCTCTGAATCTCGCCGTTTCCGTGGAGCATTGGCCGATCGCCGGCTCCTTCACCATTAGCCGCGGCGCCAAGACCGAGGCCGCCGTGGTGGTCGCCACATTGGACGACGGCGCGGCGCGCGGGCGCGGCGAATGCGTGCCCTATGCACGCTATGACGAAAGCGTCGACGGTGTAGTCGCGGCCATAGAGGCCATGCGGCCGCACCTGGCCGCCGGGCTTGACCGCGCCGCCCTCCAGCAGGCGATGCCGCCAGGCGCCGCCCGCAATGCGCTCGATTGCGCCTTCTGGGATCTTGCGGCCAAGCGCAGCGGGCGGCCGGTTCATGCGCTCGCGGGGCTGCCCGCCCCTCGCCCGCTCATCACCGCCTATACGATTTCGCTCGCTGCCCCCGCCGATATGGCCGCGGCGGCAAAAGCGGTTTCGGGCCGCGCTTTGCTCAAGATCAAGCTCGGCGCGCCCGGCGACGGCGAGCGTATCGCCGCCGTGCGTGCGGCGGCGCCCGGAGCAACGCTGATCGTCGATGCCAACGAAGGCTGGACCGAAGCGACCCTGGCCGAAAATCTCAACGCCTGTGCCGCAGCCGGCGTCGTGCTGGTCGAACAGCCGGTGCCGGAAGCGCAGGATGGACATGCTGATCGGGCTTAAGCGGCCGATCCCGATTTGCGCCGACGAGAGCGCCCATGACCTTGCCTCGCTATCGGCGCTGGCCGGCAAATACGATGCGGTCAACATCAAGCTCGACAAAGCCGGCGGTCTCACCGAAGCGCTGGCGATGGTGCGCGAAGCCGAGCGGCTGGGGCTCACCGTGATGGTCGGCTGCATGGTCGCAACCTCGCTCGCCATCGCGCCGGCCGTGCTGCTCGCCCAAAGCGCGCGCTTTGTCGATCTCGATGGGCCGCTACTGCTCGCCAAGGACCGTGCCGACGGCTTGACCTACCGCGACAGTCTGGTTTTTCCGCCATCGCCCGCTTTGTGGGGATGATGCGCGCGCGGGAACTCTGCAGCAAATTCAAATAATTGACGTGCATCGATGTGCCAATCCACGGTTGCGGGCATAGAGCCCACATGACGCAGCACAAGATCACCGAACGCCTCCTCGCCCATGCCCGGCTTTGCCGGCAGATCGCTGCTGCGTCATGGAATGAAGAAATCGCGCGTGAGCTCGAGCAACTTGCCCGCGACTGCAAACGCGCCGCCGATATTTTCGAATCGTTTATGCGGCAATCCGCGATTTTCCCCACTACAGACGCAGAAGACCGCGTAACACGCTGTGCCAACTCATGAAATGAGCCTAAACTTTCTATAAACAACGCTTTCCTTTCCGTCCCCGAATGATAAACTTCCGCCCCAATGACATAAACTTCGCGTTAATCGATAACTTGAAGCCGCGAAGTTATTGGGGATCGGGGTCATGCGGTTTCTGGGCTTCCTGCTCGGCGCGGCCTTGCTGGCCACCGGTGTCATGCCGGCGTCCGCGACGATGTACATTTCCGGCGACCGCGGCGGCCAGATCGGCCGCTACCTGCAACAATTTGCTTCCCTGCGTTCGTCCGGCGAGCGTGTGGTGATCGACGGCAATTGCCTGTCGGCCTGCACCATGGTGCTTGGCTTAATCCCGCATGACCGCATGTGCGCCACCTCGCGCGCCCGCTTCGGCTTTCATGCGGCCTGGATGCCCGACGCCAACGGCCGTCCCGTGACCAGCGCGCTGGGCACCGAAGCCCTTTGGAAGGTCTATCCTGGCAAGGTACGGCACTGGATCAATCGTCACGGCGGGCTGTCGCGCCGGATGATCTACCTGCAAGGCCGCGATCTTTCCGGCATCGTACCGATCTGCGGCACCCAACAGGCGCGCCGCCACGTGCGGTCAACGCGGCGGGTAACGGCCCGCTCGGTGCGCTATAGCCGCGCAGCCGCCGCCAGCGACCGCCGCTAACGCCATCGCCGCATAAGCGCCCGCGCCGAAGGCTGCGTAGAGCAGCCCGGACAACCCCATTGCCACCGCCATGACCGCGCCGGACGCGACGGCAAGATAACCTTGCGCGGTCGCCGCCTGCCCCGGCGGAGCCCGGCGCGCGACAAACCAGAGCGCGCCGAGATAGCTCGCGCCGAATGACAAGGCGTGCAACGTTTGCAGGAACGGCAGCAGGATGGCGGGCGGATCGAGCGCCATCGCCGTCCAGCGGCACGCAGCCCCGGCGGCGCCGACCATGAGCAGCATGGTCGGCCGGATCATCGGCGGTAGTCGACCCGACAGCGCGAACAATACGATCTCCGCGACGACCCCGATCGCCCACAGGCCTGCGATGACGGTGCCGTCAAGCTGAGCGGCACGCCATTCCAGCGTCGCGAAGCTGTAGAAGACGGCATGGCTGGCCTGGATCAGGCTTGCCGACGCGAGCACCGCGACGAAGGCGGGGTCGCGCAGCAGCGACTTGTGCGTGGTGCTTGGCTCGGGCGGGTGCGCCGCAGCCGCCGCCAAGGGCGAAAGCATGAGCGCCGCCACTGCGATCAGCGCCGTTACCGCCACCACCAGCCAGATCAGCTGGCGGGCCGGCATGATGTCGCTGGCGTAGCCCGCGACAAAGGTGCCGGCAATAAAGGCCGCCGAGCCCCACAGGCGCACGGGCCCATAGGCAAGCGCACGTTCACCGAGGCCTCGCAGTGCGTAGGTGTCGGCGAGCGGCATCACTGGCGTGAAGACGAGCGAGGCAAGCGCATAGGTGAACAGAATTGCCAGCACGCCCTCGGCCAAGCCGACCAGTCCATAGCCGATGACGCTGACGCAGCCGGCGATGACAATGGCGGCGCGCAGGGCGTCGCGGCGGTCGGCCATACGCGCCGCCAAGGGAATGGCGAATACGCGGACGATCATCGGGATCGCCAGCACCACACCGATCATCTGCGCGTCCAGGCCCTTGGCCTTCAGCCAGACCGGCAGGAACGGCAATTGGACGCCGATCATGGCGAAAATGGCCGCGTAAAGCGCCGCCACGCGAGCAGCGAAGCCGATATTGGATTGGGGACTCATGGCGAGGTCAGGGCTATCCGAATCAAGCCGCCTGATTGATAAACGCAGCCGACGGGATTGCCCATGGCAAACGAATTGGGCGCGCTGGTCCTCCGCCCCAAGGCGGACGTGCCGAGCGAAGGCGATTACCAGACGATCTGCACGGCGCTTTCGGAAAGCGCGCGCGGGCGCTGGTTTCTGAGCGAATACGCGCGCCGCAATCGCAGCGCCGACACGGATGTGCTGCTGGCCGCGCTCGACCGCATCGAGGGCCGGCTCAATGCCGACGCGGTTGCGCTCGACCGTTTTCGCGACGAATTGCGCATGCTGCTGATCGCCATCCGGGTTGCGCGCCCCGACATTGCCGAAACCGCCGCGCCCGGCCAGGCGGCAAAGCTCGCCGCCTTGGTCAATCTCTTGGAGCTGCGTATCGATACATTGGTCGAAGGCAAACCCGCGCCCATAGAGAGCGAGGCGGCAAAAGAACGCGGCTTCTTGAGGCTCGTGCCGGCATCCGATGAGCCGGAACTACCGATCCCCTCGCCGCCAGCGGCACCGCCGCAGCCTGCGCCCATCGAAAAGCCACCCGCCGCAACGATGTCTGCTGAGCCGACCGTGAATCCGTTGGCCGCGCTGATGGCGCTGAGCGAAGTCGAGCGCATCGCGCTGTTTACTTGATGCTCGCCGAAATTCGACTGCTCACATCGCAATCAGCTTTGCGAACAGATCCGCATCCACATTGGCGCCCGACAAGACACCGACCACCACTTTGCCCTTGACCTCGAGCTTGCCGGCGAGCAGCGCCGCGAGCCCGATCGCTCCGCCCGGCTCCACCACCAGCTTCAATTCCTCGAAGGCATAGCGCACCGCCCGCGCGACCTCGGCGTCGGAGGCGGTGATGCCCTGCCCGATCAAGGCTTGCGTGATCGGGAAGGTCAGTTCGCCGGGCGTCGCGCTCATCAGCGAATCGCAGATGGTGCCGCTCATGCGCGCATTGGCCTCGCGCCGTCCGCTCTGGAATGAGCGCAGCGTATCGTCGAAACCTTCCGGTTCGACGGTATAGAACTTGGCCGCCGGTACGCGCGCTTTGACACCGAGCGAGATGCCGGCGGCAAGCCCGCCGCCTGAGGCGCCCACCACAACGATCTCCGGCGTGAGATTGCGGCGGCTCAGATCCTCGACGATTTCGGCGCCGATCGTGCCCTGCCCGGCGATGATCAGCGGATCGTCATAAGGCGGGACGATGGTTGCGCCACGCTCTTTGGCAATCGCGTGTGCGATGGCGGCGCGATCCTCCTTCTCGCGATCGTAGAGCACGATCTCGGCGCCGAGCGCCGCCGTGCGCGCGCGCTTGGCGCGCGGCGCGTCCGACGGCATCACGATGGTGGCGCGCAGGCCGAGCAGACGCGCCGCCGCCGCCACCCCTTGCGCATGATTGCCGGACGAATAGGCGACGACGCCGGCAGCGTGCCGCTCGGGCGGAATTTGCGAAATCTTGTTGTAGGCGCCGCGGAATTTGAACGAACCGGTGCGCTGCAACGTCTCGGCCTTCAGGAAAACCCGCGCGCCCAAGCGCCTCATCCAGCACCGGCGCATTGATCAGCGGCGTGCGCACCGCAACGCCGGCCAGCCGCTTGGCCGCGGCCTCGATGTCGGCGGCGGTCGGTAGAATGGTCTTGTCGAGAGCGCCCATAGAGCAAGGCTAGCGCCGCCCTTTGCGCCTGTCATCATCCGCACAAAGCAAATACCCGATAACCTCAGGCTAAGCCGCTACTACGCTCGAGCGCGGCGCGGCGATCTTTTCCCGGGCGTTCTTGACCGCTTGCGCTATATGCTCGATGAAAATGCGTGCGCTCGCCTCCCAGGTCATGCGCAGCGCGAAGTCGCGGCAGCTCTCACGCGAACATGCCAGCGCGCTCAGGCAGGCACGCGCCAAATCCTCATCCAATACGCCGACCGGCGCTTCGCCGATCACGTCGCGCGGCGCCGCGGCCGGAAACGCCGCCACCGGCACGCCGCTTGCCAGCGCTTCCAACAGCACCAGGCCAAACGTATCGGTGCGGCTTGGAAACACGAACACGTCGGCGGCGGCGTAGATCTCCGCCAGCGGCTCGCCCTGACGCGAACCGAGAAACACGGCATCGGGATGCTGGCGCTCGAGGCTCGCGTGCGCCGGCCCGTCGCCGACCACCACTTTGGTGCCCGGCAGATCGAGCTTGAGGAAGGCTTCGATATTCTTCTCGACCGCCAGCCGGCCGACGCTCAAGAAAATCGGTCGCGGCCAGTCGAACCCGGCAGACGCGCGCGGACGGAACAGTTGCGCATCGACCCCGCGCGGCCACAGCTTCACGTCATGAAAGCCGCGCTTGATCAAGCTCGCTTTGCAGCGTCGGCGTCGCCGCCAGCACCGCCGCGCCGGGCGCGTGGAAGCGCCGCAGCCAAGCCCAGGTCACTTCGCAGGTCCAGCGCTCGGGCACCGGCAGCCGCTCGGCGAGATAATCGGGAAAACGGGTGTGGAAACTGGTCGTGAACGGCACCCCGCGCTTGATGCAGAACCGCCGCATGCGATGGCCCAGCGGCCCCTCGGTCGCGATGTGCACAGCGTCGGGCTTGACGGCGTCGAAGCGACGGGCGATCGCGCCGGGCGGCGGCAACGCCAGGCGGATTTCCGGATAGCTCGGCATCGGCAAGGTGCGGAATGCCCCGGGGCTCAGGAACTCGATCTCGGTGCCGAGCGCGCGCGCCTCGCGCGCCATGTGGCCGAGGGTACGCACAACGCCGTTGACCTGCGGGTGCCAGGCGTCGGTCGCCACCAGAATTTTCATGCGGGCCTATGTTTCATGCCGCCTGCGGCTGTGCGATGGCCGGCGCCGGCTCGCTGTCGCGGCCGCTGCGGATCCAGGTGATGATCTCGAACTTTCCGTCGTGGCGCTCTGCCACCGCCGTGCAGCTTTCCACCCAGTCGCCGCAGTTGATGTAGCGCAGGCCGAATTCGTCATGCATGGCGGCGGTGTGGATATGGCCGCAGATCACGCCGTCGGCTTGGTGGCGCTGCGCCTCGGTCGCCAGCGCCTTCTCGAAAGCGCCGATATAGTTGACCGCGTTCTTGACTTTCAGCTTCGCCCATTTCGACAGCGACCAATAGGGCGCGCCGAAGATGCGGCGGAAGGCGTTGAACACGCGATTGGCAGTGAGCGCGAATTCGTAGGCCTTGTCGCCAAGCAGCGCCAGCCAGCGCGCCTGCGTCACCACCAGATCGAAGATATCGCCGTGTACCACCAGATAGCGCCGGCCGTCGGCGCCCTCGTGGATGGCGTTCTCCACCACCTCGATGCCGCCGAAATGGGTGCCGTAATAGCCGCGCAAGAATTCGTCGTGGTTGCCGGGAATGTAGATCAGCCGCGCGCCTTTGCGCGCTTGGCGCAACAGCTTCTGCACCACGTCGTTGTGCGCTTGCGGCCAATACCAGGACGAGCGCAGCGCCCAGCCGTCGACGATATCGCCGACGAGATAAATGGATTCGGCTTCGTGGTAGCGGAGGAAGTCGAGCAGTTTGTCGGCTTGGCAGCCGCGCGTTCCCAGGTGCACATCGGAGATGAAAAGCGCGCGAAACCGTCGCGTGGCGTTCTCCGTCACGGCGCGACGATCTCCAGGATGCTGATCATGTGGGATTGCATTAGCAGGCGTTCATTGCAGAATTATGACAGTGTTGTTTACCTATTTTTAGATGGCAGCGAACGGCGCCCGGCCGCGGCGGAAGCGGACAAGCGTGTAGACCCCGAACGGCTTGACCTTGCGCCGCTCGATCAATTCGGCGCCGCCGTGGCTTGTCGCCCAGGCCGCCAACCGCGCGAACGGGAACTCGGGGCGCAGGCCGAGCGCATGCGCCCGAAAGGCCACGAAGCGTTCCACTGCGGCGGCAAGCCCGCGCTCCGAGTAGAGGTGATTGACCAGGATGATCTGCCCGCCCGTCCTCACCACCCGTGCACATTCCGACAACACGCGCTCGGGATTTTCCACCAGCGTGATGACGAACTGGGCGACCACGCAGTCAAACGTCGCATCGGCAAAGGCCATGTCGGCCGCGTCCATGACCTGCAATTCTTTGACGTGCGGATAGCGACCGCTGGCCGCACGTTCGCGCGCTTTGGCGATCATGGGACTGGAAATGTCGATGCCGGTGATTTCCGTCGTCGCATCGTAATCGTCGAACGACAGGCCGGTACCGACGCCGATCTCGAGAATGCGTCCGCCGACGTCGCGCGCCGCGCTCGCCGCCGCGCGCCGGCCGCTGAGGAAGACCGGCCCGCACAGCGCGTCATAGACGGGCGCCCAGCGCGCATAGGCTTTTTCCATCACCTGCCGGTCGGGATCGCGCAGCATGTCCCCCTCGCGAATCGGTCGTTGCCGTTCGCTCGTGGGTAGCAATCGAGTACGACAGGCAGGCGACAAGGGTTGACGCCTTGCGCCGGCCCCATGACACTGCCGCCCGAAACGTTTTCCCGCCGAAGAGGAACCCCATGGATCTCGGAATTGCCGGCCGCAAGGCCATCGTCTGCGCGTCGAGCCGCGGGCTCGGTAAGGCTTGCGCCCGCAAATTGGCCGAAGCCGGCTGCGAAGTGGTGATGAACGGCCGCAATGCCGGCACGCTGGAAGCCGCCGCCGCCGAGATTGCCAAAGCTACCGGCGCCAAGGTCACACCGGTTGCCGCCGACGTGGCGAACCCGGAAGGGCAGAAGGCGCTGCTCGCCGCCTGCCCCGCTCCCGACATCCTGATCAACAACAATGCCGGCCCGCCGTTTCGCGATTTTCGCGAGCTCACCCGCCAACAGATGATCGACGGCGTCATCGCCAATATGATCGTGGCGTCGAGCTGATTCAGAAGGTGATCGATCCGATGAGCCAGCGCAAATTCGGCCGCATCGTCAACATCACCTCCGGCTCGGTGAAGATGCCGCTCGCCGGCCTTGATTTGTCATCCGGCGCACGCGCCGGCCTCACCGCCTTCCTTGCCGGCGTCGCGCGCACGGTGGCGGCCAACAACGTCACCATCAACAACATCCTGCCCGGCCCCTTCGATACCGATCGCCTGCGCGGCATGATGACCAAGACGGCGGAGATGAAAGGCATCACCGTCGAGGAAGCCGCCGCCGCGCGCGCCGCCACTATTCCCGCCAAACGCTTCGGGCAACCGGACGAATTCGGCGCGGCTTGCGCTTTCTTATGCTCGGCGCAGGCCGGCTACATCACCGGGCAGAATCTGCTGATCGATGGCGGCATCTTCAACGGCGCGTTCTGATTTTTCGGTTCGCCGCTACAACGCTCGGTGTCATGAGCAAGCGAGCGTGTGATACGCCGTCTTAGCCGCAAAACTCAACGCCCATGCGCGTCGCCGTGCGCCAGATCACGTGGCACGGCTGCTTGAGGTGATCGATGTCGACCACCAATACGAAATCGTCGGGAATGCCAGCCTGGCTCTGCACTTCCAGGCAGGCGCCGGCGGGGGACAGGTTGCGCACGCGGCAATCGATGGAGCCGGCGCGGTTGAAGCGGATGTTGCCCGACTTTCAACGTGCGATGGCGTGGGGCCTTGCGTCGCTCGTTCATGATCATCCTCCGTCGCGGCCTCCGCGCTCGCCTCCCGCGCGCCGCTGTGACGGTTTCACCGATACAGCCAATCTACGCGTAGCATTTTACCCAACCGTGAAACTGATCGTCGAAATAGTGCGATATACGTTAGCATTTGGTAACCAGCGCCCCGGCCGACCGCGCCGGTGACCGGAAACGGCACGCAATTTATCCGCAATTTACGGCCGGCGCGGCGCGACGCGGCCTAGACTGCCGGCACGCGCCCGCGCGTTCGGAAGCCCTGCCATGCTCGATTGGATGATCGGCAATTGCGACCTGTTCGGTCTGCCCTGCCAGCACTGGATGCTGGTATTCGGCGCCGGCCTGGCGCTCTATCTCGCCGTCGCGCTCATCGCGCAGGCGCGTTGGCAAAATTTGCGCTAGCGCGGCACCGGCGCGGCCACCGCCGGCAGCGGGGCGTCGAAGTGCTGCGTGCAGGGAATGGTCACGTCAGAAGCTCGACGGAAGGATGTCGTAGCTGCCGCCTTTGTGGCCGCCGTAGATCTTGGCGGCGGCCTCGCAGATGCGCGCGCGGTGGCGGTCGAAGGCATCGAGCAGCGCGCTCTCGTTATTGGCGGCCTGCGGGCTCAGGTGCTGCAAGGCCGCGGCGCTGACGAAGAACGAGGCCTCCATCGACTGGTCGTGGCCCCAGAAATGCACCGCGTTGCGCGTGGTATCGTAGTAGCGGGACGCATTGGGAAAGCCGATGGTCATGCGCATCACCACACCATGACGGCAAGACCGATCCCGATGAGACCGATCGAGATCATCCCCCACACCAGATAGTTAAAGGCGGTGTCCATGCCGCACCATGCGCGCATTCGCGCTCAAGCGATACGGCCGCGACGACTTTATTTTCGCGCCGAGGCTTACCGCCGCGAACGCGCCCGCGCCTTGTGATGGTACCGCAATAAGCCTATATTAATCAGATCGCCAGCATCCGAGCGCGCCATGCCGCAGCGGAATAGACATCCGCGGAAAGACCTTCATGCAGCTCTTCATCTTCAAGTCCGACGCCAATCGCGGCCTGCAAGCGTTTTGCGACGACCGCGGCGGCGAAAAACTGCCGGCGAAATTCCGCCCCTGGCACGCGGTCGGCGTGGTGCGCGACGACGCCAAACCGCCGCACAATCTCGAGCCGCGACGTGATCGAGGCCTCGATCGCCGACAAGGGCTTTCAGCTCTGGCGCATGAAGGACAAGAAATAGCCGGCGCGGGCGACACGCGACCGAGCGCCGTCCGCAAGCGGTTGCTGCCGCGTTGCGACGGCAAATCGATCGACGATGAGCCTGGCCGCGGCTCGCGATGATCAGAGAACCCAAATCATCACAATGACGATGGACTGCAGAGCCGCGATGGCGGCAATCGTTACGCCGGCGATGAGGAACCCGCGTTGAACGGCGGGCGAGCTTTTCGCTAAGCGCAAAACGAGACTATTCACGATGCACTCTCCTTGGCTTTAGATATCCCTCTCCTCATCCACCTTGCCAAGTGAGCGCCTGTAATCCTTTCGGCAATATGAAAACGCGGATCGGTCAAAATACGTAGAGCGCGCCCGGCGCGCAGCGGCTGGCGCGGCTGCAGGCTTTCGCGCATCGTTGCGCCATGGCCGGCATGGCGGCGGAGCCGTCCCCTCGCAAGCCGTGGGCACGGTCCGCAATCACCAATTGCGAACCGTCTGGGGAGCTGCTGAAAATCTGACCGTGCAAATTTCGCCGCACTGTTCCCCCCACCCCCGCCCCCCCCCGACTCGCGGCGGTCGCGGCGGAGACTGAAGCGATGAGAGAAAGCTCGGTATGACACCCAGCTTGCCCTCGCCCTTGGCCGTCGAATATCGGTGGCCAGTCTGCCGCTGCCGAGCCTTTCCGCTTTGTACTGAAACGCCGAAACTGCCTGCTCGTCCCGGCGATGACGGCGGACCCAGTGCCAAGAATTGCGGCTAGCTGGGTTGCCCGCTGCGCGGGAATGGCGCGTCGCTATCGGCGCCGACGCGACCGTCTGATCCAAACCGCAAAATCAGACAATCTAGGGAGTAACCGACCATGAAGCTCGTCCGCTATGGCGCGCCCGGCCGCGAGAAGCCCGGCATCATCGACGCCGACGGCAAGATCCGCGACCTCTCGCGCGTGGTGCCCGACATCGACGGCGCCATGCTGGCGGCGGGCGGCCTCGCCAAGATCAAAAAGGCCAACCTCAAGCGGCTGAAAGTCGTGCCCGGCAAGCCGCGGCTCGGGCCTTGCGTCGGCCATGTGCGCAACTTCATCGCCATCGGGCTCAACTATTCCGACCACGCCGCCGAATCCGGCGTGCCGGTGCCGGACGAGCCGATGATCTTCAACAAGATGCCGTCCTGCATCTGCGGGCCGAACGACAACACCATCATCCCGAAGGGCTCGACCAAGCTCGACTACGAATGCGAGCTCGGCGTCGTCATCGGCAAGCGCGCGCGCTATCTCGACAAGGCCAAGGCGATGGACGCGGTCGCCGGCTATTGCATCGCCAACGACGTCTCCGAGCGCGCCTTCCAGATGGAGCACGGGCAGACCATCGCCAAGGGCAAAGGCTGCGAGACCTTCGGGCCGCTCGGGCCGTGGTTTGCCACCAAGGACGAGATCAAGGACCCGCAGGCGCTCGACATGTGGCTCAACGTCAACGGCGAGAAGCGCCAGCGCGGCAACACGCGCACCATGGTGTTCGATGTGCGGCACCTGGTCTGGTACTGCTCGCAGCTGTTCGTGCTGGAGCCGGGCGACGTGATCGCGACCGGCACGCCGCCGGGCGTCGCCTTCGGCATGAAGCCGCCGCAGTATCTCAAGGAGGGCGACGTGGTGACGATGGGGATCGCGGGGCTGGGGGAGCAGAAGCAGAAGGTGGTGGTGGGGAAATACTAGCCGTCATTCCGGGGCGCGCGCGCAGCGCGTGAACCCGGAATCCAGAGCCACGGACGGAGGTGCGCCCGACATCATGAGACAGCGGACGTTCCTGCTGCTGACCGGCGGCCTCATCGTGCCGGCGGTCGCGTTCCTCATGATCGGTAAATACCGGGCGTGTCTCGCGACCCGTCCCGAAACAGGCTGTCCGGCGCTCGGGCCGTTCATCGGCAAATACACCGGGCCGCCGCATAATATCCTGCCGGCGTCGGGGCGACGGCAATAGCTTAGCTTAAGCTGCGCTGTTGTGCTTTATACCGAGTCTCATTGTTCAGTACCCGTGTGCCCATTGGCGCAGTCCGATGGACATGATGCGCCATGGTTGGTCGACGAGCTTGTTCCATGCCTCACAGCAGTGATCGACGAGATCATCATAGGATTTGAAGATGCGATTGGAGAGCCAGTTATCGCGCATGAACTCTGATGTTCGTTGTCAATGATTTTCGGCGCGCGTGTGTAGTCCCGTCACAAAAGATCGGGGCGATGCGGAATGAGGCGATTGCGCAGTGCAGGAGACAGGGCCGTCAAGACGACGGTTGAGCAGACTCTGATGCGCGGATTGGTTACCGCATTTCCGTGTGTTCGTCCGGGGCTGCCTCGATCTGCCAGCGGGCGTCGATGAAGGTCATCGGCCACACAATTCATACGAGGATTCCCCACCGAGGCCCTGCCTCCGGCTCTGCGCAACAGCAGATGTCATTCCAAGTTGCTTAACCCCCCCCGCGATGAATGTGATTTCGTTTGACCTTATGCAGCTGCAGAGTACGGCTCCACCTCGTGACCGATCGCCCACAGGAAGGCCGCCATCTCGCGCGCAATCGCCGTCGTGATTAAGGTCTGGCGTTTGCCCGCTGCCATTAACCTGCGATAGCGCGCGCACAGGCGAACCTGCGCCTTCCAGGCAATCGCCCGTACGGTCTTGGACAAACTCTCCTGTCGCACCTGCAAAGCCCGGCTCAGGCGAGCTGGATAGCGATAGGTCCAAGCTCCCTCGATCAGAACACGGCGGGCTCTTGGGTTGCCGGCCTTGGTGATGCCGCCGCGTCGGACATGCTCGCCGGTAGAGCGTTCCGAGGGTACCAGGCCGAGATAGGCCATCAGCCGCCGAGGTGTCTCGAAGCGGCGCACATCGCCAATTTCCGCAACGAAAGTGACCGCCGTCAAAAACGCCACACCGCGCATGGCCTGATAGGCGTCGACCACCGGCGCCATTGACCAGGTCGAGACAACATTGGCCACTTGCTGCGTCAGGCGCTCAAGTCGTGCGTCAGCATCTTCGATGGCCTGCCGGTACTCGCGCAGGACGAGATACTGGGCCGGATGCTCGAAGGTGAGGTTCGACAGCCAGCGGGCATGCACCAGCGTCCAGGATCTCAGCCCGGGGTAGATCCGCCCGTGACGTAGGAGGAAGGATTGCAGATGCTGGCGCTTCTCACGCAGGTCCTCCATGGCGGCTTCGCGTGCCCGCACTAGATCACGTATGGCTTCGTGCCCCGGATCAGGCACCCAGATCGTCGTCAATTCGCCGGCGCGGTGAAGTCGCGCCAAAGTGAGGGCATCGCGGCGATTGGTCTTGACGTGTTCGCCAGGCCGCTTGGGGATCAGCGAAGGCGCGATGACGGAACAAGCATGGCCGAGAGCAGTGATCTGACGATGCAGGCCGTAGCCAGTCGGCCCCGCCTCATAGCAGAACAGCAGTTTGCGGAATTTACCAGTTAGCTTGCTTACCAAGCGCCTTATGGCTTCTGGCGAGTTGTCGATTTCGCCGAGAAAGCGAACCTCGCCCTGGCGGCCCTCTTCAGCCAAGGCCACGGAGATCTTCATTTTGGAGGTATCAAGACCGACAAAGACTTTGCTATTTTCCTGCATGGCTCGTCCCCTGTGCGTGAGGCTCGGCGCCGGCCTATCCGACGCAACCCTCGCTCGTCGCATAGCGTGGACGAGCCACCTACGCACCGACAACGAACATACGGTCTGCCAAACGTTTTCGACGGGGTTGAGCTCGGGGCATTTCGGCGGCAAGGCGATAATGGTGATGTTGGACGGCACGACGAGGCGCGTCGACATGTGCCAGCCAGCCTGATCGACCAAGAGGACGGCGTGGGCGCCGGGCGCGATGATCGCGGCGATCTCGGCGAGGTGCAGGTTCATCGCCTCGGTATTGCAGGCCGGCAGGATCAGGGCCGCGCCCTTGCCCTGCTTTGGGCAGACGGCGCCGAAGATGTAGGTCGAGGCGGTCCGTTGATCACGGGGAGCGCTGGGACGGGTGCCACGCTTTGCCCATCGGCGGGTGATCTTGTTCTTCTGGCCGATACGAGCCTCATCTGCGAACCAGATCTCTATCTTGTCGATGTCGACCGCCCTTTCGCGCGCGATTGCGTCCAGACGCGTGGGGAAGTTTTTTTAAAATCCTCGATCGCACCCGCGGCCTGCGCATGGTGGCGTGGCCGAGCCGAGAGCTTGCGATAGCCCATGGTGCGCAGTTCCCGGCTCAACGTCTGCTTGGCGATGGTGATGCGGAACTCTTCGTATATCCATTGCGCCAGGTCGATCAGCCGCCAGCGCACCACGCCGTGGACCGCCGGGATTGGGCCGCTCTCGATCATCTGGGCGATCACCTGGCGCTGGCCATCATTGAGCTTGGAGGGTTGGCCTGGCGGCTTTCTGTCCAGCAGCCCGTCAGGGCCGTACGCATTGAACCGTAACACCCAGTCCCGGATGATCTGGAGACCGACGCCGCCGATCTTGGCTGCCTCGGTGCGGGTTGCGCCATCATAGATCGCGGCAAGGGTCAGAAGTCGCCGCGCCTGCGGCCCATCCTTGGTCTTCTTTGCTAAACTGCGCAGCCGAGATGCGCTGAAATCCCGCCGCAATGGTATCGGAACCGACATGGCGAACCTCCTTGGTTCGCCACCTTGAATCAGACCGCCGCCGATTTGTGAATCCCTAACGAGTCACAACCTCAGGGACTCGGTATTAGGGGTTAGTGAGATCCCTACCCAATATGCTAGGCCATAATCGCATGACTACATCGTCAAGCGCTTCATTGAGCGAAACCACCTGGCCAGATCGCCGCCTAACGGAAATATAATCCCCCGCGGATGAGCTCCAATTCGATTCGACGGATACGACGCGGCGCGCTGATGTGACACCGCCGAAACTTTGCGGCGAATTGCCGTCCAGAAAAGTCGCCGCGCTGTAGAGATGCTTATAAACGGTGGCGGCAGACTGAACTATAACGAATCCAGGTTCTTGCTGACCTAACGACCGAAGAACATATTTACGCGCTTCACGCGGCTTCCTACCTTCGTAATATGCTGCAACACGCTTTGGATCGCGCCGTGCGTAATAAAGCAAGAAGACATCTGACATGTGAAACGCGGATATGGCGGCGTTGAAGCCAAGCCGAACATCATTCGCACGCTCGCATAAATCCCGATAGTTAGGCTCGATGAAGTACCAATAATACATCGCCGGGGTTGTGCTTCCCATCTGCTTTTCCTTCTCAGCAAGAGCGGGGTCGCGATCCGCAATCAACCAATCGGCCATCGCGGCCCAATACGTTTCAAGAGTGCGTGTTACGAGCTCCACGAGCGCACTGCTCTGCCCAAACGGCAACGCCCCCTCACCCGGCCGCGCTTCGCGCGGCCGACCTCTCCCCGCATGCGGGGAGAGGTAAAGCGCTTCAAGCCGCCGCCAGTTCCGCCGCGACTTCTTTGGCTTTCTTTTTCAACCGCTGGCCCATATTCGAGTCGCCACTGCGGATGACCTCATTCGCCTGTTTGACGATCTCAGCGTCAATCGCCGCCTCGCGGTTGAGCTTTTCGTTCTGAAACATCCAGCGCGCAACCGTCGCCCAATCCCACAGCGGGCTTTCCGACGTCACCTTGGCGACCGGCGGCGGGAAATCTTGTCCGCGCGTGCCTTTAAAATAGTTGGTCATCGCCGCGCGGGTCAGCCCTGCGCGCGCCGCCATGTCGGACAGGCTGACCAAAGGATCGGGCTCGATGCGCTCGACCTTGGCGCCGGCCTTCTTCACGTCGGCGACGGCGGAGGCGATCGCCTCGGCGAGCGATGGCGCCTCGCGCGCGAAGTCGACGATGATGTGGCCTTTCTGAAAGGCGACGGTCGCGTCGTCGCAGCCCGCGTCATAGAAGCGGTCGAAAAAATCCTCCGCCGCGGGATCGAGGCCGGACGCGACGATCGCAAATTCAAAGCTCGCCATCTTTTGTCTCTCCATGGGGGCAGCGGTCCACCTGGCGAATGAGCGCGCGCGCATGCCCTTCGCGGTTGCGCGGCGTCGACCACACGCCGATCATGCAGCCGTCGCGGTCATGATGCGGGCACAGCAGATGGCCCCAGGCATGGCCCTTGGCCAACTCGCAGGTCCAGCCTTTCGCCTCGGCATAGCGGACGGCCTCCTCGATTTCCTTGTGCGGATGCCGCGGCCTAGTGGCCATCAGACACCCCGTAACCTATACGAGTGTTAACATATGTCAACACTTATTTTGTTCTCCCCCAGGTTATATTTTCTTGCCACTAAGTATGGGAGTTGTAGCAAAAACGGAGCGGCGCTTTCAAAGTGTCGGTTGCGGTTGCCGCGCACCCGCCGTCTTACGGAAACCTGATCCGCGGCCCCTGCCAGCGGCCGCGCTCGATCAACTCCGTCACCGCCCACACCAGCGCGTCGAGCCGGTCGGGCGAGCGGCCGGCGGCGAGCCCATCGAAGCCGAAGTCGCACAGTTCGTCCTCGAGCGCGGCAAGCGGCGGATCGACGTGGCGCACCTTGCCTTGGGCGTAGAGCATGGCGACCGGCTCGGCGCGCAGCCATTTGCCGCGCGTCGCATGCACGGTGCGTCAGCGGCAGCGCGCGATCGACTTGCGCCAGAACGCTGCGCACCATGTCGCCGCCCTGGTTGACCTCGGCGACAGCCGCGTCGGCGTTCAAGCGGCGATAGAGCGCGACCGCCTGCATCGCCCAGCGCTCGGGCGCCACGCCCTGCACGCTCGCATCCTCCAGCACGTAGATGACGCCGTCCTCGCTGAGCCCGGCGGCGACGATGCCGCAGCCGTCGGCGCCGGCGCGCGCACTTGCCGGCGGATCGATGCCGATGACGATGCGTTGCAGTGGCGGCGCTTTGGTCACGCGCGCGGCCTCGATCATCGCGCGCGTCCACAGCGCGTCGGCGCGCTCCTCGATGATCTCGCCGTCGATCTCCTGGCGGCCGAGCCGCGTGCCGGCGTAGCGGCCGATCACCGCGTCGAGGAAGGCAGGCGAGAGAAAGCGCGCGTTGGCCTGCGTCGCTGCATGCGTCACCGCGGTGCGCGGATCGCCGACCAGGCGCTTGATCAGCTTGAGCGGGCGCGGCGTGGTGGTGACGAGCTGGCGCGGGCGCTGGCCCAGCCGCAGCCCGAACTGCAACATGTCGAAGGCGGCGTCCGGATCGCGCCACTTGGCGAGCTCGTCGCACCAGGCGGCGTCGAATTGCGGCCCGCGCAGCTGCTCGGGGTCTTCCGCCGAGAACGCCATGCCGACCGCGCCGTTCGGCCATTCCAGCCGGCGGCGCGTGGCGATCCACAACGGGCGTTCGCCGCGCGGGGTGATGCGCAACAGGCCGGCGGGGCCTTCGATCATCACCTCGCGCACGTCGTGCTCGGTCTCGCCCACGAGCGCGATGTGGCGCGCGCGCGCTTGCGCGTAAGGGCCCGCGCCTTGCGCCAGCGCACGCACCCACTCGGCGCCGAGCCGCGTCTTGCCGGCGCCGCGCCCGCCCAGCATCAGCCAGGTGGTCCAGGCGCCGCCATTGTTGGCGTAAGCGCGCGGCTCCTGGTGCATGTGCGCGAGCGTGATGAAGTCGCGATCGAAGGTGAAGAGCTCGCGCCAGTTCCATTCATCCAGCATCGCCCGCGTCTGCGCGACTAGCGAGGAAGCTTTCAATTTTTTGCGCAAGTTCGTCACGGAAGGCATCGATATCGGTGGGGAAGTCGTCATCGTCATATCCAGGTTGCGGGGCGCCGCCTTGCAGGCGCTCGAGCCGGTGCAGGGCCTCGGTGAGAATGGTGAGCGTGCGCGCGGTCTCGAGCGCGTCGCGCGGGCGTTGCGGGGTGCGCTGCAACTGGTCGCGCATGGCCTCGACCGCGCCCAACTCGTTCAGCACGGCGCGGCGAAAGCGCGCGACGACGTCGGCCGGCGGCGGGGTTTCGTCAGCCGCTCCGTTCCCTCCCCCCGCAAGGGGAAGGGTCACGGTGGGGGTCGCTTGCGACGGCGCGTCTTGCCGCTCGCCCGCTTCCAGCTTCTCCACCTGCGCCAGGATCTGCGCGGCGTGCGGCAGGCCGCGCGGCGGCGCGACGTAGCGCACCCAGTGCTCGCGGTTGGCCATGCGCTGGAAGGTGGTCTTGTCGCAGCCGAAATCGGCGGCGATCGAGACGACCGGCTCGTCGGTGTGCTCGTAACGGTGGCGGCCGTTGGCGAGCAGTTCCTCGGTGTAGACGTAACGGCGCGGCGACGGTGGCTTGAGGACAGCGGTCTTGCGCGGGCGGCGGACAGGTTTGCGGGCGCGCGTGACCGCGCAAGCTTGTTGGTTGGTTGGCGCGCGTGACCGCGCGCTTGGCTTTCACCATAGCGAAGCTCCAGGGATGTTTGGGATGGCGGCCGGGCGCTGCGTCCTACGCGCAGGCGCGCCGAGCCTGCCGCAACGCTAGGCGACGAGCGTCACGCTGTCAAGGAATTTCTTCCTTGCACTCTCCGCAGCCAGCTTGCTCACGTCGCCTCTCCCAAGGGGAAGGGAAAAAGAGCGCGCGGCGGCCCCGCCCCCGCCCCATTTTTTTCGCCTTTTTTATCGCCCTGCCGCCGGATTAAGCCAGCTGCCGCCGTCCCCCTCATGACGGTCCCAAACGGCCGTCTCGGTTCACCAATCAAGCCGGTCAAGCACGCTTCGCGACGGAGCACGGTCATGACCACACAGGGATTTCGCAAGGTTTTCCTCTCCACCGCCGCCGCCGCGGCCCTCATGCTGCTGACCAATGGCGCCAGCGCCTCGCTGGTGCTGGCCAGCCAGACAGGCAGCGCCCCGGCGTCCGCCCAGCAGAAAACCGCCGCCGTCCAGCCGGCGGACGAGCAGGTCGCCGACAAGGCGCCCGCCGCCGACCGGCAGGAGACGACCCAGCCGGAGGCCGCGCCCGAGAAGGCCGCCAAGCCCGCGGATGCCGACGAGCCGGCCCCGCGCAAGGCGCAAAGCAAGCACCACCAGCACGACGACCTCGGTAAGGTCCTCCTGCACCGCATCAAGCATTTCGGCCGGCGCATCGGCCTGCGCTGGTAGGCCGCCCTGCGCTCGCGCGCGGGCTCGACCGGCGCATGACGCGCCTCAGCCCCCGGCAAGCGCGATCGATCCGCCATCGCCGCATGGATGGCCGGGGCAAGCCCGGCCGCGACAACAGGCGCCGCGCCCCATGCGCCGCTCATTCCCGCTGCTCGCCTGCCCGCAGCCGGCCGGTTCTGTCGGGCACTCGTTGCGGCTTGCCGGCGACGACGCCGAGATCGTGTTCTCGCGCACCGTCACCGGGCGGCGACGAAAAAAAACGCGCTTCGCCTTGGCCGGGCGAAGCGCGCTCTTTGCGATGACGTCAGGGATGGCAGGCTAGTGGCGGTCGCGATCGTGATCGTCCTTGTGCCCGTTGCCGATGATGGCATGCAGGACCTGGGCGGCCGGGCTCGGGTTGTCGACGCAAGCCTGGCGGCGCTCACTGTAATGGGTGCCGCGCGGGCATTCGACGCGGATGACGCGCTCATTCTCGACGCAGGCCTGGCGGCGCTCGTTGTAATGGAAGCCGCGCGGGCAATCGACGCGGATCACGCGCTCATTCTCGACGCAGGCGCCGCGGCGATCGTTGTAATGGAAGCCGCGCGGGCAATCGTGGCGGATGATGACGACAGGCTCATCCGACACGCAGGCATGCCGGTACTTGCTGTAGTGCCGTCCCGGACCGCAGCCGTCGGCGACCAGGATCACGCCGTTGGCGACGGCCGCTTGCCGCTCGACGGGCGCGAGCGGCATCGCGCTGGCGTTGAATGCGAACAGCGCCGCGAACGCGCCGGCGGCGACGGCAAGCACGAAGGATTTTGGCATGGGGGCGCCCCTTTGGGTTGGTGTCGGCCAATGAACGTACGGCAGCCCGCACATCATGCGGGATGAACACAAGAGCCGACAAGAGCAGATAGCTCCCACTAACAGGGCCGTCTGCCGCAAACAACACGAATTTGCGCGGTAATAAGCCGCATCCAAAGAAAAAGTTCCGAAACGCGCGCGCGCCGAGGCTTTTTGTGCGTTTGCGTCGGATTATGTTGCGCCGCCCAGGGTTGCGGGCGCGACGGTGGCGCTTGCGCGCGGCACGGGCGCGACCGCGCGGCGTCCCTAGCCAACGGCGCGCGATCCTGTTCAAGATGGCGCGCGGCATGACCCGCAAAACGCGCAGCCCGCCCCGGGAACTCAGCTTATGTCCGATCCCATGTCCGATCGCCCGGCTTTAACCAGCGTTCCGCGCGGCCTCATCCATGTGCCGGTCACGCCTTTTGCGCCCGACAACACAATCGATCTCGACACTTTCGCGCGCGTGATCGAATTCCTGCTGGCGCACGACGCGGCCTCGCTTTGCATCAATCTGCATCTGGCGGAATTGCTCAACCTGACGCTTGACGAGCGCAAGGCGCTGGCCAAGGCGGCGGTCGAGGTCACCGCCGGCCGCGTGCCGGTCATCGTCCATGTCAGCACGCCGGGCACCGACCAGGCAGTCGACTTGGCCCGCCATGCCGAGCAGGTCGGCGCCGACTGCGTCACTGCGATCGCGCCCTATTACTGGAAGCCGTCGCAGGAGCAGATCTACGCGCATTTCGCCGCCATCATGGAGGCGACCGCGCTGCCGTTCATCGCCTACTCATCGCCCACCATCATGGACGGCATCGGCCTGGCGCCGGCGACGCTCGTCAAATTGATGCAGCGCTATCCGCGCTTCATCGGGCTGAAAGAGGCGAGCCACAATTGGGAGAAATATCTCGAGCTCGGGCGCGCCGCCAAAGCGCTGCGGCCGGACTTCGGCCTGTTCGTCGGCACCGAATGGATGATCCCGTGCCTGACGCTCGGCGGCACCGCCTGCATGTCGGTGTTCGGCGGCATCGCGCCGCGCTTCGTCAAGGCGCTGTGGGATGCAACGACCGGCGGCGATCTTAAGCGCGCGCTCGACCTGCAATACAAGTTCTCCGAACTCTATCAGATCGCCAAGGTGGAATATCCGGCGCCGACCAAGGCGATGTGGGAGATCATGGGGCGCCCGGTCGGCGCGCCGCGGCTGCCCAACCGCCCGCTCGGCGCGGAGGCCAAGAACGAGATCAAGGCAACGCTCGCGCGGCTCGGGCTTTTCGACAGCGAACCGCATGGGTGGTAGCGGGGCTGGTGACGCGCTGCGGTTCGCTGCGGGAATTGAAACGCTGCGACAAAAAACCCCGGGCTCATCGCCCGGGGCTTTTCTTTGAATTCGGTCGCGCGCCACCTAAACAGAACTACGCCGCTTCGGTCTTGCTGTTGAGCGTCTGCTGCAGGCGCCTGACGAGGCGCCGCAGCGCGGCGATTTCGGTTTCCAGCCGCTGCACGCGCGTGCCCAGCTCCTCATGCGAGGCTTGCGCCGCCGCCGCGACACTCTCCTCGGAGCTTTCCGCGAACACGACGCCGATTTCGTTGTCGCGCTGCCACTTCACCGCGGCGCGCAGCTTTTGCCCGCGGATCGGGATGTCGAGCTCGAAGCTGTCGACGGGGAGCAGCGGCACATCGAATTTCAGCCGCGCGCCGGTTTCGGACATCTCGCGCACGACGCATTCGACGGCGCACGGGTTGTCGTCGAAATAGACGAACCCGTGCAACAGGCTCTTGCGCCGTGGCTTGCCGCGTTTCTCGACCATGCGGCGCACTGTCTGCCACAGCGGTGAAATTGGAGTTAACGGCGCTCCGAAGGTATCGACCAGGGCCAGCGCGTCCACTGGCACCTCCCTCCCCCGCTTGCGGGGGCGGGTTAGGGAGGGGGCGAGACGAGGTTTCGATCGCCTTCTCCATCGGCCAGCGGTAGGCGCGGTCGACCATATGCTTGGACGACGGGATTTCCATCTCGAAGCGCTACAATCGGCACATGCCGACGCAAAAAGAAGCGGCCCGGTATCCACGGTCCGCTTCGATTTCGTTAAAGCCGGCGCGGCCGATCTCAATAAGTGATTTGCCAGCCGAAATACCAAGAATACAGGTTTGTTCCGGAGGCGTGCCGAAATCCTCGCCCCGCCGAAAACAACAGATGATTATGCTCATCCACGTCATAGACGCCGCCGAGATTGAAGCCGGCGCTATCGACGCCATCGACGGTATCTGCGGTTTCGTAGAAAATCTCGCCGCCGATGGATAGTTTATCCGTTATCTTGCGCTGCAGCAGCCAACCGAAGAACCAGTGGTCCTTGTCGCCATAATTATCATCTTTGTTAAACCAGTAGCCGCCGCCGCCATAGGTCGTCCAATCGCCGAAATCTTTTTGTATCCATATCGGCAGAAACACGCTCGCGTGGCCCGCTCCAAGACCGCGGGTCTGATCGCCCAATGGAATCTCGACCAGCGGAAATATGCCAATAGATGGAAGCGCGCCCTTCTTATCCTGCTCGACCAATCGGTACTTGAGGCCTATCTCAACGTCGCCCTTACCAAAAACCGTTGGCCCCCCGGTCGGACTGTCGAATGCCACCGGGGCAACGACATGCAACATGGTATTGGGCAATATGCCGTAGTTGAACTCGATACCTGGCAAAACACCAGATGTGTCGCCGTCGACGTGAGTGCCGGTTGTGAACGTGTAGAATTCCCAATGATGAAAGTCGACCGGCTCCGGATCGTCGGTGCGGAACGGCGGACCCGCAAAGGCGGGACTCGGGATCAGCGCCAGCCCCCATAGTGCCAAGACCGCAACACATTGAAATAGGCCTGAACGCTTCGACATCTCATCACCCCCAAACCTGTCTTCCTGGTCGAGTTTCTAGTTCGAGCAGATGCCGGCGCCCGCACATCGTTGGCAGGAGAGCGAGCGCCGGCGGCAACATGCGGACACTCACGTTAGGCAACGCAAGCCATCGCAAACGAGGCCCCTTTACGGCTTGTATGAAAGCGGGGCATAGGGCGCCTTCGGAAGCACGAATTTGATGTACGGGAAGCCATGGCTCGCATGACAGCTGTTGCAGCCCTCGACGCCACGGTTGAATGCCACCTTGAACGCCTTGGAGTCCTTCGCCTTGATTGCGTTAGCGAGCGGTTCGAGATAGGTGCTTTCAAACGCCTTCAGGCCTGGCGCGAACTGCGGCCTCGTATTTTCGGCGACCTCCTGAATCTCGCGCTGCTCCTTGAGCTGGTAGCCGGCCAAGCCCCAGTTGCCGCCCTTGGCGGCGTAATAAAGATTGGTGTAACGCATGGCGTATTCGATCATGACGCTTCCCGCCGCTTCTTGAATATCGGCGAGGGTCTTGAGCTTCTGCTCGGTGGTTCCTTTCAGCCAATCCGGTGGCGCCGCATAAGTGGTGGCGCCCGCGAACATCAGCAAGCAACCCGCGATGACCATTGTTTTGCGAATACCGAACATTGAGTACCTCCATATCCTACGGATTTTATGGACCGGCCAAGTAAGTGCGGCGCTAAACGGAACCCCGGGCTTATCTCGGTCTTTGATTGGTTGAAGCGTTGTATTTGATTGGCAGTTCTGGTTTCGCCGTTTGTCGCCTCCTCTCGCGGTGACGTGCCTTCGTCAGAGGGCTGCGTGAGGGCCGGCCGCGCGCCGTTGGGGTGTTGCGTCGCGGCCAAGCCCCCACGCTCTGCTTCTGCTTTCGGTGAATCACCGCAGTTCACGATCGCCCTCGATGCCGCCACCTTCGCAGCGCAGCATCGATAGTATTTATAGATAATAAAATATCTCTATCCGTATTATTACGGAGTCAACATCTATATTATGTCATCTTTTCATGTCATGCGACACTATTTCGTGACATATGGGAGCGCAGCTATTCTAATATTGCGTGCCAATACTTATTTATTGATTTCATTACTTTATAATACTGTATTTGTTATAGATTATACGTTATTCGTCTTACCTATTTCTTTGTAATACTGAAACGTTCAATATGACTATAAAAGTTTTGCCGTGCCATGCCCGCGCGACGGGCCGCTTCAGAAACATTTCCGCCGGCCGAAATCAGAACTTTCGTAAAATACTCACGTTCGAAACGGCCCCGCGCTTCGCGGAAGGACAGCGCTGGGTCGGTGATAATGGTCTCCGGAACCCTGGTATTTCTTTCCAATATTCCGAGGTCAGCCGAGTTTAGAAACTGGTTGGCACTTACAACAACAGCACGCTCGATAGCATGCTGCAGCTCACGAATATTTCCGGGCCAATAGGCTGATTCCAGTGCCGCGATCGCCTCGGGCGTAAAGCCCTGCGCCCTCTTGCCGAGCTTAAGATTGAACTGATCAAGAAAGTACGACGCCAAAACTAATATATCCTCGCGTCGCTCACGCAACGGGGGAACTCGGAGCGAGACAACATTGATCCGGTAGTAAAGGTCTGACCGAAATCGCTCCGCCTTTACTTCATCCACCAAAGATTTGTTGGTTGTGCATACGAGGCGAAAGTCGCTTGTTCGTTGCGCAACGCTTCCAACGCGAGTGAATGTGCGGTCCTGCAAGACGCGTAAAAGGCTCGCCTGAAGTTTCGGGCTCATATCGGCTATTTCATCGAGCAAAAGCGTACCGCCGTCGGCTTCCTCGAAATAGCCGCTACTTGGTTTTACCGCGCCCGCAAATGCCCCTTCTTCAGCGCCAAACAACGTGGATTCCAGAAGCCCTTCTGACATCGCGCCACAATTAATTTTAAGAAACGGCCCTTTGCTGCGAGTACTCAAACTGTGGATTTGTTTGGCAATCATTTCTTTGCCGGTGCCACTCTCACCTTCAATAAGAACGGAGCTATCTGATGGCGCTACCTGCCGTACCTGCGAAAGCAATCTTTCGATTATTCCGGAATGCCCCACAATCATCGGATGCTCGCTGCTCGATCGCAGCTTTTTGCGTAGATTTGTAATCTCGCGGTACGCCCGGTCCATCTCAAGAGCTTTCTTGATGATCGCATCCAATTCTTCAAGATTCTCGAATGGCTTGCTCAAATAGTCGAAGAGACCTTCGCGCACAGCACTGACTGCATCGCGGATTTCAGCATAACCAGTAATAAGAAGCGCCATTTGCCGAGGTCGCTCCGAACGCATCTCGGCGAACAGATCGAGACCCCTGCCGTCCGGCAAGCGCTGATCAAGTATGACAAGATTAAAATCGGTCGCGTGGAATTCACGTCGCGCCTCCGTACAATTGCTTGCCGTTCGCAGGACGATGTCGTTGCCGCGCAATAATCCCTCAAAAAACTGCCGGACAAACGAATTGTCGTCAACGAGCAGAATTTTTACGGTCATGTGCCTGCCTCTGCGCTGGTAGCCAGATCGTGAAAATCGCCCCGCCACCAGGTTTGTTCTCGGCGCGAATAGTACCGTGATGCAAAGCAACAATATGTTGGGCGATGGAAAGACCGAGACCGGTGCCGCCCGGCCTCGTCGTGAAGAACGGATTGAATAATTTATTCGTCATTTCAGCGGCGATACCTGGTCCGGAATCGGATACCGCTATTCGACAACCGATATCCCTATTTTGTTCGTCGAGCGCAAGCGTTACGACAACCGGCTGCGTAGGTGCAACTTGAATAGCATTATGGATTAGATTGAAAAGCGCATTACGAATGAGAATTGGATCCACTTCAAGCATGATCGGAGCCGCAGGCTTTTCCAATCTTATTGAGGGGACTTCGTCCGCGCCACCTTGAATTAAAGCGATCGTTTCGCTAGCTAGCTCATTCATGTTTGTCGATTGCATCTCAGGAAGCGCAATTTTGTTGATGCGGAGCATACGTTGAACGACGCTGCGACAATGATCGCCGGCCTTCCGTATTTCGCCAAGAAACTCTTTCACGCGCTGGGGATTGTCCAAATCGCGTTCGGCAAGCTGCGTTAGATTGATGACGCCGACGAGCGGATTATTGAGTTGATGGGCAATTTCTCCGACCATCTGTCCGAGCGCCGAAAGTTTTTCTATCTGCATGAGGCGTCCGTGCTCGTTACTCAGTGCATTGAGTTGGACGAGCGAGGTCAGGCGGCAGCGGCTTGAGCTTGCGATCTGACGACCTCGATTCCGTCGTTGAACTTTACACCGAGAATGACTTTCGGCAACTGGTCGTGGCCGCGGAGACGGTTCCAACTTTTCTCGGCGGCTTGTGCGAGCTTGAAGATCATGGCGAGAGCGGTCTTGTTCGAGAGGCAACCCCTTGATCGGACCGTTCGATGCCGAACGGTGGCGAACGTACTCTCGATCGGGTTTGTGGTGCGTAGATGTTTCCAATGTTCGGCGGGGAAGTCGTAGAAGGCGAGCAGCGCCTCGCGGTCTTTCGTCAAGCACTCGACGGCCTTCTCGTACTTGACGCCATAGGATTCGATGAATGCATCGAGCGCAGCCTCAGCGGCCTTCCTGGTCTCCGCCATCCAGATGTCCTGCAATGCCCGCTTTGCCTTTGCTTGCAGGCTCTTTGGCAGCCTGTTCAAGACATTCGCGGTTTTGTGCACCCAGCAACGTTGTGCCCGTGTCTTCGGCCACACCTCCTCGATCGCCTTCCAGAAGCCGAGCGCCCCGTCGGCGACGGCGAGCTGCGGGTCGATCGTCAGACCGCGCCGCTTGAGATCGAGCAGCAGCTCTCTCCAGGACTGCGCGCTCTCGCGGATGCCGTCGGCAAGCCCAACCAGTTCCTTCTTGCCTTCGGCGGTGGCGCCGATGATCACCAGCAGGCACTGCGCATCGTCTTCGAGCCGGGCCTGGACGTAGATGCCATCAGCCCAGACGTAGACATAGCGTTTGGCGGACAGGTCGCGATCGAGCCAGCGGGCGTGCTCGTCGACCCAGGCCTCCTTCAGACGTGCGATAGTCGAGGCCGACAGCCCGCCGGCGTCCTTGCCGAGCAACGCGCCGAGCGCCTCCTCGAAGTCGCCGGTGGAGATGCCCTTCAAGTAGAGGATCGGGATCAGCACTTCGAGGCTCTTGGTGCGCCGCGCATAGGGCGGCAGGATGGTCGGGCTGAACCGAATCCGCTCACCGCCGACGGCCTCCCGGTCACGCACCCGCGGCTGACGCACGGCCACCGGCCCGATGCCGGTCATGATCTCGCGCTCGGGCAGATGCCCGTGCCGCACGACGCGCTGGTGGCCCGCCTCGGTCTTGAGCTCGGCATGCCGCCCCAGGAAGTCAGCGACTTCCGTCTCAACGGCCTGCGCGAGCAGGGCACGCGCCCCGTTGCGCAAAATCTCAGTGAGCGAATCGGTGAAAGTCCCTGGCTGAGCCAGCTTGATGACGTTAGTGTCGGTCACGGCGTATCACTCCTTTGGTGGAGAAGTGGAGGCGTCGAACACCCCCACGATACGCCGCCTTACCCCTTCATGCCGTCACCAACTTCCGCGCATAGCTCGTTACTCAGTGCATTGAGTTGGAATTCAAGTTTTTGTCGGCTGTGATAGACCGTGTAAAATAGCCGATATAATGTCGCGTAAAGAATTAATCCGCCCAGCCCGGTGACAAGCCATAAGAGATATAGACCACGCTGAATCGTGTCATTAATTTCGGCAGCAGAACGATAGATCGATAAGGCGCCCGTTGTTTCCTTTCCGGAGTTACTCGCGCGAGGCAAAGTGAATGGCACATAAAGCTCCAGTAAGGCTTTTTGCGGTAGTTTCTCGGCGATCTCGGCTCCACGCTCTGCGTTGAAAACAACACGGACTTCGCCCCCAAGTGCGCGTGCCAGTTCTTCTCTGTGGTGCGTGAGTTTCGTTCCGATCAGGCCTGGAGAGTCAGACCAAACAACGGTTTGATCCTGACGAAAAATCTTGATCCGCGCGAAGCCTGGAAGGAGCTTCAAAAGGCCAAACGTGTGCGCCAAACGTTCCTGAGCGCTATTTTCTCTGTAATTCTTCAAATCCCACGAAGAAACGGCTCGCTCGCCTTCATCTCTGCCTGCGATTGCCTTCACCATGTCAGAAAACATGATCGATTCGTGTTTGATGATGGCGCGGCGGTAAAATGACGATTCTGTAAAGCTGGTTACTATGACCACTGAGGCGATAATAAATAAACTGACGGCCGCAAATTTCTGCGGATCAGTCATTTGTAAACGCATATGTCGCATCTTTTTCCCAGCTTGGGTTTCTGCAATGCGCGCGTGACACCCGGCCGCGCTACGCACGGCCATCCCATCTTCCGCCTATGTGCTCACCGCTTTGGCTGACTTCGAATCCACCGAAGCTCGCCCGGCGAGCGGAGGCTGGCCGCAAGCGGGACGAGGGAAAAACAAAACCGCCCCAGGCGCAAGCCCGGAGCTCTTTCGTCATTACTCTTTCACGGCTCAGGCCGCCTCATCCTGCGAGACGCCCGCCTGCGCGCTAAGCACTTCGGCGGGCGACCCTCCCCGTCGGGAACGGCAAGCGGTCCATTTCGTCGCCGGTCATCAAAGGAAGATTCTTGTTCTTCTTGATGCCATCCGGCGTCCTGAACCAGAAGCTTGGTGTATTTGTTACGTCGCCGCCTTCCTTGAAGGTCTTCAGGAGTTGCTCGAAGGCAAACTCGCCCTCGCCCGTGCAGACCGCATCGGCATGTTTGATCGCGTCTTCCGGCTCGATGATCGGGTGGATGCCGCCCCAGACGAGGTAACAATCCGGGTTCAGCTTGCGAACCGCTTCGATTATTTTGATAACGGTCGGCGCGTACTGCGTCATCGACGAAAAGCCGAGAATATCGCACTGGGCTACGCCCCTCGCGATTTGCTCAATGTCTTCGTCTTGCAACGGCTTCGTGTCGCGCATTTTCAGCACGCGGCCGAAGTTGCGCAGATTTCCGGTCGTTACGAAATAGGTTGTCGTGTCGGGGTTGATCGACTGAACATAGGCCGAGAACTTGCGAAAACCCAGATTCTCAACCCCGTCTTCTACCGACAAGAGGTTGATCTTAACGTCACCGGTTTTGGGCATGGCCTCCGGTCCGCCGGACGAGTTGCAAGCGCGTCACTATATTGGGGCGGCGTTCCGCGGCGCAACCTTAAATTGGTTTCGATATCCCCATGGAACCCGCACGGGGCGCGCAATACGCTGCATTATTGCGCCCTGCGGGCGATAGCGCGACGCCGTGCCGCGCATTTTCGCGGGCGCCGAGGCGGTCGGCGGGCGCATCATCCTCCTGCATGCAGTATCAGAGGAGGGTATGGGCTTTGACGGGGCAAGCCCTCTCCCTGCAAGAGTGAGGGAAAAGAGAAACCCCGGGCTCGTCGCCCGGGGCTTTGCTGTCGTTCGTCGCAGCCGGCTTAGCGCCGCCCTACTCCGCCGCTTCGGCCTGCGTCCGCCCGAGCACCGAGCGCGCGAGATCGCGGAATTCGGCCTTCGAGAGCATCTTCTTGTTCTTCAGCGAATAGGCCTTGGTCGCCTGCAGCACCTTCATGGCGTCCTCTTCCGACACCTGCATGCCGACGTCGGTCAGCCACATATTGACCGAGTTGATGCCGGAGCCCTTGCCCATCACCACTTCCGCCGGCGGCTGGCCGACCGCCGACCAGCGGATCGGGAACAGCTCGGTCGCATATTTCTCGCCGCAGTTCTTGAACCACGACGCGATGATGCCCGACTCGATCTGGTAGAGGCCGGAGCCGACGATCGCCTTGTTCGACGGCACCACCACGCCGGTCAAGCGCTGCACCAAGTTGGCGAGCGGGGTGAGCTTGGTGGTGTCGATGCCGACGTCGACGCCGTACATGGTCTTGAGCGCCATCACGACGTCTTCCATCGGCGCGTTGCCGGAGCGTTCGCCGACGCCGAGCACGGTGGTGTGCGCGACCTCGACGCCGAGCGACAGCGCCATGATGGTGTTGGCGACGCCCATGCCGAAGTCCTGGTGGAAGTGCGCCTCCAGCCGCTTCTTGATGCGGCTCTGCACTTGCGTCACGAAGTATTTCATGGCGTGGGGCGACAAGACGCCGAAGGTGTCGACAAGTGCGAGCGCGTCCATGTGGCCGTCCTTGGCGACCTTCTCGATCAGGTCGATCGCCCACTTCAACTCGGCGCGCGAGAAGTCGATGGGGAAGAACACGACCTCGAGGCCGTTGTCGTGGGCGTATTTGGTGGCCTCGATCGAGGTCTCGATCGCCTTTTCCATCGGCCAGCGGTAGGCCAGATCGACCATGTGCTTGGACGACGGGATCTCCATCACCACGCCGTTGACGCCGGTGTCGATGGCGCGCTTGACGTCTTCCTTCATGCAGCGCGCGAAGGAGAAGATCTGCGGGCCCAGATTGCGCTTGACGATTTCCTTGATCGCCTCGTTGTCGGACGGCGACACGATCGGCATGCCGGCTTCGATGCGGTGCACGCCGGCTTCCGCCAGCCCCTCGGCGATGCGGACCTTCTCGTCCTTCGACAGGATGACGCCGGTCTGCTGCTCGCCGTCGCGCAAGGTGACGTCGTGGATCTTGATGTTCTTGGCGAACTTGAAGTCCTTGGTGACTTCGGGTGCGTAGTTCCATTCGCTGACGAACCAGTCGTTCGTCTTCCAGGGTGTAGCTGCCATCCTATGACTCCTCTCGCATGACGATGATCGGGGGGCGTTTCAAGCTAGCCGGGCTCATGGCAATAAGAGGTGACAAGACCACTTTCACCATTGGAAACATTGATATTTCGCAAGACCCGGCCAAAATTCCCGTGTTCGACAGGGGCTCTTATAAAGGCTGCCGGGCGTTCAGACCACTGCTGTTTGGACGCTCGTAAGCGCCGCCGGTTCGGCGCGCCTTAAGTGAACGTGTTGACCAGTTCGCCAATGCCGGAAATCGCGATGCGCACCCGGTCGCCGGCCGTGAGATAGCGCGGCGGGTCGAAGCCGATGCCGACGCCGGCCGGCGTTCCGGTCGCCAATAGGTCGCCCGGCTCGAGCGGCACATAGGCCGTGACCGTCTCGATGAAGGTCGCCACGTCGAAAATCATATCCTTGAGCTTGGCGGACTGGCGCTGCTCGTCGTTGACGAACGTCGTAAGCTCCTGCTCGGCCGGCACGCCGAATTCGTCGGCCGTCACCAGCCAGGGCCCGACCGGGCAGAAGCCGTCCAGGCTCTTGCCCAGGAACCATTGCTTGTGGCGCTGCTGCACGGCGCGCGCGGTCACGTCATTGACGATGGTGTAGGCGAACACATAGTCGAGCGCCTCCTCGCGCTTGACGTTCTTGGCGCGCTTGCCGATCACCACGCCAAGCTCGCCCTCGTAATCGACGGTGTGGGTCGGGTCGAGGGCGGCGGAAATCTTCTGCCCCGGATCGGCGAGCGAGGAGATCGACTTGGTGAAGATCACCGGGTCGGCCGGCACGTCCTGCTTGTCGCCGGACTGGTCGACGCCGCTCTGGGCGAATTCGCGGGCGTGGTCGTAGTAGTTCTTGCCGACGCAGATCACGTTCTTCGACAGCGGGCCGACGGGGGCTGCCAGCTTGGCGCGGGCAAGCGTCGTCGGCTCGCCCAGTTCCGGTGGCGTGCCGGCGCTCAAAAGCCGAATGACGTGGCGCAGGTCGCGCAGCGCGCCGCCGCCGCCGCCGCCGACCGAGAACGGGCGAAAGCTGTCGCCCTCGACCACGCCGAAGACCTTGCCTTGCGGGCTGTTGCTGGCTGCGATGCGCATGGAGCGACCTTAATGAAATGAACAAAGGCGGGATGCGGGATAAGGCGCTAGCAGAGGCAGAGGTGGCGTTCAAGATACCCGAAGCTTCCGCTTGGCCGGTCGGCGCCTGGCCTTGCCGAACGACAGGCGAAACTGTTTCTTGGGCATGAGCGCGGTATCGATGGTCGGACGGCGATTGCTGGTCAGGATGACCAGCCCTTGAAAAGTCTCCAGCCGCTCCAGCAGGTAACTGACTTCGATATTGGCGTAGCGGTCGTGGCTGTCCTTGACCTGCGAGCGCTTGCCGAACAGCGCATCGGCCTCGTCAAAAAGCAAAATCGAGCCGGACGCTTCCACCCGGTCGAACAGCCGGCGCAGCCTCTTTTCGGTTGCGCCGACATATTTGCCGACGACCTCGCGCAGATCGATTCGGTAGAGCGCCACACCCAGGGTACGCGCCAGGAATTCCGCAGCCGCGGTCTTGCCCGCACCGTTGGGACCGCTGAACAGCAAGCGCATGCGCGGGGATTTCTCGGCCGTCTGCGCGAGACCGGTCAACGCCTGTATTCGGCGTTTAGACAAAGACCCGACATCGGTCTGTTTAGGCACTTTGCGCGACCTGGACGATGGGACACGCCTCGCCTTGGTTGAGCGGCCGCAACGCGTGATGCGCTCATTGTACCGAAGCGTCGCGCTCAACCGCCCGTCGGATTGACGACAACGTAGCCGCTGATCGACATCACGTGCTCGCGCGTCTTGCCTTCGCCCGCGTTGCCGTCGTGCACCAGCCAGTCATTGCCGCCGGCGTGGCTCATCAGCACCATGACGTGATGATTGCGCACCGCCGCCATGCCGGGCGCCGGCTTGGTGCGCGGGAACCTCATCCAGTTGGACGCCAGATTGAGCTCGGGGCGGACTTTGCCGAATACGTAACGCGAGGCCTCGCAGCCGCAATATGCGTGCGGGCAACCGTCGGGCCTGCCGCCGACCACCATGCCCCAGTCGACGCTGGCGTAGCTCTCGCGCGCGGTCACGTCAGCGCGCATTTTGGCGCTTTCGGAGCAGCCGTGATCGTCGCAAGCGATCGCGCTGTGCACGGTGCGTTGTTGCTTGTGCGTGAGATTTGGCTCGGCGGCCGCTTTGGCGGCACGCGGCTTATGATCCGTGCGGCTTGCCAATTTGCTGGACGCGCAATTGGCCAACCCCAGACAAAGTACTAAGAGCCCAACGAGCCGCACGACGCCGCTCAATCGGGCAACCCCCCCTCGTCTACGCATCACCACCCCCGGTGCGAAAGACTAGTCCGGACGCCCCTAAAAACGCCGACTGCAATGAACGTTAAGCACTGTGGCGGATGTAAGGCAGAGCTCGCGCGATTCCGCCGGCCCGGCCCGGCCAATGGAGGCTAATTTCGGGGATAAATGGAGCGGCTTGCGGCGGCTGGGCGATTGCCCGCTACCCGGCTTCGCATCCCTCTTGGCAGACGCGCGAAGGGCCCGAGCACCGGTTGCGGCGCGCCCCGCGCTTCGCGCACCGGCAAAATCACCGCGACCGACACGCCCGACGAGCAAGCGGTGCACGCATTCGCTCGCCGTAAGAGCGCCGGGCACCTTTGCCGGCAATCGCGCCACGGCGGCGATACGGACGACCGGTCGTTTGACCCGAGCACCAAGCAGGCGGAGCGGGCAACGACAGAAAAATTTACCCGCGTCGATGCACCCACCACCGCGAGCGTGTGCAGCAGCGCCGCAAACGACGACAGTGCGCGCTTGGCCTGATATCTGAAACATCAACGCGCCGTTCTGTTTAGATCGATTTTGTTTGAACGACGTTGCTTAGAACAATTTTATTCAAGCCGCTTTGTTTAGAACAATTCCGATTGGAACAATTCTGTTCGGAATCCGACACAAGACTCGCATTGTTTGCTTTGCTTTGCGCGGCAAATCACCTACCTTGCGGTCATCGATAACAACAATGGCTCATCGCCACACTTTATGAAATCAGCAATTGGCACTCGGGGGCGACGGGCAACATCTTCGTCAATTCTATTAGCCGCTGGCCCGATCGATCGATTGGGCGCGACGAAGCATTTCGGCAAAGCTGAAAAACTCTTTCGCGCCGGCAAGTCCGCTAAACACATCTACAAAGTCGAATCCGGCTGCGTGCGCACTTATGTCAACGGCAGCGGCGGCCGGCTGGTGAGCGGCTTCTATTTCGAGGGCGATTACTTCGGATTGGAGATGCGCGACAAGCACGCGCTCTCGGCCGATGCGATCATTCCCTGCGTGCTGCGCGTGATTGGACGGAAAGCAATTTCGTCACGTGTCGCTACCGACATCACGGTGGCCAAACACATGCTGGCCATCACGAACGCCGAATTGAAACGCGCGCAGAGCCACGGCCTGCTGTTGCGCAGCGCCGCCCATGAACGCGTCGCCAATTTTCTATTCGAAATGAAGAAGCGCAATCGGCGCAAGGATGTCTACCTTCTGATGTCGCGCCGCGACATCGCCGATCATCTCAACCTGACGATCGAGTCGGTATCGCGCGCCTTGGCGCGGCTCAAAAAGGGATCCGCTATTTCGTTCCTGTCGCACCGGCGCGTCGAAGTGCATATGC
>CAVXGN010000030.1:0-15819 GCA_963761245.1 uncultured Alphaproteobacteria bacterium | reverse complement strand
ATGCCGACGACCGACAATATGCGACAGCGTGTTGCAATCGGCGAAACGCCAAACCTGGCGGTACGGCTACAGGGAATTGCAGCATCGGGTAATGTCGTTATTGCCGCCAGTACGCGGCGGCTAGTTGGCCAGATGTTCGATTGCCGCGCGCTCCGTGGCCGTGAGGTGAAAGGACTGCCACAACCGGTGGAGGTGTGGCAGGTGCTCGGCGAAGCAGCCGACATCAGCCGGTTCGATGCGCGGCGCCCGAGCGCGCTGACCCCGTTGGTCGGCCGGCAGGAGGAGATCGATCTGCTGCTTCGCCGCTGGGATCAGGCCAAGCTCGGCGAAGGGCGGGTGGTGCTGCTCTCCGGCGAGCCCGGCATCGGCAAGTCGCGGATCACGGAGAGCCTTATGGCCAAGCTCGAGGGCGAGCCGCATACTCGCCTTCGCTATTTCTGCTCTCCACACCATACGCACAGCCAACTCCACCCGTTCGTTGCGCAACGTCGAGCGGGCCGCAGGCTTTGAGCCGGGCAGCAGCGCCAGCGCAAAGCTCGACAAGCTGAAGGCCCTGCTCAAGCCGACGACGAAAAATGTACGACGCGATGTAGCGCTCATTGCCGAGCTATTGGCGATACCGGCGGACGGGCGCTACCCGGCATTGGCGGTGAGCCCGCAGCAAAAGCGAGAAATGACTCTCACCGCTATTCTCGACCAGCTCGACGGTGCAGCGGTGCCAGGCCCCGTCCTGATCGTATTCGAGGACATCCACTGGATTGATCCGACATCGTTGGATTTGCTCGGTCGAGCGGTTGCCCGCGTCGCCAACTTGCCGGCGCTACTGGTCGTTACGTGCCGATCAGATTTCCAGCCAAAAGCTGGGGCGACCAGCCACATGTAGCGATACTGCCCTTGTACTGCCTTGGCCGACGCGACAGCACCGGCATCATAAAAGGCGTTACCCAGAACAAAGCGCTGCCCGACAATGTCGTCGAGCATATCCTTTTGCACACCGACGGCGTGCCTTTGTTCATTGAGGAATTCACGCGCTCCTTGCTCGAAAGCGGGCTGTTGCGCGAAACGACGAAAAGCTACGTGCTCGACCAACCGCTGCCGCCGCTCGCCGTGCCGACAACACTGCAGGCCTCGCTGGTGGCTCATCTCGACCGTCTTGGTTCGGCCAAGCATGTGGCGTTAATCGGCGCCGCGATCGGGATGGTAGTTCTCCCACGAATTGATTGCCGCGGTGTCCGCCTTGGCCCCGATGGATCTAGAGGCTGCGCTTGAGCGGCTGACGGCTCCGCCATCGTCTCGCGCCGCGGCACACCACCGGACGTGAACGTATGATTCAAGCATGCGCTGATCCAGGACGCCGCCTACGTCACTATGTCAAGAGTGGCGGCGGCAATTACATACGAGTATTGCCAAAGTGCTGGTCGAGCAGTTCCCGGCGTCGGGGGAGTGCCAACCCGAGGTTGTCGCCGGCCATTTCACTGAGGCTGAGCTAGCACGTGAAGCGGTCGACTATCGGGTTAAAGCGGGCCGGCTTGCGCGCGCGGATGGTCCTATCGCGAGGCCTCCAATTTCCGAGCAGGCGCTGCGTGTTCTCGAGTCGCTGCCCGAGAATCGGAGACGCTGCGGCAGGCTATCGACCTTTGTTTCGATCTGAAAACGTCGCTCATTCCGCTTGGCGCATTCGATCGCATCGTCGGCTATCTGCGCGAAGCCGAAGGTTTGGCCAGACGGCTCGACGATCAAAAGCGGCTCGGCCAGTTCCCGTCCATATGCGTCAAACCCTCGGACTCGATGGAATCCGAACCAGGCGGTCGGGACGGCCAGGATGCCCAGGCGCTGGCCGGGTCCCTCGGGATGTTCCACTCCAAGTGGCGGCGATGCTCTTTCTCGGGACGGCCTGGTTTTCGACACTGGATTATCGGCAGGCCGAGCATCTCTCTCTGAAGGTCTTGCAGCTGCTTGATGGTGAGCTGAACCTAGAACAATTTTCTCTTGCCGGATCTCCGCAGTGAGCGCCCGCGCTTATTTAACTCGAATTTACGCCGAGCAGGGGAAGTTCAAGCAAGGATCGTCCATGGCCAAGAGGGCATCCGCCTCGCTGAGGCGCTTGACCACCCTACAGCCTGACCACCGTACGTTGGCGTCTCGCCGATCTCCATGTCATCAGGGAGACTGGACCACGCCGTCGGCCTACTGGAGCGCGGGCTCGCGCTGGCTCACGAGCGGAACCTTCCTTTCCTGGCGGCCGGGCACTCGGGGAGTCTAGGCTACGCCGACTCGCTCCTGGGGCGATCGCCGAGGGCCTTCCGTTGTGAGCAAACGCTGGGCGTCTTCGAAGCCATGGGGCATCGATTTGGCCAGTCGCTCTTTTTGGTGCCTCTGGGCGAAGCATGCGTGCTTGCGGGCCGGCTTCCAGACCACTTAAATTCGCCGAACGAGCCCTGACGCTTGCCCGCGAAAGCGGTCAACGCAGCGGCGAAGCGAGCGCGCTGCGCCTTCTCGGCGACGTCACAGCCCGGGCGATTCCCCGGAACAGTCTGAAGGCCACTACCGTGAGCGCTCGCTCCGCCGAGGAGATCGAGATGCGCCCGCTGTTGCCCGTTGCCACTACGGCCTCGGGACGCAGTACCTGCGCAGGAGCAAAAGGGGTCAGGCTCGCGACCACCTCATCATTGCGGTGAGGATGTTCCGGGAAATGGGCATGCGGTTCTGGCTTGACCAAGCCGAAGCGGAGAGACGTTGGTCGCATGAGCCATCGCCGGATCATCCGGCAATCGCCGATTGAGATTGAGCTGCCGGAACGTTCAGCCGTCCTTGCAACGCTTGCGGTAAATTTCGGCTTTCTCGCGACAGCGTTCGACATTCCTTGTCCACTGCGCCTACATAGCCGACGAAACCACCCGGGCATTGGGAATTGTCGAGAGCGCTGTAATGCGTTGGCCGAAGAGCGGCCTGGGCCATGTCGCTCGGGTCAAAAGCGCCCGAGCCATCACGGGCGAAATTCGACCTTTGTCCGTTGTTATCCGATTTTGTTGCAAAAGTCGGCAATGGGAAGAGTGAGGCATTTGCCTCGATGTCTTGAAGCGGTCTGCTGCACCCGCTCCATTTGGCGGCGGGGCCTTTGCGCAGCGGCACTGACAATAGCAACGCTTACGCAGCACAAGCAGCGGCCATCGGTGGTGGTCGAACGACCAGTTTGGCGAGCCTGCGTAGGTTCTGTGCGATGGCCGCGAGCGTGAACTCGTCCTGGGCGCCGCGCGGGCCACGAAGCCGAAGGCGACCAAGCTTCAGGATGCGCTTGAGATGGGCGAACAGCATCTCGACGCGCTTTGCTTTCGCGACGTGATTGCTCGAACGCTTCAGTCTTGGCCAGTGCGCGGGCAACGTCACGCGCCTCTTCATAGATGCTGCGTGGAATCCTGCGGAGACGTTTTTGGGCAGCATTTGCGCCTTGAGCGGACAAGGTCCGCAGTCGGAGGTGGCTGGCGAGATAGACGGATCATCTCGCCATCGTTGATCATCGTGCCAGTCGTGTCAGGGTCTTGCCCGCCGGGCAGATATAGACATTGCGCTCTTTGTCGAATCTGAAGTCCTCCCGGCTCAAGGTTCCGTCCTCGCGCTTCGACTTGTCGATCACCGGGATGTGCGGCGCGATGTCCTTGTCTTTGACGAGCCAGTTGAGGTTCGGGCCTGAACCGTAGGCCGTATCGGCTGCGAGCCACTTGGGTTTGATATTGAAGCGCTTCTCGGTGCGCTCAACCATGGTCTTCCCCGCGCCAACTTCGGCCTGGCGGATGGCGCGCGAGGCTTTGACGTCCATGATGACGCCGAACTTCACATCGATCAGATAGTTGTCGGCGTAGGCGAAGAACGCCGGGCCTCGCATCGCGCCGGTCCATTGCGCGGCCGGGTCGGACGGCGAGACGAACTTCGGTGTGACGTCGCTGGCCGCACCAAAAGCCGCATCATCGAGGGTCGCCAGATACTCCTGCACGGCCCGGCTCGCCGTCTCGGGATCGCGTGTCTTTTGCCATTCTGAGCCCGGGATCGAGCGCTGCTTGTTGGCGTCGGCCGGATCAGGCTGGCATCCACGGCAAACCCTTCTCCGCCAACGAGATCGGCTGCGATACACGCCTCGACCACACGCTCAAATACCTGACGAAAGATGCCGCTGTCGCGGAAGCGCTCATTGCGTGCACGCGAAAACGCTGAATGATCAGGAATCTTGTGCTCAATGCCGAGCTTGCAAAACCAGCGATAAGCGAAGTTCACCTGCACCTCGCGACACAGCAACCGCTCGGAACGCAGGCCAAAGACATAACCGATGATCAGCATCCGGATCATTAGAACCGGATCGACCGAGGGCCGACCGAGGGTTGGATAGCGCGGTGCGAGTTCCGCGTGGACCCATGATAGATCGAGAACGGCGTCGATCTTGCGCACCAGATGATCATCAGGAACCACCTCATCGAGGCAGAACTCGTAGAACAGATGACCCTGGTCGTTGTTCTGGCGTCCCATCATCGCCCGTCTCCGACACAAAATGTCGTCAGAAGACGGAATCACTGTTCGCCAAAACCTTCAAATCACTTCTGCAACAAAATCAGCCGATAGCGACCATTTGAGACGTCGGTCAAGTGGGCCGCGAAGTGCTATTCACGACAGTTTCGCGATTTCTGCGCTACGTACGCTTTACCTGATAACGGGCGTTGGTGGTGCATCCACGTCAGCTTATGAGTTCACCTAGCCTCGGACGATCGGCGTCTTATGCCCGGCCTTAGGGCAGCGCGGGCAAGAGGGTTTCCTCCCGATACCTTTGCGGGTCATCTGGCGAAAGCGTAGGAGCTCGCACGGTGGGGTTCAATAAAGCGACAATGCGCTGGGAAACCTTGCGCTGCGCAGCCCTAAGAGCGGGGCCGCTCGTCAGGATCATCCGGGCTATATACTTTTGCGAGATGCCTTCGGGTGCATGGCCCATCAAAAAATGCGCCAGCAATTCGTCAACACCGAGATCGGCGCATACGGTTCGGAAGGTGTGCCTCAACATGTTTCCCCGCGCCGGTAGCTTGTCACGATGGCCGATTTGCGCGCAGCCGGGAAAGACCAATTCCTCGCCCTCGTCTTCAGCGTCGCGTGCCATGCGCAACGCCTTCACGATCTCAATGGACATCGGCACCGCGATATCAGCGCCAGCCTTAGCATGGGCGATCACAAGCGAACGCTGGCGCGGTCGCACGTCGCTCCATTTCAGTCTTGCAAGCTCGCCCGGCCTCGCGCCAGTCAAAAGCGCCAGCAAGTGATATGCTCGGCGCGTCGGCGATCGATCTTGGACCATGCGTCATACCATTTCGGAAAGTCCGCAAACGACAAGCCCTTTTGCGATGGCGTTTCAGAATTATATTCGACGGCCGAGGCCGGGTTGTGATGCGGCAATGATCGATCAAGCCGAGCAGCGCGTCGATAGGCGGCGCGGATCACGCGGCAGCAATGATTTGCCGACACCGGCCCGGCGTTCTCAGTAACCTCCCTATGCCACTGCGCTACCGCAGCGGGCGCTGCGCTCATTTCGGCAAGCGACCATTTTCCCCATTTAGGGCGCAGCAATTGCTTCCCGAGCTTTTCGACGTTGGCTGCCCATCGTGCGGGCTTTCCCGCTCGCTCCGCTTTGCGTTTTAAGTGCTCGATATATTTGTCCAATGTCTCGCCGAATTTCGCGGCGGCACGTTTGCCCGGCTCGATCTGACCAGCCGCAATGCGTCCGGCGATTTTTAGAGCTTCCTTCCGCGCATCGGCGACAATCATTTCGGGGAAGTGGCCGAGCAGTTTGCACGTTGCGGAGCGTGTTCCGTGTAGTCGGTTCTCTTTAAAAAATATCCACGACATTCGCCGTGCGCCAACGCGGAGCCGTAATCCTTTCACGCCGAGATCGTGAAAGGTGCCGAGCACGTCGAAATCGCGAAGCGCTTGCACGCTGGCGTCAGTGAAATTTTGAGGTCGGCTTTTAGTCGGCATTTTGTCGGCGCGGACGCCACCTGTGCGGGGTCTGTTCTCAATCATTCCGAGACCGAGGTGACACGGATAATGCCCGGTCTACAAGGATATCTTAGCAATCGCTGATTAATTTTTTGGTACGGAATTCGCTAAGATTAGCTTGGGAAGCTGCCGTTCTACCATTGAACTACGCCCGCTTTCGCAACGCGGACATTAGTGATGAGATGCGCAACTGGCAACAGCCTGAAATGTTATGTGCTGTCGGGAGCAATGCAATGCCGGCGAAATCGATGCCTCAAGCAAAGCGCCATCTTATGCGGCAGTGGGCACGACCGATTTTCACGGCGATGGCCTTGATCGCGACGACGACTACATCATTGGCACAGGAAGATCGCGGTTGCTTGTCCCGGGTCCATTTCAATCTCAATTCCCAGGGGCCGTGGCCCGTCTACATGGACGTCAAATCGGGTCACCAATGCAGCAAGAACCAATGGCGGGCGGGCGGGACAACCGTCTTTCAAATGCTGTACCTCGTGACAAAACCGCAGCATGGCAATGTCGCTTTGCGACCGCATGCCCATTTCACCTATTCATCGAAGCCCGGCCATGTCGGCAAAGATGACTTCACGCTCCGGGTATGCGGCAAAACGCAAAACCGTCCCGCCTGCGCCGACTTGCTCGTCCACGTGACCGTGCACTAACGGCCGCGGCTCCGGCGCAAAAAGGCTGGCCGCGCCCCGCATCCAGCCCCTGCCCGCTAATGCAGATTAACGCGAATTAATGTCGCCCATAAAGCAGGCCTTTACCGTTCGCGACTAGCTTCCAGCCGCATGAGCGCCCTGCCACCCGCAGCCCCAGAAGGATCCATGCCTGCGTTGTTTGGCAGGGCGATTCCTTACCTCCAGCGCGAGTTCTCCTGGCGCGCCTGGCGCGACTTCCTGCAGTCGCCGAACGCCGCACTGCTCGGCGCCGGACTGCTGCTGCCCAACTTGCTGTCGCTGGCGACGCTCGGCTCCTTCATCGACGTCGGACTGCCACCGCGCACCGGCTGCATCATCCTCTATGCCATCCTGGCGGTGTGCGCGCGCCGCTTGCCGTTCGCGCTCACCGCGACGCTGTTCGTCGCAATCCTCGGCTTCGATCTGGTCTGGACGCTGTCGCTGATGTTTGGCTTGGCGCCGACCGAGCTCGTCATCGCGTTCGATCACGCCAAGCGCATCCACTTCTTCGCCTCGCCGCTTTACGCTTCGCTGATCGGCGTGTTGGTGGCGACGACGGCGATCACGCTCTATTTGCTGTCGCGGCGGACCAAGCTGTTGCAAGCCAACATTTACGTCCTGCTCGGCGCGATGCTGCCTTTCGCCGGGCTCGATTTCGTCACCAACGTCTCGGCGCATTATCAATACGGATCGATGTTCGGCCGCAACGTGCCGGTGGTCTCGGCCGCCGATGCGTCGGGCTTCAATAGGGTCGCCGGCACCAACGGCCGCAATGTCGTGATGGTGATCGTGGAAAGCCTCGGCTACATGACCGATCCGAAGGAGCGCGCGCTCGTCGACTCGCCGCTCTCCGATCCGCGCATTACGCAAAAATATAAAGTGACCTCCGGCACCGCCACGTATTACGGCTCGACCACGGCGGGCGAGATGCGCGAATTATGCGAGACGCGCACGTTCTATGCCGACTATGCGCCGAAATACGGCTATTCCTGCCTGCCCGAGCTGCTGCACCGGCGCGGCTACGCTTCGGTCGCGCTGCACGCCTTCTCCGGCGGTATGTTCGAGCGCAAGTTCTGGTATCCGCGGCTCGGCTTCGACAAAATGGTGTTCGGCCGGCAAATCCTGAAAGAAACCCATCGCATGTGCGGCGGCGCCTTCCGCGGCGCCTGCGACGCCGATATGGCGCCTATCATCATCAGGGAAGCGAAAAATCTGGCGCCGCCCGACGAGCCGCGCTTCATCTATTGGCTCACGCTCAACACCCATATCCCGGTGGCGCCCGGCGAAGCGAAGACCAAGTTTGGCTGCAGCACCGGCGCCAATCCGTTCGCGACCGCCAATGTCTGCCGCATGGCCGAGCTGTGGCACGACTTCTTCAATACGCTGTCGCGGGTGGCGCTCGATCCCGCGATCGGGCCGGCGGAGATCCTGGTGGTCGGCGACCATGCGCCGCCGCTGTGGTCGCGGCGCGGGCGTTCGAGCTTCGCGGCCGGCAAGGTTGCCTGGTATCGGCTGACGCCGCGCTCGATTCGATAAATCCTGCAGTGATGACCGGATCGTCCGCTGGAGCCTGCACGCGCGCAGGCGGGTGCGGACGACGCCACTACGATTTGAAATGCTTCGACAGCTTCAGGCTCTGCGCCTGATAGTTTGAGCCGATGCCTTGGCCGTAGAGCTTGTCGGGCTTGGCCAGCATCTTCTCGTAAACCAGGCGACCGACGATCTGCCCGTGCTCCAGAACGAACGGCACCTCGCGCGAGCGCACTTCCAGCACCGCGCGCGCGCCCTTGCCGCCGGCGCCGGCATAGCCGAAGCCGGGATCGAAGAAGCCGGCATAGTGCACGCGGAACTCGCCGACCAGCGGATCGAACGGCACCATCTCGGCGGCGTAGTCGGGCGGCACCTGCACGGCTTCCTTCGAGGCCAGGATGTAGAACTCGTTGGGGTCGAGGATCAGATTCTTGTCGGCGCGCGCTTGCATCGGCTCCCAGAAATCGAGCACCGCGTAGCCGGCGCGGCGCTCCACGTCGATCAGCCCGGTGTGGCGCTTGGCGCGATAGCCGACCAGACCGCCGGGACCGAGCCCTGAGAGATCGACGCCGACCGCGACGCCTTCGCTGACATCGGCATCGTCGGTGTCGACCAGCCGCTCGCGCGCGTGCAGCTTGCGCAGGGCATCGCCGTCGAGCAGCGCATGGCCGCGGCGGAAGCGGATTTGCGAAAGCCGCGAGCCCTCGCGCACCAGCACCGGAAAGGTGCGCGGCGAGATCTCGGCGTAAAGCGGCCCGTGATAGCCGGCCTCGATGCGGTCGAAGCCGCGGGTCTCGTCGGCGATGACGCGGGTGAACACGTCGAGCCGTCCGGTCGAGCTTTTCGGATTGGCGGCGGCGGCGATATCTTCGGGCAGCGCCAGGCTTTCGAGCAGCGGCACGATGTAGACGCAGCCGGTCTCCAGCACGGCGCCGTCGCCGAGCGCGAATTCGTGCAGCTTCAATTCATCGATGCGCTGGGCGACCGTGGTCGAGCCCGGCAGGAAGCTCGCGCGCACGCGATAAGCCACCTCGCCCAACCGCAGGTCGAGGCTCGCCGGCTGGATCTGGCCGGGAACGAAGTCGCTCGCCGGCAGGATCGCGCCGTCGGCGGCAAGCCCCGCGATCATGCGGTCGGGCAGAATGCCCTTGTCCTCGATGGCGAATGAGAGTGCCACGGCGCCTGGTCCCGATAGAGCGCCGATCTAACCCGACGAGCGTCTTGACGGGAAGCCGTGGTTCCCGCTACAAACAGCTTATCCCGTGGTCATTTGAGCCGGCCGGCTTGCAGCCACGTTAAATAAATCGCTAAAAGGCCGGGGACACGTGAGCCCGGCCGAGAGTTTTTCTCCGGCCGGTTTTTTGTTGGCCAGCGCATGGCCCCGAAAAGTGGGTACCGGTTTTCGGACAAGGCCATGCGTAAGACCAAAAGGCCCAAAGGAGGCTCACGATGCCCGCGTCGAGTAAGACCTACCGCCCCGAAACCCGCCTGGTTCATGCGGGCACCTTGCGCTCTGAGTTCAACGAAACCTCGGAGGCGCTCTACCTCACCCAAGGCTATGTCTACGAGAGTGCCGAGGCGTGCGAAGCACGCTTCTCCGGCAAGATCCCGGGCTATGTCTATTCGCGCTACTCCAACCCGACCATGACCATGTTCGAGCAGCGCATGGCTTCGCTCGAAGGCGCGGAGGCCTCGCGCTCGACCGCGACCGGCATGGCGGCGGTGACGACCGCGCTGATGGGGCTGGTCAAGGCCGGCGATCACGTGGTCGCCGCCAGGGCGCTGTTCGGCTCCTGCCGCTGGGTGATCGAGGAATGGCTGCCGCGCTTCGGCGTCACCTCGACGCTGGTCAACGGCACCGATCTCAACGAGTGGAAGAAAGCGGTGCGCAAGAACACCACGGCGTTCTTTCTCGAATCGCCGACCAATCCGACGCTGGAGGTGATCGACATCGCCGCAGTCGCCGACATCGCGCACGAGGCCGGCGCCAAGCTGGTGGTCGACAACGTGTTCGCCACCCCGCTCTACCAGAAGCCGCTCGAACTTGGCGCCGACTGCGTGGTCTATTCCGCGACCAAGCACATCGACGGCCAAGGCCGCGTGCTCGGCGGCATCATCCTGGCATCGGAAAAATTCATCATGGATCACGTGCACCAGGTGATCCGCCAGACCGGGCCGTCGCTGTCGCCGTTCAATGCCTGGGTTTTGCTGAAAGGCCTGGAGACGTTATCGGTGCGTGTGCAGCGCCAGACCGAGACGGCGGCCGCGGTATCCGTCGCGCTCGACGGCCACAAGAAGATCACGCGGCTGATCTATCCCGGCCGCCCCGACCATCCGCAGGCCGATATCGTGCGCAAGCAGATGAAGGCGGGCTCGACGCTCTGCTCGTTCGAGATCAAAGGCGGCAAGGAAGGCGCCTTCCGCTTCCTCAACGCGCTCAACCTCATCGCCATCACCAACAATCTCGGCGACGCGAAAAGCCTGATCACCCATCCGACCACCACCACGCATCAGCGGCTGACACCGGCGCAGCGCGCCGAGCTCGGCATCGGTGACGGGCTGGTGCGCTTCTCGGCCGGCCTCGAGCACCCCGACGACGTGGTCGAGGATTTGCTCGAAGCGCTGGATGCGGTGTGAGGAAAGCGGCCGTTAGTCGGCGAACGCCGATATGACCGGCCGCTGCGCGGCTTCCGCGATGGCGCGGCCCAAGCCCTGCGCGAGGCACGCGTAGCTCCAGTCATTCATGTGCAGCCCGTCGCGCGACACGAAGAACTTGAAATCCATGTGGTCGTCTTTGTACCAGCGCTGCATCACGGCGAAGCGGCGGAACAGATCCACGTCTTCTTCCTTGGCGGTGAGCGTGATCAGCGAAAGCATCGTGTCCACGCCCGGTTTCTTGATCACCTTGGGCGCGAATTGCGGATCGATCAGCACCACATCGGCGCCGGTCGAGCGGATCTTCTTAAGTCCGGCGCGGATGGCGGCGCCACGGTCGGTGACCGGATGATTGCGGAGCACCGAGTTGGTGCCGAGCTGCCACAAGACGAGATCGGGCTTGGCCTCGACCACGGCTTTGTCGAGCCGCTTGAGCATATCGCCGATTTCCTCGCCGCCGACGCCGCGGTTGAGCACGGTGATCGGGTGGCCGGGGAAGCGCCGCCTCAGCTCGACTTGCAGCCGGCTCGGATAGTTCGCGGACGGCGAGCTGGCGCCGGCGCCGGCGGTCGACGACGAGCCGATGGCGACGATCGTGATCGGGGCGCTGGTGGTAAGTTTCTGCGAAAGATGCGCCAGCGGACGCTGCAGCCGAATGATATCCATCGGCGCGTCGCAAACCGGCGTCCTGACTTCGGCGCGCGCCGCCAACGGCAGCGCGACACCAATAATGAGCCCGGCGACGACGATCAGCTTCGTCGCGCCATGCACCAAACTGGCCTTTGACAAGCGTAGCCCCCCAAAACCCGGCTAGCGACCGCCCGCAATGGACGGCGGCTCCTCCGGCTTGGCCGATTCTATCACGAAATCGGCCAGAAGTACCCCTAAGCAATTATGAACACGCTTGGCTATGTCAAGTTTATTTGTAGCTGACGTTAAATCGAAGGTCCCGAGATCGGACCATAGCTGCATGATGCTGAATCGGTCGAACAGCGGCACTTCTTGCTGCACTGCAACCCAACGCAGATCGTCCAGGTAGGTCCCTAGCGCAATCATTGATTCCGTGCGCGGGCTGTATTGGGCATTGACCAAAACGATGTCGGCGCCCGCCGCATGGGCCATTTTCACGCCCTTCTCGAGGGTCGCGCTAAATTCGTCTGAATCAATCGCCAGCATGGCGTCGACCGTGCCGGTCTGCCAGATCATCAACGCCGGCTTGTTCTGCGCCAGGAACGGCGCCAGCGACTTCACCATATCACCGGCCGTCCGGCGTGCCTTTACGTCGGTCGCAACGGTCACGGCGACGCCCGGCAGCTTCTCGGCAAGCGTATGTTGCAGGCGCGCCGGATAGGCGTTTTGGACGCCATTCGGCCCGGGCAGCACGGAAGAGCCCGCGCCCACCACCAATACATCCAAACGCTTGGCGGCAAGCGCGCGCGCAACCTGCGGTAAACGGAAATTCGGTTCGGCCTGATGGATGGCCACCAGGCATTCGGCCGGATCCTCGGCCAGCGCCGGGCCGGCGAGCGTCAGCCCGCCAACCACCAATATCCCCAGCATCCTCATGCGCCGCCCCCGGCAAGGCTCGGCTTCGCGGTTGGTGGACGCGAGCCCGGCCCCCGACGTTCCAGGTTCTTATACCACGAAACCAGCGCCGCCACGCCAACCATGATGATGATGCCGATCGCGCTAACCGCGATTTGCATGGGCAGCCGATCGGAGACTTCGATGAACACGAAGTGGCCGGCGAAAGCGAGGAACACGCCGAGGCAAAACGTCTCCAGCGAATGCTGCCCGCAAACGATGGCCGGCCAGAATATCCGCGATTTGAGCCCCGGCCAGCCGCGCGGCACAAACCACACCGTAATCACGGCCAGCGACAGGAAGTGCAGGATGCGCAACACGTCGAGATTGGTTTTGTCGATCGGATAGATCACCTCGCCGACGATTTTCGGTACGTAGGCGCCGAGCCAACGGAAATACCAGGTCATAGCGATGGAGAAGGCGAACACGAGATAGGCGAGTGCCAAGGCAAACGTCAGCCGCGAGTTTAACCAGCGGGACAGCTTTTGTGCGCCGCCGAGGGCACACCAGGCCCCGAACACGAACAGCAATTGCCAGGCGAAGGGATTGAACACCCACACCCCTTTGGGATAGGCGGCGATGTTCCACTTGAATTCCCACATCAAGCCATACAGCACCGCGGAAGCCAGCAGACCGAGCGTCGGACTGCGCAACAACAGCCACAATATCGGTGAGAAGCCGAGCAGCAGCACGATGTAGAGCGGCAGCACGTCCATATTGACCGGCTTGAACTTCAGCAGCAGTGCCTGAAGGATCGTGACATCTGGATTGCGGAGGAAATTGAGGACGCCCATTTCCTCGGTGTAAAGCGGATTGTCGAACGAGTTCGCCACATAGGCGATTTCGGCAAGGTAGATCGCGAACAGAAACACATGCGCGACATAAATCTGCCAGGCGCGCTTGAGCACACGCGCACTCGACACGATAAAGCCATGCTCGCGCATGGCGCGCCCGTAGACAAAGGCTGCGGTGTAGCCGGAAATAAAGACGAAGATTTCGGTCGCGTCGGAAAACCCGTAATTGCGGATGGTGATCCAGCTCACCGCGTTGGACGGGATATGGTCGAGAAAGATCAGCCAGAGGGCCAACCCGCGGAACAGGTCAAGCCGCAGATCGCGTTCACTCGAAACCGGGGCCATGGGCGGCTTTTCTTTCCTGCGATCTTTCGGCCATAATCCCAATTCCCAGACGAAAGACAAACCCAGGCGGCGTATTTAAGGCAATAAGAATGTACCGTACCGTAACCCGCAAGATCGAGGTCACGGTGACGCCCCGCTTTCTTTCCGAGCGGTCGTCGCCCACGAACGGCTATTATTTCTGGGCCTATACCATCGATATCACCAATCTCGGCGCCGAGACGGTGCAGCTCAAAACGCGGCACTGGCGCATCACGGATGCGCTCGGGCGGCTGCAGGAGGTCAAAGGTCCCGGCGTGGTCGGTGAGGAACCGACGCTGAAACCCGGTAAATCGTTCGAATATACCAGCGGGGTTCCGTTGCCGACGCCGTCGGGCTTTATGGTCGGCAGTTACGGCATGGTGACGGCGACCGGCGAACCGTTTGATATCGAGATTCCGGCGTTTTCACTCAATTCGTCTTACGCCGAGCGAACGATCAATTGATCAGCTCGCCCTGGCCTCGACCTCGCCCGGCGCGAACACATAATTGGCGCTGCAGAATTCGCAGGTCACCGAAATCTTGCCGTTCTCGGCCATGTGGTCGCGGTCGTCCTGCGAAAAGCTGCGCAGCATGGCCTCGACGTTGTCGCGCGAGCACGAACACTCGGCCCGCAGCGCGCCGGCGCGGAACACGCGGACACCGCGCTCGTGGAACAGACGATAGAGCAGCCGCTCGCTCGACAGCGCCGGGTCGATCAGCTCGATGTCCTCGACGGTATCGATCAGCGCGCGGCCTTCAACCCAGGCATCGTCTTCCGGCAACGTATGAACTTCCACGCCTTCCGGCGCATCGCCGGGATGAAGATCGGCAACATGCGCCCGCTCGGGCGACTTGGGCAAAAACTGCAAGAGAATGCCGCCGGCCCGCCAGCGATGGCTGGCGCCGCCTTGACCGGCGCGCAGTTCCTCGGCGACGGCCAGACGCACCCGCGTCGGAATCTGCTCGGAGCGCAGGAAATACTCGTGCGCGGCATCTTCCAGCGAGCCGCCTTCGAGCGCCACCAGGCCCTGGTAGCGGTTCATGTCGGGGCCCTGGTCGATGGTCATGGCGAGATGGCCGTGCCCGAGCAGCGCGCCACCGTCGGCTTTGCCGAACTCGATTGCGGCGGCGACCCGATCCTTGTCGAAACGCGCGCAGGCCCGCACTTTGCCGGGCGAGGTGAAATCGACCACCAGCATGCGCACCGGGCCGTCGCTCTGAGTCTGCAGGATGAAGCGGCCGTCGATCTTCAATGCCGAGCCGAGCATGACCGTGAGCACCACCGCCTCGCCCACAAGCTTGGCAACCGGATCGGGATAAGCATGCCGCGCCAGGATTTCGTCGATCAGCGGCCCGAGCCGCACCACGCGGCCGCGCAGATCGAGCGCGGCGACTTCGAACGGCATGACGCTGTCGTCGGTCGGGGTCGCCGATGGCGCGCGTGTTGGGATTTCAATGCGGGGATTGGTTGCGGGGTCGGTCATAGGCGTTATGTAGCGTTCATCGGCTTGAATTCGAGCCCTTGCTCTTGTCATTACCGGGACGCTCGCGAAGCGAGCGAACCCGGAATCCAGCGACAATTGCCGCGCCTGTTTCTGGATTCCGGGTCCCGACCTACGGCCGGTCCCGGAATGACGATCACGCATCCGCGTGCAAGCACCAGGCCAGCAGGCCCTTCTGCGCGTGCAGCCGGTTTTCCGCCTCGTCGAAAACCACCGACTGCGGCCCGTCGATCACCTCGTCGGTCACCTCCTCGCCGCGATGCGCCGGCAGGCAATGCATGAACAGCGCGTCCGGCTTGGCTTTTCCCATCAGGCGGGCGTTGACCTGGTAACGCTTGAGAACGTTGTGGCGGCGCTTGCCGTCGCGGTCGCCCATCGACACCCAGGTGTCGGTGACCACGCAATCGGCATCTTTGACCGCGATTTCCGGGTCTTCGCCGAGCTTGATGGTGGCGCCCGATGATTTGACCCAGTCCATCAGCCATTTCTTCGGCTTGAGCTCGCCCGGCGTTGCCACCCGCAATTCGAACTCGAAACGCTCGGCCGCGTGCATCCAGGACGCCAGCACGTTGTTGGCGTCGCCGGACCAGGCCACGGTACGTCCGCGGATCGAGCCCTTCTTTTCCTCGAATGTCATTACGTCGGCCAGCACCTGGCAGGGATGCGAGCGACGCGTCAGCCCAT
>CAVXGN010000029.1:0-172402 GCA_963761245.1 uncultured Alphaproteobacteria bacterium | reverse complement strand
AAGCGCGTCGCGCGCGCTGGCTATGCTGCGGCATAAGCACGCGGAGATGCCAAGTAGGAAGCACGATAATTTGGCGGTGTGACATGGCTGCTTGTTGCTACAATCCAAAAGCTCGCGGATTCTCCGAAAAGAAATCGTGCCAATTCGCAAACGAGGAACTGGTAAAGATCGGCGGCAATTATTTTTGCCAATTTCATCTTCCTTGGTCGCCAAAAGACCTTTTTGCGCGGTTTGGAGTTAAGGTCGCCGACGATGAACCGGACCGCGCTCAGCTCAAAGACAAATGGGACAGGAATAAGATAGACAAGTTGCACTTAGACATAATTGGTCGCTTACGTGCAGGAATTGACTTGACTGGTGTGGTCAGTGTTAAGAGTATTGAAGTTACTGGTCGAATAGAAAACATCGTTGTTCCTGATGGATTGTTTCCGGCCCGGTTCGATATTAATTTTCCCACTGATATTGTAGATTTGCGCGCAGCAACATTTTGTGGTCCAGCGTTTTTCAATCATCAAGTTATAACCCGTGTCGATCTCTCGAGCGCTAACTTTCAAGACGAGCTGACTTTTAGTACTGGCCGCACATTTTCCAATGCCAAATTTGATGGCTGCCATTTCTCTAGGCGCGCGTGTTTTAGGCGATGCATTTTCAAAGGGTCAGTAAGTTTTAGGGGCTGCGTCTTCAATGCTGTCGCACAATTCGAGGGCTGTAATTTTGCGGGAGGTGAGAGTTTATCATTTGACGGTGCTGTTTTTGGAGGACCGGTCAGTTTTCGTGCTGGCGATCAGCCGGTTATTGGACGCGCCTTTTTTCGTGGAGCTGTCTTTGAACATGATGCCGGATTCGAAGGCCGTCAATTTACATCGTCGCTCATTTTTCGCTCTTGTAAGTTTTATTGGGCGCCGCGTTTTCAAGACGCAAAAATATCTTTTGAAATCTGTATTCCCAAAACAGAACGAGTTTTTAGATTGGAAAATTGTACCCAAAGAGTTTCGTTCCAAAGGGCGCAGCGAATATTATGAGAAAGCCGCCCAAGCATATCGCACGTTGCGGTACGCAATGAAATCTCAGGATGCATATGAAGAAGAGGCACGTTTTTGGGGGCTAGAAATGCGCGCGAAGGAGCGGGAGCTTTCTTGGGATCGATCTGGCTGGCTACCAAAGTTATTGTCTCTACTATATGCCGCATCGTCGCGATACGGGAATAGTATTGGTCGCCCACTTGCCATGTGGCTACTAATTTTGGTGTGCTTCGCGGGCCTTTACGCGGTTTTTCGTATTGGCTTCACGTTTGAAGGAACATGGCAGTACCTCAAGCTATTAGAGTTTTCGTTTCTGCAGACGGTTAGGCCATTTGGAGTATGGAGCGACGAAGGATCGCGAGCAGTTATTAGGCTTGTTTTTGACGGAGAACTATTCAAAGTTCCAAGCGGCCAAATCTTATTTGTAAGAATGCTCGCGACAATGCAGAGCGTGCTGTCGCTGGCTTGCCTGGCGCTATTTGGTTTTGCGCTTCGCCGGCAATTCCGGATGGCATAGGATTATACAGCGGTGGAGTGAATTCGTGCCAAAAACCATCTTTCTCGTCCGTGCCGTCGTCGCGCCCAGCCTGCGCGACAAGTTCGACCATTGGTATTCCACCGACCACCTGCCGTGGGCGATGCGCGCCTTCAAATGCGAGAAGGCCTGGCGCTTCTGGAGCACGGTGGAGGAGGGCGTGCACTACGCCGTCTATCGGTTCGCCGACAAGGCTTTATGCGATGCCGCGCTCGGCTCGGACGAGTTCAAGGCGCTGGTCGCCGACTTTAGCCGCGCCTGGCCGGAGGGCGTCACCCGCACGCGCGATGTGGTGACGCTTGCCGAGGAGCGGGAAGGTTAGGGCGGCGCGCGGCGGGCATTGCTCATTCCCGCTCAGGTGGGGCCCAGTAAACACATGTGTCAGTGAGTACGGATGCCGCCTTCGCGGGCATGACAGCCAGCATCCTGTGCGATGCCCGTTTACAATTGCGCCTGGAACGCGCCTACACTTTTGGTTGTAGCGCGTTTCTGGGGGCGTCGATCATGACCAGAATTCATCGCGCGCCGGTGCGGCATGGCCGTCCCGTGCGCATCGCCTGCGTGAACAAGGCCAAGCTCTCCCTCGGCGTGCCCTTCGGCAAGCTCACCGCCGCGCTGCAGAAATGCTACGACCGGCACTTCCTGCCGGTCTGGGGCTACCCGGTGAAGCTCTACAACACCACCAAGCCGAAGGCGACGGACTGGCAGTTCTACTATCTCGACAATGCCGCCGACGTGTCGAAAGACATCGACGGCTATCACGACCTCACGCGCCATGGGCGGCCGATCTCTTTCGTTTTCGTCGAGAGCGTGCTGGAAAACCGCGAGCCGATCAGCCTCACCGCCTCGCACGAACTGTTCGAGATGGTGATCGATCCGATCGCCAATATGTGGGCGGAGGGCACGCGCGGGCGCGAATACGCCTATGAGATGTGCGACGCGGTCGAGGAGGACACCTTCCTGGTCGACGGCCTCGAAATGTCGAATTTCGTCTACCCGACCTGGTTCGAGCCGTTCAAGCATCCGCGCGGCACCAAGTACGATCACCTCGGGCTGCTCAAGGCGCCGTTCAGCATGACCAAGGGCGGCTACTTGATCGTCAAGCACCGCGGCAAGATCAAGGACCGCTTCGGCTCGAAGGCGAAAGCCAAGCGCTTTGCGCAGCGAGAACCGCCGCGGCCACCGCAGCGAATACCGCCGGCCGAACGGGCAGCGGATTTAAGCCGGCCCGGCTGATTTTATTCCTTGACAGAACTTCGATAGGAATATATACGCGAAATGTCCCATCCACTCAAGGGGCGTCGTCGCGAGACGGTCCGATGGCGGGGTGGGATGCGGCGCCCGCGCGCGGGGCTCGTAACCCCGCTCCCGGGAGGCCTCGGGTAGCCGTCCGGCCTCACTACGAGGGCCTGCCTTCAATGGCTGGACGTGACGCGGACGAGGGACGGCGAAAGCCGTCCGGGTCGGGTTGGCGCAAATGCCGCTCGTCGCCGCGTCGGGAAGCACGGCCCCGGGGACTGAAATCGCCGCCCGTGGAGCGCCGAGAGGCGCCCGTGCGCCGCAAGGCGCGCGGCACGGAAGGAATACGGCAGCGCCTGACGGCGCTCCACACCCCTTTTTGAAAGGGGACGGAAAGACAGGCGTCCCCGGCGCCTCGACAAAGAACACGGGCGCTGGCGCTTGGCTGTTTGACAAATGAATCGGAAGACGCGCGCGCACGCTCGCTTCGCTCTCCCATCAGGAGAGCGAAAAAAGAATGCCCGGCCTCACGTCTCCGCCTTCTCGCCGGCGCAGGCCGCGTCATGGCCGGTGGCGGTGAGCTGATAGCGGTAGCGGTTGCGCCGGTCGATGGCGATCCAGTCGTTGGCCACCGCCTTGTTGAGCCCGCGCTGGAAATCCGCGTCGCGTACCGGGAAAAAATAGTTGCGCGGCAGCGTGCCGCTCACCGGAATACGATGCTGCATGAAAACGTCGAGGATCTGGCGGCCGACGTCGTCGTCGGAAAGCATCTGGGTCATGGGCTGCGGCCTCGGCAAGTGGGGTTCACCAGCGTTACGCCCATACGCGGGCGCTGTCGCGCGGCGAGGCGCAATTGCGCGAAGTTATACCGGCTAATTGCGTGTCACGGCGCCGCCACCACCTTGTTGCGCAACACGCCGATACCGGAGATGTCGATTTCCACCGTATCGCCCGGCTTGATGTTGGCCGGCACGCCGTCGGTGCCCATCCACATCACGTCGCCCGGCTCGATGGTGCAGTATTTCGACACCTCCGCGATATAGGTCGGCGCATCGAAGATCATGTTGTTGGTGGCGAAGCGGTCGGTCTCCTTGCCGTTGACGCGGATCACCGTCTCCATCTTGTCGGGGTCGAGCCCGGTGACGATCCACGGCCCCATCGGCTTGAAGGTGTCGGCGTTCTTGGCGCGCCACAGCGTGCGGTCGTCCTTCTGCCAGGTGCGCTCGGAGACGTCGTTGCCGATGGTCCAGCCGAACACGTAGTCGAGCGCGTTCTCGCGGGAAACGTTGCGCGCGCGCTTGCCGAACACGGCGACCAGCTCGCCTTCGTACTGGAAGGCGTCGCCGGCATCGGCCGGCTTGACGATTGGCTCCTCGGTCGCGATCAGCGCGTTGTTGGCGCGGTAGCCGATGTCGGGCTTCTTGGGGAACACCGGCTCGGTCTTGCGAATGGCGGCCATCTTGCGGATGTGGTCGGCGTAGTTGATGCCGACGCAATAGAAGGTCGGCGGCACGACCGGGATGAGCAGCTTGACGCCGGCGAGCGGGAAGGAGCGTGCGGTGCGCTTGTGTTCGCCCCACGGAATGCCGTCGACGGCGATGACGGTGTCGCCCTCGACCACGCCGTAGCTGATCTGGTTGTCTTTCTCGAATCGGCACCACGTCGTCATTGCTTACCTCCAGCCGCCGCCGCCGTTCGCGAAGACGGTATCGGCGGTCATGAATTCGCAGGCGTCCGAGCACATGAACAGCACCAGTTCGCCGATTTCCTCCGGCTTGCCGAAGCGCTTCATCGGCACGTCGTCGAGCATCTTCTGCTTCAGCTCCGGCGAGGTGGCGGCCGCCGCGGCAAAGGCGGTGTCGATCGGCCCGGGCGAGATCGACAGACAGCGGATGCCTTGGGTGGCGAACTCGCGCGCCACGCCCATGGTCATGGTCACCACCGCGCCCTTGGCGGAGGCGTAATGCACCGAGGTGCCGGGTCCGCCGCGTTTGGCCGCCATCGAGCCGACATTGACGATGACGCCGAACTTGTTCTCCAGCATGTGCGGCAGCACCGCCTGCATGCCGTAGAAGGTGCCTTTCACGTTGAGGTCATAGGTGCGCTCGAACAGGTCGTCGTCGATGTCGAGGAATTTGGAGCGGGCGAGCGCGGAGCCCGCCGAGTTGAACAGGAAATGGATGCGGCCGAAGCCGTCGAGCGCAAGCTGCACCATGTCCTCGATCGCCGCGCGCTTGGTGACGTCGATGGTGAGCGCCAGCGTCTGGCCGCCGAGCGCGTTGATCTGTTCGGCGGTCTCGGCGACGCCTTTCTCGTTGATGTCGGCGCACACCACATTGGCGCCCTCGCGCGCGAAGATCAGGGCGGCCGCCCGGCCGATGCCGCTGGCGGCGCCGGTGATGACGATGGTCTTGCCGTGGAAATAATCGGGCGATTTGGGCATGGGTTTCCTCGCGCGGTCTTGGCGGCAGGGCAGGGGATGGTCGGGCGGGACGATAGCTTATCCGCTTCACGCCGCATACGTCATGGCGCGGGTGCGGATCAACGTCTTTGCCAGCAGCATGACGCCTTGCGACAGCAGCGCGATGTCGGCCGGCATGTCCTTGCGCCAGACGTCGAGCAGAAGCGCGATGCGCACCTGGTCGCTGCGGTTCCACACCTCGTGCGGAAAAGTGTCGTCCCACAACAGGCTTTCGCCGTCGGCAAGACGATAGGGCACACCGTCGATGAGCATCTCGCAGGCCGGTACGCCGTTGGCGTCGCACGGCATCGACAGCATCAGATGAAAGCGCAGGATGGCGCGGAACGGGCCGCGGTGCACCGGGATATGTTTGCCGGGCGCCAGAAACGACAGGACGCAAGACACCGCCTCCGGCGTCTCGTCGAGCAACCTGGCGACGGTCGGGCAGCGCTGCAGATTGGCGTCCACCGGCACGCCATAGGCTTTCATGATGAACATGCGCCAGTCGCGCCCGTCATTGGCCGAGATGTCGGCCTGCTGCGGCATCAAGTCGTGGAAGCGCGGCAGCTTGTGCAACAGCCCGCCGACGGCGAGCGCCTCGCGGCGGATGTCGGTCCAGCGCTCGGTGAAGCGCGCCGCATTGGGAAAATAATGCGCGGGGTCGAGCGTCGCCGGCGTCGCGATGCGGCGGTCATAGAGCGCGCGCACCGCGCCGACCGCATGGTCGTAGAATTGCGACACGCACACCTCCGAGCCTGATGCCGCGCTTGGGCAGCATGCTAGCGCAGAACCGGATCGGTTGTGCACAAATTCGGCGTAAGGGCCTAAAACCGCGTGGTCAAATGCGTCAGCCAAGCCGGGGAGGCGTCGACCAAGATGGTCTCGATGCGCTTGTCGATGCCGCTGATGATGAACACGCCGGTCGCCAGCAGCACCAGCCCGAGCGCGATCTTGCCGGTCTTGCCGGCGCTCAGCAGACGATCGCGCCACCGCATCAGCGCCTCGCGCGACAATACGCCAAGCAGCAGCAGCGGCGCGGCGGCGCCGATCCCGAAGGCCAGCATGGTAACGGCGACCTGGCCCAAATTCTTGCCTTGCGCCGCCAGCAGCGAAGCGGCGCCGAGCGTCGGTCCGGCGCAAGGGCTCCATACGGCACCGAGCAACAGCCCGACCGCGAACTGGCCGGCCAGCCCGCTGCGCGACATCCCGCCGGCTTGGGCTTGCGCCCAATTGCCGAACGGCCCGGCGGCGACCGCGACCTGCGCCTGCAGACGCGGCAGCAGCAGCACCGCGCCGATCACGATCAGCAGCGCCGCCGCGACTTTGCGAAACAGGTCCTGGTCGAGCCCGATGGTAAAGCCGATGGTGGCAACAAACAGGCCGATGATCACGAACGACAGCGCGACGCCCGCCGCCAGCGCGACCGGCCCGAAGCGGTGCTCGGTCAAGGCAGCGCCGAGCACAATCGGCAACAGCGGCAGCACGCAAGGCGAAAGCGTGGAGAGAACGCCCGCCAGCAAAGCGAGCGCGAGCGTGCCCATCAGATCGCCTTATCGAGCAGGCTTTCGATCGAGGCCGCGTTGGTGTCGCCGGTGGAGCGGCCGGCTTCCTGCTTGCCCTTGTAGACGATCAGCGTGCTCTGCTGGGCGACGTGCAGTTCGCGCAGCAGCGGCTTGCTCGTGTCAAAGTCGATATTGAGCACGACCAGGTCCTTGAACTTCGGCATCGCCTCGAGCTTGGACAGGATCGGCGTCTGCGCCTTGCAGGTCGGGCACCAAGGCGCGGTGATGTGCAACAGGATCGGCTTGCCGGCGGCTTGCGCGGCGGCGAAAGCCTTGGCGTCGAACGTCTGCGGCGATGTCGCTGAGGCAATGGCGGTAAAGGAGAGGGCGGCGGCAGCCGCCAGCGTGCTGATTAAAGTCCGTCGGTTAAGCATTGGGAATCCCCAGTTTGTCGGTGTCGCTTGCTCCTACCAAACGGGCCGGACCAATAGGGTCACGATTTGAAGCATGCAAAATCACGAATTCGTGGGAGCTTGGTGATTGCGCCAAAGCGCGTCACAATCGGCCGTCAAACCCTTCATGTCAGGATCGTCCCATGGCAACGCCTCCGCCCGTCGAATACGCCGATGCCTCGCCGCAAGTGCGCGCGGTCTATGACGACATCAAGAAATCCCGCAACGTGCCGGACGTAAACAATTTCTGGAAATATCTGGCGCGCGATCCGGCGACGCTCAAACGCACTTGGGAGAGCATCAAGGAGATCATGGCGCCGGGCGCGCTCGATCCGCTGACCAAGGAGATGATCTATCTCGCGGTCTCGGTCACCAATGGCTGCGCCTATTGCATTGCCAGCCACACCGCTGCGGCGCGCAAGGCCGGCATGACGGAAGCCATGTTCGGCGAGGTGATGGCGGTGACCGGCATGGCCAACGAAACCAACCGGCTCGCCAACGGCTACCGGGTGCCGGTCGATGAGGCCTTCCAAACCTGATTGAAGCACACCCGCAAACAGGATAATTGACGTTGCGAAGGTCCGTGGGGAGAGCGTCTCGTGAAGATCGATCGGCCATTCATTGTCAAGCTGATGTGCATCGGCTTGGTGGCGGCCATCATGCTGCCGGTCGGGCGCATGATTTTTCCCTATATCAGCCCCGAGCTAAGCCGCATGCAGTTCCAGGCGATCGAGGCCGTGCTGAGCGCCAGCCTCGGCTTCGGCATTTACGGGATTTTCGGTTAGGCGCGCCGCCGCGCGTCAGCGGGCTTTCGAATTCTGCGCATCGAGCGGTGCGTCGGCATTGGTGCGGTCGGCGGGCAAAGCGGGCTGCGGTGTACCCGAGCCGGTGGTGATGGACGGCCGATGCCTTGGCTGGTGCGCCGCAACGGGAACTGGCGCATTGCGAATTAGGGGCAGTCAGAACGACGGCGAGGTGCTATAGCCGCATTCTCGCCATGAGTGCATCCAACAGCCACGACAGCACGACCCGCCTGGGTCACGCCGCTACGGCGACGGCGCCGATGATCTTCGTCTTGCTGTGGAGCTCGGGCTTCATCGGCGCCAAGTTCGGCCTGCCCTATATCGAGCCGTTCACCTTCCTGGCGGTGCGGATGATCTTCGTGGTGCTCATCCTGGCCGCCATCGCGCTTGCCGTGCGCGCGCGCTGGCCGCGCGGCGCCGAGATCGGCCACAGCATGGCGGCGGGCGCGATGGTGCACGGGCTTTATCTCGGCGGCGTCTTCATCTCGATCAGCCAGGGCGTGCCAGCCGGCATCTCGGCACTGATCCCCGGGCTGCAGCCGCTGCTCACCTCGACCATCGCCAACCGTTTCATGGGGGAGCGGGTGACGCGGCTGCAATGGACCGGGCTCGTCCTCGGCTTGGTCGGCGTGCTGCTGGTGCTGCACGACCGCAGCGTCAGCGGTTCCGGCACGTGGCTCGGCTGGGGCGCCAGCCTGGTTTCGCTGCTCGGCATCACTTTCGGCACGCTTTATCAGAAGCGCTATTGCGGGCCGATCGACTGGCGCACCGGCAACTTCGTGCAATATGTCGCCGCCGGCAGCCTGTTCTGGATCGGCGCCTTCGCCTTCGAGACGCGCGTCATCCATTGGAGCGGCGCGCTGGTCTTCGCCATGGCCTGGCTGGTGCTGGTGATGTCGGTCGGGGCGGTGGCGTTGATGTATTGGCTGATCCGCCGCTCGGCGGCGACCGGCTTTGCCAGCCTGTTCTATCTGGTGCCGGCGGTCACCGCGCTGTTCGCCTTTGTGCTGTTCGGCGAGAAGCTCGATGCCGTGTCGGTCCTTGGCATCGTGGTCTGTGCGGTCGGCGTGGTGATGGCCAACCGCGGCGCTGCTGCGCGTCCGGCGGCGGCCAATGCTGCGGCCTCGGTGGCGGCGGAAAGTTGAGCCGATTTCACTTCGCGCGATTGAGCACGATCTGCGTTTGGGTCACCAGCGCGCAGAGCCGCCCGTCTTTGCGCGTGATGCGGGTCTGCCAGACCATGGTGCTGCTGCCGCGATGCAGCGGCGTGCATTCGGCATAGGCCGTATCGCCGATCGGGATGGAAGCGAAAAAGTTCGTCTTGCTTTCGATCGTGGCGGTGGACTGTCCGGGCTTTTAGATTGGCTGTGGTAGCGGTGCCGCCGAGATTGTCGGCGAGCGACATGATGCAGCCGCCGTGCATGATGCCGAAGCGGTTGTTGAGCTCTGGGCGCGCCTCGAGCTCGGCGGTGACGCGCTCGGGCGAGACGTGGGTAATCTTCAGCCCCAAAAACTGGGCGAAGGGCGGTTGCGTTTGAGCAAGCTTGTTCATTGCATATTGCTCCAGCCAAGACACGGCGGCGAGACAATTGCGTCAGGCGCGCCGGAAAGCAAGAGCAGGGCGCTAATGCGGGCGCGCCGCGATCCAGTCGAGCGTCTGGCCGATGCCGCGGTCGTAGGCGGTCATCTGCGGCGGACCGAGCAGGGCTTCAAACTTGCGCGCGTCATAGCTGACCGGCTTCATGTAATTGGGCGCGACCTGCATGAAGCCGCGCAGATCTTTGTTGAACAGGCTGACCGCACGCAGCATGAGGAGCCCAGCGGCGCGCAGCTTGACCGCGCGGCCGAGATGGCGGGAGACGATGTCGGTGAGTTGCCGGCCGTTCAACGGTCCGGCGCCCGGCAGGCACCAATGGGAGCCGAAGGCTTCGGCGTGCTGGCCTATCGCCGCCGCGATACGCATGGCGTCGGGCACAAAGACATATTCGCGCATTGTGTCCGCATCGCCGAGCCAGTTCATGGTCTTGCCGGCCACCGCTTCCTGCAGCGCGCCTTGCAACGTGCTGACATGTACCTGCGGGCCATAGAAATCCGGTAGGTGCAAAATGGCGGCGCCAGCGTCTAAAAGAATGTCCTCGGCTTCACGGCGGTGCTGGATCCAGGGCGGACCGCCGGTGCGCGGATGCTGCTCGTTCATGCGCTCGCGACCTTGCGGATAGTAGGCCCAATAGCTCGACACCTGGACGCAGCGCGCTTTGGTTTGGCGCAGCGCCAGGGCGATGTTGCGCGCGGTTACCGGATGGAGATGCATCTGATCGCCGCCGAGACCGATGCAGTCATAGACGAGGTCGCAACCTTCGACGGCGCGCAACGTATCGTTGGCGTCGACCATGTCGGCCGCAATTTTCTCGATTGCCGCATCGGGGAACAGCCGGTCTAGCTTGTCTTTGCCGCGCGCAACGACACGCATCGGCGTGCCGCTTTGATGCAGCGCGGCGGCAAGATGAATGCCGGTCGGGCCGGTGGCGCCGAGAATTGCGGTTTTGGCCATGGCAGACCTCCAGGATTGGGGGAGCGTCGCGCCGTCATGTAACTCTCGCTGCCTGAAAATGCGAAGGGCGCGGCGTTGCGCCGCGCCCCGCAATATCTGCGCTCAATACCGCGTCAGTCGCGCGGTTGCGGCACGATGCGGATGTAGGGCTTCGGCGTCTTCCACCCTTGCGGAAACAGCTTCTTGGCCTCGTCATCCGTGATGGCGCCGGTCATGATTACGTCCTCGCCTGGCTTCCAGTTCGCCGGCGTCGCCATGCGATGCTTGGCGGTGAGCTGGAGCGAGTCGAGCACGCGCAGCACCTCATCGAAATTGCGGCCGGTGGTCATCGGATAGACCAGGATCAGCTTGATCTTCTTGTCGGGGCCGATGATGAACACGTTGCGCACGGTCTGATTGTCGGCCGGCGTACGGCCTTCCGAGGTGCCGCTGGTCGAGGCCGGCAGCATGCCGTAAGCCTTGGAAATCTTCAGTTCGGTATCGCCGATCATCGGATAGTTGGGCGCAAAGCCGACCACGTCCTTGATATCGGCCGCCCATTTTTTGTGGTTGTCGACCGGATCGACCGAGAGCCCGATGATCTTGGTGTTGCGCTTGTCGAATTCCGGCTTCATCCGGGCCATGGTGCCAAGCTCGGTGGTGCAGATCGGCGTGAAATCCTTCGGGTGCGAGAACAGCACTGCCCAGGAATTGCCCAGCCAGTCGTGAAAACGAATCTTGCCTTCGGTGGTTTCCGCCTCGAAATCGGGCGCCGTGTCGCCAATCGCCAATGCCATGATCTACCCTCCAAATCGTCGCGTTCCGACGCGCTTGCATTCGCCCATTTAGATATATCGGTCCGCGCCAAGGGGGAAGGGGCACCATACGAAAGAGCATTGATCAGTCGTTTGACCGCCGCCGGACAGGACGAAGTTTCGGCGGACGGGCAGTGGCGTAAAAGGATTTTACGCCCGCTCTGCCGAACGGGCCGGCTCAGAGCCAATATACGGCCGAAAGCGCCCTCTATCGCGTCATGGCCGGGAGGCCGCCGAAATAGCCCACGATCCCTCGCTCATCGACCAGCTTGCGCAGCTCGTGTTTGATCGCGGCCGGGTATTTTGACAGGTCTTCCTCGGCGCCGGGGTGCTGGACGTTGCCCGTCAGATAGGCGCGGCCGTTGATATTGTCGTAGACCTTGAGACCCGTGTTCTCGCCGCCGGCGGGTGCGCTGAAGATGCGCACGGCCTTTTTGGTGTCGACGTTGAAGGCCCAGGTGAAATTGTTGAGGTGGTTGCCCAAATCCTCGCCGATGAACAGCGTGCGCATCGCTTCGGAATAATTGATGTTGTCGGGGTTGGCGACCATCTCGGTGTTGCACTTGTCGAATTGGCCGGTGGAGGGTTCGGCCGGCTGACGCGCGCCGTGCACCAGCGCCGACATGTCGACCGCGACCCAGTCGCTGGCGATCTTGGCGCCGGCCGTGTCGTTCTGGCCGCCGGTCATGCGGCTTTCATAGACGACGCCACAGGTAAGGTCCTTGGCATTGCCGCCGAGCCTGATGTCGTCCTGCGGACGGTCTTTGTTCTGACCGTCGATCATGCCTTTTCGGACATAGCTGATGACCGTATAGAGCTTCTTGTCGGCGGCGTTGTGGGCCTGGCCTTCCATTTTGGTGAACTCGGTGGTAGCGCCGAGGTAGGCGGCGTAACGGCGGGTTTCCAGGAACGCGGCGGCTTTTTCCATGCCGGGCTTGAGCTTGTAATAAGTGAGTTTCGTTTTGCCGCCGGTACCGAAATAAACATAGAGCGGCTTAAAGTCGGCCGCCGGCGCGCTGGCCACATCCCAGATGTCGCTGAACTTGATGCCCTTATCGACCATGGCCTTGATCTCGGCATTGCTGCCGTGGCCGAGCTTGATCCAGGTGAGTTTGGCGGACCCGAAATTCTCGCCATCCGTTTGCATCCATTTGGCGGCATAGAGAGTTCCGGCCGATAGATCCTCCGGCTTGTCGGCGATGAACATGGCGCGGATCACGTCGTCGCCGTCATCACCGAGATAGACCGTCTTGCGGTCGGGCATCACCTCGCCCAATTCGAAGGCAAGCCGGCCCATGGCGTAATGCTTGATGGCCGTGGTGGTGCCGTCGGCCGCGACTTTGACCTCGACCAGATGACCGTAGTGGTAGGAATTTGCGCCGCCTTGCGCCGCTGTCTTTCCCATCGTGCCGAAATAGAGATTCATGGCCTCGAGCGGGTGCTTCTCGAAATGCTGCGCGTCGGGCTCGTATTCCTCGCCGCCGAGATGCGTCATCCACGGCGTGGTCGAGCCGTTGCATGGGATCCACAAGCCGTCGACGCCGGAGAAATCCACGTTCGACATTTTCACCGGCGTGAGCCTGCCCGTTGCCGGATCCTGGTCGAGCACGGTCAGGTTCATCGCCATGGGCAGCGCGGCGTAAAGCTCAACCGGCGGCTTCTTGGGATCGATATTGTCGGCCTCGGTTTCGTATTCCAGGTGATTGATCAGGAAGACGGTATGGCCTTTGACACCGTCCACCTTGGCGTTGGGGACGACCAGCATCGAGGTGCCGTCGGCGCCGGCGGAGAAAAACGGTCCGCGCGCGACGTTGCCTTTCTTGTCGGCGGCCGATTGCAGGATCGGCTGGCCCGCCTTGTCGACGACGAGGCCGGCATACCAGCCGCCGACATAGTCGCCGGAGCGATGCAGGACTTGGTAGCTCAACGGGAAGGTCTTCTTGCTGCCGTCGGCAAGCGTGACCACGGCTTGCGACCGCGTATAGGGTTGCGTCATTTCGAGCGCATTGGTGGGCGCCGGGGTCGGTGTGAATTCGACCGATTTCACCTTCAGCGGCGCCGGGGTCTCGGCTTGCACAGGCATGACCAGGGCGCAGCCGACCATCGCCACGCCGCCCAGTAGAAAAGCGCGCATCGTCATTTTGTATCCCCCAAAATGAAGCTGCTTGCTGGATACCCCCCGATTAAGACGCTAATGTAACAGGTTGCCGGCTACGCGTCTTAGTTTCGGTGGGAATCTCATAGTCCACATGTTCAAGCGAATTTTGATCGCCAACCGCGGCGAAATCGCCTGCCGGATTATCAAGACCGCGCGCAAGATGGGAATCGAAACGGTCGCCGTCTATTCGGAGGCCGACAAGGACGCGCTGCATGTCGCTATGGCCGACAGCGCCATTCCCATCGGCCCGCCGGAGGCGGCGAAAAGCTATCTGGTGATCGACAAGATCGTGGCCGCCTGCAAATCCTCAGGCGCCGAGGCCGTGCATCCCGGTTACGGCTTCCTGTCGGAACGTGAGGCTTTCGCACAGGCGTTGAAAGAAGCCGGCATCGTCTTCATCGGGCCGAACCTGAAGGCGATCGCCGCCATGGGCGACAAGATCGAGTTCGAAGAAGGCGGCGGCCAAGGCGAAGGTCTCCACCGTCCCCGGCCATCTCGGCGTCATCGAAGACGACAACCAGGCGATGGAGATCGCCGAGGAGATCGGCTATCCGGTGATGATCAAGGCGAGCGCCGGCGGCGGCGGCAAGGGCATGCGCATCGCCTATTCGAAAGCCGAGGTGGCGGAAGGATTCGCGCGCGCGCGCTCGGAAGCGAAATCCTCGTTCGGCGACGACCGCGTGTTCATCGAAAAATTCATCGTCGATCCGCGCCATGTCGAGATTCAGGTGCTCGGCGACAAGCACGGCAACGTCATCTATCTCGGCGAGCGCGAATGCTCGATCCAGCGGCGCAATCAGAAAGTGGTCGAGGAGGCACCGTCGCCGCTGCTCGATGCCGCCACCCGCAAGAAGATGGGCGAGCAGGCCGTCGCGCTCGCCAAGGCGGTCGGCTACGACTCGGCCGGCACCGTGGAGTTCGTCGCCGGGCAGGACAAGAGCTTCTTCTTCCTGGAGATGAACACGCGGCTGCAGGTCGAGCATCCGGTCACCGAGCTCGTCACCGGCATCGATCTGGTCGAGCAGATGATCCGCAGCGCCGCCGGCGAGAAGCTGTCGATCAAGCAGAGCGACGTGAAGCTCAACGGCTGGGCGGTGGAGAGCCGCATCTATGCCGAGGACCCGTACCGCAATTTCCTGCCGTCGACCGGGCGGCTGACGCGCTACCGGCCGCCGCCGGAAATGAGCCGGCGCGGCATCACCGTGCGCAACGACACCGGCGTCTACGAGGGCGGCGAGATTTCGCTCTATTACGACCCGATGATCGCCAAGCTCGTCACCCACGCGGCGACGCGCGAGGCCGCGATCGAGGCGCAGGCCGACGCGCTCGACGCCTTCACGCTCGACGGCATCCGCCACAACATCCCGTTCCTCGCCGCTTTGATGGCGCACAAACGCTGGCGCGCCGGCAAATTGTCCACCGGCTTTATCGCCGAGGAATTTCCCGACGGCTTCCATCCGCAGGTGCCGGAGGGCGAGCGCGCGCTGGTGATCGCCGCCGTCGCCGCTGCCATCGACCACGTGCTGGGCGAGCGCAAGCGGCGCATTTCCGGGCAGATCGTGGGCCGGCCCGTGACGCGCGAGAGCCATCGCGCGGTCTGGCTGGGCGAAACCGAATACCGTCTCGACGTCAAGCGCGAGAACGGCACCATCGAGGTGCGCTTTCCGGGCGAGAAAAAGAGCGGCCGCCGCCATTTGCAATCGGCTTGGCAGCCGGGCGACTTGGTATGGACCGGCACCATCAACAGCGAGCCGGTGTCGGTGCAGGTGCGCACCGTTCCGAACGGCTTTGCGCTCGCCTATCGCGGCGTCGAGACCAAAGCCTACGTCTACACCGAAAGTGAGGCGCGCTATGCCCGGCTGATGCCGCCGAAAAAAGTCGCCGATACCGGCAAGCACGTGCTGTGCCCGATGCCGGGGCTGGTGGTGTCGATCGCGGTCAAGGAAGGCCAGGAGGTGAAGGCCGGCGAGACCGTGGCCGTGGTGGAAGCCATGAAGATGGAGAACGTGCTGCGCGCCGAGATCGACGGCACGGTCAAGAAGATCAACGCCAAGCCCGGCGACAGCCTGGCGGTGGATGCGGTGATTTTGGAGTTTGCCTAGGACCTCTTGGCGCGCGCGGGGCTATACTTGTTCATACGATCGGCGCCCCCGGCTCCGAACCCAAGGGAGAACGACATGCAGCGACTGCCAAAAATCGAGAAAGAAAATATCTCCGGCGACCTTGCGCGCTTTTATGAAGCCGTCACCGGGCTGCTGGGCCGGGTTCCCAACTTCTACCGCACCATCTCGCATGCGCCATGGCTGGCGATGTTGCTGCTGCCTTTCAACGCCGCCGTGCAACGTCAGTGGCCGGGAAGCCGCCTGCCGGGCCGCATCAAGGAACTTGTGGTCATCAAGACCAGCCACGTGAATGGCTGCCGCTATTGCTATGCGCACAACACCGCGCTGGGCCAGGCCGCCGGCATCACCCATGAGGAGATCACTGAGCTCAGCTCGAACGATTATCTGCAATCGAAAACGCTGTCGGATGCGGAGAAGGCCGCGGTGCAATGGGCCGAGGCGGTGACGCAGAATACGGCTGCCAAGCGTGCCGACCTGTTCGCCGAGATGAAGCGGCTGTTTTCGGATGCGGAGATTGTCGAGCTCACATTTGTTTCCGCCATGTTCAACATGATCAACCGATTGAACGACAGTCTTCAGGTCCCGATCGAGCAACAGGACGAGATCAACCTGATCAAGCGCTCGCTCGATCTCGATCCGGCCAAGGTGCAGGCCTACATCGCCTGGGTGGCGGAGTTCTGGCCGCAGACGGACTTTGCCAGTCTCAACAAACAGGCGGAAGCAGCGGCGACCTGGCCGGCGCAGGCCGCGGAATAGTTTCGGACAGCTTGTCAGAAGTGCCGCCCGGCGACGGCCTGGCGGTGGACGCGGTCATTCTGGCATTCGCCTGACGCTCAGCCGTCCAGCCACGCCACCGCGCGGATCGGCGCGCCGGTGCCGCCCTTGATCTTGATCGGGAAGCCGATGAAGCGGAAGCGGCCCTTGCCTACCAGCTTGTCGAGATTGCAGAGCCCCTCGATGTGGGTGAAGCCGAGATCGCGGCAGACGTGGTGCACCTCGAAATTGTTGCGGCCCGGCCGGCCGGGGCTCACCGCCTCGACGCCGAACATTCCGATGCCCTTGTTGCCGAGCCAGGTGGCGGATTCCTTGGTGAGCCCTGGGAAATCGGTCAGGAAACCGGGCGTGCCGTGGGTGCGGCGGAAGAAATCCATGTGCAGCAGCACGGTGTCCTTGGGCTTGATGGTGACGCCAGCGGCCTTCTCGGCCTGTTCGAGGTCTTCGATCGAAATGTCGGTCTTCAGCGGCTTATGCGAGAGGTCGAGACAGACCGCCTCGGTGAAATAGTTCTCCAGCGGCACCTGATCGATCGACGCCGCTTTCGGATCGGCGTTGAAATGGCAGGGCGCATCGACGTGCGTTCCGGCATGGTCGCCCAGCACCAGCGCCTTGGTGGCCGAGGAGAAGGCGTAGCCGTCGGCGTGCCGCACCTCGGCATGGGTGGAAAAATCCGTGACGATGACCTGCGGATGGTTGGGCAGGACTTGCATCTTGTGTTCGATGTCGCGGGAGAGGTCGATGAGGATCATGGGAAGCCACCGTGCCTTGCTTGGGACGCGGCCGACGATAGTGGAAGCGCGGGGCCACCGCATTTGAAAAGGCCGGCCTGGCGCTGCTATGCCGGGGTCATGCAGCTTTATTTCGCCTACGGCTCCAACATGAGCCGCGCCGCCATGGCGCGCCGCTGTCCGGGCGCGCGCGCGCTCGGGCCGGCGGCGCTGGAAGGTTACGCCTTCTTCGTCGGGCTCGACGGCTGGGGCTCGGTCAAGCGCAAGCCCGGCGCTACCGCGCATGGCGTGCTGTGGAAGCTGACCCCGCGCGACATCGCCGCGTTGCATGCCTACGAATTGCTGCACAAGGGGCTCTATGATGTGCGCACCCTGCCGGTGCGCTTTGGCGCGCGGCGCCTGTCGGCCATGATCTACCTGCTGCGCCGGCGCAAGGCCGGGCGGCCGAAGCCCGGCTATGCGGAGATGATCGCGGCTTCCGCGCGCGACTGGCGGCTGCCGGAGCCCTACATCCGCTCGGTCGAACGCTGGTCATGCTCGCGCTTTACTGGCGCGCGCATCATCGACGTTGGAGAACTGGCGTGAGCGTCGATCCGCCACATCATCGTGCGCGGCCGCGTGCAGGGCGTCGGCTTCCGCGCCTTTGTCGAATACGAGGCGGTGTCGCGCGGACTGGAAGGCTGGGTGCGCAACCGCCGCGACGGCTCGGTCGAGGCGGTGTTCAAGGGCGAGGAGGCGGTCGTCGCCGACGCGATCGAAGCGTGCCGGCGCGGACCGTTCGCCGCCCGCGTCGACGCGCTGCATCAGCGCGAAGGCGACGCCGCCGATTTCAGATTGCGCCGAGCCGGTGAGTTGTTCTCGGTGCTGCCGACGGCTTGATTTGCGGTCCCCCCGAACAGCGCCTCGAACGCCTGTCGCAACGCCATATCGACCTCCGGCATCGAAGCGAGAATGCCGAGATCGGCCAGGCTGGTGACGCCGTAGCGCTGCTCGCTCACGCCGCAGGGCACGATGCCGGAGAAATGCGAGAGGTCCGGTTCGACATTGAGCGCGATGCCGTGCAGCGTCACCCAATGGCTGACGCGGATGCCGATGGCCGCGATCTTGTCCTCGTAGCCGTCGCCCTTGTCCGGCCGGCGCACCCAGACGCCGATGCGGTCCTCGCGCCGCTCGCCGCGCACATTGAACATCGCAAGCGTGCGGATGATCCATTCCTCCAGCGTGGCGACGAAGCGGCGCACGTCCGGCCCGCGCCGGCGCAAATTCAGCATCACATAGGCCACGCGCTGGCCCGGGCCGTGATAGGTCAGTTGCCCGCCGCGGCCGCTCTCGAACACCGGAAAGCGCGCATCGAGCACGTCGGCGGCTAAAGCGCTGGTGCCGGCGGTGTAAAGGGGAGGGTGCTCGAGCAGCCAGACCATCTCGTGCTCGCGGCCGGCGGCGATGGCGGCGGCGCGCGCCTGCATGAAGGCGACGGCCTCCTGATAAGGCACCGGCGTATCGCTCACGCGCCATTCGACCGCCGCCGATCCCGGCGGCGCCGCAAGCCCAACCGTCAATTCGTCGCGCACGTTAACCACCCGTTCACCATACCATGGTGACTTGGAGCCTGCCCGCAGTTGCGCGGGATCAGTGGGAATTGCAACGTGGCCACACTCGACAAGGTTTCGGTCGACATCACCGTGGTGCTCGGCACCACCGAAATGCCGATTTATCAGGTGCTCCGGCTCGGACGCGGCGCCATCATCGAACTGGACGCCACCGAGGACGACGCCGTCAATATCCTCGCCAACAACCTGCCGGTCGCCAAAGGCACGGTGGTGGTCAATGGCAACCGCATCGCGGTGGAGGTCGGCGAGCTGCTGCAGCGGCCGCCCGACATGCGCTGAGGCGAATTTTCTGCCTGAAAATCATTCAAGTGCCTGAGCGGCGGCCCTTGTCGCTTCACGGCCTATTTGTTACATCCTGCCCGCTTCGTCGGGACGAGGGCCAAAAAAGCTGAAGCTTTTCAAGGCTTTTCGCCCATCCCCCAATGCGGTCGTGGCGGAATTGGTAGACGCACTAGCTTGAGGTGCTAGCGGGGCAACCCGTGGAGGTTCGAGTCCTCTCGACCGCACCAGCCTTGTTTGGAAATCCTGGCCTTGCCCGTCTAATTCTGGCCGATGCGCCAATGCCAATCCTGGGCGGCGGCGAAGGAGCCCTTTGCCGCATCGCCGGCGGCGAGATGGTGCTTGCGCTTCACGCGCTTGACGGTGTGCTTCTTGATGTGGTGGTGCCGCGCGGCCTTCGCGTGCCGGTGCTTGCCGGCGTGCTGGTGGGCCATTTTCTCCCGCATGACGTTCGGCCAAGCCGGCTTCTCTTTTTGGTGCGCGACCACGATTTCCGGCACCGATTTCGGCCGGTCGCCCGCCGCCACCACATGCACGACATGGTAGCCATGCGCCTTCAGCTCTTTGAGCAGCAGCGGCAGCGCCAGTGCTGAGGCGGGATGGATATCGTGCATCAGGATGATGCCGCGGCCTTTGGCATTCAGCCGCTTCATGGCGCGATCGACGATCGCCTTGGGCGTGGTGCCGCGCCACCAGTCATTGGTGTCGACGTCGGCGCTCCAGGTCACCAGCCCTTGGCGCTCCAGGAAGCTTTCGATCGCATTGGTGCGGCCGAGACCGGGGATGCGGAAGAACGGCGATACCGCTTTCGGATTGCCGATCGCCGCCTCGACCGAAGCGATGCCGCCATCAACTTCCTTCTCGACGCGCGCGGCCGACAGGCGCTGCATGGCGAACGGATGATGCTGGGTGTGGGTGCCGATGCTGTTGCCGGCATTGTAGATACGGCGGACCATATAGGGATAATTGCGCGCCATCTCGCCGACCATGAAATAGGTGGCCTTCACGCATTGCGATTCCAGCGTGTCGAGAATGGCATTGCTGTAGGGCGGGATCGGGCCGTCGTCGAAGGTCAGCACCACCTCGTGGTCCTTGAGCGGCAGTGTGTGCTTGTATTGGATGGTGCCGAGCAGGCGGTAGTCGCTCGGGCTGATGGTGATGACGCGGCTGGTGCCAATGGCGTCCGGATGGCCGGGGCAGGTTTGCGCCACGCCATCGACGGCTTTCGCCACTTTCTTCGATTGATCTGCCGGCTTGGCAGCAGGCTGATCAACCGGTTTGGCAGCCGGTGTGACGACGGCTTGTTGAACCGGTTTCTGAGCTTGCCCGGTAGCCTTGCCAGGTGACCGCTCATCCGTTTTCGTGGCTTGGGTCTTAGCCAGCTTGGCGGCAGCCTGTTCAACTGATTTCTGAACTTCCTCGGCCCTTTGTTCGGGAGATTGGGCGACTGGCGGCTCATCCGCCTTCGCGGATTGGGTCTTAGTCAGCTTGGCAGCAGCTTGCTCGACCGATTTCTGAACTTCCTCGGCCCTCTCGTTCAGGAGACTCCGTCAGCCGGCGGCTCATTCGCTTTCGCGGCCTGCGCTTCGGGTGACATGGTAGGCCGCAGGACGATCGGCTGTGCCGACGCGGCAGCTGCCGCTTGCGGCGATTCTGACTGCGCCACAGCCGCAGAAATGCCACCGGCCAAGCAACAGAGAACAGCCACGAGATAGCGCATTGATGCTCCCCTTCCCGCCCATTCGCGCCTTCTGGTGCGACCCCCCGACTGGGTAGGGCATGCAGCACCGTAGAGAAATGAACATTAATGGCAAATGAATTGCTTAAAATAGTATACGGATTCGGCGCGAGCGGGATGTTTTTGCCACGCTCGGCCAAAAAGCGACGCTAGATCAATTCGATGCTCTGTGGCTCGCGGCCGGCACCACGTGCACGATGCGATAGCCATGCCGATTGAGCTCCCGCAGCAGGGTCGGGCAGCATGGCGGCGGTCTGACTCTTGATGTCGTGCAGGAGGACGATGCCGCGGCCGATCCGCTCGATTCGGCTGAGGATGAGATGCAATTCCTGCTCCGGGGTCATCGGCAGCCAGTCGCTCGCCCAGACGTCCGCGCCGAACACCACGATGCCGCGCCGGTTCAGCCAGTCGAGCAGCGCCGGGTTGGCGGCAAATCCCGGAAATCGGAAGAAGGGGCGGTCGCGTCGGTCCGCCGCACCCCATACAGCGCCAACTCATCTTCCGCGATGCCGCGATTGATCTCAGCCTTGGCCTTCGCGGCCGTCATGCGGTTGAGCAAAGGGTGGGAATAGCTGTGATGGCCGATGCTGTGGCCCTCGGCCAGCTCGCGGCGGGCGAGCTCCGGATGCTCCCTGGTATTACGGCCGACCAGAAAGAAGGTCGCGCGCACGCATTCGTGCTTGAGCGCGTTGAGCACGCGCGTCGTGGTCCCCGGCCACGGCCCGTCGTCGAAGGTCAGCACCAGTTCCTTGGGTCCGAGTGGTAGCGTGGTCGGGAATTCCTTGCGGCCGACCCGCGGCGTGGTCTTGGCGTCGACCGCGAGCACGCGTTCGGTGCCGAGCGCATGCGGATTGCCCGGGCAGGGCTCGGCCAAGGCGGCGAGCGGCGCCATGACGGCCGCGATGACAAGAATGCGACGCATGCGCCAATTGACCGCAATGCTCGGCCGGCGGCAACCCTGACCGCGCAGCCGGCGTTTATGCCTTAATCATTTGCCCGGCCCCCGCGGCGGGGCGTACAAGCGGCGCACTCTATTGTCGAGGCTTGGCATGCTCGATTCGAAAACCAGCGCGCCGCCGCTGCGCGACGAGGACGGCGCCATCCGCGCCGACGTTGTTGCGCGCGTTGCGCAGGCGATCGATGCCGGCGACGTCGATACGCTGCGTCATCTGGTCGGCGATCTGCACGAGGCCGATCTCGGCGCGCTGGTGGAGGCGCTGGAGGCCGATGAGCGCCCGCGCCTGGTCGAGTTGCTCGGCATCGACTTCGATTTCACCGCGCTCACCGAAGTGGACGACGCGGTGCGCGGCGAAATTCTCGATGAGCTGCCGCCGCGCACGGTGGCGCAAGGCGTGCGCGAGATCGAATCCGACGACGCCGTCGCCATCCTCGCCGATCTGCCGAAAGAAGAACGCGCCGAAATTCTCGAGCAGTTGCCGGCGCCCGAGCGCGTCGCGCTCGCCCGCAGCCTCGACTACCCGGAGGACTCCGCCGGCCGGCGGATGCAGAGCGAGTTCATCGCCGTGGCGCCGGCTTGGACCGTCGGTCAGGCGATCGACTATATGCGCGAGACCGCCGAACTGCCGGAGCGCTTCTACGAGCTCTATGTGACCGACGAGCCCGGACATTTCCTCGGCGCCGTGCCGCTCGACCTGCTGCTGCGCACCAAGCGGCCGGTGCCGATCTCCGAACTGATGGAAGCCGAGCGGCGGCGCGTGCGCGCCAACGAGGACCAGGAAGACGTGGCGCGGCTGTTCCAGCGCTACGACTTGGTGGCGGCGCCGGTGGTCGACGCCGACGATCGCTTGGTCGGCGTCATCACCTTCGACGACGTCGCCGACGTGATCGAAGAAGAAGCGGAAGAAGACATCAAGGCGCTCGGTGGCGTCACCCATGACGAGGAATTGTCCGACTCGGTTTTCAAGATCGCGCGCGGCCGTTTCAATTGGCTGCTGGTCAATCTCGCCACCGCGTTTCTTGCCTCATCGGTGCTCGGGCTGTTCGAGGGGCAATTGCAGAAGATGGTGGCGCTCGCCGTGCTGGCGCCGATCGTGGCGAGCCAGGGCGGCAACGCCACCACCCAGACCATGACGGTCGCGGTGCGCGCGCTGGCGACGCGCGAATTGAGTGACGCCAATGCCCGGCGGGTGATCACGCGCGAGCTGATGGTCGGCCTGCTCAACGGCATCGCCTTTGCCGTGATCACCGGCATCGCCGCCTATGTGTGGTTCAAAGTGCCGGGGCTCGGCCTGGTGATCGGACTTGCCATGATCTGCAATCTGATCGCGGCGGCGCTCGGCGGCATTCTCATTCCGTTGACGCTCTACCGGCTGAAGTTCGATCCGGCGGTGGCCTCCAGCCCGTTCGTCACCACGGTGACCGACGTGGTCGGTTTTTTCTCGTTCTTGTCCATCGCCACGCTGTGGTTCGGGCTGCGCTAAGTCTAGTTTCACGCACGGAAAATGCGGTTAGTCATCTTTCATTCACCTTGTTTGCTGACTGACCATTAACGCTATCTCCCTAGCTTGAGCGGTGGGCACCGCAGCATCGTGCGGGGAGAATTCAGTGCCGTCCGAGGCCAATGCAGGAACGTGGGGCGCAGGCCCCGAGCGCTCGTTCTTTGCCTGGGCGCGTTCGCCGGGCACGGATTCAACGGCTGCGCCGCGCGCGCGTGCGCAGCGCCAACTCTCGGCCGCGCGTCTGATTGTCTTGTTGGCGGGGATCGCGGTGGTTGCGACGCTCGCCTGCGGCGGCATCGGCTACGGTTTGGCGCGGCAAAGCGACGCGCACCGCACCGCCGAGCAGCACGTCGCGCTGCGCACGGCGATCGGTGAATTCCGCGACTTGTTCGGGCCGCGTGGCGAAGTCGATCCGCGCTTTGTGCACTTGGTCGAGCACAGCGTCGGCCTCAAGGGCCTGACGTTCGAACGTCAGCCGCGCGCCGGGCGTGAACTGCAGCCGGTGATCGACCGCCAAGGCCGCATCGTTGGCTTTTTCACCTTCGAGGCCGCGCAGCCGATGATGCAGGCATTGTACCGGGCGATGCCGTTCATCGCCGGCATCGTCATCTTGCTGGTCGCCTTCGCCGGCGTCTCGCTGGCGCAATTGCGCCGGGCGCGGCGCGACCTGGCCGAGAGTGCGGAGGTCGCGCGTCGCGCCGCCGACGAGGACAAGCTCACCGGCTTGCCCAATCACGCCAAGCTCTTGGAGATGCTCGACCTCGCTCTGGCCGAACGCGCGGGCGAGCAGGTGACGAGCTTCGCAATGATCAAGCTCGACGGCTTGGGCGACATTGCGGCGCAGCTCGGCGTGCTCGGCAGCGATGAGATCATCGTGTCCGTTACGCAGCGGGTGAAGGACGTGTTGCCGGCTGGCGCGGTTTTTGGCCGCGATCGGCAGCGACGAGTTCGCGGTCATCTTTACCGCCGGGCCCGAGGTCGAGGCCGTGCCGGTGCTGCGCGCGGCGATCGATGCGATCGCGCGTCCGCACTGGATCGACGCCGTGGTGCGGCTGAGCGCCCATGCCGGCATTGCGCAGGCGCCGCGGCATGCCACCACCCGCGGCGAGCTCACGCGCCGCGCCGAACTGGCATTGCGTGCGGCGATGCAAAAAGGCCCCGGCACCATCGTCGTCTATGACCGCGAGATCGACAGTCTTTCGAGCGAGCAGCAGTTTATCCGCCGCGAGCTGCCGCGCGCGCTGAGCGCGCATGAACTGGAGTTGCACTATCAGCCGATCGTGTCCGCGCAAGGTGCGCGCATTGTCGGCGTCGAGGCGCTGTTGCGTTGGACCCATGCCGGGCGCGGGCCGATCCCGCCGGCGAATTTCATCCCGATCGCCGAGCAGATGGGGCTGATGGATACGCTTGGCGCTTTTGTGCTGCGGCGCGCGCTTGCCGAGGCCAAGCGCTGGCCCGATCTCTACGTGGCGGTCAATCTGTCGCCGCTGCAGGTGCGCGACCGCTCGATCGTCGATCTGGTGCGCACCACGCTCACCGAAACCGGGGTCGAGCCGAACCGGCTGATCCTGGAAGTCACCGAGGGCGTGCTGATCGACAATCCCGACGAAATGCTCAAGCGCATCCAGGATCTGCGTGCGCTTGGCGTGCGCATCGCGCTCGACGATTTCGGCTCCGGCTATTCCAATCTCGGCTATCTGCAGCGCTTTCCGTTCGACAAGCTCAAGATCGACAGGAGTTTTGTGGCGGCGCTCGGTCGCTCCTCCAATGGCGGCGTGATCATCCAGGCGATCGTGGCGCTCGGCCGCGCGCTCGGCGTCTCGGTGCTGGTGGAGGGGGTCGAGACCGAGGAACAGCGCGTGCTGCTGCGGCTGGCCGGCTGCGACGAGATGCAGGGCTTTCTGTTTGCGAGGCCCGCGCCCGCCAAGGTCATCGACCGCCTGCTGGCGCAGCCGAAGGCGAGCCGCGCGCTGGCCAATTCAATGGGCGCCTGATCCTCCGCCGGCCGCTGACATCCCAGGTTCCACCTTATAAACTCCTTCCGCGCCCGGCCGGGCGTCATGCGGAGGGCGAAATGACGATCCCCAATGCCTGGGCAGGCTTCGATTTCGGGCTCGGTGCCGATGTCGACATGCTGCGCAAGACCGTCAACGACTTTGCCCAGGACCGCATCGCGCCGCGCGCCGACGCTATCGACCGCGACAATGTGTTCCCGCGCGAGCTGTGGCCGGAGATGGGCGCGCTCGGGCTGCACGGCATCACGGTGGAAGAGGAGTGGGGCGGCGCCGGGCTCGGCTATCTCGCCCATTGCGTGGCGATGGAGGAGGTCTCACGCGCATCGGCCGCGATCGGCCTGTCCTACGGCGCGCATTCCAATCTTTGCGTCAACCAGATCCGCCGTAACGGCACCGACGCGCAGAGGCGGCACTATCTGCCCAAGTTGATTTCCGGCGAGCATGTCGGCGCGCTCGCCATGTCGGAGCCGGGCGCCGGCTCCGATGTCGTCTCCATGCGCACGCGCGCCGACAAGCAGGGCGACCGCTACATTCTCAACGGCTCCAAAATGTGGATCACCAACGGGCCGGTCGCCGATGCGCTGGTGGTCTACGCCAAGACCGATCGCACCGCCGGTGCGCGCGGCATCACCGCCTTCATCATCGAGAAGGGCTTCAAGGGCTTTGCGCCGGCGCAGAAGCTCGACAAGCTCGGCATGCGCGGCTCCGACACCTAGCGAGCTGGTGTTCACCGATTGCGAGGTGCCGGCCGAGAACGTGCTGGGCGCGGTCGGCAACGGCGTCAACGTGCTGATGTCCGGCCTCGACTATGAGCGCGTGGTGCTCGCCGCTGGGCCCTTGGGCATCATGCAGGCCTGCTTGGATGTCGTGATCCCTTACGTGCATGACCGCCAGCAGTTCGGGCAGCCGATCGGACGTTTCCAATTGGTGCAGGCCAAGCTCGCCGACATGTATGTCACCATGAACGCCGCTAAGTCTTATGTGTATGCCGTGGCGCGCGCCTGTGACGAGGGCCGCACCACGCGCGAGGACGCCGCCGGCGCGATTTTGTACGCCGCCGAGCGCGCCACCTGGATGGCGCTGGAGGCGATCCAGTGCCTGGGTGGCAACGGCTACATCAACGATTTCCCCACCGGCCGCCTGCTGCGCGACGCCAAGCTTTATGAGATCGGGGCGGGGACGAGCGAGATCAGGCGCATGCTGATCGGGCGGGAGATTTTCGAGAAGACGCGGTGAGTGTCACTTATAGCCCCTAGTGACACTTCCTGGACATTGTGCCATATTCGAGCCGAAAGGCATTCGTTATGGCACGCAAATCGATCCCCAAAGGCTTTGCAGAACGAGAGTCGCGCTACAGGGCTTCCGGTTCGGGCGGCTCATCGGCGCGTGAGCTTGCACAGGGCAAACCCAAGCTGCCGCCGCCCGAGACGCTGCCCGACGGCACCGTTCGCTATTTCCTCGTGCTGGGGCCGAAGGGGCGGGTCCTCTTGCCGGCCGACCTGCGCGCGGCCATGGATTTAGAACAAGGCGATGTCATCACGGCTTGGCTGAAAGACGGCGAAGTGCGCATGCACAGCCATGGCTACGGATTGCGCAAGATTCAAGTTGAGGCCGCATCCATGGCCAAGGGTGCCGTCTATGCGTCGGACGAACTGATTGCCGAGCGCCACGCCGAGGCGGCCAAGGAAGACGAAGAAGATCGGCGCTGGCTGCGCGAGCGCAAGCGGAAACGCTAGATGGTCGCCGTGCTCGATGCCTCGGCCGTGCTCGCCGTCTATTTCGACGAGGCGGGCGCCGGAGAGGTGCGAGCGGCTTTGCCCGGCGCATTGCTGTCGGCGGTCAACTACACTGAGGTTATTGGCAAAGCTCTCGATCGCGGCGATACGCTGGCAGCCTCGCTCCACAAGCTCGCCGCCATGGGCGTCGAGATTGTCGCTCATGACGCAAGATTGGCGCAGCGCGCCGGCGAATTGCGCCCGCTCACCAAACGTGCCGGCTTGTCGCTTGCCGATCGTGCCTGTTTGGCCTTGGCCGAGCGTGAGCGGCTGCCGGTCTTGACCGCCGACCGCTCGTGGAAAGCGCTTGGGCTCGGCTTCGACGTTCGCCTAATCCGCTAGTCACCTCCCCCGCATTAACCTTTGCCGGCCGCGAATCAGCTAGGGCATTGGCCGACATCGCCGGCATGGGAGATGCGGCCATGATGCGGGTGCGGTTGAAGGCGGACGGGCGGATCGTGGAGATCCTGTCCGACGGTAGCGAGAAAACCCTCGATCACAGCGATCCGGCCAAGTTCGTCCGCCAGGTGCGCACGCGCTGCGGGTTGACGCAAGCCGCCTTCGCCGAGCGGATCGAGGTGCCGATCGAAACCGTGCGCAATTGGGAGCAGGGCAAGCGTCATCCGCGCGGTCCGGCGCGGGCGCTGCTCAAGCTGATCGACAGCGCACCGGACGCGGCGTTCGCCGCCTTGGGCGGAAGACGGCGCTGATATCTTTCCGGTTATTGCGGGGCACGAGCGCAGCTCGCGAACCCGGAATCCAGAAATGATTTCGGTTTGTGTTTCTGGATTCCGGATCGCCGCTTCGCGGCGTCCGGAATGACGGCGGACAGTCTAAGCCGCCGCACGCTCGCGCGGCGAATAGCGTGCGATCCGCATCAGCAGGAACATCGCGATCAGCGTGCCGATATAGACCAGCAACTGCATCTCGGTCGGCCGTTCGGTATAGCCGATCAGCGCGTGCAGCATGCGGCCGAAGATGCTGCCTTCCGATAGCAGCCAGGACGTATCCCAGACCGTGCTGTCGAGCGCCACCACCGTTCCGGCATTGTTGAGGAACTGCACCGATTGCGCCGCCATGCCGGCGGCGAGCAGCGCGATCAGCCAGCTCGTCACCGAGAAGATGTAACGGGTCGGGATCGCCAGCAGGCCGAAATAGGTGAACGCGGTGAACGCCGCGCCGGCCGCGATCCCGAGCAGGCCGCCCACCAGCAGCGCCGATCCCGATGTGCCGGAGGCGAAGATGCCGTAGAGGAACAGCACCACTTCGGAGCCTTCGCGCAGCACCGCGAGCCCGACCACGATGGCGAGCGCGGTCAGCGGCTTGGCGCCTTCGCTCACCGCCGCGCCGACATTGCGCATCTCATCGGCGATCTCGCGGCCGTGCCGCGCCATCCAGGCGTTGTGCCACATCAGCATCACCACGGCGATGCCGAGCACGGTGGCGTTGAACAACTCCTGTCCGGAGCCCTGGAATGCCTGCGAGATGGCGCCGGCGAACAGCGCCACCACGGCAGCGCCGATCACACCCCCGACGATTCCGAAACTCACCCAGCGGCCGCGGCCGACGACGCCGCGCGTCGCCGCCATCACAATGCCGATAATCAGGCCGGCTTCGATGACTTCGCGAAAGACGATGATGAGAGCGCCGAGCATTGTCTATTCCGCGACCAGCACGCCCTTGGCGGTTGACTCGTGATATTCACCGGCGAAGGGATAACGCCCCGGCTTCAGCGGTCCGATCCGCACCACGCCTTTGGATTTGCCGGGAATGACCTTCTCCACCCTCAAGGCCGAGCTCTCGAATTCCTCGGGCGTGGCATCGTTATTGATCACGGTAATGGTCACCCGCTTGTTGGCCGGCACCTTGATCTCGCTGGGCGAGAATTTGTGATCCTTGAGCGTCAGGGTCAGGTCGGCCGCCCGCGCGGTGGTGGCGCCGAGAGCCAGGAGCGCAGCGAGACTAACAGCAACGAAAAAGCGGTGCATGGCATGTCCTTGCTAGCGAATGTCCCCCACAAAAGCATTAAAAGTCTTTGATGCAATAGGTTTTTTCTAGTTTTGACTTATTCCAATGCGAGAACAGCCGGCAAAACCTTGCGCCCGAAAGTAATGTCGCAATTTGCACTGATGCAAAATTTTGCGTGATTTTTTGCCGCGGCCCGCCGGGGGCCTGGGGCGCGGCCGGGAGCAACCCCGGTTGGCAGGCCGGTTCCAACCGGGCATTCTTTCGCCCCCGCCCGCCATTCCATACCACCGCCGACGTGAAGGAGATCGTGATGCAAATCGTTGAAGCCCATGGCGCCCGTATCCCGCAAATTGGATTTGGCACCATGACCTTGAAGGGCGACATCTGCGTTCAGGCGGTCAAGACCGCGCTGCAGATCGGTTACCGCCATCTCGATACCGCCGCCTTCTATGGCAACGAGGTGGAGAACGGCGAAGGGCTGCGCCAGTCGGGCATTCTCGCGCGACGAGGTATTCATCTGCACCAAGGTGCGCGAGAACAACCTGATGCCGGAGAACTTCAATAAGTCGCTCGACCAGAGTCTGGCCAACCTGAAATTGCCTTATGTCGATCTGCTGCTGATCCACTGGAACAACAAGGACATCCCTTTCAAGACCAGCGTCGGGGCGCTGTGCGCGGCCAAGAAGGACGGCCGCGCCAAGCATGTCGGCGTCGCCAATTTCACCACCAAGATGCTGGACGAGGCCTGGGCTGTGACGTCGGAGCCGCTGGTCTGCAACCAGATCGAGGTGCATCCCTTCATCAATCAGGACAAGGTGCTCGCCGCCAGCAAGAAGCACGGCATGGCGGTGGTGGCCTATGTGCCGATCGCGCGCGGCAAGGTGCCGGGCGCCGAGGCGCTCGAGCGCATCGGCAAGGCGCACGGCAAAACCGCGGCGCAAGTGTCGCTGCGCTATCTGGTGCAACTCGGCTGCTGCGCGATCCCGCGCACCGCCAACCCGGCGCACATGAAGGAAAATCTCGAGGTATTCGATTTCAACCTGTCGGACGCCGAGATGGCGGAACTCAAGAAGCTCAACGCCACCAACATGCGCGTGGTCAGCCCGCCGCATGCGCCGGTGTGGGATACGCCTTGATACGAATCGCGCTCGCTTTCGTCTTGTCCACACTGCTGACGCCACCGGCGTTGGCGCAAGCGGATAAACCGAACGCGCGCGATTCCGCCGCGATCCAGGACTGCGTCAAGACCAAGGGCGGCCATGGGTGGAAGTGGGAGCAATGCATCGGCACAATCTCGGAGCCGTGCACCAAGGATGAGCCTTCGATGGCGCCATCAGAGGTGATCGCCTGCTACGACCGGGAACTGGCGGTATGGGATGACATCCTCAACGAGAGCTTCCGGAAATTGCGCGAGGCGCTTGATGACGACCAGCAACGCAAGTTGCGCGACATGCAGCGCGCCTGGATCGCCTCGCGTGACAAGACCTGCCACTTCATGTGGGACTATTTCCAGGGCAGCATGGCGAACCCGATGATTGCCGCCTGCGTCACGCGCGAAACCGGGCGGCGGGCGCTGTTCTTGCTCGGCTTCGCCAACGACGCGGACGGCAAATGATGGGTTTGCGATGAACGTAGTGGAGCCCAAAGGATTCCAAATCCCGCTGGTCGGGCTCGGCACGTGGGCGGTACGCGATCCCGCGCGCGTGGTCGAGCAGGCGATCCGCATCGGCTACCGCCACATCGATACCGCGCAGATGTACGGCAACGAGGCCGAGGTCGGGCAGGGCGTGCGCGCCTCCGGGGTCCCGCGTGCCGACGTGATGGTCACCACCAAGGTGCAGCCGTCGCTCTTGGCGCCGCACGATCTCGAGCGCTCGGTGAAGGAGAGCCTGGCGCGGCTGCGCTTCGACCATATCGACCTCTTGCTCATCCATTGGCCGAACCCGCGCGTGCCGCTGTCGGAAACGCTCGGCGCCATGCTCAAGGTCAAGCGCGAGGGCTATGTCAAGCAGATCGGTGTGTCGAATTTCACCGTGGCGCTGCTCGATGAAACGAGCAGGATCACCGACGAAGTGGTCTGCAACCAGGTCGAATGCCATCCTTTTCTCGATCAGTCCAAGGTGATCGCGGCCTGCCGCAAGCATGGCATGGCAGTGGTCGCTTACAGCCCGATCGCGCGCGGCCAGGCGCACGGAGACGAAACGCTCGCGCGCATCGGCAAGGCGCATGGCAAGACCGCGGCCCAGGTCTGCCTGCGCTTTCTGGTGCAGCAGGACATCGTGGCGATCCCGCGCACCAGCAAGCTGCAGCGGCTGGAGGAGAATTTTGCCATTTTCGACTTCGCCTTGAGCGATGCCGAGATGAAGGAGATCGCCGGGCTTGCCCACCGCCGCGGCCGCATTGTCGACTGGTCCTGGTCGCCGAAGTGGGATTGAGCAGGCTTGTCATGGCCGGGCTTGTCCCGGCCATCCCATAATGGGGCGCACCGCCTTACCCTCCTAAGCGGGATGCCATCCGAACTCGGGTGTTCCCGAGTTCGGCACTATCTAATGGCGGAAGTCGGGTAAACCCGACTTCCGCTGACAAGCGCGGGCATGACAGTTAAATAGGCTTCATGAGCCTCTCGACAGACACCGCCCTCGTCCTCTTCTCCGGCGGGCAGGACTCCACCGTCTGCCTGGCCTGGGCACTGGAGCGTTTTGCCAAGGTGGAGACCGTCGGCTTTGCCTACGGTCAGCGCCATGCGGTCGAGCTCGACGTCCGCCCGCGTATTCGCGACCTGATGGCGGCGCTCAACGCCGACTGGAAGGCGCGGCTCGGCGACGACCACATGGTCACGCTTGATGCGCTCGCCGCCATTTCCGACAGCGCGCTCACCCGCGAGACGGCAATCGAGCTTGCCGACAACGGCTTGCCGACCACCTTCGTGCCCGCCCGCAATCTCATTTTCTTCACTTTCGCCGGGGCGCTCGCGTACCGGCGCGGCGCCCGCCATATCGTCGCCGGCATGTGCGAGACCGACTATTCCGGCTATCCCGATTGCCGCGACGACACGGTCAAGGCCATGCAGGTGGCGCTCGGGCTCGGGCTCGACAAGCGCATCGTCATCCATACCCCGCTAATGTGGATCGACAAGGCTGAGACGTTCGCGCTGGCGCTCGCGCTCGGCGGCGAGGCTCTGCTCGAGCTCGTTGTCGAAGAGACTCATAGCTGTTATCTGGGCGACCGCACGCACTGGCACGACTGGGGTTTCGGTTGCGGCGAATGCCCGGCCTGCCAGTTGCGGGCGGGCGGCTACGAGAAATTCATGGCAACGAGAACTGCAAAAAGCGATCAACATGACAGCGAGAAGCGTTGAGAAGAGACGGAATATTGAAGGCGCCGTGTTCCTGGCGCTGTTCTGCCTGACCATTCCGGCCGCCAACTGGATGATCGGCCACGTCGGCACGACCTGCATCGCCAACGGGCCCTGCGTGGTGCCGGTGGCGCCGAGCATCATGGCGCCGTCCGGCGTCTTGATGATCGGCGCCGCTTTGGTGCTGCGCGATCTGGTGCAGCGGCGGCTCGGCATCGAATTCGGCATTGCCGCCATCGTGGCAGGTGCGGCGATTTCCGCAGGCCTTGCGCCGGCGGCGCTGGTGCTGGCCTCGGCGACGGCCTTTCTGCTGTCGGAATTAGCCGACTTCGCGGTCTATACTCCGCTTGCCCGCCGTCGGCTCGTGCTGGCGGTGGTGGCCTCGAGCCTGGTCGGGTTGGTGGTCGACTCCATCGTCTTCCTCTGGCTCGCCTTCGGTTCGCTCGAATTCCTGCCCGGGCAGATTATCGGCAAGCTCTGGATGGTGCTGCTGGCGGTGCCCCTGGTTGCCTATCTTCGCCGCCGTGACGAGCGGCTTGGTCTCACAGCTGCATGATGGATGATCGCCATGAGTTCCGTTCTCGACACGCTGCGTAGCGTCACCACCGGCACCATCACCACCATGCTCTTGAAGAAGGGCATCCGCCGTTCCTGGATGGCGGGCGCCATGCCGCTCGGCTTTTCCGGCAAGCGCGTGGTGGGCCCGGCCTTCACGCTGCGCTTCGTGCCGGTGCGCGAGGACTTGGCGACGCCGGAAAGCTGGTCGAAGCCGATCTCCACCCGCAGCGCGATCGAAGCCATGCCGGAAGGCTGCGTCGTGGTGGCCGACGCCATGGGCGTCACCGGCGCCGGAATCTTCGGCGACATTCTGTGCATGCGCATGGTCAAGCGCGGCGTCACCGCGTTGATCAGCGACGGCGTGATGCGCGACAAGCACGGCGTGGTCGCCACCGGGCTGCCGGTCTGGTGCGCCGGCGTGGCGGCGCCGGCGAGCGTGAACCAGCTTACCTTCGTCGGCTGGAACGAGCCGATCGGTTGCGGCGGCTGCGCGATCTTTCCCGACGACATCATCGTCGCCGACGACGACGGCGCGGTGGTGATCCCGGCCGCGCTGGTCGACTTCGTCGCCAACGAGGGCGCCGAGCACGAGCTCATGGAAACCTGGCTGGTGCAGGAGGTGGAGAAGGGCGCCAAGCTCCCCGGCCTCTATCCGCCCAATGAAGAAAACAAGAAGCGCTACGAGGACTGGAAGAAGACTCGCTGACGTCTTCGTTGCTCGCATAGGTGCTTGCTGCAGCCGCCGGGCCCGAGCAAGCGGCCCGAAACTTGCTTAGCCCTCGTTTGTGAGTTGCGGCAGGCGACGTTACCATTTGGTGGTTCGGGGCGATTCGTTGCCCGAGTTCGCGTCTGCGTACTCGTGCACCCGTCGCGGTCACGCGACGCCTATCAGGGGATCGGCCATGACCTTTCGTTTCCACACCGCCTTACCATCGGGAAAGTCGCTGACCGACAAAATGGTCGGCGCTCAATCTGACTGGAGCGAGCAGACGGTCAGTGTGGTCGCCGTCAGCGTCGGCGTGATGATCGTTGCGCTGATCGCGGTGCTGATGGGAATGGCCTGACGCGCTATCGGCGCACGCCGTCGCCGCCGCGGCCAAATCGGTCGAACACTTTGGTGCGCAGCACGCGCATCAGCCGTTCCTTGGCGTTTGCCAGTCGGCCGGGCGGGTACGCTTTGCCGAGGTGCGGATGCTCGGCGTCGGTCACCCGCTGCAAGCGGGTGTCGAGCACACCGCCCTTGTGCATGAAGGCCCAGGTAATCGGCGCGCTTTTCCGCAGCGTGACGTCGGCTTCCTCGCACAGGAAGTCGGCCACGATAACAGGCGGCGGCGCGAACACTTCCGGAATGGTCTCCGACAATTTGCGGTCGGCCAGGATATTCCAGCGCGACTTTCCGCCCATGATCGGTGAGCTGGTGGCGTAGACGACTTTGGCGATGCGTGTTTCGCGGATCGCGTAGCTGCAAAAGGCGCAAGGCTCCACATTGGCGTAGATGGTGCAGCCGTCGAGGTCGGTTCCGCCGATCGCCTTCTGCGCCTCGGATATCGCCACCACCTCGGCGTGACGGGTGACATCGTGTTCGTGGGCGACGCGGTTGATCGACTCCGCCACGATCTTGCCCTTATGGACAATGACGGCGCCGTAAGGATATTCGCCTTGCTCGGCCGATTGCATGGCGAGCGCGAAGCAGCGCCGCATCATTTGCTCATCGAAGGCTCGCTCCGCAGCATCATCCATCGCCACGATTCCTATCGCTTCCCCGGCAGCCTATCATGCCCTAAGACCGCCGCCTTGAGCGGCAAAGCCGGCTCTGTCACCATCGGCCATCGGGAGAAGAAACCATGCCGCAGACCATCACCACCGGATTTCGCGCCTTGGTCGACGCCGCCGAGCGCGAGATCGAGACCTTGCCCGTCGAAGAGGCGGTCAAGCTCGCCGGCAGCGACGACGTGGTGCTGGTCGATCTGCGCGACATCCGCGAATTGCAGCGCGAGGGCAAGATGCCCGGCGCCGTGCATTGCCCGCGTGGCATGCTGGAATTCTGGATCGATCCCGAAAGCCCCTACCACAAGCCGGTCTTCGCGCAGGACAAGAAATACGTGTTCTTCTGCGCCGGCGGCTGGCGCTCGGCTTTGGCTGCGCAAAGCGCCCACCGCATGGGGCTCAAACCGGTTGCCCATATCAAAGGCGGCTTCGGCGCCTGGAAGGAGGCCGGCGGCCCATTCGAGCCGCCGGAAGTCATGCCGGGCGAGCAGAAGAAAACTTAGTCAGACCCATTCGCCGGCCTGCTGACGCCCATGACAAGAATTCGCTTGTCGGCGCTGGCGCCGGGCCGCACTTTGCAGACTGAATGACATGGGGCGCGCGCGGCCATGACGTTGAAACTGATCATCGGCAACAAGAACTACTCCTCCTGGTCGATGCGGCCCTGGATCGCCATGAAGGTGGCCGGCATCCCGTTCGAGGAGACGGTTATTTCGCTCGATGCCGGCGATTTCAAACGTCATGTCGGCGCGGTGTCCGGCACCGGCAAGGTGCCGGTGCTGAGCGACGGCGACGTGCATGTGTGGGAGTCGCTGGCGATCCTGGAATATCTGGCGGAGAAATTCCCCGCCGCCGGTCTGTGGCCGGCGGATGCCGCGGCGCGCGCGCATGCCCGCGCCATCGCCAATGAGATGCATGCCGGTTTCCTGCCGCTGCGCCGCCATCTGCCGATGAACATGTCGCGTCCGGTGATCAAGCGCGAGCTGACACCGGAGGTCGTGGCCAACATCCAACGCATCGAGGCGATATGGCGTGATGCCCGCACGCGTTTTGCGGCGGGAAGGGCCGTTCCTGTTTGGGCCGTTATGGCGCCGCCGACGCCATGTATGCGCCGGTGGTGGCGCGCTTTCACACCTATGCGGTCGAGGTCGGCGCGGAGGCCCGCGCCTATATGGAGGCGGTGATGGCGCTGCCGGCCTGGGGTGAATGGGTTGCTGCCGGGCGCAAGGAGCCTTGGGTGCTGGCCGACGACGAGGTCGATTGGCCGGCCGTGCCTCGGGTTTAGCGCTGCCGGGCCTGCGGCGATTAATGGCGGCGCGCAGTTCAAAATTTCGTCAAGATTGTGAGCAAGACCGCACCCATCATTCGCGGTCTTTCGGCCGTGTTTCCATTCGGGGGCGGCGTTGCTTCGGGGACACCACGTGGGGGTGGTCCTCACGGAGTTGCACGCCATGAAATATCGTCTGCTCGCGCCTATTATCCTTGCCTGCGCGCTCGCCACACCTGCTTTCGCTGCCGACAATCACGATGTCAAAGGGCTCTATCTGCTGTCGGACTATCCGGCGGTGACGGTGCGGCCCGGCACAACCTCGACCGTCAATCTGCAACTGCACAATTACGCCATGACGCCGGAACGGCTGTCGCTCTCGCTGTCGGGCGTGCCCAAGGGCTGGACCGCGACGCTGCTCGGCGGCGGCCAGCCGATCGCCGCGGCAATGCCGGCGACGGATTCGAGCGTCTCTCTCGACCTGCGGCTCGACGTGCCGAAGGACGCCAAGATCGGCACCCAGACCATCACCGTGAACGCGAGCGGCGCAACGTCACATATTACGTTGCCCGTTGAAGTGACGCTCGCCAAGGAATTGCCGGCCAAGCTCACGCTGCAGCCGCAATTGCCGGAGCTGCGCGGCTCATCGAGTTCGAGCTTCGAGTATACGATGACCATCAAGAACGACAGCGGCAAGAAGCTGCTGGTCAGTCTCGCCGCCGATGCGCCGCATAACTTCGACACCTCGTTCACCGAGGCCTATGGCACGCCAGCAGCTGACCGCCATTCCGGTCGACGCCGGCAAGACCAAGGACGTGAAGCTGAAAGTCACGCCGCCTGACACGGTCGATGCCGGTCATTATCCCGTCACCGTGCGCATCGGCGCCGCCGACGCGCACGCCACCGCCAAGGTCGCGCTCGACATCACCGGTCAGCCCAAGCTGTCGCTCGCCGGCCGCAACGGATTGTTGAGCGCACGCGCGACCGCCGGCACCGAGAGCACCGTCCCGGTGATCGTGACCAATACCGGCACCGCGCCGGCCCAGAACATCACGCTCTCCGCCAGCGCGCCCAATGGCTGGAAGATCACCTTCAATCCCAAGACCATCGACCGCATTGCACCCAATCAGCACCAGGAAGTGCAGGCGCTGATCCGTCCGCCGGCCAATGCGATTGCCGGCGATTACGTCACCACGATTGATGCGTCGTCGCATGGCCAGAGCGGCTCGGCCAATTTCCGCGTCACGGTGAGCACCTCGACGGTGTGGGGCATTGCCGGCGTTGGCATCATTGGCGCTGCGCTCTTGATCATGGTCGGCGCGGTTGCGCGCTTCGGCCGCCGGTAAGAGGCGGTCATGAGCAACAATGTCATCGAGGCCAGCGGCCTCACCAAGCGCTACGGACAAACCGCCGTGGTCGACCACATCTCGTTCACGGTGGCGCCGGGCGAGATTTTCGGCCTGCTCGGGCCGAACGGCGCCGGCAAGACCACCACCATCCTGATGCTGCTCGGCTTGTGCGACATCAGCGACGGTCAGGTGCGCGTGCTCGGCCACGATCCGGTGCGCGAGCCGCTCGCGGTCAAGCGCCGCGTCGGCTACCTGCCGGATGAGGTCGGCTTCTACGATTACCTTACCGCCGCCGATAACCTGCACTACACCGCGCGGCTGATGGGCCTCTCCCTCGACGAGCGCAACCGAGCGCATTGCCGAGGCGCTTAAACGCGTGGGGCTTGCCGAAGTCGCCAACAAGAAAGTCGGGGCCTTTTCGCGCGGCATGCGGCAGCGGCTTGGGCTGGCCGAGATTGTGATGAAGGAGGCGCGCGTCGCCATCCTCGACGAGCCGACCAACGGCCTCGATCCGCAGGCGAGCGTCGAACTGCTCGATCTGATCCGCACGCTGAAGGCCGCGGGCGTCAGCATCCTGTTGTCCTCGCATCTGCTCGATCGGGTGCAGAGCGTGTGCGACCGCGTGGCGCTGTTCAACGCCGGCAAGATCGTGCTGATGGGCACGGTGCCCGAGCTTGGCCGCCAGGTGCTCGGCGGCGGCTATGCGGTCGAGGTCGAGGCCGAAGCAGGCGAGGGGATCGCCGGCAGCCTCGGCGCCATTGCCGGCGTGCGCGGCGTTACCGAAACCGCGGCGGGTCGCTGGCGCATGCTGTGCGACCGCGACGTGCGCCCGGAAGCGGCGGCGGCCGTGGTGGCGGCCGGCGGACGGCTGCGACAATTGTCGCTCGACGAACCGAGTCTCGAGACGATCTACACCCGCTATTTCCAGAGCGCGCAGGAGGCCCGTCATGCGGCGTGAAGGCTCTCCCTTGCATGGACTCGGCGTGGTGACGCTGAAGGAACTGTCCGACCATCTCACCAGCGCGCGCATGCGCGTGCTGGAATGGCTGGTGGTGCTGACCGCGCTCGCCGCGGTCTATGCCGCGATCCAGACCATCCGCGACGTCAGCGCGCAGGACCCGTTTTTGTTCCTGCGCCTGTTTACCACCGCCAAAGAGCCGCTGCCGTCGTTCGTGGCGTTCCTCGGCTTCCTGGTGCCGCTGATGGCGATCGGGCTCGGCTTCGACGCGGTCAACGGCGAGCATAACCGGCGCACGCTGTCGCGCATCCTGTCGCAGCCGATCTATCGCGACGCGCTGCTGTTCGGGAAATTCATCGCCGGGCTGGCGGTGATCTCGATCAGTCTGATCGCGCTCTGGCTGTTGGTGATCGGGCTCGGCCTGCTGCTGCTCGGCGTGCCGCCGGGCGGCGAGGAGATGGCGCGGGCGTTCGTGTTTCTGCTGGTCACCATCGCCTATGCCGGCGTGTGGCTCGCGCTCGCCATGTTGTTCTCGGTGACCTTCCGCTCGGCCGCCACCGCCGCGCTGGTGACGCTCGGGCTGTGGCTGTTCCTCACCGTGATCTGGCCGGCGCTGGCTCCGGCGATCGCCCAGGCTTTCGTGTCGCCCGACCACCAGGCGCTGTTGGTGATCACCGGCCAGATGCTGGCGCGGCTGTCGCCGTCCACGCTCTATGGCGAGACGGTGCTGGCGATTCTGCATCCATCGACCCGCACGCTCGGGCCGGTCTACCTCAGCCAGTTGCAGGGCGCGGTCATCGGCGCGCCGCTGCCGCTGTCGCAGAGCATCCTGGTGGCCTGGCCGCAGATCGTCGGCATGATCGCCGCCAGCATCTTGCTGTTCGTCGGCGCCTATGTCGCGTTCCAGCGGCAAGAGGTGAGGGCGTGACCCTCGACGTCATTCCGGGGCTCGCTGCTTCGCGGCGCCCCGGAGTGACAGCGCTCATGCATCCTTCAGCTTCCTCACCAGTTCTTCGATGAACGGCAACTGTCCGGGCAAGATCTTTCGCCGCGCGGTAGCCACCGGAAAAAAGGCGACGCGATCGACCTCCGGAAAGCTTGCGCGCTTGCCGGAGCGCGGCGGCCATTCCATCTCGAATTCATTGCTGGTGAAGTTGGCGAGATCGAAATCGGCTTCCAGCGCGAAGGCGTGCACCAGCTTGCCGCTTTTCTGGCGCGCCGGCGCGAGCGCGATGAATTCGCCGGCGGCGGTGAGCCCGGTCTCTTCGTTGAATTCGCGCTTGGCGCAGGCCAGCAGATCGTCCGATTCCACCACGCCCTTGGGGATCGACCAGGCGCCTTGGTCACGCTTGCGCCAATAGGGCCCGCCGGGATGCGCCAACAGCACCTCCAGCTCGCGCTTGCGGCGGAAGGCGAGGATGCCGGCGCTGATTTCGGTTCGGCGGGACATGGCGGCGGATGAACGAGGCTGGTCGCTACCAGGGCCGCTCCACCGAATTGGTGACGTGCTCGCGGTCGGGCGAGGTAAAGCAGAGCCCGACACACAGATAGGGCAGCTCCGGGTGCGGATTGTGGCCGCGATGGAATTTGGCGATCGGCTCGGAATAGCACTCGCCGGCTTTGGCTTTGACCAGCACGCCCTCCTGGAAATGGGCCTCGAACATCCCTTGCAGCGCCACGAAAAACGCCGCGCCATTGTGGCAATGCCAATTGGTGTAGCCGCCGGGCACGATCTCGGCATTGTAGATCTGCACCTTCACTTGCGGGTCGCGCGGCAGCGAGGCGTAGAGCGTCTCCAGCAATAGGTTGCGGTGAAAGCCGTGGCCGGGCGGCACCATGCCGTCGAGCTTGAGCTTCAGGTCCTTGTAGTCGTCGAGCGTGTGCATGATCGTCCTCATCGCTGTGTTGCGGTGACCACGATCTCGACCAGATGCGGCGGCTCGAGATCGACGCCGAGGCAGGCCCGCATCGGCGGATTGGCGCGGTCGACCCATTCGTCCCAGGCCTTGTTCATCTCTTCCTTGCGGGCGATGTCGGCGATGTAGACGATGGCCGACAGGATGCGGCTCTTGTCGGTGCTCGACAGGCCTAAGCTCTCGTCGATGCGCTTGAGCGCCCGTTGCGTCTGTTCGTAGACGCCGGGCGGGGCCGGGTCCGGCGACACCGCGACCGTGAACACCAGGCCGCCGTGCACGACGGCGCGGCTGCGGGTGGCGGTGAGGCCGGGGAAACGGGTAATCATCGCGGGCTCCTGCCGTGTTAAAAGCAGGGTCCAGTGTAGGACGAAAACGCGCAAAGCGAAAAACCCGGCGCTAGCGCCGGGTTTTTGACGTTTAGTCCGCGGTGTCCCCCGGAAGTTAGTCTTTGACGGCTTCCTTGACCGCGTCCTTGAAGCCGCCGACCGTGTTCTGCACCTTGCCTTTGACCTGGTCGGCCTTGCCTTCGGTTTCGAGCTTGCTGTCGCCGGTCGCTTTGCCCGCGACTTCCTTGATCTTTCCTTCGGCCTGCTTGACCGAGCCTTCGATGCGATCCTTGTTCATTTGTTTGTCCTCTCGTTGTGTGATGGCTCTCTCATAACGATAACGAATGAACGCCTACGAATGTTCCAGAGCAAAAAATTGAAACAGCGCGCGGCAAAACGGCCGGGAAAGTTCCTGGCCGCTCCGCGATATGTCGGTTGCGTCGATTACGCGTCGAGGATCGCGACGATCTTGTGCGTGCGCGGATTGATGACGAGGATCTCGTCGCCGACCAGAATGTAGTCATAGCCGCGCCACTCGGGATAGATTCCATACACTTCCATCGGCAGCGGATAGAAATGCACGCTCTTCGGCACGCGGATACCCACGCGGATCGACACGTTAAGGTGAGTTGGTTTCACCCTGTGCCGCTTGAAGATGGTGGTCATCTTGCTGCGCTGCTCGCCTGACAGTCTAGCTGAGCCGGCGGCCGAGCCCTGACCGGTGGTGCTGCGTTTGCTCTTGTCGGCGGATCCGCTCGACTTCGACGATGCGCCGGCTTTGCCTTCGGCTGCGCTGTTCTTGCTGTTAGGCTTCATGGCCGCGTCGCCATTGGCGTCGGTTGAGCCTTTCATCTTGGCGCCTTGCTTTGTCTTACCCATGGCACCGGTTGGGTTTTTCATTACGGCACGGGGCTCAACGTTCTGGCCGTGGCCGGGTGCCAGCTCTTTGGGCGCTGCTTGGCCGGTCGTAGCCGGCGCCTTATGCTCGCTGCGCTTCATGACAGGCGCCATCTTCTCGGCCGGCGCATTCTGTTGCGCGGCAGGCGCACGATTCGGCGCCGCTTCGTCATTATTCATTGTCTGCGCCGATGCTATACCGGCGGTGAGCAGCAGCGTCGCTGCGACGGTCGATAAAAATCTTGCTTTCCGCATAAAATCCTCCTGTGGGCACCTCCCGACGTGCTTGACGTTGTGGCGTGCTTAACGAGAACGTCGCGAGGATGCGTCAGTTCCACGATCTTTGTTCTGCCGCAGTTCCCCCACCATTGCGTTCCGGGTTCCGCCAAGGCACGCTCAGCGACCTCAACCGGGGAGGGGACATTGGCGATTCTGTCGTCGTCAATCGACACCAACGCCGCCGACTTCCGCGCCAATGCCGAGGCGATGCGCGCGCTCACCGCCGAATTGCAGGCGCGCCGCGCCGAGGCCGCTCTCGGCGGCTCGCAGAGGGCGCGCGAACGGCATGTTGGCGCGCGGCAAGCTTCTGCCGCGCGAGCGGGTGATGAACCTGATCGATCCCGGCTCGCCGTTCCTGGAACTGTCGCCGCTTGCCGCCTACGGCCTATATGACGGCGATATCCATGCCGCCGGCATCATCACCGGCATCGGCCGCATCGAGGGCCGCGAATGCATGGTGGTGTGCAACGACTCCACCATCAAAGGCGGCACCTATCTGCCGATGACGGTGAAGAAGCATCTGCGCGCGCAGGAGATCGCGCGCGAGAACCGGCTGCCCTGCATTTATCTGGTCGATTCCGGCGGCGCCAACCTGCCGCACCAGACCGAGGTGTTCCCCGACCGCGAGCATTTCGGCCGCATCTTCTACAACCAGGCGATCCTGTCGTCGTTGCGCATTCCGCAGATCGCGGTGGTGATGGGCTCCTGCACCGCCGGCGGCGCCTATGTGCCGGCGATGTCGGACGAGAGCGTGATCGTCAAGAACCAGGGCACCATCTTCCTCGGCGGCCCGCCGCTGGTGAAGGCGGCGACCGGCGAGGTGGTGAGCGCGGAGGATTTGGGCGGCGGCGACCTGCATGCGCGCAAGTCGGGCGTCGTCGATCATCTGGCGCAGGACGATCATCATGCGCTCTCGCATCGCGCGCCGCATCGTCGCCAATCTCAACAGCCGCAAGAACGTCGATATTCCGCTGCTGGCGTCGCGCGAGCCGGCGCTCGACGCGAGCGAGCTCGACGGTGTCGTTCCGGTCGATCTCAAGAAGCAATATGACGTGCGCGAGGTGATCGCGCGCCTGGTCGACGCCTCCGAGTTCGACGAGTTCAAGCAGCTCTACGGCACCACGCTGGTGACCGGCTTCGCGCACATTCACGGCATGCCGGTCGGCATCTTGGGCAACAACGGCATTCTGTTTTCGGAAAGCGCGCTCAAGGCCGCGCATTTCGTCGAGCTGTGTTGCCAGCGCCGCATTCCGCTGCTGTTCCTGCAGAACATCGTCGGCTTCATGGTCGGCCGCGACTACGAGGCCGGCGGCATCGCCAAGGACGGCGCCAAGATGGTGACGGCGGTCGCCTGCGCGCAGGTGCCGAAGATCACGCTGATCGTCGGCGGCTCCTACGGCGCCGGCAATTACGGCATGTGCGGGCGCGCCTACGGCCCGCGCTTTTTGTTCATGTGGCCGAACGCGCGCATCTCGGTGATGGGCGGCGAGCAGGCGGCGAGCGTGCTGGCGACCGTGCGGCGCGACAATATCGAGGCGGAGGGCAAGACGCTGGAGCGCGCGAGGAGGAAGAGACTTCAAGGCGCCGATCCGCGACGCAATACGAGACCGAGGGCAATCCCTATTACGCCACCGCGCGGCTGTGGGACGACGGCATCATCGCGCCGTCGGAGACGCGCCGCGTGCTGGCGCTGGCGTTTTCCGCGGCGCTCAATGCGCCGGTGCGGGGGACGAGGTTTGGGGTGTTTAGGATGTGAGGGTGAAAGTCGCGGTCGGGTTCGGTTATGAAACGAAGAAGCTAGGTCCAGAAGATATCAAGCATTTATTTCTCAGATGTCGAGCTTATGAGCTCGATGAATTCGTTCTAGCTCCAAGTACATGTATTTCTCGGATCCAATTTATTAGCCGAATTCCTCTGAAATATAGAGTAATTTGTGCATAAAGATGCTCCAATGATCCATTTCGCTTTCAAGCGCTTGGAGTTGGAGTATCGCCTCGACTACACCCGGTTGATAAGGGGGCGTTCGCGAGCGCCGTTGGTCGGAAGCTTCGGATGTGGGCATCCTGAAAACTGGCGTCTACAGAAGAGTAGATGCCTTGGGCGTCGCGATACCATCAGAGCTATCGCATCAGGATCGCCGTCTGAGCTTTTCTTAGTGCGTCGTCGTTACTCGTGCGAAGCGTCTTTATTTGAGCCATTCAGTTGCCAACATTAGCGAAACTCTAAAGACACTCTGTGTTGGAGAGTTTCATTGCAATGATTTTTTCGTTCTTCTCAATTTTGTCGCCTTTAGGCTGGAAAACTCCATAACCTTGCCTATTATGACAAGGGTGCGCACTTGACGAGAGCCGTTGCTCTTATTTCCGATGCAGATGAACCAGGACAAACAGGTGGAGGAGCTTGTAAGCTGATCGGCCGTGTTTCACTCAGTCACGAAAATTACCGAGAGGCAGGAAGAATGTTTCCTAAATGCCTTTTCGTCTAAGATCCTTCCTGGGCGATTGAACAGGAATGCGGCTGTCGCTTTGATCAATGTAAGAAGTGCAACAGTCGATAGTCTTCAGTCTACGATTATAATGTGTTCCACTGATGCATCAAATATTCTTGATAAGATCGTCAGAGACGAGTAAAGATGGATTATCTCACGATTTATGCATTTCGACACCAAAAATTCATATGCATATAGAATCAGCGCATCCGCCTCAAGCTGTTCGTGACAGCAGAAACGGCAGTGGCGTCGGTAATAAGCGGAGATTCATCTAGATTCGATTGTCCAATAAAGCTAAAGTTGCGAATTATCGGCTTCAGCAAGACCATCGATAATGCGCATGCTCATGGCTGCAAGGGCGATCCCGATCTAGCGCGATTGTCATTACTTGCATATGTGTAGGCTTTCAAAGTCTGATGACGCCGACAGTGTCGGCCACGCCGCGTACATGAAACCGGATATGTTCGAGCCGGGCGCGTGGATTGGCGCTCGCCGCCATCAGAACACCCGGATCGCCTCGCGCTCGATGTCGGGGCGGTAGAACTCGACCAGCCCTTCGCGCGTGGTATAGCCGATCTCGGTACCGAGGGCGTCCTGCAGCTTGAAATAGATTTCCATGAATTCGTCGAATCCGAAATCGCGCGTCGGGTCCTTGTCGATAAAGACATCGACGTCGGAATCTGGGCGCGCTTCGTCGCGCGCGTGCGAACCGTACAGGTAAAGCGCGTTGGCACCAAGGGCGCGGATGGCCGGCTCGGCTGCTTTGAGTTTGCCAATGACTTGATCTCGACGCATATGATAATTCTAACTCGATAATAGTTTGCGCGAAAGTGGCTCCTCACCGCCCCAACATCCACAACACCGCGCTCAACACGACGCTCAAAATAATCGACGTCACGATCGGAAAATAAAACGTCGTGTTGCCGCGGCTGAAGACGATGTCGCCGGGCAGCCGGCCGAGGCCGAGCTTGGCGATGTAGGGCCACAGCAGGCCGGCCACCAGCAGGATCAGCCCGAGGATGATCAGAAAACGCGCCATGCGGACCTCGCGGTTTTGACTTAAGCTTGCCGGCGCCGGGCGGCAAGCCGGCGGTCAACGCGGGGACAGCGCATGGACTACAAATCAGCCCTCATCGTCGGCGCCGGCTCCGGCCTCTCGGCCTCGCTCGCGCGCGCTCTTCGCAAAGTCCGGCATGAAGATCGCGCTCGCCGCGCGTTCGATCGAAAAGCTGCATGAGCTGGCGCACGAAACCCATGCCAAGCTCTATCAATGCGATGCCGCCAAGCCTGCCGATGTCGCGGCGCTGTTTGCCGCGCTCGACGCGGCGGGCGCGCCCGACGTCGTGGTCTATAACGCCAGCGCCCGCGCGCGCGGGCCCTTCGTCGATCTCGACCCGGCCGAAGTCGCCAAATCGATCGAGGTCTCGGCCTATGGCGGCTTCCTGGTGGCGCAGGCGGCGGTCAAGCGCATGCTGCCGAAAGGCCACGGCGCCATCCTGTTCACCGGCGCCTCGGCGAGCGTGAAGGGCTATGCGCAGTCGGCGCCCTTCGCCATGGCCAAGTTCGCGCTGCGCGGGCTGGCGCAGAGCATGGCGCGCGAGCTGGCCCCGCAGGGCATCCATGTCGCGCATTTCGTCATCGACGGCGGCATCCGCAGCGCGCGCCGCCCGGTGCCGCCCGACAAGCCGGATTCGCTGCTCGATCCCGACGCCATTGCGGCGAGCTATCTGCACGTGCTGCAGCAGCCGCGCAGCGCCTGGACGCAGGAAGTCGAGCTCAGGCCCTGGGTGGAGAAGTTCTGACCTCACACGGCTGTGATCGGCCGATTCAGGTCTCGTTTACCCGCACCGCCTAGCTTGCCCGCGGTGGGGAGCGTCTGCGTATGATCAGCGTCGTCAACGGCTATGTCTGCACGTCGGGCTGCGAGGCCGCGAGCGCCAAGCAGGGCAAGGACCCGCATGCGCCGCCCGGCACGCCGCCGGGCGAATCCGGCAAGCATGACAAGGCCTCCGGCTTGTCCGACCAACCGGCCACCGTGCTCGACGGCGCGCTCAAAGACGTGGTGAGCGCCAACGCCGTCACGCCTGCGGCGTCCTCCGATCCCTCGCAATCGTCCTCGCTCAATCTGCTGGTCTGAGCGCCGCGCGCCCGGGTGGCACGCGCGGAGCCCGCGTGCTAAACGCGGCGCCCATGGCAGACGAACTCAAAGAATTGGCGCCCACCGGAACGCTGCGCGGCGGCGTGGTGACGTCGCCGGCGCCGTCCGCCTTCTTCGCCATCAAGGATGCAAAGGGCGCGCCGGTTGGTGTCACCGTCGATCTGATCCGCGCCTTCGCCGACACGCTCAAGCTGCCGCTCGATCTCAAGGTGTTCGCCAATTCCGGTGAGGTGACCGAGGCGGTGGCGTCGGGCGCCTGCGATCTCGCCTTCATGCCGCAGGATGCCGAGCGCGCGAAGAAGGTCGATTTCGGCCCGGCCTATTATTTCATCTCCAGCACCTATCTGGTTCCGGCCGGCTCCAGCATCAAAAGCATCGATGAGGTCAACCGCGACGGCGTGCGCATCGTCGCCATCTCCAACACCACGACCGCGCGCAGCGCCAAGCGCACGGCGCCCAAGGCGATGGTCGAGGAAGTGCCGAGCGTCGAGCAGATGACCGCCATGGCGCGCGCGGGTGAGGGCGATGCCTTCGCGCTGTCGCACGACTCCTTCGCCGGCTTGTTGCCGAAGCTGCCGGGCGCGCGCGTGCTTGCCGGGCCATTTCCAGCAGACCGGCATCGCCGTCGCGGTGCCCAAGGGCCGTCCCGCCGCGCTCAAGCTCGCGACCGCGCTGATCGAGGACGCCAAGAAATCCGGGCTGGTGCGGCGCGCGCTCGACGCCGCCGGCTTCAAGGACGCCGAAGTCGCGCCGCCAGCAAGCTGAACGATGCGAACCTTGCTTCGGCCGGCGCAAGTCAACGATTTCGACTTTTGCGCGCGACTTTATTTTGCCGGCATGGAGGAAACGATCCGGCAATTGCAGCTCGACAGGGCCGCGCATGCCGCCGACTTCCGCCGGCGTTGGGATCCGGCGGAGGTTCGCATCATCACGCTCGACGGCGCCGACATCGGCTGGCTGCAAAGCCGGGTGGAGGACGGTGCGCTGTTTCTCGCGCAACTCTTTGTCGACGCACCGTTGCAGCGCCGCGGCATCGGCACCGAGGTGATGAATGGCCTGATCGCGGAAGCGGCCCGCGACCACCTGCCGGTCACGTTGGGCGTCGTCAAAACGAATCCGGCCAAGCGCCTCTATGACCGCCTCGGCTTTCGCGTCACGCACGACGATGAGCGCAAATTCTACATGCGGCGCGACCCGGCGGGGCCCGAAGCGCGCTAGCTCGCGCGCACCTCCAGCGGCGCGGCGGCGATGCGCCGGAAAAAGCGGATGCGGCGAAGGATCGGCAGCCAGTCGTAGAGCCAGATCTCGATCGGGCGCCAGTTCGCCACCCAGCCGACGATGATCAGGCTCTCCTCCAGCACCCGCGCGGCCACTTTGTTCGGGACGGTCGCTGCAACCACTTGGCTCGTCACCAGGCAGACGGCCAGCGCCACCACCCCGATCGCCAGGGCCCGCCGGCCGATGCGGAACAGTTCACGCAGGTCTCGCTCAGCAATCTGCGCGCGATAGTCGAAATAGTGCTTGAAGGCGTCGCCGATTTCGGCGGCCTGCGGCTTGGCGGCTTCCTCCGGCGGCAAATTCACCACGATGGTGAAGGGCGCCCCGCGCGGCAACTCCCGCACCCAACCGACCACGAATTCCTCGGTATGCGGATCGAGGTCGCGCTCGCGGAACGGCGAGGGGTCGAGCGAATTGAAAAGCTGCATGATCGCGCGCACGCGGATCGCGATTTCGTAGCGGCGCGGCGCGGTCGGCATCACATCGTCACGATCACGTTGCCGATGGTGCCGCGCTCCACTGCCTCGTGCGCGGCGACGATGTCGGCAAGCTTATGGCCCGGCTTTGCCACCCGGTTGATCAGCTTGCCCGCTTCAAGCGCGCGCGTGATGACGTCGATGGTGTGCTGGCGCTCGCTTTGATCGAGCTCGTAGACCAGGAAGAACTGCACGGTGATGGAATTCACGAGACAGAACGCGGCGGGCAAAGTGATCTCCGGCGCGCCGGTGCCGTAGACGATGACGCTGCCTTTCGGGCGCAGCACCGCCGGGATCAGCTTGGCATTCGCGGCCAAGTCCATCTCGAGTACGGCGTCGACGCCGCGCTTGCCGGTGATCTCCATCACCCGCTCGCCGACATTCTCGCGCTTGTAGTCGATGGTGTGGTCGGCGCCGGCCTCGCGCGCGATCGCCGCCTTCTCGGGCGAGGAGATGGTGGTGATGATGGTCGCGCCTTGCGCCTTGGCGAACTGGATGACGTATTGGCTGACCGAGCCGGCGCCGCCGGAGACCAGCAGCGTCGTGTCACGGCCGGCTTTGGCGAGCGCGACGGCATGAACGGCGGTCATCGCCGGAATGCCGAGGCAGGCGCCGGCTTCAAAGCTCACATTGTCCGGCAATTTCACCGCCATCGCCGCCGGCAGCGCGATATATTCGGCGGCGGTGCCGAACGGCCGCTTCCATTGACCGTTCCACACCCAGACACGTTCGCCGATGCGCGATTGCGGCACGCCGTCGCCGGCCTGATCGATGACGCCGGCGCCATCGCTCTGCGGGATCAGTTGCGGCCAGGCGATCTTGCGGCTGCCTTGCCGCGCCTTCACGTCCGATGGATTGACCCCGGAAGTCGCGAGCTTGACGCGCACTTCGCCGGGCCCGGCTTGCGGCGTCGCGATCTCGCCGACACGCAGTACCTCGCGCGCCGAACCGTTGCTCTCATAATAGGCAGCTCGCATCGACTGTCTCCCGCTAAGGCAGATCCAGTGCGGTCACGTAGAAAATCGGTTTTGAAACCGGCACCGGGGTTTACGCGTTATCCAAGCATAACCATCTATAGGGGCAAGCAGGCCTGCCCGCGAATGACGCGGAAGGAGGGCTCGACCTCGCATAATAGCCAACAAGGAGGTTTGACCATGCAATATCGTGTCTATAGCGGCCCGATCGGGTCACAAGACATGTCTCCGCTCGCCAAGGAGCAGATGCTGTTCAAGGAATTCACCAGCCTCGACGAGGCGCTATCGTGGGCGCGCCACGTGGAGAAGAGCGGCCGCGTGCCGCTGCTGATCGAGGGCGACGACGGCACCAAGATGGACAAGCGCGCGATCGCCGACGCGCTGCGTGTCGGTGCGCGCGAGGAAGTCGGCAAATAGCCCACGCGCGTTGCGCGCCGGTTCGCAACTGTGAGGGGATCGGCGCGCCAGCAACCGAATGTAACGGTGTGGGCGGCGTTTTGCCGACCCCGGGACGGGAACTTTGACGCCTAAGATGGCTCTTGGTGGGTCTGGGCGCCGGTTTTGGCGGCAGACCCAAAAGCGCGCAAAACGGCTCCGGCTTTCGTGTTAACCAACTGAATATACAGAAGTTTTTACTTAAAAAACTTCCCCGCCGGGCAAAATTAGCTGCTATATTGAGCCTATGAGCAAGACAACAGCAAAATCCGGCCAGCGGTCCGCCAAAACGGCCCGCCGGACGGCCAAAAAGGGCGCCAAGCGCGCCAATGGTGGCGTCAAGAAAGCGTCGAAATCGGCCCGTCGCGCGGTCGGTATGGCGACGATGCGCAGCATCGCCGTGCGCGCCCCGAGCGTCGCCCCGCAGCATGTCGCAGCGATGGTGCGGACCTCGAGCCCGCCGGTACAGCCGGGCGCGATGAACGAAATTCCGTCGCGTCACAAGTATCGCGTGGGTGAGATGGTCTATTACACCTCGCCGACTTTCGGGCGCACGTCGGCCAGCGGCAACTACACCGTGGTCAAGCTGCTGCCGTCGGAAGGCGACGACTGCCAGTACCGGATCAAGAGTTCCGGCGAAGCCTTCGAGCGCGTCGCCAAGGAAAGCCAGCTCGACCGCCTCTGAGCGGCTTGCACGGCCCCGCCACGATTTTGCGCCGAGATCGGTTAAGGTGCCCGCTGCGGGCGCGATTGCCTGCGCGCAGGAGGGCACGATGCCGATCTATATTTCGCAAGGGCGCTACACCCGCGACGCCATCAAGGGCATGCTGGTCAAGCCCGAGGATCGCGCCGACGCGGTCGGCCGTCTCATCGCCAAGGCCGGCGGCCGGCTGATCGGCCATTATCTCACCTTTGGCGATTACGACTTTCTGGTTATCGCCGACATGCCGAGCGAGACGCAGATGGCGGCAGCGCTCTTGGCGGCGGCGAGCCGCGGCGGCATCAGCGATCTGCGCACCATGTTGGCGATGACCTCGGTCGAGGCCAAGGGCGCCTTTGCCGCCGCCAGCGATCTCGCGCCCAGCTTCAAATCGGCCGGCGGCGTCTAGCGGCGGCGCTATTGCGCGCGCGACACAATGAATCGAATTCGACTTCGTTTTCCACAAGCACATCGAAAGGTGGGCCAATGTGGTAAAAGTGTCGGGGGCCAAGGTTCAGTAATCCACATGAGGAGGGCGCGTCGCTGAGCGGGCCGGTTTCACCGCAGCTCCTGTTGCTGGCGACCATCGCCGGCGTGCTTGCCGCGCTGCTGGTGGCGCTGCTGATCGCCCGCGGTGCGGCCGAGTCCGTCCGCCGCGCCGTGCTGTCGATCGCGGCGGTGCTGGTCGGCGGCTCTGCCGTCATCGTCATTCTCAGCTGGCTGGCGCAGAACGAGGTGCGCGCCGAACAGCGCGCACTCGCGCAGCGTCAAGCCGAGCTCGCCGCGCAGGCGCTGGCGCCGGGTTCGCCGCTCGGCTGCCTCGACGGTGCCGTCGGTGAAGCGGCGGAGAAGGCCTGCGAGCAGGCGGTCTTTGCCGGGCCGCAATCGACTGCCGCCGCGGTCGCCTATAGGACGGCGCAGATCACGCTGCTGGATGACGCGCTCGGCTTTGCGTCGCGCGCCGATCCTGGCTTTGCCGCGCGGTTTGATGGATTGCGGCGTTCGATCGAGCGCGACCGTTTCGGCATCGTCGCTCATGTGCTGGCGGCGCGCGACGGCTGCACGGCGGAGAACTGCACCATGTTCGCGCATCTGCAAGACGCTGCCACGATCAAAGCGAATCTGAAGGAACAAGCCTTCGAGCAAAACGTCGCGCGCTATGCCGCCGCCTGGGGCAAGCCGGGCGGGGCGGAGCAGCCGGTCGCCGGTACGCCGCCGGCGCTTGTCGGAAAGCCGCTGACCAACGGCTACGACTTTCCGTCCGCCGCCTCGATTCCGCCCGTGAGTATCATGAATCCGGAGCCGCTGGTGCCGAAGGACACCGACGCCAAGGGCGAAACGAAGCCTGGCGCGGCCGCGCCCAACCCGACGGCGCCGCAGTCGAGCACACAAAAACAACCGGCGGCGCCCATGGCGCTGCATTAAGATCGGCCGCAGACCGAGCCGGGCGCGCCATGTTCAAATCCGTCCTGATCGCCAATCGCGGCGAGATCGCCTGCCGCATCGCCCGCACCGCCAAGCGGCTGGGCCTGCGCACGATCGCGGTTTATTCGCAGGCCGATCGCAACGCGCTGCACGTGCGGCTCTGCGAGGAGGCGCACGACATCGGCCCGGCGCCGGCGGCGGAGAGCTATTTACGCATTGACGCGTTGATTGCCGCTGCCAGGTCCGCGCGCGCCGACTGCATTCATCCCGGCTACGGCTTCCTTTCCGAGAACGCCGACTTCGCGCAGGCCTGCATCGATGCCGGCATCGTCTTCATCGGTCCGCCACCGGCCGCGATCCGCGCCATGGGGTTGAAGGACCGCGCCAAGGCGTTGATGGAGACGGCCGGCGTGCCGGTGGTGCCGGGCTATCACGGCGAGCTGCAGGAGCCGAAATTCCTCAAGCAGAAAGCCTACGAGATCGGCTATCCGGTCTTGATTAAGCCGGTGGCCGGCGGCGGCGGCAAGGGCATGCGCCGGGTCGAGCGTCACGCCGATTTCGAGCCTGCGCTGGAAGCCGCGCAGCGCGAGGCGACATCGGCTTTCGGCGATGCGCGCGTGCTGATCGAGAAATATGTCACTGCGCCGCGCCACATCGAGATGCAGATTTTCGCCGACCGCCACGGCAACGTCATCCATCTCAACGAGCGCGACTGCTCGTTGCAGCGCCGTCACCAGAAGGTGATCGAAGAGGCGCCGGCGCCGGGCATGAGCGCCGATTTGCGCGCCGCCATGGGCCAGGCTGCGGTCGCCGCCGCCAAAGCCGCGGCTTACGAAGGCGCCGGCACCATCGAATTTATCGCCGACGGTTCGGGCGGGCTCAAGCGCGACGGCTTCTGGTTTCTGGAGATGAACACACGGCTGCAGGTCGAGCATCCGGTGACGGAAAGCATCACTGGCCTAGATCTGGTGGAATGGCAGTTCCGCGTCGCCGCCGGCGAGCGGCTGCCGCTCACGCAAGATCAAGTGCCGCTTGCCGGCCATGCCGTCGAGGCGCGGCTTTATGCCGAGGACCCCGAGCGTGGCTTCCTGCCCTCGACCGGCAAATTGTTGGCGCTGCAATTCCCGTCGGCCGAAGGCTTGCGCATCGACAGCGGCGTCGAAGCCGGCAGCGAGATCACGCCTTATTACGATCCGCTGATTGCCAAGCTGATCGCGCATGGTGAGAGCCGCGCGCAGGCGCTCGACCGGCTCGGCGAGGCGCTCGATAAGACAATGGTAATCGGCCCGCGCAGCAATGCCGGCTTTCTGGCGGCGCTCTGCCGCGCACCCGCGTTCCGCGCCGGCGATTTCGACACCGGCTTCATCGACCGCCATCTGGCCGAGCTTGGCGCCACCCCGCATGGCCTCGACCGCGCCGCGGTCGCGGCGGCGGCGCGCAAGCTGATCGAACACGAGCGCGTCCGCATTGCCGCCAGCTTGGAGCGTGAGGACGCCCCACCGCCGTCGCCCTGGGATGGCGCCGACGGCTTCCAGCTTTCCGGCGCGCGCCGTCTGGCGCTGCCGCTCCTTGCCGACGGCGAGGCGGTGACCGCGCAGATCGATTACAGCGCGCAGGGACCATCGGTCACCGTCGACGGCGCCGTGCCGGCGTCCGACGCGGTCGCTCTTGCCACCAGCGACGCCGTCTATGTGCTGCGCCACGGCCGCCAGACCAAGGTCGCCTTGCGCGACCTCGTGCTTGACGAGGCCGGCGATCGGGCCGCCGGCGGGTTGGTGCGCGCGCCCATGCACGGCAAGGTGTTGGCGCTGCTGGTCGCGCCCGGAGAGCGCGTTACGCGCGGCCAGCGGCTCGCCATCATCGAGGCGATGAAGATGGAGCACACGCTGCACGCGCCGCTCGACGGCGTCATCGCCGAGATCGCCGTGTCAACCGACGCGCAAGTCGCCGAAGGCGCCAAGGTGATGGTGATCGACGCCGCGCAGGACGCTCACCAAGACGAAGGGTAATTTCTTATTGCCAGATGACGCTGGCCGCCGGCCTGCGTGTACAATTCGGACACGCGCTTGCGCGCATAGAACATGCGCGTCTTCACGGTGTTGGGCGGCACGCCGACGATTTCGGCCGCTTCGTCGACGGATTTTTCGTGGTAGTAGACGAGATCGAGGATCTCGCGGTGTTCCGGCGAAAGCTGCTGTAGGCATGCGCGCAAGACGACACCGATATCCTTCTTCTCCAGCGCGGCCTGCGGATCGTCCGAGTCGTCGGCGACGGTTTTCAGCGCTTCCTCATCGAGCGCGTCGTCCTGGCGCTGGCGCAGCGCTGTGATCGCCTTGTAGCGCGCGATCGCCAGGATCCAGGTCGAGACCTTACTGCGGCCCTCGAAACGCCCGGCCTGCCGCCACACGTCGAAGAACACCTCGCTGACGACGTCCTCGGCTTTGTTCTCGTCGCCGACGAGCCGCAGCACGAAGCGGTAGACCTTGATGCTGTGGCGCGCATAAAACGCCCGCATCGCCAGCCGGTCGCCGGCCGCGATGTTGGCGAGCAGAATTCGATCCGAGCCATCGCCGACGGCAATCGAGGAGTGCAGCGGTGCCGTGGACACCGGAGCGTGTCCACTGTGCAGATTGCCGTTTTGCATTTTCGCCTCCCAGCCGCCCGAAGCGGGTCTTTGGCCGCAAATTGTGCGGGTAGGCCCCGCATCACGTCGGCCGCTGTTGATGTCGTAACCGGGAGACGGCACGGCCAGAGGTATTCCGGCGGGCGGTTTGGCGGGATGGCAAAAAATATTTTCCCGACATTTTGAATATAATCTCATTGATTGAATAAAATCGTCACATTCCCGCCGCTTCGCGCGTAGCGCGCAGGTTTCAACTTGCGCCATCGGCTTCCTAAGCGGATGGGCGCGCGCTATCTAGGACCGCACATCCCGCCCGCCGTTGGACCTTCGGAATGCCCCTTCATCTCATCAAGCTGTGCGTCGGCTGCGACTCGGTCGCCGATCTCGAGGACTGGATCAAGCAGAAGCTGAAAGAGAAGAAGCGGCGGCGGCAGAAGCCGGAACACATCCACACCACCCGCATGATCCCCAAGCGCGCCGAGGAACTCGTCGCCGGGGGCTCGCTCTATTGGGTGGTCCGCGGCCAGATCGCCTGCCGCGAGCGCATCCTCGATATCCGTCCGACCACCGGCAAGGACGGCATCAAACGCTGTCAGGTCGTGCTCGACGGCAAAGTGGTGCTGGTCGAGCCGCGCCCGCGGTCGGCCTTCCAGGGCTGGCGCTATCTGGAGGCCAAGGACGCGCCGCGCGATCTCTCTCGCGCCGCCCCCGGTGCCGCCAAGATGCCGGAAGCCATGCGGCGCGAATTGCGCGAGCTGGGGCTGCTGTAGTCTCGGCTGCCGCCAAATAGGCCGTTTCTGCACTGTTTGACCGCGAGCGGGCTATCCGGGGGCCAAAACCTGGCGAATTCGCTCGAGTTCCGGCCCGCATTCCGGCGAATTCGTCAGGATCACGCAGCTTGCCTAGCGCCATCTTGATGACGCAAAATCCCTTTTTATCGGCAGGCAGATAGACCGGGGGTGGCTTTTGCGGCGCCGTCACTACGCTTTCAGCGTCCTGTTCGTCGTCGCTTGCGCGGCGGCCGCTGGCGGCTGCTCCAACAAGGCCCAGCTCTTCCAGGATCGCAATGAAGGCGGCTGGTTCTCCAAGCCGCTCGACATGTTTTCCAGGCCCGACTGGGCCACCTCCAGCGAAGGCAAGCGGGAGCTCGAAAATCGCGGGCCGGTGGCGCCGGAAGATCTGGTGACCGCCGATGGCCGCTGCGCGGCGCCGGTTGCGCAGGCGGCGCCCGCAGCACCCGCAGCACCCGCAGCGCCACCAGCGCCGGCCGCGGCCGAAGCGTCCGCTCCCGCGCCGGGCCCGTCCATGGCCACCAGCACGGTCGGCACGCTCGCCGGCGATCTCGGCGGCGCGCGCGCGCCGGTTGCGCCGCCACCGCCTCCCGCCGCCGCCCCGCCGCCCGACCGGCTCGAGCCGGCCGGCTTCGGCGGCGGCGATTTGCCGCCGGTGCTGGGCGGCGTCGCCCTCGGCATGACCGAATGCCAAGTGGTGCGGCGCGCCGGCCAGCCCAGCAATGTCAGCATCGGCGGCGGCCCCCGTAACGGCCGCGAGGTGACGATCACCTATCTGGCTGGCACCTGGCCCGGCATCTATCACTTCGACGGCGGCCGGTTGAAAGAGGTCGACCGCGTGCCGGAGGCGGAGCGCCCGGCGGCGAAGACCAAGCGGGTCAAGAAAAAGCCGACGCGGCACAAGACCGCCAACGGTCAAACCGTCTACGTGCAATAAACAGCAGGCGGCCCGACGCCGGCCGCCCCGCTCAGGCGGTTTCCAACGCCGTGCTGGCGGCGAGCCATTCCTCTTCGGCTTTGGCAATTGCATCGACCACTTGCGCGCGCGTCTTCGCCAGTTCCGCGGCACGCGCCGGCTCGCGCGCGAACAATTGGCCGTCGGCGAGCGTGACGTCGAGTTTGTGCAACTGGCGCGTCAGTTGCGCGATCGCGACTTCGGCTTGCGAAACCCGTTTGCGCAAGGGCGCGGTCTCTGCGCGCTTCATGGCGGCGGCGCGCCGCGCCTCGGCCGCTGCAGGCCGTGGCGCGGACTTCGCCGCGACAGGATCCGGCTCGCCGCCATCAGCCAGAACCTGGCGCCGATAGTCGTCGAGATCGCCGTCGAACGGCGTGACCTTGCCGCCCGCGACCAGCCACAGCCGGTCGGCGCAGGCCTCCAGCAGATAGCGATCGTGCGACACCAAAATCACCGCGCCGGAATAGTCGTTGATCGCCTCGATCAGCGCGGCGCGGCTGTCGATGTCGAGATGGTTGGTCGGCTCATCGAGTATGACCAGATGCGGCGCTTCGAAGGTGGCGAGCCCGAGCAGCAGCCGCGCCTTCTCGCCGCCGGACAAAGTCTTCACCGCGTTATTGGCGGCAAGGCCCGAAAAGCCGATGGCGCCGACACGCCCGCGCACTTGCGCTTCCGGCGCCTCCGGCATCAGGCGGCGCATGTGATCGTAAGGGCTGTGCGCCTCATCGAGTTCGTCGAGCTGGTGCTGCGCGAAATAGCCGACTTTAAGCGTTGCGGCTCTGGTGACCGTGCCATCCTCGGGCGCGAGCCGGCCGGCCAGCAGCTTGACCAGCGTCGATTTGCCGTTGCCGTTGGCGCCGAGCAGCGCGATGCGATCGTCATTGTCGATACGCAGGCTAAGTCCGCTCAGCACCGGTCTGTCCGGTTCGTAGCCGACCGACACATCGTCGGTGGCGATGATCGGCGGCGACAACTGCTTGTCGGGCGCCGGGATATGAATTGGGCGCACCTCATCGGTCACCAGCGCGTTGATCGGCTGCATCTTGGCCAGCATCTTCAGCCGCGATTGCGCCTGCCGCGCCTTGGTCGCCTTGGCGCGGAAGCGGTCGACGAAGGCCTGCAGATGCTTTCGCTGCGCCTCCTGTTTCTTGATCAGCTTCTGGTCGAGCAGCAGCCGCTCGCTACGCTGGCGCTCGTAGGCCGAATAGCCGCCGCGATAGAGCGTGAGCTTTTTCTGTTCGAGCGCGAGGATATGGCCGACGGCGCTGTCGAGCAGGTCGCGGTCGTGGCTGATCACGATCAGTGTCGCCGGATAACGCGCGAGGTGATCCTGCAGCCACAGCGTGCCTTCGAGATCGAGATAGTTGGTGGGCTCGTCGAGCAGCAGCAGATCGGGTTCGGCGAACAAAGTGGCGGCGAGCCCCACGCGCATGCGCCAGCCGCCGGAGAATTCGGCGCAAGGCCGCTGCTGCGCGGCATTGGAAAAGCCGAGCCCCGACAGGATCGAGGCGGCGCGGGCAGGGGCCGCGTGGGCGCCGATATCGGCGAGCCTTGTCTGGATTTCGGCGATGCGGTGCGGGTCATGGGCGGTTTCGGCCTCGGCCAAGAGCTGGCTGCGCTCGCCATGCGCCTTCAGCACCACCTCGAGCAGGCTCTCAGGCCCGTTCGGCGCTTCCTGCGCCAGCCGCCCGATGCGCCAGCGCCGCGGCAGTTCTACGCTGCCGTGCTCCGGCGACATGTCGCCGGCGATCACGTTGAACAGCGTGGTTTTGCCGGTTCCGTTGCGTCCGACCAGCCCGACGCGGCTGCCGGTCGGAATGCGCGCGGAAGCGCCTTCCAAGAGGGTGCGGCCGGCGATGCGGACGGTGAGGTCGTCGATGACAAGCATGGCGCCGCCTTTTGGCCGAGGCTGCGCGGCGATGCAATCCTTCTCTCGTCATTCCGGGACCGGCCGAAGGCCGGGACCCGGAATCCAGAAACAAGCTCAGAAGCCGTTTCTGGATTCCGGGTTCGCTCGCTTGCGCTCGCGCCCCGGAATGACAGAGAGGTTTCAGCCGAGCGCGTCGGCGACCGCCTTGCCGCAGGTCACCGTATCGGCGGGACCTTTGAGATCGCGGGTGCGCAGCTTCGGCTCCACCAAGACCTTCTCGATCGCCGAAACGATCGCCTTGGCGGCGTCGCTCTCGCCAAGGTGATCGAGCATCATCGCGCCCGACCAGATCTGGCCGATCGGATTGGCGATTGCCTGGCCATAGATGTCGGGCGCCGAGCCGTGCACCGGCTCGAACACCGAGGGGAATTTGCGCTCGGGATTGATGTTGCCGGACGGTGCGATGCCGATGGTGCCGGTGCAGGCGGGCCCGAGGTCGGACAGGATATCGCCGAACAGATTGGAGGCGACCACCACGTTGAACCAGTCCGGGTTCATCACAAAGCGCGCCGTCAAGATGTCGATGTGGAACTGGTTCCACTTCACGTCGGGGTAGGCCTTCGCCATTTCCTTCACGCGCTCGTCCCAGTACGGCATGGTGATGGCGATGCCGTTCGACTTGGTGGCGGAGGTGAGGTGCTTCTTCGGCGTGGAGCGGGCGAGCTCGAAAGCGAATTTGAGCACGCGGTCGACGCCGATCCGGCTCATCACCGTTTCCTGCACCACCACTTCGCGCTCGGTGCCGGGGAACATCTTGCCGCCGATGGCGGAATACTCGCCCTCGGTGTTCTCGCGCACCACCCAGAAATCGATGTCGCCCGGCTTGCGGTTGGCGAGCGGGCAGGGCACGCCCGGCATCAGCCGCACCGGCCGCAGGTTGATGTACTGATCGAATTCGCGGCGGAACAGGATCAGCGAGCCCCACAGCGAAATATGGTCGGGCACGCGGTCGGGCATGCCGACGGCGCCGAAATAGATGGCGTCGTGCTGGCCGATTCTCTCCTTCCAGTCCTCCGGCATCATGCGGCCGTGCTTGTCGTAGTAGTCGCAGCTTGCGAAATCGAAGTCGTCAAGCCGCAGCTCAAAGCCGAATTTCTTGGCAGCCGCCTCCAGCACGCGCACGCCCTCGGGCATCACTTCCTTGCCGATGCCGTCGCCGGGAATAACCGCAATGCGGTGAACGCGATTGGTCGCCATGAGAGCGTGTCCTTGTCACTGGTTGTCGCGGTGCGTTTTGGCCGAGCGGGCGGCGCGGCGCAATCCCTTTTCCGTCATGCCGGACACGCGCCAAAGCGCGACATCAGCCGAGCTTACGCAACCCGCCTTGCCCGGTCTCGCGCTGGTAGATGATCAGGTCGAAGCTCGGCGTCGCGTCATTGCCGATCACCGGCGAGAGCAAGGCATGCGCCTGGCCGCGGTGATGGGTCTGGTGATTGAAGAAATGATCGAGCGCTGGCGCGATCACCTGCTCGATGTCGGCCGGGTTGCTGAAGGTGCGATAGCGGATGGTGCGATCGAGATCGTCCTCGCTCAATCCTTCGACGTAGCTGATGATACGCATATCTTCGGCGGCGCGCGCAGTGCGCAAAAGTGCGAAGTCCTCGTACAAGATGGCGTCGAGGCTTTTCGGCAGCTCGCCGGCGCCGTGAAACGGTGCATCCAGATGCGGTCGCCGACCAGAAGATGGTTGAGGGTGCCATGCACCGACTTGAAGAAGGCGCCGCGGTCGGCGCGGTAGTCGGCGTCGCTCAAGCGCGCGGCCGCCTCATAGAGCCGCCGGTTGCACCAGGCATTGTAGCCGGCGAACATCTGGTAGCGCGATTTCATCGGAGGACCCTCCCGGATGGCCGGGCCAGCATAGTGAAACGCCAATCGAGCGGCCAGCGCTTGCCCGGCGAAAGTGCCCTCGCTATAAGCCGCACCAGCACCGTGCTCCAATGAATCTCGTTCAATTCTTCGATCAAACTCAGTGAAGGATCATCCGATGGCGGTCGAGCGTACTTTTTCGATCATCAAGCCCGACGCGACGGCGCGCAACTTGACCGGCGCCATCAATGCCATGATCGAGCAGGCGGGCCTGCGCATCATCGCGCAGAAGCGCGTGCGCATCAGCCGCGAGCAGGCGGAGACCTTCTACGCGGTGCACAAGGAGCGGCCGTTCTTCGGCGAGCTGGTCGACTTCATGATCTCCGGCCCGGTGGTGGTGCAGGTGCTGGAAGGTGAGGGCGCCATCGCCAAATACCGCGATGTGATGGGGGCCACCGATCCGGCCAAGGCCGCCGCCGGCACCATCCGCAAGGTGCACGCCAAATCGATCGGCGAGAATTCCGTGCACGGCTCCGACGCGCCCGACACCGCCGCCAAGGAGATCGCGCAGTTCTTTTCCGGCAACGAGATCGTCGGCTAAGCGCGCGCCGGGGCGCTTTTTGGAGAGCGGGATGCATTCGATTGCGCAGCTGATGGACCCATCCGCCTGGGGCGGCATGCTCGCCAGCGGCTGGGACAAGCTCGACCAGCCCGCGTTCTGGCTCGCTTTCCTCAAGATCGTCTGGATCAATATCCTTTTGTCGGGCGACAACGCGGTGGTCATCGCCATGGCCTGCCGCGGATTGCCGCCGCGCCAGCGATTGTGGGGCATGATCCTCGGCGCCGGCGTCGCGGTCGGCTTGCGCGTTGTCTTCACCGGCCTCGTCGCCACGTTGATGCTGCTGCCCTATCTGAAAATCGTCGGCGGCGTGGCGCTGTTCTACATCGCCGCCAAGCTCCTGGTGCCCGACGATCCGCAGGAGGGTGGCGCAGTGCCAGTCGAGCTATCTCTGGCGCGCGGTATGGATCGTCGCGGTCGCCGACATCATCATGAGCCTCGACAATGTCATCGCCATTGCGGCGGCGGCCGACGGCAATATGGCGCTGCTGGTGCTCGGACTTGCGGTCAGCATCCCGCTGATCATCGCCGGCGCCGCGCTGATCATGGCGCTGCTCGACCGTTTCCCGATCCTGATCTGGGCCGGCGCCGCGCTGCTCGGCTGGATCGTCGGCCAAGTGATCGCCACCGATCCGGTGATCGAAGGCTGGCTCGTTCACACCTACGGCGTGCCGGTCGCCAGGACGGTCGAATACGGTTCCGCCGCCGCCGGCGCGGTGCTGGTGCTGATCGTCGGTGGACTGTGGCGGCGGTCCAAGCTGCCGGCGGAGAGCGAAACGTGACGAATTAGGCTATAGTCGCGCGCATGAACCAGACCGTCCGGCTGCCCAATGGCAAGCGCTTCGGCTATTCCGCTTGTCCGCACGATTGTCCGTCGACCTGCGCGCTCGAGGTCGAACTGATCGACGAGCATACTATCGGCCGCGTGCGCGGCGCCAAGGACAACGATTACACGGCGGGCGTGATCTGCGCCAAGGTCGCGCGCTATGCCGAGCGCGAGCATCACGCCGAGCGTTTACTGCACCCGTTGCGGCGCAAGGGCGCCAAGGGCTCCGGCGAATTCGCGCCGATCTCTTGGGACGACGCGCTCGATCTCGTCGCCGAACAGTTCATCAAGTCCGAGCAGCGCAACGGCGCCGAGGCCGTCTGGCCCTATTACTATGCCGGCACCATGGGGCTGGTGATGCGCGACGGCATCCATCGCCTGCGTCATGCGAAGAAATATTCCGGCTTCCATTCCACCATCTGCGTCAACCCGGCCTATGCCGGCTTTGCCGCCGGCGTCGGCAAGATCGCCGGCGTCGATCCGCGCGAGATGGCGAAGTCCGATCTGGTGGTGATCTGGGGCACCAATGCGGTCAACACCCAGGTCAATGTGATGACGCACGCGGTCCGCGCCCGCAAGGAGCGCGGCGCCAAGATCGCGGCGGTCGACATCTACATGAACGGCACCATGGAGCAGGCCGACCTGCCGGTGCTGGTCAAGCCCGGCACCGACGGCGCGCTCGCCTGCGCGGTGATGCATTGCCTGTTCCGCGACGGCAAGGCCGACTGGGACTATCTCGACAAATACACCGACGCGCCGCGCGAACTGGAAGCGCATTTGCGTGACCGCGATCCGGCCTGGGCATCGGCGATCACCGGCGCGCCGGTTGCGACCATCGAGGCCTTCGCCAAGCTGATCGGCGAGCGCAAGCGCGCCTTCTTCCGGCTCGGCTACGGATTTTCGCGCTCGCGCAACGGCGCCGCCAATATGCATGCGGCGAGCTGCATTCCGGCGGTGACCGGCGCTTGGCAGCTTGAAGGCGGCGGCGCCTTCCACATCAATGCCGATATCTACAAGCTCGACAAGACGCTGATCGAGGGGCTCGACGTCTGGGATCGCTCGGTGCGCATGCTCGATCAGTCGCGCATCGGCGCGATCCTGACCGGCGATCGCGAGGCCTTGCTGGACGGGCCGCCGGTGACGGCGATGATCGTGCAGAACACCAATCCGGTGTCGGTCGCGCCCGACCAGAACAAAGTGAAGCAGGGTTTCGCGCGCGAGGACTTGTTCGTCTGCGTGCACGAGCAGTTCATGACCGAGACCGCCAAGATGGCCGATCTGGTGCTGCCGGCGACCACGTTCCTCGAGCACGACGACATCTATCGCGGCGGCGGCCACCAATACATCATTCTCGGGCCGAAGCTGGTCGAGCCGCCGGGCGAATGCCGCAACAATCACGAGGTCATCTGCGCATTGGCCAAGCGCGTCGGCGCCGAGCACAAGGGCTTTGCCATGAGCCCGCGCGAGTTGATCGATCAGATGCTGCGCGTGTCAAAGCGCGGCACGCTGGCCGAACTTGAGCGCGATCGCTGGCTCGACTGCCAGCCGCCGTTCCGGCAATCGCATTATCTCGACGGTTTCCCTTGGGCCGACGGCAAATTCCGCTTCAAGCCGGACTGGCCGAACGTGCCGTTCCGCAGCCCCTATCGCAGCGGGCCGGTGGCCGACATGCCGACGCTGCCCGATCACTGGACCGCAATCGAAGAGCAGGACGACACGCATCCGTTCCGCCTCGCCACTTCGCCGGCGCGCGGTTTCTTGAATTCCACCTTCAACGAAACGCCGACTTCGCTGGCGCAGGAGAGCCGCCCGACGGTGATGATCCATCCGCAGGATGCCATCGCGCACGCCATCGGCGACGGCGATGAGGTCGTGCTCGGCAATGCGCGCGGGCAAGTACGCCTGCACGCCGCAATTTTCGACGGCGTGCGGCGCGGCGTGCTGATCGCCGAGTTGATCTGGCCGAATTCGGCTTTTGCCGACGGCTGCGGCATCAACACGCTGACCGGCGCCGATCCGATCGCGCCTTACGGCGGCGCCGCCTTCCACGACAACAAAGTGTGGCTGCGCAAGGCGGCGGATTAGCTCCGCGCTTGCATTCAACCCGACTGCAACCCGTCACTTCTTGGTCGTAGCGATGCCTCCGAGCGAGCAGCGTCCCCGGGCCGTCCATCGATAGGATCAGCAGGAGCGCGCCGATGAGGGCGAGATTCTTGTAGAAGTTTCCTTGATTGGCCAGAGCGCGCCGGGCCTTCCATCGTCCCAGAAATGATGCACCATAGATGCATCGTGAGCGCGACGAACACGATCAAGGACGATCGATGCCCAGCGCGTTTGATAGCCCATGAGAATCAGAATTCCACCGAATAGATCGATCGCCGCGACCAATATAGGCAATGATCGTCGGCGATGAGAACGCCCGTCCGATCCCGCCGGAGAACTTTAATGACCATCGGATTGGCGATGTAATTGCCGATATGCGTGAATTGAATATACCCGAAGACCATGAAAACAGCCGATATCAACACCCGGCCGATCGCCTGCAGATAATCCGGCATGATGAGATCCCTCCCTCAATTTTGCCCCGGCAGGAGCGATTTTTCCTCTGACAGATCGACATGATGGTCGCCTGCGTGCGGCAATCGGCAATTCCCGCATGCCGCTTTCCTTTGCGTGGGCAGCGCGCGTGGGCAATCGACGATTGTCGTGGTCTGAGCTCAGAGTTCCTTGCCGATGGCGCGGTCGAGCGAATAGGGGCCGCCGCCGCGCAGCGCGATGGCGAACATCACGATACCCCAGAGCAGGAACATCTCCATCCGGGCAAAGCCGCGCGGCATCTGCACCACGAATGCGATGACGGCCATCTGATGGCTATGCCGGCTGCGAAAAACCGCGTGAACAGGCCGAGGCCACGCAATGGCTCCAACCGTTTCCAAAAATATGATGAGATAGGCAAGCAGTCGTCGGGAGCAAGAAGCCGCCTTTAGCGAAACCGGCAGCTACCGGCGCAACGCCGCCCATGAGCTTGGGCCACCCGTGATACAGCAAAAGCGCGCCGGCCGTGAATCCGGACCATCGGGTACCAAAGATCGGAAACCGCCGCATAAAATCCGGCAAGTCCGGGAAACATCAGTCGTGGCTCGCTGCCTGCCCGTCCATTCATGGCGTCACCCCCGTGCTGTGTTCGCCACTCTGATGGTGGCGTACGGAACTATAAACACCGCGACCGGCCGGTCGCATTCACGTTGAAGTGTAGGGAAAAGTCAGGCCGACGGCGCGAGCGAGGCGGCATCGGGCACCGGCTTACCGTCGATCAGGCAGCGGCCGTTTTCGACGCGAATCCGGCCCTCGGCCAATAGTTTGAGAGCCAACGGATAGATGCGGTGTTCGACCGCCAGCACGCGCGCGGCCAGGGTCTCTTCGCTGTCGCCGTCGCGCACGCGCACCGCGCCTTGCGCGACGATCGGGCCGGAATCCATTTCCGGCACCACAAAATGCACGGTCGCGCCGTGGATTTTGGCGCCGGCCTCGAGCGCGCGCTGGTGCGTGTCGAGCCCCTTGAAGGCCGGCAAGAGGGCAGGGTGGATATTGAGCATGCGCTCCTGCCACTGCCCGACGAACCACGGCGTCAGCAGCCGCATGAAGCCGGCAAGACAAACGATGTCGATGCGATGCTTCTCCAGCACCGCTTGCAGCGCGCGCTCGAACGCGGCGCGGTCCTTGCCGAATTTTGTGTGATCGACGACTTCGGTGGCGATGCCGGCGGCGCGTGCGCTGACAAGACCGCCGGCGTCGGGCCGGTTCGATACCACCAGCGCGATCTCGGCGGGATAGCTATTGTCCTTGGCGGCCTCGATCAGCGCCGCCATGTTGGAGCCGCGGCCGGAGATCAGAACGGCGACGCGCTTGCGGGTCATGGCTCACCAGGCAAGGTCGAGCGCGCCGTCGTAGACCACACGCGGCTCGCCGTCGGCGCGCACCACGTGGCCGATGGTCACTGGCTGTTCGCCGGCGCGGGAGAAGGCCTGCGCGAGCGCATAAACGTCTTTGGGCGCGGCGATCGCGATCATGCCGATGCCGCAATTGAAGGTGCGCAGCATTTCCACCTGCGCAATGTTGCCTTCGGCCGCGAGCCATTTGAACACCGGCTTCACCGGCACCTTGCCGAGATCGATGCGCGCGCCCAAGCCCTTCGGCAGCACGCGCGGGATGTTGTCGGGAAAACCGCCGCCGGTGATATGGGCGAGGCCTTTAACCGCCTTGGTTTCGCGCAGCGCCGCCAGGCACGACTTCACGTAGATGCGGGTCGGCGCAAGAATCGCCTCGCCGAGCGAGGCTTCCGCAAACGGCGCCGGCCCGCTCCAGGCAAGACCGGATTTCTCCACCACCTTGCGCACCAGCGAATAGCCGTTGGAATGTACGCCCGAGGCGGCGAGCCCGATGATGGCATCGCCTTCGGCGATGTCGGCGCGCGGCAGCAGCGCGCCGCGCTCGGCGGCGCCGACCGCAAAGCCGGCGAGATCGTAGTCGTCGCCCTGGTAGATGCCCGGCATCTCCGCGGTCTCGCCGCCGATCAGCGCGCAGCCGGCCTCGCGGCAGCCGACGCTGATGCCGGCGACCACGGCGGCGGCCATTTCCGGCTCGAGCTTGCCGCAGGCAAAGTAGTCGAGGAAGAACAGCGGCTCGGCACCTTGCACCACCAGGTCGTTCACGCTCATGGCAACCAGGTCGATGCCGATCGTCTCATGGCGGCCGGTCTCGATGGCGATCTTGACCTTGGTGCCGACGCCGTCGGTCGCGGCGACCAGCACTGGATCGGCGTATCCCGCGCGCTTGAGATCGAACAGCCCGCCAAAGCCGCCGATTTCGGCGTCGGCGCCGGGGCGGGCGGTGGCGCGCACCAGCGGCTTGATCAGATCGACCATCCGATTGCCGGCGGCGATATCGACACCGGCTTGCGCGTAAGTGAGGCCGCGCCCTTTTTCCGCCATGATAAATCCCGTTTGCGCCGGGGTCGTACGTCGGAATCGCAAGTCGCGCAATGGTCCGCCCGCCGTTATACTCAGCGCGGGAAAGGCGCACTCGGCAACCGCCAAGCCGCGCCGGCGAGCCGGGACGCCGACGATTGAGTATTCCAAACCTTATAACGCTGGGCCGCATTCTGCTGGTGCCGATCGTGGTTTGGGCCATCTTGTCCGGCACCATGTGGATCGCCTTCGTGCTGTTCCTGGCAGCCGGCGTCAGCGACGCCATCGACGGCTATCTCGCCAAGCGCTTCAAGATGACGACCATGTTGGGCGCCTATCTCGACCCGTTGGCCGACAAGGCGCTGATCGTCTCGATTTATCTGACGCTCGGCATTGGCGGCGAGATCCCGCTCTGGCTGGTGATCCTGGTGGTGTCGCGCGATATCTTGATCGTGGGCGGGATCATCCTGGCCTGGCTGGTCGGCAGCCCGTTCAAGATCAAGCCGCTCCTGGTTTCCAAGCTCAACACCGTGGCGCAGATCGTGTTCGCCTGCGTGGTGCTGGCGTCCCTCGGTTTTCACATTGAGGTGCCGACGCTCCGGCTTGTGCTCATGGGCCTGGTGGCGGCCTTGACCTTGCTGTCGGTCGCCGCCTATGTCGCTGAATGGGTGCGCCACATGAACACGGCGATGGCCGGGCAATGAGCCCGCGCGCTCCCAAACGTGTGCGCCCCGAGCCTGCCAAAGGCGAAGGCATGACGATCGAGCGGCAAGTCATATTCTGGCTGGCGGCGCTGGTCGTCTTGATCCTGGCGCTATGGCTGTTGAGCGATATCCTGCTGCCGTTCGTGGCCGGCCTCGCCATCGCCTATCTGCTCACGCCCGTCACCGATCGCATCGAAAGGGTCGGCATCAACCGGCTCGGCGCCGCGCTCTTGATCATCACTTTGGTGGTGATGGCCTTCGTATTGATGTTCCTTTTGGTGGCGCCGATTATCGGCGGGCAATTGTGGTCCTTCATCGCGAACATCCCCGGCTATGTGACGCGACTGCAATCGCTCCTGACCGATTCCAGTAGCCCCTGGGTGCACAAACTCATGGGCGCCGGATTTAACGTCAACCAGTCGATCGGCGATCTGGTGAGCCAAGGCGTGGCCTGGCTTACCACCTTCCTGAAATCGCTTTGGTCGGGCGGCCGTGCGCTGGTCTCGCTGTTCTCGCTCATCGTGGTGACGCCGGTGGTCGCCTTCTATCTGATCTACGACTGGCACCGCATGATCCGCACGGTCGACAGTTGGGTGCCGGTGCAACATCGCGAGACGGTGCGCGAATTGGCGCGCGAGATCGACGCGGCCATTGCCGGCTTCGTGCGCGGCCAGACCGCGGTCTGCCTGATCCTCGGCTCGTTCTATGCCGTCGCGCTGACGCTGAGCGGACTTAGTTTCGGGCTGTTGATCGGGCTGATCTCGGGCGTGATCACCTTCATCCCCTATGTCGGCTCGATGACCGGGCTGGTGCTGTCGGTGGGCGTGGCGGTGGCGCAGTTCTGGCCGGAATGGACCTCTATCCTCACGGTGCTCGCCATCTTTCTGGTTGGCCAGTTTTTTGAGGGTAATGTGCTGTCGCCCAAGCTGGTGGGCGAGCAGCGTGGTCTGCATCCGGTCTGGGTGATTTTTGCGCTGCTCGCCTTCGGCTACCTGTTCGGCTTTGTCGGCTTGCTTGTCGCGGTGCCGCTCGCCGCCACCATCGGCGTGCTGGTGCGCTTTGCGTTGCGCCGCTATCGCGAAAGCTCGCTCTATACCGGCGAGACACCCGGATGAGCGGCATGGCGGTCGGCCCGCGCCAGCTTGTGCTCGCGCTCAATCATGCCGAAAGCTTCGCGCGCGAGGATTTCCTGCTCGGGCCCTCCAACATGACGGCGCTGGCGCTGATAGAGCGCTGGCCCGACTGGCCGGATCGGATCGTGGCGCTCATCGGCCCGGAGGGCTCGGGCAAGAGCCATCTGGCTTCGATCTGGGCGGAGCAGGCGGGCGCGCGTTCGCTGTCGGCGCGTTCGCTGTCGCACCTCGATCTGCCGGCGGCCTTTGCCACCGGCGCGCTGGTAGTTGAGGATCTTGCGCCCGGCGGCTTCGACGAGCGCGCGCTGTTCCATTTGATCAATCTCGCGCGCGAGGAAGCCGCCTATGTGCTGATGACCGGGCGGACGGCACCGACCAATTTCGATGTCGGCATCCGCGATCTTGCCTCGCGGCTGCGGGCGCTGCCGTCGGTCGCGCTGGCCGCGCCGGACGATGCACTTCTGCGCGTCGTGATGGTCAAGCTCGCCGCCGACCGGCAGCTCACATTGGACGAGCCGCTGGTCGAATACCTGGCCAACCGCATCGAGCGTTCATTCGCGGCCGCCCGCGCGGCGGTTGCCCGGCTCGACGAGGAGGCGATGCGGCAAAGACGCCCGGTGACCCGGGCTTTGGCCTCCGAATTGTTCCGCGATACGCCGATTTAACCGCTCTTGCCGCACAATAGCGGTGCTCCCTTGACCGGGCGGTCGTTCCGGCGCGAACTGTCATCCAGACGCCATGTTCGACCGTTAGGTCGTTAACCTTTCAGGCTTTATTGCCAATGGCAGATCGCGCCCAAGCGCTTGCGCATGTTGAGGAAATCGCTCCGGTCAGCGACCGGGAAGCGGTGGCCGCAAGCCTGGATTCGGTCATCGAGCCGGATTTGCGGTCGCGCCCGGACCGCTTCATCAACCGCGAGCTGTCCTGGCTGCACTTCAATCGCCGGGTGCTGGAGGAGGCTGCCAACGAGCACCATCCGCTGCTGGAGCGGGTGCGCTTCCTGTCGATTTCCGCCAACAACCTTGATGAATTCTTCATGGTGCGCGTCGCCGGCCTCAAGGGCCAGGTGCGCCAGGGCATCATGACCAAGAGCCCCGACGGGCTCACCCCCAACGAGCAGCTGTTCCGCATCGGCGAAGCGGTGGCGCGGCTTGGCAGGGACCAGCAGCAGCGCTGGATCGAATTGCGGCCGGAACTCGCCGCTGCCGGCGTCGCCTTGGTTGGCGGCGCCGAGGTCAAGAAGCCCGACAAGAACTGGCTGGAGGATCACTTCCTCACCCACGTGTTCCCGCTGCTCACGCCGCTCGCGATCGATCCGGCGCATCCGTTCCCGTTCATTCCCAATCTTGGCTTCTCCATCGCGCTGCAGCTCGCGCGCGTGCGCGACGGCAAGGCGATGAACGCGCTCATCCGCATGCCGCAGAAGATCGAGCGCTTCATCCGGCTGCCGAGCGGCGGCGATCATAATATCCGCCTCATCACGCTCGAGGAGGCAACGGCGCTGTTCATCGGGTTGCTGTTCCCCGGCTACGCCGTCAAAGGGCAGGGCGCCTTCCGCGTCATCCGCGACTCGGAAGTGGAAATCGAGGAAGAAGCCGAAGACCTGGTGCGCACGTTCGAAACCGCGCTTAAGCAGCGGCGGCGCGGCTCGGTGATCCGGCTGGAGCTCAACGCGGTGATGCCGACCGAGCTGCGCAGCTTCGTGCAGCGCGCGCTGGCGGTCGCCGACGACGAAGTCTTCCTGGTCGACGGCGTGCTTGCGCTCAACGATCTGTCGCAGCTCACCCGGATCGAGCGCCCCGATCTCGAATTCGTGCCTTACAATCCGCGCTATCCCGAGCGCATCCGCGATCACGGCGGCGACGCCTTCGCCGCCATCCGGCAGAAGGACCTGGTGGTCCACCACCCTTACGAATCCTTCGACGTGGTGGTGCAGTTCCTGCAGCAGGCGGCACGCGATCCCAACGTGGTCGCGATCAAGCAGACGCTCTACCGCACCTCGGCTGATTCGCCGATCGTCAAGACGCTGATCGAGGCGGCGGAGGCCGGCAAGTCGGTGACCGCGCTGATCGAGCTCAAGGCGCGCTTCGACGAGGAGGCCAATATCCGCTGGGCGCGCGACCTCGAGCGCGCCGGCGTGCAGGTCGTGTTCGGCTTCATCGAACTGAAGACCCACGCCAAACTGTCGCTGGTGGTGCGGCGCGAGGGTGGTGCGCTCACCACCTATGTGCATGTCGGCACCGGTAATTATCACCCGGTGACCGCGCGCATCTATACCGATCTGTCGTTCTTCACCGCCGATCCCGTGATCGCGCGCGACGTGGCGCGCATCTTCAACTACATCACCGGCTATGCCGAGCCGGCGGAGCTGGAGGAGATGGCGGTTTCGCCGATCAATCTGCGCAGCCGCATCCTCGACCACATCGCGCAGGAAATCGCCAACGCCAAGGCCGGCAAGCCGGCGGCGATCTGGATGAAGATGAACGCGCTGGTCGACCCCGGCATCATCGACGCGCTTTATGACGCCTCACGCGCCGGCGTCGACATCGACCTGGTGGTGCGCGGCATTTGCTGCCTGCGGCCGGAGGTCGCGGGGCTGTCGGACAATATCCGGGTCAAGTCCATTGTCGGCCGCTTCCTGGAGCACGGCCGCATCTATTGCTTCGGCGAAGGCCATGCGCTGCCGCATCCCAAGGCGGCGGTCTATATTTCGTCGGCCGACATGATGCCGCGCAATCTCGACCGCCGAGTTCGAAACGCTTTGCCCGATTCTCACTCCAACTGTGCATGAGCAGGTATTGGACCAGATTATGGTGGCGAATCTGATGGATAATCAGCAAAGTTGGACGGTCTTGCCGGACGGCAGTTCCACGCGCATAAGGGTCGCGCCGGGCGAGGAACCGTTCAACGCCCACAAGTATTTCATGACCAATCCGAGCCTGTCAGGTCGTGGGAAATCGCTCAAAGAATTGTCGCCGCGAAGCCTTATACGCCGTCTCGCAGAGGGCGCGTAAACGCTCGCCCGCGATTCGGCGCGCGCAAGCCAACGCCGCCTCATCCAAGGGCCGGCTCGACCACGGTCCGCCCATCGCCGTCATCGATATCGGCTCGAACTCGGTGCGCCTCGTCGTCTATGAGGGGCTCACGCGCGCGCCGACGCCGATCTTCAATGAAAAGGTGCTGGCCGGCCTCGGCCGCCAGGTGCAGTCGACCGGGCTGTTGGCGGCGGACGCCATCGACACCGCCTTTGCCGCGCTCAAGCGCTTCCGCGCGCTGTGCGACACGCTGCACGTCAAGCGCATCTGGGCCATCGCCACCGCCGCCTGCCGCGACGCGCGCAACGGCCGCGCCTTCATCAACGAGGCCGAGCGCATCTGCCGCACGCCGATCAAGATCCTGTCGGGCAAGCGCGAAGCCCACCTCACCGCGCTCGGCATCGTCTCCGGCATCCACAAGCCGGACGGCATCGTCGGCGACCTGGGCGGCGGCTCGCTCGAACTGATCGACGTGCACGGCTCGCGCGTGCACAGCGGCGTGACGCTGCCGCTCGGCGGGCTCGCGCTGCAGGACATCGCCGGCAAGTCGATCAAGAAGGCGGAGAAATTCGTCGAGGATACGCTGGACGACCTCGACATGTTGCAGGAGGGCGAGGGCCGCACCTTCTACGCGGTCGGCGGCACCTGGCGCGCGCTGGCGCGGCTGCACATGTGGCAGACCGGCTATCCGTTCCACGTGATGCACAATTACCGCATCTCCGCCCGCGAGGCGCTGGAATTCGCGCGGCTGGTGCACCGGGTCGACACCGAGGCTTTGTCCAAGATCGAAGTCGTCAACGCCGCCCGCCGGCCGCTGCTCGCTTATGCCGCGCTGGTGATGGAAAACCTGGTGCGCACGATCAAGCCCAAGCAGGTGATCTTCTCCGTGCTCGGCGTGCGCGAGGGCCTGCTCTATTCGCTGCTGAAGCCGAAGGAGCGCATGCGCGATCCGCTGATCGCCGCCGCCGCCGATCTCAACGTGCTGCGCTCGCGCTCGCCGCATCACGGCGAAGAACTGATCGATTGGAGCGACCGCTTCATGGCCTCGTCCGGCATCGACGAGACCGCGGAGGAGCGCCGGCTGCGCCATGCCGCCTGCCTGCTCGGCGACATCGGCTGGCGCGCGCATCCGGACTATCGCGGCGAGCAGTCGATGAACATCATCGCCCATGGCGCCTTTGTCGCCATCGACCATCCGGGCCGCGCGTTTCTGGCGCAATCGGTCTATTTCCGCCACGCCGGCCTCAGCGAGGACGAATTGTCGCCGCGGCTGCGCGAACTCGCGAGCACGCGCGTGCTCGACCGCGCCCGCGTGCTCGGCGCCACCATGCGGGTCGCCTATCTCATCACCGCCGGGCAGGGCGGCGTGCTGCCGAAGACGCCGTTGCAGGTTCGGCGCGGCCGGCTGGTGCTGAAGTTGCCCGGCAAATATAGCCGGCTCGCCAGCGACCGCGTGTTCAACCGGCTGCGCCAGCTCGCGCGTATCGTCGGTCGCGAGCCGGTGTTCGAGACTTAGGGCGCGAACTCATAATCGGGTCGATACGCGACCACTGGCCATCAATCGACCTTGCCTTTTCTTGCCACGCAGCGATCGATCATCGCCATCGCTCCAGGAATGCCAGCGAGATCATTGACGCTGCCGGTTTCCTTGATGCCGAGCTGCACCTTCACCAAATGCGCGCATTTGCGGCGCAACGCGGTGGCATTCTGGGCATCCGCGGCCGTCGTTAGCACGGCGCACCCGATGAAACCTGCCACAACGAACCGAATGATCAACTTGATCATGTGCATTCTCCCTCCTTTGAGCGAGAGACGCGGGCTTCTCGACCGGCTGCACCCGCGGTCTCGTCTTTCTCCACCGCCACCACGCGGCCTTTTTCCACCGCCAGCGCCAGCCTGCCGTGCTTGAGCGCCAGCGCCTTCTCGCCGAACAGTTCGCGCCGCCAGCCTTTGAGCGCCGGCACGTCGGCCTCGTCGTCGGCGGCGATGCGATCAAGCTCGTCGACGGTGGCGATCACCTTGGCGGCGACGCCGTGGCGCTCCGAGGTCATGCGCAGCAGCACCTTGAGCAGTTCGACGGTGGCCGCGCCATTGGGCGCCGGGCGGAAACGCTCGAGCCGCGGCAGCGTCTTGGGATCGCGCGCCAGCCCGCGCTTGACCGCCTCGACGATCTCAGCCCCCCAACGCGAGCGCTCGAAGCCTTTCGGCAGTGAGCGCAAGCTTCCGAGCCGTTCGATCGTCGTCGGCGCCTGCACCGCGATATCGCCGACCACGTCGTCCTTGAGCACGCGCGAGCGCGGCACGTCGCGGCTCTGCGCCTCGCGCTCGCGCCAGCCCGCGATCTCCATCAGCACGGCCAGGTCCTTCGGCTTGCGCACGCGGGTTTTCAGCCGCTCCCAGGCCCGTTCGGGATCGGCGCGATAGGTCTCCGGCGACGTGAGCACGCCCATCTCGGCCTCGACCCAATTCGCGCGCCCGCGCTTCTTGAGGTCGGCGGAGAGCGCGACATAGACGTCGCGCAGATGGGTGACGTCGGAGACGGCATAGGAAATCTGCGCTTCCGAAAGCGGGCGCCGCGTCCAGTCGGTGAAGCGGTGCGATTTGTCGAGCATGTCGCCGGTGATGCGCTGCACCAGCTGGTCGTAGGAGATCGAATCGCCGTAGCCGAGCACCATGGCGGCGACCTGGGTGTCGAACACCGGGTGCGGAATTGTCTGCGCCAGGTTCCAGACGATTTCGATGTCCTGGCGCGCGGCATGGAAGACCTTCACCACTTTCTCGTCGGCCATCAGCGCGAAGAACGGCGCAAGGTCGATGCCCTGCGCCAGGGCGTCGATGACGACGGCCTCGTCCGGGCTTGCGATCTGCGCCACGCAGAGCAGGGGATAATAGGTGGTCTCGCGCAGGAATTCGGTATCGACGGTCACGAAGGGGTGCCGCGCCATACGGGCACAGACGGCGGCCAGTTCGTCGGTGCTGGTGATCAGTTCCATGCCGGGCGAAGCCTAATCCGAGAGGCGGTTATGGCAACCGCTTTGACGGCCCCCGCACGGCCGGCATGTGGATGAAATCCCACGGGGAGGGCATCGGCCCGACCGGCACCTCGATCAGCGTCGGCTCGCGGGCAGCGATGGCCTCGCGCAGCGCGACGCGCAATTCGTCCGGCCCGCGCGCGCGCCGGCCGGCAGCGCCGAAGCTTTCGGCGTATTTGACGAAATCCGGATTGGAAAGGTCGGAGGCGATCACCCGGTTGCCGAAGCGTTCCTCCTGGATGCGCCGCACATTGCCGTAGGCGCCATCGGCGAAGATCACCGCCACCAGCGGAATGCGGTGGCGCACGGCGGTGGCAAGCTCGTTGCCGGTGTAGAGAAAGCCGCCGTCGCCGTTGATCGAAACAACGGGCACGTCGCTGCGCGCATGCTGCACGCCGAGCGCGGTGGCATAGCCCCAGCCGAGATTGTCCTGGTAGCCGGGCGACAGAAACGTGCGCGGCTTGTAGACCGGAAAGGCGAGGCGGGCGGCAAAGCCGACCTGCGTCACCTCGTCCACATAGATGCCGTCCTCGGGCAATTCGGCGCGGATCGCGTCGACGAAGGCAAGTTGCGGCGCGATCTTCTCTTGCAGACGCGCGCGCCATTTCGCCTGCCGCGCCAGCATTTCGTCGCGGCGCGCGGCGCGGCGCGGATTGACCTTGGCCAGTTCGTCGATCAGCCGGCGCAGGATCGGCGCGGCATCGCCGATCAGCGCGACTTTCGGCTTGTGCAGGCGCGCCGGCTCCTCCTTGTCGGCGTCGACGCGCACGATCTGCAAGTCGCGGTCGACGCCCCATTGCATCAGCGGGTAGAGCATGCGGGTGCCGATGCCGAGCACCGCGTCGGCTTCGGCCCACAAGTCGCGGCCGAGCGGCAGCGTGACGCTGAACGGATCGCGGCCATCGAGCACGCCGCGGCCGCGCCGATAGCCGAGCACCGGCGCCTGCAACATGCTCGACAACAGCGTCACTTCGAGTGACGCGTCCTGCGCGCCGCCGCCGGTGACGATCAACACGCGCTTGGCCTTGCCCAGCAGCTTCGCCGCCTTGCGCACGGCATCGTCGTCGATGCGCGGCGCGCGCGGTGCCGCGGGCGGTGCGATCGGCGCCACGTCCGCGCGCTTGCCCCAGACATTGATGGCGCATTCGAGCGCGGCCGGGCCCGGCCGGCCTTGGCGCATCGACGCAATCGCCTTGGCGACTTTGGTCGACGCTTCCGCCGCATTGTCGATGCGGGCGGAGTGATCGACCAGCCGGGCGATGATGCCGGCCTGGTCGCGGATCTCGTGCAGATGGCCGAGACCTTGCCCGATTGCTCCTGCCGGAATTTGCCCGATCAGCGCCAGCACCGGCGCATTCATGCTGTAGGCGGTGAGCAGCGCGGCGCCGGAATTGAGCAGGCCGGGGCCGGGCACCACCGCATAGGCCTGCGGCTTGCCGGTGGCCAGCGCCGCACCCAGCGCCATATAGGCCGCGCCCTGCTCATGGCGGGTGTGGACCACGCGGATGCGCTCGCCGGCGCGGTGGAAGGCGTCGAACAAATGGTCGTTGTGCACGCCGGGCAGCGCGTAGACGGTGTCGAGCCCGTGGACGAGCATGGTTTCGACGGTCGCTTCCGCCGCCGACATGTTGGTGGTGGCCGGTTTCGTCTTGTTTTTGTGGGTCTTTCTGCGGCGCGGCGTCTTGGTCTTTTTGTCTGTCATGGCGCGCCTTCCATAGCGCAGACGGACGCGGCTGTCTCCGTCGCGTCAAGAAAAGCCGCTGCCCGCCTTGAACCTTCTTGGGCTGAACCACGACAGACGAGCCACGATCCGTCGGCGCCCCGACGCACCACGCCAAAAATGGAAAATGTTATGACAACCAAGACGATCGCGATTCTCGCCTCAGCCGCGTTTGCGGCGGCGGCGCTCATGCCCGCACCCGCCAGCGCGAAGATGAGTACGGGTGGCAATTCGAGCACCCATCAGTCGCAGAATGTTCAGATCAACGCCAAAGTCCGGCAGCCGGTCAAGATCAAGTTGATCAAGTGCCACAAATATGCGCGCGGCGGCGCTGACGGCGTCGTCCATTGGGAAACCGTCTGCTCTTAAGGTCGAGCGACGCGCTTTCGCAGCCAGCGCTCACTGTTGCGGCAGCGCATTGATGACGAACATCGCATTGAGCATGTCGTCCATCGGCCCGGTGCCGAAGGTCTTGGCCAAGATCGTTTTGATCTTGCCGGTTCGATAGAGCCGCGCCAGCGTCTTGTCGACGAGCAGGCGGAAGGCGCTGTCATTGCGCGGCAGCGCCAGCGCATAGGTTTCGTAGCTGAAATACTGCTTGCTTAATTCGAAGCCGGGCCGCCCGCCTTGGCGCAACATGGCGGCGAGGATGCCGCGATCGGCGACATAGGCGTCGAGCTTGGCGTCCATGACCAACTCCATGCCGTTGCGGTGATCGCGCACCGCCACGATGTCGGTCTTGAGCCCGAGCTTGTCCATCGAATCGCGCAGCATATGCTCGGTCGTGGTGCCGATCAGCACGCCGACGCGCTTGCCGGCCAGATCCTCGAAACGCTGCACCGGATCGCTCACGCGCGACAGGACGCCGGCGCCGTCGAGGTAGGTGGGCAGCGAGAAGTCCACGATCTCCCGGCGCGCGATCGTCACCGAGCTCGGATCGCACAAGATGTCGATCTTGCCGTCGCGCACCGATTCGAAGCGCTCGCCGGCGTGCACCAGCACATAGTCGATGCGCACGCCCGGCCCGAGCGCGGCGGCGACCTCTTCGCACAGATCGACAATGTAACCGGCCGGCCGGCCCTTCGCGTCCTGGTAGGAATAGGGCCTGGCGTCGGCGCGGTAGCCGATGCGGAATACGCCGGTGTCGTGCACGCGCTCGAGCGTGCCGGCGATGGCCGCCGGCGACGCGATGACCAGCAAGGTGGCCAGGATGACCAGTCGCCGCATGTCCTGGACTCTCTTCGCTTGGGCTGGCCCGGTGCCGCCCGGTCTGGATCCGTCGCCGACACTATAGCGCAAGGCAGGGGGGCGACGGCCAGGGGTTGCCTTGACAAAGCCGACCCCCCATGCGCTTTTCGCCGCCTCACCTGCAACCCTGACTCGCCGGACCAGCACAGTAACGCCTATGCATCGCTACCGCTCACACACCTGCGGCGCGCTCCGCGACGGCGATATCGGCAAGACCGTGCGGCTATCGGGCTGGTGCCACCGCATCCGTGACCACGGCGGCGTACTGTTCATCGATCTGCGCGATCACTACGGCATCACGCAGGTGGTGGCCGATCCCGACAGCAAGGCGTTCAAGCTGGCCGAGACGCTGCGCTCGGAATGGGTGGTGCGCGTCGACGGCAAAGTGCGCCAGCGCCCCGAAGGTACGCTGAACCCGGAGCTGCCGACCGGCCAGGTCGAGGTCTATAGCGACGAGATCGAGGTGCTGGGGCAGGCGGCCGAACTGCCGATGCCGGTGTTCGGCGAGCAGGACTATCCGGAGGATATCCGGCTGAAATACCGTTTTCTCGATCTCAGGCGCGAGAAGCTGCACGCCAACATCATGCTGCGCGGCGCGGTGATCGAACTCGATCCGCCGGCGCATGAAGGAGGCCGGCTTCTTCGAATTCCAGACGCCGATCCTCACCGCCTCGTCGCCGGAAGGCGCGCGCGATTTTCTGGTGCCCTCGCGCCTGCATCCCGGCAAGTTCTACGCGTTGCCGCAGGCGCCGCAGCAGTTCAAGCAGCTCATCATGGTGGCGGGCTTCGACCGCTATTTCCAGATCGCGCCCTGCTTCCGCGACGAGGACGCGCGCGCCGACCGTTCGCCCGGCGAGTTCTATCAGCTCGATCTGGAAATGAGCTTCGTGACGCAACAGGATGTGTTCGACGCGGTCGAGCCGGTGGTCCGCGGCGTGTTCGAGGAATTCGCCGGGGCTAAGAAAGTGACGCCGAAATTCCCGCTCATTCCTTACGCCGAGGCGATGGCCAAATACGGCACCGACAAACCGGACCTGCGCAATCCGCTCGAAATGCAGGACGTGAGCGCGGGCTTCCGCGACTCCGGCTTTAAGATCTTCGCCAATATTCTCGCCAAGGATCCGAGCCGGTGCGGTGTGGGCGATTCCGGCGCCGAAGGGCGGCAACCGCGCCTTCTGCGACCGCATGAATTCATGGGCGCAAGGGGAAGGCCAGCCGGGGCTCGGCTACATCTTCTGGCGCGAGGGCGAGGAAGGCGGCGCCGGCCCGCTCGCCAAGAACATCGGCCCTGAGCGCACCAAGCAAATCGCCGACCAGATGAAGCTCGGCATTGGCGACGCTTGCTTCTTCGTCGCCGGCAAGCCGAAGGATTTCGTCAAGTTCGCCGGCGCGGCGCGCACCAAGATCGGCCGAAGAGCTCGATCTCATCGCCCAGGACCGCTTCGAGTTCTGCTGGGTGGTCGATTACCCGATGTACGAATGGAACGAGGAGGAGAAGAAGATCGACTTCTCCCACAATCCGTTCTCCATGCCGAACATGGCGGTGGAGGAATTCCTCGCGCTTGATCCGAACGATCACGACAAGCTGCTGGCGATCAAGGCCATCCAATACGACATCGTCTGCAACGGTATCGAGTTGTCGTCCGGCGCCATCCGGAACCACCGCCCCGAGGTGATGAAGAAGGCCTTCGCCATCGCCGGCTATCCGGAAGACGTGCTGGAGACCAAATTCGGCGGCATGCTGCACGCGCTCTCGCTCGGCGCGCCGCCGCACGGCGGCATCGCGCCCGGCATCGACCGCATCGTCATGCTGCTGGCCGGCGAGGAGAACCTGCGCGAGGTGGTGCTGTTCCCGATGAACCAGCGCGCCGAGGACCTGATGATGGGCGCGCCGTCGGAAGTCGGCACCAAGCAGCTGCGCGAGCTGCATATCCGGCTGGATTTGCCGAAAAAGTAAGCCGGGACATAGCGCACGGTATCATTCTTCGGCTTTGCCGGTGTCCTTTGTCGCGGCTTGTGCGCTCTTTTCCATATCCTTGAGGTCGTCCTTTTCGTCGATGCTTCGGCGTCCGGCACGAACGACGAGTGCCAAATGCTTCTCCAGCGCCGGACGGTGTCCTTTGTCCGCCTGCTGGAGCAGCTGGCCAATATTCTCGGCCATACGGATCAGCACCGCGGGCATGCCCGACGCCGTCTGGCGGATCTGGTTAAAGGCCGCGTCCACGAGTTCCTTCAAACGTCGACACTGCGGCGACCACCCGGGTTTTGCCGTCGTCGTCCTGCCAGATGCTCTTGGCCTCGCCGCGATGCATCACCTTGCTGAGCGACAGCGTCAGGCGGTTGAGGGCGGCAATCGCCGTGTAAGGGTCGTTGATGCCGGGTGACAGCGCGCGCAGTGCAATCTCCACCAATTGATGGATGGAGAATTCCAGGTCTTGCACGGCGGTGCGTTCGCGGCCGACGAGTATCGCACCTTGGACTGCCGACGTGATCTTTTCGCATGCGGCCTTGGGCGACACATAGCCCAGGATGCTTCCCGCTACGGCGTGGTGGCCGGCGCGAATAGTCAACTCCACAAAGGCATCCACTTCAGCGGCGGCATGGACGATAGCTGGGACATCGATGGCCTGCACGTAGCCGCCGTAAGCAGAGCACGACGGGCGCACCTTGAATCTTGGTCTCCGGTGGCGGCGCGGGCTGATCGGGTGTCTCTTGCGGCAGCAGGCGCTCAATGTTGCTGTCGAGCTGGGCGCCGACGCGGTCGATGACGTTGTCGGCGATGATCGAGCGGGCGAGGTGGTGGACGAAGAAGAGCAGTGTCGCGACGCTGATGAGTACGAGAGCCGTACCGATGGTAACCGCGAGATTGGCGACGGCTTCGTTTTGACCGTAGGCACTGCGCAGGACCAGTAGCAGGTAAACGACGGTCGATGCGAACAGGCCCAATGAAACTTGCGTGCGCCGGTCGCTCATGAAGCTGCGGATGAGACGCGGCCCAAGCTGTTGCGCCGCTAGAGCAAGCACGACCATGGTGATCGAGATGGCGAGGGTCGCCATCGTGATCATCGCACTCACCAGATTTGAGAGGAATTGCGGGGTCTCTTTCGCGCTACCGCTGTAGAGATACCAGACCGGATCGTTGCCCTGGCCAATGTGAGCGTTGAGCGCGGTATAGGCCACGACGCCGGCGGCGACGACCATAAGTAATGGCAGCCCCCAGAGGCTCGACCGTACGGAGTCCCAGAATGTCAGCAATCGGGTGAACATGGCGAGCTCCGGCCATCGACTACGATCCGGCGGGCCTCGCCGGCGCAAAATTATTGTCCCGAAGGAGCCGGGCCACGGAAGCGCAAACCCGCGGGAACGGCTACTGTTCCGGCAGCGGGATGAACTCGATTTCGTCGCCCGGCACCGTGCCGAAATGGCCCGCCTTCCACTCCGCCTTGGCCTGCTCGATGCGTTCTTTGCGCGACGACACGAAATTCCACCAGATGTGGCGCGGACCGTCCATGGCTGCGCCGCCGACCAGCACAAAATGCGCGTCGGTCGCCGCCGTGACGGTAATCTTGTCGCCCGGCTTGAACACCAGCAGGCGGCCGGGCTCGAATTTGTCGCCGGAAATATCGATCGTGCCGTCGACCACATAAAGCGCCCGCTCCTCGTGATCGGCATCGACCGGCAGGCTTGAGCCGGCCTTGCAGGCTCACATCGGCAAACATCGTCTCATGCACCGTCGGCACCGGCGACGAGGCGCCATAGAGCGAGCCCACCACCACGCGCGCGGTTTTGCCGTTGTCGCGCACCACCGGAAATTCCGCGGTGTCGTGATGGGCAAAGCCGGCGTCCATCTCCTCTTTCGCCGCCGGCAACGCCACCCACATCTGCAAGCCATGGATCGGCCCGCCGGCGGCGCGCTTCTCGGCGCCGGTGCGCTCGGAATGCACGATGCCGCGTCCGGCGGTCATCCAGTTGACCTCGCCCGGCCGGATCGCGATCGCCGTGCCGAGGCTGTCGCGATGCATGATCTCGCCGTCGAACAGATAAGACACGGTGGCAAGCCCGATATGCGGATGCGGCCGCACGTCGAGCCCGTTGCCGGCGCGGAATTCCGCCGGCCCGAAATGATCGAAGAAGATGAAGGGCCCGACCATGCGCGAGCGCGCCGACGGCAGCGCGCGCCGCACCGAGAAGCCGTCGCCGAGATCGACGGTGCGCGGCACGATCACTTGCGCGATGGCGTCGCAGGCATAGGCGTCGCCCGCTTGCGGATCCTTGCCGGGAAAGAAACTCATGCTCGGCTCCTGTTCAACCTCGCCCCCGGTGCGTCACGCCAGCGTGACGAATTTCTGGCTCTTCACCGCCTCGCGTAAACCCTCGAAGGCCTCGTTCACCTTGCCCCAGTTCGGCAGCTTCTTCATGGCGGCAAGCCAGCGCTGCACGTTCGGGTAAGGCGAAAAATCGACACCGATGATCTCGCCCAGCGTCACGATGCCGGCGCCGAAATAATCGGCGATGGTGAGCTGGTCGCCGCAGAGATAAGTCTTGTTCGGCCCGATCCAATGGTCGTTGAGGATCGTCAGCCAGCGTTTGGCGTTCTCCTTGCCGAATTCAAGCGTGGCCGCCTGCGCCTCGTCGCTGCGCCGCTTGAGGTGCGGAAACAGCTGCGGATAGCAGAGATTGTAGCCCCACTCGCGATAGAAGTTGGTGTTGATCCAATCCATCATCTCGTTGACCTTGGCGCGCGCCTTCAAGTCCTTCGGATAGGCAGGCGAACCGATCTTGTCGGCGAGATATTTCAGGATGGCCGAGCTTTCAGTGAGCTTGAGTCCGTCGTCCTCCAACATCGGCACCAGGCAATTCGGGTTGATGGTGGAATAGGGCGGCTGCATGTGGGCGCCGGTGAAGAGGTCGACGACTTCCTCGTCCATGGCGATGTTGTTGTCGGCCGCGAACAGGCGCACGGGGCGCGTGGTCATCGATACCGGATGCATGTAGAGCTTCATGGATTCCTCCCCGAGCTCGTGGGCGCGCGCGGCAGTCTAGCGCGCCGCGCGCAAGAAGCCCAAGGCCGTGCGCGGACGGCGCACCTCACAAGCGCGTGCGGCCATGCTCGTCGCCTCGCGGCCGATTTACAGATTCTCCTTGATCGCCTCGCAACTTGCCCTTATGTGGACCCTGCCGCGTGACGTTCTCGTGACGTCGGCTTCCACTCCGTGAGGCCGCCTCGCCGGGCTCTCGCTTCGAACTCTGGTTGGGGAGAGCGGTATGTCTCAAAACGCCCTCTTTCGATCGGGCAAGCGCTTGGACGCTCCAGGCAACACCCGGAAAAAAGACGATCTCATCGCGTCTGTTGACGCTGGCGAGCGCGACGATCATTTCGTGGTGCGCAATGGCGTGCGCTGTGCCGGCGCGCATATCCTAGTCGACCTCTATCAGGCGAGCCGGCTCGACGATATCGACCACATCGAGGCGACGCTGCGCGCCTGCGTCGACGCCGCCGGCGCGACGCTGCTGCATATCCACTTGCACCATTTCGAGCCGAACGGTGGGGTTTCCGGCGTGGCGGTGCTGGCGGAGAGCCACATCTCGGTGCATTCCTGGCCGGAGCGCGGCTATGCCGCCTTCGATGTTTTCATGTGCGGCAAGGCCAACCCGGATGCTTGCGTGCCGGTGCTGCGCAAGGCCTTCTGCCCGAAGAGGATCGCGGTGAGCGAACTCCTGCGCGGGCAGGGCGCCACCTGACGCTTTCCTGCCGCCGGGCTTGTCCCCGTCCGCCACTCCTTTAGAACCTGTCGCGGTTGCGCCGGACGGCCGACTCGTAAAGTCGGTCATTGACCGAGGAGGGTAGGCCAGTGGCCGAGAAACGCTGGATCGCGGAAACGCTGTTCGATGAATTAGGCTTCCGCACGAGCTACCAGGTCAAACGCGTACTCTACGAGCAGCAGACCGAGCACCAGCACCTGGTGCTGTTCGAGCACAAGTTCTTCGGCAAGATGCTGATGCTCGACGGCGCCACCCAGATTACGAGCCGCGATGAATATGTCTATCAAGAGATGATGAGCCATGTGCCTTTGTTCGCGCATGGCCGCGCCAAGGATGTGCTGATCGTCGGCGGCGGCGACTGCGGCATCGCCGAGGAAGTGCTCAAGCACAAGAGCGTCAAGCGGCTCACGCAGGTCGAGATCGACGCCTCGGTGATCGAATTCGCCAAACAGCATTTTCCGGAATTCACCAAGCCGGTGTTCGCCGACAAGCGGTTCGAAAGCGTCATCGGCGACGGCATGCAATACGTGGCGCGCACCGACCGGCGCTTCGACGTGATCATCGTCGACTCGACCGACCCGCAGGGACCGGGCGCCGTGCTGTTCACGGCGGCGTTCTATGCCGCCTGCAAGCGCTGCCTCAGCAAAGGCGGCGTCATCGTCACGCAAAACGGCGTGCCGTTTTTTCAGTCGAATGAATTGGCGACGTCGTTGAAGCATCTGCGCCGGCTGTTTGCCGACGCGACCTGTTACTTGGCGGCGGTGCCGACCTATGTCGGCGGCCACTTGGCCATGGGCTTTGCCACCGACAACAAGCGGCTGCGGCGCACATCGGCCAAGGTGATCGCCGAGCGCTACCGCAAGGCCGGGCGCTTCCCGACCCGCTACTGGACGCCGGACCTGCAGATCGGCGCCTTCGCGCTGCCGCGTTTCATCGCCGAGCTCGCGGCGGGCGCCGCAAAGAAATAGCGCGCGTCAGCCGCGCTGCGTCGTTAACCCTTCATCAACCATGGCGGCTCGCGCTCCGCGTGTTGCCCGATTATTGGTCGCGCCCTGCCTGAGGTTTAAGCGGGCCTTTACGGCGACATGGCTCACTCGGTGGTTGCCAGAAGGGATGTTCCGGGGACCAGGATGGGCGGGCTCGTGCGCGCATTGACGCGCCGAAACCTCATTGCAATCGCAGTCGGCGTCGTGCTCGCGGGCGCGCCTTTGCTTGCCTTCAATCTGTGGCTGAACGGCTTGGCGGACCGCCAGGGCCAGGAAGAAATCGACACCTCCGCCAAGCGCGCCATCGCGCTCGCCGAATCTCGGGTCAATCGCACGGTCTACGCGCTTAATCGGCTGGCCGCGGAAGGCGTCGATTCCTGTCGCCCGAGCGATGTGGAGCTGATGCGCAAAGCGGCTTTCGATACCGCGCCGATCAAGGAGATTTCCCTCGTCTGCCGCCGACGGGCAGACCATCTGCAGCGATATCGATTTGCCGCTCGGCAACCGCAAAGTGTTGTCCTCCGAGATGCTGCTCGGCGCCGAGGGCTATACGCTCGATATCATCCGGCTTGGCGACGGCGAGCGCATGGTGCGGCTGCGCCGTCAGGTCGGCGACGGGCCCTATGGCCTTGCCGCATTGGTGCCGACGGTGCTGTTCTTGCCGCAAGTGTCTACGCAAGGCGAACCGTTCAACGCCCACGCCAGCATCGTTACCCGCGAAGGCGCCTCCATCGGCGTTACCGGTTACCGCGCCGCCGATGCGGCGGGCCGCTTCCTTGCCAAGGATCGGTCGAACAAATACGGCTTCAACCTCGAGATCTCCATGGCGCGCAGCCGCATATTGGCCGCGCACGCCGACTTGAAGCGGCTCGGCCTCATTGTCACCAGCGGCATCGTGCTGGCGCTGGTCGCCTTCGCGTTGCTGCTGCCTCGGCGCACGCCGGACAATCCGATCGCCGAGATGCAGCGCGCGCTCGAGGCGGGTGAGTTTGTTCCTTATTACCAGCCGATCGTCGACATCTGTTCCGGCCAGTTGCACGGTGCCGAGGTGCTGGTGCGCTGGCGCAAACCCGACGGCACGCTGGTGTCGCCCGGCTCCTTTATTCCGCTGGCGGAAACCAGCGGTCTTATTCTCGATATGACCCGCGATCTGATGCGTCGGGTCTGCGCCGAAGCGGGTGAGGCCGTCGGGCGGCGTCCCGGCATGAAGATATCGTTCAACTTCGCCGGCAAGCTCTTTTCCGACGAGAGCATCGTCAAGGACGTCCGCAATATCTTTTCGGGCTCGCCGATCAAGTTCTCGCAGGTGGTGCTGGAGGTGACCGAGCGCGATCCGATCGAAGACCTCACCGAAACCCGGCAGATCATTGCCGCCCTGCAGGGGCTTGGGGTGCGCATCGCCATGGACGACGTCGGCACCGGCCACAGCGGCCTGTCCTACATGCTCAAGCTCGGCGTCGACATCATCAAGATCGACAAGATGTTCGTCGACGCCATCGGCACCGACCGCAACTCGACGACGATCGTCGAGACGCTGATCGATCTCGCCCACAACATGCGTATGGACGTGGTGGCCGAAGGAGTGGAGACATTCGAGCAGGTGGAGCACTTGCGTGAACTCGGCATTCGCATGGCGCAGGGCTTTGTGTTCGCGCCGCCGCTGCCGGGCCGTTCATTTCTGGAGTTGATGGAGGCGATCGACCCGCTGCCGACGCAGGCCGAGGAAAGCGTCGCCATCCCCCTCATGAAAAAGGGCGGCCTTGCGGCCGCCCAAGTCTAAACGCCACGCGGGAGGAACCTCGGATCGGGTCGGCTGTCGCAACGCCGCCGGCCCGCGTGTGCAAATCTCGTGAACTAGTGCGACAGCTTCGGGCTGATTCGTCAACGCGCATTTATAGGATTTGTGACGGTAATCTGACGACTGTGTCGTCGCCGCAACTAATCCCCAGCCAATTCCGCCTCGATGGCCGAGATCACGCGCGGATCGGTCGGCTCCACCGCCGAAACGAAGCTGGCCTTCAGACGCCCGTCGCGGCCGATGAGGTATTTGTGGAAATTCCAGCGCGGGGCTTCCAAGGGGCGCTCCTGCGCCGCCCACTTGTAGAACGGGTGGGCATCCTTGCCCTTGACCGTGGCCTTCTCGGTGAGCGGGAAGGTGACATGGTAGTCGCCGCGAGCCGTCTTATCGATGGCGCTGGCGCCGCCCGGCTCCTGGTCGCCGAAGTCGTTGGACGGCACGCCGATGATCATCAGGCCGCGGCCGCGATACCGGGTCCACAGCTCCTGCAGGCCGGCATATTGCGGAGTGTAACCGCAGAGCGAGGCGGTATTGACCACCAGGATCGGATGCCCGGCGTAGGAGGCGAGCAGGATCTCGCCGCCGTCCAGATCTTTGAAGGTAAAAGCGTAGGCGGTAACGCGGCTCATTTCACCGGCGTGGGCAAGCCGGCCCTTGAGCGCGGGCAAGGCGAGCGCGCCCAAGGCGAGCAATCGGCGGCGGTCGATCATGGCCGCGACTATAGCGCGGCCACCTTCAGCGCCGATAGCAAGATCAAGATTATGTGATGTAACAGAGCCGGCTCACGCGGAGCGCCGCATTGGCGCTTGCATGAGGCGAGAGGGCGTGCGCCGAGCCGGTTCCTTGTCGCGTTACGCAGCCTCTAAACAGACGATGGTCTCGACGGAATAATCGCAAGCGTCGCATTGCCACAAATGACGCACACGGACGCCGTCAAGGCATTCCGACCATTCGGGGATGTAGATACGCTCACCGCAGTGCGCACACTCGATCACGGGGCGTGAACGCTCAAATCTTGCGGTATCGCGGGACAGGTCCATTGGCCTCCTCCAAGCTGTTTTCCGCCGCGGCTCCCAACCCCCTTTTTGTGACGCGAAGCCTAGCGCAACGCGCCCAGGAGTGAAGCAGCAAGGCTGACGTAAACAACACAGAGTCCGATGAAAGTTCTGCGACTGGCCACAAACAAGATCGATTCAAATTTGCAACGGAAAAAGCGGCGTTCGCGCGAGATTGGGAGTCTAGAGTAGCACGACTCGGAACGCCAAGCCGCAATCTACGCCTGGCCGCCGGCGATTGGATGGTAACGGTGCACCGCCTGCATGGCTGGGCCGCGCAGGTTTCACTGCGGCTCACCGTTTTATGATGTGTGCCGCCCCGCCAGCACCGGCAATATCGCGCGCGGGGCTCAACAGACAGGATGATTCGACGTGCTTTACGACCGTATGGACGTGCGCGGCCACGCCACCGGCTCTACGCTGCTGGATACCACAGGCTACGCCCCGTATGTGCTGTCCATTCTGCGCGTCGTCGCGGCGCTTTTGTTTTTCGAGCACGGCACCTCGCGATTGTTCGGCTGGCCGTCGCCGCTGCCGACGCCGGAGTTTCTGTCGCTGTACTGGTTTGCCGGCGCGATCGAATTCGTCGGCGGCGCGCTGCTGGTGCTCGGTCTGTTTTCGCGCCCGGCGGCCCTCATCATGTCGGGCGAGATGGCCTTTGCCTATTTCCTCAGCCACGCTTCGCATGGCTTCTTCCCGATCCTCAACCGCGGCGACAGCTCGATCCTCTACTGCTTCGTGTTTCTCTATATCGCCTTCGCCGGCGCGGGGCCCTGGAGCCTGGACGCTCTGATCAGCCGCAAGCGCGGCTAGCGCGCACCGGCGCGTGAGGTCTTCCCGGCCTCAGCCCATCACCTCGCGATTGTTCCAGACGAACACCGGCCGCGACAGCGGCGCGGCAGCCCGCCGTCGGCGGCGCCGGCATGGCCGACATCTTGTCATGGCGGGGCGAAGCGGGGAATCATAGGCGCGCCGCGCCCGCACCGACAAGGAGGCTCGATGAGCCAGACCGTCGTCAAACCGCGCACCAAGACCAAGCCGAAGACGCAGCGCCCCAAGCTGTGGAAGGTCATCCTGCTCAACGACGACTTCACGCCGCGCGAATTCGTCGTGCAGGTGCTCAAAGCCGTGTTCCGCATGAATGCGGAGCACGCCTATCACGTGATGATGACCGCGCACCGGCGCGGCGCCTGCGTGATTGCGGTCTATACCAAGGACGTCGCCGACACCAAGGCCAAGGAGGCGACCGAGCTCGGCAAGATGAACGGCTATCCGCTCTATTTCACCACCGAGCCGGAGGAATAAATGCGCGAGAAACTCTTGATCGCGATCACCGCTATCGTGATCGGTGCGACCGCCGTGACGCCGGCATCGGCTGAAGTGCTCATCGTCGCGCTCGGCGCCAGCAATACCTACGGCTCCGGCAATTCGCATACCGGCGGCGTCGCGCCCCCGCTGGCTTTTCCGGCCCGGCTTCAGGCGCTGCTGCGTGCGCGTGGGCTCGATGCGCGCGTGCGCAATGCCGGCGTGCCGGGCGACACCACTGCTGGCATGCTGGCGCGGCTCAATTCCGCCGTGCCCAACGGCACCGCCGTGGTGATCCTGCAGCCCGGCGGCAACGACGCGCGTCACGGCAAATCGAGCGCGACCGCCGAGATCAGACGGCGCCTGGCCGCCCGCCATATCAAGGTCATCATGCTCGAGCGGCCCGGTCTGATCGCGCCCAAGGGCACGCGCGATCCGGACGGCCAGCATTTCAACGCCCGCGGCCACGCCGCCATCGCCGCTTATCTGGCGCCCAAAGTGATGGCGGTTGTGGGCGGGCGCTAAATTCCCGCGCCGGGTGGCGAAAGTTCCCTTCGCGCGTTTAACACTAATAACAGAATGCCGACCGCAACCCCTTGTTGTGCGGGCCGGTGGCGCTATCCTTTCCAGTAAAGGCAAAAGGAGGCTGCCATGCTGGACCGGCGAAAAGCTGACCGCGCCCGCACCTTTTTCGGCGGCGTCATCGCGTTCAACCAACGCGCATCGACCATGGGATGCGTGGTGCGCAATCTCTCCCCGCAAGGCGCCATGGTCACGTTCGACAGCACCGCGAGCGTACCCGACAAATTCGATCTCACCATCGAGCGCAAGCAGCGCTCGTTCTGGTCGCGCGTGGTGTGGCGGCGCATCGACGCGGCCGGCGTTGCTTTTCTCACCGAATATGCCGGCGCCGAGCCGATCCCGCTGGAATGGGCCAAGCGTCTGCGCGACTGCGAGGCCGAGAAGGCCACGCTGAAGCGGCGCGTCGAGCAATTGAGCAGCGCCGAGTAACGGCACGCGGCGCGTCGCCCGCGCGGCATTCGATTTAAATTTTCCGCGCATTGGCGTGAGCGCGTTGGCGGTATCTCCATGCTCCCAGCTGCAAGATGATACCGATTGGCTTGCTGGGAGGCCGACCATGCGCGGGTGGTTTTTGCCGTTGGCGCCGGTGGCAACCGTCGTCTATTTCATCATTTTTCCGCAGCAATTGAGCGTGGTCGTCGCCTTCGCGGCGCGCGTGATGCATTGGTGAGGACGTGCTGCCTCATGGCGGGGCAGGGCGGCTTCATCCCACAGCGCCGCCGTCAGCCGGAATCGTAGGGCAGCATGCCGTGCATGCCGCCCTACAAATTCCGACATCGATCAGTCTCGGTAGCGGCGGTGGTTGATGATTGTTGTTGCTTGTTGCCACTGAGCGCATTCAGCAGAATGCTAACCGGATTTTTCTCGGACGCATCTTTGCTCGGCGATTGCTGAAACGCCAACCGCGCGGGCACTCGTCGCTTGCAAAGTGATGGCGCGACCGAATTTCACGGCGCGACCGACTGTGTATGTCCACAACGCAATCTTCCCGGTGATTGCTGAAACGCATGCCGCGGCCGCAGCCGTCGCGCACCAGCGTCAGTTGGCTCTCGACGGCGGCTTGCTGCTTGGCGGCTGCCAGTGGCAGCGCGCTGGCATCGAGCGCGAACAGCGCGGACATCGCGGCGATCGCGACGGTCAAAGTGGCAGTTTTTAACATGATTGACGCCCTATCTAGGTTGATGCCGACGAACAACGCGCGCTCGCAACGCGTCGTTTCTGTTCGAAACGCGCGGCGCCGTGGGCATTAATGGTGGTGGTCGCGGACGTCGCATGACGGCCGCGCAGCTATTTCATTTTATAAATCGATTGTAGAAATCGGTGCCCGCCGCTGGCATTAGGCGCTGTCGAAGCAGCGATCGAGAATATCGACACATTCTCAAAGAGCGACAACCCGCGATTCCTGTAACAGCCGCGTGCGCGAGATAAACAATGCACAATGCATAAATACGATAGTGGTGAATTGCCACACGGCGCGCATGGAACAATGGAGAAGGTGGGCACAAGCAGCGCCAGGCTTGCCGCTAGCCGCAGGTCCACATGTAGCCGATCGGCGTCTGTATCCAGCAGGGGCCGAAGCCGCCGCCGTTCCAGCGCCCGCGGTAGAAGCCCGGCCAAGCGGGGCCATAAAAGTGCGGACCGCTCTGCCAATAGCGTTGCGCGCGCTCGCGCGCGATCACCTTCGGGCGGGCGGTAGCCCGGTAGGAAGCCGTAGCCGTGCCAGTGCCGGCTGACGTGCCGCTTCTTGTGCACCGGTCCCGCCAAGGCCGCCGGCATCAGCGACAGCGCCAGGGCGACGGCCAGCGCGCGTGACAAAGTCCGCAACATCAAAGCCTTCCGACTCGATAACGCGTGGTGCGTTGCCCGCTATTGGCGGCGCTCTTCGTGGTGAAACTGAGACGCCGGGCAAGCCCGCGCCTGTTAAAACATCGAGGGGTACTTGCCCGCGAAATTCTGAATATAATGCGCCATGCTGGGGACTGGGGCACGATACGCCGAGTACGGCATTACCGGCGGATTTTTTCTGTTCACGCAAATATTGATCCTGGGCTTTGCCTATCCGGAGCTGCTCACGCAAAGCACCGACACGCTCACCGGCGTGTTGTCGGCGATCTACGGCAAGGTGCCCACGGCGGCGCAACCGGCCATCCAAAGCCTGCTGGTCGCGCTCGCGCTGCTCAGTGTTTTCATCACCGGGCTGCTGCTCGATCTCATCGGATCGGTCTTTGTGATCTGGGAAGCCTGGATCTTCCGCAAGCAGCTCAAGAAGAATGCGGCCTGGATCGACGACGTCTTTGCAACCGAGATGCGCGACTATGCGGACGACTACAAAGCGTTTCTGGTGCTGTCGGAGCAGATCAACGTCCTGCGGCAGATGAAAGAGACGACGCGCATGCTCCTTGCGCTTTGGAGGCCGTCCGGATGGCGCGACTACTTTCACACGGTCTGGAGCAAAGGGATTCTCTGGCAACGCAACGTCCAGCAGCTGTTTCGCCGGCTTGAATTCGCATTGATCGCGAAGGTGCTCGCCTCGGGCGCCAAGACCGATATGCTGTCCGAACAGATCAGCATATGCCGCATGAGCCGCGCCATCACGGCCGCGCTCTATGCGATCAGCCTCGAAGTCATTCCTATTATTGCACCCGACAACAGGAGTTCGGGCATAGACATGCTGCTGGCCACGCTGGCGTTTATTGTGATTGGGGGGTGCGCCACGGCGATCTCGCTGAGCGCCTATTCGCGCTTCACCTTGATCCTGTTCGCGCTGGTCAATGCCGGAATAAAGCACGGTCAAGAAGCCAAGACGGTCTGAGCGCGGAGGCTTGCGACGATGGTCGGAACGTGCCGCATCTGCGGCAGGTGATCCCGATCGACAATGACCGGCAAAGGGCGTGAGCGAGGATCGTAATCCCCGCCATGCGACAACGTGTCCGCCCCGGCGCGATGCTTTAGCCGTATCATCCGCGCGTGCACGACGAACGGGGAGGACAATCCCATGACAATCGTCGAACGCAATGCCGAACGCCTGGTCGTTCAATCCGGTTCGGTCCTCGGTCAAATGACATTGGAGCTCGACAAGCGCAGCGGCCGCGCCAGCATCGTGCGCAATGTTCTGATGTGGAAACGCAAGCCGCGCGAATTCAAGCTGCGCGACATCAAGGACGTGGCGGTCACCACCATTAAGGACGGCGCTTCCGGCGCGGAATTGCACCGCACGCTGCTGCGGCTTGCCGGCGACGATGTGGTGCCGCTGCCGCTCGCCGACAAGGAAGCCGAAGAAACCGCGCAGGCGTTGCGGGAATTTCTTGGGCTGAAGGCGGCTTGAGGTTCCAAGCATCGCCACCCGCACGGGCGCGGGCTTTTGGCCGCCCTTAAGTCATGGATGGCCGGGTCAAGCCCGCGCATGACAAAGTCGATAACGCCATCGCGCATCAGATTCTCCGGATGCGCGGGCCGCGGGCGGGCGAGGGCGGCTCGCTCTTCCGCCGGCGCCTCGGGCGTGAAGTCCTCCGGTGTAAAATCGTCCTCCGGCTCCCGGCGCGGATGCAGCGCCTCGAACTTGGCCATCAGCTTTTCGTGCATCATCATGTCCTCGTGGGCGAGGCGGCAGGCCTCGTCGACGATGTGACCCTCGCTCACCAGTTCGCAGATCTTGGCAAGCTCCTGGCGCACCTCGTCGGGCACGGCCACGCGCCAGCGCTCGCGGCGGCATTCCTCGGTGTCGTCGCCAACGCAAGCCTTGGCGCGCTGGCAAGCCTTGTGCGGGCAGATCGTCCATAAGAGGTAAGTGGTGAACATTTTGCGGCGCAATTCGTCGCGCTCGCGCATGGCGCGCTGCGTGATAGCGTTCCCATTCCTCGCGCTTGCGGCGGGCTTCGGCCAACTCTTCCAGTTCGCCGCGATCGAAGGCGTCGTCATCGTCGTCGGGCGCGGGCGCAGCCTTTGCATTCAGTTCGCGCCGTTGGCGTCGTTCGCTTTTGGACATGGTGGCAAGCTCCATCGTTCTCGCGGCGCGGATGCGCCCGAGGTTTGTTTCCGTCTTCCGCTCCCCGCAAACAGGGGAGCGGGGAGTCGCCCCCGCAAAAGTGAGGGGAGCGGGGCGCCGAGAGGCGCCTTTAACCAGCCTCCCGCCTTTGCCTTTCGGCTCCGGCGGGCACGCGTCCGATTTGCGACGCGGACGCGTCGCCTCTCGGCGCACCGCTTGCGGCGATTTCTGATCCCGGGTCCGCGCTTCCAGGAGACGCCTCGTTTCGTCCTCGGGGCTTGCAGCGCGCAGGCTCAACACCTGAACGCGCCTTTGTCGCGCCGAGGGGATGCAAGGCGGCCTGTCCAGCGAGCTCCTCGCAGAAGGGTCATAGTGCCCAACGGGTCGGTTCCCGGGACCTCCCGAGTGCCGGCTTACGAGGCCGGCCCGCGGGCGCCGCGCCAACCGAGCCCCGTTGCCGGGTCCCGGTCCGGTCGAAGGGAGCGCTGAATCTCCGGCGCCGCCTTCACCGCCGCTCCGCCTTCAGGATCGTCTCTAGAAGACGCCCCTCACCGAGCGAGGTGAGAGGACTATAATCATAGGATAGTAGTCAGGTCAAGGGGAGATGTGAAAAAATTCCGTGGGGGTGCCTGGGGCGACCGCAGCGCGGCATGGCCGGGCTTGACCCGGTCATCCAGAAGGCCAATCCATGCACGGCCGCGCTTGGGACGTGACCCTGGCCGTGGTAAAAGCAAAAGCATGAGCCCTGCAGCCAAAGATATCCTCCAAAAGGTCGCGCGCTGGCCGGAGGAGGACCAGGAGGAACTCGCCGAATTGGCGCGCGAAATCGAGGCGCGCCGAACCGGCGTCTACGTCCTCAGCGAGGACGAGCGCGCGGCAATTGCCGACGCGCGGCGCGGCGCCTTCGTGTCGGATGACGAGGCGGCGGCTTTCTGGAAGCGCCATGGCATTCGATGAATGTCCGCTACCGCGCGCGTGCGCTGGCGGACATCGATGATATTTTCCAATATTTGAATGAGCGTAGCCCGACGGGTGCGCGCAACGTGCTGAGCGCTATTGCAGATGCGATCGATAGCATCGCGGAGAATCCGATGGCGTCGCCGCGCACGTCCGAGCCGGATATTCGGGTGAAGATTCTGGGCGGTATCGCTACAAGATATTTTACAGCGTAGTGGCGAATGATTTCGTTGAGATCATGCAGGTGCGCCACGCGGCCCGAAGGCCGTGGGTGTGAGACGGTTTGAGGCATAGTTGAGAATGGAAGTGGGTATGCCCGGCTATATCGCTCTGGTGCACAAGGACGAAGGGACGAGCTACGGCGTGAGCTTCCCCGACGTGCCCGGCTGCATTTCTGCCGGCGATACGTTCGAGGAAGCGGTGGCGAATGCAGGCGAGGCGCTCGACGGGCATTTCGCCGCAATGCGCGCCGACGGCGAGCCGATCCCGGCGCCGCGCAGCTTCGATGCACTCAAGCGCGATCCGGAATTTTCCGAGGACAGCGTGGACGCCATCGTGACCGTGGCGACGCCGCGCGAGATGGCGTCGGCGAAATAGATGTCAAAAAGGAAGCTTCCTGGCCGGCGGCCCGATCCAAACCGGGAGCCGGTGCATCTCGGCGTGGTCTTGCGCGAGGATGTCTGCCGGCGGTCGGCGAGCCAGAGGCCACTATCACAGGTTCTTTCTATACTCGTCGACAGTTTCTTTTCTAAAATAGCGCTGATACGAATGAGAATTTGCCAATTCCGAATAAAGCAATTCCCTTTCGAATCCACTTTTTTCGAGAATTATGATCCGGTAAATTACCAGCAAGATTTCGTACGCATAGTACATGAATTGATGTTCGGTCTTCGAAAAGCGGTCTACCGACCCGTGCGCCTGCTTCGCACGAAGCGTGTTCACCTCCCTCGAGTTCAGAATATCGACAAGACTAATCTCTCTATATTCGACCTTAATATGCGCAATGATGCTTGCGAGAGAAGGGCGGGAGAAAACGTTCAAAACACGACTACTAAGAAATTTGATTAGCGGTGCATTTTTCGATTCGTCGCGTGCGAGGACATTAGATATTTCATTTACTAATTTGATCGCCTCTTTATCTACCTCGGTCGCGATGTTTAGCGTCCTGTACAATCCTTCAATCATTCTCACACAATAAAAGAACATGTTTTCTAAGTAGCGTTCCTCTACCAAAACGATCCGGTACCAATGTAACGTTAATTCAACTGAGTCCAAGATTTCTTGAAACTGATCGAAAGCTTTTCCGATATCGAGGTCGCCCAAGCGGATTGGAATTTTGTGCCGTTCGATGTCGGTCTGAGCCTTTTCGTTTAGGAGAGCTCGTTCTAGTTTGTAATGGCGTTTTTCAGTTTCGCCGGCTTTACTGGGGCTAAATATTTCCAACTCGATGCGTTGGGCCTTTATGAAACTGAATGTTATCAACGAAAAAAAATGCTCGATTTGTCTAATGATGCGTAATGCTTCTATCGGGGTAGCGCTGGCGTCGAAATCAATTTTTACGTAACTTTCGGCTTCAAGTGTTGGAGCAATCCCTCCGGGGGAATGTCGCCGCGACCGGCGAGCAGGCCGGCGATGGAAATATCCTCGTCGAGTTCTTCCCAATGCAGGCCGGTGCGGCTCATTTCAACGTCCGCGCGCTGCGCCGGCGTGGCGTTCAGAAGGCGCGGAAACCAAGCCAGCGGCACGCCGAGCGTGCGCCCGTCGGCCAAGTCGACCCACATGGTGTCGTCGTCAAAGCGGACGGCTGTTGCCGAAATGGTCATGCCGCGTTTTACTCAGTCATGACCGGCTTGTCCCAGTCATCTCGCTTAGGGAGGCGCCGAGCGCTCCTAATACCAGGTCCCGTAAATTCTGACTCCTCGATTGGTATCCAAATCAGATTTTCTCTGATTTCATATGTTGGCGAACGAAGGAGGTTCGCCATGTCGGTTCCGATACCATTGCGGCGGGATTTCAGCGCATCTCGGCTGCGCAGTTTAGCAAAGAAGACCAAGGATGGGCCGCAGGCGCGGCGACTTCTGACCCTTGCCGCGATCTATGACGGCGCGACGCGCACTGAGGCGGCGAAGATCGGTGGCGTTGGTCTCCAGATCATCCGGGACTGGGTGGTGCGGTTCAATGCGCGGGGTCCCGACGGCCTCATTGACGGCAAATCAACGGGTCAGCCGTCAAAGCTCAATGATGTCCAGCGCCAGGCGATAGCCCGAATAATCGAGAGCGGCCCGATCCCGGCGATACACGGTGTGGTGCGCTGGCGGCTGATCGACCTGGCGCAATGGATATACGAAGAGTTCCGCATCGCCATCGCCAAGCAGACGTTGAGCCGGGAGTTGCGGGCCATGGGCTATCGCAAGCTGTCGGCTAGGCCACGCCACCATGCGCAGGCCGTGGGCGCCGTCGAGGATTTTAAAAAAACTTCCCCACGCGCCTGGATGCAATCGCGCACGAGCAGGCGATCGACAGCGACAAGATAGAAATTTGGTTCGCAGATGAGGCTCGTATCGGCCAGAAGAACAAAATCACCCGCCGATGGGCAAAGCGCGGCACCCGCCCCAGCGCTCCCCGTGATCAACGGACCGCCTCGACCTACATCTTCGGCGCCGTCTGCCCAAAGCAGGGCAAGGGCGCGGCCCTGATCCTGCCGGCCTGCAATACCGAGGCGATGAACCTGCACCTCGCGGAGATCGCCGCGATCGTCGCGCCCGGCGCCCACGCCGTCCTCTTGGTCGACCAGGCCGGCTGGCATCTATCGACGCGCCTCGTCGTGCCGTCCAACATCACCATTATCGCCCTGCCGCCGAAATGCCCCGAGCTCAACCCGGTCGAAAACGTCTGGCAGTTTATGCGCGATAACTGGCTCTCCAACCGTATCTTCAAATCCTACGACGATCTGGTCGATCACTGCTGTGAGGCATGGAACAAGCTCGTCGATCAACCCTGGCGCATCATGTCCATCGGTTTGCGCCAATGGGCGCACGGGTTCTGATTAACGGGACTTAGTATAAGTGGGATGCGCGGGTCAAGCCCGCGCATGACACCATCGTCCTCGCCTCAGCCCTTGCGCGCGCCTTTTTTTGGCACAGCTTTCTTCGCCGCCGCCTTTGTCTTCGCCGGCTTCGCCGCAGCTGCAGCCGTGCGGTCCTGCTCTTCCTTGGCCAGCCGCAGCTCCCGCAAGCGCGCGGTCTTCTGGCGCTCGGCGATCTTGCCGGCCTCATACTCCGCCATGGCCGCGACGCCTTCGCGCGCCTGGATCTCCTTGCGCTTGAAGGAGGCCTCGGCCTTCTCCTGCTGCAATTCCTTCGGATTTTTCGACAGAATAAATCTCCGTTATGCCTGCCGTGTCATGGCCGGGCCTGTCCCGGCCATCCACGTCTTGCCTTTCGCGTCGCTCAAATCGTGCATGCCCGGGACTTTAAGCGCGAAGACGCGCTTCGCGCTTTAGCCCGGGCATGACGACGGTGAGCGCAGCGCGTCACGAACACCCCGTCGTTGACCCGCACGTATCGCACTTCATGCAGGTGCCGTTGCGCACCAGCGTGAAGTTGCCGCATTCGCCGCAGGCCTCGCCCTCGTAGCCCTTGGCGCGCGCTTCGGCGCGCTTCTCGGAGGCCGCGACCTTGGCATGCGTGCGCGCGTCGGCGACGTTCTGCACTTCGAGCTTCTCGGCCGGCGACAGCTTGGCCTCCGGCTCGCTCTTGAGCGCGGTGGCGCCGGCGGCTTCGGCGCGCGCGCCGCCGCCATGCAGCGCCGTCACCTTGCCGCCGGTCGCTTCGGCGGGCGCGGCGGCGGGCACCGATGAGCCGCGCACGACGCTCAAGCGGTCGGTGCGCGAGCGCGTCAGCCCGCGCGAGACGTAGGACGAGGCCGGCGCCGGCTTGCCTTCCTGCTCGCCTTTGCCGAGCGCGTCGAAGCCGGTCTCGCTCGGGTCGACATGGGCGAGGTCGAAGCGCTCCTGGTAGCTCACCGCCAGCTCGCGGAACACGTAGTCGAGGATGGAGGTGGCGTATTTGATCGAGTTGTTGCCCTGCACCGGGCCCTGCGGCTCGAAGCGGGTGAAGGTGAAGGCGTCGACATATTCCTCCAGCGGCACGCCGTATTGCAGGCCGAGCGAGACCGCGATGGCGAAATTGTTGAGAGCGAGCGCAGCGCGGCGCCCTCTTTGTGCATGTCGATGAAGATTTCACCGAGACGCCCGTCGTCATATTCGCCGGTGCGCAGATAGACCTTGTGGCCGCCGACCACGGCTTTCTGGGTGTAGCCCTTGCGGCGGTCGGGCATGCGCTCGCGCTCGCGCAAGACGGTGACGCGCTCGACGATCTTCTCCACCACCTTCTCGGCCAGCGCCGAGGTGCGGGCGGCGACGGGGCGATCGAGGAAGGCTTCGATCATATCCTCGTCGTCCTCCTCGTCGGCGATGAGCTGCGCGTTGAGCGGCTGCGACAGCTTGGAGCCGTCGCGGTAGAGCGCGTTGGCTTTCACCGCCAGCTTCCACGACAACAGATAAGCCGACTTGCAGTCCTCGACGGTTGCCTCGTTCGGCATGTTGATGGTCTTGGAGATGGCGCCGGAGATGAAGGGCTGCGCCGCCGCCATCATGCGGATGTGGCTTTCGACCGAGAGATAGCGCTTGCCCGTGCGCCCGCACGGGTTGGCGCAGTCGAACACCGGATAGTGCTCGGGCTTCAAGATGCGGCGCGCCTTCCACCGTCATGGCGCCGCAGACATGGATATTGGCGGCGTCGATCTCGCGCCGGGTGAAGCCGATGGCGGCGAGCAGGTCGAAGGTCGGCAGGCTCAGGTTCTCGTCGGCAATGCCGAGCGTGTCGCGGCAGAACTCTTCGCCCAGCGTCCACTTGTTGAAGGCGAACTTGATGTCGAAGGCAGTCGGCAGCGCCTTCTCGATCTTGGCGATGGCCTCGTCGGTGAAGCCTTTGGCCTTGAGCGTGGTGTGGTTGATGCCGGGCGCCTGCGCCAGCGAGCCGTGGCCGACGGCGTAGACCTCGATCTCGGCGATGTCGGCTTCCGAGTAGCCGAGCGTGCGCAGCGCTTCCGGCACCGCGCGGTTGATGATCTTCCAGTAGCCGCCGCCGGCGAGCTTCTTGAACTTCACCAGCGCGAAGTCGGGCTCGATGCCGGTGGTGTCGCAGTCCATCACCAGGCCGATGGTGCCGGTGGGCGCGATCACGGTGGCCTGCGCATTGCGGTAGCCGTGCGCCTCGCCGAGCTTGAGCGCGCGGTCCCAGGCGGCCTTGGCGTGCTCGATCAGCGCCTGATCGGGGCAGGCGGCATGGTCGAGCGGCACCGGCGGCTGCGACACCTTCTCATAGCCGGTGCGCTCGTTGTAGGCGGCGCGGCGATGGTTGCGGATCACCCGCAACATGCCGTCGCGGTTCTTCTTGTAGCCGGGGAAGGGCCCGAGCTTTTGCGCCATCTCGGCCGAGGTGGCGTAGGACACGCCGGTCATGATGGCGGTGAGCGCGCCGGCGATGGCGCGGCCTTGGTCGGAATCGTAGGGGATGCCGGAGGTCATCAGCAGGCCGCCGATATTGGCGTAGCCCAGGCCCAGCGTGCGGAACTCGTAGGAGAGCTGCGCGATCTCGCGCGAGGGGAACTGCGCCATCATCACCGAGATTTCGAGCACCACGGTCCACAGCCGCACCGCGTGCTCGTAGGACTCGACCTGGAATTTGCCGGTCTTCTCGTCGCGGAAGGTGAGCAGGTTCATCGACGCCAGATTGCAGGCGGTGTCGTCGAGGAACATGTATTCCGAGCACGGATTGGAGGCGCGGATTTCGCCCGAGGCCGGGCAGGTGTGCCAGTCGTTGACCGTGGTGTGGAATTGCAGGCCCGGATCGGCCGAGGCCCAGGCGGCGTAGCCGATCTTCTCCCACAGCGCGCGCGCATCGAGCGTCTTGGCGACCTTGCCGTTCTTGCGGAACGTCAGGTCCCATTTGGCGTCGGACTCGACCGCCTTGAGGAAGCCGTCGGTGACGCGCACCGAATTGTTGGAGTTCTGCCCGGAGACGGTGAGATAGGCCTCGCTGTCCCAGTCGGTGTCGTAGGTCGGGAAATGGATGTCCTTGTAGCCCTGGCGCGCGAACTGGATCACGCGCTTGATGAAATTGTCCGGCACGAAGGAGCGGCGCGCGAGCTTGATCTCGCGCTTTAAGGCGGGGTTCTTCTCCGGCGAGAAGCAGTCGTCGCCCGAGCCCTCGCAATTCACGCAGGCCTTCATGATGGCGCGCAGGTGCTTCTGGTTGATCTTGGAGCCGGTGACCAGCGCCGCCACCTTCTGCTCTTCCATCACCTTCCAGTCGATATAGGTCTCGATATCGGGGTGATCGACGTCGACGATCACCATCTTGGCGGCGCGCCGCGTGGTGCCGCCCGACTTGATGGCGCCCGCGGCGCGGTCGCCGATCTTCAGAAAGCTCATCAGGCCGGACGACTTGCCGCCGCCGGAGAGCCGCTCGCCTTCGCCGCGCAGCTTGGAGAAATTCGAGCCGGTGCCGGAGCCGTATTTGAACAGGCGCGCCTCGCGCACCCACAGATCCATAATGCCGCCCTCGTTGACGAGGTCGTCCTTGACCGACTGGATGAAGCAGGCGTGCGGCTGCGGATGCTCGTAGGCCGATTTCGATTTGGTCAGCTTGCCGCTGAACGGGTCGATGTAGAAATGGCCCTGGCCGGGGCCGTCGATGCCATAGGCCCAATGCAGGCCGGTGTTGAACCACTGCGGCGAATTGGGCGCGCATATCTGCGCCGCCAGCATGTAGCGCAGCTCGTCGAAGAAGGCCTGCGCGTCGTCTTCCGAGTCGAAGTAGCCGCCCTTCCAGCCCCAATAGGTCCAGGTGCCGGCCAAGCGGTCAAACACTTGGCGGCAGCTATGCTCGCCGATGGTGCGCTCTTTCTCCGGCAGTTCGGCGAGCGCGTCCTCGTCGGCGACCGAGCGCCACAGGAAGGACGGGACCGAATTTTCCTCCACCTTCTTCAGCCGCGCGGGCACGCCGGCTTTGCGGAAATATTTCTGCGCCAGCACATCGGAGGCAACTTGTGACCAGAATTGAGGGACTTCAACGTTGTCGAGCTTGAACACCACCGAGCCGTCCGGGTTACGGATCTCGCTCGTGGTCAGCCGGAATTCGATGTCCGCATAGGCCGACTGTCCATCCTTGGTGTAGCGCCGTTCGATCCGCATTTTCTTCTGCCCCTTAATGGCTGGGCGGCTATCGACCGCCGACGATTATTCCCCGACGGACCTGCCCCTGTCCGCCCCATACCGCTCGTCACATCCGCTCGACCGCCACCCGTTATCTAAGTCCGGTGCACTGATCCGGCACCGGTTTCGCCCGGAAACGCGACCCCGGACGCAGCAAATCCCAGTCCCAAAAACACCGTTTCCGGCGCGGGCGAGACCGACCTGACAGTCGTTTGAAGGTTCGGAGGGAACCAGAACTCGACCAGCACCGAACGCCACAAAGCTAAGTGGACTCGCCGCCCTCGTCAACAAGAGATAGTCGCCAAATCTGAATCAAACACTAAATCTTGTGGCGATACGGTGAACTATGGGGACAAAGGCTGCGAAAACGTGGGCAGTATTGAGCCTCCGCGGGGCTGCGGAAAGCATTTTTCTTCGCCGGCCGGGGTAGGCCAGAATTCCTCCCACCATGACAGAAAAATGACCGCAAAATGGGCGTTGCGGAAAATCCGTCGCAAATCCGACGCTTGCATGGCCGCCGGGGATAAGGACGGTAAAACTCGCCGCAAACCCAGGCGGCGGTCGCTGATTCTCGAAAGCCGGTCAGTATGTTACGAGGAACGCCGGGGCGCTCGCGCGGGCCAAAAACGTTCCCCACGGCTGTGAATTCGACCGTGCGGCGCGCCTGCCATAACGGAATGCCGCGCCATTTGCGGCATTGAGCGCTTTGTGACGGGATGGGAGTAGGGATCGCCCATGGACCAGACCCTGACAGTCGAGCGCCATGGCCTCATCCGCCAAGCCTTCCGGCTGGAATGGGCGACCATCGGCTGGATGACGGTGGAGGCGGTGGTGGCGATCGGCGCCGGCCTTGCCGCCGGCAGCCTTTCGCTGATGGCTTTTGGGCTCGACAGCGCCATCGAGCTGATCTCGGCTCTCGTGCTGATCTGGCGCCTGAGTGTGGAACTGCGGCACGGCCAGGAATTTTCCGAGAGCGCCGAGCGGCGGGCCGCCAAGATCGGTGGCGGCTTGCTGTTCGCGCTCGCGGCTTACGTGGTGGCGAGCGCGGCCTGGAGCCTGTGGACCCGACACGGGCAAGCCTTCTCCATTCCCGGGCTCGCGGTCACGGTCGCGGCGATCCCCGTCATGTACTTCCTGGCCAAGCGGAAGCTGGCCGTCGCCGAGGCGATCGGCAGCCGGGCGCTGCGTACTGACGCGGTCGAAAGCATCACATGCGGCTATCTGGCGGCTGTCGTGGTTGTGGGCCTTTTGGCCGAGCTTTTGACCGGCTTCTGGTGGGTCGACGCCGTCACCTCGCTGGCCATCGTCTGGTTTCTGGTACGCGAAGGGCGCGAGGCCTGGCAGGGCGAGGATTGCTGTGATGACTGAAACGAAAAAGGCGGACCCGCGCGGGGCCCGCCTTTCGCACCGGCACTGTCATCTTCGCTCAGGCGCCCACGGCGCGGTCGGATCGACTCGTTGGGCGGCTGATTAATTCCTGTGCAACATAGACGGGTCCGCGCGGAAAAATCAACGCCTTTGCGCAAGGGAGCGGCGGATCGCCGTATTCAGGGGCGGTGTGCGCGCGTTTTTGCGCCGGTTTTGCGCAAGTGAAACTAGGTTTGCGAAGCGGCGCCGGCGGCCGCGTGCCGCGCCGTCACGCTGGTGGCGTCCGGATCGCCGGCGACCACGACGTCCGAACGCTGGCGCGGCAGCGCTTCGGGATGTTCCTTCTGCAGGAAGTCGATCAGCTTCTCGCGCACCTCGCAGCGCAAACTGAAAGCCATGCCGGCGGTACTGGCGCTCATCAGGCAGCGCAGCTCCATCGTGTTTTCATTGGCATTGGTGACCAGCAGATTGACCACCTTGCCGTTCCAGTTCGTCGACTGTTTGACGATCTCGGTCAGCTTTTGACGAATGGTCTCGACCGGCGCGCGGTAGTCCACATAGATGTAGGCGCTGCCGAGCAAAGCCGCGCTCTCGCGCGTCCAGTTCTGAAACGGCTTCTCGATGAAATAAGTGAGCGGCACGATCAGCCGCCGCATATCCCAGATGCGCACGACCACATAAGTCGAGGTGATCTCTTCGATCGTGCCCCATTCGCCTTCGACGATCACCGCGTCGTCGATGCGGATCGGCTGCGTCATCGCGATCTGTACACCGGCGAACAAGTTGCTCAAGACCGGACGCGCCGCCAAGCCGGCGACCAGGCCGGCGACGCCGGCGGAAGCGAACAGGCTCACGCCATATTGCCGTACCGGTTCGAAGGTCATCAGCGCGGCGCCGATCGTCACAATCACCACCAGCACATCGGCGGTGCGCAGCAAAACGCGGATTTGCGTGTAGTGCTTGCGCGCCAGCAGATTGTCCGCGGTGTCGATTTGAAACCGGCGCAAATAGATGTCGGCCGAAATCTTGAGGGTGACAATCGCGGCCCAGCCGATCAGGCAGATGACGGCGATCAGCAATATTCTTGCCAGCAAGCGGGCCGTGCCGGGATCGATCGGCGCCACCGGAATGGCGATGATCATGGCCAGGATCAGCAGCGACAGCCGCGTAACGCCGCGCAGCCGGGTAAATATCGCCAGCAAGTTGGGATAGCGTCCGGCCAAGAGGCGGCGCACCAGCCGGCGCAGCGTATTATGCAGCGCATAGGCAATGGCGGTCGCAAGCGCCAGGATGATCAGCGCAACGGCAGGGGCGGGCAGCCAGTCGAGCAGGTCTCTGAGATCTTGCAGGGCGGATCGGATCGAATCCATGCGGGCCTGTTTAACATCGCTGCCGCCGCGCCGCCTATGGCAGTGACGCTGCGGCCCTTAAAGTCACTTATTCGGAATTGATCGCATCCTACTGGATTATGCGCGATCTTTTCCGAGAACCGGTCCCCAATTTTCGGTCGATGCGCTACGATGCGCGCTGGACACGGAGACGGGGAGGTGGCAGAACGCCGCGTCCCCAATTGCAGTCAATGCGTGGTGGCGATGAAAAGTTTCCTGATCAGGGTATTCACCTGGTGGAATAACCAGACCTACGGCACCCAGTTCTGGACCTGGCTCTATGGCGAACGGGTGGGCGAGGACGAATTCGGCAACCGCTATTTTCGCACCAAGGGCGGCAAGGTCGACCCTCTGCTTGGCTTCGAGCGCCGCTGGGTGATCTTCAACGGCTATGCCGAGGCGTCGACCGTGCCGGCGTCCTGGCACGGCTGGCTGCACCACACCTTTGATACGCCCCCGACCGAGGAAGACTACAAGGCGCGGTCGTGGCAGAAGCCGCACCGGGCGAACTTGACCGGCACCGCCGGCGCCTACCGGCCGCCCGGCTCGACGCTCGCCGCCGGCCGCCGCCCCAAGGCGACGGGGGACTACAAGGCCTGGGTGCCGGGCGACAGAACTTAGTCTTCTGTTTCGCGAGCGCCGTTTTCTCGATTTCAAGCTGCCGATTTCGATTCAATTTCGCTTCTTGGCCGCCCTTCCGCCGCCGTATTCCCCGTGTTAACCGGGCCCGCGTGGGCGCGGCGAATCCGCGCTCGGCGCACGGCGCAAACAGCCAGGTTCGATGGCGCGATATTCACGCAGGTTCGGTTGGCGAGTTGTTGGGCTTGGCCTGGCGACGCTGATGGTGGCGCCGGCCGCAGCACAGTTCGGTTCGATCTTCGGCGAACCGCCGCGGCCGCCGGCGGATATCCCAAACGGGCCGCAGCAGAACGGACCGCCGCCGCCTTATTATCCGAACCAGCCGCCGCCTAACTACCAGAACCGGCAGCAGCCGCCTTATTACGCGAACCAGCCGCCGCCCTATTACGGACCGCCGAACGACTCGGGCCGGTCGCAGCAGCGGACCTACGAGCAGAGCCAGGCGCCGCGTCCGCCGACCGAATTGCACTCCGACGTGCCGCCGGCGCGGCCGGCACCGGCGCCGATGGCCCTGCCGCCGTCGAGTCGTCCCGGCGGCGGCATCATCGAATTCGAAACCGCTACAGGCGCCGCCCGGCGCCGCGCCGCCGGCGCAGGCGTCCGTGCCGCCGCAGGGTCAGCCGCAACCGACCGCTCCGATCCAAACCTTGCCAGGCTTGCCGCCGGGACAGCGCCAGCCGCGCGGCACACCGCAACAGCCCGTCGATGCCTCGATACAGCCGGGCGACGAAGTGGTGGTGGAGCCGCCGCCCATGCGCATCGCCAATCCGACCGCGGTGTTCTCGGGGCTCGACAAGATCACCGGCCGCATCACCTCGTTCGACGTCGCCATCAACGAGACCGTGCAGTTCGGTGCGCTGCAGGTCACGCCGCGCGTATGCTATTCGCGCCCGCCCATCGAGACGCCGCAGACCGATGCCTTTGTCGAAGTCGACGAGGTCACGCTGCAAGGCAAGATTCAGCGCATCTTCACCGGCTGGATGTTCGCGGCCAGCCCCGGGCTGCACGCGGTCGAGCATCCGATTTACGACGTGTGGCTGACCGACTGCAAAGGCGGCAGGAATCCGGCGGTGGCGGAAGTGCCGGAAGAGCAGCAGGTCAAAATGCCGACGCCGACGCCGCGGCGTCCGCCGGCGCGCGCGCAGCAGCGCTAGCCGCCGTTCGCTTTCACGATCGCCAGCGCCTCGGCGCCGCTGACCGGGTGATCGAGCGGCAAGGCGCCGAAGTCGGCCTCGCCGACCAGCGCCTGCTCCAACAGCTTGTGATAGCGCTGCCGCGGCACCTCGACGGCGCCGAAGACCGCCAGATGCTCGGTGACGAATTGGGTGTCGAGCAGCCGGTAGCCGCCGGCGATCAGGCGGGCAACCAGGTGCACCAGCGCGATCTTGGAAGCGTCGCGGGCGCGGTGGAACATGCTCTCGCCGAAGAACACGCGGCCGAGCGAAACGCCATAAAGCCCGCCGACCAGATGGTCGCCGTCGTAGACTTCGACGGTATGGCAGTGGCCGCGTTCGAACAGCGCGCGGTAAATGCGGCGGATGCGGCGGTTGATCCAGGTGCGGGCGCGGTCGCGCTTGGGCTCGGCGCAGCCGTCGATCACCGCGTCGAAATCCCGGTCGACCAGCACCGTGAACGGGGTGGAGCGGATGGTGCGGGCGAGCCGCGCCGGCACATGGAACCCGGCGAGCGGGATGATGCCGCGCATGTCCGGCTCGATCCAATAGAGCGCCGGGTCGTCGGCGCTCTCCGCCATCGGAAAGATGCCGCAGGCGTAGGCCTTGAGCAGCACCTCGGGCGTGATCTCGATAAAACCGGTTTCGCGATTGGCCATGCGGGATCGGTAAAACTGCGGACAGGAAACAAGCGATTCCTATTGTAAGCGCCCGCCCGCCGCTTGGGGAGGCTGGCGTTAACTTACCGCTCACCAAATAGTCGCGATATTGGCGAAATGTTGAACCGAAATTCGCGCTTGCCGTTGAGGTGTAGACGGAGCGCCGCAAGGGTGCTGCGCCGCAAGCAGAAAGGTTCGAAGATGCCGCGGCGATCTACTCGCGTCCTGCTTGTCGAGGACGAAATGCTGATCAGCGATCTCATGGCCGAGGTACTCGCCGACCGCGGCTTTGCCGTGCACGCAGTCGCCGACGCCGAGGACGCTTTGCGCTACATCGACGATGGCTCGGAGGTGGACGTGCTGTTCACCGACATCAATCTGCCCGGCGGCATGGACGGTTCGCTGCTGGCGGAAGAGGTGCGCGAGCGACGGCCGGAACTGCCCATCGTCTATTGTTCCGGACGCTATCCGGTCTCCGCCTTGATGCCGCTGGTGCCGCGCTCGATGTTCGTGCGCAAGCCCTACGATCCGATAGAGCTGTGCACATTGCTCGAGCGGCTGACCGCGACGACGCATTGATGCGGGCGCTTCAGTAGGTCAAGCGCCCGGCGCGCACCTTTTCGCGCGGCGCCGCAAACAAGGCGCTGATCGCCTGTCCGCTGCGTCCGACCACCACCACGCCGTCGCCGGGCTCGATGCGCGTGGTCTTTGGCGGTCCGGTGATGGTGTCGCCGTCGCGCCGGTTGATCTGCACGATGAAGAAGGCGCCGTGCCCGCGCGCCTCGATCTCCTCGATGGTCAAATTGGTCAGCGCGCCTTTTTCCGGCACCACCACGACCTCGATGGCGAGCCCCAGATTGCGCAACGTGCGTTCGAGCTCGCGCATCTTTTCCGACTCGCGGATGAAGCGCGTGCTTTCCGGAAACAGGATCATTTCGGCGATGCGCTCGGCGCCGATGTGGGTGGGCAGCACCACCTTGGTGGCGCCGGCATGCATCAACTTGCGTTCGGTCGACACCGCGTCGCCGCGGGCGATGATGTCGATCTTGCGGTTGAGATTGCGCGCGCTCAACGTAATGAAGACATTGGCGGCATCGTTCGGCAGCACGGTGGCGAGCGCGCGCGCCTTGGCGACGCCGGCTTCCTCCAGCGCCGCCTCGCTGGTGGCGTCGCCCTGGATGCAGAGGTAGCCGGCGGCGCGCGCCTGCGCGACCCGCTGCTCATCTCTGTTCGAGCACGACGAAAGCGCTGCCGCCGTCCTTGAGCGCCTTGGCGAGCTCGACGCCGATGCGGCCGAAACCGCAGACGATGACGTGGCCTTCGAGTTTGTCGATTTCGGTGTGCACGCGCCGGTCACCCAGAAATTCTTGCAAGGGCCGCAAGGTGAAGAGCTGCACCAGCGCGCCGGTGAAGAAGATCATGCCGGTGCAGCCGACCACCATGGTGCCGATGGTGAGCGCGTGCAGATAAGGCGTGTCGATCGCGTGAACTTCGCCGTAGCCGACGGTGAACACCGTCAGCGTCACCATGTAGAGCGCGTCCTGAAAATTCCATCCCGCCTCCTCATAGCCGACCGTTGCGGCGGCGCAGAACAGCAGCATGAAGAGCGTGACGCGGATCAGATTGCGCGATGGATGAGCGAGCAGATTGTCCATCGCGATTGTCTCGGCTCGCCGCGCCCGGGAGCGCACCTCATCCTGGCCTATGCGAGGCAAGGTTAGCCGCAAGGACGCCACTCATCACAGCGTCACTAATAGGCAGTCGCGCATAAGATTTGGGCAGCGGCGGGCTATGCCGAACAGGCGATGGTCGACAGCGTCAGCTCGGGAAAATCAGGCACGTCGTCGTACCGTGCGCGAGCAATCGGCCCTTGGCGTCGGTGACGCGGCCTTCCGCTGTGCCGACACGACGGCCGCAGTTGAGGACCTTGCCCTCGGCCCTGATCTGGCCCGTCTCCAGCGTGATGGCTCGGACGAGCGAAATCTTGAATTCGAGCGTGGTGCTGCCGAGGCCTTTTTCGAGCGTCGATTGGATGGCCAGGCCCATGCAGCTATCGAGAAGAGTCGCCGTAAGGCCGCCGTGCACCGTGCCCCATGGATTGAGGTGAGCGCCTGTGGGATTCACCGTGATGGCGACGCGACCGCTTTCGGCCTCCACCACGTCGTAGCCCAAGGTCTGTGCGATCGTGTTGAGGGGCAGCACGCCGCTGGCAAGGCCCTGGACGAACTCCAGTCCGCTCATCGCCTTCTGTCGCTCGGGACTGACCGTCCCGTAGGTCTTGCGTGGCCATGTTTCAGCTTCGGTTCTCTCGGCTTTGACAATGCGGAGGACACCTAACGGCAAGGTGGCAGCGAGAGCCACCCGAAACCTGCTCGCAGGCCGCGGGCCTTTTCCGTTTGTGGCCCGAAACTGACCCTTTGTGATTACGCTCGAGAGTTTGCCTTCAGGGGGCGGGTATCGACTGATTGTCGCGAAACAATCGCGAATAATGAGCGCGTGGCCTAAGTATCCATCCCGCCGCGGGCGAGGAACTGTTCGAGCCAGTGGATGTGGTAGTTGCCGTCGATGATGTCGGGCTCGGCCACCAGCGCGCGGAACAGCGGCAAGGTGGTTTCGATGCCGTCCACCACCACCTCGTCGAGCGCGCGCTTGAGCCGCATCAAGCATTCCTGCCGCGTCTTGCCGTGCACGATCAGCTTGCCGACCAATGAATCGTAAAACGGCGGGATGCTGTAGCCCTGGTAGACTGCACTGTCGACGCGCACGCCGAGCCCGCCGGGCGGGTGGAAGTGCAGGATCTTGCCGGGCGAGGGGCGGAACGACACCGGGTTCTCGGCATTGATGCGACATTCGATGGCGTGGCCGCGGAACGCGATATCGCTTTGCGTCAGCGTGAAGTCGTTGCCGGCGGCGGCGCGGATCTGCTCGAAGATCAGGTCGATGTCGGTGATCATCTCGGTCACCGGATGCTCGACCTGGATGCGCGTGTTCATCTCGATGAAATAGAATTGGCTGTCTTCGTACAGGAACTCGACGGTGCCGACGCCGAGGTAACCGATCTCGCGCATCGCCTTGGCGACCGTCTCGCCGATGGCATCGCGCGCCGTCGCATTGAGCGCGGGCGAGGGGCCTTCCTCCCACAGCTTCTGGTGCCGGCGTTGCAGCGAGCAGTCGCGCTCGCCAAGATGGATCGCCTTGCCGAGGCCGTCGCCCAGCACCTGAATTTCGATGTGGCGCGGCTTCTCCAGATATTTCTCGATATAGACCGCATCGTCGCCGAAGGCGGCTTTTGCCTCCGAGCGCGCGGTCGCAAGCGCGATGGACAGTTCGGCGGCCGAGCGCGCGATTTTCATGCCGCGTCCGCCGCCGCCGGCCGACGCCTTGATCAGCACCGGATAACCGACGTCGTCGGCAATGGCGGCTGCTTCCGTGTCCGAACCGACGGCGCCTTGCGAGCCCGGCACGACCGGAATGCCAAGCTTGGTGGCGGTGCGCTTGGCCTCGATCTTGTCGCCCATCAGCCGGATATGCTCGGCCTTGGGCCCGATGAAATGCACGCCGTGATCGGCGAGGATTTCGGCAAAACGCGCGTTCTCCGACAGGAAGCCGTAGCCGGGATGGACCGCGTCGGCGCCGGTGATCTCACAAGCGGAGAGAATGGCCGGGACGTTGAGGTAGCTGTCCTTGGCTGCCGGCGGACCGATGCAGACGCTCTCATCGGCGAAGCGCACATGCATGGCGTCGGTATCGGCGGTCGAATGCACCGCCACGGTCAGGATGCCGAGTTCCTTGCAGGCGCGGATCACCCGCATGGCGATCTCGCCGCGATTGGCGATCAGGATTTTATCGAACATCGACGCCGTCATGCCCCGCGAAAGCGGGGCATCCAGTAATCCGTGTGGGCTCGGCTGCGCGCATTCGCATCGTCGTTGGTTACCGGATCGTCCGCTTTCGCGGACGATGACAGATGAGACTACTCCACAATCACCAGTGGCTCGCCGAATTCCACCGGCTGGCCATCCTCGAACAGAATCTGAATCACGGTGCCGGCGCGCGGAGCCGGAATTTGGTTCATGGTCTTCATCGCTTCAATGATCATCAGCGTGTCGCCGGCCTTCACGTTGCTGCCGATCTCGATGAACGGCTTGGCGCCCGGCTCCGGCGCGGCATAGGCGGTGCCGACCATGGGCGAGATCACCACGCCCGGATGTTTCGATGGATCGAACGGGGCCGACGACGGCTCGGCCGCTAGCGGCGCCGGTGCGGCAATCGGCGCGGCTGCGACCGGCGCGGCTGCCACCGTTGCAGCGGCGGTGCGCGCCACGCGCACGCGCGCGCCGTTCTGCTCGATCTCGATTTCGGTCAGCCCGGTTTCGTCCAGGAGCTTGGTGAGCTCGAAGATCAGGTCACGGTCGACGGTGGGGCTCTTCGGTTTGGCCATGCGTCGCGCTCAAGCTTTCGCTTTGGCGCCGACGAGACCGGCAAGCCCGATGATCGCCAGGGCGTAGCCGTCAATGCCGAAGCCGGCGATCACCGCTTTCGCCGCCTTGGAGACGTAGGAGTTTTGCCGGAAGCTTTCGCGCGCGTGGATATTGGTGATGTGCACTTCGATCACCGGCATCTTCATCGTCAAGAGCGCATCGAGGATGGCGATCGAGGTGGTGGTGTAGCCGGCGGGGTTGAGCACGAGCCCGACCGCGCCCTTTGCCTGCGCCTCCTGGATCCAATCGACCAGCTCGCCTTCCTGGTTGGATTGGCGGAAAACGATGTCGAGACCGAAGCGTTTTCCGGTCGTGCGGCACAGTTTTTCCACATCGGCGAGGGTGGCGCGGCCATATTTTTCCGGCTCGCGGGTGCCGAGCAGATTCAGATTGGGACCGTTAAGGACATAAATCGTTTTGGGCATGGACTAACCGGCAGCCGGGCGCAGCGCGCGCAAAAGTGCCTCGCTTTATAAGTGCCCTCGGCGGCAAGGGGAAGCCCGGAGGCATCTGTCATTCCGGGACGGCGCGCAGCGCCGGACCCGGAATCCAGATGTAATCTCCGAACGCGCTTCTGGATTCCGGGTTCGCGCCTTTGGCGCGGCCCAGAATGACAAGTTTTCAAACCGCCGCGGTTTGGCCCGCCGCCCAGTCGATCACGTCCTTGAGCGCCGTTAACCTTCTTCGGCCGGCAGTCGTTGCCTTGCTGTAGATATCGATCTGGCGGTCGGCGCTGGTTCCCTCGGCGAGAATACCGTCGAGGCGTTCGACCTCCGCCTCGCAGCCGAAGGCGGCCACGTCTGGCGCGATAAATTCACGCACCTGCCCGAGCCAGGATTTGGCGTTCATCGGCGCGCGGCTGAAAGGGTCGACGAAGGTGGCCGCAATGCCGTAGCGCTGGGCGTGCCATTTGTTTTCCTTGCTGATGGCGCGCCCGACGCGGTCAAAGCCGGCATTGATGCCGCGGTTACGGTCGAGCGCGCGCACCAAACAGCGGAACAATGCGGCGATCGCCACGGTGTCGTCGAGCCGGCTGCAGCTATCGGCCACGCGCAACTCGATGGTCGGGTTGGACAGCGACGGACGCAACGCCCACCAAATGTAGCTCGCGTCCGGAATGACCTTGGCCAAGACCAGCGCGCCGACGAATTCGTTGTAGTCGTCATTGGTGCGGAACAGCTCCGGCAATCCGGTGCGCGGCAATTCGTCGTAGGCGGCGAGCCGGTAGCCGCAAAGCCCGGTGAGATGACCCTGCCAGAATGGCGAGGAGGAGGAGAGCGCGAGCAGGAGCGGCAGATAGGGCGTAAGCCGCATGATCAGATTGATGCGCGTGCCGACGTCGGGCACTTCGACATGGACGTGCATGCCGCACAACATGTTGCGGTAGCCGATCATCTGCAGGTCGTCCATGATCGCACCGTAGCGCGTCTTCGGCGTCATCAGCTGCTCGGGCCAGAAGGCGAGGGGAAAGGTGCCCATGGCGGCAAGCCCGAGCTTGCGCGCGGCCGCCGCGTTACAGAGCGTGCGCCGGTAGCGCGCCAAGTGCGCACGCGCCTCCGCCACGCTCTCGCACGGCGGGGTGACGACCTCGATCTGCGACTGCAGCATCTCGGTGGTGACGCGATTGTCGAGTTCGCCGCGCACGCGGGACATGAATGTCCTGTCGGTGCGGCGCACCGCCCGACGCGTCTTGGCGTCGAACACGAAAAATTCCTCTTCTATGCCGACAGAATACATGCGCGCCACAATCCGGCTCCCGCGGAAGCCGGTTCCCCCTGCAATCCTGACGCAAATCCGGCCGCCGGCGCCGGGCCGCGGCGGCCGTTATGATGCTGATAATTTACGCGTGGTCCAGTACGGCCGTCAGCAGGACGGCTTGCCGCAGCGGGCGGTGTTGATCTTCTCCTGCAGCCCTTGCAGCCCGATGGCGCCGACGACGACATTGTCGCCGATGACGTAGCTTGGGGTGCCGTTGAGGCCGAGCGCGTCGGCGAGCTTGAAGTCCTGCTGCAGCGTCTTCTTCACCTCGGGGCTTTTCATGTCCTTTTCGAGCTGGGCCATGTCCAGGCCGACGTCCTTGGCCACCGCCAGCGCACGCGCGCGGTCGGCCTGACCGCGGCCGCCCAGCAGCTTCTGATGGAATTCGAGGTATTTCTTGCTGGTCTTGTCCTGCATGCGCACGGCGACTGCGACCTGCGCCGCTTCCACCGAGCCCGGTCCGAGCACCGGAAATTCCTTGAGCACGACTTTGAGATTGGCATCGTTCTTGAGCAGCGTGAGCATGTCGCTCATGGCGCGCTTGCAGTAGCCGCAGTTGTAGTCGAAGAACTCGACAAAGGTGACGTTGCCGTTCGGATTGCCGAGCACGACCTGGTCGGGCGAGTTGAACAGCGCCGCCGCATGCTCCTTGACCGCGGCCTTATGCTTCTCGGCTTCGGCGGCGGTCTGCCGCTTCTCGAGCTCGTTCATCGCCTCCTGCAGAACTTCCGGATGGGCGATCAGATAATCATGGACGATCCTCTCGATCGCGCCGCGTTGCGGCGCGGAGAATTCTGCCGCCCGCACCATTTGCGGCAGCGCGAAGGCCAGCAAGGCTACGCAACCGGCAACGAACAGGCGCGGGCTCGATGTCATCGTTATAATCCTCGGTTCATTGGTTTTTGGGAGCCGGCATCTTGACGCTTACAATATCGTCGGCGCGCACCCAGGCCGGCGAGCCGACCGGCAAGCCATGTTTGGCGCGTTCCGCCAATTGGCTGGCGGTCGCGAGATCGCCGCGCGCGAAAGCGGCCTGCGCCGAGGCGAGATCGGCATGCGGGTAATCGCCCATTTTCCCGTAGGCCATGGCGAGCTGGGTGTAGGCCGCCGGCATTTCAGGCTCGCGGCTGACCGCGGTTTGCAACAGGTGGACGGCTTCGTCGGCGTATTTGCGGTTATTGGTGGCGACCATCGCCTGGCCGAGCATGATCTGGATCAGCGCCGGATGGCGGGCAAGCTGTGCCGCCCGGCGCAGCGGCGCGACCGCCTCGGCGGCATGCCCGCTTTCGAGCAGCGCCTGTCCCTTGAGCTCGTGGAAGTAAGGATTGTTCGGCTCGGTCTGAATAAGCCCGTCGATCTCGGCGACGGCCTGGCGCAAATCGCCATAGCGGTAGGTCGCAATAGCGCGGGCATAGCGCGCCGGCAGGCGGTGGTCGCTGAGCGGAAAACGGCGCATGACCGTTTCGTGCCGTTCGAGGAAGCCGGATAGCTTCGCGCGCATCAGGTCGTGGCGCAGTTGCAGCTCTGGCCGGTCCTTCTTGTCCCAGTAGGGGCTGGCGCGCGCCTGCGTTTCCAGCGCGGCGACGCGCGCGGCCGGCATCGGATGCGACTGCAGATAGGGATCGATGAAGCGCGTGTTGAACAACATTTGGTTGCTCAAGCGCTTGAACAAATCGACCATGCCCTTGGGCGATTGCCCGGTGGCGCGCAGGAACTTCAACGCCGCGTGGTCGGCTTGATCTTCCTGGGTGCGCACATAAGCGAGCAGCGAGCGCTGAATCATCGACTGCGGCGCGCCGATTGCCACGGCGCCGACATTGCCCAGATCCTTGCCCTTGCCCGCGGTTGCGCCGGCCACCATGGCGCCGATGCCGGCAAGCATGGCGATGATCGAGGCGGTCTGCGCCGTCGCGAGCCGCTCGCGCAGGCGCAACAAGTGGCCACCGGCAAGATGGCCGGTTTCGTGCGCGAACACGCCGATCAACTCGTCCGGCGTTTTGGCTTCGAACAGCGCGCCCGCGTTCACGAAGATGTGGCGGCCGTCCATGACGAAGGCGTTGAAGGCGCGATCGTTGAGCACCACCACCTTGACGTTCTGCCGCGCGAGGCCGGCGGCGCGTAAAACCGGCTCGGCGTAGTCGCGCATCAGCTGTTCGATCTCGGTGTCGCGGATGATCGGCAGGCTGCGCGTCGCCTGTCCCTGCGCATGTGCTTGTTGGAGCGCGGGACCGCCGCCGACCGCAGCCACCGCCGCGGCGACGATCATGGCAAGCGTGCGCCGTACTGGTGTTGCACGCGGCGCCCTGATAGGTGTGCCGTTCTCGATCATGCCGATATGCGATCCGCTGGTCGTGAACCTAGAGACGCGCCCGGAAGCGGTCAACGCGGGCTGCGATCACGTCTGGGTCAAGAAAAACGCCTAGGTCAACAAGCCGGGCGAATGCGGCAGCAGCGGGGCAGGGCCGTAAATCAATGGGTTAGCGAGGATGCTCGAGACCGCCAAACGCCTGCTGATGCCGTCGAAGCGCAGCGATGTTCCACCGTTCATCGTCATGGACGTGATGGCGGCGGCGGCGCGAATCGAGGCCGAAGGCCGCCGCGTCGTGCATATGGAGGTGGGCCAGCCGGCAGCGCCGGCGCCGCAGACGGCCCTCAAGGCGGCGCAGGCCGCGCTGGTGCAGGGCCGCATCGGCTACACCGAGTCGCTCGGCATCCCGACATTGCGCGCACGCATCGCGCGCCACTATCGCGACACCTACGGGCTGGCGCTCGATCCGGCGCGCGTGGCGGTGACGACCGGCTCCTCGGGCGGTTTCATCTTGGCGTTTCTGGCGCTGTTTGAGTCGGGCGACCGGGTGGCGCTGGCCAATCCGGGTTACCCGCCTTATCGCCACATCCTGTCGGCACTCGGCTGTGAGCCGGTGCTGATCGAGACCACGGCCGAGACGCGCTGGGCGATTACCGGCAAGGCGCTGATCGCCGAGCACAGGCGCAAGCCGCTCGCCGGACTGGTGGTGGCGAGCCCCGCCAATCCGACCGGCACCATGATGGAAGCGGACGCGCTCGCGCGTCTGATCGCGGTCGCCGAGGCGGAAGGCATCCGCGTAATCTCCGATGAGATCTATCACGGCCTCGATTACGCCTTCGCGGCCGAGACCGCGGCCAATCTGTCGGAGCGCGCGGTGGTGATCAATTCGTTCTCGAAATATTTCTGCATGACCGGCTGGCGCATCGGCTGGATGGTGGTGCCGGACAGCCTGGTGCGCACCATCGATCGCTTGCAGGGCAATCTCGCCATCTCGGTGCCGACCTTGGCGCAAGTGGCGGCCGAAGCCGCCTTCGACGGCCGCGATGAAATGGAAACCGTCAAGCACGGCTACGAGGAGAACCGGCGCATTCTGGTCGAGGGCTTGCCGCAAGCGGGGCTCGACAAATTCTTGCCGGTCGACGGCGCCTTCTATCTCTACGCCGACATTTCGCGCTTCTCCGATGACAGTCTGGATTTCGCCAAGCGCATGTTGAACGAGGCGGGCGTTGCGGCGACGCCCGGTATCGATTTCGATCCGGTCGACGGCCGGCATTTCTTGCGCTTCTGCTATGCCGGCTCCGCCGCCGAGATGCATGAGGCGGTGCAGCGCATCGGAGATTGGCTCAAGCGCTGAGCGCGGGGCGGGGGCCATGGCGTCATCAGCGACAGCGACGCGTTCGGGGCCGGTCGAAGTGTTCGCCGTCGCGCTGCGCCTCGGGCTCACCTCGTTCGGCGGACCGGTCGCGCATCTCGGCTACTTCCACGATGAATATGTCGTGCGCCGCCATTGGCTCGACGAGAAGAGCTATGCCGATCTGGTGGCGCTCTGTCAGTTTCTGCCGGGACCGGCCAGCAGCCAGGTCGGCATCGGCATCGGTCTCATTCGCGGCGGCCTGCTCGGCGCGCTGGCGGCCTGGCTCGGATTCACTTTGCCGTCGGCGCTGGCGCTGGTCGCATTCGGCTATGGCGTCGATGCGCTCGGCGGCGCCGTCGGTAGCGGCTGGCTGCACGGGCTGAAAGTGGTGGCGGTCGCGGTGGTGGCCAACGCCGTGCTCGGCATGATGCGCACACTCGCGCCCGACCGCGAACGGGCGACGCTGGCGGTGGCGGCTGCCGCGCTGGTGCTGGCGGTGCCGACTGCCGCCGGGCAGATCGGCGCCATTGTGCTGGGCGGCGTCATCGGCGCGGTGCTATTCAAGAACGAGACGCGCGCCGATCACGCGCAGCTGCCGCTGACCGTTAGCCGCTGGACTGGCGCTTGCCTGCTGGTCGCGTTCTTCGTTCTGCTCATTGGTCTGCCGCTGCTGGCGGCCGCGGTACCAGATCAGAGCCTCAAGCTGTTCGAGGCGTTCTATCGCGCCGGCTCGTTGGTGTTCGGCGGCGGCCATGTGGTGCTGCCGTTGCTGCAGGCTTCCGTGGTGCCGCCCGGCTGGGTGAGCAACGATGCGTTTCTTGCCGGCTATGGCGCAGCGCAGGCGGTGCCCGGGCCGCTGTTCACCTTTTCCGCCTATCTCGGCACGGTGATGACCCTGCCGCCGAACGGCTGGCTCGGCGCGCTCATCTGTCTGATCGCGATTTTTCTGCCCTCGTTCTTCCTGGTGATCGGCACGTTGCCGTTCTGGGATGCGCTGCGCCGGTTGCCGGTGGCGCAATCGGCGCTGCGCGGCGTCAACGCGGCGGTGGTCGGGCTCTTGCTCGCCGCGCTCTATCATCCGGTGTGGACCTCAGGAATAGCGAGCGGCGCCGACTTCGCGCTCGCCGCCGCCGGCTTCCTGCTGCTGTTCATGTGGAAGCTGCCGCCTTGGCTGGTGGTGGTGCTGAGCGCGCTCGGCGGCGCGGCGATCGCGACGCTGTAGCGTCAAAACTCCACGTCCAGCTCCACCACCTCGTCCGGCTCGGCTTTCGCCGCCTCGATCCATTCCTGCATCTGCGGCAGCGCCATCACCGCCTTGCAATAGGCCGCGCAATCGGAATCGAGCTTGACGTCATAGGTGAGGAAGCGCGTCACCACCGGCGCGAACATGGCGTCGGCCATGCCGGGCTGGTCGCCGAACAGGAAGATGCCGCCGTGGGTGTCGAGACATTCGCGCCAAATGAAAATGATGCGGTCGATGTCGGCCTGCGCGCCAGCCCACACCTTGAAGCCCGGGTGAAAGGCCTTGAGGTTCATCGGCAGCGCCGAGCGCATGTTGGAAAAGCCGGCATGCATCTCGCCGCAGATCGAGCGGCAATGTGCGCGCGCCGCCAGCGTCTTCGGCAGCAGGCCCGAGTTCGGGCAGGATCTCGTTCAAATATTGCGCGATCGCCAGCGTGTCCCAGACTTTGACGCCGTCATGGGTGAGGCAGGGCACCAGGAACGACGGCGACAGCAGCAACAGTTCGGCGCGGGTGGAGGGATCGTCGCTCGCCACTGTTTGCTCGTCGAACTCTAAACCGGCGAGCTTGCACAGCAGCCAGCCGCGCAGCGACCAGGAGCCGTAATTCTTACTGGCGATCGTCAGAGTAGCCTTGGCCATGGGGCGCTAATGTCCCTTTTTTCAACACGGCCCGGCCTCGGCAGCTTAGACGAAAGTTCTGCCCATTCAATAGTTTCCCGTGCCGCAAAAAAGCATGGCTGGATGCTTGTCCCCATGGCGTGTCAGCGAGACTTTTATCTCGCACTGCAGCATGAAAAGGACTAGGTTTCCTGCGCGGTCCGCCGGGGCCGCCGGGGTTGGAATGCTCTATCAGGCCTATCAGGCCCATGCCGACATTATGGGGCCGGTGCGTGCATTGGCCGGCGTTGCGGTTAAGTCGATGGGCGAGCGGCTCAACGGCTCGGCTCGGCCGTCGGTGCTCAGCAATCTCACCGCTGCGTATGAGCTGATCGCGCGTGCGGGCCTGACCCATGTGCGCCCGCCTTACGGCATTGCCAGCGTCACGGTGGGAAATCGCGAGGTGGCGGTGACCGAGGAAGCGGCCGACGTGACGCCGTTCGGCACGCTGTTGCATTTCAAGAAGGACATCGAGCAGGCCCAGCCGCGCGTCTTGCTGATCGCGCCGCTGTCGGGCCATTTCGCCACGCTGTTGCGTGCGACCGTGCGCACCATGCTGCCCGAACACGATGTCTACATCACCGACTGGCACAACGCGCGCGACGTGCCGCTCGCCGCCGGGAGCTTCGGCTTCGACGGCTATATCGGCCATCTGATCCGCTTCATCGAGAAGATGGGGCCGGGCGCCCATCTGGTCGCCGTGTGCCAGCCTTGTGTCGCCGCGCTGGTGGCGGCAAGCGTGATGGCGCAGGGCGACAACCCGGCGCAGCCGCGCTCGATGACGCTGATGGCGGGCCCCATCGACACCCGCGTCAATCCGACCAAGGTCAACGAGCTCGCCAAGGCCAAGCCGATCAACTGGTTCGAGAACAACCTGATCGCCACCGTGCCGCACCGCTACCAGGGTAGCAGGCGCAAGGTTTACCCTGGCTTCGTCCAGCTCGCCGCCTTCATGAGCATGAACATCGATCGCCACATCAAGGCGCATCGCGAGCTTTATGAGCACATCGCCAAGGGCGAGGAAGCCAAGGCCGCGCAGACCAAGGCGTTCTACGATGAATATTTCGCGGTGCTCGATCTCGCCGCCGAGTTTTATCTGGAGACGGTGCAGCTGGTGTTCCAGGAGCACGCGCTGCCGCTTGGGCAATTGACCTACGAGGGTCAGAAGCTGGAGCCGGCGGCCATCCGGCGCACCATGCTGTTCACGGTGGAAGGCGAGAAGGACGACATCTGCGCGGTCGGGCAGACGCTGGCCGCGCACGATCTGTGCACGTCATTGCGGCCCTACCGCAAGCGCCACCACATGCAGGCCGGCGTCGGCCATTACGGCGTGTTTTCCGGCAAGACCTGGCAGCAGCAGATCTATCCGATGGTGAAGAACGTCATTTTGCAGAGCGATTGATATTCAAAGCGCGGCGAATTTCCCGCCGGCTATTTCCGCTTCTTGAAGTCTTCCAAAATGGCGCGCATGCGCACGGTGTTGTCGTGCCTTTCCGGTTTGACGCGCTCGGTCACCACCTCGCCCGGGCATGCGACGATGCGGTCGGAGACGATCTGCCCGCTGAGATTGTCGAAGCGACGCTGCCAGCAGGTATGACCGTGCTGCGGGGTGAACATGATCGCGCCCTGGCGATGGATTGCTTCGCCCTGTTGAGTCGATATTGCCGCCGGCGGAGCCGGCTTGACGAGCCGAAGAAATGCGCGCCGGCGCCCACGGCAAAGACGACCAGGCAGAGGCCGACAAAGCCGCCCGCGGCAATCAAAGCGCGGACGCGATCGATGCCGGCGATGGAGAATCTTGCGTTTGTCTGCTTGCGGCGCGAAGAGGCGGAGCGCATGTCCGTTCGGCTGTTGGTCGGCGTCACCAATAGCGCCGATGGATTGACGGACCTTTGAGGATACGCTGCAAATTTAACGAATTGCTAAAGCAAGACCGCCGGTCGTTCAGGGCTTGCGCTGCAGCGCCGCCAAGAGTAGCGAGCATGGCCGCGCGCTGCGGCGAATCCTGATAGGCGCGCAGGAGCGTCTCGGCTTCGCTCAATTGAGGTTCGGCATTGCAGCCTTGGGCCCGTCTAACGTTCACACAATATAGACCGCGGCGGCGATCACTCCCAGCAGCGCCAATGCCAGCAGCATCAAAGCCGGGCGGCGGGCGGCCCTCATGCCGCCGAAGCCGACGGCATAGGCCGCCTTGGCGACATTGTTCGACGAGGCCGCGATCAGGATCGCGGCGCAAAGGCTCGCCAGCGACATGCCGGCGACGCCGCCTTGCGCGATATTGAGCACGAAAGGATCGATGTCGCTGGCGCCCACCACCGCCGACAGCACCAGGATTCCGCTTTGTCCGAAGGCGCCGCTCACCCAGGCCGAGATCACCGAGATGACCACGATGAGGACGGCGAAAACGGCCGCCGTCGAAATCTGCAGCGGGTTCTTCGGCACGATGGCAAGATTGCTGTCGGGCGATCGCTTGGCGGTGCGCCGCCATTCGAAGAGCGCGAGCCCAGCGCCGATCGCGCAAAGCGCAGCGAGCGCCGGCGCCAGCGCCAGGGCGAATTGGGGATCGAAAACCGCAACGACGATGCCGAGCCGCACATACATGATCGCGGTCGCCGCGACGATGCCGGCCGAGATATCGGATGGCGCCTGGCCGTCTCCCGCGCAGGCGCTTGGCCAGCACCACGGTGGTCGCGGTCGAGGAATAGGCCCCGCCCAGCACCGCCGGCAGCAGCGCGTTGCCGCGGAAGTGGCCGTAGCGCTGCAGCAGATAGCTCAGATACGACAGCGAGCAGATGGTCACCACCGCCAGCCAAACCCCGAACGGCGTGAGCGGCGTCAGCGACGTCACGCGCGTATTGGGAACCAGCGGCAGGACGATGCCGACCAAGATGAGAAATTCGCCGGCGATCAGCAGCTCGTCGCGCGGCACCACGTGAATGAGCCGGTGCAGCCGCTCACGGGTGCCGAGCAGCAGCACCGCGGTCACGGTGAGCGCGACCGCCACCCAGGGCGGCTCCATCACGGCGATCGGCCCGATCACATAGGCGAGCAGGTTGGAGGCCGGGATCATGAAGCTCGGCGCTTCCGGCTCGCGCGGCGCCGCGCGCAAATAGGCGTGCAGCCAGGCGGCGAGCGCGAGCAGCCCGGCGACAAAGGCCAGCGCGTGCGCCGGCTCGATCAAATAGAGCGTCGCCCCGCACATGGTGAGCATGGGAAAGGTGCGCACCCCGCCCGGGCTCGAGCGCTCCTCGCTCTTGTAGACCTCCTCGAAGGCGAGCCCCATGAACACGGCAAGCCCGATGGCGAGCGCCAGCCGTCCGGCCAATTCCAAAGGTGCCAAGGTGGTCATGCGGGTCTCTGGCCGCCGAAAGTCGGCGAACTATATCGGCTTATTGAGCCAGGCTTCGAGCCTTTCAATGAAGGCTGCCAATTTTTTCTCTTCCGAATGCAGAAGATGACCAACGGATTTCGGGTCTTCTTCTGTCTCGTTCGGCGGAACGCAAAGCCGATAAAAATAGTCGAGGAAGCTCAGATCGTCCGGCTGCGCGACGGTGAATGACCGCCCCTTGACGAAGACCGTATACTCCGCCGGGTGGCCGTTCGGCCGAAAGGCGATGGGCAGTCGCGGGACCCGCGCCGCGTCCTTGGAAATGACGAAGGCCGCGGGATCCAAGCCCTGATCGATCATGGCCTTTTCCAAGGCCGGCAATTGCTTGCGAAAGCCCGAGTCAAAATTGCCGAAAGAACTCTGCAGTTTGATATGCCCGGTCATCGCAGGCCCACTAGCGTCAAGCGCCGGAGCTTAGAGCGGCGCCGGCAAGGGGTCGATGGGGCAGGGGCGCCGCGGTCTTCCATTTGGCGGTCTCATTCCTACATATGCCGTCCGGTTCCCTGAAAACCCCCGACACAACCATGCTCGATTTTGCATCGACTTCCGATGTCGAGGACATCGGCGGAGCGGCGGCGACGCCTGCTTCCGATACGGAAATCCTCGACGCCTATTCCAATGCGGTGACCTCCGTGGCCGACAGCGTCGGCCCGGCCGTCGTGCGCGTGGAAGTTCTAGGCCCCAATGGCCGCCCCGGCGGCGTCGGCTCCGGCGTCGTGATCGCGCCGGACGGCCTGGTGCTGACCAATTGCCACGTGGTGGAGCGCGCCAAGGAGGTGCGGCTCACCGACGCCGAAGGCCGCGTCATGGAGGCGCGCAAGCTCGGCGAGGATCCCGACACCGATCTCGCGCTGTTGCGCGCCGGCGCGGTGCGCGACCTGCCGCATGCCGCGCTCGGCGATTCGAAAAGTCTCAAGCGCGGCCAGCTGGTGGTCGCCATCGGCAATCCGCTCGGCTTTGAATCGACCGTCACCGCCGGCGTCGTCTCGGCGCTCGGGCGCTCGTTGCGCGCGCGCAACGGCCGCCTGATCGAGGACGTGATCCAGACCGACGCCGCGCTCAATCCGGGCAATTCCGGCGGGCCGCTGGTGTCCTCGCGCGGCGAGGTGATCGGCATCAACACCGCCGTCATCATGGGGGCGCAGGGCATCTGTTTTGCGGTCGCCTCCAACACCGCGCAGTTCGTGCTGAGCGAATTGATCAAGCACGGCCGGGTGCGCCGCGGCTATATCGGCGTGTCGGGACAGACCGCGGCGGTGCCGCGCCGGCACGCGCGCAACGCCGATATCGACAATGCCTCGGGCGCCATGATCACCGCGCTGGAGCCGAAAGGGCCGGCGGCGCAGGCCGGGCTGATGAGCCTCGACACCATCGTGCGCGCCGACGGCGAGCCGGTGACCGGCGTCGACGACCTGATCCGGCTGCTTAACGCCGAGCGCATCGGCAAGCGCGTCGCCATCGACGTGCTGCGGCGCGGAAGCTTGCGGACCTTCGAGGTGACGCCTTTGGAGCGGCCCGCGGTGCGGGCCGCTTACGTATCGGCAGCTTAGCGGGCGCTGGATTTGCGCGTGGCGGTCACTGCGCTGAAATCGGCGATAAAATCGGCAACCAGATCCGGCTCCATCGGCTTGGCGAAAATATAGCCCTGCACGAAATCGCAGCCTTTCAATCGGAGCAGATCGAGCTGCTCCTGGCTTCTCGACGCCCTCGGCGACCACCTGCATGCCGAGACTCAGCCCCATATTGATCACCGCATCGACGATCGCAGTGCTTCCGATCGACTGCACGAACGACCTGTCGATTTTGAGCTTGTCGATCGGGAACTGCTGCAGATGCGAGAGCGACGCATAGCCGGTGCCGAAGTCGTCGAGCGCGATGCCGACGCCGGCTTCGTGCAGCTTGCGTATGGTTGCCGCCACCACGTCGGCGCCCCAGCCCATATAGACGGTCTCGGTCACCTCCAGCGTCAGCCGATGCGGCGGCACCCCGGCGCGATCGAGCTTGCCCAAAATGATATCGGGCAAGTCCGTTAGCCGAAATTGTGCGGTCGATAGATTGACGGCGACACTACCGAACGCCACGCCGGCATCGAGCCATGCGCGCATTTGCGCGATTGCCATATCGAGCGCCACGTCGCCGAGCCGGATCGCCAATCCGGGCTCCTCGAACGCGATCATGAAATGCGGCGGCGCCAGGATGCCGTGTTCGGGATCGTTCCAGCGCATCAGCGCCTCCAGCCCGCTCACCTTGCCGTCGCGCAGGCCGACGATCGGCTGATAGACCATGATGAATTCGTGGTTATCGATCCCCAGCCGGATCTTCGCGGACCAGCGCGTCCTTCTCGTCGGCCGCCTTACGGATCTCGGGGTCGAACACCACCACGCTGCCGCGCCGCTGCGCCTTGGCCTGGAACAGGGCGACCTTGGCATTTTTCGTGATAATGCCGGCATTTTCGGCGTGCTCGGGGAAGACAGCTATACCGGCGCTAATGCTGAGCGGCAGGGTGGAGTGGTCGTGCCGAAACAGCGTCTTGGCCCGCTCGACGAAGTCCTTGGCATACTGCTCGGCCTTGTCCGCCGCCGGTCCATGCATGATCACGCCGAATTCGTCGCCGCCGATATGCGTCACGCTGCCGACGGAGGCAAAGCTTTGCTGCAAACCGTTGGCGACGCTCTGCAACAACGCATCGCCGGTCTGGTGGCCGAACGCGTCGTTGACGTCTCTGAAATAGTCGATGTTGAACTTGATCAAGGCGACGTGCGAGCCGCTCGCTCGCGCGGCGTCGATATAGTCGTTGAGCTTGTCGATGAACGAGGCGTGGTTGGGCAGGCCGGTGAGTGCGTCGAGATAGGTGAGATCGTGAATGCGCGCCTCGTTGAGCTTGCGCCCGCTGATGTCCTGCACCGCGCCGATGACGCTAGCAAATTTGCCGTCAATCATTTCCGCTTCGGCCAGCACGCGGACCCAGAACAACTCGCCGTTTGGCCTGGTGCCATGCAATTCGACGTCATAGGGGATACCGCGCTTGAACAGATCTTCGATGCGCCGGTGCGACTTGTCGCGCGTCTCCGGGTCGTAACGGCTCACGATCAGCTCTTCCGACGACCGAGTGCCCGGAGGAATGCCATAGATGCGATAGATCGTGTCATCCCAGGTCCACTTCCCCGACTGCACGCTGAATTCGAAGCCACCGATCTTGGCCATGCCCGTGATCTGCGTCAGCCGTTTCTGCTTGGCCTCGAGTTTGCGCGCCGTGCGCCAGCCGAGAATTTCGCTGACGGCGATGTCGGCAAGTGCGGCCAGGTGGGCTTGCTCTTCGGCGCCGAAGCTGCGTGGCGCAGGATCGACGATGCAAAGGGTGCCGATATTGATGCCCGGCCGGATGCGCAGCGGCGCGCCGGCATAGAAGCGAATATTCGGCGGGCCGCGCACCACCATGCTGGTGTTGAAGCGCGGATCGCCGGCGGCGTCTGGCACGACCAATGGTGTATCGCCGAGGATCGCCGCGTTGCAAAGCGAATCCTCGCGCCTGGTCACGCCGAGTGCGATGCCGCTGCTTGCCAGCAACGATTGCGTTTCGCGGTCGATCAAGGTGACGAGGGCGATTGGCACCTTGAACAGATCGCGGGCGAGCGCGCAGATGCGGTCGACCTGCTCAATGCGGCCGGCGCCGATGCAGGTCGAGCTCGTAAAGCTCGCGCAGCCGCTCCTCTTCGTTGGGCGGCAACGGAAACGACAAATTTTGGTCGAGTGCGCGTGCCATGCAGCCTTTATTAGAGGCGCCAGTGTGAATTATCCCGAAACGAGAAGTGCTGATCGGCCGGGTGGTTAACGAAGGTAAACCCGCGCGCGCTGCGACTTTCCGGATTTTCTTAAAGAGCAAAGTCGTTTCGGCAAGCGCCGCTGCCGACGGCGCGACGGCGACGGTCTGATGTGGCGGCTCAACGGCGGGTGCACCGGCAAGCGTACGCCATCGATGTGCTGCGGACCGGCTCGTTGAGTAATTTCGAGGGCGCGGCCCGCGCCGCGGGCCGCTTGAGTTGCGCGCATTATTTGCCGAGGCGCTTAAGCTCCACGCCGGCGGCGAGATAGTGGATGGTGTGGATGTTGCAGGTTGCGCGCGCGCGCACGAATTGCCGCGTTGCCTCGGCGGTGTCTTTCTTGGCGAGCGCCTGCTCGCCGGCGAAGAACGACACATTGCATTCGCGCGCGTGCGCCATGCCGCCGTGACCCGATGGCGGCGTCAATTGGTCGAGTTTGGCCTGCCCGAGGAAATAGGCGATCAGCGTGCCGGGCCACTGCTTGATGTCGATCTTGCCGGCGTTGCGCGCAAGTTCCTCGGCATCGTTCTGGCCGGCCCTGACGCGCGCGATGTGCAGCCAGGCCATCTGGTAGGGCAGCCACAGCACGTCGCCGCTGCGCGATGCCGCTCCCAACGACACCGCCTTTTCGAAATCGGTAGCGGCGGCCGCGTAGCGCGCGCCGATGAATTGGGTGTAGCCGCGCTCGCTATGGATTCCCGCGGCATCGACGCCGTTGTCGTCCTTGCCATCCTTGGGGATGAGGCCAAGGGCAGCGGTGTAGTCGGCCACCGCGCGATCATAGTCGCCTTTGGCGGTTTCGCTGCCGGCGCGCTGGATCAGCGTGACCACCGACTTGTTGAGCTTGAGTGCCGCATCGAAATCGGCGATTGCGGGACCGAATTGACCGTCCAAATTGTAGGCTTGCGCGCGCGCGACATAGAGCGCGGCGTCGTCGGACTTGATCTTGAGCGCGGCGCTGAAGTCGGCGATGGCGTCCTTGCGGCGTTGGCCCGCCTGGTCGAGCCGCCCGAACGCGTCGGCGATCAGGCTTTGCGCGGTATATTCTTCGCCGCGGCCCTTGTGAGCGGCGAACTGATCGGCGGGCGACAGATCGCCGGCGGCGAGCGCCTGGGTGAACAGGCGGACGGCGTCGTCGACTTTGCCTTGCTGTGCGGCGGCCTTCGCCGCCTTGAGATCGTCGACACCGCCGGCCCGCAGGGGCGCGACGAACAGAACCAGGCACGCCGCCGCCAATAAGATCCTGATCATGGCTACACCGTCACTCCATTTTTTAGCCGAAAGTTTTTCGTCGCCGTTTGACGCCCCGACCTGCTGTCGGGGACGCGGGCGGTGTCACAAGCGTCCGGGAAGATGTCAAGCCCGCATTCGCCCTTAGCCTTTGGCTTTGAGCGACTTGTAGATCTCCAGCGCTTCGGCCGGCTTGGTGTTCTTGTGCACCACCGCGTTGACCGCCGCGATCATGGCCTTGGGCGCGTCGGATTGGAAAATATTGCGGCCCATGTCGACGCCGGCAGCGCCTTGGCTCACGGCATTGTAGGCCATGGTGAGCGCGTCGAGCTCCGGCAGCTTCTTGCCGCCCGCCATCACGATCGGCACCGGGCAGGAGGCGGTGACGGTCTCGAAGCCGTCGTCGACGTAATAGGTCTTGACGTATTGCGCGCCGAGCTCGGCGATGATGCGGCAGGCGAGCCGGAAATATTGCGCGTCGCGCACCATATTCTTGCCGACCGCGGTGACGCCCATCACCGGCATGCCGGCGCGTAGCCCGGCATCGACCAGCTTGGTCATGTTGTGGATCGAGCGTGTCTCGTGCTCGCCGCCAGCGCCTGGAACCGAGCCGGCTGTGATCGGCTCCCGCAAGGCGATGCGAATGCAAGAGTTTAACAAAGGGGAGATCTTCGGGCGCACGACAGCAGATTTCAGACTTGCCCGCTTTCAATCCTACTTAAGCGTTTATCACTACCTATCGTCTATCTCCGCTTGCATCGCGTCCTCGCCACGGCATAGTATTGCCGAAAATATCAAGGTAGCGATGTTGATCATGTATATCCACGGCGTGAAGATCCGCAGCCCGCGTGGTTTGCGCTGAAGCTCGCCGTTCGTGGCGCCGCCGTCGACTATGTCCCGGTCTACTGGGGCGATGTCACGCTGGTATGTCTCCGCGCGCTGGAAAACCGCGATCCTGCGTGCTGGTGACGCCGATTCTTTCCCCGGCATTGGCTCGCTGCGCAAGGCCGGCGCGCGCACGCCGTTGGATACAACGCCGCCGACATGCCGCAGGAAGTCGTCGCCTTGCTACCAGTCCCAGCTAGGCATCATGACCTCCGCGCGGACCTTGCCATTGTCAGTATTTCGCACGCCTCTGGGTTTCGGGGAGGTGGTATGGGTCTATTGCGCGGGTCAGGCGCTGGTGTTGTTTACCGCATCGGTCCTGCTCGCCGAGTTGGTGATGTCGGGCAGCAGCGAGGCCGGACAAAAGCTGAAGTACGTCCTGTACCTGATCGGTTTCGGCATCATCCCCCTGGTCTCGGTCGGTTCCTTCCTACTCATCTACCAGCTGGACCAACTCCGCCGCCGGGCCAGCATCAACATCGCCCTAGGGCTGAACGCTCTGGCGTTGCCTGCGGGCCTGCTGCTCCTCATGTACGCGCCTGCTGCCGCGCCCGTGGCCGCATGCGGGCTTGTCGCGGTCACCGTCGCGTCCATGGCCTTAGATTTGTTCACGGCCAAGATCGATCATCTAGTTCCGGCAAATGTGCTGGCGGGCCTCGTCCGAAGTCTCGACGATCGTCTGCGCACTCGAATTGCTGCTGCTCCCGATTGTTTTGGTGACGCCGTTCTTTGTGAAGTTTGTCGCGTTTGCGCGTACGGTCTCATTCCTGCTCGGCGCGCTGATTGGACTGTTGAGCGTCCTGCTGCTGGTGGCAACGGCGCGCTCCCCTGCGGTTGGCCATTGGCAACGGCATCCTGTGGTCGCCACGTTGTCATTCGCCGTCGCGGTTGTTGTCCTGGCGATGTGCTCGATCCCACTGGGGCTGGTGGAACGACAATGGGACCTCAACTACTTCTGGAACCTCAACTACTTCGTCGGACCAGCGCGGGCGGTGCTTGCGGGCGGCGTCCCCTATGTAGATGTGCAGAGTCAATATGGGGCGAGCTATCTGATTTACCTTCTGGGCGTGCCGTTCGGCATTCTTCCCACATTCTCATCGGCGCTGCTGATCACAGGCATCGTCAATATCGTCACCTTCACCCTCTATATTGCGATCATGATCAGGCGGACCGGACAGCCGGTGGTCTCGGCGCTGGCCGGGGTGACGATCGCCCTATTCGTGACCACCTGGATTCCCTATTTTTCTTTCGCGCCCATGACCGGCGGTGTGCGGTTTCTGCCTGTCACTGTGCTGCTATTCGCAATCATCCTGGCCGAGAGTCGCGAACGGCTGATAAGCCCGTGGCTCGTCGCAGCGTTCGCGTGGAGCCTGCTGTGGAGCGCGGAGAGTTCTAGTCTGCTCTGTCTTGCTCGTGCTAGTCGCGGTCCTGGTGCGCGAGGCGCCGCTTGCTTCCGGCTGGCGAATAATCCTGCGGGAATTCGGCCGAGTCGTCGTGATCAGCATCGGCACGCTCGGCGTCGCTTATGCCGTGCTTGACCTCTGGGCCGGCCAGCCTCCGCGACTGCGCGACTATTTTGAAATAATTATGTCCCACGTCGGACCCAATGGCACCGTCGGGTGGTACATGGCGGTCGCCCCGAGCTATTTCTATTGGATTCCAGTGGGGCTCGTGATTTGCCTGCCGTTGTTTTCGGCGGCATTCAAGCTCACATCCACCCGCGCGAACGGCCTTGGTGAAGTTGTTCGCCCGCTTCTTCCTTGCGTTCCGATCGCTGCGCTGGCAGCGCTCGAACTCACCTATTGGCTCGGGCGGTCGCATTGGACGAATCTGGTGGTCTCGATCGTTCCCGCGGCGGCTTTGTCAGTTATCATTGCGCAGACCGCTATCTCCAATAGCCACGGCGCCACTCGCGTCTTAGCGGTGATGGTTGTCGCTTTCTACTTTGCAGTGGCGGCGGGCAGCGCGCTTGCTGCCACGATCATGTTCACCTCCTCCAAGGCTCTCGCGCCCACACTTACAGCGACGCTTCGATTGTCATCGGGGCAAGGGGCCGGTATCGGCGAGGATCTGAGGAATTGGCGTTTGCTGACTAACGACGCGCGCAAAAACCTGCAAGATATCGAGGAAGGACGAATCAAATCTTTCTTGCCAGTGCAGGGTTCGCTGCGCCTTGAAGAGTTCGTGGAAGTCAGCAAAGCCGTCGAGCGCTACGCCCCCAACAGGCCGAAAATCTTGTTGTTCTTTGGCATGGGCCGCACCACGGGACTCCTAATGCTGCTGGGTCGCACTCACGCATTGCCGATTTCATGTATCGATTGTGATGGGCTGAGCGAGTCCCAGCGCAAGTACATCGCGGCCCATGTCGGTCAATTGGAGGAGGGACAGCCGGTCTTTCTTGATAGCAAGATGGCGCCTGTGGTCAGTGGCAAGATCACGAATATACACGGATACAGGGGAGGCGATGAAACCCTCTATGTGCTCACGCAGATAAATGCGCTGTGGGATCTCGCGCCTGTCGAGCGGGGTCCGACGGTGAGCGTCTATCGCTTAAGGAAGCCGGGCATCGCGTCGAAACGTTCGGGGACCGACTGATCGGGGCATGGTGCGCGCGTCTCGTCAAGCGGGTCGCCGCTGCGCAGGCCGCGGCGGCGCCTCAGCCGACGTCTTCCGCCTTGAGCGAGCCGTAGAGCTCGAAGGCCTCTTTCGGCGTCGTATTCTTGTGCACCACCGCGTTGACCGCCGCGAGCATGGCCTTGGGCGCGTCGGATTGGAAAATATTGCGGCCCATGTCGACGCCGGCGGCGCCTCGGCTCACGGCATTGTAGGCCATGGTGAGGGCGTCGAGCTCCGGCAGCTTCTTGCCGCCCGCCATCACGATCGGCACCGGGCAGGAGGCCGTGACGGTCTCGAAGCCGTCGTCGACATAGTAAGTCTTGACGTATTGCGCGCCGAGCTCGGCGATGATGCGGCAGGCGAGCCGGAAATATTGCGCGTCGCGCACCATGTTCTTGCCGACCGCGGTGACGCCCATCACCGGCATGCCGGCGCGCAGGCCGGCATCGACCAGCTTGGTCATGTTGTGGATCGAGCGTGTCTCGTGCTCGCCGCCGATGAACACCTGGATGCCGACGCCGGCGGCGTTGAGGCGCACCGCGTCGTCCATGTCCATGGCGATCTGTTCGTCGGAAAGCTCTTCGCGCAGGATGCTGGGCCCGCCGCTCGCGCGCAGCACCATCGGCTTCGGCGCAGTCGGCCGGGATCACCGAGCGCAGGATGCCGCGGGTGCAGAACAGCGCGTCGCATTGCGGCAGCAGGGGCACGATGGAGAGATCGATGCGCTCGAGCCCGGACGTCGGGCCCTGGAAATAGCCGTGGTCGACGGCAAGCATCACGGTGCGCCCGGACGCCGGATTGAACACGCGGGCGAGCCGGTTCTTCATGCCCCAGTCGAGCTGGTGCGAGCCTTTCAAGAAAAAGCCAGGCGCGGCTTGCGGGCGATCGGCCTGATAGCGTTCGCCTGCTTTATCGGCTTCCGGCATTGCGTTCCCTGGTGCAGTGTAAGTGAGCTGTCCCAAGCGGGGCGGCGGGCGCGACGATGCGCGTTTGAGCTTATTGCTTTGGCTGCGGCGGCTCGTTGGAGGAGGGCATGGTGGCCATCGGTTTCGTGGTCGGCTTCTTGGTCTTCGGTTTTTGCGCCTTCAGCTTCTTGCGCTCCGGCGGCTCGTAATTGCCTTTGGCCATGCAGCGCTTGATGAAGGTGTCGCGCTTGGCGCCGGTGAGCTTCTGATCGTCGGCGCCGAACTTGCAGGTTTCCATCTTCTGCTTGGCGGTGACGGCGGACGCCGGCGTGGCCAACAGCAGCGCCGGCAGCAGACAGATGATGCCTAAGACTCGCAGCATCGTTAGAACTCCTTTGCGGTTCCTCGATGGTAACGCATGATAGCACGGCTCGATGCCGTCATGGCGTGCCGCGACGATTGTGGCGGATGCAAGCCCGATAGCGCCTCCCTTGCTGTTGCACGTAGCTCTCAGATACCCGCTATCCTTGTACCTGGTCAACCAAGGAGGTTGTCATGCTTACCAAGTGGTACGGTTGGGTTCCTGATCTGCCGGATGCGCGCGATCATCTCTATACCGCGCCGATGGCGGTGCTCAGAAAGCTTCCGGCCAGGGTCAATCTGCAATCCAAGTTTCCGGCGCCCTATAATCAGGGCGAACTCGGCAGTTGCACCGCGAACGCGATCGCCGCAGCCGTTCAATTCGGCCGCCGCAAGCACAAGCAGAAGCCGGACTTCATTCCGTCGCGTCTGTTCATTTATTATAACGAGCGCGCCATGGAAGGCTCGATCGGCAGCGACAGCGGCGCGCAAATCCGAGACGGCATCAAGAGTGTGGTGAAGCAGGGCGAGTGCCCGGAAACCATTTGGCCTTACGACATCGCCAAATTCACCGTGAAACCGCCGCCGAAGGCCTATCAGCGGGCCAAGAAATATCAAGTGACCTCCTACAGTCGTCTGACGCCGACGCTCAATCAGCTCAAGGGCTGTCTGGCCTCGGGCTATCCGTTCGTGTTCGGCTTTACGGTCTATGAGAGCTTCGAGAGCCAGAAAGTCGCGAAAACCGGCGTGATGCCGATGCCCGGCCCGAAGGAGAAAGTACTTGGCGGTCATGCGGTGCTGGCAGTCGGCTACGATGAATCACAGCAGCGCTTTATCGTGCGCAATTCCTGGGCCAGTGACTGGGGCAAGAAGGGCTATTTCACGATGCCCTATGCCTATATGACCAACTCCAACCTGGCCGACGATTTCTGGACGATCAAGGTGGTCGCAAGCTAGGAGTCTGTTACGGCGCTAGCTCGCCGCCCGGCCGGTGTGCCCGCGATCAATCCTTGCCGCCGACGCGCAGCTCGCAGCTTGAAGACGCGCGTGGGCGCCGCTTGCCTTTCCCAGGGACGGCTGTAGACGAGTTCGAGCAGGCACTCGCCCTTGTGGGCCTGCGCGCAGGCGCCAATGATGCGCGCCGGGTGCGCCGGGGATCGCTTTTTCGGGGGCGAGCCGCTCGTCGGCGACTATCTCGCACACGGACCGTTCGATCGACTTGACGGCCCATCTGTAACCGGCCGTCGCGTTCTCCGGCAAATCGGATATCGATCGTCTCGCCGACGGCGAGCTTGACTGTCTTGCCGGCATCGGCTTCGGTCAGTGCGGCCATTTGCCTGCTCCCGTCAACGCAGCGCCGCCGCGATATTGCCGCCGTCGACGGTGGTGACGTCGGCGGTGGTCTTTAGCGCCAGCGCTTGCGCAAGGAAAGCCTGCGCCACATCCTCGGCGGTGACTTCGCGGCCGAGCAGGTTGCCGCTCATGTAATCCTTTTCGCTCACCCCGCGCGCCTTGGCGCGTTCGCTGATGAAATCCTCGGTGAGCAGTCCGGAACGGATGCGGTCGGCATTGACCGCGTTGGCGCGGATGCCTTCGGCGCCATGGTCGAGCGCGTATTGCCGCACCAGGAACAGCGTCGCCGCCTTCGGCAGTCCGTAAGGGCCGAAATCGGCGCCGGGATTGACCGCCTGCTTGGAGACGTTGAACAGCAGGCATCCGCCGGTGCCCTGCGCGCGCATGATCTTCACGGCCGCTTGCGCGACTTTCTGGTGGGCGAAGAAATTCAATTCGAAGCTCTGGCGCAGGATCGCTTCGTCGACCTCGCCGATCTTGCCCTGCCAGGCGGCGCCGGCATTGGACACGACAATATCGACGCCGCCGAACGCCGCCGCCACTTGGTCGAAGGCCGCGGCAACAGATTTTGAATTCGTGACATCGCAGGCAAGCGCCAACGCATGGCCGTCGATTGCCGTGGCTTTGTCCTGCGCCGCCGTCTGATCGAGATCGAGCAGCGCCACTTCCGCGCCGGCCTGTGCAAAGACTTTGGCGGTGGCGGCCCCGATAGCGCCGCCGGCGCCGGTGACGACAGCCACTTGCCCCTGCAACGGCAAGTCCTTGCGCTGGCCGAGCTTGGCGAGCTCCAGCGGCCAATATTCGCAGTCGAAAATGTCGGCTTCGGAGATCGAGGTGAAGCGGCCGATGGCCTCGGCATCGGTGATGCCGTCGATCGCGGCCTGGGCGACGTCGGCGGCGATGACGGCGTCGCGCTTGCTCGCGCCCATGCCGAACAGGCCGAGTCCCGGCACCAGCGCCACGCGCGGCGCCGGATCGTGCATCGCCGCGCCCGGCGCGCGCGCTTTGTTGCGCGCGAAATAAGCCTTGTAGTCGTCGATGAACTGCTGCGCGGATTTGCGCGCGGCGCTCTTGAAATCATCGAGCTTGCCCGCCTGCGGCGCCGGTACGATCAGCGGCCAAGGCTTGGTGCGGATCACATGGTCGGGTGTGATCACGCCTCGGCTGTAGCGCGCGACCTCCTTGCCGTTGACGAAATTCAGAATGGCATCGCTGCTGCGGAATTCGATAATCGGACGCCGCCAGGCACCCTCGATCTTGTCGTCTGCGATGCTGCAAGCGCCGCGCAGGATCGGCGCGACGTCGGCGGCGCCCGCGATTTGCGACGGCGGCTTGACGCTCGCGAACGCCCCTTTGCGGCCTTGGCCGAGCCGCGCCTCGGCGAGCGACACCATCTCGATCATGCGCTCGTAAGCCTCGCGCGCGCTGGCGCCGAACGTGAACAGCCCGTGCTTGTCGAGGATCAGGCCCTCCACTTTGGGATTTTTGTCGAACACTTGCGCGGCCATTTTCGCCAGACCGAAGCCCGGCATGCGATAGGGCACGAAGCCCATGCGGCTGCCAAAAACGTCGGCGCACAATTCTTCGCTGTTCGGCTGGTCGATCAGGCTCAACACGGCGGTGGCATGGGTGTGGTCGACGAATGTCGCCGGCATGAAGGCATGCAGCAGCATCTCGACGGACGGCGAGGGCGCCAGCGGATCGATCAGGAAGGCGCGCTGCACACGCGCCATATCGTCGTGGGACAAGTTTTTCCGCTCGCGCAAGGCGCGCAGCGGTTCGAGCCGCACCGCCGGCATGCCGGCGGGCTCGATGGCGCCCATGTCGGAACCTGAGCCCTTCACCCGCAGCACCGCGATCTCGCCGCCGGCAAGGTCGCGCGCCATCGTCTTCAGCGAGGTATTGCCGCCGCCGTGCAGAACAAGCCGATGATCGCGGCCAAGCAGCCGCGTGGAATAGACCCGCAGCGCCAGATCGGCGTCGATGCCGGATTCGCCATAGAGATCGACCGCGGCCTTGGCGTCGCGTTCGACCCAGGCGGATTTCATTTTTCCGCGCAGCGCATGACCGAGGCCCGGGCGTTCGGCATCATGCGCTAGTCCTTGTCGCCGAGCAGGCGCTTGGCCCACCAGCCGCGCTTGGGCGCGGCGCTTTCCTCGCTGCTGGTTGAGGAAATCACCGGCGTCGGCGGCGGGATGGTCGGCGGCGGCGCGGGCGGGGTTTCGCCCAAGGCGAACGGCGCCGGCTCGCGAATGGTCGAGCGCCGGCGCGGCGGTTCGGCCGTCTCCTCCGAAGCGGGGGCGGGCGGCGGCGAAGCGGAAAACTCCGCCGGCGCAGTATAGGTCGGCGCATGTTCCGGTGCAGGCGGCGGTGCGAACGCGCCCGACGGCGGCCGGTCGAGGTCTTCCACCGCGTGTTGCAATTCGGGCTCCGGCTTAATGTGGTCGGTGTCGACGGCGCTGATCTCATCGCCGGTGATATCGCCGGCCTCGCCGTCCCGCGGCGTCAACTGCTGATCGCCGTTACGGCCGCGATTGCGCCGTCCGCCGCGTCTGCCGCGTCTGCGCCGCTTGCGTCCATCGCCGCGCTGTTCGCCACCTTCGCCGCCTATCGCCGCGCCGTTTCGGGACTCGAAAGCCTCGTCCTCGGCGCTGTCGCCGTTGTCGTCTTCGTGCGCGATGGCCTGTTCGGCGACGGTCTCTTGCGTGACGGCGCCGGCCTCGCGCGGCTCGCCGTTGCTTCCGCGTCCGCGTCGCCGGCGACGCCGGCGATGACCGCGCTCACCTTCATCAGCTGGCTGAGCGTCCGCCTCCTCACTCGCGGCAACCTCGCCTTGCTCTTGCGGCTCGTCTTGGTCGTCGGCCTCTGGCGCGACCTCTTCCTCTTCCTCGACCGGTGCACGCATGTGCTGATGCGCAGCGGCGGCAAGCGACTGCGCCACCTCCAGCGTATGGATCTGCTCGCCGCGGTCGATGATGTAGGACTGCTGGCCGCTGACCGTCGCGTCGGCGGAAATGGTGATGACGATGCGGAAGCGCTCTTCCAACTCGCGCAGATGCGCGCGCTTGTGATTGAGCACATAGAGCGCGACTTCGGAGCGCGTGCGCACGATCAGATTGTGGGTGGCGCCCTTGATCAGCATCTCCTCGATCGCGCGCAGCAATTGCAGCGACACCGAGGATACCGAGCGCACGTGTCCGCTGCCGCCGCAGAGCGGACACTTCTCGGTCGAGCTTTCCAGCACCGAGGTGCGGATGCGCTGGCGCGACATTTCCAAGAGGCCGAAATGCGAGATGCGGCCGACCTGAATGCGCGCGCGGTCGTGCCTGAGCGCTTCCTTCAGCCGCCGTTCCACCGTGCGGTTGTTGCGGCCCTCATCCATGTCGATGAAATCGATGACGATCAGGCCGGCAAGGTCGCGCAACCTCAGCTGCCGGGCGATCTCCTCGGCCGCCTCGCAATTGGTCTTGAGCGCGGTGTCCTCGATATGGTGCTCGCGCGTCGCGCGCCCCGAGTTGACGTCGATGGCCACCAGCGCCTCGGCCTGATTGATGACGATGTAGCCGCCCGAGCGCAATTGCACCACCGGTGAGAACATGGCGTCGAGCTGGCTCTCGACCCCGTTGCGGGTGAAGATCGGCTGTGTGTCTTTGTAGGACTTCACGTGCTTGGCATGGCTCGGCATGAGCATGCGCATGAAGTCCTTGGCGTCCTTGTAGGCCTCGTCGCCGGCGACGACGATCTCGTCGATGTCTTTGTTATAGAGATCGCGGATCGAGCGCTTGGTAAGAGAGCCTTCCTCGTAGACCAGTTTGGGCGCGGTCGATTTGAGCGTGAGATCGCGCACGGTTTCCCACAGCCGCAGCAGATATTCGAAGTCGCGTTTGACCTCGGTCTTGGTACGGCTGGCGCCGGCGGTGCGCAGGATCACACCCATGCCTTCCGGCACTTCCAGTTCCTGGGCGATTTCCTTCAAGCGCCCGCGGTCCTCGGCCGAGGTGATCTTGCGCGAAATGCCGCCGCCGCGCGCGGTATTGGGCATCAAAACCGAGTAGCGTCCGGCGAGCGAGAGATAAGTGGTGAGCGCTGCACCTTTGCTGCCGCGTTCTTCCTTGACCACCTGCACCAACATCACCTGGCGGCGCTTGATCACTTCTTGAATTTTGTACTGCCGGCGGAAGCGGGGCAGGCGCTCCTGTACTTCCTCCAACGCGTCGGCGCCGCCGACGGATTCCACAGTTTCTTCCTCGTGGTCATCGCCGTTGCCGTTGCCGCCATTCTGCTCGTCGCTCGGCGTCTGATCGGCGGCAAGATTGTCGCCTTCGCTCGCCGGGTCGATTGGATATTCGGCTTCGGGTGCTTCACCGGCGGTCGCTTCGGCCGCGCGGTCGGCGGCGTCGGCATGCCGGAAACTTTCGGTGTTTTCGACGGCTTCAGTGTCCGCGGCGCTTTCGGCGATTTCACCTCTCTCAGGGGCCGCGCCCGCAGGTTCGTCGTCCGGGTCGGCTTCACCGGCCGGATTCTCGGTGGCCTCGCGCACCAGCTCTTCCGCTTCCAGCTCGGCCGACGGCGTCGTGCCAGCCATCACGGCGGCGGTTTCTTCGATCTGCTCGGGGGAGGGCTCACCGGCCGCTGCCTCGCCGGCGGAAATCTCGGTTGCTTCGCTCGCCACTTCCTCGTGCGCGAGTTCCTCGGATTCGACCGGCTCGCTACGCACGACCGCGCGCGGACGGTCGGCGCCGCGATGACGATGGCGCTGGCGGCCGCGGCGACCGGCGCGATGATCAGCGTCGGCGTCGGCGTCACGCTCGGCGCGTTGCTCCTCGGCAATCAATGCCTGTCGATCGGCAACCGGGATCTGATAGTAGTCGGGGTGGATTTCGGAAAACGCCAGGAAGCCGTGACGGTTACCGCCGTAATCGACAAAGGCCGCCTGCAAGGACGGCTCAACGCGCGTAACCTTGGCGAGATAAATGTTACCGCGCAGTTGTTTGCGGTTGGCGCTTTCGAAGTCGAATTCCTCGACGCGGTTGCCACGTAGCACGACAACCCGGGTCTCCTCCGGGTGGCTCGCGTCGATCAGCATTTTGTTGGGCATATTCAATTCTCACTGGGGCCGGCGTACCCGCGCGCTCGCGCAATGGCGCAAGACGGTGCGTGGGAGAGCCGGCCGGATGGGGTTGGAAAGGAAGGGGCGCGCGTTCACGCGCGGCGCGGTCCGCATCAATAGGCGCCGCCACGATGATTTCGCGACAGCGGTGGACCTTGATTTGCCGTTGCTGCAACGCTTGCAGCATGAATTTGCGACCCGTGCGCTACGGCCGCGCCTCAATAGCGCCGCCGAGGTTTCTCGTCGCTTCCGGTCAAATGACATGCGATCCGAGAGGATCGCGCGCTGATCCGGGTGTCCTTCACAAGGGTTTCGGCTCGTTTCGCCGTCCGTTCGCCCGCTTCCTCGAGGGGGCGATCCTGGAACAGGCGGGCCGGGGCCCGAACGCGGCACAACCGGAACAAATAACCGTCAGCGAACTCTACATACGGCGCTAAGTCCTTGATGGCAAGGGAGCCGGTGCAGCTTGGCAACACCGCCGCAGCAAGTGGCGCCGGCGGTTAAGTTCCGTTAACCGAAACAGCCCCTAATGGGATAAAATCGCGTCGAAAGGGACAGGATTCGTGGCAAAGCACGTGCTCGCATTCGCCGGCGTCTTGGCAGTGGCCATTCTTGGCACCGCAGCCGCTTGGGCGGGTGAGCATGCGGCCAAAAAAGTGCCGCTCCCGAGAGCTGCAGCCGAATCGTACCCGGTGGCGAGCGATGTGCGCATCGGCGCCGGCGGCAAGTCCACCCGGTTTGTGATGGATTTCGACCGCAAGGTCGATGTCGCCGCTTTTACCCTCGCCGACCCCTACCGCGTGGTGATCGACCTGCCGCAGGTGGTGTTCAAGCTGCCGTCCAAGGCCGGCGATAAGAGACGGGGGCTGGTGAAAGCGTTCCGCTACGGCCTGATCATGCGGGGCGGCTCGCGCATCGTGATCGATACGGACGGCCCGGTGCGGGTGGACAAGGCCTTTGTTCTCAATGCCGCCGAGGGCGAGCCGGCGCGCATGGTGCTCGATTTGACCCCGACCAGCCGCGAAAGCTTCCTGCACAATATCTCCCTCCAGGATCGCTCGACGCAGGCCACCATGCACCGCCCGACCGTCCGCGCGACCCCGGAGGTCGCCGGCGATCCGCGTCCGTTGATCGTGATCGATCCGGGCCACGGCGGCATCGATTCCGGAACCAAAGCGTATAACGGCAAATACGATGAAAAAGACGTCGTTCTCGCCTTCGGCCTGATGCTGCGCGACAAGCTGCTGAAGGCCGGCAAGTACCGGGTGGCGATGACACGGAGCGACGACACTTTTATCCCGCTGACCGAACGCACCCGCTTTGCCCGCGCGCGCAAGGCCTCGCTGTTCATCTCGATCCATTGCGACTCGATCCCGCGCAGCGAAGGCCAGGCCGAAGGCGCCACGGTCTATACGCTGTCCGAGCACGCGTCCGACAGGGAAGCGGCGCGACTGGCGGACGCCGAAAACAAATCGGACATCATCGCCGGCGTCGACTTGAGCGCGGAGCCTAACGACGTCGCCAATATTCTGATCGACCTTGCCCAGCGCGAGACCAAGGTTTTCTCGCAACAGTTCGCTCGCACTTTGGTGAGCGAACTGAAGCCGTCGACACGGCTGCACCTGCATCCGGTCAAATCGGCAGGATTCATCGTTCTCAAGTCGCCGGACGTCCCATCGGTGCTGGTGGAGCTCGGCTACATGTCGACCAAGGGCGATTTGGCGAACCTGTTGTCGCAGCAATGGCGTTCGCACACCGCGGATTCGCTGGTGGAGGCGGTAGACACGTTTTTCGCGCCGCGTCTGGCCGGGACGGGGGTGGGGTTGAAATGATGCATCGGCCTCAGTTTCAACATAAAACGGCGCAACCACAGCAGAACTTCGCCGCCGGGGCTGGCGGCGCGAGAAATGGCGTTCCGGCGTTGAGAAAGCTGCCAATTTTGCGGCTCGCAATGCCGGCACGGGGCCGCCATCAGACTTGCGGCGGGACCATTCGTTCATGAAGCTGATGCTGCGCTTTTTCGGCTTTCTGTTCGCGGCGGGCACCATCTTGTTCGTCGTGGGTGTCGGCGCGGCCGCCGGCCTGATTTGGCATTTCTCCAAGGACCTGCCGGACTATTCCCAGCTGCAGGATTACGAGCCGCCGGTGATGACCCGCGTGCACGCGGCGGACGGCTCGCTGATCGGCGAATTCGCGCGTGAACGCCGCCTGTACATTCCGATCCAGGCGGTGCCGAAGATGGTGATCAACGCCTTCCTCGCCGCCGAGGATAAGAACTTTTACGAGCATGGCGGGCTCGATTTCATCGGCATCGCTCGCGCCGCCGTGAATTACATCGAGAACTACGGCTCCAACCGCCATCCGCAAGGCGCTTCGACAATCACCCAACAAGTTGCCAAGAACTTCTTGTTGTCGAACGAGGTTTCGTTCTCGCGCAAGATCAAGGAGGCGCTGCTGGCGCTAAAGATCGAGCGCGCCTACTCGAAGGACAAGATCCTCGAGCTTTACTTGAACGAGATCTATCTCGGGCTCGGCTCCTACGGCATCGCCTCCGCCTCGTTGACTTATTTCGACAAGTCGGTGAACGAACTCACTATTGCCGACGCCGCCTATCTCGCTGCCTTGCCGAAGGCGCCGAACAACTACAATCCGTACCGTCAGCGTGAGCGCGCGCTCGATCGACGCAATTGGGTGCTCGATCAGATGGTGCAGGACGGCTTCGTCTCGGCGGCCGACGGCGAGAGGGCCAAACATCTACCGCTCGGCGTGACGCAGAAACCGACCGGCTCGCATATCTTCGCCGCCGAATATTTCAGCGAGGAAGTGCGCCGCGAACTCTATGACCGCTACGGCGAAAAGAAACTCTACGAGGGCGGCTTGTCGGTGCGCACCACGCTCGACACCAAGCTGCAGGCGGTGGCGCGCAAAGTCCTTACCGAGGGGCTTGTGCATTACGATGAGGCGCGCGGTTGGCGCGGCCCGGTGGCCAAGATCGATATTTCCGGCGATTGGGGCGTCAAGCTCGCCGACGTCAAATCGTTGTCGGACGTGGCGCCTTGGCGGATGGCGGTGGTGCTCGAGACCAACGATCAATCGGCCCGTATCGGGCTGCAGCCGAGACGCGAGCCGGGCGGCTATGTCAGCAAGGATCGCGACATCGGCGTCGTGCCGCTGGAAGGCGTGAAATGGGCCAAGACCAAAGGCCGCACGCCGCGCAAAGTTGGCCAGGTGCTCGCGCCGGGCGACGTGGTCTATGTGTCGCCGGCCGCGACCCAGGGCCAATACCGCCTGCAACAGGTGCCGGATGTCTCCGGCGCGATGGTGGTCGAGGATCCGTTGACGGGCCGTGTGCTCGCCATGGTCGGCGGCTTCTCCTACGACCAAAGCCAGTTCAATCGCGCGACCCAGGCGCTGCGCCAACCGGGCTCCTCGTTCAAGCCGATCGTCTACGCCGCCGCGCTCGATAACGGCTACACGCCTTCGACGATCGTGCTCGACGCTCCGCTTGAGATCGATCAGGGACCCGGGCTTGGCACCTGGAAGCCGGAAAACTACGAACACAATTTCTACGGCCCCTCGACCTTGCGCTTCGGCCTCGAGCATTCGCGCAACGTGATGACGGTGCGGCTGGCGCAGGACGTCGGCATGCCGCTGATCGCCGAATACGCCAAGCGCTTCGGCGTCTATGACAGTCTGCCGACTTATCTGTCGTTCGCGCTCGGCGCCGGCGAAACCACGCTGCTGCGCATGGCCACCGCTTACGCCATGATCGACAATGGCGGCCGGCGCATTACGCCGACGCTGATCGACCGCATCCAGGATCGCTACGGCCACACCGTTTACCGTCACGACAAGCGCGAGTGCATCGGTTGCGATGCGCAGAAATGGCAGGACCAGCCGGAGCCGTCGCTGATCGACCGGCGCGAGCAGGTGCTCGATCCGATGACCGCCTATCAGATCACCTCGATGATGGAAGGGGTGGTGCAGCGCGGCACCGGCACCATCCTGCGCGCGGTGGGCAAGCCGGTCGCTGGCAAAACCGGCACGACCAGCGATGAGAAAGATGCCTGGTTCATCGGCTTCACGCCCGACATCGTCGCCGGCGTCTATATCGGCTTCGACAAGCCGAAGACGCTCGGACGCGGCATGACCGGCGGTCACGTGGCGGCGCCGGTGGTGCGGGATTTCCTGAAAGTGGCGCTCGCCGACAAGCCGGCGGTGCCGTTCCGCGTGCCGCCCGGCATCAAGCTGGTGCGGGTCGACCAGAAGACCGGGATGCGCGCCGGCCCCGGCAGCCAGCGGGTGATCCTGGAAGCGTTCAAGCCCGGCACCGCGCCGCCCGACAATGGCTCGGTGGTCGGCTACGGCGACGGCGGTGGCGGCGGTCAATCTTGGGGCACCGGCGTGTCGCCCGATGCCGACCGCGCCGTGCGCTCGGGCACGGGCGGGCTATATTGAGCTAAGCCGCCTGACAGAGTTGCACCGGCGCAATGGCGTCGTTAAATCCTTGACGCAACGAAATTGCAGCGCCGCCTTAAGCGGCAACGGAATGGACTATGCGCGCGGAAACCGAGAGCCTCATTGAAGAGATCAAGCAGTCGGTGCGGCTGCTGAGGAGGCATCTTTGACGTCGACACCGCGACGCGCCGCCTCGCCGAGCTGAACAAAGAGGCCGAGGATCCCAATCTGTGGAACGATCAGGCGCGCGCCCAGCGTGTGATGCGCGAGCGCGACGCGTTGGACGATCAGCTTAACGCCATCGGCCGCATCGAGCAGGAGCTCGACGACCAGATCACCATGATCGAGCTGGGCGAATCCGAAAAGGATGACAAGACGGTTGCCGAGGCGGAAGCGGCCTTGAAGCGGCTGAAAGCGGAGGTGGCACGGCGCGAACTTGAAGCGTTGCTGTCGGGCGAAGCGGACGCCAATGACTGCTATCTCGAAGTCCATGCCGGCGCCGGCGGCACCGAAAGCCAGGACTGGGCCGGAATGTTGATGCGCATGTATGTGCGCTGGGCGGAGGCGCACGGCTACAAGGTCGAGTGGGTCGAAGAGAGCGAAGGCGAGGGCGCCGGCCTCAAGTCCGCGACGGTGGTGATCAAAGGCCACAATGCCTATGGCTGGCTCAAGAACGAGGCCGGCGTGCACCGGCTGGTGCGCATCTCGCCGTTCGACGCCAACGCGCGGCGGCATACCTCGTTTGCCAGCGTCGTGGTCTTTCCGGTGGTGGACGACCGCATCAAGATCGACATCAACGAAAACGACGTGCGTACCGACGTCATGCGCGCGGGCGGCGCCGGCGGCCAGCACGTCAACAAGACCGAGTCGGCCGTGCGTTTGACCCACATCCCGACCAATATCGTGGTGAAGTGCCAGCAGGACCGCTCGCAGCACCGCAATCGTGCCATGGCCTGGGACATGCTGCGCGCCAAGTTGTTCGAGGCGGAGATGAAGAAGCGCGAGGACAAGGCGGTCGCCGATCAGGCCGCCAAGACCGATATCGGCTGGGGCCACCAGATCCGCTCCTACGTGCTGCAGCCCTATCAGATGGTGAAGGATCTGCGCACCGGCGTGTCGACCTCCAACACCGGTGCGGTGCTCGACGGCGACCTCGATGAGTTCATGCAGGCCGCCTTGGCGCAGAAGGCTTTCGGCGGCGGCCCGGAGCAGGTCGAGGATGTGGAGTAGTCGAGCCCGCGCGCGCGGCGCGCCGGATCGACATCCGTCCTACATCGAGCTGACGGAAGCAAGCTGCCTTGCGGACGGCATCGGCGTGCGGCCCGTAGGCAAATTCTGCGTGGCGATGCGGTGGTCGATCTCGGCTATCACCCGTCGCGAGAATGGGCCGAGGTGCAGGTAAATCCCCATCATCAGCACGATGAAGCGCAGCGCGCGCGGGTTGGTCGTGGCGACGTAACGCACGGTCTCCTGGAAAGCCGCGCGCGCCTCCGGCAGGTGGCCGATGATGCGCTCCACGTGTTCGACGGTGGATGAACGGAACTTGATGTCGCCTGCCGGCGGCCGCCGCCGGCTCTGCGAGCGGTCGAGCAAATCGGACAACTTACGCAAACGCCGGGCGAAGGCTTCCGGCGCGTAGACCTGCTCGAGTACGTCGCGATAGTCGGTGAGCACGTCGCGCACCGGCCGCTTGGGATCGAAGTTGATGCCCAACATGCACTGATCGCCGGCCTTTTCGGCGCGCATCATGTCGTGACCCGCGTGCAGCCGACCTTCCTTGGTCAGCCGGCGGGTGAGCTGGGTGTTCGGCAAAGCATAGAGAAGCCCGACCATGCACATGGGGACGGCGCAATCGTCGATGCATTGCGCCATAGCTTTGGCGATGGAGACGCTTTCGTTGTCGAAGCCGATGATGAACCCGGCGGTGACGAACATGCCAGCGCCGTAGATCTTGTGAATGCTCTCGGCGATGTCGCGGCGGGTGTTCTGCTTCTTCTTGGTCGCGGCCAACGCTTCCGGTTCGGGGCTTTCGATGCCAACGAAAAGGGCGAAGAAATTCGCCTCTCGCATCATCTGCAGCAGTTCGTCGTCGTCGGCCAGATTCATCGACGCTTCGGTCGAGAACTCGAACGGATAGTCGCGCTCCTTGAGCCACCGCGTGAGTTCGGGCAGGAATTTCTTGAGCGATTTCTTGTTGCCGATCAGATTGTCGTCGACGAAATCGACGTGGCCGCGATAGCCGAGCCGATAGAGATGGTCGAGTTCGGCCAACATCTGCTCGTTGGTCTTGGTGCGTGGCACGCGGCCATAGAGTTCGATGATATCGCAGAACTCACAGGTGAACGGGCAGCCGCGCGAAAACTGCACGCAGATGTAAAAGTACTGGTCGAATTTGAGCAGGTCGTAGCGCGGCAGCGGCGTCTTGGTGACGTCGATCTTGAACTTCTCCGCGGTGAATACGCCCGAGCGCTCGCCGCGTTCCCAGGCGGTGACAAAGTCAGCGATGACGTCCTCGGCCTCGCCCAGGATCTGGAAATCGGCTGTACTATAGAGATGCGGGCTGCTGGTGACATCGGGCCCGCCAACGACAACCGTCTTACCGAGATCATGGCATCGGTCAATCAGAGCCACGCAGTCAGGCTGCTGGTTGATCATGCCGCCGGTCATGATCAGGTCGGCCCAAGCAATGTCGGCATCGGCCACATTTTCGGTATTGCGGTTGAGCAGGCGGAACTCCCAGGTTTGCGGGAGCATCGCCGCGACCGTGATCAAGCCGAGCGGAGCCGCGGGATAGCGGACGCCAAAGAGATCGCATGCCGCCTGATAGTTCCAAAACGTGTTTGGAACGAATTTTGGGTAGATCAGCAGCACGCGGCAGGGTTTGGTCATCGAGTTTCAATTCACCGTTCAAAGAAATGCCAACAAGATGCCTAGCACAGTTACGATTGGATTTCGAGGCGACTTCCCGTCTCAGTCTGCCATGCAGCCAGCCATTGCCGAAAGCGCGCGCCGCCCTCGCCACCGGCCCCGCCATGCAGCGCGGCAAAGACCGGACCTCGGCCGCAAACATCAAGACCGCATCGAGTCCCTTCGAGCGGCGCAGCGTGTGCAGCGCCTGCGCCGGCGTCTGCGCATCGGACCTGCGACGTTAAAGGAGGTGTTGACCGCAACCTCGACGCCGATGCGCCGACGTCGCGGCCGGATGGCAACCGCGCGGCCGGCGCTAAAGGCTGCCGAGCCTGATCCCGGCGCGCAGGAATTTCTGCGGATCGACTGCTGCGCCATTCACCCGCGTCTCATAGTGCAGATGCGGACCGGTGGAGCGACCGGTCGATCCGATCTTGCCGATGACCTGCCCGATATGCACCGCTTGGCCGGCCCTGACGTCAATTTCCGAAAGGTGGCCGTAGCGCGTGGCGAGGCCATTGCCGTGATCGATCTGCACCATTTTGCCGTAGCCGCCTTCACGCCCGGCGATGGAAACTTTGCCGGCGGCGGTGGCATGCACAGGCTCCCCGACGTCGCCGCGCAGATCAATTCCGGTATGCATCGCCGGCCGGCCGAGGAATGGGTCCATGCGCACGCCGAAAGGCGAGCTCATATCGACCGCGCCGCTCACCGGCTTGCGCACCGGCACGTCGACCAAAACGTGAGAATATCGGTTGATCTCCGCACGCGCGACGTTGACCCGGTAAAGCTGTCGTTCAAACGCGCTGGCGCCGGGGCGTGGCACTTTCAATGGCAGGAATGGTCCGCCGATACTGCGTGTGCGCCGCGCTTTGCCCGAGTTCACACCGAGGTCGGCAAGCACGCTGCGCATCCGGCGCGCCTTGCCGTCGAAGCGTTCCTCGATGTTGGCCAGCGCGGTGTTCTGCTGTTTCGCGACCTTGTCGAGTGCGAGTGATACCCGCTTGAGCATGCCGTCGAGGCCGACTTGGCTAGATTGGCTTGCGATGCGGGTCGTGCTCGCCGGCAGGCCACGCGATTCAAGCCGCGCCTCGCGATCCGCCGGCGCTACGAAAATCACCGTGTCGTTGATGGGGGAGGGCTTGATCGACTCAGGTATTTCCGCCGCAGCCTTCTGCGGCGCCTGGATCGATCCGGTGGCCGTGAGTTCGTCGGCAAGCGCCGAGGTTCGCGATTCCAGGTTGGATTGCCGCTGCAGCAATGCGTTGAGCTTTTTTTCGAATTGCTCCTGGTCGAGCAATTGCCGGCTGGTGATGCGGTCGACCTGGGCGCGCAGCTCGGCGATGCGATCCTCGTAGGCGAATTGCATTTGGGCCTGGCGGCCGATCAGCCGCGTGAGGACGTCTTCGCGGAATGCGAAATAAGTTCCGGTTGCGATCGACCACACACCCATGACCACGAGGGTTCCGACCACAATCCAGAACAGCACCGGCCCGACGCGCACCTGGCGTCCGCCATGCACCAGCATGTAGTCGGAGCGGGGCCGCTGCAGGTGGCGGGAAACGGCGGCCGCCGATTGGGCGCGCCGACGGGGGTGGCGGCCGGCGGGTGCCCCTGTCGGATAGGTCGGATTGGACGACTGCGACATCTACCGTTCCCACGCCGGTTCGACCGGCATGGGGGCCGGAAAAAGCCAGCCCGCCGATATCAAACAATTATGGTTAAGAAAGCGGAAATCGGCCGGGGCTAACCTGTCGATTGCGGCAAAAAAACGCAGGATTATAAAGCCTTTGCGGCTTCGAGTACCTCTTCGGCATGGCCGGCAACTTTCACCTTCGGCCAGATACGGGCGATGCGGCCCTGGCGGTCGATCAGAAAGGTCTTGCGCATGACGCCGAGGTATTTGCGTCCATATAGCGATTTCTCACCCCAAGCCTCGTAGGCCTTCAGCATGTCCTTGGTCTCGTCGGAACCGAGCGCGATCGCAAGCTTGTGCTTGGCCTTGAATTTGTCCTGCGCCTTCACCGAATCGGCGGAGACGCCGAGAATGTCGGTTCCCACCTTGGCGAAAGCGGCACGCAGCTTCGAGAATGCTATGGCCTCTTTGGTGCAGCCCGGCGTATCGGCTTTCGGGTAGAAATAGAGGACGAGGTTGCGGCCCTTGAAGTCTTTGAGTGACACCGTGCCATGCCCGTCACGCGGCAAAGCGAAGGCGGGGGCCTTGGCACCCTCGGCAAGCTCCCTCGCCATGCGCCTTCCTTTCGTCGCTTTCACCCCGTCAATGTCTGGATTGCCATTTGCGTCGGGGGGGCGCAACCGGCCCCGTGACGATGTCCCACGGGCTGCGATCGGCGAGGGGCCGGTCGGCGGTCGAAAACAGGCGATGCGGCGTTCGGGGGCGCCCCATTGGGCATGACAGCCAGACAGACCAGTCACCGGCATACACCTCATCACGCGTCTCACCACGCGACCCGTCATGCTTCGGCTGTGCACCGCCCGCCGCGCCGCGCGGCATTGCAGTCGCTGCTGCAACTCGGTTCGAGCCAAATCCGCCAGGGCTGGGGTCATCTGCGCCATGGTTGGAAGCATATGGGCGGCGCCTGGGTCTATGTTGGGAACGCGGTGGCGTCACCTCAAGCAGTGGCTGGGACCCTGTTCGCCGTTCGCTGGTGAGATTTCAGCGTCGCCCTCTGGTGCGCCGACTGTTCTGGGGCGTGACCGCGACGATGGCGGTGCTTGTGCTCGGTGCGCTCGGCCTGTGGTGGCGACTGTCCAGCGGCCCCATCGAGCTCGACGTGGCGACGCCCTGGTTGAAGGCGGCGATCGAGGAGAATTTCGGCAGCAAGCACACTGTCGAGGTCGGCGGCACGCAGCTTGAACGTGACGAAAAAGGCCGCACGTCTTTGCGCCTGCGCGACATTGTGGTGCATGACGCCGACGGCACGGTGGTCGCGAGCGCGCCCAAGGCGGAAGTTGGTCTCTCCGGCGTCGGTCTGCTCACCGGCCATGTGCGGGCGCAGAGCCTCAATCTGGTCGGTGCCGAGCTGGCCGTCCGTATCGAGCCTGACGGTCGGGTCACCGTGTTTGCGGGCGCAGAAAAACGTCCGATCGCCAGCGCCTCGCCAAGCGTGGCCGCTGTCTTGCCGCCGGCGGTCCCCGGCAGCAATCCCGCGCCAAAACCGCTACGCGCAGGCTTCGAACATCTCGCGGGCCTGCTTGCCTGGATCGATGGGCTCGGCGCCACCGGCCTTGATGGTCACGACCTGCGCGAGCTTGGACTCAAAAACGGAAATCTCGTGGTCGATGACGAGCGCAACGGCAAACATTGGACCTTTGATCGCATCAATGTGAGCCTCACGCGCCCCAACCAGGGCGGCATCACCTTTCGACTCGGATCCGATGACCCTAAGCGTCCATGGGTGTTGAGCGCGGCCATGCGTCCGCTGAGCGGCGGCGTGCGTGCGGTCGGTATCGAAGCACGCCACGTGTCGACTCGCGATATCATGCTGGTCTCGCGTCTCGACGGCGGAAGCATCGAGGCTGACATTCCATTGTCGGCAAGCATCCGCGCGGAAATTGCCTCGGACGGAACCCCGCGCGTGGTGCAAGGCCAACTGGTCGCCGAAGCCGGGACCATCGTCGACCCTCAAAGCGACGATTTGCGGCTGAACCTCCATCACGCCGACATCCGCGTCGATTGGGATGAGCGCCGGCGCACGCTGATTGCGCCGTTCCAGATCCAGACCAACGGCAACCAGTTCACCATGCGCGCTGTTCTAGAGGCGCCCACCGACAAAAGCGGAGTCTGGCAGTTGAGCATGACGCGCGGTGATCCGGTGATCGATCCGATCATTCTTGGAACCGTCGGTCGTTCCACCTCGGAGGGGTTCGCGATCAACCGCGCGACGGTACACGCGCGTATCGACACCGTTCGCAAGCGCATCGATCTCGATCAAGGCGATTTTTCCCGTGTCGATACCCGGCCGTCGCACAATATCGGCGTCGCAGTGACCGGCAGCTTCGACTTTTCCGGACCTGACCCGCATCTGGCGTTTGGCGTCGCCGGCACCCGCATGTCGGTGCCGATCATGAAGCGATTGTGGCCGGTATTTGCCGCCCCTGACGTGCGCAAGTGGGTCGAGGAGCACGTGTCCGGCGGCACGTTGGAGCGGATCGTGATCGCCGGCAACGCGCCGCTGCCTGATTTCAAGGCCGATGGGCCGCCGATGCCGGAAGAGGGCCTGTCGGTCGACATGGAGACCAGCGGAACGACGCTGCAGCCGGTCGCTTCGCTGCCGGCAATCCGCGATGCCGATCTCACGGTCCACATTACCGGGCAAACCGCCAATGTCAGCGTCGGCCGCGGCACCGTAGAAGTCGCGCCGGGGCGCAAGCTCAGCCTGACGGGCGGTGTGTTCGAGGTACCGGACACGCATCTCAAGCCGGCGCCGGCGCAGGTCCACTTCCGCATCGATGGAACGGTACCGGCGGCGGCGACGCTCCTGAACAGTGAGGCGCTGCGCGAAAATAGCGCCGGCATTGCGCTCGATCCGACGTCCAGCCGCGGCACCGTGACGGCCAAAGTCACGGTTAATCTGCTGATGGGCAAGAAGGTGCCGAAGAATTCCACCACTTATAGCATCGCCGCCAATCTCACCAATTTCGCCGCCGACAAGATGCTGGCCGGCCAAAAGATCGAGGCATCGCTGCTCAAGGTCGACGCCACGCCGACCGGTTACGAGGTCAAGGGCGACGTCAAGATCAACGGCACGCCAGGCAGCCTCGTTTTCACGAAGACCAAAAGCCAGGCGGCCGGCGAGTTGCAGCTGCAGGCCAATGTCGACGAGGCCGCACGCAAGCGCCTCGGCATCGATTTCGGCCGCACCGTCTCCGGCACCATCCCGGTGACGGTCACCGGCAGCGTCGGCGGCAACGAAAAAGACGAACTCTTGAACATGCATGCCGATCTGACGCCGGTGAAGATCGACAATCTGCTGCCCGGCTGGGTGAAGCCTGCCGGCAAGAAGGCGTCGGCCAGCTACACGCTGGTCAAGTCCGACAAGTCCACCCGCTTCGACAATCTGACCATCGAGGGCTCCGGCGTATCGGTAAAGGGCTCGCTCGAGCTTGACGATACCAACGATATCGTGTCGGCGAATTTCCCGGTGTTCAACGTATCGGTGGGCGACAAGGCGTCGCTGAAAGCCGACCGCACGAGCGACGGCGTGCTGCGCGTGGCGTTGCGCGGCGACGTCTATGACGGGACCAGATTTCGTCAAATCGGCGCTCTCAGGTGCCGACAAATCGAAGCATGAAGCCAGCAAGGAGACCGACCTCGATCTCGACGTCAAGCTCGGGACCGTCCTCGGCTACAACGGCGAAACGTTGCGCGGGCTTGATCTCAAGATGACGCGGCGCAAGGGCCGCATCCGCGGCTTCAGAATGAACGCCAAGATCGGCCGCGACGCGCCGCTGCTCGGCGACCTGCGCGTGCGCGCGCGCGACAACCATCAGGTCGTCTACTTCGAGACCAACGACGCCGGTGCGCTGTTCCGCTTCACCGACATGTATCCGCGCATGGTTGGGGGCCAGATGTGGATGGCGATCGATCCGCCGTCGCCAAGCACGACGTCGCAGGTTGGCACGCTGGTCATCCGCAATTTCGCCGTGCACGGCGAGCCGGCGCTCGAGCGCATCGTGGCGAATGCGCCCGGTCAGGCGGCCGGCAACGTTGAATTCACCGAGATGCACGCCGAATTCACAAAGATCCCCGGGCGCGTGTCGGTGCGCGACGGGATTGTGCGTGGACCGGCCGTCGGCGTCACGATGGAAGGGCAGATCGATTACCTTCGCAACGACGTTCATCTGCGCGGCACATTCGTGCCGTTCTACGGCCTGAACAACATGTTCGGTCAGATTCCGATTGTCGGTATTTTCCTGGGTGGCGGCAGCAACGAAGGCCTGCTCGGCATCACCTACGAAGCGGTTGGCCCGCCCGGTTCACCGCGCATCCTGGTCAATCCGGTGTCGGCGATCACGCCCGGCCTGCTGCGCAAATTCATTCCGTCGCCGGGCGCCTTCGATCCCAATTTCGTGCCGGCCTCGCGCTAGCGGTCAGTTCGGCTTCAGCAGGACGTGTTGCTTCTTGCCGAGCGAGAGCTTGATCACGCCGTCCGACGTGATGTCCTTCTCGCCGATCACGTGCTTATCGCTGGCGATGCGCACGTCATTGACCGCGACCGCGTTGTTGGCGATGGCGCGCCGCACTTCGCCGTTCGAGGCCGCCAGACCGGCGGTCACGAATGCGCTCAATATGCCGAGACCTGCAGCGACATCCTTGCGCGCGACCGCAACGGTCGGCAGCGCGAGTGAGGTTGCGCCTTCTTCGAAGGTCTTGCGCGCCGTGCCGGCCGCTTCTTCCGCCGCGGCGCGGCCGTGCACCAAGGCGGTTGCCTCGGTCGCAAGCACCTTCTTGGCCTCATTGATCTCCGCGTCTTTCAGCACGGACAAGCGCGCGATCTCATCGAGCGGCAGGATCGTGAACAGCTTGAGGAAGCGCCCGACATCGCCATCCTCGGTGTTGCGCAGGTACTGCCAGTAATCGTAGGGGCTGACCATGTCGGCGTTCAGCCACACCGCGCCGGCGGCGGTCTTGCCCATCTTGGCGCCCGACGACGTGGTCAGCAGCGGGCAGGTGAGCGCAAACAAGGACGCGGTGCCCATGCGGCGGCCGAGGTCGATGCCGGAGACGATATTGCCCCATTGATCGGACGCGCCCATCTGCAAGCGACACCCGTAGCGCTTGCTAAGCTCCACGAAATCGTAGGCCTGCAGGATCATGTAGTTGAATTCCAGGAACGACAGCTCCTGCTCGCGCTCGAGGCGCAGCTTGACCGAGTCAAACGAGAGCATTCGATTGATCGAGAAATGGCGGCCGACGTCGCGCAGGAAGTCGATGTAATTGAGCGTGTTCAGCCAGTCGGCATTGTTGGCCATGATCGCGTCGCCCGGCCCGTCGCCGAATTTCAAGAACTTCGCAAAGACGGCGCGAATGCCCTTTAGATTTTCAGCAATCGCCTCGTCGGTCAGAATCTTGCGCGTCTCGTCTTTGCCGGACGGATCGCCGACCCGCGTCGTTCCCCCGCCCATCAGCGCGATTGGACGATGACCGGTCTGCTGCAGCCAATAGAGCAGCATGATGACCATGAGGTTGCCGATATGGAGCGAGGGCGCCGTGCAGTCGAAGCCGATATAGGCCGTGATACGGCTATCCTTGGCCAGCGCGTCGAGCGCGTCCGGCTCCGAGACCTGATGGATAAAGCCACGCTGGGCCAGAACATTAAGGAAATCGGATTTATAGGCGCTCATGGTTCGGCCTGCCGCTTCGCTTGCGGCGGTGGTGTAACAGGTCCGGCGCGGGATTCAAACGCGGGGCAGGGGCGTGGCGGCGGTCAAGGCAATCGGAATGATGAGCGGTACCTCGCTCGATGGCGTCGACGCGGCGCTGATCGAGACCGATGGCGCGCGCATCGTCGCGTTCGGCCGACCGGCTACCACGATCGATCGCAATGCCTTCGCATACGCGCCGCTCGGTTGCCGGCATTTTCCGTCGCCGACGGTGCGGCGACGCTATCGGCGCTTACCGCTGCTGTTGCACGCGTTGTGCCGCATCTGCCGACGCCGCCGCGCGCAATCCCACGTTGATGCGGATGTTGGCGGGACGGTTAGCGCCGGCGACGGTGGAAACCGCCGATGCGGTGGGCTGGTCGTCGCAGACGATTGAAGCCCGGGCGCTCGGCTATCTTGCCGGGCGCACGCTCAATGGCCTGCCGATCACTTTCCCAAAGACCACTGGCGTGGCAAGACCGCTGGCCGGCGGCCTGGTGGCGCAGCCGACGAGTTGACCCCCGGCGCCATCTGGCGCACGGTCGTTCGCCTGTTGTAAATTGTCGTCCTGAACGTCGCTATCTATCAGGAAATACAAGCAAATTCATGTTGACCAAGGATATCGCACAGGCGCTCTCCGCCCGGCTCGACGGCGACGGTGCAATCGAAATCAAACGGCTCGTCCACCCCCGAATGGCCGAACAGCCCGGCGACTTGGCGCTGGCTTTGACCCGCGACGCAGCGGCGGCCCTTGCCTCCAGCAAGGCGCAGGCGGTGGTGGTGTCGGAAAAAGATCCGGTTCCATCGGGTTCCTTCAAAGCGGTCATATCGACCGATGAAGGCCGCCTGGCGTTCGCGAAGCTGACCGCTCTGTTCGATCCCGGCCCGGCGCGCGAGGCCGGAATTCACCCGACCGCGATTGTGGCGCCGGACGCCACGCTCGGCGACGGCGTCAGCATCGGTGCTTACACCGTGGTGGGGCCGCGCAGCCGCATCGGCGCGGGAACCGTGATCCTGCCGCAGGCCTCGATCGGCGCGGACGTCTTGGTCGGCGCGCAGGCCTGCATTCATTCGGGTGTGCGCATCGGCGATCGGGTGACGATAGGAAATCGGGTGATCATCCATGCCAATGCGGTGATCGGATCGGACGGGTTCAGCTATGCGCCGGACTTGAATTCGCCGACGGCCTTTGTTCCCGGTGTAGTAGTGACCAAGGTGCATTCGCTCGGATCGGTCGAAATCGGCGACGACGTGGAAATCGGCGCCTGCACCACCATCGACCGGTCGACCATCGAAACCACGCGGATCGGGCGCGGAACCAAAATCGACAACCACGTTCACATCGGTCACAATGTGATCATCGGCGAAAGCTGTATGATTTGCGGCATGGTTGGCATCTCCGGCAGCGTCATTATTGGCGATCGGGTGCGCTTAGGAGGCGGCGCGGGGGTTGCCGATCACGTCAAAATAGGCGATCAGGCCGTGGTCGGCGCCGGCGCGGGCGTTGCCGGCAATGTCGCGCCCAACACCTTTGTATTCGGCTCTCCGGCGCAGCCGCACCAGCGCATGGTAGAGCAGTTTTACTATTTGGGCCACCAAAAGCGCCTGCATGGAAAGGTTGACGAGATCAGCTCGCGGCTCGAGGCGGTCGAGCGGGCCGTAACTAGTGGGGATCGAACGCGATGACCGACGTTGCCAGCGACGTGATTGCCATCATTGCCAAGAAGAAAAGGGTCGACAAACCGAACGTCGAACTGACCGACCGTCTGGAGGACTTGGGCCTGGAGTCGCTCGACGCCGTCGAAATGATTTTCGATATCGAAGAGAAGTTCGATATCTCGATTCCCTATAATGCAAACACAAACAACCCGCGCACCGAATTCGATACTGTCGGCGACGTCGTCAAGGCCATCGAAAAGCTGGTCGCCGAAAAGAAATCGTGAATGACGTGAACCGTGTCGTTGTCACCGGCCTGGGGGCGGTCTCTCCGCTCGGCCAAACCGCAGCCTCCTACTGGGCAAACCTCAAGCAGGGCGTCTCCGGTCTTGGTCCGATCACTTTGCCGCCGGACGCGCAAGATTTGACCCAGAAGGTTGCCGCCGAAGTCAAAGGATTCGAGCCGCTCAAGCATTTCGAGGAGCGTGCGCTGTCCACGCTCGACCGCGTCTCACAGTTCGCCGTGGTGGCTGCGCGCGAGGCGATCGCGAATGCCGGACTCGTCATCGACATGCCGCTGTCCTTGCGTACGGCGGCCATTGTCGGTACCGGCGCGGGCGGGCAGGGCACGCTCGATGACAATTTCCGGCGTATCTATGTCGAGCACAAACAGCGCGTCTTTCCACTGACCATCCCGAAGCTGATGGCGAACGCGCCGGCCAGCCAGATCTCGATGCAATGCGGTTTGCGCGGTCCGGCCTTCGTGGTGGCGAGCGCGTGTGCATCGGCCACCCATGCGATCGGACTTTCCTTTCATATGGTGCGGTCGGGAATGGTGGATTGCGCCGTCACCGGCGGGTCGGAGGCTTGCATCACGTTCGGCACGATGCGCGGCTGGGAGGCCATGCGGGTGATGGCGCCCGATGCTTGCCGGCCCTTCTCCATCGGCCGCGCGGGCCTGATCCTCGGCGAGGGCGCGGCGATGATGGTGCTGGAGCCGCTTGAGCGCGCGCGTGCGCGCGGCGCCGATATTCTTGCCGAAGTTGTCGGCTTCGGCATGACCGCGGATGCCGCCGATCTCACCGCGCCCGATGTGGGCGGCATGTCGCGTGCGATGGAAGGCGCGCTCGCTGACGCGCAGCTTACGGCGCAAGACATCCAATACATCAATGCCCATGGCACCGGCACCGCCGCCAATGACGTGACCGAGACGGAAGCGCTGCACAAAGTGTTCGGCGCGCATGCCGCAAAACTGGCGGTGTCGTCGACCAAATCGATGGTTGGCCACGCCTTGGGAGCGGCCGGTGCGCTTGAAATGGCGGCAACCGTGATGTCTGTGCACGACGACGTGGCGCCGCCCACGATCGGCTATCTCGGACCCGATCCGGCCTGCGATCTCGATTATGTGCCGAACGAAGCCCGCGAAATGCCGATCACGGCGGCGCTTTCGAACTCATTTGCCTTCGGTGGGCTCAACGCCGTGCTGGCGGTGAAGAAGTTTTCGTGATGCTGCGAAGGAGCGCGGCGAATTACGCCGCGCTTGGCTTGCGCTCGGTCTTCAGCCGCTTGTCGAGATAGGCGGTAATCGAGGTGAGCAACGCCTCGACCTTGCCGTCGAAGAAATGGTTGGCGCCCGGCACCACCTTCTGCTCGATGACGATACCCTTCTGGGTCTTGAGCTTCTCCACCAAGGTGTTCACGTCCTTGTGCGGCACCACTGCGTCCTTGTCGCCATGGATGATCAGGCCGGACGACGGGCAGGGCGCGAGGAACGAGAAGTCGTAGAGATTGGCGGGCGGGCAGATCGAGATGAAGCCCTCGATCTCCGGCCGGCGCATCAGCAATTGCATGCCGATCCACGCCCCGAACGAGAAGCCGGCGATCCAGCAGCTCTTGGCTTCCGGGTTGATGGTCTGCGCCCAGTCGAGCGCGGCGGCCGCGTCGGACAGTTCGCCGGTGCCATGGTCGAATGAACCCTGGCTGCGGCCGACGCCCCGGAAGTTGAAGCGCAGCGCCGAAAAGCCCCGATGCACGAAGGCGTAATAGAGCTGGTAGATGATCTGGTGGTTCATCGTGCCGCCGAACTGCGGATGCGGATGCAGAACGATGGCGATGGGCGCGTTCTTTTGCCGCGCCGGATGGTAGCGCCCCTCGATCCGTCCAGCGGGGCCGGTGAAGATGACCTCAGGCATTGCCGTTGACCTCGAAGCGGACTTGGCACCGCAATAGGTAGTTGCGGCGGCGGGATTTGCGATGTGTCCGACACATTTGTGGTTGGTCGGACCTAGATTAGAATTATTCTAATTATTTGTTTTCCGCTGTTCACGGGTGCAACACAGGCTATAACTTGGCCCCCGTGAACGCGGGCTTCTAACACGACCCCTAGGGCAAAAAGCAAGCTTTTTCGGGGGTCTAGCGCCTACTTTCTGGCCCATAGGGCACTTTGACATCGACCCGTTATGACGCGCGAACGTGCCTATTTCGACTGGAATGCGACCGCGCCGCTGCGGACGGAGGCCCGTGCCGCCATTGCGGCGGCTCTGGCGCTGACCGGCAATCCGTCCTCGGTGCATGCGGAGGGGCGCGCCGCCCGCCGCCTGGTCGAAGAGGCGCGGGAAAAGATCGCCGGCTTGGTGGGAGCCGAGCCGAAGAACGTCACCTTCACCAGCAGCGCCACCGAAGCCAACATGCTGGCGCTGACGTCGGCTATCGAGATTGGCGGCCGCAAGGCGCCGCGGGATCGGCTGTTTGTCTCGGGCATCGAGCATCCTTCGGTGCGCGACGGCGGGCGTTTTCCCGCCGACGCGGTCGAAGAATTGCCGGTCAGGACAAACGGCGTCGTTGATCTTGATGCGCTGAGAAGTGCCCTTGTTCGCGCCGAACTTCCGCTTGTTTCAGTGATGCTCGCCAATAACGAGACCGGTGTGATCCAGCCGATTGCCGCCATCGCCGAGATCGTGCACGCCGCCAACGGCCTGCTGCATGTCGATGCGGTGCAGGGGCCGGGGCGAATCCCCTGCCGCATCAGCGAGCTGGGCGCCGACTTGATGAGTCTATCGGCGCACAAAATGGGTGGCCCGCAAGGCGCCGGGGCGCTCGTGCGCCGCGACGGGGGTCATATTTCCGCACCGTTGATCAAAGGCGGCGGCCAAGAGCGCGGCCTGCGCGCCGGCACCGAAAATGTGGCGGCGATCGCCGGCTTCGGCGCCGCTGCCGCAGTTGCGGCAGCGGTCTGGCAGGCGGACGGTTCACGCATGGCGGCGCTACGCGACCGATTGGAAGCGAAGCTGAAGGCGGCGACACCGAATCTTGTGATTTTCGGCGAGAATGCCCCCCGCCTGCCCAATACCAGCCTGTTCACGGTCCCCGGCATGAAGGCGGAAACGGCCATAATCGCCCTCGATCTCAAGGGGATAGCAGTGTCGTCGGGTGCCGCCTGCTCGTCCGGTAGGGTCCAGTCTTCGCATGTTCTGGCGGCGATGGGCGTGGAACCGGCGCTCGCCGGTGGGGCGATCCGCGTTAGCCTAGGTTGGACGTCCACCGACGCCGACATCGAAAAGCTGCTAAATGCTTGGAATGAGGTGGTTTCGTCATTACTTAAGAAGCGTAAACAGGGCTTGGCCGCCTGAAGGCGCCGCCACAAGGGATGATCGCAACGCGCTAGCGAACCGACCATAACCGACAAATCCAACCCGCGGTCCTTGCAACCGTGAGCGGAGGGAAGAATGCCGGCCGTACAAGAGACCGTCGAGCAGGTCCGACGCATCGACGTTGATCAATACAAATATGGATTCGTCACCGACATCGAATCCGAAAAGGCCCCGAAAGGCCTGTCGGAAGACACCGTCCGTTTCATCTCGGCCAAGAAGAACGAGCCGGAGTGGATGCTGGCCTGGCGGTTGGAAGCCTACAAGCGCTGGCTGACCATGCGTGAGCCGAGCTGGGCGCGCGTTTCCTATCCGAAGATCGACTACCAGAACGCTTACTACTATTCGGCGCCGAAGCGGAAAGCACTGGCCTCGCTCGACGAGGTCGACCCGGAAATTCTCAAGACCTACGAGAAGCTCGGCATTCCGCTCAAGGAGCAGGAAATCCTCGCCGGCGTGCGCAAGCAGGGCGAGCCGAGCACGCTCGACGATGAGACGACCGGCGGCGAATTCGGTTCGGGCCGGGTCGCGGTCGATGCCGTGTTCGACTCAGTTTCGGTTGCGACCACCTTCAAGGAAGAGTTGAAGAAGGCCGGCGTGATCTTCATGCCGATGTCGGAAGCCGTGCGCGAGCATCCCGATCTGGTGAAGAAGTATCTTGGCTCGGTTGTTCCAACCTCCGACAATTTCTTCGCCACGCTCAATTCGGCGGTGTTCTCCGACGGCTCGTTCGTCTATGTGCCGCCGGGCGTGCGCTGCCCGATGGAGCTGTCCACTTATTTCCGGATCAACGAGCAGAACACCGGCCAGTTCGAGCGCACGCTGATCATTGCCGACAAGGGCGCTTACGTTTCCTATCTCGAAGGCTGCACCGCGCCGATGCGCGACGAGAACCAGCTGCATGCCGCGGTGGTCGAGCTGGTCACGCTCGACGACGCCGAGATCAAATATTCGACGGTGCAGAACTGGTATCCGGGCGACGCCGAGGGTAAGGGCGGCATCTTCAACTTCGTCACCAAGCGCGGCGACTGCCGCGGCAAGAACTCGAAGATTTCCTGGACCCAGGTCGAGACCGGCTCGGCCATCACCTGGAAATATCCGAGTTGCATCCTGCGCGGCGACGGCTCGCGCGGCGAGTTCTATTCGATCGCCATTTCCAATGGCCGCCAGCAAGTCGACAGCGGCACCAAGATGCTGCATCTCGGCAAGAACACCACAAGCCGCATCATCTCCAAGGGCATCTCGGCCGGCAAATCCAACAACACCTATCGCGGCCTGGTCACGGCGCACCGCAAGGCCAAGAACGCGCGCAACTTCACCAACTGCGATTCGCTGCTGATCGGCGACCAATGCGGCGCGCACACGGTGCCTTATATCGAGGCGAAGAATTCCTCGGCGGTGTTCGAGCATGAGGCCACCACCTCCAAGATTTCCGACGACATGCTGTTCTATTGCCGGCAGCGCGGCATGTCGGCGGAAGAGGCGACCGCGCTCGTCGTCAACGGCTTCGTCAAGGACGTGCTGCAGCAGTTGCCGATGGAGTTCGCGGTCGAAGCGCAGAAGCTGATCTCGATCTCGCTCGAAGGCAGCGTCGGTTAGGTGAGTCGATGATCTTCCGTATTTGGCACGGCTGGACGACACCGGAAAACGCCGACGCCTATGAGGCCTTGCTCAAGCGCGAGGTTTTCGATGGCATCGCGGCGAAGTCGATTGCCGGATATCAAAAGATCGAACTCATGCGCCGTCAGGCCGGCAATGAGGTCGAGTTCGTCACGATCATGCGGTTTGGTTCGCTTGACGATGTGAGGACCTTTGTCGGCGAGGACTACGAACAGGCCTATGTGCCGGCGGAAGCGCGGAAAATCCTCAAGCGGTTTGACGAGCGCTCGCAGCACTACGAATTGCGCGAAACGCGCGACTACAAAGCGGCATGAGCGCAGAGATGAGCACAGCCATGAGCCAATACTGGTTCAAGCCAAAGCGGTACGGCTACGGCGCAACGCCCACGACGTGGGAAGGCTGGGTCGCGACGTTTTTGGTTGCGGCCGTTGTCGCGGGATCGGTCATCGCGATGAATCTGCTGGTGGACCGGTCGAACGCAATCGCTTGGCTGATATGGGCCGCGGCCGTTGCGGCGGCCATACTTTGGTTCGTCAAGCTCTCCCGCCGGCGCACCGACGGCGAATGGCGTTGGCGGTGGGGCAGAACGACCGAGCCGTGAAATTGGAATTATAGATGCAATCAAGTTTGTGAGGACGACAAAGTGGCACTTTTGGAAGTCAAAAATCTGCATGTCGAGGTCGAGGGCAAGAAGATCCTCAACGGCCTGACGCTGACCGTCGAGAAAGGCCAGGTCGCGGCCATCATGGGCCCGAATGGTTCCGGCAAATCGACGCTCGCCTACGTGCTCGCCGGCAAGGATAACTACGAAGTCACCGAGGGCGATGTTTTGCTCGACGGCGCGAGCATCCTCGCCATGGCGCCGGACGAACGCGCCGCCAAGGGCCTGTTTCTCGCCTTCCAGTATCCGGTGGAGGTGCCGGGCGTTGCCACCATGACGTTCCTGCGCACCGCGCTCAATGCCCAGCGCAAGACGCGCGGCGAAACGGAATTCTCCACCCCGGAATTCATGAAGCGGGTGCGCGAGACCTCCGCGCAGCTCGGCATCGACGCTGAGATGCTGCGCCGGGCCGTCAATGTCGGCTTCTCCGGCGGCGAGAAGAAGCGCAACGAGATTCTGCAGATGGCGGTATTGCAGCCGCGGCTCGCCGTGCTCGACGAAACCGATTCCGGGCTCGACATCGACGCGCTCAAGGTCGTCGCCGACGGCGTCAACCGGCTGCGCTCGCCCGAGCGCTCGATGATCGTGATCACCCATTACCAACGGTTGCTCGAATACATCGTACCGGACGTGGTGCACGTTTTGGCCAAGGGCAAAGTGGTGAAGACGGGCGGCAAGGAGCTGGCGCTCGAGCTCGAGGCTACCGGCTATGCGCAATTCGCCGACGAGGCGGCCTGATGAACGCTGAAATCCGCGCCATGAAAACTCCCGCCGAACAGGCTCTTGCCGAAGCCTTTGCGACGGCGCGCGCGCGCCTGCCCGGCAAAGGCGCGGTCGCGGCCTTGCGCGAGGATGCTTTCGAGCGCTTCGACGCCCAGGGCCTGCCGCACCGGCGTGTCGAGGAATGGAAATACACCGACCTGCGCGCACTGATGCGCGATCTTTATCCGCTGGCCGTCCCGCCCGACGCGGCGGCGAAAGCGCGCGCCAAGGATGCCGGCAAATTGCTGGCTGGCGTCGATTGCCGTCGGCTGGTGTTTGTCGACGGCGCCTTCGTGCCGGAGCTGTCGGATCTGACTGCGGAGCCGGGCCTTGCTATCGGCGCGATGGCCGATGCTTTGACCAAAGGCGATAAGCTGGTCGCCGAGCATGTCGGCAAGACGATCGAAACCGATGATGCGGCCGTGGCCCTCAACACGGCATTGATGGGCGACGGCGCGGTCGTCCGTGTTGCTGCCGGCACCGCGCTGAAGCGTCCGCTCCATCTCATTTTCGCCGCCGGCAGCGACAAGCCGAGCTCGGCCTTCATCCGCTCGCTGGTCGTGCTGGAGAAAGGCGCCAAGGCGACGTTGATCGAAAGCCACGAAAGCGGCCCGTCGCAGGTCAACGCCGCGCTTGAATTGGTGGTCGGCGACGAGGCGCAAATCGATCATATGAAAATCACCAGCGCGCGGGCCTTGCACGTTTCCACGCTGATGGCGTCGGTGGGCGCGCGCGCCACCTTCACCAGCTTCGCGTTCAATGCCGATGCGCAGGTCGCCCGCAATCAGATGTTCGTGCGGTTTGCCGGCGAGGGCACCAAGGCCGCGCTGCGCGGCGTCAGTCTGCTCAAGGGCAAGGAGCACGTCGACACCACGTTGCTGATCGATCACGCCGCCGGCCATTGCGAAAGCCGCGAGCAGTTCAAGTCTGTGCTCGACGGCGAAAGCCAGGGCGTGTTCCAGGGCAAGATCGTGGTGCGGCCGCATGCCCAGAAGACCGACGCCAAAATGATGACGCGCGCGCTGCTGCTGTCGGAAGAGGCGGAAGCGGACAACAAGCCGGAACTGGAGATTTTCGCCGACGATGTGGTCTGCGGTCATGGCGCCACGACCGGCGCTATCGACGAGACGCTCAAATTCTATTTGATGACGCGCGGTATTGCGGCGAAGGAAGCCGAGGCGCTGCTGGTGCAGGCCTTCATCGGCGAAGCGATCGAGGAAATCGCGCACGACGGCGTCCGCGAGGCGCTGATGTTCGCGGCAATCAAATGGCTGGGGCGCGGGGCTAGTCATGCATCCGGCAGTGAGCAACGGTTCCTATGACGTCGCGCGCATCCGCGCGGATTTTCCCGCGCTGGCGATGCAGATCTATGGCAAGCCGCTCACTTACCTCGACAACGCCGCCTCGGCGCAGAAGCCGCAAGTCGTGCTCGACCGGCTGCATAAGGCCTATACCGAGCAATACGCCAACGTGCATCGCGGCCTGCACTATTTGGCGAACGAGGCGACGGAGGCTTACGAAGGCGCGCGCGAGACTGTGCGGGCGTTCCTGAACGCCGAGCGCACGGAAGAGATCGTCTTCACCCGCAACGCCACCGAGGCGATCAACCTGGTCGCCTATACGTTCGGTCGTGAGCACATCAAGGCGGGCGACGAGATCGTGCTCTCGATCATGGAGCATCATTCCAATATCGTGCCCTGGCATTTTCTGCGCGAGCGGCAAGGCGCGGTGATCAAATGGGCGCCGATTGACGACGAGGGCAATTTCCTGCTCGACGAGTTCGAGAAGTTGCTCGGGCCCCGTACCAAGATGGTGGCGATCACCCAGATGTCGAACGCGCTCGGCACCGAGGTGCCGGTCAAGGACGTGGTGAAGCTTGCGCACGCGCGCGGCATTCCGGTGCTGATCGACGGCGCGCAAGCCGCCGTGCACCTCGATATCGACGTGCGCGACCTCGACTGCGATTTCTATGTCTTCACCGGTCACAAGCTCTATGGCCCGACCGGGATCGGCGTGCTCTACGGCAAATACGCGCACCTGGCGGCGATGCCGCCGTTCAACGGCGGCGGCGAGATGATCCAGGAAGTATCGCAAGACCGCATCACCTACGGCGATCCGCCCTACAAATTCGAGGCCGGCACGCCGGCGATCGTGCAGGCGATCGGGCTGGGTGCCGCCATCGACTACGTCAATTCGATCGGCAAGCCGCGTATCCGCATTCACGAGCGCGCGCTGGTGAAATATGCGCATGAGCGGCTCGGCCAGATCAATTCGCTGCGCATCATCGGTCACGCGACGGACAAGGGGCCGATTGTGTCTTTCGAGCTTAAGGGCGCTCATCCGCATGACGTCGCCACCATCATCGATCGGTCGGGCGTGGCCGTGCGCGCAGGCACGCATTGCGTGATGCCGCTCTTGGCGCGCTTCGGCCTGACCGCCACTTGCCGTGCCTCGTTTGCGCTCTACAACACCAAGGACGAGGTGGACACGCTCGCCAGCTCGCTGGTCAAAGCACAGGAATTCTTCGCATGAGCGACGAAAGCACGATGACGCCAAACACGACTGAGAATGCAGCCGTCGCGGAGAAGTCGCCGGAGAACGCCGCCGTCACCGGCTCCTCGGCGCTGCCGCAGGACGAGCTCAACCGCCTGACCGACGACATCATCGCCGGGCTGAAGACGGTCTACGATCCGGAAATCCCGGCCGATATCTACGAGCTCGGGCTGATCTACAAGATCGACATCGGCGACGACCGGACGGTGAAAATCGACATGTCGCTGACCTCGCCCAACTGTCCGTCGGCGCAGGAATTGCCGATTATGGTGGAGAACGCGGTGTCGAGCGTGCCGGGCGTACGGGAGGCCAAAGTCGACGTCGTGTGGGATCCGCCCTGGGATCCGAGCCGCATGTCGGACGAAGCCCGGCTCGTGCTCAACATGTGGTAATGTCCGCGCGAGAGACTACATAGGATTCGAAGAGGACGACGATGGCGACTGCCCGACCGAGACCCCAGGTGATGCGGCTGACCGAGGCCGCCGCGCTGCGCATCAAGGACGTGATGGCGCGCGCCGAGAGGCCCGTCATGGGCGTGCGGGTCGGCGTCAAGAACGGCGGCTGCGCCGGCATGGAATACACCATGGAATATGCCGAAACGGCCAATCCCACCGACGAGGTGGTGGAGGACAAGGGCGTCAAGATCCTGATCGACCCGAAGGCCGTGCTGTTCCTGCTCGGCACCGAGATGGACTTCAAGACCGAGAAGCTGTCGGCGCAGTTCGTCTTCAACAATCCGAACCAGACCGGCGCCTGCGGTTGCGGCGAGTCGGTGCAGCTAACGCCGGCAAAGGACGAGTCCGCCGGCGCGCACTAACCCTCGCTCGGCACGCGGCCGTGGACGCTGAATTCATCCGTGAATTGTTCGTGGAATTCGGCGCCGTGCAGGTTCGCCGCCTATTCGGCGGCGCCGGACTGTTCGCCGACGGTGTGATGTTCGGGCTCGTTTCGGACGGGCAAATCTATCTCAAAACCGACGCCGGCACCGCCGCTGCAATTCGAACGCGAGCGCTGCGGGCCTTTCGAGTACGACACGCGCAACGGCAAGCGCGTCCTGACCTCGTATTGGCGGCTGCCAGAGCGGCTCTATGACGATGCCGAAGAGCTTGCGCAGTGGGCGAGGGCGGCACTCGCCGTCGCGCGCCAAAGCGCGGCCCGCAAACCGACGACGCGGACTCGGAGCAAGCGCAAGAAATCGCTGAAAATCAGGCGACCTTCGTCGAGCCGGCGTCGGCGGTGACTTCCGGATCGCTCTCGCACATCACCCGATTGCGGCCGTGCCGCTTGGCGGCATAGAGGCAGGCATCGGTGCGCTCAAGCAGCGTCTGCACGGTGTCGTTCCTGTGCAAGGTGGCGACCCCGATCGAGACCGTCACGCGGCCGAGCTGCTCGCCGGTCGAGCGCTTCATCAGTTCCTTGGTCATCACCGCGCGCCGGATGTGATCGGCGACGGTGAGCGCGGAGCGCAGCACCGTATTGGGCAGCACGATGGCGAACTCCTCGCCGCCATAGCGCGAGGCGGTGTCCTGTCCCTTGATGTTCTGCTTCACCGACGTCGCCACCAGCCGCAGCACTTGGTCGCCGGTCAAGTGGCCGAAACTGTCGTTGAAGTTCTTGAAGTTGTCGATGTCGGTCATCATCAGCGACAGCGGCTCGTTGTTGGTGCGCGCCGCGGCGATGGCGAGATCGAGCGCATTGTCGAACAGCTTGCGGTTGGCAAGCTGGGTCAGCGGATCGGTCAGGCTTTCGTTGCGCACCGCCTCGAGGTTTTCCTGCAGCGCGCTGATTTCGAGCTTCGAGGCCTTGAGCCGCTCCTCCAACTGGTGATTGGAGACTTCCATCTCCTTGGCGGTCTGCACCAGGCTTTCGACGATGGCGCGGACCGCCTCGCGGTCCTTCGACTGGTCGAGTTTCTCACTCATGTCGACCAGGCTTTCGGTGTAGCTGTTGGCCGAGCCGACGGCGGCATCGATCATCGCCATCACCTGGTCGATCTCGTCGACCACCTTGTTGCCGACCTTGTTGATGCGCTCGTTGAAGCGCTCCGGCGCAATATAGGCGTGATGGAAACGCTCGAGGTCGGTTTCCGAGACCGTGCCGTTCTTGCTGATCGCGTTGTTGATCGTCTCGTTCAGCGACGGGAAGTAGCCGGTCGCGTAGCTGTACCAGACCTCGTAATTGCGCGGGATGGCCGAATGGCGCAGCGCTTTGATCTGCCCGAGAGCGATCTCCGCGAACGCCATTGTGCGTTCGTGCTCGTCGGCTTGCGCCGCCATTGCAATCCCCCCGTAACCAGGCTCAACGCCTGAAACCCGCGCGGCGGGATTGAGCGCCCCGCTGCGGCGTCACTGGACGGTATTCGAGGGAGATGAATTGGCGGTAAATTTACAACCGTTTACGCCGAGATTCTCGTCATACGAGCAAAGGGCTCGGTTTCCCGCCGCCGCTAAGCCTTCAATGGCACGGGGCGAAGCAGGAACGCAGGCAAATGGCTGCCGTCGGCATCCTCAGTCCGCTCACGCGCCGGCCGGTGATGCGGCGTTGCGGCGCGGCTTTGTTCCTGGCGGGGTTCTTGGCGAGGTTCATGACGCCGTTGCGGCTTACGCTCACGCTGCTGGCCGCGATGACGGCCGCCGCGCTCGGTGCGCTCATGCGGGGCGGGGACCTCCGCCGGCTCGCCCGACCAGGGAATGGTCTGGCCGATCAGCTTTTCGATCGCCGCCACCGCCTTGTTGTCGATCGGTGCGACGATGGTGATGGCAGTGCCGCTTAACCCGGCGCGGCCGGTGCGGCCGATGCGATGGACGTAGTCGTCGGGATGGTGCGGCACGTCGAAATTGAAGATGTGACTGACCGCCGGGATATCGAGACCGCGGGCGGCGACGTCGGAGGCCACCAGCAGCGAGACTTCGCCATTGCGGAACGAGTTCGAGCGCGGCGGTACGCGCGGATTGGTCCATGTCGCCATGCAGCGCGGCGGCGTTGAACTTGTGCCGCAGCAGCGAGCGGTGCAGCTGCGCGACCTCGCGCTTGCGGTTGCAGAACACGATGGCATTCTTGAAGCCGTTGGCGGAACGGATCAACCGGCGCAGGGTCTCGCGCTTCTCGGCCGGATCGCGGCCGGTTGCGACCAATTGCTGGTTGATGGTGACGGCGGTGCTGGCCGGTTTGGACACTTCCACCCGCACCGGATTGTGCAGGAAGGTGTCGGCGATGCGTTGGATTTCCGGCGGCATGGTCGCGGTGAAGAACAAGGTCTGGCGCGTGAACGGCACCAATTTTCCGATGCGCTCGATATCCGGGATGAAGCCCATGTCGAGCATGCGGTCGGCTTCGTCGATGACCAAGAGTTCGACGCCGGAGAGCAGCAGACGGCCGCGCTCGGAATGATCGAGCAGCCGCCCGGGCGTTGCGATCAGCACATCGACGCCGCGGACCAGCTTGGCGTCCTGATTGTCGAACGACACGCCGCCGATGATCAACGCGACATTGAGCTTGTGGTTCTTGCCGTATTTCTCGAAATGGTCGGCGACCTGGGCGGCGAGTTCGCGCGTCGGCTCCAGGATGAGCGTGCGCGGCATGCGCGCCCGCGCGCGGCCCTTTTCGAGCATGGTGAGCATGGGCAACACGAAGGCGGCGGTCTTGCCGGTGCCGGTCTGCGCAATGCCGAGCACGTCGCGGCGGGTGAGAACGTGCGGGATCGCCTGATCTTGAATGGGGGTGGGGGTCTTGTAGCCAGCCGCGTCGATGGCGGCGATAACTTTGTCGGACAAGCCGAGATGGGAAAAGGACATATAACCTCAAAGTCCGGCCCCGCGCCGGACAGAAAATCTGGTTGCTTTGGGCGGGGGGTAGGGTCGAAATCTTGGCTCGGCCCGTTGGCGGGAACATAGGCTTGAAACGCGCAAAGTCAATGCTACGGCAGTGCAATAAGTCGTATTAATTCTTAATCATTTCGTCATCGGAAGGGTCATCAATGGCGCCGTCTTTACCGCTGGTTCTGGTTCCCGGGCTGACCTGCACGCCGCGGCTTTATGCTGCCCAAATCCCCGCACTTTGGTCGTTCGGGCAGGTGGCAGTGGCCGATCACCGCCGCGATAGCGACATGGCGGCGATCGCCGCACGAATTCTCAAAGACGCGCCGCCGCGTTTCGCGCTCGCCGGTCTGTCGATGGGCGGTCACATCGCCTTCGCCATGATGCGGCTGGCGCCCGAGCGCATCGCCAAGCTGGCGCTGCTCGACACCTCGGCGCGCGCCGACACGCCGGAGCAAACCGAGGGGCGCAAGACGCAGATCGCGATGGCGCAATCGGGTCGCTACGGAGAGATCCCGGATCTGGCGATCCCGCGTTATTTGAACGAGAAACATCAGCGTGACGAGCGGCTCACCAAGATCGTGCGCCAGATGATCATGGAAACCGGGCCGGAGGCATTTGTCCGCCAACTCAATGCGATCATGTCGCGGCCGGATTCGCGGCCTCTGCTGGCGTCGATCCGCTGTCCGACTTTGGTGCTGGTGGGCGACGGCGATGTGGCGACGCCGCCGGAACTCAACAAAGAAATCGCCGCCGGCATTGCGGGCGCCAAGTTCACCGTCGTTCCGGATAGCGGGCATTTCACCACGCTCGAGCAACCCGAGGCGGTGAATGCGGCGCTGGCCGATTGGCTGGCCGCTTGAACTAGCGGGTGGATGCGCGGTGTAACGGAGCCATGACCTTGACCGAACCACGCGACACCGCCGGGGTCATCGCGCCGCCGCCGCTGATCGCGCTGGCGGTGGTAGTTGTTGGCGTTATGCTGGACTGGTTGCTGCCGGCCTATGTGCTGCAAGTGCTGTTGTCGTTTCCCGAGCGCATCACCATCGGCGTGATCCTGATCGGGGCCGGCGGTGCGCTGGCAATTCCCGCCGTGCTCGCGTTCCATTCGGCACGCACCCATGTCGAGCCGTGGAAGCCGGCGACAGCGCTGGTGACCGATGGAATTTTCCGCTGGCTGCGCAATCCGATGTATGTGGGCTTGGCTTTGCTGGTGGCTGGGTTCGGCGTTGCGATTGCCTCGGACTGGACCGTGGTGATGCTATTGCCGGGCGCCGCGGTTTTGCATGTCGGTGTGGTCAAGCGCGAGGAGCGCTACCTCGAAGCCAAATTCGGCAACACCTATCGCGCCTATAAGGCGCAAGTTCCACGCTACGGCTGGCCGATTTGAATGGTCCGGGCCAGCCATTCCGGCAAACGTCCATTTGCACGCTGCTGGCCATGCACCTATAGGTCCGGCGTCGAATGCCGGGAGCAAATGCAATGCGCACGCAAGTCGGAATTGTCGGAGCCGGGCCGGCCGGCTTGATGCTGGCGCGGCTGTTGCATCTGCAAGGCATCGAATCGATCATCATCGAGAACCGCAGCCGCGACTATATCGAGAACCGCATCCGCGCCGGGCTGATCGAGCATTGGGCGGCCGATTTTCTCGTCGACGTCGGTGTCGGCGAGCGCATGCAGCGCGAAGGCATCCTGCATTGGGGCATCAATATCGGCATCAACGGCGAGCTGCACCGCATCGATTTCAAGGCGCTGGTGGATAAGCGCGTCACCATCTACGGGCAACAGGAAGTGGTGAAGGACCTTGTGGCGCGCCGGCTTGCCGACGGCGGGCCGTTGCTGTTCGAGGTCGACGGCGTCAGCGTGCATGACCTGACGTCGCAGCGTCCGAAAATCCGCTTCACGCACGAGGGTCGCGCGCAGGAGATCGAATGTGATTTCATTGCCGGCTGCGACGGCTTTCACGGCATCTGCCGGCCAAGCATTCCCGACGGCGTGCTCAGCGTATTCGAGCGCGACTACCCGTTCGGCTGGCTCGGCATCCTCTCAGAAAGTCGGCGCCGCCCGACCACGAGCTGATCTATTCCTATACCGACCGCGGCTTTGCGCTCTACACCATGCGCTCGATGTCGCTGGCGCGGCTCTATCTGCAATGCGACCACGACGAGGACATCGAGAACTGGCCGGACGCGCGCATCTGGGACGAACTGCACAAGCGGCTCGGCGGCGCGCGCAAGCTGGAAGAGGGCGCCATGCTGCAGAAGGGCATCACGCCGATGCGCAGTTTCGTGGTCGAGCCGATGCAGCACGGACGGCTCTATCTTGCCGGCGACAGCGCGCATATCGTGCCGCCGACCGGCGCCAAGGGCATGAACCTCGCCTTCGCCGATGTGGTCTATCTGTCGCGCGCGCTGGAGGCCTTCTACAAGACCAAGCGCAGCGATTTGCTGGAGAGCTACACGGCAACTTGTTTGCGGCGCGTCTGGTATGCGCAGCGCTTCTCCTGGTGGATGACGCAGCTCATGCACCGCTTCCCCAACGAGTCCGCCTTCGACCGCCGCCGTCAGCTATCCGATCTCGACTATCTCACCCGGTCGGAGGCCGCTTCCCGGTCGCTGGCCGAGCAATATGTCGGGCTGCCGTTGGACTGAGCGCGGCGCGCGCTAGTCCTTCAACACCGTCTTCAACGGCCAGTTCAGCAGCGCGATGACCACGCCCGCCGCCGCCGAAATGACCGCCAGCATCACAAAGAAATCCGCCTTGCCCATGCTCGACCAGAAGGTGCCGAGATAGCCGGCGAGGAAATCGCCGATGAAATTGGCGGCCAGCCACACCCCCATCATCAGCGACAGCACACGCGTCGGCGCCACCTTGGTCACCAGCGATAGCCCGGTCGGCGACAAATAAAGCTCCGCGACCGTGATCACGACAAAGAATGCGAACAGCCAGAGCCAACTCGCTTGTTCGTGTCCGGGGCCGTCGCCGGTGACCTGGACCGCGGCCAGCATGATCAGCCAGGACCCGGCGTTGAGGAAACAGCCGATCGCCATTTTCACGACGGTGGAGGGCTCGCGCCGGCCTTGCCGGCGCCACAGCGCCACGATGAACGGCGTGAAGGCGAAGATCATGAAAGGATTGAACGCCTGGAACCAAGTCACCGGAATGGCGAAGCCGAACAGATGACGGTCGGTATATTCGCTCGCCCATAGCACGATGGTGTTGCCCTGCTGCTCGTAGGTGGCCCAGAACAGGCTGGTCGGCAGCATCAGCACAAACAGAGCGATGATCGCCCGCCAGGCTTCGCGGGTAAGCGGCGCGCCGGTCTTTTCCCGCTTGACGAATGCGTCTTTCGGCAGCGTAGGTGTGGCGGCGAGATAGACGATCAGGCCGATGGTCATGCCGACGCCGGCGGCGGCAAAGCCGTAATGCCAACCCCATTCCTCACCGAGCGTGCCGCAGACCAGCGGCGAGAAGAAGGCGCCGAGATTGATGCCGACGTAGAAGATCGAGAAGGCACGATCGCGGCGGCGATCGCCGGGCGCATAAAGCGCGCCGACCTGGGTCGAGATATTCGGCTTGAAGCAGCCATTGCCGAGGATGAGAAAACCGAGCGCGAACAGAAACAGCGTCTCGAACGCCATCATGAAATGACCGATCGCCATCAGCGCGGCGCCGAGAATGACAGTGCGGCGCTGGCCCAGCACGCGGTCGGCGAGCAGGCCGCCGAAGATCGGCGTGAGATAAACGAGGCCGGTATAGAAGCCGTAGATTTGCGAGGCGAACGGCTGCGGCGCCAGCGGCCCGAATACGAATTCGAGCGCATGATGGAAACCGGCAAGCCCGACCACGTGTTCGGCGCGCGGCGGCGCCAGCAGATAGTTCACCATGTAGAGCACGAGCAGCGCGCGCATGCCGTAGTAGGAGAAGCGCTCCCACATTTCGGTCGCGAACAAGTAGGGCAAAGCGCGCGGATGGCCGAACAGGTCGGCGCGCGGCGTGTCGGAAGTGGCGGCGGGCGGTGCGCTCATTCGGGACTTTGGCGCCGGCGCATAAGGTGAGGTGCGAAACGATACCACAGGCGAAAATTTCGGTTTCTCGGGCGATGGCCGCGGCGGCCCGGCAAGCCGAGTGGCGCACCTATTGCGATGCAACCTCAAGCTCGCAAGACCCGCCAAAAACCGTCACGCCGCCTTGATTTAGATCATGGTGCGACGCAACAAACCATGCCTTGGTCAATGCGCGCTTGGGGAACGTCAATGCAGGCAGCACAAGCAGCAGAAAGGTCAGGTGTGCTGTGGAAACGCATGCCGAGATTGCGCAATTCGCCATAAGACCGCCGGTGCGCAAATCTGCACGAAGGGCGCGAGCCTCGTCGTCGAAATCGAGCGAAAATTCATTTGACCGGCTGGGTACTCCGGCAGCGTTTGCAGCGAATCAGAAGATCTACACAAAGGGCGAGCCGGCGGATTTTCTTTACCGAATTGAATTTGGCTGTATTCGCAGCTTACAGCGACTTCAATGATCACCGCCGCCGCATTCATGCTTTCTATTTCCCGGGCGATTATTTCGGGCTGGAAGAGGGCGACGTTTACAGCGTCTCGGCCGAGGCGGTGACCGAGAGCGGCATTCGCGTCATCAAGCGGCAAGCTTTGATGGCGCGCGCCGCGCGCGATATCGCGGTGGTCAAGCTCCTGCTGGATATTACGGCCAAGGATTTGCAACGCAGCCGTAATCACAACCTGCTGCTGTTGCAAGGCGCGCAGGAGCGCATCGTCGATTTTCTGCTCGAGCTGAAGGCGCGTGCGCAGAACGGCAGCGAAGTGGACTTGCCGATGTCGCGCCGCGATATCGCCGATCACCTCGGGCTCACGATCGAAACCGTGTCGCGCGGAATCACCCGCCTGCGCAACGCCTCCGCGATTTCCATGCTGACGTCGCGGCGCCTGATCATGCGCGACGTGGCGCTGGCCTATCAAAGCTGACGAGTCCCGCACGACCCACATTCACTGATTCAATTTTCAAACAGCCCGGCTTCGCTCGTGCTTCGGCGCGCAAGCCAACGCCGCGCATGCCGGGCCTGCCCGGTATGCGCCAAGGCAAGCGTCATCGCCCGTGTTCTTTGTCGAGGCGCCGGGTCCGCCTGTCTTCCTCTGTCCCTCGCAACAGGCGAGGGGGTGGCGCGCCAAGCGGCGCACCGGTCTTTCGGTCTTGCCGCGTTCCCATTCGAGATCGCGGGCGCCTCTCGGCGCGCCACCGGCGGCGGTTTCTGTCCCCGGGGCCGTGCTTCCCGACGCGGCGACGGGCGGCATTGGCGCCAACCCGACCCGGACGGCTTTCGCCGTCCTTCGTCCGCGTCACGTCCAGCCATTAAAGGCAGGCCTTCCTAGTGGGGCCGGACGGCTGCCCGGGGCCTCCCGAGTGCGGGAGGAGCGTTCGTCTCCCGCCCGCGGGCGCCGCATCCTGCCCCATCACCAAGACGCCTCTAGATGACGCCCTCGCATGAGCAGGACGGCGGCGAGCCTAAACCCGCCCCGATGCACCGGGGATA
>CAVXGN010000028.1:0-152103 GCA_963761245.1 uncultured Alphaproteobacteria bacterium | reverse complement strand
CCTCGGTGGATGGGACGCCGATAGGACAACATACCTTGGGAATATAGTCAAGAGGTTTTTGTGGCGCGGCGCGCCCACCCCGCTCATGCCCGCGCAAGCGGGCATCCAGTCCTTGTTATGCAAGCGCTGGGTCCCCGCTGGCGCCTGTGCGCGGGCCGGCGAAGCCGGACCCGAAGTACGGGGACGAGCGGACCATCAGGCCTCCCGCTCCTCGGCCAGCGTCACCACGTCGCGCGTGCGGGTGACGCCTTGCGGGAAATTGCGGTCGAAGTCGGCGACCAGCTCCTTGAACTCAGGGCGGGCGAGCGCGGCGTCGCAGACGGCCTTGTCGGCGAAGCGATAGACCGCGTAATGCACGCCCTCCTCCACCTCGCTCCAGAAGCGCCAGGCCTTGTCGCATTGGAAGACCTTGATCGCCCACGGCAGGTGGTCGGTTGAGTACCAATGGTCGAACTTGTCGCGCAAGCGGGCGGCGACGACGGCACGGACGAGGAAGAGTGTGGTGGGCATGGGACGACGTTCCGTGGACGCTATTATAGCGCAAAATATCACAACGTGGCGTCGATAGAAGCGGCGCCGCGCCGAGTGTTGCAAGCAGTTGGCTCTGTCTGGGCAACGTGTCCGAGGTGGTAGATGGCGCAATCCGCGCTCACCCATTCACTGGCCCGGCATCGCGGCGCGTAATCAATCCAATGCGAATTCGTAGACTCCGCGACCATGGGTTGCCGCCCGCAATAGACGCTGCGTCGGGTGAATCTGCAGATCGAACACCGGCGCGTCGGGCAAGCCATTTTCCAGCGGATCCCAAGTCATTCCGCCGTCGGTCGAATGCCAGACGCCGATGTCCGCACCGACATAGATGCTGTTGGGCACGACGCGATCGACCGCCAGCGCGTTGTGCTCGACGTCAAGCAGACCGCGCGTGTCCGTGCCGCTGCGCGCCTGCCAGCGCGTCCCGTCGAAACGCCACACGCGCCGACGGTCGCCCATTCCTCCGAACGCCACGTAGACGGAGTTGTGGTTGTTGTCGGACCAGTCAACGGCAATGTCGGAAATCAAGCCCGAAACCCCGAGGGGGCCGGCCGCGACATTATCAATGCGCTGGATCGACCAGGTATTGCCAGAGCGGTCGCAGCGGAAGACCCGACCGGTCGTCGTGCCCATGAACAGGCGGTTGCGCGACGCGAAACCCAGCGCGAAAGCATCACCAGCCGCGGCACCGCCAGGCAGGGTAAGTTGCATAGGCCAAGACGTGGCGAAATCATCCGAGACGAAGACGATCTGCCCGGCTCCGATCGCGACCACATCGGCGTCTGAGGGTTTTGCCGAATTGAGTGGCGGGCTGACGATCGGCTGAGTTATGGTCGCCCAGTTGAAATTCCACACCTGCGACCAGCCGGCCTCCGTCTTGCCGCCCGTGGTCGAACGATGCACCGTGCCGTTCATGTAGATAAGCACGCGATTTGGCTTCGCCCAGTTGACCAGGCAATAACCGCCGTCGCCGCCACCGACATGGTTCCAAATGGGTCCGGACGCCGTACGCGCCGTCCCGTTATCCTGCATGCCGGTGAAAAGAATATTCGGATCGGTCGGATGCTGCCCGATGAAGTTGCTGCAGATACAAGCGAGTCCGTTGTTCTGGCTGACGAACTCACCATTCGCCTGCGGATTTCGGTTGAGGAAGACACCGCCATCGCTGGTACACCACAACTCGTTCGGTTCGTTGGGGGTGTGGCAAATCATGTGAACATCGGCATGGGCGTGGGTGCCGATCGACGCCGAGCTTTTGACCTTGAAAGCCGAACCGCTGGGTTGAATTGCGCAGCGCCAGACCGATCCACCCCACGGCGGGGTGTCCATGCGATCGCCGCCGAGATAGATCAGGTTCGCGTCGAGCGGATCGATGGCGATGGTGAGATCGTAGGACCCCTGCCCTCCCGGTAATACATTGGGTATGCCGTCGATGCGCTTCCATTTTTGTTTGACGCCCTCAAGCCGGTAGACGCCCTGAAGCGCACCGTTGCCTTTTGTGACAAAGGCGTAGACGAGATTTGGATTGTTGGATTGCACGCCGAGCGCGATCCGCCCCGCGCCGGCGGGAAAAGCGGTGCCGGTGTCTTCCCAGTGCGCGCCGCCGTCATCCGAATGGAGCACCTTTGAGGGTGTCCCGTCCTGCCCCGATTGCGCACTGTAAAACCGCGTGGCGCCCGCCGCGGCGGCGACGACGACGCTGGCAAACACGCCGGATTTCAACTGCGTCCAGTGGAATTGGCCGCTACCCTGCGGCACACGGCGATAAAGTCCCAGCGTGGTCGCCGCGACCACATTTTCGCGATCGCGCGGATCGACGGCGAGCGCAAAGAACGCCTCGCCGGCTAGATCGGGTGAACTCGGTTCGCTCACCTAGTTCTCGCCGCCATCGTCGGTTCGCAGTACGCCAACCCCGCGATAGGCCGGCAGCGCGCCGGTCACACGCGCGCGAAACAACTGCAACGTGTCGCCCTCACCGGTGCCGACATAGACACGGTTTGGATCCGCGGGATCGAGCGCAATCGCGCCGCAGACCAAGCTGGCGCTGGCGAAGCTGCCGGGATTGAGGTCGAAGCGGTCCATCATCGCGCGCCAGGTGGTGCCGCCGTCCGCCGAGCGAAACACCCCGCCATTTGCCGACGCCGCATAGACGACGGCGCCGCCGGGCGCCACCGCAAGCCGCGCGACACGGCCCGCCACCGGTTGCTGGCCGACCGTCTGCCCATTCATCACCACGCTGGGGCCGAGCGGCAGCCAGTTCTTGGCGCCAGGAATGAAGGGAGCGGCGGCGCGCCGGCGACAGCCGGGCGAAGCCGGGGCGCTGCGACCGCAGCCGCCTTGCGCCGCTTGTATTCCAGGAAAACGTCTCGCCATACCGCCGAATTTGCCGCCGCGAGCTTCGCCTTGCCGTTCGATTGAAGACTGCTCATGGCCTTTGTGGGCGCCATGCCCGCGACCGGCGTCTTCGCCCCGGCGTAAGTGAGCGGCGTATAGGCAAATTCTAGCATCAGCTGCAGCCATTCGACCGGCCCGCTGCCGTCGGTTTTTTTCTTCTCGACGATGGGGTTGCGCTTACCGAGCTTGACCGGCCTAAAGGCCGCGATCTTTGCCGCGCGATGGCGGCGTGCTTTTGGTTTTCTTGCCTTGCTCATGACAACGCCCCTCTCTCAAGTTGAGCGGCTACTCCCGCCGCAGTCTGGCAACCGCTGCTATTTCGTGCGTCCCTTTTTTCCTTCGCCGGTTTGCGGCGGATCGTAGGGATCCGTTTCTGTTGTGGTGAGAATTCGATATTGCGCACCTTTGGGCGATATCAAGGTTTTCTCTTCGATGACCGTATGCTTGTCCGGCAGCCAGTCGCGCGCCGTCGTCTTTCCGGGCGCGCGTTGGCTGTGCTGTTTCTTGCGTTTGGCCATAGCCGTCAGGTCGACGGTTCGAACACGATGTTTGTCACCGGATGAATTTCCCAAATGGTCGGGATGTTCGGACGAAGCTTGCTCGGCCCGGGATGACCTCCTTTGGCGTGCGACATATCGAAAAACAGCGAGCCCTCAATCTCGACCGGAATCGGCGGGTCGTAGAAGTCATAGGTCCCGTGCGGCAGGTTGGTCTTGAAGAAATCCTTATAAGTGTCGCGGGTTTTCTTCAGCTTGCCAAAGCTCTTGCTGCTTTTCGGCGGCAAGGCCGAGAGCTCCGCCGTCATGAACATCAGCGACAGCCCCGGCTTGCGGCCGATGATCATATGAAAATCGTTGTCGTCCTCGCGGCTGGCGGCATAGAGAAACACCGACACGCGCACATTGCGTTTTTCCTCGTCGACGCGATCGGATTTTGCATTCACTTTGATCTTGGGCTTATGATTGATCATCGTCTTGTCGGCCGGCAGCGTCGCGATCAGATCCTTGACGTCATCGAACTGCTCGACCGGAGCTTTGGCGATCGAAAGTTTGGCCGCCTTGCGCGCGGTGCCCGCGAAATTATCGCTGGGCGGCGCCGCCGCCGTCACGCCGAGCGCCATTACAGCGGCGCGCGGGATTGCCTTGTCATAGGGATCGACTTCGGTGGTGCGCAGGATGCGATAGGCCGGCGGCGCCGCGAGCGCGGCCCGTGCGGCGGGTGGCCGTTGCGTCGGCACGAATGAGGTTATCGATACGACTTTAGCAGGTGCCGGCAACCAAGCGCGACCTGTCGTGCGCTTGCGTGAGGTGGCCATTGATTGTCCTCCCTAGTCCGAGACGGCGCGCGACATGCGGTTGGCCAGTCGGATTTGATGTCGAGCGCACATTCGGTCGTCGACAACTATAACACGAAATGAACTTACTTTTCAACCCCTGCCTTGCGGCAGGCGCCATGGCGATTGCCGCAGCCCGAACCGCAATCTGCAAACGGACGTTCTAAGCTCACACCGGCAAATTATCGTGCTTCCTGCCCAGCATCTCCACGTGCTTATTCCGCAGCATAGCCAGCGCCCGCGCCACCCGTTCGCTTGCGCGCGGCATGATCACGTCGCCGATAGTGCCGCGCTCGCTCACTCCACCACCACGTCGATCTCCGCCGCCAGCGCGGACCGCAGCGTGCAGCCGACCGGCGAATGCGCGTCGCCCCAGCGCACCAGCGCCGCGAGCTGATCGCGCGGCACGCCGGCCGCCCGTATATGCACGACGGCGCGCAAGTCGATCAGCGCCGCCGACACGCGCTCATCGAGGCCGAGCAGTCCGCGCGCGTCGCTTTCGCTTTCCACCGTCACGTCGAGCCGGTCCAGCGCGATGCCGAGCTTGGCCGCGCGCATGGCGATCGCGCTGCCGGTGCAGGCGGCGAGCGAGGCGCGCAACAGCCAGGCCGGCTGCGGCACGCCGCCGCCGCCGCCAAGCGCGGCCGGCATATCGGTTTGCGCCTTTTCGCCTTTGGGGCCGGTGATCGAAAAACTCAGGCCCTTAGTCAGGCTGGCGGTGGCGGGCGAATTCTTCACCAGCCCTTTCTCAGGGTCGGCAGCGATCGCCCTGGCGACATTGTCGATCGCTTCGCGGATGGTCTGCTGCGGCATGACGCCCTCCTCTACACCGGCAAATTATCGTGCTTCCTCGCCGGCATCTCCACGTGCTTGTGCCGCAGCATCGCCAGCGCGCGCGCCAGCCGCCGCCGCGTTGCGTGCGGCATGATCACGTCGTCGATATAGCCGCGCTCGGCGGCGACGAAGGGCGACAGAAAGCGCGTCCTCGTATTCCTTGGTGCGCGCGGCGATCTTGTCCTTGTCGCCGTGTCGGCGCGGAAGATGATCTCGACCGCGCCCTTGGCGCCCATCACCGCGATCTGCGCCGTCGGCCAGGCGTAGTTCAGGTCGCCGCCGACGTGCTTCGACGCCATCACGTCATAGGCGCCGCCGAAGGCCTTGCGCGTGATGACCGTCACCAGCGGCACCGTGCACTGCGAATAGGCGAACAGCAGCTTGGCGCCGTGCTTGATCAGCCCGCCATATTCCTGGTCGGTGCCGGGCAGGAAGCCGGGCACGTCGACGAAGGTGACGATGGGGATTGAGAAGGCGTCGCAGAAGCGCACAAAGCGCGCCGCCTTGCGCGAGGCGTCGCTGTCGAGCACGCCGGCCAGCACCATCGGCTGGTTGGCGACAAAGCCGACGGTGCGGCCGGCGATGCGGCCGAAGCCGGTGACGATGTTGCGCGCGTAGGCCTGCGACAATTCGAAGAAGTCGCCCTCGTCCACCACCTTCAGGATCAGTTCCTTGATGTCGTAGGGCTTGTTGGGATTGTCGGGGATCAGCGTGTCGAGCGATTTGTCCATGCGGTCGGGATCGTCCTCGCTCGGCCATTGCGGCACGCCGTCTTCGTTGTTGGCCGGCAGGAAGTCGATCAGCCGGCGCATTTGCAGGAGACATTCGACGTCGTTCTCGAAGGCGCCGTCGGAGACGCCCGACTTGGTGGTGTGCACGGAGGCGCCGCCCAATTCCTCGGCGGTGACGACTTCGTTGGTCACGGTCTTCACCACGTCCGGCCCGGTGACGAACATGTAGGAGGTGTCGCGCACCATGAAGATGAAATCGGTCATGGCCGGCGAATAGACATCGCCTCCGGCACAAGGCCCCATGATGACGCTGATCTGCGGGATGACGCCGGACGAGATCACGTTGCGCTTGAACACCTCGCCGTAGCCGCCGAGCGCGGCGACGCCCTCCTGGATGCGCGCGCCGCCGGCGTCGAACAGGCCGATGATGGGCACGCGCGCCTTCATCGCCATGTCCTGCACCTTGATGATCTTCTGCGCGTGCGTCTCCGACAGCGAGCCGCCGAACACGGTGAAGTCCTTGGAGAACAGATAGACCGCGCGGCCGTTGATGGTGCCCCAGCCGGTGACCACGCCGTCGCCGGGGATCTTCTGCTTCTCCATGCCGAATTCGTTGGAGCGGTGCTCGACGAACATGTCGAGCTCCTCGAACGAGCCCTTGTCGAGCAAGAGTTCGATGCGCTCGCGGGCGGTGAGCTTGCCGCGCTTGTGCTGGGCCTCGATGCGCGCCTTGCCGCCGCCCAGCCGCGCCTCGTCCCGCCGCTTTTCGAGCCTGTCGAGGATGTCTTTCATTGCTCTTGCCCTGCCCCGGACCGATCCAGCAGCAAATGGCATACCACGGGGGGCATGCACCGTCATTCCGAGGCCATGACATCGCAGCAGGCTTGGCATCCGCCGCCCAAGCCTGCTTAGAACCCCCCATGACCACCCCCGCCGCCACGCTGATCCAGCAGGGCCTCGTCCACCACCGGGCCGGCCAGATCGCGCTCGCCATGGACCGCTACACCGAGGTGCTGCGCAACGACCCGCGCAACGCCGACGCGCTCTATTACGTCGCCGTCATCGCCTGCCAGGAAGGCCAATTCCAGCAGGGCATCGAGCTCGCGCGCCGCTCGCTGATGTTCAAGCCGCGCCAGGCGCGCGCCCATAATCTCATCGGCCAGGCGCTGTTCCAGCTCGGCCAGGTCAAGGAGGCGCTGGCGAGCTTCGACGACGCCCTCGAATGCGACGTGAAATTCGCCGAGGCCTACGGCAACCGCGGCAACATGTTGTTCGAGCTCGGCCGCATGGCGGAGGCGCTGTCGAGCCTTGAGCGCGCGGTGGCGCTCAATCCGAAGGCGGTGACCGACTGGCTCAATCTCGGCGCCACGCTGCAAGCGGTCGGCCGCTTCGAGGACGCGATCACGAGCTACGACCGCGCCATCGCCGTCGACCCCAATTTCCCGGCGTTGCATTTCAACCGCGCCAATGCCCTGCACGCGAGCGGACGCCTCGACGAGGCGATGGAAGGCTACGACCGGACACTTTCGATCGCGCCCAAATTCGCCGAAGCGCATCTTGCCCGCGGCCTCGCGCTCAAGCAGCTCGATCGGCTGGATGAGGCGCTGGCTGCAATCGATCAGGCCATCGCCAACAACGCCGAGTCGATTGCCGCGCACAAAATTCGCGCACAGGTCTTGCAGGCGCTCGGGCGCGAGGACGAGGCGCGCGAAAGCCTCGCCAAGGCCGCCGCGCTTGAGGCGCAGGCCGGCCAGGATAAATCCAGCGAAATAACGTGATTTCTGCCGCTATGGAACTTTTTCACGACGCCGTCGTTTTCAAGCGGTATCGTGGGGAACGCGGGGGCGCTGCGGTATTGTGACAACACAGGACATTTTCCGATGAACAGCATCGCCAAGCCTTCGCCACGTCTCAAGACGCCGACCGACCTCGGCGCCAATGCCACCAAGGATATCGCCGGAGCGATGAATGCGATCCTGGCCGACACCTTCGCGCTCTACATGAAGACCAAGAACTTCCACTGGCACGTCAGCGGACCGCATTTCCGCGACTACCATTTGCTGCTCGACGAGCAGGCCGATCAGATTTTCGCCACCACCGACGTGATCGCCGAGCGCGTGCGCAAGATCGGCGGCAATACGCTGCGCTCGATCGGCGACATTTCGCGCCAGCAGCGGCTCGCCGATAACGACGCGCCTTACGTCGATCCGCAGGACATGCTGGCCGAATTGCGCGAGGACAATCAGCGCGTGGTGGCCTCGATGCGCGAGGCGCACGGCCTGTGCGACGAGCACGAGGACGTGGCGACCGCGAGCCTGCTCGAGACCTTCATCGACGACGCCGAGAAGCGGGTCTGGTTCCTCTACGAGGCCAGCCGCGTCGGCGACCCGACCGGGCAGTAGATTGCCGGCGCTGCGACGGCAACACATTGACTTCGAAGGTCGTTCCCTGCCCGCGGCACGAAGGGCCGTTCGTGCTGGTTCATCCTGCGCCCCGGCCGGGATCCGTGTCGCGTCCCGGATCAATCGGCCGTCACCCAGAATTGATAGCCGCGCGGGGCTGAAATGATTTGCCCTTCGCGGCTGGATGTCGCACGACACGTGCGTTGAAGCAGCGGCCAGCAAGGGAGGGCTATTGGATGGCAACCCATAACCTCGGTGGGCTCGCGTTGAATGATCTGCGCACGAGCGGGCTTATCCGTCCTGCCATTGAAAAGTTTTGTGGAGCGTGGCTCGCCTGCCTTCTCGTCATGGCGCGCGGAAATGTTTTCGCCGCTTTCGACGTGGAGCATGTGGTGCTTGCGACGGTTTGCGGGACCGTCGGCGCATTGGTCACCGTTGGGCTCCTGCTGCAGATGAACCGGGCGATTGACAGTGTCTACCGCCAGGCGACGATCAGCGCGGTCGTTACCTTCATCGGTGACATCTTCGCACATCCCTCGCACTTCGGGCCGCAATGGGCGGAGCCGCTCGTCACCGCCGCAGTGTCCGCCAGCCTTGCCGTTGCGCTGTGGTACGCAAAACGGTGGGCAGGCGTCGCCCGGCAATAGCGGACCATGGCGGCCTAGGCGCGCTTCAGCACCGTCGCCGCCGCCTGCAGCGCGGCGAAATGATAGTCGCGGCGCTCGAGCGTGAGTGCGTCGCGGCCCCATTGCTGCATCTGCCAGTCCTCATCGACATGGGCTGCTTGCCAGGCCGCGTCGGCATCGAGCGCACCGTGCGCCATCGCCAATGCCAGCAATGCCGAGCCGGTCAGCGTCGCGATCGAGGCCACCGCGCCCAGCCGCCACGGATCGGCGGGAATGCCGGAGCGCGCGGCGGCGACCGCCTCAGCCGGCTGCGCCACATGCATGACGCCCTGCCCCAGCACAAAGCGCGCGCTCAGCGCGTTGCGCGCCCAGGCCAGCACCGGATCCCAATGCTGCGCCTGACGTTCGACCAGACCGGCCGGCGTGTCGGCGCGATAGAACAACAAATCGCAGGACAGGTATTTCGCCACCTCGTCGGTCACCGGCTTTGATCCCGGCACAACGGCATCGATGATGGCGTTGCAAAGCCGCGTCAGCGGCATGCACGCCGGATCGATGACGTCCTGCTGCGCGTTCCATTCCTGCGCCAGCGCCTCGGCAAGCGCGCGCGTCGGCGCCGCCAAGGCGCGGCGCGCCGGCGTCTTCACCGGCCGGGCGTCAAGCAGCACCGCAAAGCCGCCATCTTTTTGCTCGCCACTATGAGCGCGCTCATAGAATCGCTTGCGCAAGGACGGGCGCATGGCCCGCCGCGCCGCCTCGGTCGGCTCCAGCGGCTGGTTTTCGAAGATGTCAGTGAATATGTCGCGCATCAGCGGGTTAGTCCGGATAAGCGTCGCAGAGGTGATGGAACGCACACTCCTACCCAGGCATTGCAATATGGCAATGCTTTGAGGCCGGTTCCACCGCGGCGCACGACCAATGATGCGGTCGCCGAGCGGGCAAGGCGGACTGCCTCACGCGATCGGGCGACCTGAAAAGGAGTCCTGGACCATGCTCAACAAGACCAAGATCATCGCCTCGATCGCGGCGGCGCTCCTCGCCGGCGCGATGATCGCGACCCCGGCCGGCGCGCAGGCCGCACATGAGAGCGGTGGCGGTGGCGGCGGCGCCCAAGTCGGCGGCGGTGGCGGTGGCGGCAGTCGTGGCGGCGGTGGTGGTAGCGCTGGCGGCTTCGGTGGCGGTGGGGGCGGTGGGGGCGGCGGCGCCGCCCAAGTCGGCGGCGGCGGTGGCCGCAGCGGCGGTGCGCCGCGTTTCAGCGGATCCGGTCGTCATGTCGGCGGCCCATCGGCTCCGGCCGCGCGCGGCCCGGCACTAAACGGGCGAAGCGGTTTCGCCTATAACGGCCGCCATCACGGCAATCGCCACCATTCCCGTCGTAGCGCTCCGGTTTTTGGCTTCTTCGGCTGGGGCGCACCCTTCGCCTATGATTACCGGGACGATCCCTACTATTACGGGCCGGATTGCTACTGGCGTCACGTGCGCTATCACCACCGCTGGATATGGCGCCTCTACTGCGACTGAGCCCTCCGAGCCAAATACGCGAGGCCCGGCGGCAGCGCATGGCCGCCGTCGGCATCAAAATTGCTACGTTTAAATTGCCGCCGCGAGACAAGCGGAACCGTTAATCACGTTCGCGTCATATTGCGCCGCACAACAATGGAACCAAGGTTAGCCAGGCGAGCCTTCGACCACCCCGATCAGCGAATGCGCCCACCGTTAGGGCGGCGTCCGGCGGCACGCGGACGGGGGGTGGCGCCATGTTGCCGCCGCTTTCAAGGAGCGAAAAACCTTCGCGCCGACTTGCGGTTGATGGTTGGCCGTCATGACGGAAGGATAGGTAGCCTTAAGCGATTCGAGCCCATAATATGGGGTTTCGGATTCGCGGCCGATCGACAAGGCCCGGTCCTGGGGAGAAATGCTAGCCGGCAAAGGCTGTGGCGCGGCACCGTTGAGTTTTTGCGTTTGTGTAGCGGGACGCGTTTCGAGGAGTGAATGAAGAATACCGACATTGCCGCGCCGGATTACTTCCACAAGGTCGTGGATTGCCAATGGGCCTGCCCGGCGCACACCCCGGTCCCTGAATATATCCGGATGATCGCACAAGGGCGTTATTCCGACGCCTATATGGTCAACTGGCATTCCAATGTTTTTCCCGGGATTCTCGGGCGCACCTGCGACCGTCCCTGCGAGCCGGCCTGCCGCCGCGTGCGGGTCGAGAAGGAGCCGGTGGCAATCTGCCGCCTGAAAAGAGTCGCCGCCGATTACAAGGACGATATCCGCGAGCGGCTGCCCAAGCCGGCGGCGAAAAAGAACGGCAAGCGCATCGCGCTGGTCGGCGGCGGCCCGGCCTCGCTGACGGTCGCGCGCGACCTCGCACCGCTCGGCTATCATTGCGTGGTGTTCGATTCCGACGCGCAAGCGGGCGGCATGATCCGCTCGCAGATTCCGAAATTCCGTCTACCCGACAATGTCATCGACGAGGAATGCGGCTACATCCTCGACCTCGGCGTTGAATTCCGCGGCGGACAACGCATCGACAGCATGAAGGCGCTGCTGGCCGAAGCCTGGGACGCGGTGTTCGTCGGCTCCGGCGCGCCACGCGGGCGCGATCTCGACATCCCCGGCCGCCAGGAAGCCGCCGCCAATATCCATATCGGTATCGACTGGCTGTCCTCGGTGTCGTTCGGCCACACCACCAAGATCGGCAAGCGCGTGGTCGTGCTGGGCGGCGGCAACACCGCGATGGACTGCTGCCGCTCCTCGCGCCGGCTCGGCGGCGAGGACGTGCAGGTGGTGGTGCGCTCGGGCTTCGAGGAAATGAAGGCGTCGCCTTGGGAAAAGGAAGACGCCATGCATGAGGGCATCCCGATCCACAATTACCTGGTGCCCAAGCAATTCACCCTCGACAACGGCAAGCTCACCGGCATCACCTTCGAGAAGGTGAAGGCTGAATTTGACGCCAAGGGCCGCCGCAAGCTGGTGCCGACCGGCGAACCCGAGCAGCATTTCCCCTGTGACGACGTGCTGGTCGCGGTCGGCCAGGAGAACGCCTTCCCCTGGATCGAGCGCGATGCCGGCATCGAATTCAACGACTGGGGCCTGCCCAAGCTCGACGAGCAGACCTTCCAATCGACCAACCCGAAGGTGTTCTTCGGCGGCGACTCCGCGTTCGGGCCGAAGAACATCATCTGGGCGGTGGCGCATGGCCATGAGGCCGCCGTCTCCATCGACAAGCTGCTCAACGGCGAAGACATCGCCGACCGCCCTCTCCCGGCCGTCGAGCTGATCAGCCAGAAGATGGGCATCCACGAGTGGAGCTATAAGAACGAGATCATGCCCGACCATCGCTACCGGGTGCCCCTGCGCGACAAAGTGGTCGCGCTCAAGGACATCAAGGCCGAGGTCGAACTGGGCTTCGATGAGCAGCTCGCGTTCGCGGAAGCCGGGCGCTGCCTGAATTGCGACGTGCAGACGGTGTTCACCGCCTCGCTGTGCATCGAATGCGACGCATGCGTCGACATCTGCCCGATGGACTGCATCACTTTCACGCCGAACGGCGAGGAAGCCGATCTGCGCCAGCGGCTCACCGCGCCGTCGCACGATCTCACCCAGGATCTCTATGTCCAGGACGGGCTGAAGACCGGCCGCGTCATGGTCAAGGACGAGGACGTCTGTCTGCATTGCAGCCTGTGCGCCGAGCGATGCCCGACCGGCGCCTGGGACATGCAGAAATTCTTGCTGGATATGACCTACGCAGGAACGTCATGCCGACCGCCACGCCGATCAGCCGCGTAAACGATTTCGTCGTCCGTTTCGCCAACGTCAACGGCTCGGGCTCGGCCAGCGCCAACGAAATGTTCGCCCGCGCGGTGCTGCGCATGGGTGTGCCGGTGGCGCCGCGCAATATTTTCCCGTCCAACATTCAAGGATTGCCGACCTGGTACGAGGTGCGCGTCTCGGAAGCCGGCCATCTCGGCGCGCGCGGCGGCACCGACCTGATGGTGGCGATGAATCCGCAGACCTTCGAGCGCGACATCGCCTCGATCGAGCCGGGCGGCTATCTGTTCTACGATTCGACCAAGCCGCTGCCGGCCTCCAAGTTCCGGCCCGACATCAGCGTCATCGGCGTGCCGCTGACCGCCATCTGCAATCGCGAATATAGCGACCCGCGCCAGCGCCAGTTGTTCAAGAACATCATCTATATCGGCGCGCTCACCGCGCTGCTCGACATAGACGTCAAGATCGTCGAGCAATTGATCGGCGAGCAGTACAAGGGCAAGGACAAGCTGATCGCGCCTAACCTGAAGGCGCTGCATATCGGCCGCGATTATGCGGTGATGAATCTCGAGTGCCCGATCGGCCTGCGGCTGACCAAGAGCAACAAAGTCGGCGACCGCATCTTCATCGAGGGCAATTCGGCGGCCGCGCTCGGCGCCGTCTATGGCGGCGCCACGGTGTGCGCCTGGTATCCGATCACGCCATCCTCCTCGCTCGCCGATGCGTTTACCCGGCACTGCGCCAAGATGCGTGTCGATCCGGAGACCGGCCAGGCCAAATACGCCATCATCCAGGCCGAGGACGAGCTCGCCTCCATCGGCATCGTGATCGGCGCCGGCTGGAACGGCGCGCGCGCCTTCACCGCCACCTCCGGCCCGGGCATCTCATTGATGCAGGAGTTCATCGGGCTTGCCTATTTCGCCGAGATTCCGGCCGTGCTGTTCGACGTGCAGCGCGCCGGCCCTTCGACCGGCATGCCGACCCGCACCCAGCAGTGCGACGTCATCTCCTGCGCCTATGCCTCGCATGGCGACACCAAGCACGTGCTGCTGTTCCCGGAGGACCCGGCGGAAGCCTTCGATATGGGCGCGCAGGCCTTCGATCTCGCCGACCGGCTGCAGACGCCGATCTTCGTCATGCTCGATCTCGATATCGGCATGAACCACCACCTCGCCCGCCCGTTCGCCTGGGACGACGCCCGCACATACGACCGCGGCAAGGTGATGACCGCCGCCGAGCTGGAAGCCGGCAAGGAGTTCGGCCGCTATCTCGACGTCGACGGCGACGGCATCCCCTATCGCACCTATCCCGGGCACGCATCCGACCAAGGGCTCGTTCTTCACCCGCGGCACCTCGCGCGACCGTTACGCCAAGTACACCGAAGAAGGCGCGCCCTACGTCGACAACATGCAGCGGCTGATCCGCAAGTTCGACACCGCCAAGGACCTGGTGCCGCGGCCCTTGCAGGCCAATGCCGCCAAGCCGACCAAATACGGCGTGATCTATTACGGCTCGACCGCGCCGGCGATGGACGAGGCGATCCACATGATCGAGGCGCGCGGCCATGCGCTCGATCGCCTGCGGGTGCGCGCCTTCCCGTTCCATTCCAGCGTCAACTCGTTCGTCGCCGACCACGATTTCGTGTTCGTGGTCGAGCAGAACCGCGACGCGCAATTGCGCTCGCTGATCGTCAACGAAGTCGGCATCGATCCGGTGCGGCTGGTGCCGATCCTGCACTATGACGGCACCCCGATCACCGCGCGCTTTATCGCCAAGGCGATCGGCGATCATCTCGACAAGCTCAAGGTCAAGCCTTTGAAGGTGACATCGTGACCTATCTCACCAAGCCGAAATTCCACCACCCCGATTTGCCGAAGAACACGCTCGGCTACACCCACCGCGACTACGAGGGCACGGTGTCGACGCTGTGCGCCGGCTGCGGTCACGACTCGATCACCGGCGCCATCATCCAGGCCTGCTTCGAACTGTCGATCGAGCCGCATCGCGTCGCCAAGATTTCCGGCATCGGCTGCTCGTCGAAGACGCCGACCTATTTCCTCGGCAATTCGCACGGCTTCAATTCGGTGCACGGCCGCATGCCGTCGGTCTTGACCGGCGCCAATCTCGCCAACCGCGATCTCATTTACCTCGGCGTCTCCGGCGACGGCGATAGCGCCTCGATCGGCCTCGGGCAGTTCGCGCACTGCCTGCGGCGCGGCGTCAACATGGTCTATATCGTTGAGAACAACGGCGTTTACGGGCTGACCAAGGGCCAGTTCTCCGCCACCGCCGACCGCGGCTCGAAGTCGAAGCGCGGCTTCATCAACACCGACAATTCGATCGATCTCGCGGCGCTGGCGCTGCAGCTCGGCGCCTCGTTCGTTGCCCGCTCGTTCTCCGGCGACAAGCACCAGCTGGTGCCGATCATCAAGGCGGCGATCGCTCACCAGGGCGCCGCCTTCATCGACGTGATCAGCCCATGCGTCGCCTTCAACAACCACGCCGGCTCGACCAAGAGCTTCGATTTCGTGCGCGAGCACAACGAGGCGGTCAACCGGCTCGATTTCATGTCGAGCCGCATGCCGATCGAGATCAAATACGAGCCCGGCACGGTGGAAGTGGTGGAGCAGCACGACGGCTCCAGGCTGGCGCTGCGCAAGCTCGCCGCCGACTACGAGCTGACCGACCGCGCCGCCGCGCTCGGCTTCCTGCAGCATCACGCCGCCAAGGGCCAGATCGTCACCGGCCTGCTCTATGTCGACGCCGAGCCGGAGGACCTGCACGCGCATCTGCGCACGGTCGAGGGCCCGCTCAATGCGCTGTCCGAGAAGGAGCTCTGTCCCGGGCAAGCGGCGCTCGACAAGTTCAACGCCAGTTTGCGGTAGGCTACCCCGCGCACTCTCTTCACCTCCCCCTGGAGGGGAGAGGGCGAAGTAAGAAAGCGCCATGCAACTTCGTCCACTCGGCCAATCCGACCTGCGCATCGCCCCGCTGATGCTGGGCGGCAATGTGTTCGGCTGGAACGTCGACGAGCCGACCTCCTTCGCGCTGCTCGACGCCTTCATCGACGCCGGCTTCAATGGCATCGACACCGCCGACACCTATTCGCGCTGGGCGCCCGGCCATAAAGGCGGCGAATCGGAAATCGTCATCGGCAACTGGCTGAAACGAAGCGGCAAGCGCGACCAAGTCGTGATCGCCACCAAGATCGGCAACGACATGGGCGAAGGAAAGTCCTTGAAGAAGGATTACATCCTGCGCGCGACGGAGGCGTGCCTGAAGCGGCTGCAGGTCGATTGCATCGATCTGGTGCAGACCCATTTCGACGATGAGGTGACGCCGCCGGAAGAGACCCTGCAGGCCTACGCGCAGCTGATCGCGCAAGGCAAGGTGCGCGTCATCGGCGCTTCCAACATGGACGTGGCGCGGCTGAAAGCCTCGCTCGCGGCCAGCCGCCGGCTTGGCATTCCGCGCTACGAGAGCCTGCAGCCGCTCTATAATCTCTACGACCGCAAGAGCTTTGAGACCGACTACGCGCCGATCTGCCGGCAGGAAAAGCTCGGCGTCATCACCTATTTCTCGCTCGCCTCCGGCTTCCTCACCGGCAAATACCGCGTAGCCGCCGACGCCGCCAAGAGCGCGGCGCGCGGCGGCCGCATGAAGGGATATCTCAACGAGCGTGGATTGAGAATTCTGGCGGCGCTCGATGAGGTCGCCGCCCGCCATTCCGCAACGCCGGCGCAGGTCGCGCTCGCCTGGCTGATCGCGCGGCCCGGCATCACCGCGCCGATCGCCAGCGCCACCAGCATGGCGCAGCTCGACGAGATGCTGAAAGCGCCGCGGCTCACGCTGACGGCCGAGGATAGTCAGGCTTTGGACAGAGCCAGCGCCTAAGCCGGCGTCAAGCGGCGACCGGCGTCGGTATCCTGCGCGGCAGCGTGCCGGCCATGCCCTGATCGCGGCCGGCGTCTTTGGCGGCATAGAGCAGCTTGTCCGCCAGCGCGACCAGCGCATCCGGCGCACCGGCAAGATCGGCCGCGGTCGCAACGCCGATGCTGATGGTCAATCGCCCGCCCGCCGCAGACAAAGGATGCGCGATGGCGGCGCGCTGGATCGCCGCGATCAGGCGATTGGCGACGGTGCGCGCGCCGAACGGACCGGCTTCCGGCAGCAGGCAGACGAACTCCTCGCCGCCGTAGCGCGCGAGCAAATCGGCGGGACGTCCGACCTCTTCGAGCAGCAGGCGCGCCACCTGGCGCAGGCAATCGTCGCCCTGTTGATGGCCGAACAGGTCGTTGTACGGCTTGAAGTGATCGACGTCGATCATCAGCAGCGAGAGCGGCGCGCCGGCGCGGCGGCAGCGCCGCCACTCCCGCTCCAAGGCATCGTCGAAGCGGCGACGGTTGGCGATGCCGGTGAGCGAATCGGTCGACAGCAACTGCTGCAGGATGAGGCTCTGTGCGTATTGCGTGCGCTGGCTGCGCTGCAACGCATTGGCGGCGGTAAAGCCCAGCGCATTGGCGAGCAGCAGCCAGACCAGAGTGCGGAAGAATTGGTCGGGTGGCAGAGCCGCGCCGAGCGCCAACCGCCACCATAGCGGCGCCAGCAAGATAAAGCCGGCCGCCAGCGCGACCGAACTGACGAAGCGGATCGGCAGATAAAGGTAGATGACGAATAGAATACCGACCATCATGGCCGGCCCCATCTCGGTGATGTCGGGATGCAGCGTCACCATCACCATGCGGATCGTCATGCCGATGGCGACCGCGCCCACCATGAATGTTTCAAGCGTGCCCGGCGTGCGCAGGCGCAGAACGATGAGCAGGCCGACGATCGGGAATACGATAACCGCGATGGTCGGAATCAGGGCCGCGAAGCCGCTGGCGCCGTGCAGATAGGCGTAGATCTCGATGAGGAAGTTCAAGCTGCTGGCGCCTGCCACCAGACCCATCAAGAGCAACGCGCGCCGGTGATCGTCGGAAAAGCGGTGCGCGCGAAAATCGCGCTCGCAAGCGGGATCGGCGAGACGCGCCGTCCAGCGGGTCACTGTCACCGGCTTCGGTTCCGGCAAAGCGGCATCAAAGCCCATGGCGGAAGCGGTTGGTTGCGTCTCGGTCAAATCTCGGTCCCGCGTCAGAGATCAACCCTATAGACGCGAGCCGTTGACAAACCCCTAGCAAAATCTGGGAATTCCATGCTGCGCTCGGCCGAAAAACTCCTTACATTTCAGTAGGCTAGCGCTTGAAAGCTTTGAGGGCCTACAGCATTTCCTTGGGCGATGCGATCCGGCGTTACTGGTTGATGCAGCTATTGATGTAGCTGCTGCGGTCGCCGGCGGCCTGGCCATAGACGCCGGCCTGGTGGGTGCAGCGCGCGGCGCGGTCCTGGTAGGTCTCGGCGCCGTGCGGCCCCGAGGGGGCAACCGTCGGCAAATTGGGCAGCACGCGCCCCGTTTCCGGCACGACGATCGGCGGCGGCACCTGCTGGCGCGCCTGCGGCGTCGGCGCCGAGCGCGGAATCACCACATGCTCGCGCGAGCCGCGCGGCGACTTGTATTTCGGCGGCAGCCAGGGTTCCGGCAATTCTTCCGGACGGCCTGGTTCCGGCTTCATGATGTTGTAATTGCCATCGCCGTGATTGCGCAGCCGCGGGCATAGCGACGCCTAACAGCACCAATGCGAAAGTAAGCGTTGCGACGTGGCGCATTTTTGACTCAGTCATGGCCGGGCTTGTCCCGGCCATCCCGCTTAGGAATGCAACACTGTACCTAGTGATCGGGATGCGCGGGACAAGCCCGCGCAAGACGGCTTACCGGCTACTCCTCCGGCGCGTCCATGATCGGATCGTAGCGCGTGGCGTCGAAGCCGAGCAGGTTCCAGCTCTGCGCCATATGCGGCGGCAGCGGCGCCGACACGTCGATCGTGCCGCCGCGCGGATGCGGCACCGCGATCCGCCGCGCCAGCAGATGCAGCTTGTTCTGCATGCCGCCGGGAAATTCCCAGTTCTCGATATTGAAATATTTCGGGTCGCCGACGATCGGATTGCCGATATGGGCCATGTGCGCGCGCAATTGGTGGGTACGGCCGGTCACCGGCTTGAGAGAAATCCAGGCAAGCTTCTGTGCCGCCGTCTCCACCACCGCGTAATAGGTGACCGCGTGCATCGCATCCTTGTCGCCATGCTTGGCGATGCGCATGAACGAGTCTTCCTCGATCTCCTGCTTGGCAAGATAAGTGGAAACGCGCCCCTGTGCCGGCTTCGGCACGCCGACGACCAGCGCCCAATAGATCTTGCGCGCCGAGCGTGTGCGGAAGGTCTTGGCGAGCGCGGACGCAGCAAAGCGCGTCTTGGCCACCAGCAGGCAGCCGGCGGTGTCCTTGTCGAGCCGGTGCACCAGGCGCGGGCGTTGGGCGTCCGGATGCGTGCCGCGCAAGGCACCGAGCATGCCGTCGATATGGCGCGTGGTGCCGGAGCCGCCCTGCACGGCAAGCCCCATCGGCTTGTTGAGCACCAGCACGTCGTCGTCTTCGTAGAGCGTAATCGAGCGGATGAAGGCGCGGTCCTGCTGCGCCTGCGGCGCGTCGTCGCGCGGTGGCGGCGCTTCCAGCTTGAGCGGCGGGATGCGCACGGATTGGCCGCTTTCGAGCCGCGCCTTCGGCTCGGTGCGCTTGCCGTTCACGCGCACCTCGCCTTTGCGGATGATGCGCTGGATATGGCTGAAGGACAGGCCGGGATAGCGCGCCTCGAAGAAGCGGTCGACGCGCATGTTGTTTTCGTCCGGCGTGACGGTGACGGTCTGCACGCCGGCGGAAAAATGCACCGGCTTAGGTACGGCGACTGGCGGCGGTGCCATCGCAGGCGCTTCGCGCGACGGACGTGGGGGAAAGGCCGGGCGCGCACCGCCGCGTTTGGCGGGGCGCTTGCCGGTGCGCTTCACCTGCAAATCGGATTGGCGGGTATTGTATCTTTCTCTGGAGCGCTCTTTGTTGCGCTCGTCGCGATCAAGGCCATGACCACGGCCGCGCGGGCCTGCAGTCTGCCGTCCGCCGCCCGGCTGGCGCGGGCCGTTTCTGCCGCGGGTCACGAGGTGCCCCGCTCTTTTCGCAGTTTCGCCCAGTATTCCAGCCGCTTGCGCACCTCGCGCTCGAAGCCGCGCTCGGGCGGATTGTAAAAGCGCTGGCGCGGCAGCGCGTCGGGGAAATAGTTCTGGCCGGAGAAGGCTTCCTCGGCGTCGTGGTCGTAAGAATAGCCGCGGCCGTAGCCTTCGCTCTGCATCAGCTTGGTCGGCGCATTGAGGATGTGCTTGGGCGGCAGCAGCGAGCCGGCCTCCTTGGCGGTGCGCATGGCGGCGCCGAAGGCGGCGTAAGCCGCATTCGATTTCGGCGCGGTCGCCACATAGAGCACGGCTTCGGCAATCGCCAGCTCGCCCTCCGGCGAGCCCAGGAAATCGTAGGCGTCCTTGGCGGCGTTGGCGATCACCAGCGCCTGCGGATCGGCGAGCCCGATGTCCTCGATCGCCATGCGCACCACGCGGCGCGCGATATAGAGCGGCGGCTCGCCGGCATCGAGCATGCGGCAGAGATAATAGAGCGCGGCGTCGGGATCGGAGCCGCGCACCGACTTGTGCAGGGCGGAGATCAGATTGTAATGGCCGTCCTGCGCCTTGTCGTAGATCGGCGCGCGCCGCTGCACGATCTCCTGCAATTGCGCGGCGCCGAACATTTCGTCCTTGCGGGCGGCGCGCCAGATTTCTTCGGCGAGCGTGAGCGCGGCGCGGCCGTCGCCGTCGGCCATGCGGATCAGCGAAGCGCGCGCCTCATCGTCAAGCGGCAGCTTGCGGCTGTCGATGGCCTCGGCGCGCGCCAGCAGTTTCTCGATGGCGTCGGTATCGAGCGGCTTGAACACCAGCACGCGCGCACGCGACAACAGCGGCGCGTTGAGTTCGAAGCTCGGGTTCTCGGTGGTGGCGCCGACCAGCACGATGGTGCCGTCCTCCATCACCGGCAGAAACGAGTCCTGCTGGGCGCGGTTGAAGCGGTGGATCTCGTCGACGAACAGCAGCGTGCCCTGCCCCAGCTCGCGGCGGCGGCGCGCTTCCTCGAACACCTTCTTCAGGTCGGCAACGCCGGTGAAGATCGCCGAGATCTGCTCGAAATGCAGGTCGGTCGCCTGCGCCAACAGCCGCGCCACCGTGGTCTTGCCGGTGCCGGGCGGGCCCCAGAACACGAGGCTACCGAGCGAGCGGGTCGCCAGCATGCGGCTGAGCGCGCCATCCGCGCCCAACAGATGATCCTGGCCGACCACCTCGTCGAGCTTGGTCGGGCGCAGCCTGTCGGCGAGCGGACGCGGCGCGTCCTTGTCGAGGCCGGCGGCCGCGAACAAAGTCGGTCCTGGTTTGGTGCGCGCGGCCACAGCGGGCCTCCGATCGCTATCCGTTGAACACCGCGGTAATGCGCCGGCCGCCGCGGTTGATGACGATGCGCCAGGAGCGCTGTGGCTGCCCGGCGATGCGCGCGAGTTCGGCGGTATTGCCGATGCGCTCCCCGTTCACCGACAAAACGATATCGCCGTGCTGGAAGCCGAGATTTCTGGCATAGGAGCCGTCATTGACGCCGAGGATCACCACGCCTTCGTCGGCGTTCTGCAGCTGCAATTCGTCGGCCAACGCCGGCGACAAATTCGCCACCCTTGCGCCGGAGAACGGCGAGCGCGAGCGAATGGTGATCTCCTCGCGCGGCCGAGCGGGCGCCGTCTGCAAGCGCACCGGCATGACCAGCTCGCGGCCGCTGCGCATCACGCCGAGCGACGCCACGCCGCCGAGCGGTTTGGTGGCGAAGCGGTAGTCGAAAGCGTTGGGGTCGTCGACCGTTTGCCCATCGATCGACAGGATCAGATCGCCGGGTTTGAGCCCGGCTTGCGCGCCAGGACTGCCGCGCACCAGGCTGACGACCAGGGCGCCGGTCGGGCGCTTGAGGCCCAGGCCGTCGGCGATGTCGGCGGTGACCGCCTGCAGCTTGGCGCCGAGCCAGGGCCGCTGCACGGCCTTGCCGCCATGCTCGGCGGACGCCACCACCACGCGCACCATGTTGGAGGGAATGGCAAAGCCGATGCCCTGCGAGCCGCCCGAGCGCGAGAAGATCGCGGTATTGATGCCCACCAGCTTGCCGGACAAATCGACCAGCGCGCCGCCGGAATTGCCCGGATTGATCGGCGCGTCGGTCTGGATGAAGAACTGATAGTCGGTGATGCCGATCTTGGTGCGCGCCAGCGCCGAGACGATACCGTGGGTGACGGTCTGCCCGACGCCGAAGGGGTTGCCGATCGCCAGCACGACGTCGCCAACCTGCAGCGCGTCGGAATTGGCGAATTCGAGTGAGGGAAAGCGCTCGTGCGAATCCTTCAGCTGCAGCACGGCGAGATCGCTGCGCTTGTCCTTCAGCACGATGGCGGCTTCGAACTCGCGCTTGTCGGCGAGCGCGACCTTGACCTCGTCGGCGCCCTCGATCACGTGCACGTTGGTGACGATCAGGCCGGACGGATCGATGATGACGCCGGAGCCGAGCGAGCGCTGCACCTGCTGACGCTCACCGCCCCCCGGCACGCCGAAGAAACGCCGGAAGATCGGGTCGTCGAACAGCGGATTGCGGTTGTGCACGACCTTGGCGGCGTAGACATTGACCACCGCCGGCGCCACGCGCTTGACCACCGGCGCATAGGACAGCCGCAGCTCGGCCTGCGTCGGCACCTTGCGCTCGACCGGCTGCGCCTGCGCGGCGATGGAGGTCAGCGCCAGCGCGCAGAGCGCGAGCGAGGCAACGAAAGAACGTCGAATCACGGGCATTTCAGGTCTCCGGCAGGTCTCCCCGATATAGGACCATTGCGAGGCCGATTGAAGGCACGGGCTGCCGATTCGGCCAATTTCGCAGGTCCTTGCAATGGGCGCGACGATGCCGACACTGGGCGCCCCGCCCCGTTTGGAGTGCCGCCATGAAAGCCGTCGGATACCACAAATCCCTGCCCGCCGCAGAGGCGGACGCGCTTATCGATTTCACTGCCGACAAGCCTTCGCCGACTGGCCGCGACCTCCTCGTGGCGGTGAAGGCCGTATCGGTCAACCCAGTCGACGGCAAAGTGCGCATGCGCGCGGCGCCGAAGCCCGGCGAACCGCCCAAGGTGCTCGGCTATGACGCCGCCGGCGTGGTCGAGGCGGTCGGGCCGGACGTCACGCTGTTCAAGCCGGGCGACGAGGTTTTCTACGCGGGCTCGATCGCGCGGCCCGGCACCAATGCCGAATTTCATCTGGTGGACGAGCGCATCGTCGGCTTCAAGCCGAAGAGCCTGAGTTTCGCGCAAGCGGCGGCGCTGCCGCTCACCAGTATCACGGCCTGGGAGTTGCTATTCGACCGCTTCGGCGTCGCGCCGAGCAAGACGCCGGACGGCCGCGCGCTGCTCATCATCGGCGGCGCCGGCGGTGTCGGCTCGATCATGATCCAGCTCGCGCGACGGCTCACGGGACTGACCGTCATCGCCACCGCGTCACGGCCGCAAACACGCGACTGGTGCCTGAAGCTTGGCGCCGACCATGTCATCGATCATTCCAAGCCGTTCGCCGAACAACTCAAAGCGATCGGACACGACACCGTGGCGCTGATTGCGAGCCTCACCGGCACCGAACAGCACTTTCCGCAAATTCCCGTCATCATCGGACCGCAGGGCAAGTTCGGCCTGATCGATGATCCCAAGGTCATGGACGTCATTCTGCTCAGGCCGAAAGCCGTGTCGCTGCATTGGGAATCGATGTTCACGCGCGCGGTCTTTCAGACGCCCGACATGATCGCGCAGCACCGGCTGCTCAACGAGGTGTCGGGACTGGTCGATGCCGACCTGATCGTCACCACCGCGGCGAAGGAGATGTCGCCGATCAATGCCGCCAATTTGCGCGCGGCGCATCAGCAGATCGAAAGCGGCACGACGATCGGCAAGGTGGTGCTCGCCGGCTGGTGAGCGCCATCACGTCTCCGCATCGAGGTGACGATCGCCCAAAGCGCGATTGGCGAAAGCAAAATCGTCATGGCCGAGACAAGCCCGGCCATGATGTGCGCAAGCGCGTTCAGTAAGCGCCCTACTCCTTCGCCGGCACGGTGCGCAGATAGGCGATGATGTCGCTGATGTCGCCGTCGGTCATGTGGACGTAATAGCCGAAGCCCATCGGCGGCTTGAGGTGGTTGCCGTCCTTGTCGACGCCCGTGGTGATCGCCGTCTTGATCTGGGCGTCGGTCCAGGCGCCGATGCCTTTGCTCTTGCTCGAGGTGATGTTGCGCGACACCGACACGCCCCAGGGCCCGGGGAATTCGAAACCGCCGCGGCCGAGATCCTTGGCCCAGTCATGCTCGCCCTTCACCATCGGGGTATGGCATTCCATGCAATGGCCGATGGTGGCGAGATAGAAGCCGTGCTTCACGTGATCGCTGAACATCGCTTCCGTGTAGGGCTTCTCACCGCCGGGGAAAATCTGGCGCACCTGCTTCATCTTGTAGATCGGGTCCGGCACCTTGTTCTTGATCGGCTTGATCGTGCGTAGATAGGCGACGATCGCGTCCATGTCCTTGTCGGTGATGATCTCGTAGAAGCCGGTCGGCATCACGGTGGCGATGGCAACGCCATCCGGCTTCACGCCTTTGCGCAACAGCATCTTGATGTCGGCGTCGCTCCATTTACCGATGCCGGTTTCCTTGTCCTGGGTGATATTGGGCGCGGTCACCTTGAACGGCGGCTCGTCCCAGGAGAGGCCGCCGGAGAAGTGCTTGCCGGGAATGTCGCCTTGCGGGCCCTTCGGCGAATGGCAGTTGCCGCAGGTCAAGATGGTGTTGACCAGATAGTCGCCGCGCTTGACCAGAGCCGGATTGCGCATGCGCGACGCCGAACGTAGCCGCGAGAGCGGCGAGCAAAACAGTTGCAAAACGGATCATTGTGTTCCCCCGACGATTGACGGCGGGGATTATACATAGGCCGCGTCCGGCGGCGAGCGGATAAACGAAAAGGGGCGGCCAAACGGCCACCCCTTGAACCCTTATTGATTGGGAACGCTCGTTAAGCCGCCGCCGGCGCCTCTTCCTCGGCCCTCTTCTCCTGCACCGGCCCGGAATCCTTGCCCTTGGCCTCGACGTCGCGGTCGACGAACTCGATCACGGCGCGGGCGGCATTGTCGCCATAGCGGAAGCCGGCCTTCATGATCCGGGTATAGCCGCCATTGCGCTCCTTGTAGCGCGGACCGATCACCTCGAAGAGCTTCTTGACCTGAACAACGTCGTGCATCTCGGCGATCGCCTGCCGGCGCGCGGCAAGCCCGCCCTTCTTCGCCAGCGTCACCAGCTTTTCCACCACCGGGCGCAGTTCCTTCGCCTTCGGCAGCGTGGTGACGATCTGCTCGTGCTTGATCAGGGCCGCCGCCATGTTGGCGAACATGGCGCGGCGATGCGAAGGCCGCTTGCCGAGCTTGCGGTGAACTTTTCCGTGACGCATCGCCTACTCCCTCAGCCTTCTATCGCGTTGGCCGCTTCGCGCGGCTCAGTAATGATCTTCGAAGCGCTTGGCCAGCTCTTCGATGTTCTCCGGCGGCCAGCCCGGCACTTCCATGCCGAGATGCAGGCCCATCTGCGCCAGCACTTCCTTGATCTCGTTGAGCGACTTGCGGCCGAAGTTCGGCGTGCGCAGCATCTCGGCCTCGGTCTTCTGCACCAGATCGCCGATATAGACGATGTTGTCGTTCTTCAGGCAATTGGCCGAGCGCACCGACAGTTCGAGCTCGTCCACCTTCTTGAGGAAGGCCGGGTTGAAGGCAAGGTCCGGGATGCTCTCGGCGGCGGTTTCCTTGCGCGGCTCCTCGAAGTTGACGAACACGTTGAGCTGGTCCTGCAGGATGCGCGCGGCATAAGCGAGCGCGTCCTCGGGGCTGAGCGCACCGTTGGTCTCGATGTTCATGGTCAGCTTGTCGTAGTCGAGGATTTGGCCCTCGCGGGTGTTCTCGACCTTGTAGGAAACCTTGCGCACCGGCGAATAGAGGCTGTCGACCGGGATCAGCCCGATCGGCGCGTCCTCCGGCCGGTTGCGCTCGGCCGGCACGTAGCCCTTGCCGGTATTGACGGTGAACTCCATGCGGATCTCGGCGCCCTCGTCGAGGGTGCAGAGCACGAGATCGGGATTGAGCACGACCACGTCGCCGACGGTCTGGATGTCGCCGGCGGTCACCGTGCCGGGACCCTGCTTCTTCACCACCATGCGCTTGGGACCCTCGCCCTGCATCTTGATGGCGATGTCCTTGATGTTGAGCACCATGTCGGTGACGTCCTCGCGCACGCCGGCGATCGAGGAGAACTCGTGCAGCACGCCGTCGATGTGCACCGATTGCACCGCCGAGCCCTGCAGCGATGACAACAGCACGCGCCTGAGCGCGTTGCCGAGCGTAACGCCGAAACCGCGTTCCAGCGGCTCGGCCACGACGGTCGCCACGCGCGCCGGCTCGTTGCCGACGGCGACCTGGAGCTTGTTCGGCCTGATCAATTCCTGCCAATTCTTTTGGATCACGTCTTCACCTATCAAGCAGCGCGGGTCTTGCCCGCGGCACCCCACCCGCCGTGTGGGGAAAGTTCAGCGGTCGCGGGCTCATCACCCGCTCGAAACGAACAATCAGACGCGACGACGCTTACGCGGCCGGCAACCGTTATGCGGGATCGTGGTGACGTCGCGGATCGAAGTAATCGTAAAGCCGGCCGCCTGCAGCGCGCGCAGCGCCGACTCACGGCCCGAACCCGGACCCGACACTTCCACTTCGAGGGTGCGCATGCCGTGCTCTTGCGCCTTCTTGGCGGCGTCCTCGGCGGCGACCTGCGCCGCGTAAGGCGTCGATTTGCGCGAGCCCTTGAAGCCCATGGTGCCGGCCGACGACCAGGCGATGGTGTTGCCCTGCGCGTCGGTTATAGTGATCATGGTGTTGTTGAACGACGCGGCAACGTGGGCCACGCCGGACGCGATGTTCTTCCGTTCGCGCCGGCGGACGCGGGTGACTTCCTTACCCATTCTCGATCCTTTCGCGGCCCGCTGCCGTGCGGCGCTGGCCAATTCCTAATATCAAGTCGGTGACGCCGCTTTCTTCTTGCCGGCGATGGCCTTGGCCGGGCCCTTGCGGGTGCGCGCATTGGTATGGGTGCGCTGGCCGCGCACCGGCAGACCCTTGCGGTGACGCAAACCGCGGTAGCAGCCGAGATCCATCAGCCGCTTGATGTTCATCGCCACGTCGCGGCGCAGGTCGCCTTCGACGATGTACTCGCGGTCGATGAGCTCGCGGATCTGGAGCACTTCGGCGTCGGTGAGTTGGGAGACGCGCCGCTCCGGCGGCAAGTTAACCTTGCCGACGATGTCTTTGGCGGTCGTGGCCCCGATGCCATGGATATATTGCAGCGCGATCTCGACGCGCTTGTTGGTCGGTAGATTGACGCCCGCGATACGAGCCACGAATGGTTACTCCTGTTATCGACCGGCCGCGCCTTCGGCGCCGATTCTTTGTGTCCCGGGAAGGGGTTAGCGCAAAACGTAACACGACGCCCTGCCCTGCTTCGCTCGGGCCCGGCATCGCGTCAAACTCTTGAATGTGGTGCTTATTAGGGGATTCATCGCCGCTTCGTCAACCTCCGCTGGGTACGGGATTTGGTCTGTCCCCGCTTGCTTTTCGCACCGCCCGCCCGGCCGGCTTTGCGGCGAGATTTCACAGACTTAGCCGCTCGGGCCCGGCGCGCTTGGGTTTTGGGCCGCGCCGGCTTTTTGGCCTTGGCCCGAGCCGGCTTCCGGGCCGCCTTGCGGCGGGCCGGCTTGCGGGCCTTGGGCTTGCGGGCCTTGGGCTTACCGGCGGCGGGGCTCAGGATGCCGTTGATGGCCGCCGTCACCGCGTCGATCGCCGCCATGCCGTCCACGGCCTTGAGCAGGCCCTTGGCCTGGTAATGGTCGACCAGCGGGGCGGTCTGGGCCCGATAGGCCTCAAGGCGCCCCTTCAGCACCTCAGGATTGTCGTCCGCCCGCAGCTTTTCGCCGCGCGCGGTCATTTCCCTGATCCGGTTCTCGATGCGCTGGAGCAGAATGCGTTCGTCGACCTTGAGCTGGATGACGCCGTCGAGCGCGAGCCCGCGCTCGCCGAGCAGGCGTTCGAGCGCCTCGGCCTGCGGCACCGTGCGCGGAAAGCCGTCGAGCACAAAGCCGCGCTTGGCGTCGGGCTGATCGATGCGGTCGGCGATGATCGCCACCACCACCTCGTCGGGCACCAGTTCGCCGCGCTCCATGATGCTCTTGGCGCGCAGGCCGACCGGAGTTCCGGCGGCGACCGCGGCGCGCAACATGTCGCCGGTGGAAAGCTGAACGATGCCGTGCTTTTCGACCAGACGCTGCGCTTGCGTGCCCTTCCCCGCCCCCGGCGGGCCGAGCAAGATCAGTCTCATCGATTGCGTCCCCGCAACTTCGAACGTTTGATCATGCCTTCATACTGGTGCGCCAGCAGATAGCCTTGGATCTGCGCTACCGTATCCATGGTCACGCTCACCACGATCAGCAGCGAGGTGCCGCCGAAATAGAACGGCACCGCCGCGTAGGAAATCAGGATTTCCGGGATCAAGCAGACGATGGCGAGGTAAAGCGCGCCGACCACGGTAATGCGCGAGAGCACGTAGTCGATATATTCGGCGGTGCGCTCGCCCGGCCTTATGCCGGGGATGAAGCCGCCGTGCTTCTTCAGATTGTCCGCGGTCTCGGTCGGGTTGAACACGATCGCGGTATAGAAGAAGGCGAAGAACACGATCAGCCCGATATAGAAAATCAAGAACAGCGGCCGCCCGTGTCCGAGCAGCGTGGTGACAGTGGTGAGCCATCCCGGCCCATGACCGGCGTTGAAGTTCGCGACCGTGGTCGGCAGCAACAGCAGCGACGAGGCGAAGATCGGCGGGATCACGCCCGAGGTGTTGAGCTTGAGCGGCAGATGCGAGGACTGCCCCTCGAACATGCGGTTGCCCACCTGTCGTTTGGGGTATTGGATCAACAACCGGCGCTGGGCGCGCTCCATGAACACGATGAAGGCGACCACCACCACGGCCATCACCAGGACGGCGATGATCAGGCCGGTGGAGAGCGCGCCGGTGCGGCCCATTTCCAGCGTGCCGGCGATCGCCGATGGCAGCCGCGCCACGATGCCGGCCAGGATGATGAGCGAGATGCCGTTGCCGATGCCGCGCGAGGTGATCTGCTCGCCCAGCCACATCAGGAAGACGGTGCCGCCCGTGAGCGTGATGACGGTGGAGATGCGGAAGAACCAGCCCGGGCTGCTGACCACGCTGGTCGAGCCCTCCAGCCCGATGGCGATGCCATAGGCCTGGAATGCCGCCAGCACCACGGTCAGATAGCGCGTGTACTGGTTCATGATCTTGCGGCCGGCCTCGCCTTCTTTCTTGAGCGCTTCGAGCGTGGGCGAGACCGTCGTCATCAGCTGAATGATGATCGACGCCGAAATGTACGGCATGATGTTCAGCGCGAAGATCGCCATCCGTTGGATGCCGCCTCCCGAGAACATGTTGAACATGCCGAGAATGCCGCCGGACTGGGTATCGAAGATCTGCGCCCAGGCGGCGGGGTCGATGCCGGGCAACGGGATATAGGTGCCGAGCCGGTAGACCATCAGCGCGCCGAGGGTGAACCAGATACGCTTCTTGAGCTCTTCGGCCTTGGCGAGCGCCGAGAAGTTGAGATTGGCCGCTAATTGTTCTGCCGCCGAAACCATCAATCGCTCCTGCCGCCGCGCCCGACCTTCGCCCGCCCGCTCTAGATAGGCGCCCCCGGTCTAAACCGGTAGCCGCCAAGCCTACTCTTCGGCCTTCGGCGCCTTGGCCTCGCCCTTGCCGCCCTTCGGCTTGCCGCCGCCTTTGCCGCCGCCGTCTTTGGCCGCTTCCAGTGCCTTGCGCTTGTTCTTGCCCTTCGGCTCGGCGTCCGCTTGCTTCGGCGCGGCGAGGATTTTCACGCTGCCGCCGGCCTTCTCGACCGCAGCGACCGCCGACTTGGAGGCGCGATAGACCGCGAAGTCGACTTTGGTCTTGAACTCGCCCTCGCCCAACAGCTTCACCCCGCCGTGGGCGCGCCGCATCAGCCCGGCTTTGACCATGGCGGCGACATCGATCGGCTGGCCGGCGTCGAGGCTGCCTGCATCGATCGCCGCCTGCACCTTGCCGAGATTGATCTCGTTGAGCTTGACCGCGAACGGCGTGTTGCGGAAGCCGCGCTTGGGCAGCCGCCGGTGCAGCGGCATCTGGCCGCCTTCGAAGCCCTTGATGGCGACGCCAGAACGCGCGGTCTGACCCTTGCCGCCGCGGCCGCCGGTCTTGCCCATGCCGGAGCCGATGCCGCGGCCGATGCGCATGCGAGCTTTGCGCGCGCCGGGCTTGTCGGCGATCTCGTTGAGTTTCATCGTCGTCCTCGTTCTCTACAACTGTCGTGCCCGACCGCTCGGGATGGCCGGGTCAAGCCCGGCCACGACTAACAAGTCACTTCGCTTGGCCGACCACGCGCACCAGATGCTGAACCTTGCGGATCATCCCGCGCGTCATCGGCGTGTCGGGCAGGTCGCGGGTGCGGCCGATCTTGTTGAGGCCGAGGCCGATCAGCGTCGCGCGCTGATCGTGGTGGCGCCGCTGCGGGCTGCCCACCTGCTCGACCTTGATGATTTTTGCTTCCGCCATAATCGGCACCCCTTAGTCGGCGGCCTGCTCGGCCTCGCCGCCCTCGCGGCGGCGCGCCTGCAAGGTTGACACCTTGATGTTGCGGCGCGCCGCGACCGAGCGCGGCGAATCCTGGTGCTTGAGCGCATCGAAAGTCGCGCGCACCATGTTGTAGGCATTGGACGAGCCGAGCGACTTCGCCACCACGTCCTGCATGCCGAGCGTCTCGAACACCGCGCGCATCGGGCCGCCGGCGATGATGCCGGTGCCGGCAGGCGCCGCGCGCAGGAACACTTTGCCGGCGCCGTGACGGCCGAACACGTCGTGATGCAGCGTGCGGCCCTCGCGCAGCGGCACCCGCGTCAGGCCGCGCTTGGCGGCGTCGGTTGCCTTGCGGATCGCTTCCGGCACCTCGCGCGCCTTGCCGTGGCCGAAGCCGACGCGACCCTTCTGGTCGCCGACCACCACCAGCGCGGCAAAGCCGAAGCGGCGGCCGCCCTTGACCACCTTGGCGACGCGGTTGATGTGCACCAGCTTGTCGATGAACTCGCTGTCGCGCTCTTCGCGGCCGTGGCCGCCGCGTTCCCGGTCTCGTCGAGGTTCATGTGCCATAGTGGTCTATCCGTTAGGCTCTAGTTCGTTTCATTTCGCTTGCGCATCATCTTGTCCGAAAATCGCCCAAGTGCGCGTGATGAGGCCGCCTTCACGCGCGGCATCGGCCAGCGCCTTGATGCGGCCGTGATAGAGATAGCCGCCGCGATCGAACACCACGTCTTTCACGCCTTTTTCCTTGCCGCGTTCGGCGATCAGCTTGCCGACCGCCTTGGCGGCTTCGATATTGGCGCCGGTCTTGGCGGTCTCGCGCATGGGCTTTTCCATGGTGGAGGCCGAAGCAAGCGTGATGCCCTTATCGTCGTCGATGAGCTGGGCGTAGATGTGCTTGGACGAGCGGAACACGGTCAAGCGCGCGCGCCCGCGCGCCGCAAGCTTGATCTTGCGTCGCACCGTCGCCGTCCGCCGCGCGGTCCGGTCACTCAATCTCGACATGGCATCCTCTACTTCTTCTTGCCTTCCTTGCGGAAAATGTATTCGCCCGTGTACTTCACGCCCTTGCCCTTGTAGGGCTCCGGCGGGCGGAAGCCGCGAATCTCGGCGGCCACCTGGCCGACCTGCTGCTTGTCGATGCCGGTGACCACGATCTCGGTCGGCTTCGGCGTCGCAATGGTGATGCCCTGCGGGATGGCGAAGTTCACGTCGTGCGAAAAGCCGAGCTGCAGGTTCAGTGACTTGCCTTGCACCGCGGCGCGGAAACCGACGCCGGTGATCTCCAGCTTCTCCTCGAAACCCTTGGTCACGCCGTTCACCAGATTGGCGACCAACGTGCGCGAGGTGCCCCAGAGCGAGCGCGAGCGCTTGGTTTCGAAGCGCGGGTCGACATGGATCCCGCCCTTCTCCATCTTGGCGATCACGTCGTCGTGCAGCACGACCTGCAGCGCGCCCTTCGGGCCCTTCACCTTGACGGTCTGGCCTTCCACATTGGCGGTGACGCCGCTGGGCACCGCGACCGGTTTTTTGCCGATACGTGACATCAGAACACCGTGCAGAGGATTTCGCCGCCCACATTGGCCTCGCGGGCATCGTGGTCGGCCATCACGCCCTTCGGCGTCGACAGGATGGCGACGCCGAGGCCGTTATTGATGCGCGGCAGCGCCCGCACCGAGGCATAGACGCGGCGCCCGGGCTTGGACACGCGCGCAATCTCGCGGATCACCGGCTCGCCGTCGAAATATTTGAGCTCGATCTCGAGCTCGCTGCGCCCATTGGCATGCGCCACGCTGGCGAAGCCGCGGATATAGCCTTCGCTCTTGAGCACTTCGAGCACGCGCTCGCGGTGCTTGGAGCCGGGCATGGAGACCTTCGACTTGGCTCGCATCTGCGCGTTGCGGATGCGGGTGATCATGTCGCCGATCGGATCGTTCACAGCCATGCGATCCTCCTCACCAGCTCGACTTGACCAGGCCCGGGATCAGGCCCTTGGAGCCGAGTTCGCGCAAGGCGATGCGGCTGACACGATGCTTGCGGTAATAGCCGCGCGGGCGGCCGGTTATCTCGCAGCGATTGCGCACGCGATTGACGCTGGAATTGCGCGGCAATTCGGCAAGCTTGAGGGTGGCGGCGAAACGCTCCTCCATCGGCAGCTTCTTGTCGCGCGCGAGCGCTTTGAGCCGCTTGCGCCGGCCGGAATATTTCTTGGCCATCTTCTTGCGTCGATTGTTCTTCTCGATCGAACTCTTCTTCGCCATGCATTAGCTCCTTAGCGGCTCCGCGTATGAGGACGGCTTGTGTCGCCTCACTGCCGGAACGGGAAATTGAAGGCATTCAACAGCGCGCGCGCTTCCTCGTCGTTCGGCGCGTTGGTGCAGACCGTGATGTCGAGGCCCCAAACGTCGGTGGCCTTGTCGAAATCGATCTCCGGGAACACGATGTGCTCCTTGACGCCGAGGCTGTAGTTGCCACGGCCGTCGAAGCTCTTCGGGTTGAGCCCGCGGAAGTCGCGGATGCGCGGCAGCGCGATGTTCACCAGGCGGTCGATGAAGTCGTACATGCGCGCCTTACGCAGCGTGACCTTGCAGCCGATCGGCTGACCATCGCGCAGCTTGTAGGTCGCGATCGACTTGCGCGACTGGGTGATCACCGCCTTCTGGCCGGCGATCAGCGACAGATCGGCGGCGGCATTCTCCACCTTCTTGCGGTCGGCGACGCCTTCGCCGATGCCCATGTTGAGCACGATCTTGGTGACGCGCGGCACCTGCATTGGATTCTTGTAATCGAACTGCTTGGTGAGCTCGCCGCGCACGACCTGGTCGAAATGGGTCTTCAGGCGCGGCACGTAGTCCGAGCGCTCGCGCGGCTTCTTGGCCTTCGGCTCGCCGCCGTCTTTGGCGCTCTTCTGCGCATCGCCTTTGGGCGCGCCACCCTGCGGCGGCTGCTTCGGCTTCTTGGTTTCGGTGGGTGCTTGTGTATCAGCCATCGATCTCGACTCCGGAACGCTTGGCGACGCGCACTTTCCGGCGCGCATCGCCCTCGCCCACGAATTTGAAGCCGACGCGGGTCGGCTTGCCGTCCTTGGGGTCCGCCAGCGCCAGATTGGACAGGTGGATCGGCCCCTCTTTGGAGATGATCCCGCCCTCCTGCTGCGCGGTCTGACGTTGGTGGCGTTTGACCATGTTGATGCCGCGCACCAGCGCGCGCTCTTGCGCCGGGCGCACTTCGAACACCTCGCCGGTGCGGCCCTTGTCGCGGCCGTTGAGGACCACGACCTTGTCGCCCCTCTTGATCTTGGCGGCCATCACAGCACCTCCGGGGCGAGCGAGATGATCTTCATGTGGTTCTTGGCGCGCAATTCGCGCGGCACCGGCCCGAAGATACGGGTGCCGACCGGCTCCATCTGCGGGGTGATCAGCACCGCCGCATTGCGGTCGAAGCGGATGACCGAGCCGTCGGCGCGCTTGATGCCCTTGGAGATGCGCACCACCACGGCCTTCATCACGTCGCCTTTTTTGACGCGGCCGCGCGGGATCGCCTCCTTCACCGAGACGACGATGACGTCGCCGATGGTGGCGTATTTGCGCTTGGAGCCGCCCAGCACCTTGATGCACATGACGCGGCGCGCGCCGGAATTGTCCGCCACGTCGAGGTTGGTTTGCATCTGAATCATGATGCGGCTCTCACTGTCTTGTCCGGCATATCGCCTACTGCACTTTCGCTTTCTTCTCGCCGCGGATCACTTCCCAGCACTTGAGCTTGGAGAGCGGGCGACGCTCCTCGATCCACACCAGGTCGCCGACCGCGTATTCGTTGGCCTCGTCGTGGGCGTGGTATTTCTTCGAACGGCGCACGGTCTTTTTCATCGTCGCGTGGGTGAACCGCCGTTCGACCCGCACGATAATGGTCTTGTCCTGCTTGTCGCTGACGACGACGCCCTGGAGCGTACGCTTCGGCATTTCGAACCTCTTACTTCTTTGACTTCGCCTTGGCGCGCGGCTTCGCGGCGGCCTTCGGCTTGGCTGATTTCGTTCTACGTGTCTTCGGCGCGGCCTTGGGCGCGGCCTCGGCCTCCGGCTTGGGCGCGGGCTCCGGCATGCCGGCGCGCTTTTGCGCGGCGACGGTCTTCATCAAGGCGATGGTGCGGCGCACGACGCGCACGCGCGCGGTATTGGCCAGCTGCCCGGTGGCGCGCTGGAAGCGCAAATTGAACTGCTCCTTCTTCAGCTTGAGGACTTCGTCGTCCAGCTGATCGAGCGTCATGGCTCTGGCGTCGGGGGCTTTCATCACTGTCACTCGGCAATGCGTTCGATAAAGCGGGTCTTGACCGGCAGCTTGGCGGCGGCGAGCGCCAGCGCCTCTTTGGCGACGGCGACAGGGATGCCGTCGACCTCAAAGAGGATGCGGCCAGGCTTGACGCGGCAAACCCACACTTCCGGCGTGCCCTTGCCCTTGCCCATGCGCACCTCGATCGGCTTCTTCGACACCGGCACGTCGGGGAAGACGCGAATCCACACCCGGCCCGCCCGCTTCATGAAGCGGGTGAGCGCGCGGCGCGCGGCTTCGATCTGGCGCGCGGTGACGCGCTCGGGCTCCAGCGCCTTGAGGCCGTATTGGCCGAAGGCGAGCGTGGCGCCGCTCGAGGCGACGCCGTGGATGCGGCCCTTGTGCGCCTTGCGGAACTTGGTGCGGATCGGTTGCAGCATGACTTAACTCTTAATTCCTTTTAGGCCGCGGTTTCGCGGCGCGGACGGCCCTGGTCGCCTTCGGCAAGCTTCTTGTCCTGCGCCATCGGATCGTGTTCGAGGATCTCGCCCTTGAAGATCCAAACCTTGACGCCGCAGGTGCCGTAAGTGGTGAAGGCGGTGGCGACGCCGTAGTCGACATCGGCGCGCAGCGTATGCAACGGCACGCGGCCTTCGCGATACCACTCCATGCGCGCGATTTCCGCGCCGCCCAGACGCCCGGAGCAGTTGATGCGGATGCCCTCGGCGCCGAGACGCATCGCCGACTGCACCGCGCGCTTCATGGCGCGGCGGAAAGCGACGCGGCGCTCAAGCTGCTGCGAGATCAACTCGGCGACCAGTTGGGCGTCGAGCTCCGGCTTGCGGATTTCGACGATGTTGATGACCACATCGCTGTCGGTCATTCTCGCGACCGAGCGGCGCAATTTCTCGATGTCGGCGCCCTTCTTGCCGATCACCACGCCGGGCCGCGCCGAATGGATGGTCACCCGGCACTTCTTGTGCGGGCGCTCGATCACGATGCGCGAGACCGCCGCCTGCTTGAGCTGCTTCATCAGCTCTGCGCGGATCTTGATGTCCTCGTGCAGCAGCGTGCCGTATTCGCTCTTGCCGGCATACCAGCGCGAATCCCAGGTGCGGTTGATGCCGACCCGAAGCCCGATTGGATTGACTTTTTGACCCATGGCCTACTCCTCAGGCTTTCGCTTCGGCTTGCGCCTCGACCTCGCGCACGACGATGGTCAGGTGCGAGAATGGCTTGAAAATGCGTCCCACCCGGCCGCGGGCGCGCGGCGCGAACCGCTTGATCACCAGCGCCTTGCCGACATGGGCCTCGGCGACGACGAGATCGTCGACGTCGAGGTCGTGATTGTTCTCGGCGTTGGCGATCGCCGATTCCAGGCATTTGCGCACGTCCTTGGCGATGCGCTTGCGCGAAAACTCGAGGTCGGCGAGCGCGCTCGCGACCTTCTTGCCGCGGATCATCTGCGCGACCAGATTGAGCTTCTGCGGCGACACCCGCAGCATGCGGCTGACCGCCTTGGCCTCGTTGTCGGAGAGGTCTCGCCCGCGTGCGCTCTTGCCCATGACGTCTCTCTTTAATCCCTTAGCTTGCCGCCGGAGCCGCGGGCGCCGCCGGCGCAGCGGCACTCGGCGCTGCCGGAGCGCTCGTGCGCTTGGCCCTGCGGTCGGAGGAGTGGCCGTAGAACATCCGCGTCGGCGCGAACTCGCCGAACTTGTGGCCGACCATTTCCTCGGTCACCAGCACCGGAATGTGCTTCTGCCCGTTGTAGACGCCGAAATTCAAACCGACGAACTGCGGCAGGATGGTCGAGCGGCGGCTCCAGATCCTGATCATCTCGTGGCGGCCCGAGGCGCGCACGGCTTCCGCCTTGCGCAGTATAAAACCGTCGACAAACGGGCCTTTCCAGACTGAACGAGTCATAATCGCGTTCCTACTTCTGCTTCTTCTTGCGGTCGTGCCGACTGGCGAGGATGAATTTCTTGGTGCGCTTGTTCTTGCGCGTCTTCATGCCCTTGGTCGGAACGCCCCACGGCGTGACCCAATGCTTACCGCCCTTGGTGCGTCCGCCATGCGGATGGTCGACCGGGTTCATGGTGATGCCGCGATTATGCGGCATGCGGCCGCGCCAGCGCTGGCGGCCGGCCTTGCCGATCGTTGTGTTCATATTGTCCGGATTGGACACCGCGCCGATGGTCGCCATGCAGCGGCCATGCACCAGGCGCTGCTCGCCGGAATTCAGCCGCAGGATGACGTAATCCTGGTCGCGGCCGGCGATCTGAGCGTAGCTGCCGGCCGAGCGCGCGATCTGGCCGCCTTTGCCGATCTTGATCTCGATATTGTGCACGATGGTGCCGACCGGGATGCTGGCAAGCGGCATGGCATTGCCCGGCTTCACGTCGGCATGCTCGGCGGCGATCACGCTGTCGCCCGCGGCCAGCCGCTGCGGCGCCAGGATATAGGCGAGCTCGCCGTCCTGATATTTGATCAAAGCGATGAAGCCGGTGCGGTTCGGATCGTATTCCAGCCGCTCGACCGTCGCCGGCACGTCGCGCTTGGTGCGCTTGAAGTCGACCCTGCGGTAGGCCTGCTTGTGGCCGCCGCCGCGGAACCGCACGGTGATGCGGCCGTTATTGTTACGCCCGCCGGACGAGCTCTGCCCTTCGGTCAGCGTCTTGACCGGCGGCCCTTTGTGCAGGCTCGAACGGTCGACGATCACCAAATGCCGCTGGCTCGGCGTGGTCGGATTGTATGTTTTCAGCGCCATGATTGCCGGTCCCTTACAATCCGGTGGTCACGTCGATGCGGTGACCCTCTTCCAGCGTCACGATCGCGCGCTTCACGTCGGACTGCCGTCCGATCCTGTTCTTGAACGCCTTGACCTTGCCCATACGGACGAGCGTGTTGACGCTCTTGACCTTGACGTCGAACAGCTTCTCGATCGCTTCCTTGATCTGCGGCTTGGTGGCGTCGCGCTTGACCTTGAACATGACCTTGTTGTGCTCGGACGCCATGGTCGCCTTTTCGGTGATCACGGGAGCGATGATGACGTCGTAATGGCGCGGATCGCTGGTGCTCATTTGAATCGCGCCTCCAGCGCATCGAGCGCGGCCTTGGTCAGCACCAGGGTCTTACGCCGCATGATGTCGTAGACGTTGATGCCCTGCACCGGCAGCACGTCGATATTGGGAATGTTGCGCGCGGCGGCGCGGAAATTGGTCTCGATCTCGGCGCCGTCGATGATCAGCGCGTTGTCGAGCCCGAGCTTGCCGAACTGCGTGACCAGCGCCTTGGTCTTGGGATTCTTCAGCGTCGCCTTGTCGATGACGATGATGCCGCCGCCCTTGGCCTTGGACGAGAGCGCGTGCTTGAGCGCGAGCGCGCGCACCTTCTTCGGCAGGTCGATGGCGTGGCTGCGCACGACCGGGCCGAAGGCGCGGCCGCCGCCGCGGAACTGCGGCGCGCTGGCGGCGCCGTGGCGGGCCTGGCCGGTACCCTTCTGGCCGTACATCTTCTTGCCGGTGCGCCAGATTTCGCTGCGGCCCTTGGTCTTGTGGGTGCCGCGCTGACGCTTGGCGAGCTGCCAGTTGACGCAGCGCTGCAGGATGTCGGAGCGCGGCTCGAGACCGAAAATGGCGTCGGGCAGGTCGACGGACCCGGTCTCTTTGCCTTCAAGGGTGGTGATCTTCAATTCCATGTCACGCGCCCTCATTGGCGGAAGCAGTGGCCTGCGGGCGCCGGCGCTTCGGCGGCGGGCGCCTCGGCGGGCTTGGCCTCGGTCTCGGCGGTGCGGAACTTGCCCGGCGTGGGCGCCTCTTTCGGCAGCGCCTTCTTCACCGCGTCGCGCACCGTGATCCAGCCGCCCTTGGCGCCCGGCACCGCGCCCTCGACCAGAATGAGGCCGCGCTCGACATCGGTCTGCACGACCTTCAGGTTCAGCGTGGTCACGCGCTCGACGCCCATATGGCCGGGCATTTTCTTGTTCTTGAAAGTCTTGCCGGGGTCCTGGCGGCCGCCGGTCGAGCCGATCGAGCGGTGCGAGATCGACACGCCGTGCGAGGCGCGTAAGCCGCCGAAATTCCAGCGCTTCATGCCGCCGGCGAAGCCCTTGCCGATCGAAATGCCGCAGACGTCGACGAATTGCCCGGCCACGAAATGGTCGGCGGTGATCTCGGCGCCGACCGGGATCAGCGCATCGTCGCTGACGCGGAATTCGGCGAGCTTGCGCTTGGGCTCGATATTGACCTTGGCGAAGTAGCCGCGGTCGGCCTTGATCATGTTGTTGGTGCGGCGCGGACCGGCGCCGAGCTGCAGCGCGACGTAGCCGTTCTTGTCCTTGGTGCGATGCGCAATCACCTGGCAATTGGCCAGGCGCAACACCGTCACCGGCACGTGCTCACCGGTCTCGGTGAACACCCGGGTCATTCCGACCTTCTGTGCGACTACTCCGGAACGCATCGCTTTCCCCATCGGCCTCTTACAGCTTGATCTCGACGTCGACGCCGGCGGCGAGGTCGAGCTTCATCAGCGCGTCCACCGTCTGCGGCGTCGGATCGACGATGTCCAAGAGGCGCTTATGCGTGCGCATCTCGAACTGTTCGCGGCTCGTCTTGTCGATGTGCGGCGAGCGGTTCACCGTGAACTTCTCGATGCGCGTCGGCAGCGGGATCGGGCCACGGACCTGCGCACCGGTGCGCTTGGCCGTGTTCACGATCTCGCGCGTCGACGCATCGAGGATGCGGTGGTCGAACGCCTTGAGCCGGATCCGGATATTCTGGCCGTTCATATTCGTTTCTCTTTCAACTGTGTGGCCCGCGTTTTGCGCGGGCCACGACAGCAGTCAAATTTACTCGATGATGCTCGCCACCACGCCGGCGCCGACGGTGCGGCCGCCCTCGCGAATGGCGAAGCGCAGTTTCTCCTCCATGGCGATCGGCACGATCAGGTGCACTTCCATCGCCACGTTGTCGCCCGGCATCACCATCTCGGTGCCCTGCGGCAGGTGCACCACGCCGGTCACGTCGGTGGTGCGGAAGTAGAACTGCGGGCGGTAGTTGGTGAAGAACGGGGTGTGACGGCCGCCCTCTTCCTTGGTCAGGATGTAGGCCTCGGCCTTGAACTTGGTGTGCGGCTTGACCGAGCCCGGCTTGCACAGCACCTGGCCGCGCTCGACGTCCTCGCGCTTGGTGCCGCGCAGCAGGCAACCGACGTTGTCGCCGGCCTCGCCCTGGTCGAGCAGCTTGCGGAACATCTCGACGCCGGTGACCACGGTCTTGGTGGTCTCCTTGATGCCGACGATCTCGACTTCCTCGCCGACCTTGATGACGCCGCGCTCGATGCGGCCGGTGCAGACGGTGCCGCGGCCGGAGATCGAGAACACGTCTTCCACCGGCATCAGGAACGGCTGATCCTTCGGGCGCTCCGGCTGCGGGATGTAGTCGTCAACCGCCTTCATCAGCTCCAGGATCGATTCCTTGCCGAGCTTGTCGTCGCTGCCGTCGAGCGCCTTGAGCGCCGAACCCTTGATGATCGGGATCTTGTCGCCGGGGAAATTATACTTGGAGAGCAGTTCGCGAACCTCGAGCTCGACCAGTTCGAGCAGCTCGGGATCGTCGACCATGTCGACCTTGTTCATGTAGACGACCAGCGCCGGCACGCCGACCTGGCGGGCGAGCAGGATGTGCTCGCGCGTCTGCGGCATCGGACCGTCGGCGGCCGACACCACCAGGATGGCGCCGTCCATCTGCGCCGCGCCGGTGATCATGTTCTTCACGTAGTCGGCATGACCGGGGCAATCGACGTGCGCATAGTGGCGCTTCTCGGTCTGGTACTCGACGTGCGCGGTCGAAATGGTGATGCCGCGCGCCTTCTCTTCCGGCGCCTTGTCGATCTGGTCGTAGGCGGTGAAGGTGGCGCCGCCGGTCTCAGCCAGCACCTTGGTGATCGCCGCCGTCAACGTCGTCTTGCCGTGGTCGACGTGGCCGATGGTGCCGATGTTGCAATGCGGCTTCGTGCGTTGGAATTTCTCTTTGGCCATGGGACTCTCCGTTAAGATCCTTCAAGTTTCGTTCGCGGGTCACGCGAATTTTTTCTGAACTTCTGCCGACACGTTGGCGGGCAATTCCGCGTAGTGATCGAATTGCATGGTGAACGTGGCGCGCCCCTGCGACATGGAGCGCAGGTTGTTGACGTAGCCGAACATGTTCATCAACGGCACCATCGCGTTGATGACGTTGGCGTTGCCGCGCATGTCCTGGCCGAGAATCTGTCCGCGCCGCGAGTTGAGATCGCCGATGACGGAGCCGGTGTAGTCTTCCGGCGTCACCACCTCGACCTTCATGATCGGCTCGAGCAGAACCGGACGCCCCTTCTGCAAGGCCTCGCGCAACGCCGCGCGCGCGGCGATTTCGAACGCCAAGGCCGAGGAGTCGACGTCGTGATAGCGGCCGTCGATCAGCGTCACCTTGAGGTCGACCACCGGGAAGCCGGCGAGCACGCCGGAGCCGAGCACCGACTCCAGACCCTTCTCGACGCCGGGGATGTATTCCTTCGGCACCGCACCGCCGACAATCTCGTTCTCGAATTCGAACGGCGTTCCGGGCGGCGTCGGCTCGGCCACGATCTTGACTTGCGCGAACTGACCGGAACCGCCGGTCTGCTTCTTGTGCTGGTAGTCGACCTCGGCGCGCTGGGTGATCTTCTCGCGGAAGGCCACCTGCGGCGCGCCGATATTGGCGTCGACCTTGTAGGTGCGCCTGAGAATGTCGACCTTGATGTCGAGATGCAGTTCGCCCATGCCCTTGAGGATGGTCTGGCCGCTCTCCTGATCGGTGGAAACGCGGAAGGACGGGTCCTCGGCCGCGAGTTTGGCGAGCGCAACGCCGAGCTTTTCCTGATCGGCCTTCGACTTCGGCTCGATCGCAATTTCGATCACCGGATCGGGGAACTCCATCTTTTCAAGGATCACCGGCGTCTTGGGATCGCACAGCGTATCGCCGGTGCGAACTTCCTTAAGACCCGCCAGCGCGACAATGTCGCCGGCATAGCACTCTTTCACGTCTTCGCGGTTGTTGGCGTGCATCAGCAGCATGCGGCCGATGCGCTCTTTGCGCTCCTTGGTCGAATTGATCACGCCGGTGCCGCTCTGCAGCACGCCGGAATAGATGCGGCAGAAGGTAATGGTGCCGACAAAGGGATCGTCCATGATCTTGAAGGCGAGCAGCGCCATCGGCGCATTGTCCTTCGGCTCGCGCACGACCTCTTCGCCGTTGTCGGGATTGATGCCCATGATCGGCGGCACGTCGAGCGGGCTCGGCAGATAATCGACCACGGCGTCAAGCAACGGCTGCACGCCCTTGTTCTTGAAAGCGGAGCCGCACAGCACCGGGAAAAAAGCCGAGGTGATCACCGCCTTGCGCAGCAAGCGCTTGAGCGTCGCCTCATCGGGCTCCTTGCCATCGAGGTAGGCGGTCATGGCGTCGTCATCGAGCTCGACCGCGGCCTCGATCATCTGCTCGCGGTACTTCTTGGCCTCGTCGAGCAGGTCGGCCGGAATGTCGATGTCGTGGTAAGTGGCGCCGAGCAACTCGTCGTCCCAGACCACGCCCTTCATGCGCACCAGATCGATGAGGCCCTTGAATTGCTGCTCGGAGCCGATCGGAAGCTGAATGGCCACCGGCTTGGCGCCGAGGCGGGTCCTGATGTCGTCGAGACACTTGAAGAAGTCGGCGCCGATCTTGTCCATCTTGTTGGCGAAGACGATGCGCGGCACGCGATATTTGTCGCCCTGGCGCCAGACCGTCTCGGTCTGCGGCTCAACGCCCTGGTTGGAATCGAGCACACAGACGGCGCCGTCGAGCACGCGCAAGGAGCGCTCCACCTCGATGGTGAAGTCGACATGGCCGGGCGTGTCGATGATGTTGAGGCGCTTGCCCTTCCACAGCGCGGTGGTCGCGGCCGACGTGATGGTGATGCCGCGCTCCTGCTCCTGCTCCATCCAATCCATGGTCGCGGCGCCTTCATGCACCTCGCCCATCTTGTGGCTGCGGCCGGTGTAGAAAAGGATCCGCTCAGTCGTCGTGGTCTTTCCGGCATCGATGTGCGCCATGATGCCGAAATTGCGGTAGTCCTCGATGGGGTGGCTGCGGGGCATTTGCGTTCTATTCCCTGAGGTTGTTCGTCGTCACCAGCGATAATGCGAGAACGCACGGTTGGCTTCCGCCATCTTGTGCGTATCCTCGCGCTTCTTGACGGCGTTTCCCCTGTTGTTGGACGCGTCGAGCAGCTCGGCCGAGAGCCGTTCGGTCATCGTCTTTTCGTTGCGCTCGCGCGCGGCCGAAATGATCCAGCGGATACCGAGCGCCTGCCGGCGCGACGTGCGCACTTCCACCGGCACCTGGTAGGTGGCGCCGCCCACGCGGCGCGAGCGCACTTCGATCGACGGCATCACGTTGTCGAGCGCCTGCTGAAATACCGTGATCGGACTCTGCTTGGTCTTGCTCTCGATCATCTCGAGCGCGCCGTAGACGATGCCTTCGGCCACCGACTTCTTGCCGGCATACATGACGGCGTTCATGAACTTCGAGACGACGATGTTGCCGAACTTCGGGTCCGGGATGACTTCGCGTTTTTCGGCGGCGTGGCGGCGGGACATGGCGCTGATCCTTACTTGGGCCGCTTGGCGCCGTACTTGGAGCGACGCTGCTTGCGGTTCTTGACGCCTTGGGTGTCGAGCACGCCGCGCAGGATGTGATAGCGCACGCCCGGCAGGTCCTTCACGCGCCCGCCGCGGATCATCACCACCGAGTGCTCCTGCAGGTTATGGCCCTCGCCCGGGATGTAGCCGATCACCTCGAAGCCGTTGGTCAGCCGCACCTTGGCGACCTTGCGCAGCGCCGAGTTCGGCTTCTTCGGTGTCGTCGTATAGACGCGGGTGCAGACGCCGCGCTTTTGCGGCGAGTTCTGCAACGCCGGCGCGGTATTGCGCGCGTGGAGCGGCTTGCGCGGCTTGGCAATCAACTGATTAATCGTCGGCATCGTTGCCTTCGCATCCTCACATTGGGCGCCTCGCGCCCGGAATCGTTGCAGGCTTTCGCCCCTCACACACTCGAGGCGGGCGCCCTCGCCCGCACTTCGTTTTGGGCTTGTCGCCCCGGCTTTGCCGCGCGGGGAAATCGAACATTTCCACGCGCAAAACGAAATCGCGCCATCCGCTTGAACCGCGGGGGCGCTCTCTCAGTTCGGACGGTCGTGCGGATTTGCGGCCGCGCAACCGGTCACTTCCTAAGTCTGACAGTGGCTGTCAGAGGCAGCGTCTGAGCTTCATTCGTCGAGGCGATGCGCCGGCGAGCAGCTGAGAAAAACTCTATATTCTCAAAGGCTTAGCCAGGTGGCCGTTCCGAACAAGCGAAGCTCACCGCCTGCCAAAAGTGGGGCGTATGTATCGGTCGGATTCACCCAAGTCAAGGCACAAAGGGCTGGAAAATCGCGGTTTTGCAGGCCCTCGGCCGCTGGCGAGCGCTCGGCAATATCGCGCCGGCATCCGCCAGTGAAAAGGGCCGCCTAGTGGGCGGCCCCTTTCGAAGTTTTGGCCGACGCGGGCCTATTCCGCCGCCGGCAGCGCGGGGGCGGCCTCTTCGGGCGCAGCCTCGGCCGCCGCCTTGGCGGCGTCCTTTTCGCGCTCCTCGAGAATCAGCGCGTCGCGCTTGGTGGCGACTTCACGCAGCTCGTTCATCATCGCGCCGGTGCCGGCCGGGATCAGCCGGCCGACGATGACGTTCTCCTTGAGGCCGTCGAGCGTGTCGACCTTGCCGTTGACGGCGGCTTCGGTGAGCACGCGCGTGGTCTCCTGGAACGACGCCGCCGAGATGAAGGAGCGGGTCTGCAGGCTCGCTTTGGTGATGCCGAGCAGCACCGGATGACCGGACGCCGGCTTCTTGCCTTCGGCGACGGCGCGGACGTTGATTTCGTCCATCTCGACCTTGTCGAGCTGCTCGCCCTGCAACAGCTCGGTCTCGCCCGAGTCGTCGATCTCGACCTTCTGCAACATCTGGCGAACGATCACCTCGATGTGCTTGTCGTTGATGTTGACGCCCTGCAGGCGGTAGACCTCCTGGATCTCGTTCACCAGATAGGCGGCAAGCTCCTCGACGCCCTTGATGGCGAGAATATCGTGCGGGGCGGGATTGCCGTCGACGATGTAATCGCCCTTCTCGATGACGTCGCCATCCTGCAGATGGATGTGCTTGCCCTTCGGGACCAGGTATTCCTTCGGTTCATCGGACTTGTCCGACGGCTCGATGGTGATGCGGCGCTTGTTCTTGTAGTCCTTGCCGAACCGCACCGTGCCGCTGATCTCGGCGATGACCGCCGATTCCTTCGGCCGCCGCGCCTCGAACAGCTCCGCCACCCGCGGCAGACCGCCGGTGATGTCGCGGGTCTTGGCGCTTTCGGTCGGGATACGCGCGATCACGTCGCCCGCTTTCACGTGGGCGTCGGGATCGACCGAGATGATGGCGTCGACCGCCAGCATGTAGCGGGCGTCGCCGCCGCGCGCGAGCTTGAGCACCTTGTTGCCCGACTTGATGATAATCGCCGGCCGCAGTTCCTGCTGGTTGCGGGACGAACCCGTGCGCCAGTCGACCACCACGCGCTTGGCGATGCCGGTCGATTCATCGAGCGCTTCCGACATCGACAGCCCGTCGACCATATCCTCGAAGGCGACGGTACCCTCGACCTCGGTGAGGATCGGCCGCGTATAGGGATCCCATTCGGCGATGCGCTGGCCGCGCTTGATCTGGTCGCCGTCGTCGACGCGCAAGCGCGCGCCGTAGGGGATGCGGTGATGCGCGCGTTCGGTGCCGTCGGGATCGACCACCGCCACCACCATGTTGCGCACCATCGCCACCTGGTCGTTATCGGAGTTGCGCGCGGTCGACTTGCTCTTGAACTTGATCTTGCCGTCGAAGTTCGACTCGATGAACGACTGCTCGGAGATCTGCGCCGCGCCGCCGATGTGGAACGTGCGCATGGTGAGCTGGGTGCCCGGCTCGCCGATCGACTGGGCGGCGATGACGCCCACCGCCTCGCCCATGTTGACCGGGGTGCCGCGCGCCAGATCGCGTCCGTAGCAGGCCGCGCAGACGCCGTTGGTGGTCTCGCAGGTGAGCACCGAGCGGATCTTCAGCTCCTGCACGCCGGCGTTGGTGATCTGCTCGACCTCCGGCTCGCCAAGCAGGGTGCCGCGCTTGACGATCACCTTGCTGCTCGAGGGATCCTTCACGTCCTCGGCCGTGGTGCGGCCGAGAATGCGGATCGCCAGCGGCGCGACCACGGTGCCGGCGTCGATGATGGCGCGCACACCGATGCCGCGCTTGCTGCCGCAGTCCTCGGTCGTGATGATGCAGTCCTGCGCCACGTCGACCAGACGCCGCGTCAGATAGCCCGAGTTCGCGGTCTTCAAGGCGGTGTCGGCGAGACCCTTGCGGGCGCCGTGCGTCGAGTTGAAGTACTCGAGCACCGACAGACCTTCCTTGAAGTTCGAGATGATCGGGCTTTCGATGATCTCGCCCTACGGCTTGGCCATCAGGCCGCGCATGCCGGCGAGCTGACGCATCTGCGCGGGCGAGCCGCGCGCGCCGGAATGCGCCATCATGTAGATCGAGTTGACCTGCATGTCGCGGCCGGTCGCGTCCTTCTTGGTGGACGAGATTTCCCGCATCATCTCTTCGGCGATCTTGTCGGTCGACTTCGACCAGGCATCGACCACCTTGTTGTACTTCTCGCCCTGCGTGATCAGGCCGTCGTTGTATTGCTGCTCGAACTCCTTGGCGAGATCGCGCGTGGTTTCGACGATCTTCCACTTGGAGGCCGGCACCACCATGTCGTCCTTGCCGAACGAGATGCCGGCCTTGAAGGCGTGGTAGAAGCCGAGCGCCATGATGCGGTCGCAGAAGATCACCGTCTCCTTCTGCCCGCAGTGGCGGTAGACGGTATCGATCATCGACGAAATCTCGCGCTTGGTCATCAAGCGGTTGACGGCGTCGAAGGTGATCTTCGGGTTGTTCGGCAGCACGCCGCCGAGCACGACGCGGCCGGGCGTGGTTTCGTACCACTTCTTGAACGGCTCGCCATTTTCGTCGACGCCTTCCCAGCGATATTTGATCTTGGTGTGCAGATCGATCACCTTCTCATGCAAGCGCGTGATCGATCTCGGCCATGCTCGTGTAAAAACCTTTGATCGTATTCCTTAGTTTTGGATTCTTCTCGAATTCGGCCTCAGCATGAAGTTCGAGCTTCCACTCGCCCGGCGAGCCCTCGCGCATCAGCGAGAGATAGTAGAGCCCGAGCACGATGTCCTGCGACGGCACGATGATCGGCTGGCCGTTGGCCGGATGCAGGATGTTATTGGTCGACATCATCAGCACGCGCGCTTCCAGCTGCGCTTCCAGCGACAGCGGGACGTGCACGGCCATCTGGTCGCCGTCGAAGTCGGCGTTGAACGCCGCGCACACCAGCGGATGCAGCTGGATCGCCTTGCCCTCGATCAGCACCGGCTCGAAGGCCTGGATGCCGAGGCGGTGCAAGGTCGGCGCGCGGTTCAGCAGCACCGGATGTTCGCGGATCACCTCGTCGAGGATGTCCCAAACCTCCGGCTTTTCCTTCTCGACCAGCTTCTTGGCCTGCTTGACGGTGGTGGACAGGCCCTTGGCGTCGAGCCGCGAGTAGATGAACGGCTTGAACAGCTCGAGCGCCATCTTCTTCGGCAGGCCGCACTGGTGCAGCTTGAGCTCGGGACCGACCACGATCACCGAGCGGCCGGAATAGTCGACGCGCTTGCCGAGCAGGTTCTGCCGGAAGCGGCCCTGCTTGCCCTTGAGCATGTCGGCGAGCGATTTCAGCGGCCGCTTGTTGGCGCCGGTGATGACGCGGCCGCGGCGGCCGTTGTCGAACAGCGCATCGACCGCTTCCTGCAGCATGCGTTTTTCGTTGCGGATGATGATGTCCGGCGCGCGCAGCTCGATCAGCCGCTTCAAACGGTTGTTGCGGTTGATGACGCGGCGATAGAGATCGTTGAGGTCGGAGGTGGCGAAGCGCCCGCCGTCGAGCGGCACCAGCGGCCGCAGATCCGGCGGGATCACCGGCACGACGGTGAGGATCATCCATTCCGGCTTGTTGCCGGAGGCGATGAACGCCTCGATCAGCTTCAGCCGCTTGGCGATCTTCTTCTTCTTGATGTCGCTGTCGGACTCAACGATTTCCGCGCGCAACTCGGCCTGCATCTTGTCGAGGTCGAGGCCTTTCAGCATCTCGCGGATCGCTTCCGCGCCGATGGTGGCGGTGAAGCTGTCGGTGCCGTACTCCTCCTGCGCCTTGATGTACTCGTCCTCGGACAGCAGTTGGCGGTCCTTGAGCGGGGTCAGGCCCGGCTCCAGCACGACGTAGTATTCGAAATAGAGGATGCGCTCGAGGTCCTTCAGCGTCATGTCGAGCAGCAGACCGATGCGGCTCGGCAGCGACTTGAGGAACCAGATGTGCGCGACCGGGGCGGCGAGCTCGATATGGCCCATGCGCTCGCGCCGCACGCGGCTGAGCGTCACCTCAACCGAGCACTTCTCGCAGATGATGCCTTTGTACTTCATGCGCTTGTACTTGCCGCACAAGCACTCGTAGTCCTTGATCGGGCCGAAGATGCGCGCGCAGAACAAGCCGTCGCGCTCGGGCTTGAAGGTGCGGTAGTTGATCGTTTCCGGCTTCTTGATCTCGCCGTAGGACCACGACAGAATCTTTTCCGGGCTCGCGATCGAAATCCGGATCTGGTCGAAGACCTGAGCCGGCACCTGCGGGCTGAAAAGATTCATGATTTCTTGGTTCATCGCATTCTCCGCTACGCCGACCGCCGTCGGCTGCTAACTCATTTCAATTTGCGCCGTCATTCGCCGCGACTGCGGTCGATGACGGTTGCGGGAGCGGCGCTCGCGCCGCTCCCCTATCCGCTTATTCGGCGGCTTCCGCCGTATCCGACCCCTGTCGTTGCTGCTTGGAATTGTGCAGATCGACATTGAGGCCGAGCGAACGCATCTCCTTGACCAGCACGTTGAAGCTTTCCGGAATGCCCGCCTCGAACGTGTCGTCGCCGCGCACGATCGCCTCGTAGACCTTGGTACGGCCGGCGACGTCGTCCGACTTGACGGTGAGCATTTCCTGCAAGGTGTAGGCCGCGCCGTAAGCTTCCAGCGCCCACACCTCCATTTCGCCGAAGCGCTGGCCGCCGAACTGCGCCTTGCCGCCGAGCGGCTGCTGGGTGACCAGCGAATAGGGGCCGATCGAGCGGGCGTGGATCTTGTCGTCCACCAGATGGTGCAGCTTGAGCATGTAGATGTAGCCGACAGTGACCTTACGGTCGAAGACTTCGCCGGTACGGCCGTCGAAAACGTTGACCTGCCCGGAATGATCGAGGCCGGCGAGGTCGAGCATCTTCTCGATGTCGGCTTCTTTGGCGCCGTCGAACACCGGCGTTGCGATCGGCACGCCGTGGCGCAGATTGCCGCCGAGCTCGATCAGGTCGCCTTCGCTCAGCGACTTGATGGTCTCGTCGTCGCCATAGACCTTCTTCAGCATGTCCTTGAGCGGACGCGCGTCGTGCTTTTGGTTGTAGGCGTCGACCGCCTGCCCGATCTTGAGCCCGAGGCCGGCGCAAGCCCAGCCGAGATGGGTCTCCAGGATTTGGCCGACATTCATGCGGCTCGGCACGCCGAGCGGGTTGAGCACGATGTCGACCTGCGTGCCGTCTTCGAGAAACGGCATATCCTCGAGCGGCACGATTTTCGACACCACGCCTTTGTTGCCGTGACGGCCGGCCATTTTGTCGCCGGGCTGAATCTTGCGCTTCACCGCGACGAAGACCTTGACCATCTTCATCACGCCGGGCGGCAATTCGTCGCCGCGCTGCAGCTTCTCGACCTTGTCGAGGAAGCGCTGTTCCAACAGCTTCTTCGACTCGTCGTACTGCTTACGGATGGCCTCGATCTCGGCCATCAGCTTGTCGTTGGGCGAGGCAAACTGCCACCACTGCGAGCGCGGATATTCATCCAGCACCGCCTTGGTGATCTTGGAGTCCTTCTTGAAGCCCTTGGGACCGGCGATGCCCTGGCGGCCTTCCAACAACTCGGCCAGACGGCCATAGACGTTGCGGTCGAGGATCGCCTGCTCGTCGTCGCGGTCCTTGGCGAGCCGTTCGATTTCCTCACGCTCGATGGCGAGCGCGCGCTCGTCCTTCTCGACGCCGTGACGGTTGAACACGCGCACTTCGACGACGGTGCCTTGCACGCCTGGCGGCACGCGCAGCGAGGTGTCGCGCACGTCGCTGGCCTTCTCGCCGAAGATGGCGCGCAGCAGCTTTTCTTCCGGCGTCATCGGGCTTTCGCCCTTGGGCGTGATCTTGCCGACCAGGATGTCGCCGGCATGCACCTCGGCGCCGATATAGACGATGCCCGCTTCGTCCAGATTCTTGAGCGCCTCTTCCGAGACGTTCGGGATGTCGCGGGTGATTTCCTCGGGACCCAACTTGGTGTCGCGCGCCATCACCTCGAATTCCTCGATGTGGATGGACGTGAACACGTCGTCCTTCACGATCCGCTCGGAGAGCAGGATCGAGTCCTCGAAGTTGTAGCCGTTCCACGGCATGAACGCGACCAGCACGTTGCGGCCGAGCGCGAGCTCGCCGAGATCGGTCGAGGGCCCGTCGGCGATGATGTCGGCTTTGTCGACGTGATCGCCCACCTTCACCAGCGGACGCTGGTTGATGCAGGTGTTCTGGTTCGAGCGCTGATATTTCATCAGCCGGTAGATATCGACACCCGGCTTGGTCGGATCCGTTTCGCCGGTGGCGCGCACCACGATACGGGTGGCGTCGACCTGATCGACGATGCCAGTGCGGCGCGCCGAGATCGAAGCGCCCGAATCGCGCGCGACCACGCCTTCCATGCCGGTGCCGACGAACGGCGCCTCGGCGCGAACCAGCGGCACCGCCTGGCGCTGCATGTTCGAGCCCATCAGCGCGCGGTTGGCGTCGTCGTTCTCCAGGAACGGAATGAGCGCGGCGGCAACCGACACGAGCTGTTTCGGCGACACGTCCATGAAGTCGACCTTGTCGCGCGGCACCAGATGCACGTCGCCGGCGTGGCGGCAGACGATCAGGTCCTCGGTCAAGCGGCCGCGGTTATCGATCGGCGCGTTGGCCTGCGCCACCGTGTAGCGGCCCTCCTCCATGGCGGAGAGATAGATGACCTCGTCGCTGACGCGGCCGTCCTTCACCTTGCGATACGGCGTCTCGACGAAGCCGTATTTGTTCACCCGCGCATAGGTGGCGAGCGAATTGATCAGGCCGATATTCGGGCCTTCCGGCGTCTCGATCGGACAGATGCGGCCGTAATGCGTCGGGTGCACGTCGCGCACCTCGAAGCCGGCGCGCTCGCGCGTGAGACCGCCCGGGCCGAGCGCGGACAAGCGGCGCTTGTGCGTGATCTCGGACAGCGGGTTGGTCTGGTCCATGAACTGCGAGAGCTGCGAGGAGCCGAAGAACTCGCGCACCGCGGCAGCCGCGGGCTTGGCGTTGATCAGGTCCTGCGGCATGACGGTGTCGATATCGACCGACGACATGCGCTCCTTGATCGCGCGCTCCATGCGCAACAGACCGATGCGGTACTGGTTTTCCATCAACTCGCCGACCGAGCGCACCCGGCGATTGCCGAGATGGTCGATGTCGTCGATCTCGCCCTTGCCGTCGCGCAGGTCGACCAGCGTGCGGATCACCGCAATGATGTCATCCTTGCGCAGCACCCGCATGGTGTCGGGCGCATCGAGATCGAGCCGCATGTTCATCTTGACGCGGCCGACTGCGGACAGGTCGTAGCGCTCGCTGTCGAAGAACAGCGAACGGAACATCGCTTCGGCGGTGTCGACGGTCGGCGGCTCGCCCGGACGCATGACGCGGTAGATGTCGAACAGCGCATCCTCGCGCGTCATGTTCTTGTCGACGGCGAGCGTGTTGCGGATATAGGCGCCGACATTGACGTGGTCGATGTCGAGCAGCGGCAATTCCTTGTAACCGGCCTCGATCAGAACCTTGAGGTTCTTCTCGGTGATCTCCTCGCCGGCTTCCATGAAGATTTCGCCGGTCTTCACGTTGACCAGATCCTCGGCGATGTAGTGGCCGATCAGTTCGTCGTCGGTCATGCGCAGGGCCTTGAGGCCCTTCTCGTGCAGCTGACGCGCCTGACGCACGGTGAGCTTCTTGCCCGCCTCCACCACCACACGGCCGGTGTCGGCGTCGACCAGGTCGTTGACCGCCTTGTAGCCTTTGAGCCGGTTGGCATCGAAGGGCACGCGCCAGCCTTCCTTGGCGCGCTTGTAGTTCACGTGCTTGTAGAAGGTGCGCAGGATCTCCTCGCCGTCGAGGCCGAGCGCGTACATCAGCGAGGTCACCGGGATCTTGCGGCGACGGTCGATGCGCGCATGCACGATGTCCTTGGCGTCGAACTCGATGTCGAGCCAGGAGCCGCGATACGGAATGATGCGGGCGGCGAACAAGAGCTTGCCCGAGGAATGGGTCTTGCCCTTGTCGTGATCGAAGAACACGCCGGGCGAGCGGTGCATCTGGGAGACGATCACCCGCTCGGTGCCGTTGACGATGAAGGTGCCGTTGTTGGTCATGAGCGGAATGTCGCCCATGTAGACGTCCTGCTCCTTGATGTCCTTGACCGAGCGCGCCTGCGTCTCCTCGTCGATATCGAACACGATCAGCCGCAGCGTCACTTTGAGCGGCGCGGCATAGGTCATGCCGCGCTGGCGGCACTCGTCGACGTCGTATTTCGGCGGCTCGAATTCGTATTTGACGAATTCAAGCTGCGATGAATTGGAGAAATCGGAGATCGGGAAGACCGATTTGAAAACCGCCTGCAGGCCCTCGTCGGGACGGCCGCCCTCGGGCTCCTTGACCAGCAAGAACTGGTCGTAAGACGCCTTCTGAACCTCGATGAGGTTCGGCATCTCCGCCACTTCTTTGATTGATCCGAAAAACTTCCTTACGCGCTTGCGACCGGTAAACGTCTGCGCCATCGTTTCTCTCTCGATTCGATTTTGGCGGGCCAACGCGGGCGCCTCTCCGAACGGTCGCAATCCATCGCGACCATCAGGACAGGCGTCGGGGCTACCCGTTTCTATGTGATTCGGGCCTCGCCCGAACCGCCGCACTCTTCACTTCTCCGCGTGACCGAACGCCGCCGGTACACGACTGCCTCTTTTTTTTGGGCCGGGCTGCCGGCCGCCGCATTCCTCTTCGTCCGCCTTCAGTTCGAGACCCCCGGGAAAAACCCGGGGATTTCGCTTCGACTTCGAGACCCCCGGATCTCGCTCGGCTCGACCGGGGGTTTCGTTCAAGTAAGCATCCGCTTACGTCAACTCAACCTTCGCGCCGACCTTCTCGAGGGTGGCCTTGACCTTCTCGGCCTCCTCCTTGCTGACGCTTTCCTTGACCGGCTTGGGCGCTCCCTCGACCAGGTCCTTGGCCTCTTTGAGGCCGAGACCGGTGAGCGCGCGCACTTCCTTGATCACCTCGATCTTCTTCTCGCCGACAGCGGCGAGAACGACGGTGAATTCGGTCTTCTCCTCGGCCGCGGCAGCGGCACCGCCGGCGGCCGGTCCGGCCGCCACTGCCACCGCGGCGGCAGCGGAGACGCCCCACTTCTCTTCCAACATCTTCGCCAGATCCGCCGCTTCCAGGACGGTCAGGGTCGACAATTCGTCGACGATCTTCTGCAGGTCAGCCATTGTTCAGTTCCTATCGGTTCGAACCAGTCGGGTTTGATTTAAGAAAGAGCCATCACGCCGCAGCGCCCTTGGAGGCATAGGCCTGGACCACGCGCGCGACCTTGGCCGCGGGTGCGTTGACGAGTTGCGCGATCTTGGTCGCCGGGGCCTGAACCAGGCCGACGATCTTGGCGCGCAATTCATCCAGCGACGGCAGCGAGGCGAGCGCCTTCACGCCGTCGAGGTCCAAAGCGGTCTTGCCCATCGAGCCGCCGAGAATGACGAACGCTCGTTCGTCTTGGCGAAATCGACGGCCACCTTCGGCGCCGCCACGGGATCGCCGGAGAAGGCGATCACGGTCGGCCCCTTCAGCAGGGGCTCGATGACGGCAGCGTCGGTGTCCTTCAGTGCGATCTTGGCGAGACGGTTCTTCGCGACCTTCACCTTGGCGCCCGCCAGCCTCATCTGCTTGCGCAGAGTTCTGCATCTGGGCGACGGAGAGGCCGGAATAGTGAGCCACCACCACGACATTGGAGGTCTTAAAGACCCCGCTCAGTTCGGTGATGGACTCCAGTTTAGCCGCTCGATCCACTGCAAGCTCTTTCCGGTTTGGCGGTTCGCCGTTCTCTGCAACGGGATCCGCCGGTTGTGACCAGCCATCCCGCTTTCAGTCCACGCGAACCTTGAGCAGGATGACGCTCCAGAAATCCTGCCCCCCGTCACGGGCAAGCCGCGCACGGGTATCCGAGGTTCGAACCAAACTCGGCGCACCCATGTGGGCACGCAAACTCGGTGTCGCTTCCCCGTCTGTGCTGGCCCTTTGCAGGATTAAGCGTCAGCCCGAAGGCATCGGCGCCGGCAGTCTCGGACAGGTGGGTCAGTCCGTTGCCGGACCTTCCCGCGCGTCTCTACAGCCCGAAAGCAATCTCTGCCCTGCCCTTCAGATGTCCCGCCGGGATTTCCAAAAGGCTGAAGCCTCGATCACCATTGTTTTGTAAGGACGCACAAAGGCGCGCCGACAAACCGGGCCGGCACGCCCCAATACGTCCCATTTAGAGCTTCCGGCCGGCTTTGCCAAGGGCTTTTTCGCGAATTTCACCCACAAATCACGCACAAAACCGGCTGCCCGCCACTCAGGACGCCCCGGTTCCGGCGGTAAACAGGGAGGATGGTTCCACCTTCACCCCCGGTCCCATGGTCGAGGAGATCGCCACCCTGTTGATGTAGTGGCCCTTGGCCCCTGGCGGTTTCGCCTTCTGGACGGCATCCGCGAAGGCCTTGATGTTTTCGACCAGCTTGTCCTCCGAAAACGAGGCCTTGCCGACCCCGGCCTGGATGATGCCGGCCTTCTCCACGCGGAACTCGACCGCCCCGCCCTTGGCCGCCTTGACCGCGCCGGTGACATCCATGCTGACGGTGCCGACCTTCGGGTTCGGCATCATGCCGCGCGGGCCCAGCACCTTACCCAGGCGCCCGACCAGCGGCATCATGTCGGGGGTGGCGATGCAACGGTCGAAGTCGATGTTGCCGTTGGTCACCTTCTCGACCAGGTCCTCCGCCCCCACAACGTCGGCGCCGGCGGCTTTGGCTTCGTCGGCCTTGGCGCCGCGCGCGAAGACGCCGACGCGCACGGAGCGGCCGGAGCCGTTCGGCAGGCTGACCACGCCGCGCACCATCTGGTCGGCATGTTTGGGGTCGACGCCGAGATTCATCGCGATCTCGATGGTCTCGTCGAACTTCGACTTGGCCCGTTCCTTGACCATCTTGACCGCCTCGGCGATCGAATAAGCCTTATTGCGATCAATGCCTTCGCGGACGGCCTTCATGCGTTTTGCTATTGCCATAACCGTTACTCCGCCACCGTGAGGCCCATCGAGCGGGCCGAGCCTTCGACCATCTTCATCGCGGCTTCGATGGTGTCGCAGTTGAGGTCCTTCATCTTCTGCTCGGCGATTTCCTTGACCTGCGCCTTGGTTACCGAGCCGGCGATGTCACGACCGGGGTTCTTCGAGCCGCTTTCCAAATTCGCCGCCTTCTTCAGGAAGAAAGACACCGGAGGCGTCTTCATCTCGAAGGTGAAGGAACGATCCTGGTAGGTGGTGATGACGACCGGGATCGGGGTGTTCTTCTCGATCTTCTGGGTCTGCGCGTTGAACGCCTTGCAGAACTCCATGATGTTGAGCCCGCGCTGGCCCAAGGCCGGCCCGATCGGCGGCGCCGGATTGGCGGCGCCGGCAGGCACCTGCAATTTGAGGAATCCAGTGACTTTCTTCGCCATCTCTCACTCCTGTTAGTGGTGCGGATCTTGGCGGTTGGCGGCCGCCTCACCTCCCACGGCTTCTCACTTGTCATGGCCGGGCTTGTCCCGGCCATCTCGCTTAGGCTGGCACAACAGTGCCAGTCAATCGTCATTGCCGGGTCTCGCCGCTTCGCGGCGGCCCGGCAATGACGATTAGAGCTTCTCCACCTGTGTAAATTCCAGCTCCACCGGCGTCGCACGGCCGAAGATCGACACCGCGACCTTGACGCGCGAACGGGCCTCGTCGACTTCCTCGACCGTGCCGTTGAACGAGGCGAACGGGCCGTCGGAAACGCGCACCTGCTCGCCGACCTCGAACGACACCGAGGGCTTCGGCCGTTCGATGCCCTCCTGCACCTGATGCAGGATGCGCTCGGCCTCGGCGTCCGATATCGGCATCGGCTTCTTGTCGGTGCCGAGGAAGCCGGTGACCTTCGGCGTGTTCTTGATCAGGTGGTAGACCTCGTCGGTCAGGTCCATCTTCACCAGCACATAGCCGGGGAAGAATTTGCGCTCGGCCTCGACCTTGCGGCCGCGGCGAACCTCGGTGACCTTTTCCTTCGGCACCATGATCTCGTCGAAATGCTCGGCGAGCCCGCGCTGTTTCGCCTGTTCGCGGATCGAATCCGCGACCTTATTCTCGAAGTTGGAATAAGCGTGGACGATGTACCAGCGCTTGGGCTTGCTGGTGACGGTTGCGGCAGCAATATCGCTCATCGTTGTTTAAGCCTTTAGCTAGCCTCTAGCCTCCGATGCCGAGCACGAAAGTCACGGCAACGCGAATGATTTGGTCTGCGACCAGGAAGAACACCGAGGCGATCGCCACCATGACAAACACCATGGCGGTGGTGATCGCCGTCTCCCGGCGCGACGGCCAAGTAACCTTACGGGTCTCCTCGCGCACCTCCTGGAGAAACTTGAACGGAGACGTTGCCATCACTTCAGTCCTGACCGGGAACTTTTAAACCGAGTCGCTATCTAGTGCCTGCCGGCGCCGTTTGCCCGGCCCCGGCGCAAAAAATCACCGGCCGACCCCGGCCTGGCAGGAGTGGAGGGACTTCGAACCCCCAACCCCCGGTTTTGGAGACCGGTGCTCTAGCCATTGAGCTACACTCCTCCGGAAGCGGATGCGGCGAACCTAAAGGTCCGCCGCGCGGTTGTCATGCATTATACCCGGCGGCAATGCAAGGGCGGCAGTGCCTGCAATTGGCGGGTTTGGAGGCCGGCGAGCCTCCGGGCGAGCCAAACGTCAGGTCCGACGGTAAAGTGACGTGAATCTTTTGCGTGAAGTTGAGAGATCGTGCTTAAGCCGATGATTACAAGAGGCTTTTTAAATCGTCTGGCTCTCCGACCGCGGGCACCCAAGCGTGTTTGACGGTCTCAAACCGTTGCGCTTACATTGCCGCGCGATGGCGCCGCGCAAGTCGGATCGATCGACCCTCTCCCTCGGCGGGCCCCCGCTGCTCAACGCGAAACAACCAGGCCGGATGAGCCGTTTCGGATGACGACGATCAGTGCCAGTAAGTTCAGGTCTGGCAAGTCCCACCGCGACGAGAACTTTCCGGTGGCGTCGCGGCTGATCCATCCGCGCCACCGCGGACCGATCCTCGCCTTCTACAATTTCGTCCGCACCGCCGACGATATTGCCGACCACCCCACCCTCGAGCCCGAGCGCAAGCTCGAGCTGCTGGATCAGCTCGAGCAGGATCTGCTTGGCGAAGGCGACACCAACCGCGAAGCGGTCGCGCTCCGGCTGGCGCTTGCCGAGCGCGGCCTGCCGCCGCGTCATGCGCGCGATCTGCTGACGGCGTTCCGCATGGACGTGACCAAGCTGCGCTACCGCGATTGGGACGACTCTGATTCACTATTGCAGCTTCTCGGCCATGCCGGTCGGCCGCTTCGTTCTCGACGTGCACGGCGAGGACACCAAGACCTGGCCGGCCAATGACGCGCTCTGCGCGGCGCTGCAGATCAACAACCACTTGCAGGATTGCCGGCAGGACTACCGCAATCTCAATCGCGTCTATGTTCCGCTGGACGCGCTCGCTGCGGAAGGCGCCGCCGTCGAGGAACTGGGTCAAGACCGCGCTTCGCCTGCGCTGGCGCGTTGCCTGCATGGCCTTGCACGCCGCACGCGCGCGCTCCTGCACGAAAGCGATCCGTTTCCCTCCTTGATCGACGATCTTCGTCTGGCGCTTGAGGTCACGGTCATCCAGGCACTCGCCGACCGCATCACTTACGTTCTTGAAGCGCGCGATCCGTTGTGTGAGCGCGTGCATCTGGGCGCGGGCAGCGTCGCAGCCATTGGCGCAGGCGCAGTGATATCGGGGCTGTTGCGCCGTGTCGGCCGGCGGCGCACCGCCGGCGTTCCATCGGCCGCGTGACGCATGGCTGTGTCCGCTGCCGCAAGTCCTTCGGAGAATGCCGCCCGTACGGCGTCCGGCAGCTCGTTCTATGCGGCCATGCGCATCCTGCCGAAAGCGCAGCGCGACGCCATGTACGAGATCTACGCCTTCTGCCGCGCGGTCGACGATATCGCCGATGATCCCGGCCCCGCAGCCGGGCGCAAGGAGCAACTGGAGCAATGGCGCGCGGATGTCCGCGCGCTTTACGCCGGTGAAGCGCCGCCGTCTCTTGCCGGGCTAAAAACGGCAATTCAAACCTTTGACCTTCGCCAAGAGGATTTCCTTTCAGTGATCGACGGCATGGAAATGGATGTCGGCGATCCGATCCAAGCTCCCGACATGGACAAGCTCGACATTTATTGCGACCGCGTCGCCAGCGCGGTCGGGCGCCTTTCGGTTCGTGTTTTCGGGCTTGAGGCCGAAGACGGTATTGCGCTCGCGCACCATCTCGGCCGCGCCTTGCAGTTGACCAATATTCTGCGCGACCTCGACGAGGATGCCGCTGTCGGCCGCCTCTATCTCCCCGGCGAGGCTTTGCGCAAAGGCGGCATCGACGCGACCGATCCTGTCACTGTGTTGTCCCATCCGGCGCTTGCCAAGGCTTGCGCCTTTGTCGCCGAGCGCGCGCGTTATCATTTTCGGGAGGCCGATCAGATCATGGCGCGATGCCGGCGCCGCAGCGTCCGCGCCCCAAGCATCATGGGCGAAGCCTACAAATTAATTCTCGATGCGCTGCTGCGGCGCGGCTGGGCTGCGCCGCGCCAACGTGTGCGCATCGGCAAGCCGCAATTGATCTGGATTCTTTTGCGTCACGCCTTGTGATGGTTGCATCGGTTCACATCATTGGCGCAGGCCTCGCCGGTCTTGCCGCGGCAACGCGGTTGAGCGCGGCAGGCATGGCTGTGACCGTGCACGAGGCGGCCAATCAGGCCGGCGGCCGTTGCCGGTCGTACCACGATCCCGCACTCGACATGTCGATCGACAACGGCAATCACCTGGTGCTGTCCGGCAATCGATCGGTACTGGCCTATGTCGACGAGATCGGCGCACGCGACCGTCTCGTCGGGCCTGACCACGCGGCATTTCCATTCGTCGATCTCAAGACCAAGGAACGCTGGACGCTGCGGTTGAACGACGGACGTGTGCCGTGGTGGATTTTCGATCGTCACCGGCGCGTGCCGGACACAAGCGCGCTCGACTATCTTGCGCTCGCGCGCCTGCTGTGGAGCGGGCCGCAGCAGACGATCGCCGACGTTTTCGATTGCGATGGCCCTCTGTATCAGCGCTTGATCCGGCCTTTGCTGCTGGCGGCGCTCAATACCGAACCGCGCGAGGGCTCCGCTGCGCTTGCCGCCGCGGTGATCCGTGAGACGCTTGGTACAGGCGGCAGCGCCTGCCGGCCCTTGATCGCGCGCGACGGTCTCGGCCCCGCATTCGTCGATCCGGCGCTCGCTCTTTTGCAAAGGCGCCAGGTCGCGATTCAATTCGGCCATCGCCTGCGCGCACTGATTGTCAGCGGCGATCGCATATCGGCGCTGGACTTCGGCGACGAGCAATACCCATTGCAGCCGGACGATGCCGTCATTCTCGCGGTCCCGCCGGTCGTCGCCGCTGCGCTTGTCCCCGGCGGTCGTGCAAGTCCCGACCGAGTTCCGCGCCATCGTCAACGCGCACTTCCGTATCGCTCCGCCGCCGGCTCTCTCTCCGATCACGGGCGTGGTGAACGGCATGGTCGAATGGCTGTTCGCCTTTCCCGATCGCCTGTCCGTGACGATCAGCGCCGCCGATCGCCTGCTCGAGACACCGCGCGAGACATTGGCCGAGCAGATCTGGCGCGAGGTGTGCGTCATCGCCGGCCTGGATGCCGCCTTGCCGCGCTGGCAGATCGTGCGCGAGCGGCGTGCGACCTTCGCGGCGCTGCCGAGCGAGAACGCAAAACGGCCCGGCCCGGAAACCCAATTCAAAAATCTCCTGCTGGCCGGCGACTGGACCGCAACCGGATTGCCGGCAACGATCGAGAGCGCTGTTCGCTCAGGCCATCGCGCCGCCGAACTTGTCGGCAAGATGACGGCGCACTAGGAATACCCCTCGATGAGTGACACGACCGCAACTTCCCGCACCGACATGGCCGAAGCGACGCTGGACGAGCCGATCCGCCGGGCCACCGACGCCCTGCTCGCATGCCAACAGGCGGACGGTCATTGGGTCTTCGAGCTGGAAGCCGACTGCACCATTCCGGCGCAATACGTCATGCTGCGGCACTTTCTCGGCGAGGACATCGACACAACGCTGGAGTTGAAGATCGCCGTCTACCTGCGGCGCACGCAGGGCGCGCACGGCGGCTGGGCCTTGTTCCACGACGGCGATTTCGACATCAGCGCCAGCGTCTGCGGCTATTTCGCGCTCAAGATGATCGGCGACTCGCCGGATGCCGACCACATGCGGCGCGCGCGCGAAGCGATCCGCGCCCGCGGCGGCGCAGCCGGCGCCAACGTCTTCACCCGTTTTCTGCTGGCGCTGTTCGGCATCGTGTCCTGGCGCGCATTGCCGCTGATGCCGGTTGAGATCATGTTGTTTCCGCGCTGGTTTCCGTTCCATTTCTCCAAGATTTCGTACTGGTCGCGCACCTCCATCGCGCCCATGCTGGTCTTGCAGGTGTTCAAGCCGAAGGCACGCAACCCAAAAGGCGTCACCATCGACGAGCTGTTCATCAAGCCGCCGCAGACGCTCGGGCCGCCGCACAAGGCGCCGCATCAGAAATGGTCCTGGTTTCTGTTGTTCCGCGCTTTCGACATGCTGCTGCGGATTGCCGAACCGTTTTTCTCCAAGCGCACACGCCAGCGCGCCATCGATAAAGCGGTCGCCTTCGTCATCGAACGCCTCAACGGCGAGGACGGCATCGGCGCGATTTTTCCGCCCATGGCCTATTCGCTCATGATGTTCGAGACGCTCGGCTATCCGCGCGATCATCCACTGGTCGTCACCGGGCGCACCGCGGTCGAAAAGCTTCTGGTCATCAAGACTGACGAGGCCTACTGCCAGCCCTGCGTATCGCCGGTCTGGGATACCGGGTTGGTGTGCCACGCCCTGATGGACGTCGGTACCGATGTGGCGAACGAGCGGGTGGCGCGCGGACTGCGTTGGCTCGAACCGCTTCAAGTCCTGGACCTCGAGGGCGATTGGATCGACCGGCGCCCGGGCCTGCGGCCGGGCGGCTGGGCCTTCCAATACGCCAACGCCCACTACCCCGATGTCGACGACACCGCGGTGGTGGTGATGGCGATGGATCGCGCCGACGGAGTAGCGGACAAGCCGCTTTATCGCGACGCCATTGCGCGCGCCCGCGAGTGGATCGTCGGCATGCAGAGCAAGAATGGCGCCTGGGGCGCCTTCGACGCCGACAACGATTACCAGTATCTCAACAACATCCCCTTCGCCGACCATGGCGCCTTGCTCGATCCGCCGACGGAGGACGTCACCGCGCGCTGCGTGTCCATGCTGGTGCAGATCGGCGATCGGTTGGAGACGTCCCCTGCTCTTACCCGCGCCGTCGACTATTTGCGCCAAACCCAGTTGCCGGAAGGCAGTTGGTACGGCCGCTGGGGCATGAATTACATCTACGGCACCTGGTCGGTGCTGTGCGCGCTCAATGCGGCCGGCATCGAGGCGCAAGCGCCGGAAATGCGCAAAGCCGCCCGCTGGCTCACGGCGATTCAGAATCCCGACGGCGGCTGGGGCGAAGACGGCTCAAGCTACAAGCTCGACTACAAAGGGTACGAACCGGCGCCCAGCACCGCCTCGCAAACGGCCTGGGCGCTGCTCGGCTTGATGGCCGCCGGCGACATCGACAATCCGGCGGTCGCGCGCGGTCTCGATTATCTCACGCGCACGCAAGGCGACGACGGCTTCTGGCAGGAGGAGCGCTACACCGCCACCGGTTTTCCGCGCGTGTTCTACCTGCGCTACCACGGCTATTCGAAATTCTTCCCGCTGTGGGCGATGGCGCGCTACCGCAATCTGAAGAAGGCAAACAGCAAGCGGCCGGCCTTCGGGATGTAAGGCCGGCCGCGAACTCGTTTCAGCGCTATGCGAGCGCCGCTATTTCGCGGCGACCGGCTCCTTGGCCTTCGCGTCAGTGTCTTTGGTGGGAATTTCGTCCAGCATCTTCTGGACGTGCGCCGAATAGACGTATTGCGCGGGCCGCTGACGATCGAGCGGGATTTCCGGCGCCATCGGTCCGTCGGTGCGCGCGCCGCCCAATGCCACTTTCAAGGCCTTGAGCGGATGCGAAATCGCGTCATTGACCGCGGTCGCCTCGTAGCCGCTGTGCACCATGCAATCGGCGCACTTTTCATAGTTGCCGGTGCCGTAGGCGTCCCAATCGGTTTCCTCCAACAGCTCGCGGAAGGTCTTGGCGTAGCCCTCGCCGAGCAGGTAGCAAGGCCGCTGCCAGCCGAACACCGTGCGGGTCGGATTGCCCCAGGGCGTGCATTGGTACTCCTGATTGCCGGCCAGGAAATCGAGATAAAGCGTCGATTGGCTGAACGACCATCGGCGGCCGCCGCGCCCGTGCCGCAGCACGTCGCGGAAGAATTGCTTGGCCTTGCTGCGGTTGAGGAAGTGCTGCTGATCGGGCGCACGCTCGTAGGCGTAGCCCGGCGCGACCGTAATGCCGTCGACTCCCATCGCGCTCACGGTGTCGAAGAAGCGCGCCACCCGTTCGGAATCGGAATACTTGAACAGCGTGCAGTTGATGTTGACCCTGAAGCCGCGCTCTTTGGCCTTGCGGATCGCCGAGACGACGCGGTCGTAGACGCCATCTTGGCAGACGGCGTGGTCGTGCATCTCGCGATCGCCGTCGAGATGCACCGACCAGACAAAGAACGGGCTCGGCTCATATTGATCGAGCTTCTTCTCCATCAGCAGCGCATTGGTGCACAGATAGACGAATTTCTTGCGCGCGATGATACCCTTGACGATCTTCGGCAGCTCTTTGTGCAGCAACGGCTCGCCACCGACCACCGACACCACCGGCGCACCGCATTCCTCGACCGCTTCCATACAGTCTTCATATGAAAGCCGCTGGTTCAGGATCTTGTCGGGATAGTCGATTTTGCCGCAGCCGGCGCAGGCGAGATTGCAGCGGAACAGCGGCTCGAGCATCAGCACGAGCGGGTAGCGCTTGCGCCGCTTGAGCCGCTGCTTGAGCACATAGGCGCCGACATAGACCTTCTGTAACCAAATAATTCCCACGGTCAGTCTCTCTTTCGTTTCGTCTGCATGAAGCTGCCGAGATCAGGCGCGGCCAAACGCGTCGACCATCGTCACGTCCGCGACTTCGCTCGGCAGCCGGAATTGTACAGTCTCCTCACGACCATCAAGTGTCGAAATTTCGACCGGTCCGAGGCGTCGCAACGCATCGATGACACCCTCGACCAGCACTTCCGGCGCCGACGCGCCGGCCGTCAGCCCGACCACGCGCGCGCCGCGGACGAATTCCGGCATCAGTTCCGTTCCATCGGCGATCAGATAAGTCGGCTTGCCGGCTTCCTCGCCGATTTCGCGCAGCCGATTGGAATTGGAACTGTTCTTGGCGCCGACCACCAAGATCACATCGACCAGGTCGCTGAGCTGACGCACGGCGGTTTGCCGATTCTGCGTGGCATAACAGATGTCGCGCGTCTCGGGTCCCTCAATGTCGGGGAACCGGCGCTGCAACGCGCTGATGATGCCGCGGGTATCATCGACGCTCAGCGTCGTCTGCGTGATGTAGGCGATCGGCGTATTGGGCGGAATGTTCAGGCTCTCGACGTCCTTCTCGGTCTGCACCAGCAAGACCTGGCCCGGAACCTGACCCATGGTGCCCTCGACCTCGGGATGTCCGGCATGACCGATGAGGACGACCACACGGCCGCGTCCGACATAGCGCTTGCCTTGATTGTGCACCTTGCTGACCAGCGGACAGGTGGCATCCAAGACCGGAAGCCCGCGTTTGGCAGCCTCCTCCTCGACGCTGCGCGGGACTCCATGGGCGCTGAAGACCGTCACGGCGTTGGGCGGGATCTCGGACAGGTCTTCGACGAAGTGCGCGCCCTTAGCTTTCAAAGTCTCCACAACGTATTTGTTGTGCACGATCTCGTGGCGCACATAGACCGGCGGCCCGTATTTCTGCAGCGCGCGCTCCACGATCTCAATCGCGCGCACCACGCCGGCGCAAAACCCGCGCGGTTGCGCCAGGATCACCTTCATCGGGCTCGATCCGTTACTTCCATTACTGCCGTTTACGGCGGGCGAAGAACTCATGACTGGGGGTACTCAACGCTTGACGGCAGCACGAAGGTCGCCACCGAGGGCTTCAAACACTTTGGCAACGATCCCTTTGGCATCGAGCCCCGCCTTGGCGTACATGGCGACAGGGCTGTCCTGATCGATGAACAGATCGGGTAGAACCATCGAACGGAATTTAAGGCCGTTGTCCAGCATGCCGTGCTCGGCAAGCGTATGCAGGACATAGGAGCCGAACCCGCCGATCGACCCCTCCTCGATAGTGATCAGGATTTCGTGCTCGCGCGCGAGACGGCGGATGAGATCGACGTCGAGCGGCTTGGCGAATCTGGCATCCGCCACGGTCGTCGACAGGCCGTAGCTTGCCAGCTCCTCGGCGGCTTTGCCGCATTCGGCAAGGCGCGTGCCGAATGACAGCAACGCGACGGTCGAGCCTTCGCGGACAACACGGCCTTTGCCGATTTCAAGCGGCATGCCCGCTTCCGGAAGCTCGACACCGACGCCGTCGCCGCGCGGATAGCGCAAGGCCGATGGCCGGTCGTCGATGGCGGCCGCCGTCGCCACCATGTGCACAAGCTCGGCCTCGTCGGCCGCGGCCATGAGGACAAAGCCCGGCAGGCAGCCGAGATAGGCGACATCGAATGAGCCGGCATGGGTCGGACCGTCGGCACCGACCAGACCGGCGCGATCCAAGGCGAAGCGCACCGGCAGGCGCTGGATCGCCACATCGTGGACGATCTGATCGTAGGCGCGCTGCAGGAAGGTCGAATAGATAGTCGCGAACGGCTTGTAGCCTTCCGCCGCCAGTCCCGCGGCAAAGGTCACGCCATGCTGTTCGGCGATGCCGACATCGAAGGTGCGTTCTGGAAACGCCTTCTGGAAAATGTCGACGCCGGTGCCGCCCGGCATGGCCGCGGTAATCGCGACGATGCGATCGTCCTTGGTCGCTTCTTTGACCAGGCTTTCGCCGTACACTTTGGTATAGGACGGCGCATTCGACTTGGCTTTGTGCTGCTTTCCGGTCGCCACGTCGAATTTGACCACGCCGTGATATTTGTCGCTCGAGGCTTCGGCGGGCGCGTAGCCGTATCCTTTTTTGGTCACCACATGAACGAGGATCGGCCCGTTCTTGGCGTCCTTGACGTTCTTCAGCACCGGCAGCAGTTGTTCGAGGCTGTGCCCGTCGACCGGCCCGACATAATAGAAGCCGAGCTCTTCGAACAACGTCCCGCCGGTCCAGAAGCTGCGCGCAAACTCCTCTGCCCGCGCCGCTTTCTTATGGATGGACTGAGGCAGGTTCTTGCTCATCTGCTTGCCGATCTCGCGCAGCGCCATATAGGCGGGGTGAGAAATCAGCCGCGCGAGATAGGACGACAACGCGCCCACCGGCGGCGCAATCGACATGTCATTGTCATTGAGAATGACGATGAGGCGGGAATCCTTCGCACCGGCATTGTTCATGGCCTCGTAGGCCATGCCGGCCGACATGGCGCCGTCGCCGATAACGCACACGACGTTGTAATCGTCGCCATTGAGATCGCGCGCGACGGCCATTCCGAGGCCGGCCGAAATCGAGGTCGACGAATGGGCGGCGCCGAAGGCGTCATAGGGGCTTTCGGCGCGTTTGGTGAAGCCGGAAAGGCCCCCGCCTTGACGCAAGGTGCGGATTCGATCACGTCGCCCGGTCAGGATCTTATGGGGATAGGCCTGATGGCCCACGTCCCAGATGATCTTGTCGCGGGGCGTCTCGAAGACGTAATGCAAGGCGACCGTGAGTTCGACGACCCCAAGTCCCGCGCCCAAATGACCGCCGGTCTCCGAGACCGCCTTAATTGTCTCGGTCCGCAATTCGTCTGCAACTTGTTGCAGGTCTGACTCGTTAACGCGGCGCAGGTCGGCAGGTATGCAAATCGTCTCGAGCATGTCACACGTCGCCTTATTAGGAGCAAACAGGCGGCTTCAACCTGCCCGTCTGCCCGGGAGGGAAGCTTAAACCGCCTTGATCAGGGAAGTTCAGAACGCCGAAACAGTTCCAATCCCGGCAATTTACGCGCAACCGAAATCTCCCTTTTTGGTCGTAAAATAGCCCTATCGACTCTTAGTAGTTCCTGACGCCTGGACCGTTCAAAAAAAAGCCCCACATAGAAGCGGCCCCAGACAGCCTTCAACCATAGCACACGCGGAAACGATTGGTAGTTCACCTATGCTGGCGCGGTTAGTTCTGAGAACAATTGCCTATTCCATTCAGCGTGCTTGGATTGTGGTCCTCATCGGGGTTCTCCTGTCCGGCGCCTCGGTCTTTTATGCCATCGGCCATTTCAAGCTAAACACCGACATTGACAGGCTGATTTCACCTGATTTGCCATGGAGACAGACCGAAGCCGCGTTTTCCAAGGCGTTTCCACGCTATAATTTGCTCCTGGTCGTCGTGAACGCGCCGACGCCGGAACTCGTCGACCAGGCCACGTCGGTGCTCACCGAGGCCTTGGCCAAGCGCACCGACCGTTTCCGCTCTGTGACCCGCAGCCCGGCCGGCCGAGCCTATTTCGAGCGTGAGGGACTGCTGTTCCAGACCCCCGAGGAGCTGGCCAAGACGACCCAGCAACTGATGGCCGCCGAGCCCCTCGTCCATGACCTGTCCTCGGATCCCAGCCTGCGCGGCCTGACCGACGGGCTGACCGACGGCATCATGGGCGTGCAATCGGGCAAGCTGAAGCTTGACGATCTGACCTACCCGATGAACAGGGCTTCCGACACCCTTGAGGACATCCTCGCCGGGCGTCCGGCGAGCTTTTCGTGGCAGACGCTTGCCAAAGGACGCTCGGCCGAACCGCACGAATTGCGCCGTTTGATTGATGTCCGTCCGATCCTCGACTTCACCGCGCTCGAGCCCGGTCAAGCCGCCAGTCAAACGATCCGGGAGACGGCCGCCCAGCTCGACCTTGCTTCCAAATATCAGGCGACCGTGCGGCTTACCGGGCCGGTCGCCCTGAGCGATGAAGAATTCGCGACGATCAAAGAAAATATCTTCCTGAACGAATTTTTGACCGTCCTCGTCGTTCTGGGGATCTTGTGGTGGGGCCTGCGCTCCCCGAAAGTCATATTTGCCGTATTCACCAACATGTTCGTCGGGCTCGCTTTGACCGCGGCCGCCGGCATGATGATGGTCAGTGCGCTCAATCTGATTTCGGTCTACTTCGCGGTGCTGTTCGTCGGCCTCGGCGTCGACTTCGGAATTCAATTCAGCGTGCGCTATCGCGAAGAACGCTACGTCATGGGCGAGCTTCGCACGGCGCTATTGACGACCGGAAAGCATGTCGGCGCACCGTTGACGCTGGCCGCCGCCGCCGTAGCGGCCGGATTCTTCTCGTTTCTGCCCACCGACTATAGCGGCGTCTCCGAGCTTGGCCTGATCGCCGGCTTCGGCATGCTGATCGCGTTCCTCACCAGCATCACTTTGCTGCCGGCCATGCTCTCGCTGCTCCATCCGCCGGAAGAGACCGCAGCCCGTCGGCTTCGCCTTGTTGGCGCCGCTCGACCGGTTCATGGAGCGCAACCGCGTCGCCGATCATCGTCATTACCAGCGTCGTCGTCGCCGCCGGCTTGCCGCTTTTGTTTTGGCTGCGCTTCGACTTCGACCCGATGCATCTGCGCAGCCCGCATGTTGAATTGGTGTCGACCTATCTCGAGCTGAGCAAGGATCCGAACGCCGGGGTCAACACCATCGAAATGCTGTCGCCCTCGCTGGTGGACGCCGAACTCACGGCCGCCAAGCTCAGGGCCATCCCCGAGGTTTCGAACGTCGTCACGCTTGCGTCGCTGGTCCCTGATTTCCAACAGCAAAAGCTGGCGATGGTCAAAAAGGTGGCCGACAAGCTCGAGCCAGCTCTGCATCCGACGGATATGCAGCCGCCGCCGACCGACGCGGAAAATGTCGACGCGCTCAAGGATGAAGCCGATCGGCTGAACGAAATTGCCGAAGGCCAGTCGGGGCCGGGAGCAACCGCCGCGCATCGCCTCTCCGACAATCTCGCCAAGCTTGCCAATGCTACGCCTGAGAAGCGCGCGCAGGCGACGGAAGTCTTCATAACGCCCCTGAAAACCGCGCTTCGCCTGCTGGCGACATCGCTGCAGGCGCAGCGGGTCACCACCAATTCGCTGCCGCCTCAATTGGTCAAGGAATGGCAGACGGCAGACGGCCGCGAACGGATCGCGATCATGCCGAAAGGCGACGTCAGCACCGACAAGGCGCTGGCGAAGTTTACCAAGGCGGTGCTTGCCGTTGAGCCGTCGGCAACCGGCGGCCCGGTGTCAATCTTCGAATCCGCGCAGACGGTCATTCACGCCTTCTTCGAGGCCGGCGGCTGGGCGTTGCTGTCGATCGCGATTCTGCTGTGGCTGGCGCTTGCGCCGCATCCAGGACGTGCTGTTGACCTTGGGGCCGCTGCTGCTCGCCGGCATCGTCACGCTCGAGCTCTGCGTCGTTCTCGACATGCCGCTCAATTTCGCCAACATCATCGCCCTGCCGCTGCTGCTGGGCGTCGGGGTGGCGTTCAAGATCTACTACATCATGGCTTGGCGCGCCGGTCAGACCAATCTGCTGCAATCGGTGCTGACGCGCGCCGTGACCTTCAGCGCCTTGGCGACGGCGACGGCATTCGGCAGCCTCTGGTTCTCCAGCCATCCGGGCACGTCGAGCATGGGCCGGCTGCTGGCGCTGTCGCTGATGTGTACGCTGGCGGCGGCCGTGTTGTTCCAGCCGCGTGCTGATGGGCAAGCCGCGCGAAGCGGCGGCGCCGCCAGCACCCCCGGCATCCCCGCCGGAGGCGCCGCCTAGCGCGGCCGAGCGCGCGGCGCCGGCGCGCGCCGCTGTGGTTGCGCGTGCGCCGCGGGGCACGAGGCAGCGGCCAGCAAAGCGGGGTCGTGCGCGGCGATAACCGCGCAGTCGACTTTGGCCAGTTCGCTGGTGGGCAGCCGATGCCAAATCTGATTGCGACCAAAGAGCGCAATGCCGAGATAGCCGCGCACCGTGAGCTGCTGCCCGTCCGGGCTTAGTTGCATTACGGCGTTGTAGACGTTGCCGTCGCGCGGATCGAGAATGGTCCCGTTTTCGTAGTTCATGCCGTTGCGGTGCATGTTCTTGATGATCGTGAGACCGAGCGACGGCTTGTTCTGCTGGTCGCCCTGGCATTTGGCGCAGATCGGATGCTGATTTTCGCCGGGCGGAATGAACATCTTGGCGATCGCGCCTTCGTAGATGCCCTCGCTGTTCGGGTAGATGAGGAACCAACCCTCGCTTTTTCCCGTTGTATCGTCGACCTGTTGCCACAGCCCGGCGGCCGTGGGTTGCGCCTGCTGGGCGAGGCCGCTATGCGCGCCCAGAACCAGCATGGCCGCTAATGACAGCGCCAGATACCGTATTCGCATGAACGCATCTCCGACCTTGAAACGCCGTGGTGCCGCCGCGGAAAAGCCCGCCTTGTATACCTATAGCGTGTTGTATTAGTCACGCGCCGAACCTGCTTAACGCACGCTGCCGCCCGTCGGTTCGGTACCAGTTCCAGTAAAATGAGACCGGGAGATCACGGAATGCTCAGGAAGACCATGGCTGCGGTTATCGTTGTTTTGCTCGCCTCGGCGGCACCGTCGCTCGCGCAATACAGCGGCCCGGCGTATCACGGCAACAACGCGCAAGCGCAGTTCCAGCGGCACGCCGCAAGAAGAGGCCGCCTGCCGCCGCGACACACGCAAATTCTGCCGCCACGTCAAGGCGGGCGCCGGCAACAATGCTTTTCTTCAGTGCCTGCAGGCGCACCGGTCGAAGCTGAGCAGAGCCTGCAATGCGGTGCTGCAGTCGCACGGGTTGTGAGGGCAGCCTGACGGCGCGCTCGGGCAGCGCTTAGCGCCTAAAACGCCGATGGCCGGGACAAGCCCGGCCATCGTCTTTTCGTTCGCGATTTTTCGTCTCGTCGCGGCGTCCGCCGCCTTCAGACTTATTGCGCTCAGAACCGATAGTTCACGCCGACTTTGGTTTCCCAAAGGTGCAGCTTGGTGCTGACGGCGGTGCCATCGGCGAAGGTGTAATCGTGATTACCGAAAGCCGAGGTAATCGGTTTCAGCCTTTGCCGACCAGTGGTCGGTGAGCGCGAACTCGACGCCAAAGCCCGCGGTCCAGCCGAAACGATTGGCGCTGGCCGAGAGCGAGTTGAAGAGCGTTCCGGTCGGGGCTGAAGCACGATTGTACGACTGACCCGCGACGTTAACGGCTCCGAGGTTGCACGTGACCGAGAAGTCCTCATGCGTCCAGGCGCCGCCAGCCTTGACGTAATACAACGCGCGATCCCAGGCGTAGCCAATCCGGCCGTGGCCGTCGCCAGCCACTTAAGCTCGTCATGGCAAGTTACGTTGAACAATGCATTGGTCGGCAACGCGAGGGTGGGCGTAAACGTCCCGCACACCTTCGATCCGCGGGTATTGGTCCAGGCGATATCGCCTTCGAGGCCCAGCACCCACTTGCCCATTTGATAATTGTAGCCGAGGTCACCGCCGCCGAGCACGCCGGCAAGCTGCAGATCGGAGGTCGAACCCGGAAATGCCAGCGTATTTGCCGTCAGGAAATCCGGGGCGAAGGTGATGTCGGTCTTGCCGCCGGTGGTGACGCCACCGAAGCCGCCGATATAGAAGCCCGTCCACAGCACCGGCTTCACGATCGGCACGGGCGCCTTGGCAAAGGCCGGAGCCGGCGGTTCTGGCGTGAACTGATAACGAAGACCACCGCTCGCGGTCCAGCCTTTGATATCGGAGCCGCTCTCGTAGTCGAAGCGCGCATAACCGAGCCAGCCGGTATTGACGATTTGGCCGGCGACACCAACCGAATAGACGCCGTAAGTCCCAATGTCGCTGCCGTTCATCGACGCGGCCAAGGTAGAAGTCGTTACTACAGCCCCACCACCGCTGACCGTAAAAGCGCAGTTGGGACATGAAATATAGTTTGCCGACCAGCCGCCTTTGAACTCGTGCCAGAGGCTGGCAGCGACGAACGGCTGGTAAAGCGACGTTGCCCGAAACGAAGTTCGTGCCGACGCGTGCACCGACTCGCCCGATGAAGCGACTTGATGTCGTCTATTTGCGACGTGCCTTGGAAACCGCTGTTAACCAGGGAAGCCGGCACCAGCCAACTGCAGCGGGTCGATCTTGGTCTTCGACCATACCGCGCCCGCCGACGGCTCAATGAACCACTGGGAATTCGGAATAGCCCAATGGTAACCGACCGAGCCGCTGGCCGAGACGCCGTGGGCATCGAGCTTTTGGTCGTACAACATTCACCGACGGGCTGTTCAAATTCATCTCGTAGTAATTGAACCGCAACAGGCCCTCTGCGAAAAAGCCGCCGTAAGTTGCCGCGGCGTAGGTGCCGACAAACGGCGCCTGAGTTGTGGTATTGAAAGAGCCGCCAAGTGGCGTCGCGCCTTCGTCGATATTGCCTTTGCTTCCCAAGTATCCGATGGTCGTGCCGAAGTGGATGTTCCAGCCATTAATATTCAGCCGTGCGGTATCCGCGCCAAGCTGAACGCCCGCGAAGTTTTGCGAATACGTGCTGCTGCAGTCGTCGTTCCGGCCTGATCGAAGGCATTATTTGGTGCAGGACTGGTCCACGTGTAACTGGCAGTACCGGCGCTCGAGATCTTGTTGTGGCCACCGACGGCACGAATCCAAACGCCACCGCCTTGCGAATTCGGCGGCGGGTTCGGCGGAGCGCTCACAAACGCAGAGCTGTGCGTCAGAAAGGCGGTATTCACTGCGTTGATTGTCGCGGCGGCTGCGCTTGCGCCCGCGATGCCCGCACCAAATGCGACTTCCAGTCGTTGTTAAAGATAAAGCCGGGCAAGCGATAGCAAGGTGCCGCAATTCTGCGCCAAAGCCCCTGACGATGCCGTTGCCGCGAGCGCGAACGACCGCCGCGCCGAGCAGCGACTTACGGAACATCGATTTTTGGGATTTGCGGGCGATTTTTTTGCTGAAACCAACACCGACGGACATGTACAACCCCCTTGGGACCCTGCCACCAACTTAGTCAGCGGGCATCCTAGATTTCGCCCAGATCGATTGGAAGCCTTCATCCAAGGCATTTCACGGCCTCTGTCTAGAATTCCGCCTCTTGTGCCTTTTTCGCAACAAGCCTTTGCAGCCAAATAGTTAGCGGGTGCCCGGCGCGGATTCAGCCAGTGTAACCAATTTTACAGAAGCCACTGATCTATTTGAAAATTCCTGCCCAATGGCGGTCGCCAAGCACTTTGCGGGTGCGAGCCGGCGCCACCTTGGCCCAAGTCGGTCATGGGCATAGCGGCATTTACCCTTGTGGATAAGGCTCCGGCCGCACCGACTGGCAAAGCACAAAAAACGCAGCTCTTGGCTCGCCTTAGCCTGGACGGCCTCGAACCGCCGCTGGTCGATATAGCGCCACACTATGGCGCCGCGCTGGTATGGCGCGCCGCCCGGCAATGCTCGACCGCCCGAATGGCACGGCGCCGCAAGAAAACCCGTGATTTTAACCGTTGATATCGCCCGGACAGACGCTTTTGATTGCGAGATCGGCAGAAAATCGATTACATTAGTTACGCGACGCTATGTGGGTTAAAATTTTCTTCGAGGGAATTTACGGAATTGGCCGTTTGGAGCCGTAATACCCTTAGAAGACGTTCGCGCCACGGTTCGAGATCGACGCGATGAGGCTCGGGGTGACGAGGATATTGCAATTTTTGGCTGTCGCCACCGTGGGGGCCCTCTTTCTGGCCCTTATGCCGGATTCCGCCCTTGCCGCGAAGCGCGTCGCCCTGGTCGTCGGCAATTCCAACTATAAAAATGTCGCCCGGCTCCCCAATCCGGAAAAGGATTCCGCCTCCATCGCCAAGCTGTTCAGAGAGGCCGGCTTCGATACCGTGATCGAGGCCAACAACGTCGGCAATCTCGATTTCAAGCGCGCGATCCGCAAATTCGAAGACGCCGCGCAAGATTCCGCTATCGCGGTTGTCTACTACGCCGGACACGGCATTGAAGTGAACGGCATCAATTACCTCGTGCCGAGTCGACGCCAAGCTCGCCAGCGACCGTGATGCGGAAGACGAAGCCATTTCCCTCAACCGCGTGGTCGAATTGGTCGACGGCGCCAAGCAACTCAAGCTCATCATTCTCGACGCGTGCCGCGACGATCCATTCGTCAACACCATGAAGCGCTTCCGGCGCGTCGCCTTTCGCGGGATCGCCCCAGGCCTTGCCGCAGTAGCGCCGACCAGCAGCGACACTTTGATCGCCTACGCCGCGAAAGCCGGCTCGACTGCGGAAGACGGCGACGGCAAACATAGCCCGTTCACTACGGCTCTGTTGGACAACCTGACGGTGCCCGGCCTCGATATCCGTCTGGCGTTCGGCCGGGTCCGCGACGAAGTGCTGAAGATCACCGACCAGCGGCAAGTGCCGTATGTTTACGGCTCGCTCGGCGGCGGAAATATTGCACTGGTTGCGCCGCCGTCGCAGCCAAAGCCGCGCGACCTCGCCACAAGCCATACCGGCCAATCGGCGTCCAGAGTGGAAGCCGATTACAAAATGGTCGCGCAGATCGGAACCAAGCAGGCTTGGGAAGTCTTCCTCGGCACCTACCCGACCGGCTTCTATGCGGACCTTGCGCGCGCGCAGTTGGCGAAATTGGGGACCAAGGGATCGCGGCCGACCGTTCTTGCCAAGCTCGAGCCACCGCCAACGCCACAGCCGGCCAAACCGACGAATGACGAGACAAGATCTTGGAATAAGATCAAGGATTCCAGCGACAAGGATGCGCTGGAGAAATTCATCGAGCGCTATCCGAATTCGCCGTTGGCGGTAAACGCCCAGCATCGCTTGGATATCTTGGACCAAGCGGCGCGCGAGCGCGATGCAAAGGCGCGCGCAGAGCGTGAGGCGGCCCTTCGCGCTGCGCAAGAGCGGCTCGCCAAGCAATCTGCCCGCATCGCCGCCCAGCAGAAGGCCGAGGAAGAGCAGCGAGCGAAAGAAGCCGCCCGTATCGCCGAGCTGAAGGCCGAAAGTGCGCACCATTCAAAACAGGCGGCAGAATCCGAAAAGCAAAAAGGACAACAGGCCGCCCGTATCGCCGCGCTGCAAGCGCAGATCGATCGCCGTTCCAAACAGCTTGCCGAATCCGAAAAGAAGAAGGCGGAACTGACCTGCGCCCGCGAGCAGGCCCGGCTCGACGACCTGAAGGCGGCGGGCAACAGCGTTGCGGTCCGTGATGACTTGCAGCGCCTGTCGCAGGACCTGACCTGCGAGCGTCTGCGCCCGCAAGTCGTTGCGGTGCTTGATAAGGTCACGATCGTGATCAAGAGCGGCGATGCTCCGGCGGAAAACACGCCAGCCCTCGTCGCCTCGGCGCAAAAGGAACTGACGCGGCTTGGCTGCTATGCCGGCGATCATGACGGCAAACTCGACGCCGAGACCAAGGTCGCTATTAAAAAGTACAAAGAGCACAAGCAGCAAGCTTTGGGCGATATCGCGGTGACCAATCGCTTCGTCCATGAGCTGAGCAAAGAAAAGCTTCGGGTCTGCCCGGCGGTCGTCGTCGATAAGCCGACGCCGGACAGGCATCACAAAGAAACCAAAAAGACGTCGAAGAAGGACACAAGACAGCAAGCGACGCGGGAACGGCACAAGTCGTCGAAATCAAAAGAGTCGCAACGGCCTCAGGCCCGCCAGCAAGCCCGCGCCAGCGGTGGCGGCGGACATGCGACAATGATCGGCATCGGCTTCTAGACCGCCGCAACCGTTCCGGTTGATCGCCAGGAAAAGGACCACTGCAATGAGTACGCTCAATCGCCCTTGGCGCGCCTTATTCGCCGCAGCATTGTTAACCGCAGTATGCGCGACGGCGGCGCCGGCTGCCGGCATTAAGGGCGCCGACCAGCCCACCCAAGCCGCCTCCACCACCCTGCCGAAAGCGGTTCATCGGCCAGCCAACCGCACGAAGCGGGTTTCGACCCACGCGCGCCGTTCTCCCATCCGCCTGGCGTCCGAGGCCGATGAAGCGCTGCGGCTGTGCGCGCGGTATCGCCTTTGCGGCCGCTACATCCCGCTTTTCCTTGGCGTGGCATATTAGTTTCGTTAAAACGATTTAGGTTGGGCTCGAGGCCCTGTCTCGCGCTTCGGTTAACGGCCCGACTGTAATGGCCGGCCCGGAGCGGCCTGGTAGGCTTGGTTCTGGCTGAACGGGGCATGCTACGGCTGCGCCGAGCAGCCGGCGAAGGTTTGAAAATGCGGGGGGCTCAGGGTACTATTCGCCCGCTATAATCGGGCATTTGGTCGAATTTGTACCCGGGAAACGGCGTCGTATGAACACGCGCTTCGTCATTGCTTTCCTCCTGAGTCTCGTGGTCGCGGTGACCACCGGCAGCATGGCCTCGGCCCAGCAGGGCGCCCGCTTCGCCTTGGTCATTGGCAACGCCAAATATCCCGACGCCGATATTCCGCTGAAAAACGCGATCAGCGACGCGCGCGCGATGGCCAAAGAGTTACGGCGCGAAGGCTTTGATGTCGACGTCGGCGAGAATCTAAAAAAGGACGCCATGCGCAGCGCGTTCGACCGGCTCTACGGAAAAATCAGATCCGGGTCGGTCGCGCTGGTTTTCTTCAGCGGCTACGGCATCCAGTCGAACCGGCAAAGCTACATGATCCCGATCGATGCGCAGATCTGGACCGAAAACGACGTGCGGCGCGACGGTTTCAGCATCGACTCGATGCTGAACGAAATGAACGTGAAGGGCGCCAAAGTCAAAATCGCCATCATCAATGCTTCGCGGCGCAATCCATTTGAACGCAGGTTCCGACCGGTCGCCGCCGGGCTCGCACCGGTGATCGCACCGCGCGATTCCATGATCATGTATTCGGCGGCCCCCGGCACCGTCTCGAGCGATTCGGCCGCCGACCAAAGCATATTCGTCGATCAGCTGGTGAAAGAGATGCGCTCGCCCGGATTGACCGGCGAGGAAGTCTTTATCCATACGCGCCTCGGCGTGACGAAAGCATCGCGTGGCGAACAGACGCCGTGGTTTTCCTCGTCTCTGGCCGAGGAATTCTTTTTCACCGCGGGCGCGCGGGCCAAACCAAGCTTCCCGCAGATAAGCCACGACACCGTCCCTGAAGAACCACCCAAGCCGCCGCCGGTAATTGAAACACCCAAACACGCGGAACGGGAACCGCCTCGTCCGCCGCCGCCGGTCGATCCAGAAGCCGCGGTGCGCCGCGATTACAATCACGCGGCCGATATCGGCACCCGCAAAGCTTGGTCGGACTTCCTCGACAAGCATCCGACCGGACACTATGCGATCCTCGCCGAGGACCAGCTTGCCAAGCTCGATACGCGGAGCAAGCCGAAAAAAGAGGAACCGCCTCCGGTAACAAAAGTCGAGCCGCCGCGAGAATCGCCGCAGGTCGAGAAGCCGACCGAAGACGACGCCGAGATCAGAAGGCTGGCCCGGCGCATTGAAGATAATCCGAAGGACGTCAACGCCCATTACCAGCGCGGCATCCTTTACGCCAAGAACGGTGAATTTGGCCGCGCGGTTAAGGATTTCGATGAGGTCGTGCGCGCCAATCCCAACGATGCCGAAGCGCTGAACAACCGCTGCTGGGCGCGCGCGATGCTCGACGAGTTGCAGACCGCGCTGAAGGATTGCGATGAGGCACTGCGAATTCGTCCACGCTTTTCCGACGCCCTCGATAGCCGCGGGCTGGTCAAGCTGAAGATCGGCCTGCCGAGAAACGCTATTGCCGACTACGACGCCTCGCTGCGCATCAAAGCCAATCAGGCGTCGTCGCTTTATGGCCGCGGCATCGCAAAAATGCGCAGCGGCAACACCTCCGGCGGAAATAGCGACATCGCGGCGGCAAAATCCATCGATCCGAGGATCGCGGAAGAATTCGAAAGTTACGGAATTCGGTGAGCATTCGCCGCCCGGACAGGCTCAACAAGAAAGCGGGCGGTCCGAGCGCGGCAACTCAGGAAGGGGAGAAAGGCAATGTCGAACAATTTTGGCAGGATAGGTCTCAAAGTTGCGTATAGCGTGCTTGCCGGCAGTCTGGCCCTTTCGTTCGGCGCTGGAATTGCGGGCGCTCAGGACAAGTCTGCGACAACCATCGTCAATCAGTTGAAGCCGAAGCCGCTGACGCGCAGCCTGGCGATATCACCCGCCGACTCCGCCAGGAACGCGGCGGGTGAAAGCTTCATCAACTCCGTTCGCCACCGCACCACCCGCTCGCTGTCCTCGGGCGAACGCGAGAAAATCGCGGCCGTCACAAAGGACAAGCCGAGCATCGACCTGGAAATCAATTTTGAATTCAACTCGGCTCGCATCGGCGGCGAAGCGGCGCCGCAGGTCAACGAATTGGGCAAGGCCCTCACCGATCCAAGCCTGAAGGGCAATACGTTCGTTCTCGCCGGCTACGCCGACGGAAAAGGCCGCGCGGAGTACAATCAGAACCTCTCGGAGCGGCGTGCTGACGCCGTGAAGCGGTACCTGACGGAGAATTATGGAATTCCTGCCGCCAATCTGGTGACCGTCGGCTACGGCTCGACCCACTTCAAGAATGCGGACGACCCCTACGCCGCCGAGAATCGGCGCGTCGCGGTCACCAACATGGCTGACAAGCAACTTTCCAGTAAGTGAGCCGCGGCAGCGGTCACGACAAAATCAGAGGTCCCACGCCGGTCGTGGGGCCTCTGCCGGCTGCTCCTGATACGCGAGCGCCACGCAACACGGGGGACACGGCTTTCGGTCATGCTGGCCGGCTGCCCGCAGCAATAACAAACTGGAACAGCGGTAACCGACATGAGTAGTTGTGCCCGATGAAGGCCGTTGTCGCTGCAATCGGCCTTGTGGCCGCCGCTGCGTTGGGCGCCCTGCAATGGCACAACGCCTACGCAGCCGAAGAGGCTGCGCCAAACGCCGCCTTGGTCATCGTGGTGCATGCGACCAACGCCTGCTTCTCCGACAGCGTCCGGGTGACCGGCTTCCTGGTGCCGCGCAAAGTCGCCGTGGTCGTCGTCAACAGCGAAGGCAACAAAGTAACGGACGTGCTGGCGTTCGAAGGCGACCAGGTGATTTCCGGACAGAATCTCGCGCGCCTCAACCGGCCTGCCTCGAAGGATCCGCGCGCCCCAGGCGGCACGGTGCCGGCGAAAGAAACCACCTTGCACGCGCCGGCAGCCGGACTGGTGATGAGCAGTGCGGCCCAGGTCGGGGCCATCGTCTCGCCGCAAACCGGCCCGTTGTTCAAAATCATCGTCGACAACGTGATCGAGCTGCAGGCTGACGTCCCTGCCCTGCAGGTGCCGAAGCTCAAAGCCGGGCGCGCCGGCGCGCATCAGCGTCGACGACGGCCAGCCTGAGCGCAATGGGCGGGTCCGGCTGGTCGAGGCCGAGATCGATCCGCACACCCAGCTCGGCCATGCGCGGGTAGCGATCGACAAGGACCCGACCCTTCGCGTCGGCATGTTCGCCCGCACCACGATCGACGCCAGCCGCAGCTGCGGCATCTCCGTCCCGCAATCGGCGATCATCTACCAGACGCGAGGGACCAGCGTGCAGATCGTGCGCAACAACGTCATCCAGACGCGCAAAGTGAAGCTGGGCCTGTTGTCGGATAACAATGTTGAAATTCGCGAAGGCCTCACGGACGGCGATACGGTCGTCGCCAATGCCGGAGCCTCGTTGCACGACGGCGACCGGGTCAAGACCATCCTGGCCGACGAGAACGACCAACCGCGGGTACAGTAATGGCGCTCAATATCTCCGCTTGGTCGATCCGCAATCCGCTGCCGTCGATTGTGATGTCGATCATCCTGCTGCTGCTCGGCTGGAGCAGCTTTATGAAGCTGCCGGTCACGCGGCTTCCTAGCGCCGATATTCCGATCATATCAGTCATCGTCACCCAGTTCGGGGCCGCGCCTTCCGAACTGGAAGCGCAAGTCACCAAGACCATCGAGGACGCGGTATCGGGCGTCGAGGGGGTCAATCATATCACTTCGTCGATCACCGACGGCATATCGGTGACGACGATCCAATTCCGGCTCGAAACCAATACCGATCGCGCGCTCAACGACGTCAAGGATGCGGTGACGCGCGTTCGCGCCAACTTGCCGGCCAACGTCAACGAGCCGCTCATTCAGCGTGTCGACGTCGTCGGGCTTCCCATCCTCACTTACGCCGCCATCTCGCCTGGAAAAACGCCGGAGCAGCTCTCCTGGTACGTGGACGACGTCGTCAAACGCTCGTTGCAGGGCGTCCGCGGGGTCGCCCAGGTCGAGCGCATCGGCGGCGTGCAGCGCGAGATTCTCGTCTCGCTCGATCCGGATCGCCTGCAGGCGTCCGGATTGACCGCGGTCGACGTCAGCCAGCGTCTGCGCGGCACCAACGAGGACGTGGCCGGCGGCCGCGCCGAAATCGGCGGGCGCGATCAGGCGATTCGGACGCTCGCCGGCGCCAAGACGCTCAATGAATTGGCCGGCACGATGATCACGCTGCCGAAAGGCGGCGAAATCCGTCTCGACGATCTCGGTATCGTGACCGACACCATCGCCGATCGGCGGACCTTCGCCCGCTTCAACGGCGAGCCGGTGGTGGCCTTCGGCATCAAGCGCTCCGCCGGCGCCAGCGACGTGGTCGTCGCCAAAGCGGTGGAAAAGCGCATTGACGAGCTCAAACGCGTCCACCCGGAAGTCGAACTCAAGCTGATCGACACCTCGGTCGACTTCACGCTCGGCAACTATGAGGCTGCGATCCACACGCTGTTCGAAGGCGCGTTTTTGGCGGTCGTGGTCGTTGCGCTATTTTTGCGCAACTTCCGCGCCACCATCATCGCCGCCGTATCGTTGCCGCTGTCCATATTCCCGGCCTTCTGGGTGATGGACATGCTCGGCTTTTCGCTCAATCTCGTCAGCTTCCTCGCCATAACGCTCAGTACCGGCATTCTCGTCGACGACGCCATCGTCGAAATCGAGAACATCGAACGTCACATGCAGATGGGCAAATCGGCCTATCAGGCCGCGATCGATGCCGCCGACGAAATCGGGCTTGCGGTGATCGCCATCAGCCTGACGATCGTCGCGATCTTTGCGCCGGCGAGCTTCATGTCCGGCATCGCCGGCCAGTTCTTCAAGCAGTTCGGCATCACGGTTTCGGTGCAGGTGTTGTTCTCCTTGCTGGCGGCGCGCCTTGTCACGCCCATGCTGGCCGCTTACTTCCTGCGCCCCAGCAAGCACGTGGAGAAGCCGCCCGGACGTATTTTGCGGGCCTACACCAACCTCGTCCGCTGGTCGGTGAAGCATTACCTCATCACGCTTCTTGTCGGTTTCTTGATCTTCGTCAGCTCGATTCTCAGCATCAAGCTGCTCTCGCAAGGCTTCCTGCCGGCGCAGGACACCGCGCGTTCGGTGCTGGCGATCGAACTCGCGCCCGGCACGCAACTGTCGGAAACCGAGAAGGTCACCGAGGATATCGTCGCCCGGCTGCGCAAGCACAGCGAGGTCAAAAGCGTCTTCGTCGATGGCGGCCGGTTGCCCGGCAAATCCACCGAGGTTCGCAGAGCCGCGCTGATCATCAATTACACGCCGAAGGGCGACCGCTCGATCACCCAGCGTGAGCTGGAGCTGGTGATCGGCCGCGAACTCGAAAATGTTCCCGACATTCGCTACTGGTTTGTCGACGAAAACGGCCTGCGGGCGGTTTCCCTGGTCGTGACCGGCGCCAACAGCGACATCGTCGACAATGTCGCGGACGAGCTGGCCGGCCAGATGCGCCGCATCCCGCTCGTGGCCAACGTCGTCGCCGAAACGTCGCTCGACCGACCTGAGCTTCGCATCATTCCCCACAAAGACCTGGCTGCCCGCCTCGGCATCTCGACCGAAAGTCTGTCGTCGACGATCCGCGTTGCGACAATCGGCGACGTCGGTCCGGCGCTGGCTAAATTCGACGCCGGCGACCGCCAGGTGCCGATTCGCGTGCAGCTTGAGGACAGCGCGCGCGCCAGCCAGCAGACTCTGGAGCGCCTGCGCGTGCCGATCGGCGGCGGCCGCGGCGCCGTCCCCCTTTCGGCGATTGCAGACGTCAAGCTCGCGCAAGGCCCCACCAGCATCAATCGCTACGACCGCGAGCGGCAAGCGGGGGTCGCCGCCGATCTGGTCGGCAATGCCGCACTTGGCGACGCGATGATCGACATCAATGCGTTGCCGGTGATGAAAGGCCTGCCCAGGGGAGTCACGGTCAAGCAATCCGGCGACGCCGAAAGCTTGAATGAATTGTCGGAAGGCTTTCAGACCGCCATACAAGCCGGTCTGATGATGGTTTACGCCGTGCTCGTCATCTTGTTCGGCTCCTTCCTGCAACCGATCACCATTCTGTTCTCGTTGCCGCTCTCGATCGGCGGGGCGATCGGCATGTTGCTGATCACCGGCAAGACGCTGACCACGCCGGTGTGGATCGGCATCATGATGTTGATGGGCATCGTCACCAAGAACGCGATCATGCTGGTCGACTTCGGCATTGAATCGATCGCACACGGCATGGACCGCGACGACGCGATCGTCGATGCCGGACAAAAGCGCGCGCGGCCGATTATCATGACGACAATCGCCATGATCGCCGGCATGATGCCGAGCGCGCTCGCTTATGGCGCCGGCGGTGAGTTCCGCTCGCCCATGGCGCTTGCGGTGATCGGCGGCCTGTTGTTTTCGACCGTGCTTTCGCTGGTGTTCGTGCCCGCTGCATTTTCGGCCATGGACGACGTCGCGAAGATCTGCTGGCGGCTCGGCAAACGCATGCTCACAATCGAGCAAGACGAGGAGCAGCAGCCCCGCCATGAGCCGACGCCCGGTGCCGAGCACTAGCGCCGGAGCGCGCCTGCGAATTTGCCGCACCTCGTCGGGAGCGGCGAGGACAAAAGCGCGAGCCTTCTGCTCGCGAACACGAAGGTTCCGCGGGACATATGATCGCGGCCAAGCCGGGAAAGTTTGTTTGACTATCGACAAAATTTCGTCGCGGCTTCATAATTCGGTCTGCTCGAAGCTGCTCGGAATAAAGAGGAATTCTTCGTTCGTCGTCAGCAACCCTCGCGATAACGCGCGTCCGAAAGCCATATAGCCATCGACATGAGAGTTTTGAAAATCATCATCTCCCTGTTTGTCGTCCTTGTTGCGACGGTGGCGATATTCCTTTGGGTCGGCATTCCTTCCGGTTACCTGGTTGAGAAAATTCGCACAGAGTTCGCAGCACAGACCGGCAGGCAATTGGAGATCGCGGGCGGCGCGAAACTGCACATTTGGCCGGTACCGGTCATCGAGGTGCACGACATTACGCTGGTTCCCAACAGCGACGAAGCCACGCGGCTGAAGATCACGAGCGCGCGGGCCGAAATCGAGGCTGCGAGCATCTTCAGCGGCAAGCCCAAGATTACCGAATTCAAGATAGAGCATCCCGTGCTGCAGGTGCCGCTAGTCCGCCGGGCGAAAGAGCGAAAGCCCGCCGCGCAGGGCGGCTCGGGCGATGCCGGCAAGCCGAAAAAGCTTGAGATTCCCAGTATTGGCAACATCGTTGTCGAGAATGGCAGCATTCAATTCATGCGGACCAAGGACGAGGTCGAGGACAGCCTCGATCACATCAACATTTCCGCGAAGATTACCGAGCCCGATCATCTGCTGCAGGCCAAGGGCAGCGCCCAAGCGGGAACCCAGTCCGTCCAATTCGACATGAAAAGTAAGGCGGCGATCGACAAGATCGATCGGTCGCTGCCGGTCGCGCTGGCGCTCGAACTACCCGGCCTGCTCGACGGCAAGCTCGACAGCACCGCGAACGTAACGACAAACGGCAAGTTTATTAAGATCAACGACCTGGAAGGCACGGTCGACAAAAAGCGTTTCACCGGCTTTGCTTCCATCGATCTCTCGAGCAAGCCGCGCGTGAAACTCGATCTCGATTTCAAGCGCCTTAGCTTCGCGGCCGCAAGCCCCGCCGCCTCTTCATCCGGCACCGGCAAATCGACGACGGCCAGCCAGCCTTGGAGCGATCAGAAAGTCGACCTCGACGGCCTGAATTTCGTCGACGCCCAGATCGCGTTCTCGGCAACCGAACTCAATATTTCCACTTTGCGCTTGGCTCCGATTTATGTCGAGGCGGCCTTGGTCAACGGCGTGCTCAACCTTGCCGCTTCGAACACGGGGGTCTACGGCGGCAAAGGCGAGGGTCTTCTCACGCTCGATGTATCGCGCGAGGTGCCGCGGCAAAGCATGCAATTGAATTTGAGCGGCGTGCATGCCCTGCCCCTGCTGTCTTCGCTCGCCAATTTCCGCGAGATCGACGGCACCATGCAGGGCAAGATGGATCTGCGAGCCACCGGAGCGAGCCAGCGCGCCATCGTTTCCTCGCTCGGCGGCACGATGGATCTTCAGTTCCGGGACGGCCAAATTCTCGATGTGGACATAGCCGACATGGTGCACACGCTGACGCACAGCACGCTCGCCGGATGGCAGGAGAACAAGTCGGCGAAGACCGATATCCAAGTGCTCAGCGCGTTGTTCAACGTCAATGCCGGACGCGCCAAGACCGACAATCTCAAGCTCATTGGTCCGGCGGTACGCATCGATGGTAAGGGCACCGCCGACCTCCCCGCCAAGCAGTTGAACTTCACGCTCGACACCAAGCTTGTGCTGAAGGTGTCGGGCAAGGATGGCGGCGCTAACCCGGTCAGTTTTGGCGTGCCCGTGATTGTCGAGGGCAAATGGGATTCGCCGCAAATTTATCCTGACATGAGCGGAATCCTCGACAATCCGGATGCGGCCTATGCCAAACTTCACGAGCTCGGCGTCGGCCTGTTCGGCAAGTCCTCGGGCGGGGGCGACTTTCTGAAGGGACTCGGAAATTTCCTGGATAACAAGGGCGGCACGCCCGACGACAAGCCCACTGCGCCTCAGGACAGCAAACCGCCGGCCGCTACCGACGACAAGCCTCAGGCGCAAGCGCCCGCACAAGCCCCTTCGGAGCAGACGACGAAAGACACGACAAAGGATGGCACGGCAAAGGACGACACCAAAGACGACGACTTTGACGAAAAGAAAACCAGGGACAAGATCGAAAGCATCTTGAAGGATTTCTTTGGCAAGTAAAATGCGGCGCCAATCGTTGACCACCCAAGTCGCCGTCGATCGCCGGCCGGCGCATAGCTGCGCTAGCGGCGAACGGGAGCGGTCGACCGTCCATGCTTATTGCCGGGCGCCTGTGTGGCGCAGCCAATGCCGTCTCGGCGAGCGCTCTAGCCTGCGCGCTTCTGTTGGCGTCCTCACTGTCGGTGTCGGCGGCGGACTCGACAAGCAATACCTATTTGGGACCGGCCGTCACGGTGACGAAGGCGGAACGAAGATGCTTTACCGACGCCATCGACATCACCGGCAGGCTTGTCCCAAAGGAAGAAGTCTCTGTGCGGCCGGAGCATCAAGGTTTTGAGATTGCGGCGGTTCGCGCCGAAGTCGGCGACAGGGTGAGAAAGGGCGACGTGCTCGCTCGGCTATCGCCGCCGGAGGGTCAATCGGGCGGCAACGTCTCGGTCGAAAGCCCGGCGGCCGGCGTGGTTGGTAAAGTCTCGGCTGTCGTCGGCACGCTGACCGCGTTTCAGGCGCCGCCGTTGTTTCAGATCATAGCCAACGGCGAAATTGAGCTTTTGGCGGACGTTCCGACCACGGATATCGCCAAAATCTCTCCGGGCCAATCGGCGAATATTACAATCGTCGGCATTGGCGTGGTGCCGGGACGCGTCCGCTTTGTGGCGCCGACCATCGATGGGGCGACCCAGCTCGGCTCCGCGCGCATCTTCATCGGGGACGATAAACGGTTGCGAATTGGCACCTTCGGCCGCGCGTCGATCGTGGCGGGCGAAAGCTGTGGCATCGCCATTCCCCTCTCGGCGGTGTTGTACGGCTCAATCGGCGCCATTGTTGAAATCGTGCGCGACAACCGGATTGAAACCCATAAGGTCGTCATGGGTCTTCAGTACGGCGGTACTGTCGAAATTCGTGAAGGTCTTTCCGAGGGCGACATGGTCGTATCGCGCGCCGGCGCATTTCTTCGTGAAGGCGATCGGGTGAGAGCCGTGATCGCCAGCGAAACGACCAACAAAGATTAGCGCGGAGCCGGACGCGAATGTCCAGTGACGCGCAGCATCACACCAATCCCGCGCGAAGCGGCAAACTGACATTCCATCCAGGCGCGATCGCCGGCGCCGGAACGGGCGCTGCGCGCAAGCGCGGCCGTTTGTCGGGCATGCTCAAGCTGACCCGTACAACCTACCGGGTATTGGCCGCGCCGAAATCCGGTCCGACGCTTTACGATCTGTGCGATCCTCTCCTCCTACGATCGACCGCCGGCAACGAGCACCTGCGGAAGCTCTATAAAAAGGCCCTGGCCAATCCGGCTTTGCGGCTGCTGCTTGCGCGGGCCGGTCTCCCGCAACTCCACGAAGACGGGCGCATGTCCGCGTTGCGCGAGAGCATCGTGGCGGCCCGCGATCATGACACGCCCGACTGGGCTGCCGATCGGCGCGCCGACTGCGGCGCTGCTCGATACCGCGAACCGCTCGCATCCGAAGCCCAAGCGCGTGACCGCGACCCCGCGCGCCCTGTCGACCCGCCACGAGATCGATCGCATCATCTGTTCCTGCGCTCAGCAACTCGTCGCTTCATACGCGAAACACGGCTTTATTCCCTGCTACGCGGCATTCAATCTGATCGGCGATCCCGATCTGCACGGCCGCGACCTGGTGACGGCGCTGCGCGGCCTCAATGCCCGGCCTTACAAGAATTCGACGCTGCTCTTCAATCTTGCGCGCGCCTTTATCGCCAATTCGCCCGCCGCCGAACTGATCAATCCGCCTTGGACCGGCATTGCCGAGCCGATGTGGCAGCCCATGCAAGCTCCGTCATCGCTCCGCCTATTACGATGCGTTCTTCGCCGAAGCGCTGATGGACTTTCTCGCCACCGGCCTCGGCAACTCCGAAGAGAGCCAAGCCGCGCGTCGCACGCTGGAATGCCTGGTCGATTTCTGCCTGCAGGTCAGCCGCGACAAGGCCCGCTTGCCGGACGATGGGCGCTCATTCGACGTCATCACCGCACTCGTGCCGCCGCCGCATTCGCGGCTCACCGGCTACTTTGCCAATATCAAGCACGATCTCGGTTTCGATACTTACCTCGCCGACTGCGACACCACGTCTTGCGTGCTCTCGGTCGCCACCCAATTCGGCTCGCAGGATCCGATCCTCGAACAACCGATGTTGGATTTCTTTGCCGCGCATCAGGTCGGAGCCGGCACCGATCACGCGCGGGTGACGGTCCCGCTCAACGACGATATCGACTATGACGGCGGCATCGTCACCTGGATCGACAACCTCGCCGGCGAGCGGCCGTTCGGCAACGATCTCGATCCCACGCTCAATCTCGATGTGCTCGACGCAAGCTTCCGCAACTACGAGCGTTGGCAAATCGCCGGGTGCCCGCGGCGCATTGCGACCGTGCGCCGAAACATATTATTTCACAGACGGTTAGCCGAGACCGGCGCGTTCGCCGATCCGCGCTCGCACATCTATTACTTGCCCGAACTTTATTGCGCCTATTTCGGACGCTGCTATTCGGCGTTCGAGGCGTTGCCGGCGGCGGCCCGCCAGCTGCTCGACCCCGACGACAGCTTCAACATGATCCGCGGTCATGTCCTCGCCTATGTCGTCGATGAGTTGATCGCCGCCGAGATGAATGTCTTCGACGCCGCGCTTGCCCTGCTGGCACTGACCAAATTGCACGCCGAGCCGCAGAGCTTCGCCGCTCCGCTGGCATGCATCGTGCAAAATTTCGGCGAGGGCCGCCGCGGCGCGCCCTACAAAGCCTACGAATGGAACAAAATGAAGACGCCGACGCGGATATTGGTCGGCGGCCCGGAAGTCACCTCGGCCTTCGTGCTATCCGCGCTGGCCAACGCCCGCAGGTTCTTGAATTTCTAAGCGGTCATCGATTAGCCAGCGCGTAGCAAGCAATCTCGGCCGCCCGCTCCCGCGGCACAGCCGAGTCTGCCGGCCAAGCAACGTCTTGCTTATTGGCGCGCGCTATCCCCGCACCATTTCAGCCAGTTCTGCTGCTCCGGATTGTGCGCCACGCCGCGGAAATCGCACCAGATGGTGGCATCGGAGGCCAGCGACCGGGTCTTGGCCGAGACGGTTTCCGTCTTCGGCGCGTTGAAGACGGCGCGGCACTTCGGGCTTAATTTCGACTTCTTCGCCTTCATGCAGGCGATGATCTTGGTCACGTTCGGAATTTCCGAGCTGCACAGGCGGAAAACGTCCGGTGTGCAGGCCGCACGTTCGTCGGCCGTTCCCAATGCAAAGCTCGAGGTCGAATAAGACACCAGGCCAAGCGCAAGCACGAACGCGCCCGACAGTGTGAATAGTGCACTTCTTTTCATGGCGTCACCCTCAAAATTATCGGAAAAGACCGCACAAGACTAACCGTTCGAGGCGGAGCCCTCAAGGCCGGAAAGCCAGCCGCGAGGCACCATTATTTGGTCGTCCCTCCGCACGCGAAGGTTCAATCGCGCGAACGAAAAAATAGCCCCCCACGTCGGCAAGCCTGACTTCAATCCTGCTGGACGCCCCACAGAATTCCGGCTACGAATTGCAAATTCGGCCAAGAACAGTGCAGTTGGGTCTCTGTCCAAAAGACTCTTGTCGGTTTTAGATGGAGAAGTTCGATGCGCAAATTGACCTTGTGCTGCTTCGCAACGACGGCCCTTCTGGCATTGCCCCTGTCCGTCCAGGCATCGCCGGTCGGGGTGATGGCGCACGCGGCGGGATTGCATTCGGCGCTCGGCGCGGGCCATGTCATTCTTGTCGCCGAAGACCAGAAACCTGACGATGCGAACCAATCCGCCGGCGACAAAAAGCCGAGCGACGATCAAAAAGACACTGCGACAAAAAAGACCACGCCCAAGAAGAGGACCGTGCACAAGAAGACCACGCCGAGCAAGAAGAAGGTCATGAACCAGATCAAGCAGTACGTGCCGAAGGAATATCAGGGTTATCTGCAAGGTGGTGCGGGTGGTGCTGGTGCTGCCGGCGCGGGCGGGCTGCCGGCGCGGGCGGCGCAGGCGGCGGCTACGGCGGCTACGGCCGGTAACACGCAAAGAACGCGCGCGCTGGCCGCGTTTGGCGGCCAGCGGCGGCGTGATCCGTTACGGTGGATGAGCTAGCGCTGCTGCTGTTGGGCGGCGGCGAAAACCGCCTGACAGTCGGGCGTCAGCCGGCTGAGATTGCGCCGTAAGCAGGCGGTGATCGCGCGCACGTCGGGAATTTCGCCGGCGCAAAAGCGGAACACGTTCGGCTTGCAGGCGGCCTGTTGGGCCGGCGTGCCGCGGTATTCGTCCGCCTGGGCCGGCATCATGGAACCTGCCGCGAGCGCCGCCAACACGATGGCCAACATTGGAAGTCTGGTCATTCTCGATATCTCCTTGCCCTGTGCCGAGGACGCTCTCACGATTCCCACAGGTTCAAAACTCTATACGGATGCTCGTGGCCTATTCCGGCACGGAACTGTAAAAATTTTCAAGACCATCGCGCTACCGTCTGAGCATTGATTGTGTTAGCTTTTTGTTAAGCGGGCGTTTCGCATTCCGATTCTTGTATGTGAAGCGCTTAAGGCCGATCGGCACCCCCTGGAGGCGGTAATGAAGCGCATCGTTAGACTTGCCCTGCCAGCCCTCGCGCTCCTGATCATGAGCTCGACCCTTCCGCAACCGGCTCATGCGCAGTTCGCCGGTGGCGGCGGTTTCGAACAGATGCAGCAGATGGCGCCGCTGCTCAACATGATGAAAAAGAAGATGGGCAAGAAGCGCTTCGCCATGCTGATGCAGACCATGGGCCCAATGATGAGCCAGATGATGGAAGGTCAAGGGTCCGGTTTTGGCGGGGGATTCGGCGGCGGCTTCGGCGGATTTGGTGGCGGCGGCTTCGGCGGCGGCGGCTTCGGAGGCTCCGGCACCGGCGGCTTCGACATGAGCAGCATGGCCGGCCTGATCGGGATGGTCGGCATGGTGGACTTGTTCGGGGGCTCTGGGCACCACCGCATCGGGCGCCACAAGAAAGTCCGTCACTAGCGCTGCAGCGGCTTTCCCACGTCTGGGGTGATTGGAGCGGGTGAAGGGAATCGAACCCTCGTCATCAGCTTGGAAGGCTGTTGCTCTACCATTGAGCTACACCCGCGCACCGCAACGATGCCGGCACATCCGGCTTGCCAAGCCGTAGCTCGGAAAGCGAGCGAAGGCTGGTGGGAGAGGTAGGACTCGAACCTACGAAGGCATAGCCAGCGGATTTACAGTCCGCCCCCTTTGCCGCTCGGGACACTCTCCCCCAATGCCGTCGCACCGCATTGATCTCGAAAGACAAACGGTGGGATTTGCGGGTTTATGGGCAGCCCCTCGCTTTAAGTCAATGGAGGCTGTTCGGCCCGCGACGGATCAGTTAAGCCACGCGCTCGGGCCTCGCAACCCGCCGGACGGGTGCCCGCGCGAGCCCCTGCAGATAAGGCCATGACAACACGCCCCCTCTCCGGCCGGTCCCGTTCCGGCGCCAAGCCGGGCGCGACCCGCGAGCAGATTGAGCGGCGCGAACGGTTCCAACGCGCCCGCCGCGAGAGCCTGCGCGGCGATGCCGAGGGGCCGGTCGTCCTTTATGGCTGGCACACCGTGACGGCCGCGCTGCGCAATCCGGCGCGACGCCTGCACAGGCTGTTCGCCACTGAGAATGCCGCGCGGCGGCTCGCCGAAGAAGGCTTCGCGCTCACCCTGACGCCCGAGATCGTCCGGCCTACGGCGATCGCCGAACGATTGATGCCCGACGCCGTCCACCAGGGGCTTTATCTCGAAGCCGACCCATTGCCCGCGCCGGCAATCGAGCAACTGCCCGCACGCGGCGTGGTGCTGGTGCTCGACCAGATCACCGACCCGCACAATGTCGGCGCCATCTTCCGCTCATCCGCCGCATTCGCGGCCGCGGCGATTGTGACCACGCAGCGCCACAGCCCGGATGCCACCGGTGCGCTGGCCAAGGCGGCATCGGGAGCGCTCGAATATGTGCCGTTCGTTAGCGTGCAGAATCTGGCGCGCGCGCTCGCCGCGCTCAAGCAGAGTGGATTTCTCGTGGTCGGCCTCGACTCGAGCGGCGACAGCGATCTGGCCACCCTGCCCCTGCGCACGCCATTGGCGCTGGTGCTCGGCGCCGAGGGCAAGGGTTTGCGCCAGCTCACCAAGGAAACCTGCGATCACGTCGCGCGCATCGATTTGCCGGGCGAGATCAAGAGCCTGAATGTGTCGAATGCGGCTGCGCTGGCGCTCTACATGGCAAATCGCAGCCTGCAAGACCGCTGAAAAGCAAACGGCGGGCTGTGTGCCCGCCGTGCATGACGCAGAAATCGCTCGCGACGCTCAATCGTTCCAGTGTCTCTTGACGTGCCGGATGTTGCCGCCGCGTGGAATGACTGCGGACGGCGATGCGCGGCGGGGCGGTGACGACGCGGGCGGTGTTGATCACAGCGCGCTCGATCGTCGTCCGGTGCCGATAGGTGCGGTGATACATCGACGGACGGACGTGGTAGCGCAGCGCACGGTGGCGGTACGAACGATAGACCCGCGGGTAAATATGCGGCCTGAAATAGCGCGGGGGGTAGAGGTCGGGCTGGATATAGAGCGGACCGTATTCGCCGGGGATATAAGTGTAATGCGGCGTGCGGACGCCGCAGCAGGTCACGCGAGGATAGTAGCGCGACGTTGGCTCCGTGAAAAAGATGTTCGGCGCCGCCTCGACCAGCGGCTCCAGGAAGCCGAGGAACGGACGCGGCGGTGCAACGCGGCAGCCGCACCAACCGGCCTGCGCCGCGGCTGGCAGCATGGTAGCGGCGAGAACGGCGACTACGGCAAGGGACTTCATCGTCGGTTTCATGGATTTGTTCCGTGGCTAGTTGAAACGAGGCGCCGCGCAATACGGACGCCCAAGTGAGCGCGTGCATGAAGACAGCAGCGATTCGGGCAGGAATGCCCTGGTCGACCATTGGCGATAGAAGCTTCGCGCGGGACGGTAGGCGGTGTGCGCGGCGAGATTTTCGCGCCGCCCCAATCGCGGCCGTCGTCCGGCCATCGGGAAGTAGTGACGATTGCGCCAAGGCGGCAGCCAATAAGGCCGCACAACCACACCCGGTTCGTCGTCGAGAATTACAATTTGTCCGGCGCGCTCACCGACGAACCAGGACGAGCGGTACTGCGGTGACACACGCAAATCGGCGGCGTGCGTCGGCGTGGCGCCGGCAATGCCGAGCAGCGCGATGGCGATGGCGGACAACACGCGCATTCCGATGCGTCTCCAAGCCGCATTGAACCCGCGTGCACTTTATACGAAGGCTTTACGCGCACACTTCCTATCGCGTAGTAACATTAATCTCCGACCAACGCCGCGGACGCAAGAACCGCCACGAATACCGGCCGGTTATTCGTGATACTACCGACGCAACGCAACAACCGTTAAAGTTAATCGGCAGTGCCCCACCGGTCGTCCTCCAACAATCCTGCATCAGGCAAGCAGGCGAGTTTTCGCCGGCGCTATGAAAAGCTGGAAGCTCATCGCGCGGCGCTGATCGCGCGGCTGACCGCTTTGGGCGATGCGCGCAGCCATCCCGGCTACGCGCATGCGCTCAAATTGCTCAACGACACGTTCCGCAAATCGTCGCTCACGCAGCGCATGGCCGTGCTCGAAGCGGCAGCCTGGCTGATCAATATTTTGGAAAAGCTGACATCGGTCACCTGACGGCCCGCCGGGAGCCAGAGCCGGTGGACCTACCCCGGGCTACCAACGGCGATCGCGCGCGCGGACTGTGACCTTTCCAGAAAACCGAATTGGGGTTTATTTGGCCCCTCCGGCCGGCCCGCGGTGCTTGTGACCGGCAGGCGACGCTGATAGCTCTCAAAAGCGGTGAGCCGGGTTAGCTCAGGGGTAGAGCAGCGGTTTTGTAAACCGTTGGTCGGGGGTTCAATTCCCTCACCCGGCACCGACCTTCCGAAATTCGATCGCCCAGTTTTGATGCAAGGACGAATCAGTGCCGGCTGCCGCCGGCTTCGACGCTGACGCCACCACCGATCCGGATGCAGGTGTTCGAGCCCTCGACCTTGACGAAGCCCGGGCCATATTTCGCACAAGCGTTGACCTTGGCTGGATGGGGCATGTCCGGCTTGGGGGCCTTGTCCGGCTGCCGAGCCGATTGCTGAGCGGCCGCATGCCACGCCGGCAGCACGGCAAAAACGATTAGGATAAATAGCTTTCTCATGTGTTTTTCGCCGGGTCCGGCGCACCGTGGTGTCACAAAGTCGGGGGCCGAATTCGAATACGCTCCAGTTGGTCCTTTTCATTGGTGCGCGAACGGACCGTCGCGCTGCCGTCATGTCAACGTCATGACCGGCCGCGGCCCCAAGGCGTGGCAGACCTCGGAGGGCTCAAGACCCTCTTGCGGCAACCAGAATTTCGCGATTCGGCCCTCAAAAAATAAACCCAAAGTCGCGCGCGCCGCCCCGCCGAGGACCTTGTTCGGCAATTGCAGACTGTGCCACACTGTGGCGTTTGCAATACCTCGGAGATCTAGCATGCCGCAGGGCACCGTGAAGTGGTTCAATCCGACCAAGGGCTACGGATTTATCCAACCCCAGGAAGGGGGCAAGGATGTGTTCGTGCACATCTCGGCGGTTGAACGTGCCGGCCTTAGCACCTTGAACGAAGGTCAGGTGGTTCAGTTCGAACTCGTTGAGAACCGCGGAAAGACATCCGCGGAAAACCTCAAGGTCAAGTGACCGCGGCGCCCGCGCTTACTTTCGGCCTCTCTGTCTGAACTTGGTGCCGCCGGGCCTCGCGCCTCGGCGGTTGTTGCACGTCTATGCCTCAGCGCCTGAGCGCCGCCAGCTCAGGAAATGGTGCATAGACGGCATCCTTGCAGTATTGCGGCGTTTCTTTCGGACCGTCGATAAAACGGTCGAGCTTGCCCGCGACGTAAGTCGCTGCGCCGACCTTGACGCCGATATATTTGCCACGGGTATTGCGCGCATTGAACCGCACGCAGGCGACATAGCGCTCGCCGGGCCCGACCATCTTGAGCTGCGGTGCGGAAACCGCCGCGTCGCGGATATGGGTTGGGTCGTTGAGGTAGGTGCGCAGGAACGCCAAAATGTCCTGCTTGTAGTTCGCGGGAACGACGTTCTGCGCGTCCCATTGCGCCCGCAATTCGGCCTGGCTCATTCCCACATCGGTCGAACAGCCGCCAACCAGCAATGCCACCGCGATCGCCAACCACCGCATTCACAGCCCTCCCCAGCCCCTCGCCTACCATAGCCTGACGGCAGCAAAACCCGTTTGCCAATTTGCCGCGGCTCACATTTTTGACAGCCTGTCGACATCCACCGCCTGGGCATAGGCGCGCTTGGCATCGGCGTCGGCGGAGCCTTCCACGGTGACCAGGAATTTGTTGGCGATCACCAAATTGATGGAGCCGTCATTGGTCTGCAGCGCACGGTGACTGCCGATGCTGATGAGCTTGCCGATGATGCTGGCGATGGTCGGATTGATCAGAAGTTGCGCGAAATGCGTGACCAGAAGCGAGTTGCCGGTGATCCGTACCTCGACAGTGCCGTCATTGACGTTGGTGTAACGGCGGCTCGCCGTGCTGGCGCCAAAGATCGCGATGCCAACCGACGTGGTCTCGGGCTTGGCGGCTTTCCAGCCCGGCAACGGTTCCGGCAGCACGGCCGAGAACCGTTCGGCATTTTTCTGCCCGACGAGTTGCGAGGCGAGATCGAGCGACTGTTTGGCCTGCGTCAGGTCGCCCGCCTGGTAGGCTTTGCGCGCTTGCTCCATGGCATCGAGAACGTCGTCGCCGGCGTAAGCCGGGACGCTCGCTGCCGCGAGCAGTGCCGCGGAGAGGATAAGCCGGACCAGATGCATGGGGCCGCCCTCCAAAATGCGGAAGCGGCCCCAGCTTAGCAAAAATCCCGGCGTAATGGTGGCAGCTCAGCGCGTCGCCAGTTTGACGCCGCCATAGACGGCAAAGCCGGGCTGCATCCAGCCGAGCGGATTTTCGTAGCGCCTGTCGAACAGATTTTCGATCCGCCCGAACAGCGTCACGTTATCGTTGACCCGGTAATCGGCCGCCACATTCACGATCGCGACATTGCCGATCTGCTCAAAGACGAAGGTCGAGCGGTTGATGTCGCGCCATTCGCCGAGATAGATGACGGTCGGCGTGATGGTCAGCCGGTCGGTCGCCCGCCACACCGCGCTGAGCGAATATTTGTCGCGCGGCCGGCGCAGCAGATCCAGGCCGGTAATGGCGTCCTTGGCGATGGTGTGGGTGTAGTCGAGCCGGGCCTGGAAGTTGTCGCTGAGCTCGGCCGATACAAATCCCTCCACGCCGTATGTCACCGCCTGGCCGACATTGATCAGCGTCGTGAAGGTCGCGTTCGTCTGGATGAGATTTTCGATATTGTTGTGGAAATAAGTGAGCCCGAAGCGCGCGCGCGGACCGAGCGGCTGCTCGAAGCCGACGTCATAGCCGCGGCTCGTCTCCGGCAGCAAATTGGGATTGCCCATGAAGCCGAACGGGCCGTTGCCATAGAGCTGATAGAGCTCGGGCGCCTTGAAGCCGGTGCCGTAGCTCGCCTTCAGCTTGGTCTCGGTCACCGGCACGATATAGGCGGGCGCCACCCGCCACGTGGTGTGGCCGCCAAAGGCGTCGTGGCGGTCGTGACGGATATTGGCGACGAAGAAGAAGCGCTTGGCGATTTCCGATTGCCATTCGACGAACCCGGCCTGATTGCCGGTCTTGGCCTGCACGGTGGCGGTATCGGCGCGGTCGTTCTCGCGCTCGAGCCCGGCGAGCAGCGTCTCCCCCGGCAGCACGGTGAATTTGCCGAGCCAGTCGTATTTCTCGCGGCTGCCCTTGAATTCATCGAGCGGGTTCGGATCGGGGTCTTTGTTGCTGCGCCGGTAGTCCGTGTAGTTGACACCGAACGTGCTCAAGCAAGCGTCCGTCGAACAGCGTCGCCACCGCCTCGGCGCGGCCATGGAATTCGCGGTCCTTGTAGGTCGATTGCTCGGCAAAAGTGACGCCGGGAAAGGTGGTCGGATCGTCGTCGGAATAGATCAGCTTCGCGTCCGTGTAGCGTCCGATCAGATTGACCTTGAGGTTCTCGTTCACCGCCGCGCCCAACCGCGTGGACGCCGTCTTGTTGTCATAGGCATTGCCGATGGCGTGGCCGCCCGGCGGCACCAGATAGGCCGGCGTCACCGGCATGTCGCCGTAGTGGAAATGCGAGACATGGAAGGCGTAGTCGAAGCGGTCGGTGGCGCCGCTGAACCCCGCCGCCTGATTGAAGGTGCCGAACGAGCCGCCCTCCAGATAGCCGGTCGCCCGAGGCGCGCCGGAACCTCGCTTGGTGGTGATGGAAATGACGCCGCCGATGGCGTCGGCGCCGTAGAGCCCGCTCTGCGGCCCGCGCAGCACCTCGATGCGCTCGATATCCTCGGTCATCAGATGGCCGAGGTCGAAACCGCCGGTCGGATTGGTCGGATCGCTCACGTCCATGCCGTCGATCAGCACCTTGACGTGATTGGAATTGGTGCCGCGGATGAAGATCGAGGTCTGCGAGCCGGGCGTGCCGTTCTGCACCACATTGAGCCCGGGCACGGTCCTCAGCGCATCCGCGACCGTGCGGCTTTGCTCGCGCGCGATATCCTCGGCGGTGATCAGCGTCACCGAATTGGCGATCAAGGCGGCGGACGTGGCGATTTGCGTGGCGCTGATGACCACGGGCGGCAGCACGATCGGCGTGCTCTGGGCATGCGCATTGACGGATACGAGACAGCCAAGCGCGCAGCCGGCGGAGACTTCTCAAGACGGTTCCCATGACGCAACGTTCCTTCGTTTGCGCCCGCGCATGGCGGGCGCATCGGGTGAGACCAAGCCCGATGCGAAGGATCGTTGAGGACGAGCCACGCCGTTATGCAGCGCGCGACGCCACCAAGATCGAAGTCGTGGGAGAACAGACTCTCACGGCCTTCGCACCGGTACCGATGTCACCGCTGCGAAAGACCGCTCCGTATGGACGCCCCGTCCACCGGTTGGGTGACTGCGCTGGCAGGTCTCCTGGCTCGCGGGTCGTTGCTTTTCGTCCGGCCTTCCCAGTTTCCCAGTGGCCATCGCTGGACGAATTGCTCGCCGCTCACAGTTGCGGGGGCAGCCACGGATTAACGCGTCCGTGTTCCCTCTTTCGTCCCCGGAATCACCCGGGGAACCAGCACGGTAAAATTTTCTCTTGAACGCGCGGACGAGTCAAGCACCGCCACCGGCGGTGCTTGTCCGTCGTCTCGCTGGGGTTCGACAGGCCGGCGATCAGCTGGCCTTCTTGACGTGCTTGTTGTGCTTGATGACCTTGATCTTGGCGGCGTGCTTCTTGTGCTTCAAGAGCTTCGCCTTGGCGACGTGCTTGACGTGTTTCACGCTCTTCGCCTTGGCAATGTGCGTCTTGTGCTTCACGATCTTGGCAACGTGCCGGGGATGTTTCACCGCCTTGGCAATGTGCTTGCGGTGCTTGATGACCTTGGCCACATGCTTCTTGTGCTTGACGACCTTCACCTTGGCGATGTGCCGGCGGTGATTGGTCGCTTTGGCAACGTGCTTCTTGGTCTTGGTGACCTTGGTCGTGTCGGCCTTCATCGCCGGCTGGCCGGAAGTCGTCGGCGCATTGCCCTGCGCCAGCGCCGGACCCGCGATCAGGCTCGCCGCCACAATGGCGGCTGCAATCGTTCTCAACATGGGGGCATCCTCTGCAACTGAGGGGTCTGCCGTCGACCCGCTTGTCCAATCGGCTGACCGGCCGTTCGCCGATCCTGCCGGCGAATTTGCGCCGCAGGCGCTGAACCCGTTCTGAAGTCGGCTTTCAGGAGATGTTCAGGTTGCGGACCCGGCGGTGTCGAAACAGCGGCGGGACCGGGGCGCTTCAGGCGGCGCCGCTCGTCTCGTCAACGATCCACTGATGGTAGGCCGCGTCGAGACTTTCGACCGGCAGCACCACGATCGCCGGCGTGGTGTAGGAATGCAGCTCCTGCACCGTTGCCCGCACCGCTTCGGCGAGCGCGGCGCGGGTTTTGACGATCATCCCCGCTTCCTCGGCGCGCTCGATTTTGCCTTGCCACCAATAATGCGAAATCATCCCCGGCACGATATTGACGCCGGCCGCCAGACGCCGCTCGACGATTTTGCGCCCCGCGGCCTCCGCCTCGACAATCGAGGGCCAAGTCGTATAGACGAGCACCGCGCGTTCCATTCTCAGGTCCTTTCATGAACCCCAAGGCCCAGCGTTACCAGCACATCGCCTTTGTCGCCGGCCAGTCGCCGGAGGCGCGCGACGCCTATGGGCGGCTGGAAAAACGCTACGGCAATTGCGACCCGAACAAAGCCGATGTCATCGTCGCGCTCGGCGGCGACGGTTTGATGCTGCAAACCCTGCACAAGTTCATGACCTCCGGCAAGCCGATCTACGGCATGCATCGCGGCACCATCGGCTTCCTGATGAACGAATTCGCCGAGGAGCGTCTGCCGGAGCGGATCGCAGCCGCCCATATCACCGTGATCCATCCGTTGGTGATGCGCGCGCGCGATGCGCAAGAACGCATCCATGAGCATCGCGCCATCAACGAGGTGTCGCTGTTCCGCCAGAGCGCGCAGGCCGCAAACTTGCGCATCCTGATCGACGGGCAAGAGCGGCTCGCCGAGCTCATCGCCGACGGCGTGCTGGTGTCGACGCCGGCCGGCTCCACGGCCTATAACCTGTCGGTGCAGGGACCGATCATCCCGATCAATGCGCCCCTGCTCGCGCTCACCCCGATCAGTCCGTTCCGGCCGCGGCGCTGGCGCGGTGCGCTGCTGCCGGACAAAGCCAAAGTTACCATCGAGGTCATGGATCCCGACAAGCGGCCGGTCGCCGCCGTCGCCGATTCCGACGAGGTGCGCTCGGTGCGCAGAGTCGATGTCGGCATGGACCACTCGATCTCGATCGATATGCTGTTCGACCCCGGTCACAATCTCGACGAACGCATTCTGCGTGAACAGTTCGGGTTCTAGCAGCGCGATCCCGAAAAGTGGGAACCGGTTTTCGGAAAAGATCACGCGCAATGAGGAAAGAATCTTGGCGCAGACATTCGAATTCACGGTGAACGGCAAGCCGGTCAGCGTCGCGCTCGATAATGAAGAGACGCCGTTGCTCAATGTCTTGCGCAACGAGTTCGGCCTGATGGGCACGCGTTTCGGCTGCGGGCTTGAGCAGTGCGGCAGCTGCATGGTGCTGATCGACGGCAAGCCGGAAAAGAGCTGCGGCAGGCCCACGTGGGCCGTTGCCGGCAAGTCGATCACCACCGTCGAAGGTCTCGGCACGCGCGAGCGCCGGCATCCGCTGCAACAAGCTTTTCTCGACGAGCAGGCCGGTCAGTGCGGCTATTGCCTGTCCGGTATTTTGATCTCGGCCAAGGCGTTGCTCGACCGCAACCCGGCGCCCTCGCGGGCGGAGATCGCCGAGGCGCTCGACGGCAATATTTGCCGCTGCGGCGCGCATAACCGTATCTTGCGCGCGGTTGCCAAGGCGGCTGCCGCGATGCAGCGGAGTACGCGCATGATCCCGAAAGTGGGAACCGGTTTTCGGATAAGATCATGCGCAAGATTGAACTCTTCCCATGAACGCGCCCCTTCCCGGCCCGCTCAACGATAATCCGAGCCTCGAGCGCTGGGTGTCGTTTCCGGCGCCCGGCAAGGTCACCGTTTCGACCGGCCGCGTGGAGATCGGGCAAGGCGTGCTCACCGCCATGGCGCAGATCGCCGCCGACGAGCTCGACGTCGGCATGGAGCGCATCACGATCCGCTCCGGCGATACCGAACTGACGCCGAACGAAGGCTACACCGCCGGCAGCCAGTCGATCCAATTCGGCGGCGTAGCGATGCGGCAGGCCTGCGCCGACGTGCGCGCGCTGTTTTTGGCGCAAGCGGCCAAGGTGCTCGGCTGCCCGGTCGCCGAGTTGTCCATCCGCGACGGCAAGATTCACCGCAACGGCGCATCGACCGGACAGGACTATTGGACGCTGACCGCCGCCGTCGATCTCTCGGTCAAGGCAACCGGCGCCGGCCAGCGCAAGAGCGCCGCCGACTTTTCGACCATTGGGCAGAGCAGCGCCCGCCTCGATCTGCCGGCGAAAGTTTTCGGCGAAGCGATCTTCATCCACGACATGCAGCTTGCCGGCATGGTGCATGCGCGCGTCGTGCGCCAGCCCAACCGCGGCGCCACCATCGCATCCGTCGACGAGGCGGCCATCAAACGCGCCGCCAAGGGACCGATCGCCTTCGTCCGCAACGGCAATTTCCTGGCCATCGTCGGCGACAACGAAACCGCGGTCGAGGCCGCAGGCGCCGCAGCGCCCAACCACGTCACCTGGCAGAACGTCGAGGCGCCGGCCCCGCTGCAGCAGGAGGCCTCTTGGCTCTTGCAACGGCCGGCGATCGACCGCCTGATCGGCCCACCCGAGCCTGACGATGCTCAAGGGCGCCAGCGCGTCGAGGCGACCTACAGCAAGGCGCATCTCGCCCATGCCTCGATCGGGCCGTCCTGCGGGCTCGCCGAATACCGCGACGGCCATCTGACGGTGTGGACGCACTGCCAGGGCGTTTTCCCGCTGCGAGGGGCGCTGGCGCGCACCCTCAAGCTCGAACCCTCCGCCATCACGGTGCACCACGTGCAGGGCGCCGGCTGCTACGGCCATAACGGCGCCGACGACGCCGCCGCCGATGCCGCCATCATCGCCATGCAAATGCCCGGCAAGCCGATCCGGGTACGCTGGCGGCGCGAGGAGGAATTCGTCTACGAGCCGAAGGGGCCGGCCATGGTGGTCAAGGCGCGCGCCCTGCTCGACGAGACCGGCAAGCCCGTCGACTGGACCACGGAAATCTGGAGCGGCACCCACCAGGGCCGCCCCGGTGGCGGCAGCCCCCTGCTCGGCGGCCAGGCTTTGCCCGATCCACTGCCTTTGCCGCCGCCGACCGACGTGCCGGAGGCCAATGGCGGCGGCGGCACCCGCAATGCCGAGCCGCTCTACGACATCCCGGCAAAGCGCATCATCCACCATCTGGTGCCGGAGACGCCGGTGCGCGTATCTTCGCTGCGCGGGCTCGGCGCCATGGCCAATGTGTTCGCGCTCGAATGCTTCGTGGACGAACTGGCCGAGCGCGCGGGCCAAGACCCGGTCGCCTACCGCCTCTCGCTCACCGCCGACCCGCGCGCCCGCGCGGTGATCGAAAAAGCCGCCGCCATGGCGAATTGGAAAGCGGACGCGCCGGGCGGAACCGGGCATGGCCGCGGCATTGCTTTCGCGCGCTACAAGAACCGCGCCGGCTATGCCGCCGTCGTCGTCGAATTGGACGTCGACGAAGAAATCCGGCTCGCCCATGTCTGGTGCGCGGCCGACTCCGGCCTCATGGTCAATCCGGACGGCGTGCTCAATCAGCTCGAAGGCGGCATCATCCAGTCGGCGAGCTGGGTGCTGAAAGAACAAGTCCGCTTCGATAACGGCGTTGCCTCGATCGACTGGGAGACTTACCCGGTGCTGAAATTCAGCGAGGTGCCGGAGATCGACATCGCGCTGATCGAAAGCAAAGACGAGGTGCCGCTCGGCGTCGGCGAGGTGACCGCCGGCCCCACCGCCGCTGCGATCGGTAATGCGGTGTCGCACGCGCTCGGCACCCGCATCCGCGATTTGCCGTTGACGCGTGAGCGAATCATGGCGACTCTGCTGAAGACGTAAAGCGCGTTGCCTCGGCGTTCGGCGTGAAAACGATTCACGCGGCAAGAAATGGTGGCACCATGAACTGGATCAGGACGGCGACGCTTGTGCTGGCGATCGGCTGGAGCCTGACGGCCTCCGCCGATCCCGGACCCGGTCTCACCGGCAACGACACTGGCGGCATTATCACCTGGTCGCCGCAGCATCAGCGCATGGCACGCCAATGGGCGGCGGCGCACTGCGCGCAATACGGCGAGGTCGCGCACATCACCAGCATTCACCCTCGGTACGGCGACTACATCGGCTTCGCATGCGACTGGCGGCCGCCTTATCGCCATTGGAAGCGCCATCGGTATTGATCGTGGCGCTTATATCCGCCGCATCGGATGCGTCACCGCGAGCACGAAGCCGCCTAAGGTGAATGCCGCGATCAGCAGGAAAGCGGCGCGAAAGGCTTCCGTGATGTCGGCCTGAATGGCCGCGCGCTGCGCTTGCGGCAATCCCGCGATCGCGCTCGGTCCACTTTCGACCATGCCGGCAAAGACGCGGGCGGTTTCCGGGTTCTTCAACGACAGCACGGCGAACAATACGGCCGCGACCAAGGCAGTGCCGAAGGCCGCGCCGATCGAGCGGGAAAACTGCACCGAGGCCGCCGCCTCGCCCAGCCGTTTTGGCCCCGATGCGTTTTGCACCGTGACCTGCACCACGCCCATGGTGGTGCCCATGAACAAACCGTGCCACAGCAGCAGCCCGGCAAAGGCGGCGTTGCCGAGTTGCGGCGCCCAGACCGCAAGAACCAACAGAATGACGGTGGCCACCGCGAGGCCAACGATCGGAAATACCGTCGTCAGCCCGGTCTTGTGCATGAGCCGGCCGGTAATCAGCGAACCGGCGCCGATTCCGATGGTGAACGGAACCAATAGCAGACCGGTGTTCGACGGCGATATTCCGCGCACCACTTCCAGATAGACCGGCAAAAACGTGATCAATGCGACCAGCGCGGCGCCGTGACAGGCGGCCATGGCGTCGCTGTGCCAGATCGCCGACTGGCGCAACAAGCCGAGCGGAATAAGCGGCGACGGCGCCCGGCTTTCGTGGCGTACCAACAGAACCAGCGCGATCATGCCTCCCACGAACAGGCTGCCGGCGAGCGGCAATATGCTGAGATTTACCCGCTGCGCCTGCTCCAGCGCCAAAAGTGTTGTCGCAACGAAGATCGTGAACAGCACCAGCCCGCCCGGATCGGCCTGCCACTTGTGCCCGACCGGCGCTCGTTTCGGCAGCCGCATGGTGAGCAGGATCGCCCCCAGCCCAATCGGCACGTTGACCAGGAAGATCGACTGCCAGCCGAAATGCTCGGTCAGATAGCCGCCGGCCACGGGGCCGAAGGTATTGGCGCTCACCGCAACCGCGGAAAGATAGCCTTGGTAGCGTGCCCGCTCACGCGGCGGGATCGCTTCGCCGATCAAGGCCTGCGAGAGCGTCATCAGCCCGCCGCCGCCCAAGCCCTGCAGCACGCGCGCCAGCGTCAGCCATTCGATCGTGGGTGCGGCTGCGCACGCTATCGACGCCACGATGAACACGCCGAGCGCCGCGAACATCAGGCGGCGGCGCCCGAAGGCATCGCCCAGCCGGCCGTAGATCGGCGCCGCGATGGTTGACGCGACCAAGTAACCGACGACGATCCAGGAGACGCGGTCGACCTCCCCGGTCCCCGCCGCGATCGCCGGCAAGGCGGTGGCGACGATGGTCTGATCCACCACCGCCAAGAACATCGGCAGCATGATCGACGGAAAGACCGTCAGGAACGCCGGATACTGCGCCGGACCGGGGGCTACGGGGCGCTGATTCTGATCGGACCCGGTCGACAAATGTTTGGAATCCTGCTGCGTGCGGACGAGATGCTTATCAATGCGCCATCAGGACCGGCAAGGTCGCATGGCCTAAAATATGACGCGTGGCGCCGCCGAAGATCATCTGACGCAACCGGCTCTGCGTATAGGCGCTCTTGACCAGCAGGTCGCAGCCGAGCCGGGCCGCATGATCGAGCGTCGCCTCGCCGATCGACCGGTCGCCCGGCTTGACGTTCAACGTGGTCGCCTTGACGCCGTTCCGGCGCAGGTGGCGCGCGGCCTCCTCGCCCGAGGGACCGGAGGGCGTGCTGCCCTCCACGGTCAACACGGTCACCTGCTCGGCGAGCCGCAGCAGCGGCAGCGCGAAGGCGTTGGTGCGCGCCTGCTGCGTGCTGCGATTCCAGGAGATCAGCACGTTGCTCCCGATCGTCGTGGGAACGGTGGACGGCAGGATCAGCACCGGCCGGCCGCTGTCGAACAACGCCGTCTCCAGCGGGGGCATGCGCGGATTTTGCGGCTCCGGCCCGGGGCGGCCGAGGGCGATCAGGTCGAAGACCCGGCCGTAGCTGCCGATATAAGCGTCCTCCGCCGCTTCCGCCCGCGGCCAGGCGTAGGAATAGGCGGCAGGCTCCTGCGCGGTGGCCTGCGGCACCGCATGGGTCTGCATGAAGGACTCAAACAGCGCGCGCGACTGGTTGGCGGTGTCGGCCTCGAAGGCGCCTGAGATCGCCAGGCTGCTGACCGGCTCGACGGTCACATAGGTGCCGGCCGCCGGCCGCACGGCGAACCCCTCCAGGTAGCCATCGAAAATTTTCGCAACCAGACGGGCGCCTTCCAGCACCGCCGGCATGGCGTCGTGGTCCTCGGTCGGGATCAGAATCGTCTTCATCAGCCGCAACCCCCAGCAAGATGCGGATATCGCCCCCTCGTGCGCGCCTCCGCCATTTTTATCCTAAACCCTTCCTTAACGGCACCCCAGTAGCTTCACACCAAAAGGTACCGGGCTGAGGGCGCCCGAGGCCCTGGTGCATTATGGTCCGGATCGAATTCGATCGCCTGCGTTTTCTCGTCATCGACGACAACGCCCACATGCGCCGCATCTTGCGCACGCTGCTGCATGGCTTCGGCGCCCGCGAGGTCTACGAAGCCGAAGACGGCGCGTCGGGCCTGGAAGCCTTCACCCATCATATCCCGGACATCATCATCACCGACTGGGCGATGCCGATTTTCGACGGCCTCGAGCTCACTCAGATGATCCGCCAGCCTGGCGCCAATTCCAATCCTTATGTCGCGATCATCATGCTGACCGGCCATTCCGAGAAGAAGCGCGTGGTGTCCGCGCGCGACGCCGGCATCACCGAATTCCTCGCCAAGCCGATCTCGGCCAAAGGGCTTTTTCAGCGCATCGTCAACGTGGTCGCCAATCCGCGCCCGTTCATCAAGACCAAGAACTATTTCGGCCCCGACCGCCGCCGCAACGTCAATCCCAATTACATCGGCCCCGAGCGGCGCAAGGGCGGCAAAGCCGACGTCATCCGGCAGGCGCCGCTGCTCGACAAAGTCCGCGCCCCAGACTGACAAACCCAGGATCGATCATGCCCCCCCGTCGAGAAATTGCGGCAGTCACGACTTACGGCGATCACGAGATCATCACGCCGGAAAACAAGCTGCGCAAGGCGGTGTCCAAAAAGCCTCGCATGGCCGGTGACGAAGACCCGGTCGCGCGCGCGGAACGCGCGCTGGAAGACCTGTCTTCCGAATTCTCAATCTGGATGGAATCCGAATGCGAGCGGCTCGACCAGGCCCGCCGCACCGTCGCCAAAGTCGGCTTCAACAAGGTGACGACCGAAGCGCTGTTCCATGCCGCGCACGACATCAAGGGCGAGTCCGCGACCTTCGGTTATCCGGCAGTGGCGGCCGCCGCCGACAGCCTGTGCCGGCTGATCGAGCACACCCCGGCCGCGCATCGCATTCCGGTCACGCTAATCGACCAGCACGTCGACGCGGTGCGCGCCATTTACCGCGAATATGCCCGTTCCGACGCCAAGGAGCTCGCCGCCGTGCTGACCCAGCGGCTGCGCGAGGTGACCGACGAGTTTCTCATTGAAGAAAACCGCGACCGGCCGGACGTGCTCGAGCAGATCATGGGGCCGTCGCTCGCGCCCGACGCCTGACGGCAAAGGCATTGGGCCCCGCAAAAGCGGGGCCGCAAGCTTCATTCGCACTCGCTTAGCTGGAAAGCGGCCATGGCCGCTGCATCATCCGCCCGCGGATGATGCCCGTGTCACGCCACCAGGCGCGTGTCGTCGATGATCTGCAGCGGCGGCAGCGCCGGGCTTTCGGCGACAAGGTCGTCGCAGAAGCTGCGTGCCTCGTCGCGCGCGGCCTCGACCGCAAAGCGGCGCAGCAGCGCCGTCAGCGATTCAATGTTGGCGCCGCGCTCGCGCGCACAGCCTGCCAGCACGCGATCGACCATGCGGCGACGCAAGCGCGCGGCGCCGCCATAGCTTCCCGCCGCCAAGCCCTCGCGGATGGCGGCAAGCGTTTCGCGGAAGGCCGGATAGGCAATGTCGGGCAGCCCGGCCTTGCGGTAGAGCGCGCGGAAGCCGGAGATATGGCTGTCGTGGATGTAGCTGGCGACGCGGTCGAACGGCAGGCCCGAAAGCTCCGTCATCGCCTCCTCGAACAGCACCAAATTGCCCGAGAGCAGCGCGCGCAGCAGCATGCTGGCGGTGAGCTGGCCGCTGTAGCGCAGATGCCGCACCAGATCGGTGACTTCGTCGTACGGCGTGTCGGCGGCGAGCGCCACGGTCGCCTTCTCGCAGGCTTCCTTGGCCGAATACTCGGCATCCTCCGGTTCCAGCCAATGGCGCGAGGCGACATAGCCGGCGAGCGTCTGCGAAAGCTTGTTGAGCAGCGCCTGGCGGATCGTCATCGGCAGATCGTCGCGCGCCAGCAGATTTTCGCGGATCGCCGCCAGATGGCCGAAGCGATCGACCAGCCGGGAAATCGAAAACAGCGCGACATCGGCTTCAGGATTTTCAAGCAGCGCCAGGCAAGCCTGCGCCGATCCCACTTCGGCAATGGCCGCGGCGACCGGGCGCGGCAGCTGTGCGCGGCTGGCAATGGCGGCCTGCGCTACCGGCTGACCGGTCGCCACCAGGTCGACCAGATCGGAATTCTGCAACAGCGGCGACAGCGCCAGCACCGACATCGCGATTTCGGGTTGGTCGGTGGCGAGCGCATGCACCACCACCGACGGCGCCTTTTCTGACGCCGCGAAGACGTCGGCGAGCGCACGGCGCACCAACGGCGACGGATCGTCGAGCAACATGATCATCGCGCCTTCGGCGGCGGCGATGTCGTCGGACGACAAATCGGAATGCAGATAGGCGCGGGCCAGCGCCAGTGTGGCATCCGCCCGTTCACCGGGTGGAGCGATTTGGACCCACTGCAAGAACTGACGAACGATCATGAGAAAACCCGACGCTACCTAAAGCCGCACACATCGACGGCAGCGTCAGATTAGCGGAGCTCGCTTAACAAAAAGTTCACCATAGAAATTGATGAACTATTAACGACGTTGGCAGCGCCAACGCGTTCAAGTGCCAAATAATTTTCGGGCATCGGGACGCGTGTCGCTGAACAAATCGAGCGGCGGGGCCTCTTGCAGCGACGGCCCGGCCGGCTTGTCCGGCGTTTTCGTCGGCGCCCATAGTTTGTTCACGGTCGAGGTCAGTGCCTGGCTGCGATCGGTGAACATCGCTTGGAACAGCGGCCGGGTATCCGGCTGCGCCGGCGGGCTCTGATGCGCGGCCGCATATGCTGCGGTGACGCCGGCGGTATCGGGCGGCCGGGCGCCGCCGCGTGCCATCTCAAAGCGGCCGGCGAGAACGGCATAGACTTCGCTGGCGCTGCGCGCGCGACCGTTGCTGTCGTAGAAGATGCTTTGGTTCGCAGCGGCCGCCTGCGGGAACATGGCGGCAGCGTTCGTCGTCGGTTGCGCGATCGCCGCCCCGATCAATTTCCCCGCGCCATCGGAGCCGAGGAAATGCGCCATATAGAGCTCGCCTTCCGTCGGCGGGCGGCCGATCGCGGCGGTGAGCAAGTCGGCATTGGTGCGGGTGAAGGCGCCCGCCAGCATCGCGCTCGTCGTCGGGTCGCCGCGCAACTGCATGATCGCCGCGCGCAACGTGGGATCGGCCACCTGATAGCTGCCGTCCGGATTGCGCATGATGGCGTCGGCATAACGGCCGTAGCCGAGCGCGGCGCCAGCGATCTTCATGGTGGCGAGCCAGGTCTGGTCGATGAATTGATAAAGGCCCTTCGCCGACGAGGTCGATGCCTGCGCCGCCGGGTTGAAGTTGGATTCGATTTTCGCGGTGGTGAGCAGATAGTCGAAGCTGATGCCGGTCGTGCTCGCCGCCTGCCGGATCGCGCCGGTGATCTGCGGTGCCGCGCCGGCGGCGACGGAATCGACGCCCATCGGGTTGCCTTCGGAAGAACACGGCTGATATGGGCTTTGGCGGCCCCTGCGGACCATGGGTAATTATGGTAAATGAAGCCTTAACGGCGCCCCTGCCCCCGGCCCGCCGACCCTTTGCGAGGAGAATTGCCATGCAGGACACCATCCAACGCCACAAGCGCGGCGGGCTTTACTTCGAGGACTTCGAGGTCGGCAAAACCTACGAGCACCGCTACACCCGCACGGTGACGCAGATGGACAATATGTTGTTCTCCAACATGACGCTCAATCCGCAGCCGCTGCACATCGACCGGCACTTCTGCGAGCAGGAGACCGAATGGGGCCAGCCGCTGATGAACTCGTTGTTCACGCTCGGCCTGATGATCGGCATCCAGGTCTCCGACATGACGGTCGGCACCACGATTGCCAATCTAGGCATGACCGATGTGAAATTCCCCAACCCGCTGTTCGAAAATGACACCGTGCATTGCACGACGCAGGTGGTCAGTAAGCGCGAGTCGAAATCGCGCCCCGGCGCCGGCGTCGTCGAATTCCACCACAAGGCCTTCAAACAGGACGGCACGCTGGTGGCCGAATGCCACCGCAACGCGTTTATCGTGATGCGGCCGAAGTAAGCGTCGACTCGTGTCTCAACCGTTCGAAATTCTGGGCGAAATTTCGAACATCGAGACTTTCGCAACCGGCGCTGGAATCCGGAAGTCGCGCGATTACGACGCATCTATGGACGCTGGCCGCTGGCGAAAGCGCAAAGGCGTGGCGCAAATACGCTTGCCGGATGGCTCAATCCATAAAGCTGAGCTACACTGGTATGAGGCAAGCGGAATCGGGCGGCGCGAATTCAAGATCAAGCACCTACTATGAAAATGCGAAAACCCATGGCGAAAACTGCAGCAAAACATCTGGTCGTTTGCGTCGACAACAACGGCTATTCAGCGTCCCTCGAGAAGCGCAAGATTTACGTTGCGCTCCGCGACGCGGAAGCGGACGGGCATGGGCTTATGCGCATCATCGATGAATCGGGCGAGGATTATCTTTATCCGAAGAGATTTTTTCGCGCGATCGCCTTACCCCAGGCTGTCAAGAAGGCAGTCCTGAACGCTGCGTGACGGCAAACACAATGCGCTCCCTCCTGTTCGTTCCGGCCGACGGCGGCTCCAAGCTCGACAAGGCGATGGCCGCCGGCGCCGATGCCGTCATTGTCGATCTTGAGGATTCGATCGCGCCCGACCGCAAGGAGATGGCGCGCAAGGCGGCGCTCGATTTCCTCAAAGCTCAGCAAAGCAAGAAAGACCGCCCGCGCCTGCTGGTGCGCATCAACGGCCTCGACACCGGCATGACCGACGCCGATCTCGACGCCATCGTCGCGGGCGCGCCGGACGCGGTGCTGTTTCCCAAGGCCGAAGGCGGCGTCTCGGTCACGCATCTCGACGCCAAGCTGACCGCGCGCGAGGCCATCGCCGGTCTGCCGGAAGGTTCGATCAAGATTTTGGCGCAGTCGGTGGAATCGGCGATGGGGTTTTTCCTCGCCGGCACCTTCCGCGATTGCAGCAAGCGTCTGATCGGCTTGACCTGGGGCCCGGAGGATTTGTCGACCGAACTCGGCGCGCAAGCCAACCGCGAGGCCGACGGCACGCTGACCGAACCCTACCGGCTGGCGCGCGCGATGTGTCTGCTGGGCGCGGCGGCGGCCAAGGTGCCGGCGATCGAAACCATCCATGTCGATTTCCGCAACGCCGACGTTCTGCGCCGTGACACCGAGCTTGCGCGCCGCGACGGCTTCGTTGGGCGGCTCGCCATCCATCCGGCGCAGGTGCCGGTGATCAACGCGGTATTCGCGCCGACGGCCGAGCAGATCGAGCAGGCCAAAGCGGTCATCGCCGCCTTTGCGGCGCAGCCGGGCGCCGGCACCGTGGGCATTGGCGGCAAGATGTACGACCGCCCGCATCTCGCGCGCGCGCAGGCGCTGTTGGCGCGCATCGGCTGAAGTCTATTCGGCAGCTTGCGCCGGGATCGCTTCGTGCGCGTGGCCGTCTTGCGCAGCCTTCACACGCTTGGCCTGCGCGATATAGGCCTGCGCCGCATCGGTATGGAAAAGTTCGTGCGTGTCGGCCTCGTTGTCGGCGACCGGGGTCATCGCCAAATCGGTATAGCTGTAGCGCTGCGGATCTTTCTTGATGCGCAGATAGATGCGGCGCAGCTTGAAATAAAGCGCCGTCCAACGCGCCAGCTTGCTCGCGACTTCGACAAAATATTTGGGATAAAACGACCAGATCGGCTCTAGCGCAAAATTCGGCCGCCGATCGCGCCGGTGCTTCATGCGCAAGAAGCCGCTTTCGAGCGGATGGATGTGCTCGATATTGATCGAGCCCATGAACCAGGTGATCAGGAACAGCGCGTTGCTGGCGTTCGCCTTCGTCTTCGCCACCCGCCGCAATATCGTCTCGACGTGGTCGATGGTGTAATAGCGCTGCCACGCCATTCCGTAAGCGCGATCCCATTCTTCCCGCGACATTTTCGGATGCGTCGTGCAGATGTGATTGAGATCATACTTGTTCATGTCCGGATCGAGCGGCGCGCCGGCCTTGAACAGCTTGAGATGATCCTCCGAGCCCGGCAGCGGCGTCAGATAGAAGAACTCCAAAAGATCGACCGGCAACTCGCGCTTGATCACGTCGATGTCGTGCATGATCGATTCGGGCGTATCGTTGGGAAAGCCGAGGATATAGCCGGCATAGGTGATCACGCCGGCATTCTTCCAGGCCAGCAGCATCTCGCGGTATTCGGTGATCTTGTTCTGCTTCTTCTTGGCGCCCATCAGATTGTCGGGATTGATATTCTCCAGCCCGATGAACACGCGCTTGACGCCGGCGCGCGCGCATTTCTCCACGAAGTTCGGCAGCTTGTGGCAGAGCGTGTCGACCTGGATGATGAAGCTCAGGTTGAACTTCTCCACCTCGCGCAGGTGGATGATGCGGTCGATGATCGGTTCCCAGTCCTTGTTGCGGGCGAAATTGTCGTCGGTGATGAAGAAGGCGCGCAGCCCTTGCGCGTAGTTCACGCGCACGATCTTTTCGACGTCTTCCGGCGAGCGGCGGCGCGATTTTCGCCCCTGCACGTTGATGATGGTGCAGAACGAACACTGATAGGGGCAGCCGCGCCCGGCATCGAACGAGGTGGTGCCGCCGGCGGTGCGTTGCGCGCGCTCGACCGCCATCAGCGGGATCGGCGTGCCCTCGATGCCCGGCAGGTCGTCCATGAAATTGTAGAGCGGCTTGAGCGTGCCGGCAGCCGCGTCGCGCAGCACCTCGTCGAGCCGGCCCTCCGCCTCGCCGGCGAACAGCGATACGCCCATCGCCTTGGCGCGGTCGAGGTCGGGATCGACGCCGCCGAGCATCGCCAGCACGCCGGAGACATGAAACCCGCCGACGCCGACCGTTATGCCGCGCGCGCGCAAGGGGCGCGCGAGATCGAGCGCGCGCGGGAACTGGTTCGACTGCACGCCGGTCAGCATCACCATGCCGGCGCCGGCCTCCTCGATCGCCGCCGCCAGACGCTCAGGGCGGATGCGGGTATTGGTCTCGTCGAAGGCGTGGATTTCGATATCGACGTCGTCGCCGAGCACCCGGCGTTCCGCGCAATCCTTAGCCAGGCCGTAGAGCGAGGCGAGCGAATTCGACGGGATCGGCGAGCGCAGCCATTGGATGACATAGCCGTCTTCGTCGTAATGCGACGGCTTGACCAGGACGAGGCAGAAACGCCGCCGTGCCTTTCCCGTGACCGTATTGATCTCCGCCATTATTCGCCCATCCGCAACGAGGCCCGCAATCAGCATCCAAACGGGCAAGATAGAGTCTACAGGCTATCGCCCGGCAGCGTAACCGCTATCTGCGCCGACGACGATTCCTCAACGCTGCCGCTTCAGGAAGGAATTCATCATTTCCCGGGGCTCGTCGCCGTCGAAACTGCGCGCAAAGGCGTCGATACCCGCTGCAATGGCGCGGTCGACCGGAAGCTGCTCCCACTCGCGCATCAACCGCTTCTGACGACGCACCGCCTGCGCACCGGCGGCAAGCAGTGACGCCACGATTGTCTCGACCTCAGATCGATCGCCTCCGGCGCCACGACGCGCTCGACCAGCCCCCAGCGCAACGCGGTGTCGGCATCGACGATCTCGCCCAGCATCAACAATTCGCGCGCGTGGCCATAGCCGATCAGGCGCGGGATGAGCGCTGCCTCCACCACCGATGGAATGCCGACTTTCACTTCCGGCATGCCGAATTTGGCGCGCGTCGGTCGCCACGCGGAGATCGCAGGATACCGCCACTTCGAGGCCGGCCCCCAGCGCATAGCCGTCGATCGCTGCGATCACCGGCACCGGCAAGCGGCGGAGACAATCGCAGGTCCGGTGCACCAGCGTGATGAAGTCGCGGGCGCTGTCGCGATCGAGCGCCGCCATTTCCGGGATGCTGGCGCCGCCGATAAAGGCCCTGTCGCCGGCGCCGGCGAGCACCAGCGCACGCAGGTCGTCGCGTGTCGCCAGCGCCTCGACCTTGCCGATGAACTGGGTCATCAGCGCGCTGTCGAGCGTATTGAGCTTGGCCCGGTTGTCGACGGTGAGATAGGCGACGGTGCCGCGCTCGCGCGTGTCGAGGCGCAAGTCGATGCGGGCGCCGCTCATGATTTGCCGTAGACCGCCTTGGGATCGAAGGTCTTGTCGCCGTCGCGGAACGCGAGCGTCACCGCACCGCTGCGGCCGAGCGGGACCGCGCGATAGAAGCACGAGCGCCGCCCGGTGTGGCAGGCGCCGGGACCGACCTGCTCCACCTTGAGCCAGAGCGCATCCTGATCGCAATCCACCCGCAGCTCTTTGACACGCTGGACATGGCCGGAGCTTTCGCCTTTTTTCCAAAGGGCTTTGCGCGAGCGGCTGTAGTACCAGGCTTCGCCGCTCTCGATGGTCTTGGCGACCGCCTCGGCATTCATATGCGCGACCATCAGCACGTCGCCGCTCGCGACATCGGTCGCCACCGCGGTGATCAACCCGTCGGAGTCGAACTTGGGCGCGAAGCCCGTGCCTTCTTCGATGTCGGCTGATTTGTCCGCCATAGCAATCACCGTACTGTCCGAACGAATACCCGCGCCACAATTTCTGTGTCATGCCCGGGCTTGACCCGGGCATCCATGATGAATTGCCGCGGCGAATACCTTACGTAAGCCCGGTCTTGCCGCACGCCATCATGGATTGCCGGGTCAAGCCCGGCAATGACCAAGTGAGAAGCCGTAACGCTGGGATACTGACGCGAGGCGCTTACCGCTGCCCGCGCAGCAGCGTCATGAAGCGGACCTGCTCATTGGCGGCATCGCGGAAGGCGCCGGTGAAATAGGTCGTCACCGTCTGCGCGCCCGGCTTCTCGGCGCCGCGCAGCGACATGCACATATGTTCGGCCTCGATCATGACCGCCACGCCGCGCGGTTTGAGGATCTCGTCGATCGCGGTCGCCACTTGCGAGGTCAGATGCTCCTGCGTCTGCAGGCGCTTGGCGTAGACGTCGACCAGGCGCGCAAGCTTCGACAGACCCACCACACGATCCACCGGCATGTAAGCGACGTGCGCCTTGCCGAAGAACGGCATCATGTGGTGCTCGCAATGCGAATTGAAGGAGATGTCCTTGACCAGCACGAAATCGTCATAACCGCCGGTCTCGCTGAAGGTGCGGTCAAGCACCTCGACCGGGCATTCGCGATAGCCCTGGAAAACCTCGCCGTAGGCGCCGATCACCCGCTTCGGCGTCTCCAGCAGGCCTTCGCGGTTGGGATCGTCTCCGATATAGGCGATCAGCGTGCGCACGGCGGCTTCCGCTTGTTCGCGCGACGGGCGCGGCACCGCAGGCACGGGCGCCGCCCGCACATGCTCGGACAGGCCCTGCTTGGGCCAGGCAGCGACATTGGTGGTGTTCTTGACGTCCATGACGGGTCTCTCCGTTCGACCGCCGCTTGCTCAAAGAGCAGCGCCGGATGTGTCACCGGGGTGGCCGCGTCGGTAGCCCGTGCGGGCAGAGGACGCTGCATTCCCATTGTATGGCGTGAGCCATAGCCGGCTCGAGAACCCCTTCTCGCGCCACAGGGCCAGTCCCTATATATTGGTTTGGGCGGCCGAGGCAATCCACGGAACCGGCGAAATCGGCAAATCTGCAATGCTCAACGACGTTTACAACAGCCGAATCTTGGAACTGGCCGGCAATATCCCGCGGCTGGGACGCCTGCCGGCGCCCGACGCCAGCGCCACCGCTCTGTCCAAACTGTGCGGCTCGACGGTGACCGTCGACGTCAAGATGGACGGGCCGGTGGTGACCGATTTCGCCCACGACGTGAAGGCCTGCGCGCTCGGCCAGGCCTCGTCCTCGATCATGGCGCGCCATATCATCGGCTCGACGCCGCAGGAACTGCGCGACATACGCGACACGGTGCGCAAGATGCTCAAGGAGCACGGCTCGCCACCCACCACCGGCAAGTGGGCCGATATCGCGGTGCTCGAACCGGTGCGCGACTACAAGGCGCGGCACGCCTCGACCATGCTGACGTTCGACGCCGTGGTGCAGGCGGTCAATGAGATTGAGGCCAAGCGCGGCAAGCAAGCGCAAGCCGCGGAGTAACTCACTCCGACGCGGCGACGCCGCCGGTCTTGACCGGCACCAGCGCGGCGCGGTCGCCCATCGCGTTGCGGCAAGACGCGGCAAGCCGCGGCAGACTTTGCAGCGCGCCGGTGTTGCCGAGGCGAATGCCGGTCGTGATTTTGGCGCTGCGGGTCTGCACGATCATCGAATGATTGCCGTGCGCGGCAAAGCCGCCGATCAGCGCCGCAGGAACCGTACTGGTGGCGTAAGTGACAAGCTCGTCAGCATCGCCGCGGTGCTGCGAGGATACCACCTTCAACGATGTTGAATGATCGCCCGCGGTCACCGTGACGGCCGTCACTGCCGCCGGCAGCGCGTGCAGGTCGGTCACACGCCGGCGCTCCAGGTAGCTGATGTCGTAACTGTCGTCTGTGCCGCAGGCGATGAAGAGATCGAAATTGCCGATTTCGTCGCCCTCAACCGTGAGCGGTTGCCGCCGCGCCAGCACGGCGGCGCCGGCGTGGTCGATCATGGCCCAGCGATTCTCACTGATCGTGGTCGCGCGCACCGTGGTGTTTGCCGGCGGAATCGGCGTCGCGCGGCCGATCGGCGGCGAGGACGCGACCGTCGCCGATTTAGTCGCGGCCGGCGCATCGGTCGCGACCCGCATGCGGTGCAATTCATCGGCGGTGAGCAGATGCATCGGCTCCCAAGGCGGGATGCGCAGCGCCAAATCGAGCAAGGCAATCGAGGCGCCCATGTCGGCGGTAAAGCGCGCCAGGCGGCCGATGTCGCGCTGCACCAGCACCAGGTCCTCGGCGGAATAATTCGCCGCGGTCGGATCGTCGCGGCGGTCGCCCAGCCAGATCTGATGCACCATCACGCGCGCCTGCGGCGGCACCGTGCGATGCACGCCGGCGAGCAGCACGAAGGCGCACATGGATTCGCAATCGGCCTCGGGCGAAAGCTTGGCGCGCGGCTCGCCCCGGTCGTCCGCCGGCAGAGCGATGGTGCGGCCGACGGTGGTGTCGAGACCGAGGCGGCGGATTTCGCGGCCCAGCGCAATGGCGCCATGCACCGAGCCGCCGTCGGAATCGAGCGCCACGGTGACGCCGCGCAGGTCGTGGCCTTGCCTGAAAATCTCAAAGACGCGCGGGGTATCCGCGGTGATGGCGCCTTGCGCCGAAATCCAGACGCCGCAGTGGTTGCCGCAAGTCTGCGCCGGACCCTGCTGCTGCAGGCTGAAGCGCATGGGCGTCGTGCGGTCTGAGGCATTGGTTTGCACCGGCGACAACAAGACCGGCGCCGCCACAGCGAGCGCAAAAACCAACAGTGATCGCTTCATCCGTCCCCCTTCTGACCGCTTCGCCCTGTTTTCGGCGCCGTTATCCGCGCTCTTGGCAAACTTCGTGCCGGGCTTTTGCGGCTCGTAATCCCCGCATATGTCTTTTTAATAAGCGAGTAGAGTTGGGTCTAGTGCAAAAAAGCGGCGCCCCAACGGCTCCTGTGACTAGGACCTTTGCAGGTCCAGAGGGTTGGAACTTTGATGATGGAACTTCGGTGCGGCCGACCATGAGCGAACCGGCAACGTTTGCGAGCGGAACTTGCGCGCCTGCCGCGGCTGATCGGCCGCGGCCTGGTGATGCTCTATCGCTATACGTTGTCGCCGCTCATCGGACCGCGCTGCCGGCATCTGCCGAGCTGCTCGGATTATGCCGACGAGGCCATTGCACGCTTTGGCCTGTGGGCGGGCGCGTGGATGGCGCTGGCGCGTTTTCTGCGTTGCCATCCGTTCGGCACCGCCGGACTCGATTTCGTGCCGCCGAATTTGCCCGCCGGCGCACACTGGTGGGCGCCGTGGCGCTATGGACGCTGGCGGGGGACGAATGAAGCGCCACCGCCACGTCACGGATAGGTGACGCGAAACTCGCGTGGATTGCCTTCTGACCGCGTCCATCAGCACCAGCACAAAGGCGCCCTTGTCCTTGCGCTCGAATGGGAGCAGCGCTTCGGGTTTCCATTGATCCGGGATCAGCTCATCCGTCTTCTTGTCCTTCGCAAGGCCAAAATAGTTTGGAAGATTTGTGATGAGTTTGACTTCCAGCAATTGCGCTTTGGCGCCGCCTCGATTAAATCGCAGGCGAAACGACGCTTACCTGCATTCGTAGGCAGCGAGTGAGCAAGGAGACCGCTATGGCCGAAGCCGGCAGCGCGGGCGCTGCGCCCGCCAAATCCACACAAATCGCCCTCACCTTCCCCGACGGCGCACGCCGTGAATACCCCCAAGGCACAACAGGCCTCGACATCGCCAAGGGCATCTCGCCCTCGCTCGCCAAGCGCACGGTCGCCATGGCGCTCGACGGCGCGCTTGCCGATCTTTCCGATCCGATCGAGCGCGACGCCAAGATCGAGTTCGTCTCGCGCGACGACCCGCGCGCACTGGAGCTGATCCGGCACGATGCGGCTCACGTCATGGCGGAAGCGGTGCAGAGCCTGTGGCCTGGCACGCAGGTCACCATCGGCCCGGTGATCGAGAACGGCTTTTATTACGATTTCTTCCGCAATCAGCCGTTCACGCCGGAAGACCTGCCCGTCATCGAGAAGAAGATGAAGGAGATCATCGCGCGCGACAAACCCTTCACCAAGGAAGTGTGGTCGCGCGAGAAGACGAAGCAGACCTTCCGCGACATGGGCGAGCAGTTCAAGGTCGAGCTGGTCGACGCCATCCCGGCGGACCAGCAGATCAAGATCTACAAACAGGGCGACTGGTTCGACCTCTGTCGCGGCCCGCACATGACCTCGGTCGGCAAGATCGGCAACGCCTTCAAGCTGATGAAGGTGGCAGGCGCCTATTGGCGCGGCGATTCCAACAACCCGATGCTCACGCGCATCTACGGCACCGCCTTCGCCAAGCAGGACGAGCTCGATGCCTATCTGAAGCAGATGGAAGAGGCCGAGAAGCGCGACCACCGCAAGCTCGGCCGTGAGATGGACTTGTTCCACTTCCAGGAGGAAGGGCCCGGCACCGTGTTCTGGCACGCCGGCGGCTGGACCATCTTCCAGGAGATCGTCGCCTATATGCGCCGCCGCTTGAAAGCGGACTATCAGGAAGTCAACGCGCCGATGATGCTCGACAAGTCGCTGTGGGAGACCTCCGGCCATTGGGAGTGGTTCCGCGAGAGCATGTTCCAGGCGACCTCCGCGGGTGAGCACACCGAGGACGAGCGCGTTTACGCCATCAAGCCGATGAACTGTCCCGGCCACATCCAGATCTTCAAGCATGGGCTGAAATCGTATCGCGATCTGCCGTTGCGCTTGGCCGAGTTCGGCGTGGTGCACCGCTACGAACCCTCAGGCGCGCTGCATGGGCTTCTGCGCGTGCGCGCCTTCACGCAGGACGACGCGCATGTCTTCTGCACCGAGGAGCAGATGGCCGACGAGTGCCTGAAGATCAACGACCTGATCCTGTCGACCTATCAGGACTTCGGCTTCACCGGCGACCTCACGGTGAAGCTCTCGACGCGGCCGGAAAAGCGCGTTGGCTCGGATGCTGCCTGGGATCACGCGGAAGCCATCATGATGGACGTGCTCAAGCAGATCGAAGCGCGCAGCCACAACCAGAAGATCAAGACCGCGATCAACCCGGGCGAAGGCGCGTTCTATGGTCCGAAATTCGAATACGTGCTGCGCGACGCCATCGGGCGCGATTGGCAATGCGGCACCACGCAGGTCGACTTCAATCTGCCGGAGCGCTTCGATGCGTTCTATATCGCCGCCGACGGCTCCAAGAAGACGCCGGTGATGATCCACCGCGCCATCTGCGGCTCGATGGAGCGTTTCCTCGGCGTCGTGCTCGAGCACTATGCCGGCCATCTGCCGCTGTGGCTGTCGCCCAAACAGGCGATCGTTACCACCATTACCCAGGACGCAGACGATTACGCCCGCGAAGTGACGGCGGCCGCGCGCGCGCGGGGATTGCGGGTCGAGAGCGACCTGCGCAATGAGAAGATCAATTACAAGGTGCGCGAGCACTCGCTCGCCAAGGTCCCTGCTTTGCTGGTGGTCGGCAAGAAGGAAGCGGCCGAACGGCTGGTCTCGATCCGCCGCCTCGGCAAGGAAGGGCAGCAAGTCATGCCGCTCGATGCGGCGCTTGCCGCGCTCTCCGAGGAAGCGGTGCCGCCGGATGTGAAGCGGGTGAGCCGGAAGGCGTGACGTCCGCGATCAGCCGCATGCCGGACGGATGGCGAGCCGCCTGCTCATATCCGACTGGAAGCGGCCATGCGGATCGACCCGGTCGAGCACCGTGCGGAACCGGCTCAGTTCCGGAAACATCCGGGCGAAGCCGGCGGCGCTCATCAGCGCATCCTTGGCGGCATAGAGCCGGCCGCCGTGGTCGAGCACGATGCGTTCGAGCCGGGCATGCAATTCCTCCACGCCGGAACGCCGCGGCAGATCGAAGGCGAGGGCGTAGCCGGTGAGCGGGAATGAGAGGAAGCCTTCGCCGGGCCCCCCCCCATCGGCTTAACCACGGCGGCGACCGAGCCGGCGCTTGCGCGCACGATCTCGCCGAGCAACGCGTGCAGCCCCGCGCGGTCGCCAACTGGAATGCCGCAATGCACTGAATAGAAACCGCGCCGGCCGTATATGCGATTGAAGCCTTGGATGTGATCGAGCGGAAAATAGAATGGGTCGATCGGCTTGCGCAGGCGCACGCCGTCCGCCGGCAGCCGGCGGAAGCGGTAAGCGTTGTAGCGGCGAATGATCTGCGGATGCAGGCACAAGCCCGGCAGGTCGAAGGGTACCGTGTGGCGCTTGGGCGCCAGCGCGATGCCGGCGGCGTCCGGCGCCAGCCGGCCGGTTTCCAGGATGCCGCGCCCCATCGCCTTGCCCTCAGCCAGCGCATCAATCCAGCCGAAACAGAATGGCTCGGCCGGCGGCCAAGGCTCCAACGCGTCGAGAAATGCATCGAGGTTGTCCATCCGGCGGTAGCGCACGTCGGCGGCCGGCACCGGCATGGGTAGCAAGGCAAGCTTCAGCCGCAGCAAGATGCCGGTCAGCCCCAGCCCGCCAACGGTCGCGCGCCACAAATCGGGATCGGAGCGCCGGTCGACCCGCACGACGCTGCCGTCCGCCAACATCAGCTCGAACCATTCGACATGGCGAGCGAAGCTGCCAACAGCGACATGGTTCTTGCCGTGAATATCGTTGGCTAGCGCCCCACCGAGCGTCACCGCAGCGGTTGCAGCGGCCACCGGATAGGTCAGTCCACGCGGATGCAGGGCGGCCGACAACTCGTGGAAACACACGCCCGCCTCAGCCACCAGCGCGGGGGGATCGCCTTCGATTGCCAGAATGCGCTTGCGCCCGCGTGCCAGCAACGTGCGCGCGCCGTCATTGAGGGCGGCATCGCCGTAGCAGCGCCCGGCCCCATAGGCGATCACGGGCGTCGCCGATCTGGTCAGCGCCGCGGCGAGCGCGGCATCGGAGGCCGGGGCGGCCAGCGCCAACGTGCGGGCGTGGCGTGCCCGCCCCCAGGTGGTCAGGGTCTGCGGACGCCAGTCAGCGGCTTGCGCCGAAGCGCTCACCGTCAGGCCGCGATTTTGATCTCGTGGCTGACGTTATCGACGATGACGGGCGACTCGAACCAGGTGATCTCGGGCTCAACGCCGAACATGTTGCGAATGTTGTCACGCCAGGGTCCGCGGTAGCAGGTCTCGGCCGCTTCCCGCGTTTCCCACAGATAGACGCCACCGCCTACGCCGCGGTCGCTGTAGAGAAACTGTTTGCGGATCAGACCCGGGATCGTCTGGAAGCGCGCGGCAATCTTCTTGGTATTCTCGAGCCATTGCTCGCGGGTCAATCCTTCGGGGAGCTTGATGGTGACGACGGCTGTGATCATGGCTGTCTCCGGAGCGAAAATGTCGCTCAATGAGATCACAGGCGTCAAGGCGCCACAAGACGGCTAACCCGAGATTGTCATGCCCTGCGAAAGCGGGGCATCCAGCCATCGGCGGCGCAAAGACAAACAATAAACGGAAAAATGCTGCCTCATTCGAGCTGCCGACTGACGCCGCCTTACTTCGCTTGGCTCTCGATATAGGCCGCCAAGTCGGCCGCCTCGTTTCGCGACAGGTTCATGTCCGGCATCTTCGGATGCGGCAGCAGCAGGAACAGCGCGACTTTGGCGGCATCGAGGCCCCCGCGCTTGCCGACCGCTGAAAACGGCGGCGCCTGCGTATTGCCGCTTTGCTGGTCCGCCGCCACCACGTGGCAGGAAGCGCACCAGCGCTTGGCCAAGGTCTCGCCTTGGTGCACGTCCGCCGCCGAGGCGGCATTCGCCAGCGCTGCGAAAAGGGTCAATGACATCAGCCCGGCGACAGTTCGACTCATGATTGGCTCCAAATGATCGTTCGAAATGATCTTATACCGCGGCGCGGCGTATTCCGCATTGACATAGGTCTATGAAGATACCTTAGCGTCCGCCGGCGGCGCGGCTCTTGGCCGACACGTCGGTGCCGGCACCCTCCAGCGTCGACAGGAAGCGCTCGGCCCAATGGCTTAGATCGTTCGCCACCAGCACCCGGTATATGTGCTCCTGGCGCTGCTGGCGCTCCGTCTGCGGCATCGACAGCGCCCGGTTGATGGCAATGGCGACGCCCTCGTGGTCGTAAGGATTGACCAGCAAGGCGGCGCCGCATTCGCGCGCCGCACCGGCAAAGCGCGACAGGATCAGCACGCCGGGGTCCTCCGGATTCTGCGCCGCGACAAATTCCTTGGCCACCAAGTTCATACCGTCGCGCAGCGGCGTCACCAGGGCGGCGCGCGCGGCGCGATAAAGACCGGCGAGCGCGGTGCGGCTGTGCGCCTTGTTGATGTAGCGCAGCGGGGTCCATGACGCCTCGCCGAAATTGCCATTGATGCGGCCGACCGCCTCGCCCACCGCGCGTCCCATGTCGACATATTCCGGAATGCCGGTGCGGCTGCGCGGAGCGATCTGCAGATAGGTCACCTTGCCGCGCCAGTCGGGATAATTCATCAGGAAACGCTCGAATGCCGCCAGCCGCTCGGGAATCCCCTTGGAATAGTCGAGCCGGTCGACACCGATGATCATGGCGCGGCCGGACAGGCTCTCGAGCACCTCGCGCACAAAATCGGATTCGATCGCGCGACGCGCCAGCCGCGTGAAGGCTTCGGTCTCGACCCCGACCGGGAATACGCCGATACGCATCACGCGGTTGCCGAACACAAAACTATCGCTGTCGGCGTGGGCTGTATTGCTCTCGTCTTCCAGATAGCGCGCGAAGTTGGCGGCATCGATCTGGGTTTGAAAGCCGACCAGATCGTATTGGCCGAGCGCCGGAATAAGCTGCTCGTGGTTGGGCAGCCCGGTAAGAATTTCGGGCGGCGGAAACGGAACGTGGATGAAAAAACCGATTTTGTTCTTATGGCCGCGCTCGCGCAGCGCCTTGGCCAGCGGCATGAGATGGTAGTCGTGCACCCAGACGACGTCGTCCGGCTTCAGCAGCGAAGAAAGATTGCTGGCGAAATATTCGTTGACGCGGAAGTAGCCGCCAAGATCGCGGCGCGTGAATTCGGCGAGATCGAGCCGATAGTGAAGAATCGGCCACAATACGCGGTTGGCGAAGCCGTTGTAGAATTCCTGATAATCGTCCTTGCGCAGATCGACGGTGACGTAAGCGATGTTGTCGTGTTCGACGGTCTTGGGCGTCCCCGGTTCGCTATCGGCGACACGACCGCTCCAGCCGAACCAGACGCCGCCTCGTCGCCTGAGCGCCGGCCGGATCGCGACTTCGAGGCCGCCCGCTCGCGCGCCGCGATCCGGGATGCCAACGCGATTGGACACTACGACAAGCCGCGCCAATACCGGTCTCCCCAGCTCCACGACAATTTAGTCGCGGTCAAAATCACTCCTGAGATCGAATAGGTCTGCGGAATATTCCCCACAATGTCCCGCTCACCGGGCGAACGTCCTCCGACAGCAATCCAATCCACTCTGCCACATTGCATCGCTCGGCCAAAATCGGCAAATCAAAAAAACCATGTCGGCCGCCAGATTGAAGACGCCCTTTATACATAACGTGCAAGTCGCGCCGAAGTTCACGTGCAAACGCCTCGATCGTGGCGACAAAGCGCGCCGCTTCGGCGCAATCCGCCCAAATTCGGCTCTCAGCACGGCGCTGGGCGCAATTCAAAGCGGCAGGCGTCATGCCGAAGCCTCTTGCCCCGTCGCCACAAGTCGCCGCAAAGCACGGCGCACCTCGGCGGGTGAATCGAAAATTCCGGCAACGCCTTCGAAATGCCGGCCGACCGAAAAGCCGATGCCGCGCAATCTCCGGCAACAACTCGAACACCGATTCGTCGGTCACGTCGTCGCCAAGAAAGACCGGCGTGCGGCCGGCAAACGGCGGCATGCGTCATCAATTTGCGCACTGCGGCGCCCTTGTTGATGCCCGGACGTTTCACCTCGAACATCGCCTTGCCGAGCAGCAACTGCGTGCTCTCGTTTGGGAACGCGGCGCAGACGGCCGCGATATGCCGGCGCAAACGCTCGGCCTCGTGCGGCGCATTGCGATAGTGCAGCGCCACCGAATAGCCCTTGTCCTCAAATTCGAGACCGGAACCGGGCGTCACCGCAGAGATAAGTTTTTGGCGCAAGTCCGCCGGCAGATCGGCAATGCGCGAAACATTTTCGCCCGGCGCGATGCGCATCTCGGCGCCATGCCCGCCGATCGCCGGCAATTGAAGCGGCGAGAACAGCCGGTCAAGATCGGAGAGCGGACGTCCGCTCACCAACGCCAGCGCGCCGCCAGTCATCGCCAGCAACCGCTGCAAGGAGTCGATCAACTCATCGGAGACATGCACTTTGTTCGGCGATGGCGCGATATCGACCAGCGTGCCGTCGACGTCGAGCAGCAGCGCAATCGTCTTTGGATCGAGCTTGGCGAAATTGCCCATGGCCGAATTGTTCGCAGGAAGCGGCGTCACCATGGTCAATCCGCAGAACGAAGGTTCGTTCAAGTTAGCGTGCGAGCACCTCGATGTCACCGTCGACGCCGGTGACCACCTTGAACTCGCGTTCGTAAACCCTGCCTTCGTTGCGCGCAATCGCGCGATATTCACCCTCGGCCAAAATGACGCTGGGGAAAGCGCCGAGCGCCTCTTTGATCACGTCGCCGCCCGGCGTGAGCACCGACCACGCGGTATTGGCGAGCGCCTCGCCGCCTTTTTCGGCCACCAGCTTAAGCGTGATCGCCGCAGCGCGATGCGTGACCGTGATATCGGCGAGTTTGCCGGCCTGCACGCGGATGTCGGAGCGCACCACCGAATTGGCGTCGCCGTAATTCGACACAATGTAATAGGTTCCCTCCGGCACCACCACGACTCTGCCGGTCATGACGTGCTCGGCGATCGGACGGCGGTCGCCGGGTTCGAATTGGCTGCCTTTGTAGACGTCGAATGAAATCTGCCCGGCCGGAATGCGCACATCGCCGACCTTGCCCTCGAGCCGCAACCCGCCGGCCGGCAGATCGAATTCCTCGTGCACGGTTTCGTCGCGCAGCGTCACCGGCCTGACCGCGGTGGCGAGTCCAAAGCCAACATGCACGATGTAGGCGCCCGCTGGCAGCACAACGGTGGGCGATGGCACTTTGTCTTCCTTGACCAGACGGAATTTTCCGCCGGCGTCGGGCTTGGCAGCAAAAATGCGCCACGTGAGACCGCCGGTGATGGGCGGGGCATCTTTGCCGAAGCGGGCGCCGAGCGAGAGCGCGACTTTGCCGGTGGGAACCAACGGCATCGGCGCCCCCACCGCGGCGCCGTTTGGAACGGCCAGCGGCGATTGCGTGGGCGGCGCCATCACGCCGCCCGGGCCGAACAGCGATCCGCCCTCGCCCGGCTCGGGACCGATCAAGCCGGTCGTTGGGGCGGTGGAAAAGAGCGTGTTTGGCGTCGGCGTTTGCGCGACCGCCGGCTGAAGCACGAGCAGCACGACGGCGAGCGCGCAGAGCGGCCATGATCGGCCCGACGCGACGGCTTTTAGATACTCCCAGCGCATGGAGAGGCCGTTTTCGGCTCAAATCGCGGCGATTTCAAGCCGGGAGCCGCGGTTTGTCACCCCGCCGCCACCATGCTAGGCGCAACCGCTTACTGGAAACCGCATGATCACGCGCGAAAACGGGACTTTTCTGATCATGCGCAATGAGGATGCCAATGCCCGACGCCCTGCAACTGCTCAAGACCCGCCGCTCGGTTAAGCCGATGGAGCTCACCGGCCCGGCTCCCAGCGCGGCGGAGATCGATACTCTGCTGGCGATCGCCGCGCGGGTGCCGGATCATGGCAAGTTGACGCCTTGGCGCTTCATCGTGTTCGAGGGCGACGCACGGCTTGCCGCCGGCGAAAAAATCGCCGCCATCTTCCGCGCCGACCATGCCGACGCGACACCCGACCAGATCGATTTCGAGCGCAAGCGGCTGGCACGCGCACCCTTGGTGATCGCCGTCGTCAGCCGCGCCGCTCCGCATGTGAAAATTCCGGAATGGGAGCAGCAGCTTTCCGCCGGCGCCTCAGCCATGAACCTGGTCGTTGCCGCGCACGCCATGGGCTTGGCCGCGAGCTGGATCACCGAATGGTACGCCTATGACCGCCGCTTTCTCGATGCGATCGGGCTTGCGCCCAACGAACGCATTGCAGGCTTTGTCCATATCGGGCGCCCGGTGAAGCCGCCGGAGGACCGCGACCGGCCGAAGCTCACCGACCTCGTCACCCGTTACGGTGCCTAACCCATGTTCTACGACGCGATCAAAAACGACCACGGCCTGCCGCACGATCCGTTCAAGGCCATCGTGGCGCCGCGCCCCATCGGCTGGATCACGTCGATCAGCGCCAAGGGCGAAGTCAATCTCGCGCCCTATTCCTATTTCAACGCGGTCGTCAGTCGGCCGGCGGTGGTGATGTTCTCCAGCGAAGGTCTGAAGGACTCTGTGGCCTTCATTGCCGAGACGCGCGAATTCGTCTGCAATCTTTCCACGTGGGATCTGCGCGAAGCAATGAATGAAACCTCGGCGCCGCTACCGCGCGGCGTCAACGAGATGCAGCGCGCCGGCCTGCAAGCGGCCCCGTCACGGATGGTCAAGCCGCCACGGGTGGCCGCCGCGCCTTGCGCACTCGAATGCAAGCTTCTCAAGATCGTTTCCATGGACGACGTTGATGGCGTGCCGCTCGGCCGCCATGTCGTATTCGGTCAGGTCGTCGGCGTGCATATCGACGACCGTTTCATCGTCGATGGCCGGCTCGACACCGCCGCGATGAAGCCGCTCGCGCGCTGCGGCTACGATGAATACGCCGTGGTCGAGCAGGTTTTCTCGATGCGGCGGCCGAACGCCTGAGCGGCGGGCCACGCCGACGGATTTTTCCAGCGCAGCGCGGCGCTTAATCCTTAAGTAACGGCCCGCGCGCAGGCTTTTTTGTCACGTTTCGGACACATGACTCCGGCAGCGATTTCACCATGTTGTCTTGAAATGCTTGTCCGGCCGCCGGGCCGGTTCGATCATCGGGGGATGGGAGTTCTCGATCGTGGTCTTTGAGGGTCTATTCGCGCGCGGGCGCAATGGCGATCGCTCCGGCGATCGTTCGGCCGACGCCAGCGTCGCCCCGCCCCAGGCGACCATGACGCGCCCCACCATCGGCTTGGCGCTTGGCGGCGGAGCTGCGCGCGGCTTCGCCCATATCGGCGTCGTGCGTACTCTTGCCGCGCACGGCATCATTCCCGATGTCATCGTTGGCACATCGATCGGCGCTGTGGTCGGCGGCAGCTATGCCGCCAACCAACTCGACGGTCTCGAGCAATGGGCACGCCGCCTCACCGTGCGCGGGATCCTGAGCTATCTCGACATCAGCCTGTCCGGCTCCGGGCTCATCAGCGGCGGTCATCTCGCGACCCAACTGGAAGCCGCGATGAGCGACAGCCGCATCGACGATCTGCCGATCCGCTTCGCCGCCATCGCCACCGAATTCAATACCGGACACGAAATCTGGCTCACCCGCGGGCGGCTGGTCGATGCTCTGCGCGCCTCCTACGCGCTACCGGGCATCTTTCCACCGGTGCGCATCGGCGGGCGCTGGCTGGTGGACGGGGCGCTGGTCAATCCGGTGCCGGTGTCGGCCGCGCGCGCGCTCGGCGCCCGGCTGGTGATTGCGGTCAATCTCAACTCCGACTTGTTCGGCCGCGGCACCATCATCGCCGACCACGGCTCCGACGACAGCGACGACATCGTGCCCGACCAAACGAATGGCCTACGCAGCCTGTTCGGCGGCAAGCGCCAGCTGCGTCGGCAGTTCCTGGGCACGCGCGGCCGGCCCGGCATCCCGACCGTCATGGTGGAAGCCTTCAACGTGATGCAGGACCGCATCACGCGTGCGCGGCTTGCCGGCGATCCGCCCGACGTCTTGATCAGCCCGCGGCTCGGCGCCATCGGCTGGTTTGATTTTCATCGCGCCAACGAAGCGATCGCGATCGGCGCCGAGGCGGCGGAAAAGTCCCTCGATGCCGTGACCGAGGCGGTCACCGCGCTATCGCAGACCTCTGTTGCCAACGGCGCATAAGCCGATTCAGCCTGTCGTGCGTCGTCTCAAGCCAAACTAAGACGTAACCGCGCGCGCAGCGATCTCGTCCGCGATCTCGTCAACGGACGGAAATCCGCTGGGTCTATTATCAATATAAAATGCATCGACCGGCGGCTTGAACGGCGCATTCTTCATTTTCTTGAATACGACGAACATTTCCGCGCACCCGACGTGCTTTCCTTCCCAAGCGGGACCGTTTTCGGCCTTGGTGACGTCGTGAAAATGATCGATACCGGTGCCGCTATCGAAAATTCCGCTCAAGCCAATGTAGAGAGGTTGATAGCCGTTCGCGCGGATGAGGGTGGTGAAGAATTTTGGCTGATAATTGAACAGCCCGTGATTGACCTGTCCGAAAAACGGAATGCCATTCAACATGACGCCGCCAACTTTCAAGGCGTCATGAGCGACCTTAAACAAATTGTACTGATTACAAACATGCTCCGACGTGCCGAAGTTCGCGACAACATCGAATGTTCGAACAAGACGCCACGGCAAACTCTCGGTGTTTAAATCGAACTTTCGCGTTTGACCCTCGTCATAAACATCGAAGGCAACATAAGAGAATCAAACCGCCGCCATCAGCGCTTCCACCTTGGCGCCCTGCCCCGCTAGATTGGGAACGAAATACGCATCGCGACCAAAAGCCGACAGAAACTCGTGAACCTGTTCATCGGAGATCGTGCCGAAAATATTTTGCGATCCAAAATCGAGCACGCGCGCACCGGCCGATAAATCGCGTCTTCGACCGAGCCGCGCAAGGTGACCAATATGGCCGGATGAAAACCCCATGTATTTCTCCCTGTCAGAAAATCATGCACGTGGCTGATCGAGCGAAAGCTGCAAAAGCCTAGCCCAATCGGTCACATGATATCCACTATGGCATTCCGTCCAGGAAGGACGGCCCACGCCAACAGTCCATTCAGATTATTTGTAAAGACAACAAGCAACGCCACGACTGCGTGGACCACGAACTGCGCCACGGCTGTGGAGGTCGCGTCAAAAACATCCGCTCCTTCGTCGCCGCTTTTGCGGCGACGGCGGCTGATCTTGCGTCAGTGCAAACGCTCTAGGCCGTGCGGAATGCATCTTGCCGTCTCAACAGTCCCTTTGCCGCCAGTTCAAAACACCGCCAGCCATGGCCATTTAAAACTGAAAATAGATAAAAGGCCGCACCTGCATGCCAAATGCAGCGACGATGATGCTGGTAACAATACCGGCGAATAAGCCGAACCCAAGATTTCCTATCGGTAAGCAGCGGTCGCGGCGGACAAGGACACATCCAACGCAGGTATCGACAATGATTGGCAATGCAATCAACCCAAGCATTTCCCAGGACCCGCCGGTCAATTCGCGACTGCCGGCTGGTGCCAAGCCAAACATCCGACCGGCCATCTGGATCGCCACGTCAAAATCCTTGATACGGAAGAAGAGCCATAAAATCAGCACCCAGAACTGCGTCAGGAAGAATGCTGCGGCCCAGGCGGCGGGTCGCACCAACGATTGATCCAGCACCGTATTGGGCCGGATGCGCAACCAAACCTTGTGTGCGGCAAGACCGATGCCGTGAAAGGTTCCCCAAATGACAAAATTCCACGATGCCCCATGCCACAGCCCTCCGAGCACCATGGTGATCATGATATTGCGGAAATAAAATCCAAAACTTCCGTGGCTTCCGCCGAGTGGGATGAACAGGTAATCGCGCAGCCAAAATGACAGCGACATGTGCCAGCGCCGCCAAAAATCGGTAATGCTGGCCGCGCCATAGGGAAAATCGAAGTTCTTAGGCAGATCGTAGCCGAGCAGCGCCGACAACCCGATGGCGATATTCGTATACCCAGCGAAATCGAAGTATATCTGACTATAGTACCCGATATCAGCGGCCCAAAGTGCCGGCCGGTTCCACAAGCGCAGATCAGCGAACACTGGGTCGATGATCGCGGCAATATTGTCAGACAACACCAACTTATAAAGATAACCGACCAGTATCAGGCTGACTGCTCGCTCCGCTTTAGCTGGATCAAATCGGCGTATCGTCTCAAGCTGCGGCAGGAACACCGTCGAACGGACAATTGGTCCAGAAACCAGCTGTGGGAAGAAGGCTATGTACAGCGATACGTCGAGCATGGACGGCACGGCGCGTCCGAGCTTGCCTGTATAAAAGTCGACCAACAGACTAATCGAGTGAAAGATATAAAAGCTCAGCCCGATCGGCAGGACGATATCAAGGGTGGTATTCCAACCGGGAATCCCGACCCAAGCAAATAGATCGGCGAGATTGTTTGTTAGGAAAATGAAATACTTGAAGAAGGCGAGAACGGCGAGCTGTACCGCGATCGCAATCGCCAGAGCAATCTTTCGATTACGCGGGGGTCTTGAGCGCGTCGAGCGACCACGTGCCGCCCCAGGCAGCAAGAATGACGAACGCCAGAAGCGCCAGGAAACGATAGTCCCAAGCGGCATAAAAAACACAGCTCGCGACAACTAGGAATGTCTTACGGTGTGAATTGGTAGACAGTAAATAGTAGAGAGCGATGGTGATCGCGAAGAAGAGCGGAAACTCCGGAGACGCGAAAGTCATTGGCTGGGGGAAGAATGCAAAATATTGGCTGCATGCAGTTGCGCAGCATCCAGAACGCTCATCAGGTCGCGTGCAAATCCTCTCGTGTAGTCGGGAACACCTTCTTTATTGAGATGATAATTATCGTACCATTTATCCGGTGAGGCCAATTGCTTTAAGACCGGGGAGGTTTTCGCCGTTCAGACATGGGTAGCTGCCAATATTTGCGCAGAATGCCTTCGCAAAGCATCGCTCACTTTCATATAAACTTGGAGGACGATAAAAAGCGACCAGGGGCACCCCGAGCGCCTTATATTCTTTGGCCTGCCAACGTCGAAGATTCAGCGATAGAGCCAGTAGCGTCGACTGTTTGGCACTTAATTGACGGACGGTACAGGCCAGTGGCTTAGGCTGACTTATGTCGCTTGCTTTGAAATTTGGGGCATGTCCGCCCCGATCGCTGTAGCCAACCGAATATTGGCCTGGCGCCGAAGGATCGAGTTGTTGCAACACACCGCAGTTGCTCACATTGCATAAGAAATGCCCGACCGAAGCGCGCACGTCGGCAAGAAACAAGCCTAACGCGGCCGTAAAGGCGGCAATATTTGTCGCACCTGCATCGCGTTGAGGTCGATGCAAATTCCAGCTCCCTTCAATCCTATCCCAAGTATGAGATACTCCGCTCGCTTCGATCGAGAGCGGGCGGTAAAGCTCATATGGAGTAATGATCTGCCAAGTTCGGGATTCAATTCCGATCTCGAAGAATATTGCCACCGGCAAATGCGGCGCACGCGCCAGATAATCCTGCAATTCAGTGTCCTGCTCAATCGCATAGACGCCTTCCACAGTCAGTTGGATGATCTGGAGGTCGTAGCCACTTTTGTTGATCAGCTTCTGCACCTCCGCTCCGTCAAGACCGTAAATGCTGTAGCTCTGCCCGACCAATATGATTTGCTGACGCTCCGGGTCGACGCTGGCAACGGCATTAGTCACAATAGCTGACAAGCGAGTGATGCGGTGGAGCCCGAGGAAGCTAAGGGTGCCCTTAATTCCGGCGACACCGGCGACAATGCCCACAACGAGGCCGAATATAAGAATTCGCACCTTTCCTCGTCGCCTTCCGCGAACGATATGCGCCAGCAGGACACATACGACGCCCAATAGGATCGCCAGTGTCTGCGGTGGGTAAATGTGAAGGAAGCTCATAATTTACTGCATGTGAAAACGCATAATGAGGACAAAAATTGCAGACTAAGGGAATGCGACAATAAATGGCATCAAAACTATATACAACGTGACTTGTTTAGTTCGGCAAGAGTGCCGCTCACTCCAAAGCGGGATGAAGGTGCTGCCATCCAAAATCACGGACATGCGACATCCGTCGCCGCTTTTGCGGCGACGGCGGCTGATCTTGCGTCAGTGCAAACGCTCTAGGCCGTGCGGATATAGTCGCGCATCGCTTCCGATTCGCTCTCGATCTCCTCGACGCGCTGCTTGACCACGTCGCCGATCGAGATCAGGCCGAGCAACTTGCCCTTCTCCACCACCGGCATGTGACGGAACTTGCCTTGCGTCATGAGCTCCATGATGCCGGCGACGCTCTCGTCCTCGCCGCAGGTGGTGACGTCGCGCGTCATCGTTTGTCCGACCGCCTCATTCAATGCGGCGGCGCCGCGCTCGGAAATCGCGCGCACGATGTCGCGTTCCGACAATATCCCGGCGAGGCGCCCTCCGGCGCCGAAGATCACCACCGCGCCGATGCGATGGGTGGAGAGCAATTTTGCCGCCGCCTCGAGCGTGGCAGTCGCCTCGATACTGACAACGTCGCCGCCCTTGGCGGCCAAGATTGCTTTGACATTCATGGCAGCCTCCCTCGCGCATGATCCGAAAAAGACCATGCGCAAATAAGCAACCGGCCGCGCGGAGATCCGCGAGTCCGGCTCACGCAAACGTCCCGCCGGACTGCCGGTTCCGTCAAGAAAAAAGGCGGCGCGAAGCCGCCGCCGTCATCACATTGCTTAACACCGCGTTGCAGTCGGATTATTGCCGCATTGCACCAATGTCGTCGCCATAAGGTTCGCGCGCCGGTGGATCGAACCAGGAAAACAAAAGCATGCCGGCGAGAAAGCCGCCGATATGCGCCTGCCAGGCGATCGGCTGGCTGGCGCCCGCGATCGGCAGCGAGCCCATGCCGAAAAGAATATTGATGCCGAACCACACCGCCAGAAACACCAGCACGCGCATATCGGTGAGCACGCGGCGCAGCGGAATTGCCGGCACCTTGTAGGTCCGCTCATCGTTGTGGCGCCACAGTTCGAGCGGGCCGCCGCGCTGGAACGCAAAACGCATGGCCGCCGCCATCATCCCGGAAATCGCGGCGGATGCGCCGATCATCGGAAACTGCTCGCCCGGATGAGTTGCCAAATGCATGGCCGCGCCCGCCGCCGACGTCACGGCGAAGAAGGCCAAGAACCGAACCGTTCCGAAGCGGCGCGCCACCGCGCTGCCGAACGGCAGCAGCCAAATGGCATTGACGCCGAAATGCACCCAGTCGGCATGGATCAGCGAATAGGTGATGAAGCTCCAATATTCGGCGCCGGCACCGCCGGGCAGCGCATCGGCGAGCGCCGAGGAGCCGTAGCGCGCCGGGATGAAGGCGAAGGTCAGTAGAAATTCAATGTCCTGCTGGTCGCTGAGCAGCGTCGTGCGCACGAAATGCACGAGTGCCAGCACGACCAATACTGCCACGATGACGAAAGGGACGTTGAAGAGCGGTTCGCGATTTACGAGCGGGCAAGGTCTCCGGCGCGCCCCACTTAGTCGACTTGCTCGGCCGCCCGCAAGCCTCTTCGACCATAACGCAAATCAAGAAAAAGGGAGGGCTTTCGCCCTCCCTTGAGCCGCGTTGCTCGGGGTCTTCTGGCGCCTTGCGGCGCCGGTCACATCCCCTCGCCTCCCCGTAGCTCAATTCAGTGTCGGCGCGACTGCGTGCCGCGCATGCGCGCCGGTGTGGATCGATGGCGACCGTAATCGAAGGTGCGCGTCCTGCCAATCCGATTGCGATCTTAACGCTAACCCGCGATTCGCGCCGCGCACAACGCCGCAGTGCCGGCCGCGGCATGCGCCCTGCTCCACCGTTGCCGACGGCGCGCTGCGTCGGTCCGCATGTCCCGATCTTGGACATCGCAACGACGACGGCGTCTCGCAACGGAACAGGTGACGGGCCATGAAACATCCATCCATCCGCGCTGTGCTCGACTATTGGCAGGAGCGGCGCGGCACCCGCCTCGCGCCCGAGCGCGGCGATATCGATCCGGCGGCGATCCGTCATGCGCTCGGCGACACTTTCATGCTGGCGGCGGATTTCGTCGATCAGCTTCGGTTCCGGCTCGCCGGCACGCGCGTCTGCGCGCTGTTCGGACGCGAGATCAAAGGCGAGGCGTTCGCGGAACTCTGGAGCGAGGCAAGCCGTAAGGCGATCGACGACCTTGTGAGCATCGTTCTCAACGAAATGGTCGGCGCGGTTGCCGGTGTGACGGGCCGTACCGCGGAGACTGACGCCGTCGAAATCGAAATGCTGCTATTGCCGCTTGCCCGGGCCGACCGTACCCGCGTCCGCGCGCTCGGCGTGCTGGCGGTGCCGGCGATGCCCTATTGGATCGGCACCAGGCCGATTGTCGAACTCGACCTCGGCACGCTGCGCCATGTCGGCGCTGAGGTGGACGACTTTGCCGCCCCGCGCTTTGCGGCCGCCCCGGCCGGTAGCCAGGTCCGCCATGGTTTTGTTGTCTATTCGGGCGGGCGCACGCCGACCGAACGGGCCAGCTAACGCTGCATTAACGATACATCAATAGGGTTGCACGGACATGGGGGCGCCGCCCCCTATATGTCTGCCACGCCCATGGCTGTGTCGATGACCACTGCGAGAATTCTGCCGCTGGCCGAGGAACGCCGGCGGCATCAGCGCGTCAAGGTCAATCTGCTCGGGCGCTATATGCTCGCCGATCGGCGTGAATTTCCCTGCCAGGTTGTCGACATGTCGCCGGGCGGCATGGCCTTGATCGCGCCGGTGCCGGGTGCGCCCGGCGAGCGCGTGATCGCCTATATCGATCATCTCGGCCGGCTCGAAGGCACGGTCGCCCGCAAGCTCGACAATGGTTTTGCCATGACCATCTCGGCGACCTTGCGCAAACGCGACAAGCTCGCCGCCCAGCTCACCTGGCTTGCCAACCGTCAGATCCTCAATCTGCCGGAAGACCGCCGCCACGGCCGCTTCACGCCGCGCAATCCGCTGGCGCGGCTCATCCTGCCGAACGGCACCAATGTGGCCTGCCGCGTCATCGACCTCTCGCAATCCGGCGCCGGCATTGCCATCGCGCCGAACCTGCGTCCGCCGGTGGGCTCCGCCGTCACAATCGGCAAGACGCCGGGCCGCGTGGTGCGCCATATCGAGGACGGCTTCGCGGTCGAATTCACCCGCCTGCAGCATCCCGACTCCATCGAAGAAAACGTCACCGGCGAATAGCGTGAGCGGCCGGTAAACGCCGCGCGGCAAATTGCGCGCATTGGTGCGGTGCGCTCCGGCTCACTGCCACATTGGCGCTGGTATCGCCGTGAGGCATCGTCGAAATCCCACATAGTAAACATCGGCCGCGGGGAAACTCGCCTGGGCCCGTCATCGCTGCTTTTAGTCGATTAATGCGGAAAATTTTAGCTAAATTGTATTCTGTAAGATTTTAATCAAATACTATTTGAATTTATACTGCATTGTCGTCTCTCTTTATTCTGTTTCTCTTCAAAATGCCATTCAATACTTAGCGGCGCTGCAAAAGCTTTGTGAGAAATGTGGCCTCAACAAGACGGGGCAAGGGGCCACATATGGGAAGGCGTATCAAGCAAGGATTGCGGATGGGCGCGGCGGCCGTTCTGGCCGGCGCAGCCATTCTGGCGGCGCCCGCGGTCGGAGCCGCCGGCGATCGTTATCCGTCCTACACCGGTTCGGTCGGCAATGAGCGGGCGGTCTATATCGCCGTCAACGGGGCCACCCACGCGCCGATTGGCTGGGTCGAGTTTTGCGTCGAATACAAGCCGGAATGCAAAACCCGGCCGTCGGCGCCGCGCGATGTCGTCCTCACGCCCAAGGCCTGGGACGACATGGTCAAAGTCGACCTGTGGGTGAACCACAACGTCAAGCCGATCACCGACCAAGAGCATTGGGGCGTGGTCGAGCGCTGGAATTATCCGAACGACGGCTATGGCGACTGCGAGGACTATGTGCTGCTCAAGCGGCGCATGCTGATGCAGGCCGGCTGGCCGCGCGAGGCGCTGCTGATCACCGTGGTGCGCGACAAGAAAGGCGACGGCCACGCCGTGCTCACGGTCAAAACCAATCGCGGCGAGTTCATTCTCGACAACCAGGAGGACGATGTCCTGCCCTGGAACAAGACCGGCTACCACTTCGTAAAACGGCAGTCACAGTCGGATCCCAACGTGTGGGTCTCGCTCGGCTTGCCGCCGACGGCGCCGCCGATCGTGTCGGCACGCTGAACGCATGACACTGAAAGGCGGCATGCAAGAAATGAAATTGGGTGGGCCTGATTTCAGTCTGAGCTGATCAGCATAACGAAAGAGGAATTCGCGCTCCCGGTCACGTCCCCACCCCTCCCCGTCCCCAGACCGGGTTCGCGAGCGGCCGGCCTTCCCCAGGGCCGGCCGCACCTATTTTGGTTTCATTCGATTTTCAGAGAACTGTCAGGGCGCAGGCCACTGACGCTTAGGCAACGGCGTCGACCTGTTGGCATCTATCAGTGGTTGCACTATGCCCTTGGCAAAAGAATGATTGAGCCACCGGGGGGAGGCCTGTCATGTCAGATTCACTATCGAAACAACTGCTCGTCGGCGCACTGATTGGAGCCGGCTTGATCGTTATCGCTTTCGTCGCCTACGTTCTCCATAAGGTTTTTGGCGACCACGCCAATGGTTTTGCTTCGGTTGCCGCCCTGATCCTGGTCGGGCTCGCGGCCTTCATCGGCATCATGAACCTGCTCAGCTTCAGCGCGCACGCGATCGGCATTGCCGACCCGCACCAGGCCTTCGGTCTGCCGGAGGGCACGGTGCGCGCCATCCTGACCATCGCCTTCATTGTGCTGGTCGGCGTGCTTGCCAGCTTTTTGCTGACGCAAACCAGTCGCGAAACGTTTTCCAATGCGCCGATCACGCTTCGGCAGGGCGCGACACAACAGGAAGCGCAGGCCCTGTATCAGCAATATTCGGCGGATGGTCTCGCGCGACGTCCGCTCAAACTTAGTCAACGCGCTTGAGGCCCTTGGCGTATTGCTGCCAGCGCCGCACGTAAATATCGGCGCCGGCGCGGATCATCGCCGCCGCCTTCTCATCGAGGCTGCGAATGGCGCGCGCCGGCGCGCCAATGATCAGCGAGTTGTCGGGAAAGGTCTTGCCTTCAGTGATGACCGCGCCGGCGCCGACCAGGCAGTTCTTTCCGATCTTGGCGCCATTCATGATGATCGCACCCATGCCGACCAAGCTGTCGTCGCCAATCGTGCAGCCATGCAGGATGACGTTGTGACCGATGACACAATTGCTGCCGATCACCATCGGAAAGCCGGGGTCGGTATGCAGCGTGGCGTTGTCCTGGATCTGCGAGCGCTCGCCCAATTCGATCCATTCATTATCGCCGCGCAAGACCGAACCGAACCACACGCTTGCCTGCGGCTTTAAGCGCACGCGCCCGATCAAGGTCGCGGTCTCCGCGACCCAATATTGCCCTTCACCGGGAAATTCCGGTCCCTGTCCGTCAAGCGCAAAGATTGGCATTCCCGCCTCCTCACGCGCGCAATCAGGCTGAGTGGGCACCGGTCAGCCGCCCGGATTGCGCGCCACTTCAAAGATGAGCGCGCGGCCGGACGCAAAACCGGTTCCCACTTTTGCTGGCCGCGCGCGGACGACCATCGCAATGTCGGTGAAGAATTGGAAGGGGCCTAAGCCAGCAGAAAGCCGCAGGCCTGCAGCGTCATGACCAGCACCAGGCCCGACATCAGGCTCCAAAAGCCGGAAATGACGGTCGCCAGGAACACGAATTCAAAGCGGCGGCCTTCGCGAACGCGGCCGAGCACGGTGTTGCGCATGATCAGGAACGGCGCGCTCATCAACAGCAGCGGGATGGCCGCGAAGGCGGTGGCGCTTGGCCCGGTCGAGAGCAGGCTGAAAGTCGGCAGACGGCTGGTGAAAAGCCGATAGCCTGAGGCGCACAGACCGGCGAAGCAAAAGCCCAACGCCACCGCCAGCAACATCTGCACGGATTCAGCCGTCATCACGCGCCTCGAACGCCACAAACAACGTGCGACCATCGCAAAGCGCCCCCGCGGGCGCCAGCAAATCCTTAACGGAAGGTTAATTAAGGCGCCCCAAGCAAGGGCGCGCGGCGTGACATAATCACCGGTGATTTGCACATGATCCTGAGAAAACCCATCCTCGAGATGATCCACGCCGGAAACCGGCTTTCCGAAATATTTTCGCGTCCGCAAATGACGGCCGCGATAGCCGCGGTTGGCGCGCACGCCCAGCGCCTTGTTGTCATCGCGCAGTCGCGCGGGCGCGGTCTGCGCCGTCGCGGCCGCAATCCGCTGATTGCGCCGCTCGCGCTCTTTGCGGCGGTGGCTGTCGTCGCCAGCGCCTACGTGACCTATGTGCTGTGGCCGCGCTGGCCCGACGCACCGGTCGCGATCGGCGCGCCCTCGCTGCCGATCATGATCGGCGGCGTCACCTTCAACATCGAGCCGGCGGCGATCCGCGTCGCCGTCCAGCGCCGGCCCGGCGTTCAGGAGCGCGTCGATCTCGATTATCTCTGGCCTTCCCTCAACCCGCCCGATACGGCTGCCAAGCCGAGTGTCGGCGCCCCGATCAATCCCAATCAGCGGATCTTCGTGACGATCCAATCCGGCGACGGCACGCTGCCGCTGCTGGAGCGCGTGCAGAACATCTACGCGCGCTACATGGTGCCGGCGCCGACGGCCGGGCCGGACGGGCTGACGCTGCGCGGCTTCCGTGACGGCACGCCCTATCAGGGCGAAGAGCTGGTGTTCGAATCGCGGGCGCCCACGCATTTTCTCGCCCGCTGCACGTTGCACGGCATCGTCAATTCCGGAACCTGCCTGCTGGAGCGGCGTATCGGCGCTGCCGATATGACTTTTCGTTTCCCGCGCGGCTGGCTCACGGATTGGCGCAGCGTCGCCGCCGGTATCGACAGACTGATCGCGAGGCTACACGCGAAGCTAGTCGACGAGATCCACGTCCAAAATCGGTAATTCAAGAATATACGAGCGCCGGCCCTTCTCGTTCTCCACGAACAGCACGCCGAGAAATTCCTCGCCGATATAGGCTTCCAACGAATCCGTTTTCTTCGGCCGCGTCACGACGCGAATATTGTCGTTGCCGAATTTGGTACGTAGATAGGCATTCAGAGTCGGCACCGGCTGAATGCTGGGGTCGCTGCCGACCTGAATGACCATGCGAAAATTATACGAGCGCTCGCCGTCCTCATCGTCGACGGTCAATTCGCCGAGATCGTCCTCAGCGGCGAAAACCTCGGCGATATCGCCCTTCTTCGGCACCACGCGGATCGTCGGGTTGCCGAACAGCTTTTTGAAATAGGCGTCGAGCTTTCTGACTTCTTGCACGTCCACCGGGCCGCTCCTTGGTCGTGGAACAGCGCCTCCTTGCCCCATCGGGCGGCCCAGCGCAAGCACCAGCGCATGATCCCGAAAAGTGGGAACCGGTTTTCGGATAAGATCATGCGCCAACGTAAAGATTCAACCGTCGAGCATGATGCCAAAGAGCATCTGGTCCATGGCGCGCGAGGGTTCCGGGCAGCCGGCTTCGCCCACCACCTTGGCCGGCACGCCGGCGACGGTCGTGTTATGCGGCACCGGCTTGATCACCACCGACCCGGCGGCAATGCGTGCGCAATGGCCGACTTCGATATTGCCGAGGATCTTGGCGCCGGCCCCGATCAACACGCCGTGGCGGATCTTGGGATGGCGATCCTCATGCTCCTTGCCGGTGCCGCCGAGCGTGACATCATGCAGGATCGAAACGTCGTCCTCGATCACCGCGGTTTCGCCCACCACCAGGCCGGTGGCATGGTCGAGGAAGATGCCGCGGCCGATGCGTGCGGCCGGATTGATGTCGCACTGGAATACCGACGACGACCGGCTTTGCAGATAGAGCGCGAAGTCCTTGCGGCCCTTGCCGTAGAGCCAGTGCGCCAGGCGGTGAGTTTGGATGGCGTGGAAGCCCTTGTAATAGAGCACGGGCTCGAGGAAGCGGCTGGTCGCCGGATCGCGGTCGACGGTGGCGACGATATCGGCGCGGAATGCATCGCCGATCGAGGGTTGATCGTCGAGCGCCTCGGAAAAAGCCTGGCGGATCAGTTCGCCGCCGACGTCGGCATGATCGAGCCGCTCGGAAATGCGGTGCGCGATCGCCGCTTCCAGCGAGCTGTGGTGGAGGATGGTGGCATAGATGAAGCTGGCAAGCTCGGGCTCGCCGCGCGCCACCTGCTCGGCCTCGTGGCGCAGCCGCGCCCAGACGGGATCGACCTTGTCGAGGTGTTGTGCGGACCGTCGGTGCTGTTGGGCCATGGATCTGTTCTCCCGGGCCGGATGGACCAATCCCCTACATAGTCCTTTTAGCACATAACCGAAGGGGCCGAGAGGGGCGCCGAAGCAGGCGGCGCATGGCTCGAATGCATTGGTTAAGGAGCCGCCTCAAGGGCGATTCTGCAGAAACGCCAGCACGGCGCGCTTGAAGGTCCTGTCGCCGACGCTGAGCATATGGTCGCGGCCGGGAATATCGAGCGCCTTTGCACCCGGAATCAGCGCGGCTAATTCTTGGGCAGAGCCGGCCACATCGTCCTCGGTTCCGACCGCAATCAAGACCGGCAGCGCGATTGCAGCCACTTGCTCGCGACTCAAAGTTTGCCGGGTGCCGCGGATGCAGGCGGCGAGCGCCTTCAGGTCGGATTTGGTCTGCTCGGCGAAGCTACGGAATTTGCGCCCGGTCGGATCGCTGACATCGGCGAGTGCGGGGGCTTCCAAAGCCGCGGCAATCGTCTCCGGCAGCCCGACGCCATCCACCAGCTTGATGCCGAGGCCGCCGAGAACCAGCGAGCGCACGCGCCCCGGATGATCAACCGCCAGGTACGCCGCGATGCGTGCGCCCATCGAATATCCCATGACATCCGCTTCTTCTATGCCGAGATGTTCGAGCAGAGCCCGCACATCTTCCGACATGATGGCGCTGTCGTATTTGGCGGGATCGTAGAGCTTGCTGGAAGCGCCATGCCCGCGATTGTCGAGCGCGATCGCGCGCCGCCCGGCGCGGGTGAGCGTGGTCATCCAGCCGGGATTGACCCAATTGACTTCCTTGGTCGAGGCGAAGCCGTGCACCAGCACAATCGGCTCACCCTCCCCTTCGTCGAGATAAGCGATCTCGACGTCTCCATGTCGGAAGCTCGGCATTGATCGTCAATCTCGGGCAAACGGGACCAGGCTAGCGATGATACCAAGGCGCCAGCCAATGGCGGAAGCGGATCATCGCCGAACGCACGCCGACCGCAAAGATCGCCAGGCAAAGCACATAAACAAATGAGGCGTTCTCGTTGAGCTCGTTCGATTTTGTAAACACCGACATGCCCATGCCGTTGACGCTCGCGAGCACCTCGACGGCGATGGCATTGGTGATGCCGCGCGCGAAGCCGAGCTCGATGCCGGCCACGATAAAGGGCGTGGCGGAGGGCAGCGCGATCCCGAACCAGACATTGTGCGTGCGTGCGCCGAACATCTTGCCGACGTCGAGGTAATCCTTGGAGATCGCCCGCGTGCCGTCGGCGGTGGTGACGGCGACCGGCAAAAACACCGAAATCACAACGATCACCAGGCGCGCCGCCGGCTGGTAGCCGACCCAGAGGATGACGATGGGCACCAGCGCGATCAGCGGCAGCGCATAAAGGGCACGGATATAGGTGGAGAAAAACCAGTCGATCTCGCGCACCCGGCCCATGGCGACGCCGACCAAGATTCCCGCCACGCTGCCGATCGTCACGCCTTCCAGGATCGCGCCGAGGGTCACCGCGACATCGGACCAGAATTCCGCACTCGCCATGGTAACCGGGATCGCCAGGAGAATTCCGCTTGGCTTGGCGACGAAGTCCGGAAGCGCCGCGCGAACCCACACCTCCCAGATCACCAGCAGCGCGAGACCGGCCACCACCGGCGCGACGCGCTCGCGCGTGAACACGCCGCTCGCCCAGTTCAAGCGCGCGCCAGGCGCCGCTTCTATCCGACTGCTGTACGTCGCCATCGCACCAGATATCGTTCGATTAGCTCGCCGATGCCGACCAGCACCACCGCGATCGCGGCAATGAAGACCGTCACCGCGAGCACCCAGCCGGAGTTGACGATGGTGGTCCCTTGCAGAAGAACCGCGGCCACGCCGTCGGGATTGAGGAAAAACTCGGCGACCAGCGTGCCGACCATCGACAGCGCGATCGACTGCTTGATGCCCGACATCGCGTAGGGCAGCACATAAGGCACGATCACGTCGCGCCAGAGCTGGCCCTCGCTCGAGCCGAAAATCGCCGCCACGTCGAGATGCTGGCGCGGAATGCTGCGCGCACCTTCCGTCACGCCGATCAGGATCGGGAAAATCGAGATCAGAACCGACACCAGCACCCGCGATCCGAACTCGAAACCGAATGTGACGGATACGAACGGCACCAGCGAAATCGTCGGCGTCGCATACAGAATATAGACGTACGGCTCAAAGGCGGCAGCGATCAGCTTAAAGCGCGCCAGCATCAAGCCGACGGTCACTCCGACCACGATATTGATGCCGAGCGTGACGCCGTAGAGCTTCCCCGACACCACCAGCCCGGGCAGCAACGGGCCGCTTTGCAGCATTTCCCACAGCCGCCGCATCGTGGTCGTGAACGGGACGAACAGAACGCCAAAGCTGTTGCCGAATGCCTGCCACGCGCCGAGCAAAAGCAATATGCTCAGCGTGTAGCAGGCCAGTCGGATCCACCATGCATTGACCAAGCGGAAGCGCGCGAGCCGGCTTTCGAAGGATTTGGCTCTTGCGGCCATTGCCGTTTCGTGTCCTCGCGCGCTTGCCGCCGTCATTGCAGCACTACTTCTTCATGCCGCCCATTTTCTCGACGCGTTTCATCGCTTCGGCGTAAAGCGACGTGTCGACGAGTCTTGTCGTAGCTTGGCTTGTTCTCGGCCTTCATGATGCCGACCCGCACCAGTTCGTCGACCTGGGCCATCAACTGCTTCTCACCGAGACCGTCATTGTCGACCCAGTAGTTGATGGCTCTGATACGACTTGATGGCGCCGCAGCCACCGCGACGTCCTTCTGGCTGGCTTTGGCCGCGATTTCAGCAAACTCTTTTTGCGTCCGCCGCATCTTTGCTGCCCATGAATTTCTGGGTCTCGATCCAGCCGACGAGATAGCGGATGACGCCTTCGCGGTTATCCTTGATCGCCTGGTCGCTGGCGATCATCACGGCGTAGTGCAGGCCGGCCTTGATCGTGGGCGGGAAGGTAATCTGCGTCCAATTCTTCTTGGTCACGAGTTCGACCTGCGCCAGCTCGTCGATATGCCACACGCCGTTATGGACCTGCCCGGCGATGCCCGCCTTCACCAGTGGCGCGTTGGCGAGATTGATCAGCTTCAGGTCGCTGAGCTTCAAACCGCAGTTTTCCACCACCGACTGAAGAAAGAGATAGCGGGCGTTGTTGATGCCGTCGGCGGCAACGGTCTTACCCTTGAGATCCTTGCAGCCTTTGACGCTGGGATCGTCGGACGCGATCTGCCAGTCCTGGTTCGGCATGCCGGCGATCACTTTGATCTTGGCGCCGGAAGCGATCAGGTTCATGGCCGGCGGCGTGGCGGTGTAGCCGACCTGCGCGTCACCGGTCACCACGGCTTTCGCCGTATCGGTGCCGCGCTGGAACCAGCGGAAGTTCACGTCGAGTTCGGCCTTCTTCCAATAGCCCTTGGCCTCGCCGACATCGACGAATGTATTCGAGAAGATCGGCGGCCGGCCGATCGCCGTCGCCGTCAATTTCAGGTCGGCGGCGTTTGCCGGCATCATGAACGTCGCGGCCGACACTGCGGCCACGACGCCGTAGAGCGTTTTCCTCAACATGTCTTAGTTCCTCCCTCTGTGTTGAACACGCTTGTTACGGCGCGCGTGTTCCATTACCTGCAGGTTGATCGAACAGGTCGTGCCAGACCTGTTCGCGCAGATTGATGAAAGTCGGCGTCGACACCACGCTGCGCTCGCGCGGACGCGGCAGATCGACGTTGCGCACCGCGCGCACATGCGCCGGCCGTCCCGCCAGCACCACCACGCGGTCGCCCATCAACACCGCCTCGTCGATCGAGTGGGTGACGAACATCATCGCGGTCGGCCGCTGGTCCCAGATGCGCAGCATCTCGAACTGCAGTTGCTCGCGCGTCTGTGCATCGATGGCCGAGAACGGCTCGTCCATCAGCAGGAGCTTGGGCTCCATCACCAATGCGCGCGCAAGACCTGCGCGCTGCTGCATGCCGCCGGACAATTGATGCGGATAGGACGTCTCGAAACCCTTGAGACCGACCAACTCAATGGCGTCGGCGACGCGGCGCTCGATCTCGTCCTTGGGCGTGTGCTTGAGCTTCAGGCCATAGGCGATGTTGTTCCAGAGATTCTTCCAAGGGAACAGACCGAAATGCTGGAACACCATCGACACGATCGGCAGCGGCTTCTCGACCATCTGGCCGTCGATGCGGATCTCACCGGCGTTGAGCCGGTTCAATCCTCCGACACAGCGCAGCAATGTGGTCTTGCCGCAGCCGGACGGCCCGACAATGCTGACGATCTCTGAATTGCCGACACTGAGGTTCAGGTCGTCGAGCACATCCAGATCGCCGTAGCGCAAACATGCGTGCTCGACCACCAGCCGTGCGTCTGCCGGCGCTTTCATGGACGGCAAACCCATCGCGGGCTATTCACGTGTTCCTCCCAAAACCGGCGGCGCGCATTTTTTGCGAGCCTAAAATGCGCCGCCCCGGATTCTTATTTTTCTTCGGTGACAGCCTATCGGCTGGGTCCGCCAAGGGCAATCGGGTGCCCAACGCGGCGAATTGCAACAGGAGCCGGCAGCCGATCAATTTTCATAGTGCCGAAACCGAACGGCGCTAGCCGGCGAACGCGAGCGCGACCGGGCGTTTTTGTCGGCGCCAGCGCCGTTCCTTGCGACGACGCAGGACGCGCAAAGTAGCGCGCTCTGTCGCAGCCTTGAGCGAGGATGCAAAACCAAAAACCGCAACCAGCGCACCGAGCATCCACATCCCCAGATCGAATGTGGCAACGCTGAGCGCGATGGCGCCGCGGCCGAGCAGCTTGAGAATGGCGCGGGTCCTGCTGCCATTTTTTTCGGCAAGCGCGGCCACCCGCGTCATTTCAGCCGGATTCTCAGCGACCCTGAAGCTGTCGAGCGCGGCTTGCGTGCCGGCCTTGCGCTCGATGCGGCCGACGTCGCGAACGAAGTGCATCAAGCCGCCGGCGCGCTCGACCTTCACCGCCTCGCGCGCGGCGTGCACCGCCAGCGCCGGCTTCGCCATCGAGCCGCCAATAACAGCCCGCCTGAACCGGTTCCAATCCACGGCCTGCCGGAGCAGGCGGCCGATGGCAACGCTGAGATCGGCGCCGAGCCGGCCGCTCGTCCGCGCAACTTTTGCCAGCGTCAGGCCGGCGCGTAGCGGCGCCGTGGCGCCGAGCGTGACATAGGTTCCGGCGGTGATCGCAATGCCGACGGCAGCCAAGCCCAGCACCAGCCGATCGGCCGGCTCGCCCATCGCGAGATGCGCGCCTTCGCGCGCGGCGTCGCGGATGTCGCCGAACACGAACAGATCGCCGAGCGCCGCGCCCGCGAGTCCCGGCATGTCGTCCGGCACGCCGGTGATCAGTCCGCGTCCGAAGCTCGCCACTTTGTGGGTGGTCGACGACAGCTCCACGGTGACCGCATCGACTTTGGCGGCGAGCGTTGGATCGATCGCGACATGGCGCGCACCGGCCAGATCGACGAAGCTCTGCGCGAGATCGATATCCTTGGCGGCGAGCGCCGCCTCGATCTCGCGCTCGGCGACGGCGGCCGTGAAGGTGCGATCGAGCGCGCGGTCGGCAATCGCGGCCGGATCGTCCTGGATGGCAATCAGCGCACCCGCATCGAAAGCGCGCGGTACCATGTAAACGGCAAACGCCAACGCGACGGCAAGCGCGATCAGCACCGGCGCCCAGTGCAAGCGGTTCGTTCCGTTCACCGATGCCGGTCCCTTGTCCCGCCCCCTGCCCCGGTGACGGCGCCGCCGTCTGGGGAGAACCCCGCCACGATCTGTCGGGAAACTTGGGCAATTCAGCGGCGCAGTACGAATTTGGCGACGGCCGGTGACACGGCGCACCGGCCTCGCTATGGTGCCGCCATCTGAGGCATTCCGAGGACTTAAGCGATGGCGGAACACGTCGTCCCCCATTTCCACAACGATCCGGGCCTGTCGGTGATCGAGATCGGCTCGAAGGAATTCATGTGCGTGGGCGCGACGCCGCCTTTCGACCATCCGCACGTGTTCCTCGACATGGGCGAGGACAACGAGATCATCTGCCCCTATTGCTCCACGCTCTACCGCTTCGACGCCAAGCTCGATTCGCACGCGGCCCGGCCGCCCGAGTGCGCGCTGCCGCTGACCGCGACGGCTTAGCGCCGCGCTGGAACCGGCCGTGGCGTCCGCGCGTCATGTGATCGTCGCCGGCGCCGGGATTGCAGGTCTAACCGCAGCGGTTGCGATGGCGCGCGCCGGACTGCGCGTCAGCGTTCTGGAACAAGCCGCCAAGCTCGAAGAAGTCGGCGCCGGTCTTCAGCTCGGTCCCAATGCCACGCGCGTATTGATCGCGCTCGGCCTGCGCGAGGCGCTGGTCGCGGCAGCGGTGGCGCCGCAGGCGATCCGCGTGATGGCGGGCGGCAGCGGCCGCGAGATCGTGCGCATTCCGCTCGGCGCGCACGTCGAGCAGATTTACGGCGCGCCCTATTGGGTCATTCATCGCGGCGATCTGCAGAAGGTGCTGGCCGATGCGGCCGAGGCCCACCCGGACATCGCACTCAAGCTCGGCCTGCGTGTCGATGATTTCGCCGTCCACGACCAGGGCGTCACCGTGCAGGGCCACGGCGGCGGACAGGTGATCGACATGCATGGCGCCGCGCTGATCGGCGCCGACGGCGTGTGGTCCGCCTTGCGCGGGCGGCTGGGACGCCAGCGCCCGCCGCGTTTTGCCCATCGCACCGCTTGGCGCGCGACGGTGCCGGCGGAGGCCGTGCAGCCCGCGTTTCGCGAGCACGTCGTGCGCTTGTGGCTCGGGCTCGATGCCCACCTGGTGCACTACCCGGTCAAGGCCGGGCGGCTGATCAATATCGTCGCCATCGTGCACGACGAATGGAAAGCGACCGGCTGGAACGCGCCGGGCGAGCGCGCCGAAATCATGCGCCATTTCGCGCGCTGGGCCTGGGCGGAGACGCGCGCGCGAGTTGATTGCGATCCCTGAGCGCTGGCTGAAGTGGGCGCTCTACGATCGCCGCCATCCCTTCCGCGGCGGCAGCGGCCCGGTGACGCTGATTGGGGACGCGGCCCATCCGATGCTCCCATTCCTCGCGCAAGGCGCCGGCATGGCGATCGAGGACGCCGCGGTGCTGGCGTCAATGCTGGCGAAATACGGCGACGACATTGCCGATGCGCTGCGCGGTTACGAGGGCGCCCGCCGCCTCCGCACGCTGCACGCCCAAGTCGAGTCGCGCCGTCAGGCCCGCATCTATGGGCTGAGCGGGCCGGAGGGCTTCGTCCGCAATCTGGCGATGCGGGCCAAGGGCGGAGAAAATCTGCTCAACCGCTACCACTGGCTCTATAGTTGGCGACCGCCCGAGATGACGACCAACGCGAGCCAAACGACATGATGTTTCCTGCAACCGTCGCCGGCAGCCTGCCGAAACCGTCCTGGCTCGCCGAGCCCAACGTGCTGTGGCCGCAGTGGAGCCTGTCCGGCGACGATCTCGCGCAAGCCAAGCTCGACGCCACGCTCTGGCGGTCAAGCTGCAAGAGGATGCCGGCATCGACATCGTCTGCGACGGCGAGATGTCGCGCCAGCATTTCGTGCACGGCTTCCTCGAATTCGTCGACGGCATCGACTTCGCGCACAAAGTCGAGATGGGCATCCGCGCCGACCGCTACAAAGCCATGGTGCCGGTGGTGCGCGGCGCGCTCGCACTCAAGAGCCGCGTGCACGCGGCGGAAGCGCGCCACGCCCGCGCCCACACCAAGAAAAAAGTGAAGATTACGCTGCCCGGGCCGATGACCATCTCCGACACCATCGCCGACGCCCATTACGGCGACAAGGTGAAGATGGCTTTTGCCTTTGCCGACTTACTGAATCAGGAAGCGCGTGCGCTCGCCGTCGACGGCGTCGACGTCATCCAGTTCGACGAGCCGGCCTTCAACGTGTTCATGGACGAAGTGCGCACCTGGGGCATCGAGGCGCTGCATCGCGCCATTGACGGCCTGACCTGCACCACCGCCGTGCACATCTGCTACGGCTACGGCATCAAGGCCAATATCGACTGGAAGAATTCGCTCGGCGACGAGTGGCGGCAATACGAGAAGATTTTTCCTGCGCTCGCCAACAGCCGCATCGGCCAGGTCTCGGTCGAGTGCATCAATTCGCACGTGCCGTTGAAGCTATTGTCGCTGCTCGAGGGCAAGGACGTGCTTGTCGGCGCCATCGATGTGGCCACCGACGAGATCGAAACTCCCGAGCGGGTGGCACAGGTCATCGGCGATGTGATGAAGTTCGTGCCCAAAGAGCGCATCGTCGCCTGCACCAATTGCGGCATGGCGCCGATGCGGCGCGATATCGCCGAGGCCAAACTGATGGCGCTCGGTGCCGGCGCGAAGCTGGCGCGGGAGAAGTTCGGATAATATCCGTCATTGTGAGGTGCCCGCGCGCAGTGCGGACCTCGAGAGATGACGGATCTAAAGCTTGATCTCTATCAACGCTAAACGTTCCGGCACGCGTTAGCCTTCCTTCCGGCACCATGGTCGCAAGGGAGTTATTCATGTCCGCAATGTCGGAACGATTCGATCGCATCGTGCGCATGATTATCGGCATTGTGCTGATCGCGTTCGCACTCGGCTATATCGCGCCGGGCACAAGCTGGAATTGGGTCGGCTGGATCGGCGTGGTGCCGATCTTGACCGCACTGTTCGGCACCTGCCCGGGCTACAGCGTGTTCGGGCTGTCGACGCGATAGATTATCGCCCCGCCCGGCCCATCACGTCCATCAGTTCGGCGACCTTGCGCCGCTGGTCGGCCTTGTCGCCGCTGGAGATCGCGTGCTCGACGCAATGGGCGACGTGGTCGCGCAGGATTTCCTCCTCGACCCGCCGCAGCGCCGCGCGCACCGCGCCGATTTGCGTGACGATGTCGATGCAGTAGCGCTCGTCCTCGACCATGCGGGCGACAGCCCGCGCACCTGGCCTTCGATGCGGCTGAGCCGCTTGAGGGTGGATGACTTGCCGTCTTTGCGCATAAGGCCTATATACCCCCCCAGGGTATCAAAGACAAGAGCGGCCAAATCCGGAGGCCTTAAGATGAGCGCCACTGCCGACGATCATCACGCGCACGGCCACGCCAACGCCCGTCGAGGGCGGCGTGATCGATCCGGTCTGCGGCATGACCGTCGACCCCAAGGCCGGCAAGCCGCAGGCCGACTATCAGGGCCAGACCTATTATTTCTGCTGCAACGGCTGCCGCACCAAATTCCTCGCCGACCCGCAAAAATATCTGCACAAGCACAATGAGGCCCCGGCGGCGGCCGGCGCGACCGATCCGGTCTGCGGCATGAGTGTCGACCCCGGCACCGCCAAGCACAGCGCCGAGCATCAGGGGCAGACCTATTATTTCTGCAGCAACGGTTGCAAAACCAAATTCGCCGCCGATCCCGAGAAATACCTCAAGCCGCGCGAACCCGAGCCGGTGATCGAAGGCGCGATCTACACCTGCCCGATGCATCCCGAGATCCGGCAGGTCGGCCCCGGCTCATGCCCGATCTGCGGCATGGCGCTGGAGCCGGAGATCGCCACCGCCGATACCGGCCCGAACCCTGAACTCATCGACATGACGCGGCGATTCTGGATCGGCCTCGTGCTGACCGTGCCGGTCTTCGTGCTGGAGATGGGCGCGCATGTCGCCGGCACGCATTGGGTCGATCCGACGCTGTCCAGCTACATCCAGTTCGCCTTTGCCACGCCGGTCGTGCTGTGGGCGGGCTGGCCGTTCTTCGTGCGCGGCGCGCAATCGCTCGTCACGCGCAACCTCAACATGTTCACGCTGATCGCCATGGGCGTCGGCGTCGCTTACGTCTACAGCATCGTCGCGACCTTCGCGCCCGGCATATTCCCACCCGCCTTCCGCGGCCACGGCGCGCCGGCGGTCTATTTCGAAGCCGCCAGCATGATCACCGTGCTGGTGCTCATCGGGCAGGTGCTGGAATTGCGCGCGCGCGAGGCGACCTCCGGCGCCATCAAGGCGCTTGCTCGATCTCGCGCCCAAGACCGCGCGCCGCGTCAAGGATGACGGCAGCGACGAAGAAGTCTCCCTCGATGCCGTCCATGTCGGCGACCGCTTGCGCGTGCGCCCCGGCGACAAAGTTCCGGTCGACGGCACCGTGCTGGAGGGCCGCTCCTCGCTCGATGAATCCATGGTGACCGGCGAATCCATGCCGGTGAGCAAGGAAAAGGACGCGCGCGTGATCGGCGGCACCATCAACAGCAGCGGCAGCTTCGTCATGCGCGCCGACAAGGTCGGCCGCGACACATTGCTGTCGCAAATCGTTCAGATGGTGGCGAGCTGCGCAGCGTAGCCGCGCGCCGATCCAGCGGCTCGCCGACCGGGTGGCCGGCTGGTTCGTGCCGACGGTGATCGCGGTCGCGCTGCTCGCGTTTGCGGCCTGGGCGACGTTCGGCCCCGAGCCGCGCTTCGCGTTCGGGCTGGTGGCGGCGGTGAGCGTGTTGATCATCGCCTGCCCCTGCGCGCTCGGGCTCGCCACGCCGATGTCGATCATGGTCGGCGTCGGACGCGGCGCGCAGGCCGGCGTGCTGATCAAGAATGCGGAAGCGCTGGAGCGCATGGAGAAAGTGGACACGCTGGTGGTGGACAAGACCGGGACGCTCACCGAAGGCAAGCCGAAAGTCGTGGCGGTGGTCGCGCTGCCCGGCTTCGACGAGGCGCAGGTGCTGCATTTTGCCGGCAGCCTGGAGCGCGGCAGCGAGCATCCGCTCGCCGCGGCGGTGCTAGCGGCCGCGCAAGAGCGCAACATCGCGCTGGCGCCGGTGAGCGGCTTTAATGCGTCCGCCGGCAAGGGCGTCGTCGGCATGGTCGAGGGCAAGCGGCTGGCGCTCGGCAACGCCGCGTTCCTGCAAGAACTCAAGATCGATCCCGCCCCGCTCGCCGAGGAGGCCGAGCGGCTGCGCGGCGACGGCGCCACCGTGATATTCCTGGGCGTCAACGGCAAGCTTGCGGGCGCGATCGCCATCGCCGATCCGGTCAAGCAGACGACGCCGGCGGCGCTGAAGGCGCTCGCCGCCGACGGCATCCGTGTGGTCATGCTCACCGGCGACAACCGCACCACCGCGCTAGCCGTCGCCAAGCGCCTCGGCATCACCGAGGTGGAAGCCGAAGTGCTGCCCGAGCAGAAGAGCACGGTGGTGGAAAAGCTGCGGCGTGAGGGCCGCGTGGTGGCGATGGCCGGCGACGGCGTCAACGACGCCCCGGCGCTCGCCGCCGCCGAGATCGGCATCGCCATGGCGACCGGCTCGGACGTCGCGATCGAAAGCGCCGGCATCACGCTGCTCAAGGGCGACCTCAACGGCATCGTCAAGGCGCGCGCGCTGTCGGCAGCGGTCATGCACAATATCCGGCAGAACCTGTTCTTCGCCTTCATCTACAACTCGGCCGGCGTGCCGATTGCCGCCGGCGTGCTCTATCCAGTCTTCGGACTGCTGCTGTCGCCGATCATCGCCGCCGCCGCTATGGCCCTTTCGTCCGTCAGCGTCGTCGGCAACGCATTGCGGCTTCGCCACGTGAAGCTGTAAGAACGATATAACCTGGAGGGGACGTTGCGCAGCAGCCTGCTTGCTGGCCTTGCCGTCATCGCGGCGACGGCGGCCGCTCATGCCGCCGAGTGGCGCGTGCAAAAGGTCGACACACCGGCCCGGGCGATCGCCCTGGAGACGCTCGGCGATTCCGTTCGCGTCAATGCCGGCGGGCTCTGGTATCGCCTCATCGTCGACGGCGACAAAGCCTCGCTGCGCTTCATCGACGCGCTTGCCCGGATGAAGCCGCCCGAAGGCGCCCTGCCCGACGGCAAGGTCGTCACCGGCAAAGGCGACATCACCCGCGTGTGGCTCGCCACTCCGACCAAACGCTACGACCACGGCGTCCTCGGCGACAAGACCGAAGCCGGCAGCCTGGTGATCGAGACCCGCGACAGCAAGCGCTACGAGGTCAAGCTCAAGGACGACGCCGTGTTCGAGGACCTCGAGCCGCGCATCGCCGATCTCGACGGCGACGGCCACGACGAGGTCGTGGTGGTGAAGTCGTACCTGAAGCGCGGCTCCGCCTTGGCGGTGATCGGCCTGCGCAAGGGCAAATACGACATCCTCGCCGAGACGCCGGCGCTGGGCGCGCCGCATCGCTGGCTCGATCCCGCCGGCATCGGCGACTTCAACGGCGACGGCAAGACCGACATCGCGCTGGTGCGCCAGCCGCATGTGGTCGGCGTGCTCGAACTATGGACGTTTAGCGGCAATGCGCTGCGCAAGGCCGGCGAAATGCCCGACGTCGCCAATCACATCATCGGCACGCGCCAGATCGACATGGCGGCCGCCGCCGATTTCGACGGCGACGGTCACCCGGATATCGCGGTGCCTTCGCTCGACCGCAGCCGCCTGCGCATCGTCTCGTTTGCGCCCAACGCGCGCGACATCGCCAACGTGCCGCTGCCGGCGAAAGCCGCCACCAATATCGGCCTTTTCCAGATGGGCGATGGACCGCCGACGATCGCCCTCGGCTTGGCCAATGGTGCGCTCGTTCTCATCCGGCGCGCGGCGCAATAACAGCCGAGATCATTGTCGGCGGCGTTGCGTTCAGCGGACGATCCGGGCGCTCTCGCCGGTCGCCGGTGCGCCGGTGATTTTCCGATCGCAGTGCTTGTCGGCCGACAGCCTGGCGCAATTCGCGCTTCTCGGCGCGCACCTGCAGGTATTCGGTATCGTAGGTGGCGGCGCTGATGACCGGCCCGGCTTTCGCGATCAGGCCTTCCAACTGCTTTT
>CAVXGN010000027.1:0-152702 GCA_963761245.1 uncultured Alphaproteobacteria bacterium | reverse complement strand
AACCAGATCACGTTCGAAGAGGCACGCAAGCGTCATCCGGCGGCGCAAGTGGGCGACACCATCGCCGATCCGCTGCCGCCGCTCGAATACGGGCGCATCGCCGCGCAATCGGCCAAGCAGGTGATCGTGCAGAAGGTGCGCGAAGCCGAGCGCGACCGGCAATATGCCGAATACAAGGACCGCATCGGCGACATCGTCAACGGCATCGTCAAGCGCGTCGAATACGGCAATGTGGTGGTCGATCTCGGCCGCGGCGAAGCGATCGTGCGGCGCGATGAGATGCTGCCGCGCGAAGTCTTCCGCAACGGCGACCGCATCCGCGCCTATATCTACGACGTGCGACGCGAGCCGCGCGGCCCGCAGATTTTCCTGTCGCGCACGCATCCACAATTCACCGCAAAGCTGTTCGCGCAGGAGGTGCCGGAAATCTATGACGGCATCGTCGAAGTGAAGGCGGTCGCGCGCGATCCCGGCTCGCGCGCCAAGATCGCCGTGGTATCGCGCGATTCTTCAGTCGATCCGGTCGGCGCCTGCGTCGGCATGCGCGGCTCGCGCGTGCAGGCGGTGGTGAACGAATTGCAGGGCGAGAAGATCGACATCATTCCCTGGTCGCCGGACATCGCCACCTTCGTGGTGAACGCGCTGGCGCCGGCGGAAGTCGCCAAGGTGGTGCTCGACGAAGACAAGGAGCGCATCGAGGTGGTGGTGCCCGACCAACAGCTCTCGCTTGCCATCGGAAGGCGCGGACAGAACGTCCGGCTCGCGTCGCAGCTCACGGGCTGGGACATCGACATCCTTACCGAGCAGGAGGAGTCCGAACGCCGTCATGCCGAGTTCGAGAACCGCACCAAGGTTTTCGTCGAGGCGCTCAATCTCGACGAAGTGGTCGGCCAATTGCTCGCCTCGGAAGGCTTCGGCTCCATCGAAGAACTCGCGCTGGTGGACGAGAAGGAAATCGCCAGCATCGAAGGCTTCGACGAGGAGACGGCGCGCGAACTGCAAGATCGCGCCAGGGAATACATCGCCCAGCAGGAGGCCGAACTCGACGCCAAGCGTCTCGAGTTGGGCGTGGAAGACGCCGTTAAAGACGTGCCGGGCGTCACCACCAGGATGCTGGTCGCACTCGGCGAGAACGGCGTGAAGACGGTGGAGGATCTTGCCGGCTGCGCCACCGACGATCTCACCGGCTGGACCGAGCGCAAGGACGGCGAGTTCAAGCGTGAACCCGGCTTCTTTGACGGCCTCGACGTCGCGCGCGACGAAGCCGAAGCGCTGATCATGCAGGCGCGCCTCAAGGCCGGCTGGGTCACCGAGGCTGAACTCGCACCGCCGCCCGCGGAAGACGTGCCGGCGGAAGCCGAAGCGCCGCAGGCCTGACGGAGTAAAGCAAACGATGCTGGCGATGACGCAGGATCATGAGCTGGACCGCGGGGCGACGAGCGTCGCGCCGGGGACCCAGCGCACCTGTGCGCTGACCCGCAGCCAGCAGCCGGTCGAAAACTTGCTCCGCTTCGTGGTCGGCCCCGCCGGCGAGGCGGTGCCCGACGTCAAACGCAAGCTGCCGGGCCGCGGCATCTGGATCACCGCCACGCGGGCGGCTTTGGACGAAGCGGTCAAGCGCCGCGTGTTCGCACGCGGCTTCAAGCGCGAGGTGAGCGTTGCCGCCGATCTGGCGTCGCAAACCGAGCACCTGATGGAACGCGCAGCGCTCGATGCGCTCTCAATTGCCGGCAAAGCCGGCGCCGTGCTGACCGGCACGAGCCGGGTCGAGGCGGCGATCGCACAGGAAGATATCATCGCGCTGATCCATGCGGCTGATGCCGCCGCCGACGGCAGACGCAAGCTGAATGCGGCATTGCGCCGCGAAACGGCAGGAAAATCGCGTGAAATCGCGGTCATCGACACATTAACCGGCGCGCAATTGGATTTGGCATTGGGCCGCCCAAATGTGGTACATGCAGCGCTGCTTGCCGGGCCCGCGAGCGAGACATTTCTCGCTCGCGCCATGCGCTTAGAACGCTTTCGGACCGGAAATTCGCCCGAGACGGTTAGCGCCAATGCGCCGACGGAAGGCGCACGAGGATAGAACACGGAATGAGTGAAACGAAGAACCCTGGCGAGAAGAAATTGAGCGTGGGCGGCGGCAAGCTGACCCTCAAACCACGCACCGAGACGGGCGTGGTACGCCAGAGTTTCAGCCATGGCCGCAGCAAGCAGGTCGTTGTCGAGAAGGTCAAACGCCGCGCGTTCGGCGGGCCGAGCGAGGCCAAAGCAGAAGCTGCACCGGCGGCAGCGCCCAAGAAGCGAGCCGCCGCGCCAAAGGCCGGCGCCGCTGCTGCCGCCACACCAACCCCCGCCGCCGAAGCGCCGAAACCATCCGGCGTTGTGCTGCGCACGCTGACCGAGGAAGAGCGCGCCGCTCGCGCCCATGCGCTGGCGGATTCACGCTTGCGCGAAGCCGAGGAGCGCAAGATCGCCGAGGAAGAGGCGAAGGTGCGCGCCAGCCGCGAGGCCGTCGACCGTACCGAGCGCGAAGCTGCGGAAGCGCGCAAGCGCGAGGAAGAAGACCGCCGCAAGCACGACGAGGAAACCAAACGCAAGGCCGGCGAAGTTGCCAAGAAGCGACTTGGTGAGGACGAAGTCAGGAAGCCTGCTCCGGGCCGCTTAACGCTCGAAGCCGAGGAGGATGATTCGCCGCGCACGTCGCGGCGTCCCGGCGGCGCGCGTCCGGCCGCCGCGCCTCGCCCGGCTCCGCGCGCCGGCGCCGAGAAACAGCGCGGCCGTCTCACGCTGGTCACCGCACTGCGCGCCGACGAGGTGCGCGAGCGTTCCGTCGCATCGTTCCGCCGCCGCACTCAGCGCCTCAAGGGGCACGCCTCGGCCGAGCCGAAGGAAAAGCTTGTGCGCGAAGTCACGGTTCCCGAGGCCATCACGATCCAGGATCTCGCCAACCGCATGTCGGAACGCGCGGTGGACGTCATCCGCCTGCTGATGAAACAGGGTCAGATGGCCACCATCAATGACGTGATCGACGCCGACACCGCCCAGTTGATCGCCGAAGAAATGGGCCACACCGTGCGCCGCGTGGCGGAAGCCGACGTGGAAGAGGGCCTGTTCGATACCGCCGACGATCCGGCTCAACTCGAGCCACGCGCGCCGGTGGTCACCGTCATGGGCCACGTCGACCACGGCAAGACCTCGCTGCTCGACGCCATCCGCTCCGCCGAAGTGGCGGTGGGCGAAGCCGGCGGCATCACCCAGCATATCGGCGCCTATCAGGTGACCGCGCCGTCCGGCGGCAAGGTCACCTTCATCGATACGCCCGGCCACGCCGCCTTCACGGCGATGCGCGCGCGCGGCGCCAAGGTCACTGACATTGTGGTGTTGGTGGTCGCCGCCGATGACGGCGTCATGCCGCAGACGGTGGAAGCAATCCATCACGCCAAGGCGGCGAAGGTTCCGATCATCGTCGCCATCAATAAGATCGACAAACCGGACGCCAGGCCGGAGCGCGTGCGCACCGAACTGCTGCAGCACGAAATCCAGGTCGAATCCATGGGTGGCCAAGTGGTGGACGTGGAAGTATCCGCCACCAAGAAGACGAACATCGATCGCCTTCTTGAAATGATCAATCTGCAGGCCGAACTCCTCGACCTCAAAGCCAATCCGAGTCGTGCCGCTGAAGGCACCGTGATCGAGGCCAAACTCGACCGCGGGCGCGGTCCGGTGGCGACTGTTCTCATCCAGCGCGGCACCCTGCATGTCGGCGACCTGGTCGTAGCCGGCGCCGAATGGGGCCGTGTGCGCGCGCTCGTTTCCGATACCGGCGAACCGCTCGACAGCGCCGGACCGTCAATGCCGGTCGAGGTACTCGGCTTCTCCGGCACGCCTGACGCCAGCGACCGCCTGGCGGTGGTCGACAACGAAGCGCGCGCCCGCGAAGTAACCGATTACCGCGCCCGTCAGAAGCGCGACAAGATGGCGGCGCGCGCCTCCGGCATGCGCGGCTCGCTCGAGCAGATGATGGCGCAGGCCAAGACCGCCGGCCGCAAGGAATTTCCGCTGGTGATCAAAGCCGACGTGCAAGGCTCGCTGGAAGCGATCGTCGGCGCGCTGGATAAGCTCGGCACCGACGAGGTCGGCGGCGCGCGTGCTGCATGCCGGCGTCGGCGGCATTTCCGAGTCGGACGTAACTCTCGCCGAGGCGTCGGGCGTTCCGATCATCGCCTTCAACGTGCGCGCCAACAAGGAAGCGCGCGAGGCGGCCGAACGCGCCGGCATCGAAATTCGCTACTACAATATCATCTACGATCTGGTCGACGACGTGAAACAGGCGATGTCCGGCCTGCTGGCGCCGACGCTGCGCGAGACCATGCTGGGCAACGCGCAGATCCTGGAAATCTTCAAGGTCTCCAAGGTCGGCAACGTGGCGGGCTGCCGCGTCACCGACGGCACCGTGGAGCGCGGCGCCAATGTGCGGCTGATCCGCGACAACGTCGTGATCCACGAGGGCAAGCTCTCGCAGCTCAAGCGCTTCAAGGACGACGCCCGCGAGGTTTCATCCGGCATGGAATGCGGCATGGCCTTCGAGAACTACCAGGACATGCGGCAAGGCGACGTGATCGAATGTTACCGGGTGGAGACGATTCAACGCAGTCTGTGAGTCCAAACCTCAAGGCCTGCGCCGTTCGCTCCGCCTAAACACCAACCCCGTCATGCCCCGCGCAAAAGCGCTAAGCGCGTCTTTTCACAAACGGGGCATCCAGTAACCCCGGCAATGGCGGTGTTTACTGGATCGTCCGCGTTCGCGGACGATGACAGCAGAGATAGTTGCTATGGCACGGCATAAACAGAAGCATCGCGACCAGGCGCCCAACGCCTCGCAGCGCCAATTGCGCGTCGGCGAATTGGTGCGCCATGCGGTCGCCGAGATGCTGACGCGCGGCGAGGTGCACGATCCCGTCATCGAGGGTCATCTCATCACGGTGCCGGAGGTGCGCATGAGCGCCGACTCTGCGGCTCGCCACCATCTATGTGATGCCGCTGGCCGGCCGCGATGCCGACGAGGTGGTCGCCGCCTTCGAGCGCCACAAAAAATTTCTGCGCGCCGAGATCGCCCACCGCATCAATCTGAAATTCGCGCCCGATATCCGCTTCCGCGTCGACGAGCGCTTCGACGAGGCCGAGCGCATCGACAAGCTGTTGCGCTCCCCGGCGGTCGCGCGCGATTTGGCAAAGGACGACGATGAGTGACCGCACTGACGAGCTTCCATTGCCGGCCGCACCAGCGGCCGCGGAGCCCCGTCCACGAAAGCAGCAATTCCGGCGCGAGAAGCGCGACGTGCATGGCTGGGTGGTGCTCGATAAGCCGGTCGGCATGACGTCGACCCACGCCGTCGGCATCATCAAGCGGCTGTTCACCGCCAAGCGCGCCGGCCACGCCGGCACGCTCGATCCGCTCGCTTCCGGCTGCCTGCCGATCGCACTCGGGGAAGCTACCAAGACGGTTCCCTTCGTGATGGACGGCCGCAAGCTCTACCGCTTCACCGTGCGCTGGGGCGAGGAACGCGATACCGACGATGCCGAAGGCCGGGCGATCGCCACCAGTGACCGGCGGCCGGCCGCTGAAGCTATCCGGGCGCTGCTGCCGTCTTATCTCGGCGTCATCCAGCAGGTGCCGCCGCGCTATTCCGCCATCAAGGTCGGGGGCGAGCGCGCCTACGACCTTGCCCGCGACGGCGAGGTGGTCGAGCTCAAAGCCCGTCCCGTGGAAATCGCCCGGTTGGAACTCGTTGAAACCCCCGACCCCGACCATGCCGTGCTGGAGGCCGAATGCGGCAAAGGCACCTATGTTCGGGCGCTCGCCCGCGACCTCGGGCGCGCTTTGGGCTGTTTCGGCCATGTTTGTGCCCTGCGGCGGGTCGCGGTCGGCCCATTCGGCGAAGAAACCATGATTTCACTGGAACAATTGGAGGCTGTGTGCCATAGAGCCGCCGCCGGCGAGGCAAGCCTCGCCGACGCGCTCATGCCCGTAGAGACCGCGCTGGACGACATCCCGGCGCTGGCCGTCAGCGGGCCTGATGCGGCAAGGCTCCACCGGGGCCAAGCCGTTTTGTTGCGCGGACGGGACGCTCCCAATTTCCGCGGCACGGTCTATGTCACGGCGGCGGGCCGGTTGGTGGCCTTAGCCGAAGTGGATCGTGGCGAAATCGTCCCCAAGCGCGTGTTCAACCTGGCCGGGCTGATGGGCAGTGCCGGCGCGAAGAAAGGATAGCCGATGTCGGTAACCACGGCCCGCAAGGCCGAAGTCATCAAGGAATTCGCCAAGAAGGCCGGCGATACCGGATCGCCCGAAGTGCAGGTGGCGATCCTGTCGGAACGCATCAACAATCTCACCGAGCATTTCAAATCCCACGCCAAGGACAATCACTCCCGCCGTGGGCTGCTCAAGCTCGTGAGCCAGCGCCGCCAGTTGCTCGATTATCTGCGGCGCAGCAACGAGGCAAGTTACAAGACTTTGATCGAGAAGCTCGGCATCCGCCGATAGTTTTGTGCCGCGCGGGGCAAAAGGCCACGCGCGTATCGTAAGCGGTTGCAAGAATGCGTCCGCTATTTAAGCCCGGCGGCGATGGGCGCAGCCGGTGACACGCGAGCGGCGACACGGGTCGCCCCGCAACAAGGCAAGGTTCGAAACGCCATGGCAGGATCGCCGGATGCTGTTCGCAGTCCGCTTTCGCGGAAACGCGTGACAGCCTCTCGCCGTCTTGCTCATGGCTTTCGGGGCGCGCCTGAAAACCATGAGAGAAGATAAAATGTTCGATATGCATCGAGTTCAACTCGATTGGGGCGGGCGTAAGCTCACCCTCGAGACCGGCCGGATGGCGCGCCAAGCCGATGGCGCCGTGCTTGCCACCTACGGCGAGACCACCGTGCTCGCCACCGCAGTTGCGGCCAAGCAGCCGCGTGAAGGCGTCGACTTCCTGCCGCTGACCGTCGACTACCAGGAGAAATTCTACGCCGCCGGCCGCATTCCCGGCGGTTATTTCAAGCGCGAAGGCCGGCCGACCGAAAAGGAAACGCTGGTGTCGCGGCTGATCGACCGTCCGGTGCGTCCGCTGTTCGCCGACGGCTGGCGCTGCGAAACGCAGATCATCGTCACCACGCTGTCGCACGATCTGGAGAACGACCCGGACATTATCGCGCTGGTCGCTTCTTCGGCGGCGCTGACACTGTCGGGCGCGCCGTTCATGGGCCCGATCGGCGCCGCCCGCGTCGGCTTCATCAACAACGAATACGTGCTCAACCCGACGCTGGAAGAGATGACCGAAAGCCAGCTCGACCTGGTGGTCGCCGGCACCAACGAGGCGGTGCTGATGGTGGAATCGGAAGCCAAGGAACTTCAACGAGGACGTGATGCTGGGCGCGGTGATGTTCGGCCACCGGCACTTCCAGCCGGTTATCGACGCCATCATCAAGCTCGCCGAGAAAGCGGCCAAGGAGCCGCGCGATCACGAGATCGCCGACAACTCGGCGCTCGAAAAGGAAATGCTCGGGCATCGTCGAGAAGGATCTGCGCGCGGCCTATTCGATCCCGCAGAAGCTGGAGAGGCAGAACGCCGTCGCCGCCGCCAAGGCAAAGATCATGGAACATTATTTCCCCGGCGGCACCGACAATCCGGTGCTACACCAAGCTCGGTATTGGCGGCGTGTTCAAGGAGCTCGAAGCCAAGATCGTGCGCTGGAATGTGCTGGATACCAACAAGCGCATCGACGGCCGCGATCTCTCGACCGTGCGCCCGATCGTCTGCGAAGTCGGCATATTGCCGCGCACGCACGGTTCGGCGCTGTTTACCCGCGGCGAAACCCAGGCGCTGGTCGTGACCACGCTCGGCACCGGCGAGGACGAACAGTACATCGACGCGCTACAGGGAACGTATAAAGAGACGTTCCTGCTGCACTACAACTTCCCGCCCTACTCGGTCGGCGAGACCGGCCGCATGGGCGGCACCAAGCGGCGCGAAATCGGCCACGGCAAACTTGCCTGGCGCGCAATCCATCCGATGCTGCCGGTCCGAAAGCGGAATTCCCCTACACCATCCGCGTCGTGTCGGAGATCACCGAGTCGAACGGCTCGTCGTCGATGGCGACGGTGTGCGGCTCTTCGCTCGCGCTCATGGACGCCGGCGTGCCGCTTGAAACGGCCGACCGCCGGCATCGCCATGGGCCTGATCCTGGAAGACAAGCGCTATGCGGTGCTGTCCGACATCCTCGGCGATGAGGACCATCTCGGCGACATGGACTTCAAGGTCGCCGGCACCGAAGGCGGCATTACCTCGCTGCAGATGGACATCAAGATCGCCGGCATCACCGAGGAGATCATGAAGACCGCTCTCGCCCAGGCGAAAGACGGCCGTCTGCATATCCTCGGCGAGATGTCGAAAGCGCTCACCGCGGCGCGCGCCGAACTGGGCGAACACGCCCCGCGTATCGAGATGTTCAAGATCCCGACCGACAAGATCCGCGAAGTGATCGGTACCGGCGGCAAGGTGATCCGCGAAATCGTCGAGAAGACCGGCGCCAAGATCAACATCGAGGACGACGGCTCGGTGAAGGTGGCCTCCGCCGACGGCGAGTCGATCAAGGCGGCGATCAACTGGATCAAGTCGATCGCCTCCGATCCGGAGCCCGGCCACATCTACGAAGGCACGGTCGTGAAGGTGATGGACTTCGGCGCCTTCGTGAACTTCTTCGGCGCCAAGGACGGCCTGGTCCACATCAGCCAGCTCGCGCCGCGCCGGGTGAACAAGGTCACCGACGTGGTCAAGGAAGGCGACAAGGTGAAGGTGAAGCTGCTCGGCATGGACGAGCGCGGCAAAGTGCGCCTGTCGATGAAAGCGGTCGATCAGGCGACCGGCGAGGACCTGGAAGCCAAGCAGAAGGCCGAGGCGGCTGCTGAGCAGCCTCAGGCGGCCGGCGACAGCGCCGCGGAGTAGCCTTCTCTCCAAGCGTATGCGAAAGGGCGGCCCCAACGGCCGCCCTTTTTATTTGGCTAAAACCGCCTGTCGCTTCGGCGCGGCAAGCTGAAGCGTCTGCGTGATGATCTTTCGCCAGCGCTGCGAAATCCTGCTTGCGCGGCGAGGTGCGCCGCCAGGCAAGTCCAACGGTGCGCGCCGGCGCGGGCTCGGCAAAACGCATCAGCTTCACGCGCGCATCGCGCGCCTCGACGTCGACGGCGACCTGCGGCAACAGGGTCACGCCGTAGCCGTTCGCCACCATCTGCATCACGGTCGCGAGCGAGGTCGCGCCCAGTCCGGCGGGTGCGTCCCGACTTGATGCACTAAGTTTTGGCGCGGCGCAAAAAGCCAGCGCCTGGTCGCGCAGGCAGTGCCCCTCCTCCAGCAGGATCAGCCGGCGCTGATCGACGTCCTCGACGCTCACGCGCCCGCGCTTGGCAAGCGGCTCGCCGGCCGGCACCGCCAACAGGAAGGCGTCCTCGAACAGTGGCAGCGTCTCGACGTCGGCGCCATCCGCCGGCAACGCCAGCATCACGCAATCGAGTTCGCCGCCGGAGAGTTCGTCGAGCAGAATCTTGGTCTGCGTCTCGCGCACCTCCAATCGCAGCTGCGGGTAAGCCGCCTGCAGCCGCGGCAGCACGCGCGGCAGGATGTAAGGCGCCAGCGTCGGAATGATGCCGAGGCGCATTTGTCCGCTCAGCAGGCCGCGGTGGCGGGCGAAATCGACGAGGTCGCGGGTGGCGGCGAGGATGTGCTCGGCGCGCTGCGCCACGTCCAGCCCGATGTCGGTGACCACGATCTCGCCCGGCCGCCGCTCGATCAGGTCGGCGCCAAGCTCGCGCTCGAGCTGCTGGATTTGCATCGACAGTGCGGGCTGGGTAACCGCGCAATCTTCAGCCGCCCGGCCGAAATGCCGGTGGCGCGCGAGCGAGGCCAAATAACGCAATTGGCGCAAGGTGATCATGCCGATAAGATAATCTTATCGATAGGCCGCAATCAATACGATTAGACCTGATCGCCGCACCCGCGTAGAAAACCACAGACCCCGCAACACCTCCCAGAAGTCATAATAGTTCTATACGAACCAACTCGAAGAAAATTACAGAACGCGATCGGAGAGAAACATGGACGCAAAGACACGACAAGAGCGCGGGCAAATGCCCGTTCATGCAGCACACGACCGTCGGCGTTCAGTCCAACCGCGACTGGTGGCCGAACCAGTTGAACCTCAAGATGCTCCACCAGAACTCCTCCCTGTCCGATCCGATGGGCAAGGCGTTCAACTACGCGGAAGGCGTTCAAGAAGCTCGACTACAAGGCCCTGAAGCAAGGACCTCACCGCGCTGATGACGGACTCGCAGGAGTGGTGGCCGGCCGACTTCGGCCACTACGGCCGCTTGTTCATCCGCATGGCGTGGCACAGCGCCGGCACCTACCGCATCGGCGACGGTCGCGGCGGCGGCGGCGCCGGCCAGCAGCGCTTCGCGCCGCTCAACAGTTGGCCGGACAACGTCAACCTCGACAAGGCGCGCCGGCTGCTGTGGCCGATCAAGCAGAAATACGGCCGACAAAATTTCCTGGGCCGACCTGATGGTTCTGGCCGGCAACGTCGCGCTCGAGTTCGATGGGCTTCAAGACCTTCGGCTTTGCCGGCGGTCGCGTCGATGTCTGGGAGCCTGACGAAGACACTCTACTGGGGCGCCGAGGACACCTGGCTTGGCGACAAGCGCTACAGCGGGCGACCGACGATCTCGAGAACCCGCTCGCCGCCGTGCAGATGGGTCTGATCTACGTCAACCCGGAAGGTCCGAACGGCAATCCGGATCCGCTCGCTGCCGCCAAGGACATCCGCGAGACCTTCGCCCGCATGGCCATGAACGACGAGGAAACCGTCGCGCTCATCGCCGGCGGACATAGCTTTGGCAAGGCCCATGGCGCCGGCGATGCGGCGCTTCTAGGCCCTGAACCCGAGGCCGCCGGCCTCGAACTGCAAGGCCTCGGCTGGAAGAGCAGCTTCGGCAGCGGCAAGGGCGATGACACGATGGGCGGCGGCCCGGAAGTCACCTGGACCACGACGCCGACGAAGTGGAGCAATCAACTTCTTCGAAAACCTGTTCGGCTACGAATGGGAGCTGGACCAAGAGCCCGGCCGGTGCCCAGCAATGGGTGGCGAAGGATGCGCCGGAATCGGATTCCCGTATGCCCAGGACAAGTCCAAGCATCGCAAGTCCGACCATGCTGACCACGGACCTCTCGTTGCGGTTCGATCCTGCCTACGAGAAGATCTCGCGGCGCTTCTACGAGAACCCGGCAGAGTTTGCGGACGCCTTTGCCCGCGCCTGGTTCAAGCTGGTCCACCGCGACATGGGCCCGCGCTCGCGCTATCTCGGCCCCGAGCTTCTCCCGGAGGAGTCGCTGATCTGGCAGGACCCCGTCCCCGCTGTCGATCACAAGCTGATCGATGCGAAGGACATCGCTGCACTCAAGGGAAAGATCCTCGCATCGGGATCTGTCCATCTCCCAACTCGTCTCGACCGCTTGGGCCTCGGCGGCAAGTTCCGCGGCTCCGACAAGCGCGGTGGGGCCAACGGGGCGCGCATCCGCCTCAGCCCCCAGAAGGATTGGGAGGTCAACCAGCCTGCCGAACTGGCGAAGGTGCTGCAAGACCCTTGAGGGCATCCAGAAGAAGTTCAACGCGGCGCAGTCCGGCGGGAAGAAAGTTTCGCTTGCCGACCTGATCGTGCTCGGCGGTTGCGCAGCCGTCGAGCAGGCCGCGAAAAAGGCCGGGTACGATGTGCAGGTTCCCTTCGCGCCGGGCCGCACGGACGCCTCGCAGGAGCAGACCGATGTCGACTCCTTCGCGCCCGCTCGAGCCGGTCGCAGACGGGTTCCGCAACTACCAAAAGGCCCAATACGCCGTAACGGCAGAGGAACTGCTGATCGACAAGGCGCAATTGCTGACGCTGACCGCGCCGGAGATGACGGTTCTCATTGGCGGCATGCGCGCCTTGGGTGCGAACCACGGACAGTCCCAGCACGGCGTCTTCACCAAGCGGCCGGAGACGCTCACCAACGACTTCTTCGTCAACCTGCTCGACATGGGTACGACGTGGAAGGCGGCTTCGGACGCCGAGGACGTGTTCGAGGGGCGCGACCGCAAAACGGGCGAACTGAAGTGGACCGGCACCCGTGTCGACCTCATCTTCGGGTCGAACTCGCAGCTCCGGGCACTCGCGGAAGTCTATGCCTGCGCCGACTCGAAGGAGAAGTTCGTGAAGGACTTCGTCGCGGCCTGGAACAAGGTGATGAACGCCGATCGCTTCGACCTTGCCTGATCTCGGCAGACTAGGTCTCAGAGGGCTCTTAGAGCGCAAGCGGCCGGGGATTTTCCCCGGCCGTTTTCATCTTGCAAAAATCCGATCGGCCGCGCCTTTTCGCACCGAAGGGTCTGCCAGCAAGCGACGCCGTCGGCGCGTGTCGGGCGCTGCAGCCGCCGCCGAAACGATAGGCGACGTCCGGCACGACTGCACAGTTTTTGACCACACCGCAGGCACCGCATCCCTCATTTCAGCTTCTTGCCATCGGGATCATTGCAAGCCGGCGCAAGACAGGCCCGATCCCGTGGCATGTCCTTTGCAGCCCTCATCTCCCGTCAGAACTCACTATTGAGAGACCAGGGAGAGCAAGTGATGTGTAAGGGCGACGACGTAACCTGTCCGGACTTTGAGAAGCATCGGCGTGACTTTCTCGAAACGATGGATCACGAGAGACGGTCGTTTCTGAAGAGCGCATTTGCCGCGGGCGGCGGCGCCGCGGCGCTGGGCGCGGGCGGACTATCGCTGGTCACGCCCACAATGGCGGCGGCGGCAGCGGCCAAGCAGCCGGCGCAGAAGAAGTATCATCACCTGCCCGCTTCCGCCGAAACGGTGCATTGGGGCTATTTCAGCAAGCTGCTCAAGCCGCAGATGGAAGTCGATTCCGGCGATTTCGTCACCATCGAAGCGCTGACGCACCACGCCAATGACGACGCCGAGCGCATGATCAAAGGCGATCCCGGCGCCGAGAGCGTCTACTATTGGACCAAGGACAAGAAGAACGTGAACCGCCGCGGGGCCGGGCCGATGGACGCTTCCGTCTTTGGCCGCGGCGCCGGCGAAGGTTTCGGCGTGCACATCTGTACCGGTCCCGTCTTTGTAAAAGGGGCCGAACCCGGCGATGTGCTGGAAGTGCGCATTCTCGACGTCGCGCCGCGCCCCTGCGTCAATCCCGAACATGTCGGCAAAGCCTTCGGCAGCAATGCCGCCGCCTGGTGGGGCTATCAGTACAAAGACCTGCTCACCGAGCCGAAGCCGCGCGAAGTCATCACGATTTACGAGCTCGATGCTTCAGGCGACAAGAATTGGGCCAAAGCGGTCTACAACTACCAATGGGTTCCGCAGACCGATCCGTTCGGCGTCGTGCACAAGATCATCGATTATCCGGGCGTGCACGTGGACCATAGCAAGATCAAGAAGAACTACGGCGTACTCAAAAATATCCGGGTGCCGATCCGACCGCATTTCGGCGTGGTCGCCTTGGCCCCGAAAGAAGCGGACATGGTCGACTCGATCCCGCCGGGCTATTTCGGCGGCAACATGGACAATTGGCGCATCGGCAAAGGCGCCACCATGTACTATCCGGTGGCTGTCGAAGGTGCGCTTTTTTCGGTCGGCGATTCACACGCATCGCAAGGCGATTCCGAACTCTGCGGCACCGCGATCGAATGCTCGCTCACCGGCACCTTCCAGCTCATCGTCCACAAGAAGGCCGACCTCGCCGGCACCGCACTCGAAGGCCTCGACTTCCCGATGCTGGAGACCAAAGACGACTGGGTCGTGCACGGTTTCACCTACGCCAACTACCTCACGGCGCTGGGCGACAAGGCGCAATCGGAAATCTATAAAAAGTCGTCGGTGGACGGCGCCATGCGCGACGCCTTCCGCAAGATGCGCCAGTTCCTCATGCATGCCAAAGGCCTGACCGAGGACGAGGCCATTTCGCTCATGTCGGTCGGCGTCGATTTCGGCATCACCCAGGTCGTCGACGGCAATTGGGGCGTGCACGCCATCATCAAGAAGGAAATCTTCGCAGGCGCTTAAAGGCGATTGCACCGGCGGGAGTTCTCAGGCGACGATCCGCCGGTCGCAAGACCGAGAACGGGCCGGACGGAGTTGCTCCGTCTGGCTTCGCCGTAGCCAAATCGACTTTATTCGCCGCCATTGTCCACTTTGCCGCCCGCATCCCTGAGCGCGTCCGGTTGCGGCATGGCGATGACGTTGTAGCCTGAATCGACGAAATGCACTTCCCCGGTGACGCCGGTAGAAAGATCCGACAATAGGTAAAGCGCGGCGCCACCCAATTCATCGAGCGTCACGCCGCGGCCGAGCGGGGAATATTTCTGCTGGAAGGCGAACATATAGCGCGCATCGCCGATGCCGGCGCCGGCCAGCGTGCGGATCGGTCCGGCGGAGATGGCGTTGACGCGAATCTTCTGCAGCCCGAAATCGACCGCCAGATAGCGCACGGACGCCTCCAGCGCCGCCTTGGCGACGCCCATCACGTTGTAATTCGGCATTGCGCGCTCGCCGCCATTGTAGGTGAGCGTCAGCATGGCGCCGCCGTTCGGCATCAACGCCGCGGCACGCTTGGCCGCCTCGGTGAAGGCGTAGCAGGAGATCACCATGGTGCGGATAAAATTCTCGCGCGTGGAATCCGCATAGCGGCCCTTGAGCTCGTTCTTGTCGGAGAAGGCGATGGCATGCACCAGAAAATCGAGCCCGCCCCATTGCTTGCCGATCTCGGCGAACACGCCGTCAACCGAAGCAATATTCTCGACATCGCACGGCAACACCATGGACGAGCCGGCGGCCTGCGCCAGCGGCTTCACGCGTTTGGCCAAAGATTCGCCCTGGTAGGTGAAGGCGAGCTCGGCGCCGTTCGCCGCCAAGGTCTTGGCAATGCCCCAGGCGATCGAATGGTCGTTGGCGACCCCCATCACGAGGCCGCGCTTACCCTCCATTAGCCGGCCGCGCGGCGCGTTCTGCTCATCGACCATGGTGGCGAGCCTGCGCTGAAGGCCATGTATGGTCGAGGGCGAAAAGGGCTTGTTCATGCCAGTTATCCCGCCGAATCGCGCCAGCGCGCAGGCTTTCGGTCTATGGCGCGCGGACGACAGTCGGATGACGGGGCGGCACACGGCCTGCCCCATGTGACCCGGGCGATCATGCATCCAGCCGCTTGAACACGACCGAAGCGTTGGTGCCGCCGAAGCCGAACGAATTCGACAGCACGGCGCCGAGCGCGACATTGTCGCGGCGTTCGCGCACGATCGGCATGTCGGCAAAGGCGGGATCGATGTTCTCGATATTGGCGCTCTCGCAGATAAAGCCATTGCGCATCATCAGCAGCGAGTAGATTGCCTCTTGCGCGCCGGCGGCGCCGAGCGAGTGACCGCTGAGCGACTTGGTCGCCGAAAGCGGCGGCGGCTTGGCGCCGAACACTTCGCGGATCGCCTCGATCTCCTTGAGATCGCCGACCGGCGTGGCGGTCGCATGCGGATTGATATAGTCGATCGGCGCCTTGACGGTTTCGAGCGCCATCTTCATGCAGCGCACGGCGCCCTCGCCCGACGGCGCCACCATGTCATAGCCGTCGGAGGTGGCGCCATAGCCGGCGATTTCGGCGTAAATCTTTGCGCCGCGCGCCTTGGCGTGCTCGAGCTCTTCCAGCACCAGCACGCCGGCGCCGCCGGCGATGACGAAGCCGTCACGATCCTTGTCGTAAGCGCGCGAGGACTTTTGCGGCGTGTCGTTGAATTTCGACGACATCGCGCCCATGGCGTCGAACAGGTTCGACAGGGTCCAGTCCAACTCTTCCGAGCCGCCGGCAAACACCATGTCCTGCTTGCCCCACTGGATCAACTCGGCGCCGTTTCCGATGCAGTGGTTGGAGGTCGCGCAGGCAGACGAGATCGAATAATTCACGCCCTTGATCTTGAACCAGGTCGCCAGCGTCGCCGAGGCGGTGGACGACATCGCCTTTGGCACGGCAAACGGACCGATGCGCTTGGGCGAGCCTTTTTCGCGCGTGATGTCGGCAGCCTCGACAATCACACTGGTCGATGGGCCGCCCGAGCCCATGACAATGCCGGTGCGCGGATTGGAAATGTCTTTTTCCTCGACGCCGGCGTCGAGGATCGCTTGGTCCATCGCGACGTGATTCCATGCCGCGCCCGGTCCGAGGAAGCGCATGGCGCGGCGGTCCACCGATCCGGCCGGATCAAGCGTCGGCATGCCTTGCACCTGGCAGCGAAAGCCGTGCTTGGCGAATTGCTCTGCGTGCGTGATGCCGGATTTTGCCTCGCGCAGGCTCACCAAGACTTCCTGCGTATTGTTGCCGATGGATGAGACGATCCCCATCCCGGTGACGACGACTCGTCTCATGGCCGCTTATCCTCACTCAGCCGCGCGGTGTCGATGATTGGGCCATAGATGGGCCGCCCCCGGCAACCGTGCAACCGCGCGATTCGGCTCAAGCGCCGGTCGGCTGCAGCACTTCGTCCTGCTTGAACAGGCCGACCTTGAGGTCGCTGGCGCGATAAATCACGTTGCCATCCGCCGACAGCCAGCCATCGGCAATACCGAGCACAAGCTTTGAGCGCATTACACGCTTGAAGTCTATGCCGTAGATGACTTTTTTCACCGTCGGCAATACTTGGCCGGAGAACTTCAATTCACCCAAGCCCAATGCGCGGCCTTTGCCGGGCGCACCGAGCCAGCCGAGGAAGAAGCCGACCAGTTGCCACAGCGCGTCGAGGCCGAGGCATCCCGGCATGACCGGATCGCCCTTGAAATGGCAGAGGAAGAACCAGAGGTCGGGCTTCACGTCGAGCTCGGCGCGGATCAAGCCTTTGCCGTGCTCGCCGCCTTGTTCCGAAATCTCGGTGATGCGATCGAACATCAGCATCGGCGGCAAAGGCAATTGCGCATTGCCTGCGCCGAATAGTTCTCCGCGCCCACAAGCGAGCAAATCCTCATAGTCGAAGCTGTGACGCCGCTCGTCCATTGGCGTTACGCTCCCGCTGACTGAGCCCGGCTGTATCCCCATGGCCGAATTCGTAACATAACGCGGCTAGCCGGCAAAGACAGCCGCGGCGGGCCACGGGACATCTTCCCGCCGAAAAGGCGCGACAAATTGGCTTTTCCGCGTTCTTGCGAGGGAGTTGCATCTAGGCCGCCAATGCGTATATGTTTCAAATGAAACAGTCTCCAGCCGGCCGGTTTCGGGAAGCTGGCCGATAGGGAACGCGATGGCACAGACAACGCGCACCATGGTGCTGCCGACCGTCAAGCCGACCGCCCCGCCAGCCGCGCAGCGAGCGGACCTGACGGGCTGCCCTTGGCATGATGTGAAGGCGATGCTGCGTGAGGTCGGCCTGCGCCCGACCCGTCAGCGCATGGCGCTCGGCTGGATCCTGTTCGGCAAGGGCGACCGCCACCTGACCGCCGAAATGCTTTACGAGGAGGCAAGCCGCGCCAAAGTGCCGGTGTCGCTGGCGACCATCTACAATACGCTGCACCAATTCACCGAGGTTGGTCTGCTGCGCCAGGTCGCGGTCGACGGCTCCGCCAAAGCCTATTTCGACACCAATGCCACCGCCCATCATCACTTCTTTGTCGAGGGCTCGGATGAGCTGCTCGATATTCCAGTCGCCGATGTGATCGTCGGCAAGACGCCGACACCGCCGGAAGGCTATGAGATCGCGCGCGTGGATGTGGTGGTGCGCTTGAAGCGCAAGGCGTGAGCGCGCTACTCCACCTTCTCGTTCGGATAGGCGCCCCACAGCCGGTCCTGCCGGATCCAGCCGTCGAAATTTTTGCCCGAAAATTCGCACCAGCTGCCGGTGCAGGATTTCAACGTCCCCAGCACACCGGATTGCAGGCGGGCCACGACCGCCGATTTGGCATCCGCGCTACCATAAAGCGGCACCAGCGCGCCGTTGAGCTTGGCCACCACCACCGCGGTGCGCTTGCCCGACAACAGCGAGTGGTAGACCCAGCCCTCCGCACCCTCCCAATCGCGGATGCGCCGCCAATTCTCGAACTCGGCAGTGATCTCCACCGGCATGCCGGCGCGGGTATAGATCCAGCGCACGTCCTGATCCTTGTTGGGACCGGACCGCACATTGACGCGATCAGCTTTCAGGCTGACGAAGCGCGGCAGCGGCAGGCCGCTCACCGAGCCGGTGGCAATGGCGATATCGCTGCCGCCGCGCGCAGCCGGAGCGGCGCCGGCCGCGCTCAAGGCCACAAGCGCGCTGGCGGCGATCCATGCGGTACGCCGGAGGGTCCGAAAGCTTTGTCTTGTCACGGCCATCTGCTAGGAGAGATTGTGTTTAACGCCCCGGCCCGCGCGAATGCAAGGCGCGCAGTGTGGGCGAGCACGGTTAATGAGGCCTAAATTGGCGGCGCAAGCGGCGATATAACGCGGCGCCGGCGCGGCGGGGCAAGGGATAATGCCGAAGACCAAGAAACCGGTGGTCGTCGTCACGCGCAAGTTGCCTGACAGCATCGAATTGCGGATGCGGGAACTTTTCGATGCGCGCCTCAATGCCGACGACAAGCCGATGAGCCATGCCGAGCTGCAGGAGGCGGTCAAGACTGCCGATGTGCTGGTGCCGACGGTGACCGACCGGATCGACGCCTCGGTGCTCAGCAAGTCCGGCGAGCAACTGAAGCTGATCGCCAATTTCGGCAACGGCGTCGACAATATCGACGTCGCCACCGCCGTGCAGCGCGGGATTACCGTCACCAATACGCCGGGCGTACTCACCGAGGATACCGCCGACATGACCATGGCGCTGATCCTGGCGGTGCCGCGGCGGCTGGCGGAAGGCTCCAACGTGCTGATCGCCGACAAGGACTGGACCGGCTGGACGCCGACCTGGATGCTCGGCAAGCGCATCTGGGGCAAGCGGCTCGGCATCATCGGCATGGGGCGGATCGGCCAGGCGGTGGCGCGGCGCGCGCGCGCCTTCGGCTTGCAGATCCATTATCACAGCCGCCGCCGGGTAGCGCCCAAGATCGAAGAGGAGCTCGACGCCACCTATTGGGAGAGCCTCGACCAGATGCTCGCCCGCATGGACATCATCTCGGTCAATTGTCCGCACACGCCGGCGACCTATCATCTGCTTTCGGCGCGCCGGCTCAAGCTGATCCGGCCCGAGGCCTATATCGTCAACACTTCGCGCGGCGAGGTCATCGACGAGAACGCGCTCGCCCGCCTGATCGAGGCGGGTGAGATCGCCGGCGCCGGCCTCGACGTGTTCGAGCACGAGCCGGCGGTGAACCCGAAGCTGGTGAAGCTCGCCAAGGCCGGCAAAGTGGTGCTGCTGCCGCACATGGGCTCGGCAACGCTGGAAGGCCGCGTCGACATGGGCGAGAAGGTCATCATCAACATCAAGGCCTTCATGGACGGGCATCGGCCGCCGGATCGGGTGTTGCCGTCGATGTTGTAGCCTCGCGGCTTCAGCAAACTCTGCTGTCATCATCCGCAACAGCTATTTATGCCCCGACAAATCCTTGATTGTCGGCTGCTCGCCTGACAACGGATTGCCCGGGTCCCAGGCGTAGCTCAGCGTCTCGAACCGCATCGAGCGCGCATCGACCATCAACAGCCGCCCGACCAGTCCTTCGCCGAAGCCGACGATCTCGCGGATCGCCTCCAGCGCCATCATCGAGCCGAGTACGCCCGGCAGCGCGCCGAGGATTCCGGCTTCCGCGCAGGCCGGCACCGTGCCGGGCGGCGGCGGCTCGGGAAACAGACAGCGGTAGGTCGGATTGGGCCGCCCGTCGGCGCCCCGCTCATGCGGCCGCAGCGTGGTGAGCGAACCGTCGAAGGTGCCGACCGCGGCGGTGACCAGCGGCTTCTTGGCGAAATAGCAGGCGTCCGACACCAGATAGCGCGTGGCGAAATTGTCGGAACCGTCGGCCACGATGTCATAGCGCCCGATCAGATCGAGCGCGTTGCCGGCCTCGATCCGCGTCATATGGGCTTCGACCGCAACGTGCGGATTGAGCCGCGCGATCACGGCCTCCGCGCCGTCGACCTTGCGCGTGCCGATATCGTCGGTGCCGAAGATCACCTGCCGCTGCAAGTTCGACAGCGACACGATGTCGTCGTCGACAATGCCCAGCGTGCCGACGCCGGCGGCGGCAAGATAGAGCAGCACCGGCGCACCGAGACCGCCGGCGCCGACCACCAGCACGCGCGCCGCCTTCAGCTTCGCCTGTCCGGGGCCGCCGACCTCGCGCAACACGATGTGGCGCGCATAACGTTCCAGTTCCTTGGGCTCGAGCATGACGGCCAACCCTAGGGCCGCAAAACGTTGGCGGCTAGCGGCTTGACGGGGTTGCATCGCCCGGAACCGCGAGCAAGCCGCCTTGCGTCATCAATGCGATGGGCTAAGGTGGCCGAAAATCGGGGTCTGGTGGCGTCAATCCCATGCGTTTGGCTTTATGGCTGGTGATGCTCGCTTTTTTGCTGGGCAGCGGTCCGGCATCGGCGGCGGCGCATAAGCGCCTGCGGCCGAGCGCGACCGCACCGCAGTCGCAGACCGAAAAAAGCGCCAAGAACGATCAGACCGAAAAAGGCGCGACAATAGAAAAGAAAGAGCAGCTCGCCCGTGTAAAGCGGCGCGCAGGCCATCGGACCGCCGTCAAGCACGAGAGGCTTGCGAAGAGAATATCGACCCTGCCACCTCCAAGGCCCGAGTCGGCCCCGAAACCTGCTTTCGTGCCACCCCTCCCGAAATCCGCGCCGGGCGCGAAGATTACCTCTGCGACGCCCGCGGCCAAGTCTGAGGTGACCGCAACTGTGGCGGCCCTGCCCTTGCCGAGGCCAACACCGAAGGCGGCTCCGGCAGCCAAACCGACGCTCCCTGAAAAGATAGCAGCCTTGCCGCCGACGCCGCCGAAAGCCGACGTCACAACTGAATCCAAGGACGGTGTCTTTGCCGGCATTCCGGTCGCCGAGCGCCGCAAGATCGAAGCCGCCTTGCTGTGGGCGGGCGATCAGCACGACGCCGACAAGGGCGAAGACCCGATGCTGGCCGCCGTGAAATCCTACCAGAAGCGCAGCAAGAACAAGGTCACCGGCGTGCTCACGCGCGACGAGCGCGCAATTTTGGTCTCCGCCGCCGAACGCTATCAGCGGGAATACGGCTGGAGCATCGTGACCGATCCGGCCACCGGCATCCGCATCGGACTGCCGAACAAAATGGTGCCGCATCCGCACCCGGAGGCCAGCGGCACGCGCTGGTCATCGAAGCACGGCGACGTGAAGATCGAGACATTCCGCATCAAGGGCTCAAGCCTGTCCGATGTCTACGAGCAAGAGCGCAAGAAGCCGCATCGCAAGGTCGAGTTCAACAATCATGACCGATAACAGCTTCCACATCAGCGGGCTGCAGGGGCTGAAGATATTCTCCGTGCGCGCGCGTGCGCGCGACGGCGAAGTGCGCGGCTTCACCATGATGTACGACCAGATGATGGAGACGATCGTCGAGCCGGTGGCGGTGGCGATGGCGCACGCCTTCACGCCGTTTCCCGCGCGCAGCGCGCCGCTGGCGGCGCTGGCAAAATCGGTCGAGTACGGCACCGGGCTGATCGTCAGCCCGCATGGCCATATCGTCACCGACCGCAGGATCACCGAAGCCTGCCGGGTGATCATCGTCGCCTGGCATCGGCAATGCCGAACGCATCGCCGCGGATGAGGACGACGGCATCGCGCTGCTGCGGGTCTATGGCGAGCGGAAGCTTGACCCGCTGCCGCTGGCGGACGGCGCGCCGACGGCGCGCGATGTCAGGCTCGTCGGCATTCGCCGATCCGCAAGCGCAGAATGGCGGCGCCAAGATCTCCGAGGTCAAAGCGCGGCTGGCTGGCGGCAGCGCGGTCGAGCTGCGTCGCTCGGTGCCCTTGGCGGGCTTTTCCGGCGCCGCGGCGCTGGACGCGCAAGGGCGCGTGCTCGGGATGTTGGAAATGCGCACCGTGATGCTGGCCAGCGTCAAACCGACAGTGCCGCCGATACGACTGGTATCCGAGCGCCACCCTCCGCCGCTTCCTCGCCGCGCATCACGTTGCGCTGGCGGCATCGCAGAGCGGCGACGCGAAGGCGTCGCTGGTGCGGGTGATTTGCGTCAGAAAGTGAGCGCGCTAAACCTGGATCGTATAGCGGGTGACAGTTCCGTTATTGCGTACCCACCAATAATCCTGCTCGCCTTCGTAGCCGGCGTCCGGCCGCAGCAGTTGCGTCAGCTTGTTCAGAAACGAAACGGCGTCATTGCGTTGTTCAAAGGCGCAGTGTGGAATTGTCGTCACCGCAACGCTGCCTTGGTCGTCTTGCGTGCGACCACAGATCGTGACCATAGGGTCCTCCGATGGAAGTCACCGGCATGTCTTTGACCGCTAAGTTCATCCCTAATCCATTAAGCTTTTGTTAATTACCGATTCGTCCAGTCCGGCTTGCGCTTTTCGACGAAGGCTTTCATGCCCTCCTTCTGATCCGCGGTCGCAAACAGCGCGTGGAACAGGCGCCGCTCGAAGCGCACGCCTTCGGCAAGCGACATCTCGAAGGCCGCGTTGACCGCTTCCTTGGCCGCCAGCACCGACGGTAGCGACATGCCGGCGATGGTTTCGGCGACCTGCATCGCCTCCTCCATCAATTTCGCCGCCGGCACCACCCGCGCCACCAGCCCGGCTTTCTCCGCCTCGGCGGCATCCATCATGCGGCCGGTGAGGATCAGGTCCATCGCCTTGGCCTTGCCGACCGCGCGGGTGAGCCGCTGCGTGCCGCCGATGCCGGGAATGACGCCGAGCTTGATCTCGGGCTGGCCGAATTTGGCGTTGTCGGCGGCGATCAAAATGTCGCAATGCATGGCAAGCTCGCAGCCGCCGCCGAGCGCGAAGCCGGCGACCGCCGCCACGATCGGCTTGCGGGCGTGCGCGGCGTGATCCCAGCTGCCGGCAAAATTGCCCATGAAGGCTTCGATGAAAGTCTTGTCGGCCATCTCCTTGATGTCGGCGCCGGCGGCGAAGGCCTTCTCGTTGCCGGTGATCACAATGCAGCCGACCGCGTCGTCGGCTTCAAACGCGTCGATCGCCGCGCTGAGCTCCGCAATCAACGCGCGATCGAGCGCGTTGAGCGCCTGCGGCCGGTTGAGCCGGATGATGCCGACGCGGCCTTTGGTTTCGACGATGATGTTTTGGTAGGTCATGGCGATCTCCCGGCCTCCTGGCGTTCGCAATGCTCTCGCATCTCTACTCTGTCATGGCCGGGCTTGTCCCGGCCATCCCGATTATGAAGGCACCCTGCCCACCTAAGCGATGGTCGCCGGGACAAGCCCGGCGACGACAAGCTGGATCACTTCTGACAGCTCGGACAATAGAACGTCGAGCGCCCGGTCTGCACGATGCGTTTGATCTTGCCCTTGCAAATCGGGCAGGGCTTGCCCTCGCGGTCGTAGACCTGGAAATTGTGCTGGAAGTCGCCGAGCGCGCCGTCGGTGCGGCGATGATCGCGTAGCGAGGAGCCGCCGGCCTTGATGGCGTCATTGAGCACCGACTTGATGGCGTCGACCAGCGCTTGCGCACGCGCATTCGGCTTGCCGTTGCGGTCGGCGATGGTGGAAGCCTGCCGTTTGGGCGACAGCCGCGCGCGGAACAGCGCCTCGCAGACATAGATGTTGCCGAGACCGGCGACCACGCGCTGATCGCTGAGCGCGGCTTTGAGCGAGGTCTTCTTGCCGAAACAGGCTTGCGCCAGCATGGCGGCATCGAACGCATTGCCCAGCGGCTCCGGCCCGAGCGCACGCAGCAGCGGCTCTTCATCGAGCTTGGCGCGCGGCACCAGCTTCATCGAGCCGAAGCGGCGCGGATCGTTGAAGGTCACCGTCGCGCCGTTCGACATGTGAAAGACGACATGGTCGTGCGCGGTACTTTTTGAGCGCTCGTGGTAATAGACGCCGGGCTTGGCGTCCTTGCCGACGCGGAACGAGCCCGACATGCCGAGGTGCATCAACAGCACGTCGCCGGAGGACAAATCCGCCAGCAGATATTTGGCGCGCCGGCCGAGCCCCTCGACGGTCCGCCCTTGCAGCCGCTTCTCGAAATCCTTCGCAATCGGCCAGCGCAGGCGGCGGTCGCGCACTTCGATCTTGCCGAAGCGCGCGCCTTCCATGGCCGGCTGCAGGCCGCGGCGCACAGTTTCGACTTCGGGAAGCTCCGGCATGGTTAACTCTGCTTTGCTTGACACATAGCGCCCCTCGCTCCGCCGCGCTATGGTCCTCAGCGAAAAGGATTATTGGCGATGGCCGCATCCCGCGAAGACACCCATTTCGGCGACCGCACCGTGCGGCTTGCCGACAAGCAGGGCATGGTCGACGACGTGTTCCATTCGGTGGCGCGGCGTTACGACCTGATGAACGACCTGATGTCGGGCGGCCTGCATCGCGCCTGGAAGGACGCGCTGGTGACGGCGGTCAATCCGCCGAAAAGCAAGCACCCGTTCGCGCTGCTCGATCTGGCCGGCGGCACCGGCGACATCGCCTTCCGCGTGGTCGATGCCGGCGGCGCCGGCACGCGCGTCACCGTCTGCGATATCAATGCCGACATGCTGGCTGTCGGCGCCGAGCGCGCCGCCAAGCGCGGCTATGACGATGTGGTGACGTTCGAGCAGGGCAATGCCGAAGAATTGCCCTATCGCGACCGCGGCTTCGATTGCGTCGTCATCTCCTTCGGCATCCGCAACGTGCCGCGCATCGAGCGCGCGCTTGGCCGAAGCCTTTCGCGTGCTCAAGATCGGCGGCCACTTCCTGTGTCTGGAATTTTCCTGGGTCGACGTGCCCGCGCTCGAAAAGCTCTATGACGTTTATTCGTTCCAAGTCATCCCGCGCATCGGCGAGATCGTCACCGGCGACCGCGAGGCCTATGAGTATCTGGTCGAATCGATCCGCAAGTTTCCGCGGCCGCAGCAGTTCGCCGAGATGATGCGCACCGCCGGCTTCCGCCGCGTGTCGTTCACGCCGATGACCGCCGGCACGGTGGCGCTGCATTCGGGCTGGAAATTGTGATCTCCGCTTTTGCCCACATCGTCCGCCTGTCGCGCGCCGGCTTCGTGTGCGCGCGCGAGGGCGTGTTCGCGCTGGTCGACACCCGGCCGATGCCGTTGCCGGCCAAGACGCTCGTCGCACTGGCCAGGCTGATCGAGCGGCCGACCGCCAAGGACGGATCGAGCCGGCTTGCGGCTGCCCTCACTGACGCTCGGCCCGACCTACGTCAAGCTCGGCCAATTCCTCGCCACCCGGCCCGACGTGGTCGGCCAGGCGATCGCGCGCGATCTTGAAAGCCTGCAAGACAAGATGGCGCCGTTTCCGCAGAGCGAAGCGGAAGCCGCGCTCGCTGCCGCATTCAATAAGCCGCTCGGCGAGGTCTATGCCAGCTTCGGTCCGGCGGTCGCCGCGGCTTCCATCGCCCAGGTGCATCGCGCCGAAATCGAGGAAGACGGCGCGCGCAAAGCGGTCGCGGTGAAGATCTTGCGGCCGGGCGTCGAGCGCCGCTTCAAAGTCGATCTCGATGCGCTGTTCTTCGCCGCGCGTTCGGCCGAGGCGCTGTCGCTGGAGGCGCAGCGGCTGCGGCTGACCGAAGTGGTGGCGACGCTCGCCCGCTCGGTGGCGATCGAGATGGATTTCCGCTCTGGAAGCCGCGGCGTTGTCCGAAATGGCGGAGAATACCCGCGCGGACGACGATTTCCGCGTGCCGGCGGTCGACTGGAATCGCACCGCGCGCGAAGTGCTGACGCTGGAATGGATCGGCGGCACGCCGCTCAACGATCGCGCCACGCTCGAAGCCAAGGGCTACGACCTGCCGGCGCTCGGCCGCAGCGTCATCCAGAATTTCCTGCGCCATGCCTTGCGCGACGGCTTCTTCCACGCCGACATGCATCCCGGCAATCTGTTCGTCGACGAGGAAGGCCGGCTGGTCGCCGTCGATTTCGGCATCATGGGAAGGCTCGGGCCGAAGGAGCGGCAGTTCCTTGCCGAGATCCTGTTCGGCTTCATCACCCGCGACTATCAGCACACCGCGCAAATCCATTTCGATGCCGGCTACGTGCCGCGCCATCACTCGGTGGAAAGCTTCGCGCAGGCGATCCGCGCCATCGGCGAGCCGATCCACAACCGCACCGCCGAAGATATCTCCATGGCCAAACTGCTGACGTTGCTGTTCGAGGTCACCGGCCTGTTCGACATGCGCACGCGGCCCGAACTGCTGCTGCTGCAGAAGACCATGGTGGTGGTGGAAGGCGTCGGCCGCATGCTCGATCCCAAGCTCGACATGTGGAAGACGGCCGAGCCGGTGGTGCGCGAATGGATCGAGCGCAATCTCGGGCCGCTCGGCAAACTCGAGCACGCGGCCGAAGGCGCCGGTGAGATCGGCCGCTTCGTCGCGCAGGTGCCCTCGCTGCTCACCCGCGCCGGCACTCTGCTCGACCAGCTCGACACCATCACCCGCGACGGCCTGGTGCTGGCGCCGGAGACGGTCGCGGCCATCGGCGCGGCCGAGGCGCGCCGCAATCGCTGGCTCACCGCCGGCATTTGGGGCATCGTTATCTTATTGATTATAATTGTTTTTATGGCCTTATGATAGCAATGATTGCATTGCAATCATTGCCGGGCCATGATTGGCCATGGCCAGCATCACCATCCGCCAGCTCGACGAAGCCCTGAAGAAACGCCTGCGCCTGCGCGCCGCCCGCAGCGGACGCTCGGTCGAGGACGAGGTGCGCACGATTCTGCGCGAGGCCGCCGACGCTACCGGTGAAGAAATTCGTCGAAGCCTTCACGCCTCCCGGCAAGGCCGCCGCGCCGCGCCGTGCGGCTGCCGCGCCGGCCAGAGCAGCGCGCGTGCTCTTGATCATCGGCGGCGGCATTGCCGCCTACAAATCGCTCGATCTCATTCGTCGGCTGAAGGAGCGCCGGCTCAGCGTGCGCTGCGTTCTGACCAAAGCAGCCGAACATTTCGTCACGCCGTTGTCGGCCGGCGCCATCCTGGGCGAGCCCGCCTTTACCGATCTGTTCGATCCGGCGAGCGAATTCGATGTCGGCCATATTCGGCTGGCGCGCGAATGCGATCTGGTCGTGGTCGCGCCGGCGACCGCCGACCTGATGGCCAAGATGGCCGGCGGCCATGCCGACGATCTCGCCACCGCCGTGCTGCTGGCGACCGGCGCCAAGATCTTGTTGGCGCCGGCGATGAACCCGCACATGTGGGCCAACAAGGCGACGCAGCGCAATCTCGCGCAGCTTGTCGCCGATGGCGTCGCGCTGGTCGGGCCGAACGAAGGCGAGATGGCGGAAGCCGGCGAGCGCGGTCTGGGCCGCATGGCCGAGCCGCTGGAGATCGCCGCCGCGGTCGAAAAACTGCTCGCTGCCGGCGAAACCCAGCCGCTCAAAGGCAGGCGCGTGCTGGTCACCTCCGGGCCGACGCACGAGCCGATCGACCCGGTGCGCTATATCGCCAACCGCTCCTCCGGCAAGCAGGGCCACGCCATCGCGGCTGCCGCCGCGCAAGCCGGCGCCGAGGTGATGCTGGTCAGCGGCCCGGTCAATCTACCCGACCCGCCCGGCGTGAAAGTGATCAAGGTCGAGAGCGCACGACAAATGCTCGACGCCGTGCAGAAGGCGCTGCCGGTCGATGTCGCGATCTTCGCGGCTGCGGTCGCCGATTGGCGGGTGGCGGATACTTCCGCGCAGAAGCTGAAGAAACAGCCTGGCCAGACAACGCCGGAGCTGCCGCTGGTGGAAAATCCCGACATCCTGTCGACCATCGCGCACCGCAAGACGCAACGGCCGAAACTGGTGATCGGCTTTGCCGCCGAGACCGAGAACGTCGCCGCCAACGCCAAGGCGAAATTGGCGCGCAAGGGCTGCGACTGGATTTTGGCCAACGATGTCTCGCCGCAAACGGGCATCATGGGCGGCGACCGCAACACCATCGAGCTCGTCACCGGCTCCGGCGTCGAGCCGTGGCCGCCGCAAACGAAAGAAGCGGTCGCGACGATGCTGGTCTCGCGAATCGCCGAGACGCTGAACGGAGCGAAAGCGTGAGCGAAGTCGACATACGCATCATGCGCCTGCCGCATGGTCAGGATCTGCCGCTGCCGGCCTATCACAGCGCGCTCGCCGCCGGGCTCGATTTGCTCGCTGCCGTGCCAGCGGATGCGCCGCTCACGCTTGCGCCGGGCGCGCGCGCGCTCGTTCCGACCGGCATCGCCATCGCACTACCGGAAGGCCATGAGGCGCAGGTGCGGCCGCGCTCCGGCCTCGCCGTGCGGCATGGAATCACCGTGCTGAATGCGCCGGGCACCATCGATGCCGACTATCGCGGCGAACTACAGGTGCTGCTTGTAAATCACGGCAGCGACTCCGTGACCGTGAATCGGGGCATGCGAATCGCGCAATTGGTGATTGCATCAGTGCTACGCGCACGTTTGCACGAAGTTGCATCGCTTGACGGGACGGCGCGCGGCTATGGAGGATTTGGCTCGACCGGAAGTTGAGAATTATTTTTGGTCGGTTTGTAGACGGCTGATCGACCGTAGCCTATTACCACCAATTAATTGCAACTGGTTCCGATCATGCCGTTGATCCCCCGCAAGGGCATCCTCGCCATTGCTGCCGTCATCGATATTGCGATCAACGCGCGCGGCCGGCCGGTCGCGGCCAAGGCGCTGGCCGCGCGTCACAAGCTGCCGCCGCGCCATCTCGAGCCGGTGCTGCAGGCGTTGGTGCGCGACGGCATCCTCAAAGGCATTCGCGGGCCGCGCGGCGGTTACGAACTTGCGCGCGAGGAAAAGTTCATCACCGCCGCCGAAATCCTGCGTGCCGCCAGTCAGGCCGAGGACGCCGACTCGCCGCCACTGCCCGGCTCCACGCTGGTCAACGATGTCGTGCGCCCGGCGCTCGCCGAGGCCGAACGGATATTTGCGGCAGCGCTCGGCGGCATCAGCATCGAGGAGATGACGGCACGCGCCGAGGCGCTGAAATAGCCGTTCACGATCTGGACTCTTTCGGCCGGACTCACCGCGGGTTTAAAGTCAAACGATTCGCGGACGGTGTGGCGGACGCCGCCCGCAATCTTGGGGCAGGCCTGTAATGCCGGAGACGATCCGGGCGGCGAACGAGAGGCTGCGTTCTCGTCCGAGGCGGGGCGACGTCCTCGTCGGCTTTCTAGTCGCACTGTCTTACCTCGCGCAGGCCGCACCGGCTCGCGCTGGCGCGCTTGCGTTGCCGGATTCGTTCAGCCAGCCGGAAATCGCCGGTCTGGCGCTCTCCCTCGGCCTGCTCTGCTTCTCGGTTCTCGCCACCATCTTGCTGCTGCGCATGCGCAAGCGCACCGAGCGGCTGGAAACCGCCGCGCGCGAGGAGTCGGCCGCACTGCGCGCGGAGACCGATCGGCTCAAGGCGTTGCTGTTATCGCAGCCGCAAGTGCTGGTCGCCTGGGCGGCGGCGACCGACAAGCCGGAGATCATCGGCGACGTCAGCATCGTGACGCTCGCTCCCGTGCCCGAGCGCGTGCTCGCCTTCGGCGCCTGGCTCGATCCGGCTGAAGCGCAGCGCATGCAGCAAGCGGTCGACGCGCTGCGCGAGCACGGCCGCGGCTTCGTCATGACGCTCACCAGCAAAGCCGGCCGGCCGATCGAAGCCGAAGGCCGCGCTATCGGCGGCGCCGCCATTCTGCGGCTGCGCGACGTCAGCGGCATCGAGCGCGAGATGGTCGAGCTCGCCGCCCGCCAAGACGCCCTGCTGGCCGACGTGGAAATCATGCGCGCACTGTTCGACTCCTTGCCGGCGCCGGTGTGGGCGCGCGATGAAAGCGGCCGGCTGATCTTCGTCAATTCGGCCTATGCCCGCGCGGTGGAGGCAGCCGACGCTATCGACGCGGTGGCGCGCGAATTGGAGCTGCTCGACCGGCCCGCGCGCGAGCAGGTCGCGCACGCGCATGTGGCGGGAGCGCCTTACTCGGGCCGGCTGCCGGCCATCGTTGCGGGCAATCGCCGCAACTTCGACGTCATCGACACCGCCAGCGTCCATGGCAGCGCCGGCATCGCCATCGACCGGACCGAAGCGGAAGCGATGCGCGCCGAGGTTGGCCGCATGATCGAGGCGCACCGCCGCGTGCTCGACCACCTCGCCACCGGCGTCGCCATCTTCAGCGCCGACCGCAGGCTTGCCTTCTACAACGCCGCCTTCCGCTCGCTGTTCGAACTCGATCCCGGCTTCCTCGATCAGACGCCGACCGACTCGAGCGTGCTCGAGCGGCTGCGCGCCAACCGCAAGCTGCCGGAGGAGCAGGATTTCCGGCAGTGGCGCCGACAGCTCCACGAGGCCTATCGCGCGGTGGAGCCGAAGGAACACATGTGGCACCTGCCGGACGGGCGCACGCTGCGCGTCGTCACCGCGCCCAATCCGGAAGGCGGCGTCACTTATCTCTATGACGACGTGACCGAGCGGCTGGAGCTGCACCGCCGCTACGACTCGCTGATCAAGGTGCAGAGCGAGACGCTCGATCATCTCGCCGAGGCGGTCGCGGTGTTTGCCAGCGACGGCCGCGTCCGCCTGCATAACCCGGCCTTCGAGCGCATGTGGAAGCTGCAGCCCGACGTGCTCGACACCCGCCCGCACATCGAGGCCGTCACCGCCTGGTGCCAGGCGCTGCACGACGACGGCACGGTGTGGCGTTCCTTGCGCACCGCCGTCACCGCCATCGACGGGCGCGAGCCGATCGTCGCGCGCATCGAGCGGCGCGACGGCATGGTGATCGACTTGACCACCATGCCGCTGCCGGACGGCGCCACGCTGGTCACCTTCCAGGACGTCACCGATACGGTCAATGTCGAGCGCGCGCTGCGCGAGCGCAACGAGGCGCTGGAGACGGCCGACGCCATCAAGATCGATTTCGTGCACCACGTCTCTTACGAGCTGCGTTCGCCGCTCACCAACATCATCGGCTTCGCGCATTTCCTCGGCGACCCCGCCTTCGGTCCGCTCACCGACAAGCAGCGCGAATATCTCGGCTACATCACCGCCTCGACCAACGCGCTGCTCGCGCTCATCAACAACATCCTCGATCTCGCCACCATCGACGCCGGCGCCATGACGCTGAACCTGTCGGAGGTCGATATCCGCGCCAGCATAGAGGCGGCGGCGGAAGGCGTGCAGGACCGGTTGGTGAAGGACAGTCTCAAGCTCGACATCCGCGTGCCGCCCAATATCGGCCGCTTCACCGCCGACGAGCGCCGCTTGCGGCAAATTCTGTTCAACTTGCTGTCCAATGCGGTCGGCTTCTCGCCGCCGGGCGAGACGGTGATGCTCGCCGCCGAGCGTCAGCCGGACGGCGTCGTGTTCACCGTCATCGACCGCGGGCCCGGCATTCCGCCGGATGCCAAGGACAAGGTATTCGACTGGTTCGAGACCGACTCGCGCGGCTCGCAGCACCGCGGGCCCGGCCTCGGCCTCTCGCTGGTGCGCTCCTTTGTCGAGCTGCATGGCGGCACGGTGACAATCGACTCCATCGTCGGCCATGGCACGACGGTGACCTGCACGTTCCCTGTGGAGCGTGCGCAGAAACAGACGGCGGCGTGATCAGCGACCTCCGACCGCTTTGCCGCCTTCCTGCTTGGTCAAGGTTAGACGCGCCACCAAGCCAAGCGTCGAGCCCTGCACGATGATGGAGAACACGACCACGCCATAGGTCGCGGTCAGGATCGCGGTCTTGGCCGGATCGTCGGGAAGCGCCAGCGCCAATGCCACCGAAATGCCGCCGCGCACGCCCGCCCAGGTCAGGAACGGCACGTTGCGCACCGACAGCTTTTGGCTCCAGCGCAGCAGCAACAATGGCGGCGTAACCGCCAACAGGCGGGCGATCAGCACAATCGGGATCGCCGCGGCCGCGAGCAGGAGCGCGGCCGGTTCGAACCGCAGCACCACCACCTCGAGCCCGATCAGCAGAAACAGCACGGAATTGAGGACTTCGTCGATCAACGTCCACAAGGCCGTGACATAGTTCTCGGTGCGCTCGCTCATGGCGTCGCGCGGCGCGCGATAGCCGATCAGCAATCCGGCCGCCACAACCGAAAGCGGCCCGCTGGTGCCGAGTTTTTGCGCGAGCGCGTTGGTGCCGGTCACCAGCGCGAGCGTGATCAACACTTCGACCGGAAAATTGTCGATGGCGCGCATGGCCCGGTAGGCGACGTAGCCGGTGGCCGTGCCGAGCGCGAGACCGCCGCCGGCTTCCAAGGCCAGTTCGCCCAGAAAACCGCCAACGCTTTGATCTTCACCCGAGCCGGCCGCCAAGCCGACCAGCAACGTGAACAACACGACGCCGACACCGTCATTGAACAAGGCCTCGCCTTCCATCTCGGCTTGCAGCGCCTGCGGCACGTGCACGTTTTTCAACATGCTCAGCACCGCCACCGGATCGGTCGGGCTGATGAGCGCGCCGAAAACGAGGCTCCAGGCCAGCGGAATCGGGTAGCCGACAAACCGCGCCGCGATCCAGAAGGCGCCGCCCACCACGATCGTCGATATGACCGTGCCGATGAGGGCGAGCATGGCAACCGGGAAGGCGCGATCGCGCAAGGTTTCCAGATCGACATTGAGCGCGCCGGCGAACAGCAGGAAGCCGAGCATCCCGTTCATCACGACGGCGGTGAAATCGATTTGCTTCAGCGCGTCGGTGAGCTGCTGATAGAGTTGCTGGCCGGGATAAGCGGCCCCTACCAGCACGAGCAAGAGCGAAGCAGCAAGCCCCATCACCAGCAGCCCGATGCTGTGCGGCAGGCGGACGAAGCGGTGATTAAGCCAGCCGAACAAAGCGGACAGCGTGAGCAGCAAAGCGGCAAGGTCGAAGATCGAGATCATGCAGGATCCTTTGGCCGCAAGCCGCCGGCGCGGCAGAAGCCCTCATTATCCCGGCTTGGATGACGAATTCGTCCATGGAACAACGCAAGATAGACCGGAACAGGTTCCGCTCCCTCAGCCCGCGACCATCGGTCGCCTTTTTCGCCGGCAACGAGCGTGCGGCAGAACTAAACGGCCGAGCCGGCGGATCATTCGATCACCGGCCCGGCTCGTTGCGCGCACGCCCGTTGTTGACCGGCCATTAACGCTAAACCAACAAGTAGCGCGTTTTGGCGCTGCGACCTGCGCCGCAAGCGAATATGTGGCGCGGGTTGTTGAACCAAACGGATACGATTGCGCACTAAGCCTATGACGACCGTACTGCGTCATCGAGAACGATTTCGCAGTATGGCGCCGGGGGCCGCGTTCCAGGAACAATATCCCACGGCCGAGCGTTTCATTGCGTGAGGAGAATGGAGGGCGACCGTCATGCTTAAGTCCAGCGCTATTGTGATTCACCCTGGTTCTGGCGCCGCTGCCGGCGCTTGCTTACACGCAATCCGATGCGGATGCCTGCACCCAGGATGCATTCCGGCTTTGCCAGGCCGCGATTCCGGACGCGTCGCGCGTGGCGCATTGCCTCGCCCAAAACAAGCGCAAGCTGAGCCCGGCCTGCAAGATCGTGTTCAGCCGGCCCTATACCGCGCGCGCCAGCACGCGTAGCAACGCCGGCCGCTCGTCGAGCTCACACGAGCTCTACTGATTTCGAACGTTGACGCGTTGCCTTCACCGGGCCGCCGCAACGGCGCTGCCCGGTGATTATGTTTGGAACGCTTGCTTTGCCCGGCCCTGCGCCGGGCAATCGCGTTTGATTTGTACCCCAGCATTGCCCGGGTCGCTTTCTTTGCCGTTGTTGTCCGCTCTGGCACCCTGCCAGCGCTGCCTTTTATGACTATAAGGTGGCGAACCTCAAGCGGATGATTCGATGGCCTCTCCCACTTCCGACTTCAGTTTCGACGTGGCGCTCGCCGACGAGGACGCCACGCGCCGGCTGATGACGGACATCGCCGCGCTGATCGAGCCGGGCGACCTGATCACGCTGTCCGGCGACCTCGGCGCCGGCAAGACCACCTTTGCGCGCGCCTTCATCCGCCATCTCGCCAATGACGAAAGCGTCGAGGTGCCGAGCCCGACCTTCACGCTGATGCAGTCTTACGACCTGCCGCGCTTTAATCTGGTGCATGCCGATCTCTACCGCCTGTCGAACCCGTCCGAGCTCGCCGAGCTCGGCTTCGACGACATGGTCGGCCGCTCTGTCGTGCTGGTGGAATGGCCGGACCGCGCCGCTGGCGCACTGCCGGCGGACCGGCTCGACGTTGCCTTGACGCTGTCGCCGAAACGGGGGCCGACCTATCGCTACGCGCACGTCACCGGCCATGGCGCTTTCGCGCCGCGCGCCCAGCGCATCTTTCTGATGCGCCAATTCCTCGACAATAACGGCTTCGGTCTCGCCGAGCGGCGGCGCATCCAGGGCGACGCCTCGACGCGCTCCTACGAGCGGCTGTCGGTGGAAGACGCAAGCTACATCCTGATGAATTCGCCCAAGCGCCCGGACGGTCCGCCGGTGCGCGACGGCAAGCCTTACAGCGCCATCGCCCATCTCGCCGAAAACGTCACGCCGTTCATCGCCGTCGACCGGGCGCTGCGTGCCTGCGGCCTGTCGGCGCCGACGATTCTCGCCGCCGACCGCGAGCTTGGCCTGCTGATCATCGAGGACCTCGGCGACGAACCGGTGGTCGCCGGACATCCGCCGGCGCCGATCGAAGCGCGCTATCAGGTCGCGGTGGACATTCTGGTGATGCTGCACCGGCGCAACCTGCCCGAGGTCTTGCCGGTCGAAACCGACCTCGAATACCCGCTGCCGCATTACGACATGGAGGCGCTGCTGATCGAGGTGGAGCTGCTGATCGACTGGTATCTGCCGCGGCTGGAAGCGTCCGTCTCCGATCTTCAGCGCGCCAACTATCTTGCGCTCTGGCACGACGCGCTGCAGCCGGTCGTGCAGGGCCAGCGGACCTGGGTGCTGCGCGATCTGCATTCGCCCAATCTGTTGTGGCTGCCGGAACGCGATGGCCTCAAGCGCATCGGCCTGCTCGACTTCCAGGACGCGGTGATGGGCTCGCCGGCCTACGACCTCGCCTCGTTGCTGCAGGACGCGCGCGTCGACGTGCCGGAGCTGATGGAGATCACGCTGTTGTCGCGCTACACGCGCGCGCGGCTTGCGCACGATCCAAACTTCGACGCGCCGGATTTCGCGCATCACTATGCCGCGCTCGCGGCCCAGCGCGCCTCCAAGATCCTCGGCATCTTCGCCCGCCTCGACCGCGCGACGGCAAGCCGCAATATTTGCGTCACATGCCGCGGGTATGGGCCTATCTGGAGCGCTCGCTGATGCATCCGACGCTGGCGCCGCTGCAGGCCTGGTACCGCAGTCACGTGCCGGCGCTGAGGGCTTGAGCGTATGGTCCACGCAATTTGCCAAGACTTCGCTCGTCCCAGCGAAAGCGGGGACCCATTGCGAATAATCGCCGACTCCCAACACCTGGCCCTGGATTCCCGCTTGCGCGGGAATGAGCGGAGCGTGGATATGATGACGCAGAATATCTCACCGCGCCGCGCCATGGTGCTCGCCGCCGGTCTCGGCACGCGCATGCATCCGCTCACGGAGCGCAAGCCGAAGCCGCTGGTGGAAGTCGGCGGCAAGCCGTTGATCGATCATGTGCTCGACCGCTTGGCGGACGCCGGCGTCGAGCGCGCGGTCGTGAACGTGCATCACTTCGCCGAGCAGATGCAGCGCCACCTCGCCGCGCGCCAAAAACCGCAGATCGTGATCTCCGACGAGCGCGGTCTTTTGCTCGGCACCGGCGGCGGCGTGGTGAAGGCGCTGCCGGACTTGGGCGAGGCGCCGTTCTTCCACATCAATTCCGACACCATCTGGATCGACGGCGTGAAACCTAATCTCGCGCGCCTGGCCGATGCCTTCGATCCCGCCACGATGGATGCGTTGCTGCTGCTCGCGCCTGCCGCCGGCAGCATCGGTTACGCTGGACGCGGCGATTTCGCCATGACGCCGGACGGCCGCTTGCGCGCGCGCGCCGAGCGCGAGGTGGTGCCCTTCGTTTATGCCGGCGCCGCGGTGCTGGCGCCCGCGCTGTTCAAGGACCCGCCGCACGGCGAATTCCCGCTCACCGCGCTGTTTGCCCGCGCCGCCGTAGCCGGCCGACTGCTCGGGCTTCGGCTGGAAGGCCTGTGGATGCATGTCGGCACGCCCGACGCCATCGCTTTGGCGGAAGCCGCGATCAAGGCGAGCGCGGGGTAGATGAAGCTTTCGTCCCGGGCGCAGCGCAGCACGAAGTGATGCGCTGCAGACCGGGATGCACTTTCTTTCGAGCAACCGGGGTCCCGGATCAGCGGTGCACCGCTGCGCGCCGCACCGCATCCGGGACACGATTCGCGTATATGATTTGCCCATGCCGGCCGCCAAACCCAACGTCTTCACCATCCCCGCTTCGGCGCCGTTTTTGCCGGTGCTGATCGATGCGTTGCTGGCGGGCCAATTGGTGCCTGGCTTCCCGGCGAGCCGCAATCCGCTGGCGCTTGCCGCCGCCACGCTCTATCTGCCGACGCGGCGCGCCTGCCGGCTGGCGCGCGATGCGTTTCTCGATGCGCTCGATGCCGACGCCGCGCTCCTGCCGCGCATCGTTGCTATCGGCGACATCGACGAGGATGAGCTCGCCTTTGCCGATGCGGCGACGGCCGAGCTGGCGAGCGCCGCTTTGGAACTGCCGCCAGCAATCGCGCCGCTCGAGCGCCGGTTGCTGCTCGCCGAATTGATCCTGCAATGGGCGAACTCGCCCGAGCTGCGCGGCGCCGAAGGCTCACCGCTGATCGCCAATACGCCATCGGCCGCGCTCGGCTTGGCCGATGACCTCGCCCGCCTGATGGACGACATGACCACGCGGCAAGTGAGCTGGGACAGACTCGACGGTCTGGTGCCGGACGATCTCGATCCCTATTGGCAATTGTCGCTGCGCTTCCTCAAGATCGCGCGCGAGGCCTGGCCGGCGCTGCGTCATGAGCGCGGCGCCATCGAAGCCGCCGAGCGGCGCGACAAACTGATCGAGGCCGAGACGGCGCGACTTGCCAACAGCGAGGCGCCCGTCATTGCCGCAGGCTCGACCGGCTCGATGCCGGCAACCGCCAAGCTGCTCGCCACCATCGCGCGGCTGCCGCACGGCGCGCTGGTACTGCCCGGGCTTGATATGGATCTCGACGACGCCTCGTGGGCGCTCATCGCGGGCGACGGCAGCGATCACCACGACGGCGCGCCGGCCTGCGGCCACGCGCAATTCGCCATGCATGGCTTGCTGGCGCAGATCGGCATCGCGCGCAACGAGGTAGCGCCGCTCGGCACGCCCGTAGCGCACGCCCGCGACGCGTTGGTGTCGGAAGCGCTGCGGCCGGCGTCGACCACCGAGCACTGGCAGCAGCGCGCCAAAGACTTCGGCACATCCGCCGACAACGCGGTTGCTTCCATCGCCATGGTCGAGGCCGCCAATGCCGAGGAGGAGGCGCTCGCCATTGCAGTCGCCTTGCGCGAAGCGGTCGAGACCAAGGACAAGACCGCCGCGCTGGTGACGCCCGACCGCACGCTGGCACGCCGCGTCGTCGCCGCGCTCGAGCGCTGGCGCGTTTCGGTCGACGATTCCGGCGGCGACTCGCTTGCCGACACGCCGGCCGGTCTATTCGCGCGGCTGGCAGCGCAAGCAGCCCTTTCCGGTCTTGAGCCGGTGACGCTGCTGGCGCTGCTCAAACATTCCTTGCTGCGCCTTGGCGCTGCGCCGGACGATCACGCGCGCGCCATTGCCGCGCTGGAGCGCGCGCTATTGCGCGGGCCGCGGCCGCGACCCGGAACGAATGGCTTGGCCCACGCGCTGCAAACCTTCCGCGCCAACCGCGACACCATGCATCGCAGCGACCCGCGCTGGCTGATTGCTGAAGACGAGCTCGATGCCGCCGGTGCGCTGGTCGACAGGCTCACCGCCGCGCTGGCGCCGCTGGAAACGCTCAAAACCGGCGATCATGCGCTCGCCGCGCTGGCGCAGCGTCATCGCGACGTCATCGCCGTGTTGGGCGAGGACGACAAAGGCGACATCGCCGCCTTCACCGGCCATGAAGGCGCTGTCGCTGGCGCGCGCGCTCGATGACCTCATCGCAAGCCCTTCCGCGGCCGGGCTCGCCGTCGCCAAGGGCGATTATGCGGAAGTCTTCCACGCCGGCATCGGCGGTCGCGTCGTGCGCCGCCCGGAAACACGCGATGTGCGCGTCCACATTTACGGCCCGCTGGAAGCGCGCCTGCAAAGCGCCGACCGCCTTGTGCTCGGCGGCCTCAACGAAGGCAGCTGGCCGCCCGAAACGCGCAGCGATCCCTGGCTGTCGCGGCCGATGCGGCGCGATCTCGGGCTCGATCCGCCGGAGCGGCGCATCGGACTGGCCGCGCACGACTTCGCGCAATCGCTCGGCGCGCCGGAAGTCATCCTCACCCGCGCCGCCAAAGTCGCCGGGGCGCCGACGGTGACCTCGCGCTTCGTGCAGCGCTTGGCTGCGGTCGCCGGCGAAGCGCGCTGGCAAGGCGCGCTCAAACGCGGCGAGCACTATCTCGCGCTCGCCCGCGCGCTCGATCATCCGGCCGAAGTCAAACCTGCGCAGCGTCCGGCGCCGAAACCGAAAGTCGAGGCGCGCCCGCGCGCGCTGTCGGTCACCGCGATCGAGGACTGGCTGCGCGATCCCTACACCATCTACGCCAAATATATTCTGCACCTGCTGCCGCTCGACGCCGTCGACACGCCGCCCGGTGCGCGCGACCGCGGCAGCGTGATCCACGAGGCCATCGGCGACTATACGAAGCTGTTTGCGCCTGCGCCGCCTGCCGAGCCTTTGCAGGAATTGATCAAGCTCGGCGAGCAACATTTCGCGCCGCTCGGCGATTTTCCGGAAGCGCGCGCTTTCTGGTGGCCGCGCTTTCGGCGCATCGCGCGCTGGTTCGCACAATGGGACGGCGCGCGGCGCGCCGACATCGCCAGGCTTTACGCCGAAGAAGACGGCCAGCTTGAATTCCCGCTCGGTCAGCGCAGCTTCACGCTGCGCACCCGCGCCGACCGCATCGAGCAGCGCCAGGACGGCAGCTACGCAATCATCGACTACAAGACCGGGCAGGCGCGCACCGAGAAGCAGGTGCGCACCGGCTTGGCGCCGCAATTGACACTGGAAGCCGCCATTCTGCGCGAAGGCGGCTTCAAAAAAATCCCGCCCGGCTCGGTGAGCGAAATCGCTTACGTGACGCTGAAAGGCGGCGATCCGGCCGGCAAGCCGAGCGCGATCGTTTTCAAGGAAGGAACGCCCGACAGCCAGGCTGATCGCGCTTTGGCGAAATTGAAGGAACTGGCGGCGAAATTCGAGGACGAGGCGACGCCCTATCTCTCGTTGGTGCATCCGATGTGGCGCACCCACTACGGCGACTACGACCATCTCGCGCGCGTCAAGGAATGGTCGGCAACCGGCGGAAGCGATGAGGGAACAGAATGACCGCCGCCCGCATCATTCCCGACCACGTGCGCGCGGTGCAGATCAGCGCCGCCGATCCGGAAGTGTCCGCCTTCGTCTCCGCCAATGCCGGCTCGGGCAAGACGCACGTGCTGGCGCAGCGCGTGATCAACCTGCTGCTGCGCGGCGTCGATCCGGCCAAGATCCTCTGCATCACCTTCACCAAGGCCGCCGCCGCCAACATGGCGAACCGCGTATTCGGCACGCTTGCGCATTGGACCGCGCTCGACGACGCGGCGCTCGATAGAGAAATCAGCCTCTCCACCGGCGACAAGCCGGACGCGCAACGCCGCGCGCGGGCGCGCCGGCTGTTCGCCTCCGCGCTGGAAACGCCGGGCGGGCTGAAAGTACAGACCATCCACGCCTTCTGCACGCGGCTGCTGCATCAGTTCCCGTTCGAGGCCAATGTGGCGGCGCGATTTTCCGTGCTCGACGAGGCCGCCACCGCGCAATTGCTCGACCAATTGACGCTCGGCGTGCTGCTGCAAGCGTCCGCCGATGCCGACAGCGCGCTCGGTCGCGCGCTATCGACCGCGATCGTTACCGCCGCCGACGTCACCTTCAAGGAGGTGATCGGCGAGGTCATCCGCGAGCGCGATGCGCTCGAGGCTTGGCTCGCGCGCGCCGGCAGCATCGAGGCCGCGATGGCCGAGTTGTCGGAGAGCTTCGGCATCGATGCGAACGATACGCCTGAATCGATCGAGCAGGAATTCTTCTCAGCCTCGCTGATCCCGCAGACAGAATGGCCGGCGCTGATCGAAATCCTCGATTCCGGCGCGGCCTCCGACCAAAAGCACATTGCCGCGCTTGAAGCCGCACGTGCTTCTGCCGGCCGCGAGCGCGTCGATAATTATCTCAAAATCTTCTGCACCACAGAGCTCGCGCCGCGTAAGAACGTCATCACCAAGAAGCTCGCCGAGCGCCATCCCGATTGGCTTGCGCGCCTGCAATCCGAACAGGAGCGCGTCTGCAAGTTGTTGGAACGCGAGCGGGCGCTGGCCGCGCGCGAGCGCACCCGCGCGCTCATCACCATCGCCAAAGCGGTGATCGACCGCTACCAAAAGGAAAAAGAGCGCCGCGCGCTGCTCGACTACGACGACCTCATCGACAAAACGCTGCCGCTGCTGTCCGACGGCGCCAGCGCCTGGGTGCACTACAAGCTCGACCTCGGCATCGATCACATCCTCATCGACGAGGCGCAGGATACCAGTCCCAAGCAATGGGAGATCATCCGGTTGCTCGCCTCCGAATTCGGCGGCGCAAGGCCCGATATCAAGCGCACCATCTTCGCGGTTGGCGACGAGAAGCAGTCGATCTTCTCGTTCCAGGGCGCCGCGCCGCATGCCTTCGACGAGATGCGCCGCTTGTTTGCGCGCCGGTTCGACGTTCCGGAACAAGGCTGGCGCTTTCTGCGCTTCCACCACTCGTTCCGCTCCGGCGAGAACGTGCTCGGCGGCGTCGACCAGGTGTTCAGCGCGCGCGACGTCTATGAAAGCGTGACCACCGACGCCGTCGGAATTCCCAAGCATGAGTCGCTGCCCAACGCCGCGCCCGGACTGGTCGAGATTTGGCCGCTGATCAAGCCGGCCGAGCGGCGCGAGATCGAGGGCTGGGACGCGCCGTTCGACACGCTGAGCGAGGAAAGCCCGCAAGTCCTGTTGGCGCGCCGCATCGCGGCGACGGTGAGGCGCGGAATTGCGCGCGGCGGCAAGGCGGGCGACGTGCTGGTGCTGGTGCGCCAGCGCGGGCCGTTGTTCGAGGCGATCATCCGCGCGCTCAAGGATCAAGGCGTCGCAGTTGCGGGCGCCGACCGGCTGGTGCTGACCGAGCACATCGCGGTGATGGACCTGATCGCGCTCGCCGACTGCCTGTTGCTGCCGGACGACGATCTCGCGCTCGCCTGTGTGCTCAAGAGCCCGCTGTTCGGCCTAAACGAGGAGCAGTTGTTCACGCTCGCCTGGAACCGCAAAAAAAATTCGCTGCGCAACGCCTTGCGCGCCGAGGCCAAGGACGATCCCGCCTTCGCCGCGGCCGACCACGTGCTTGAGGCGTTGGCGCAAGCGGCGCGGCAACTCTCGCCTTTCGGCTTCTACGCGCATGTGCTGGGCGCGCTGCGCGGCCGCGCGAAAATCTTGGCGCGGCTCGGGCCGGAAGCGACCGACGCGCTCGACGAATTCCTCAATCTCGCGCTCGATTACGAGAGCCGCGAGACGCCGTCGCTGCAGGGCTTCATCAATTGGCTGCGCGCGGCGCAAAGCGTGGTCAAGCGCGACATGGAGATGGTGCGCGACGAGGTGCGGGTGATGACCGTGCACGGCGCCAAGGGCCTGGAAGCCAAAACCGTGGTCCTCGCCGACACCACCACGCCGCCGGCGGGCGCGCATCCGCCGAAGCTGCTCTTGCTCCCCGACGGCGCGATCGTCTGGGCCAAAGGCAAAGCCGACGATGTCGCGGCGATGACGCAAGCACGCCAGGCCGCGCTCGATGCCGCGCGCGACGAATATCGCCGGCTCCTCTATGTCGCGATGACGCGCGCAGCCGAGACGCTGATCGTGTGCGGTTGCCAGGGCCGCAACAAGATTCCGGACGGCTGCTGGTATGAATTGGTCAGCGAGACGCTGAAAGCCGATTGCGTGAGCGAGGCTGCGGAGGACGGCGACGTTCTGCGCTATCGCAAAACCGCCGGGCCCGACACCGAAGCGACGCCGCCCGAAAAAGAGGAGCAGCCAACTTCGCCATCGTTGCCCGCCTGGCTCACGCGCGATGCCGCGCCCGATTCCGTGCGCGAACTCACCATCACGCCGTCCACCGCGATTGACGAGGATGTCACGCGGACCGTCACAACCGGCGACCGGGCGGCGGCGTTGTTGCGCGGCGTGCTGGTGCACCGCCTGCTGCAGTCGTTGCCCGATATTCCGCCCGATCGCCGCGCCGACGCCGCCAAGAAGTTTCTCGCGCGCACTGGACAGAACTTGCCGCAAGACGAACGAGACAAACTCGCCGAACAGACTTTGCGCTTGCTCGACGATGCGCGCTTTGCCGCGCTGTTCGCGGCAGGGAGCCGCGCCGAGGTGCCGATCGTCGGCAGGCTTGCCATCGCCGGCAAGACGTTCCGCGTCTCCGGCCAAGTCGACCGCCTGGCGATCACGGACGGATTCGGTGCTGATCGGCGATTTCAAGACCAACCGCCCGGCGCCGCGCCGAATCGAAGACGTGCCGCCCGCCTATGTTGCCCAGCTTGCGCTCTACCGCGCCGTGCTTGCCAAGCTCTACCCCGATAGGGCCGTGCGCGCCGCCCTCGTCTGGACGGAAGTCCCTGATCTCATGGAGCTTTCAGCCGCAGCGCTGGACGCGGCGCTCACGCAAATCACCTCCCCGCGATAGCGCCTTGACGCTGCCGAGGCGCGTTCATAGGTTCCTGGCCTCGCAAGTTTTCGGGGCGATTCTCCGCCTTAATCACAAGAGGAAATGGTCATGACCGTCGGCAAGGTGTCGGACGCAAGCTTTGAAGCGGACGTATTGAAATCGGCCGAGCCGGTCGTGGTCGACTTCTGGGCGGAATGGTGCGGGCCCTGCCGCATGATCGCGCCGGCGCTGGAGGAGATCGCCGGCCAGCTCGGCGACAAGGTCAAGATCCTCAAGCTCAATGTCGACGAGAACCCGAACACCGCGGCGAAATACGGCATCATGTCGATCCCGACGCTGATGATGTTCAAGAACGGCGAGATTGCTTCGCGCCAGGTCGGCGCCGCGCCCAAGCAGAAGCTGCATCAGTGGATCAGCTCGGCGGTGTGATTTCGCGCGATTGATTTTGCATTTGACGAGATGGCCGGGCCTGTCCCGGCCATTTTTGTTTTCTCTCGGCTGTCATCGTCCGCACCCGCCTGCGCGGGCGCAGGCTCCAGCGGACGATCCAGTAATCACTGCGCTATCTGTGTTTACTGGGTCCCCGCTTCCACCTACGCGCTCCGCGCTTCGGCGACTATACCCGCCGAAGCTCGCGAAGCGAGTCGGAGCCTGGGTCGCGCGGACGACGCCGAATGTTTTGCGCGTCCGTGCCATTCCCGATTCAATTGTCAAACAGCCCGCCTTCGCTCTGCTTCGGCGGGCAAGCCCGCGAAGCCAACGCTCCGCCGCCCCTATTCTTGGCGGCGCGGGGCACGCCGTCGTCCCTCTTGCCCCCTCGACAACATGTCGAGGGGATGGAGCGCCGCAAGGCGCATCCAACGATCCACGCCTGGCGAGGCGTGGGCACCCTTGGCGAAGGGTGCGCGCCGCGCGGCGCTCCATCGCGGCGATTTCTGTCCCCGGGGCCGTGCTTCCCGACGCGGCGACGAGCGGCATTTGCGCCAACCCGACCCGGACGGCTTTCGCCATCCCTCGTCCGCGTCACGTCCAGCCATTGAAGGCAGGCCTCCGTAGTGAGGCCGGACGGCTGCCCGGGGCCTCCCGAGTGCGGGAGGAGCGTTCGTCTCCCGCCCGCGGGCGCCGCATCCGGTCCCGCTGTCATGACGCCTCATGAGAGCGCCCTCGGCGGACCGAACAGCAGGATTATATTCAGCAGTAGGATTAAAGTCAAGAGGCCTTTCCGGAGAATCTGGCCGGTCGGATGACGGCGGGATTCGATGAGGTTGTTTGCGGTGAGCACTCTTATCCCTCCCCTGAAAGGGAAGGGTCGATCGCGCGCAAGCGCGATCGGGGTGGCGTTGCGCTGAATACCCCCACCCGGCTCGCTTCGCTCGCCACCGTCCCCCGCAAGCGGGGGAGGGATTCAAGATGGCAGCGTGCCGTTCTCGCGCAGCGCCTCGCCGGCGAGATAGAGCGAGCCGGTGATCAGAATGCGCGGCGGCGGCTCGAGATCGAGCTTGCGCGCCGCCTCCAGCGCCTCGTCGAGATCGTCGCGGCTGGTGGCCGGCAGCCCGATGGCGCGGGCGGCGTCGGCGACCGCTTCGGCGCTCAGCCCATTCTCGGTATTCGGCACCGGCACCGCGATCAACCGGCGCGCCAGCCCGGTGAAGTTGCGCAGGAACCCGGCGCAGTCCTTGTTCGCCAGCATGCCGACGATCAGCACCAGCGGGCGCGAGACGCGTTCCTCGAGATCGGCGAGCGCGGCGGCGACGGCGCGGCCGCCGTCGGCATTATGGCCGCCGTCGAGCCATAGCTCGCTGCCCGGCTGCAGCATCGCGGTGAGCTCGCCCTGGCCCAGCCGCTGCAAGCGCGCCGGCCAATCGGCCTTGGTGAGGCCGCTCTCGTAGGCCGCGGGCGGAATCTTCAGCGGCTTGATGGCGCGCAAGGCGGCAATCGCAAGCCCGGCGTTCTCGAACTGGTGGCGGCCGTAAAGCTTGGGCGCCGGCAGATCGAGCAGGCCGACATCGTCCTGATAGACCAGGCGGCCGCGCTCCTCGGTCGCGGTCCAGTCCTCGCCGGCGATCTTGAGCGGCGCGTTGAAGGCGCGCGGCCTGCCGCTCGATCACCGCAAGCGCGTCGCGCTGCTGCGCGGCCGAGACTGCCGGCGTGTTGCGCTTCAAGATACCGGCCTTCTCCGCCGCGATCTTGTCGAGCGTATCGCCCAGAAAATCGGTGTGGTCGACCGCGATCGGCGTGATCACGGTGGCGAGCGGATGCTCGATCACATTGGTGGCGTCGAGCCGGCCGCCGAGCCCGACTTCCATCAGCAGCACGTCGGCGGCATGGCGCGCGAACAGCAGCAGGCCGGCGGCGGTGGTGATCTCGAACACCGTGATCGGCGCATCGCCATTGGCGCGCTCGCATTCGGTGAGCGCGGCGGCAAGCTCTTCGTCGCTCACCAGCACGCCGCCGCCGCGCGCGCCCAGCCGGAAGCGCTCGTTGAAGCGCACCAGATGCGGCGAGGTATAGACATGCACGCGCTTGCCCGCCGCTTCCAGGATGGCGCGCAGGAAGGCGATGGTGGAGCCCTTGCCGTTGGTGCCGGCGACGTGGATCACCGGCGGCAGCTTGCGCTCCGGATGATCGAGCGCGGCCAACAGCCGCTCGATGCGGCCGAGCGACAGGTCGATGCGCCTGGGATGCAGCGCCGTCAGCCGCGCGATGATGGAGTCGATGGGGGTCATGTCGTTCGAGGCGCGTTCAATTTTCGCCGGTTGCAACACCTTTCCGCTCGTCCCCGCGAAAGCGGGGACCCAGGGACGCATATTGCCGAGACTCTGAGGATTCGTCCCCTGGATTCCCGCTTACGCGGGAATGAGCGGATTACATGATGCCGCTGAGGGTAAATCACGCATGCGCCGGGACCGGCAGTTGCGGCTGGTCCGCCGCCTGCGGCTCGCCGGGCGTCGGCGTTTTGGTCAACAGCCGGCACAATTCCGCAAGCGTTGCGCGCAATTGGTGCCGATGCACAACCATGTCGACCATGCCGTGTTCGGCGAGATATTCGGCGCGCTGGAAGCCTTCCGGCAGTTTCTCGCGGATGGTCTGCTCGATCACGCGCGGGCCGGCAAAGCCGATCAGCGCGCCCGGCTCGGCGATATGCACGTCGCCGAGCATGGCATAGGAGGCGGTGACGCCGCCGGTGGTCGGATTGGTCAGCACGACGATGTAGGGCTTCTTGGCCTCGCGCAGCATCTGCACCGCGACGGTGGTGCGCGGCAATTGCATCAGCGACAGGATGCCTTCCTGCATGCGCGCGCCGCCGGAGGCCGCGAAGACGATGAACGGCGTCTGCCGCTGCACCGCGGTTTCGAGGCCCGTGATCACCGCCTCGCCCGCCGCCATGCCGAGCGAGCCGCCCATGAAGTCGAAATCCTGCACGCCGGCGGTGACCATCTGCCCTTCCAGACGGCCGATGCCGAGCTTGACCGCGTCCTGCATGCCGGTCTTGGTGCGGGCGTCCTTCAGCCGGTCGGCATAGCGGCGCTCGTCGCGGAACTTGAGCGGATCGAGCGGCACCTCCGGCACCGCGATCTCCTCATATTCGCCGTTGTCGAACAGCGTCTTGAGCCGCACGCCGGCGCTGATGCGCATGTGGTAGTCGGACGACGGGATGACGAACTGGTTCGACTCGACGTCCTTGTAGAAGACCAGCGCGCCGGTCTCCGGACATTTGATCCAGAGATTTTCCGGCGTCTCGCGGCGCAGGAAGCTGCGAATCTTGGGACGGACGACGTTGGAGATCCAGTTCATGGGGTTCCCGGGCCGGGGCATCCGGCTTCGGCTCAGATAAGCAATGATTTCTAACGTGCCATAGCGGCGCGGATGTGGCTACCGGGCGGAATCCACCGTTCGTCCCAGTACTCGGGTCCAACCTTCGGCTGTCCCGAGCACAGGCTCCAGCGGGGACCCAGGGTCCAATTATCTCTGCGCCGAATTTTTCGCTCTGGATTCCCGCTTACGCGGGAATGAGCGGAGTTTGCATCAGCGGCAGCGCTTAGGCGTCGATCTTGCGCCAGCTGTCCGGCTCGGCGTGCACGATCTCTTTGGAATGGCCGGGACGGCGGTCGACGTAGATATCGCCCTCCTTCATCACCATCTGGATGCGCTTGCGCTCCTGCAGGATGCGGATGTCGGCGAGCGGATCGCCGTCGACCGCGACGATGTCGGCGTACTTGCCGGCTTCCAGCGTGCCGATGTCCTTGTCCATGCGCAGCGCCATGGCGGCGTTGCGGGTGGCGGTGAGGATCGCGTCCATCGGCGTCATGCCGAGACCGACATAGACTTCCAGTTCGAAGGCGTTGGTGCCCATGCCCGGCTCGAATCCCATGTCGGTGCCCATGGCGATGTTGACGCCGGCTTTGTAGAAGCTCTGGAAGGTCTTGTAGCAGAACGGCTGGATGGTCTTCATCTTGTTGAGGGTGAATTCCGGCGTGCCGATGTCGCGGCGGATTTCGATGGCGTGATCGGTGCGGTGCGCCAGCGTCGGCGTCATCCACATCTTCGCTTCCAGGATCTTCTCCAGCGAATCGTCGTCGTGGAACACCATGTGCTCGATGGTGTCGCAGCCGGATTTGATCGCCATGCGGTGCGCGCCCGGCGTGAAGCAGTGCACGGCGGCGTGCTTATGCAGCGCGTGCGCCTCGTCGACGATGGCGTCGAGCTCCTCCTGCGTCAGGTTGCGGACGTCCGGCTCCTCCTTGTCGGTGCCGCCGCCGCCCGAAGCGCAGGTCTTGATGACGTCGCAGCCGGCGCGCAGATTGGTGCGCGCGAGCTTGCGCAGTTCCCACGGCCCGTCGGCGTTCTGAAAGCCGTGCCGCTCGGCGGCGCGCGGGAAGATCAATTCCAGATGCGAGCCGGTCATATAGGTGAAGCCGGCGACCACCAGCCGCGGGCCGGCCAGCACGCCGGCCTCGATGGCGTCGCGCACCGCGCAGGTGTTCTCGGTCAGCAGACCGCGCGTGCTCTGCAGACCAAGGTCGCGCAGCGTGGTGAAGCCCATCTCGAAGCAGAGCTGCGAATGGAAATAGGTGTACATCTGCTGCAGCTGCGGGGTGACCTCCCACTGCGCCACGCGATAGTTCTTGAAGGTGCGGTTGTTGAACATCGCGATATGGATGTGCAGATCCATCATGCCGGGCATCAGCGTGCAGTGGCTGGCGTCGATCACCTCGGCCCCTTGCGGGATTTTGATCTTGTCGGCGGGGCCCACTGCGCTGATGCGCTTGCCGTCGAGCAGGATGACCGGATTGGCCACCACCGCGCCGCCATTGCCGTCGATGAGCGTCTTGCCTTTGATTGCGCGCTGTTTCGCTGTCGCCATTGCTTCCCCGCCGGATTCTTGTTGTGAGCGCCCGGCGCGGTTCCCGCCAAGCTTTGATCGAGGGAACGTAAGCGGCGCGCCCGCAAAGGGTCAATAGAAACCCTTATGCATTGCGGCACGCGGCATGCGACGGCGCAGTCTCGCCGCGCAAGAATCCGACACTTCGCGCAAGCGCGCAGCGCGGCGGCGCGGCGGTTATCCGCGATGCTGCTTGAGCAGATCGCGGGCGATGATGAGCTGCTGGATCTGCGAGGTGCCCTCATAGAGGCGATAAAGCCGCACGTCGCGCAGGAATTGCTCAACCCGGTAGTCCTGCATGTAGCCGTTGCCGCCGTGCACCTGCACCGCGGCGTCGGCCACCCGCCAGACCATCTCGCTGGCGAAGTATTTGGCGCAGGCCGCGAGCATCGTCACGCGCTCGCCGGCGTCGCGCCGCCGGCAGGCATCGAGCAGCGCGCACCAGGCAACGTAGGAGTCGCGCTTTGAGTTGGCGATCAGGCCCTGCACGAGCTGGTGCTCGGCGATCGGCTTGCCGAATTGCACGCGATCCAAGGCGTAATCGAGCATCATCTCGATCAGCCGCTCGGCGGCGCCGCAGCAGGCCGCCGCGATATGCAGCCGGCCGCGGTCGAGCACCTTCATGGCGGTGACGAAGCCGACGCCTTCCTTGCCGCCGACGATCTGCTCTTTCGGCACGCGCACGTCCTCGAAGATCACGTCCGATGTGTGCGAGCCGTGATGGCCGAGCTTGCGGTCGATCTTGCCGAGGCGCAGGCCGGGCGTGCCGGCCTCGACCAGGAAGGCGGTGACGCCCTTGGCGCCCGCCTCCTTCGGATCGCTGCGCGCCATCACGGTGAACAGGCCGGCCTGCGGCGCATTGGTGATGAAGCGCTTGGTGCCGTTGAGCACGAAATCGTTGCCGTCGCGGCGCGCCGACAGCTTCAGGTGCGCGGCGTCGGAACCGATATCCGGCTCGGTCAGCGCGAACGAGCCGATCAATTCGCCCTTGGCCATGCGCGGCAGATATTTCTGCTTCTGCTCCGGCGTGCCGTCGATCACGATGCCCTGCGAGCCGATGCCGATGGTGGAGGCAAAGCAGGAGCGGTAGGCGGGCGAGGCGTGCGCCACCTCGTAGACGATCTGCGCCTCTTCCTCGGTGTTGAGGCCGAGGCCGCCGTAGTCTTCAGGGATAGTCAGGCCGAACAGGCCGAGCGCGCGCATCTCGTCCACGATGTCGGGCGGGATGGCGTCCTCCTCCTCGACCTGGCGCTCGTTGGGGATCAGCCGCTCGCGCACGAAGCGCCGCACGGTGTCGCGCAGCTGAACCATGGTTTCGGCATCGAGCGGCATGGTTCGGGGCCCCCGGCCCGCACCCTCAATCGGGCGACAGCAACGAAATGCCGAGCCGCGCGCGGCGGCGCAGCCAGGCGGTGGCGCGATATTTCGGATCGAGCGTGACGGAATGCATGCCGTCGAGCACCGCCAAGCACGCGTGCGCCGCCCAGCATGTCGCCGAGCGCCAGCGGGCCTTTCGGATAATTGAGCCCGAGCTCGACCGCGGTGTCGATGTCGGCCGGCGCGGCGATGCGCAGTTCGGCGATGCGGCTGCCGATGTTGACGATCATGCAGAGCAGCCGCTGGATGACGAAGCCGGGGCTGTCGTTGATCACGGTGACCGGCACATTGCCGGCCGACAGCGCGGTATAAGCCGCGCCCAGCATTTCCGGCGCGGTCAGCGGCGTCTTCATCAGCGTGCGGCGGCCCTGGAAACGGCCGAGCATGTCGACGGCGACGGTGCGCACGGGATCGAGCTTCAAGCGCACCGCCGCGTTGGAGGCGTCCTCGCCGAGCGGCGTCACGAAGCACAGCACGCTTGCCGCAGGCGTACCGCCCAATTGCGCCTTCACGCCTGCGCCCTTCAGCCATTCGGCAAGTTCGGCGCCGCCGTCCTCGTCGCAGATCCAGGCCGCCGCCGGCATCGGCTGCGGCGCGACCGTGACGGTCGGCTCGCCGGCGCTGGGCGGTCCGGAATAGTCGTAGAAGCCCTGCTTGCTCTTGCGGCCGAGCAGCCCGCCGGCGACGCGCACCGCCATTTGCGCCGACGGCTGATACATCGGCTCGTTGAAATATTGATTGTAGATGCTAACCATCACCGCGTGCGCGACGTCGCCGCCGACGAGATCGAGCAATTCGAACGGCCCCATGCGGAAGCCGGCGGCCTCCTTCATCAAGGTATCGACCTCGCGCGGCGTGGCGATGCCTTGCGCCACGATGCGCAAGCGCCTCGGGCGTGTAGGCGCGGCCGGCGTGATTGACGATGAAGCCGGGCGAGTCGGCCGCCACCACCGGATGCTTGGTGATGCGCTTGGAAAAGCCGATCAGGCTTTCCACCACCGCCGGATCGGTGCGCAGGCCGCCGATCACCTCGACCAGCCGCATCAGCGGCGGCGGATTGAAGAAATGCAGGCCGGCGACGCGCTCCGGCTTGGCGCAGCCGGCGGCGATTTCGGTTACCGACAGCGAGGAAGTGTTGGTGGCGATGACCGCGTCGGGCGCCAGCCGCTTTTCCAATTCGCGGAACAATTCGCGCTTGACCGCGAGATCTTCCACGATCGCCTCGATCACGACGCCGGCCGGCGCCACCTCGTCGAGCGAGCCGATCGGCTTCAAGCGGCTGATGGTGCCTTGCTTGACCTCCGCCGTCATGCGGCCCTTCGCCACCAGGCCTTCCAGCGCCTTGTCGATGCCGGCGATCGCTTCTTTCACCGCGCCCTCGCGCGCATCGTACAGCAAAGTCGTCATTCCGGCTTGCGCGCAAAGCTGCGCGATGCCGCGGCCCATGGTGCCGGTGCCGAACACCGCGGCGACGAGATCGGATTTCAGGAGATCCACGCTACTTCCCTTCGAACTTCGGTTTACGTTTTTCCAGGAAGGCGCGCATGCCTTCCTTCTGGTCGCTGGTGGCGAATTGCAAGAGCAGCGCCTTGCGCTCCAGCATCAGCGCGGTGTCGAGCGGCGCGTTGATGCCGGCATTGACGATTTCCTTGATCTGCATGACGGCGATCGGCGGCTGCGCCGCGATTTCGCGCGCGATCTCCAGCGCGCGCGGCAAAGCCTGGCCGGTGGGCGCGACGTCGCTGACCACGCCCATGTTGAGCGCCTCGGCGGCGCCGAACATCTTGCCGGTCAACAACAGCAGCATGGCGCGCTTGCTGCCGATCAGCCGCGTCAGCTTCTGCGTGCCGCCGCCGCCGGCCAGGATGCCGATCTTGACCTCGGGCAGGCCGAGCCGGGCGCCCTCGCCGGCAACGATGATGTCGGCGCACAGCGCCAATTCCAGGCCGCCACCGAGCGCGAAACCCTCGATCGCGGCGATCACCGGTTTCGGGCAGTCCATGATGGTGCGCCAGTATTTCTGCAGGTTGCGCGCCATGACCTCGATAGGCCCGGCCTCCGCCATTTGGCTGATGTCGGCGCCGGCCGCGAACACCGTGTCGGACCCGGTGATGACCAGGCAGCGGATCGCCGGATCGGCGGCATACTGTGTCACGCCATCGGCGAGACGCTGGCGGATCTCCAGGTTGAGCGCGTTGCGCACCTGCGGCCGATTGAGCCGGAACACGACGATGTCGTCCGATGGACGTTCGATCAGCAATACATCCGACGCGGTCATGGCGTAGCGTCCATAAAATTGGCTGTTGGAATTGTCGCTTTGGCTATCATGCGGGCCCCGGCCAAGCCAAACTCTATACCATCGGCGAGCCGACGCTCAGCCCGCCGCATACGAAGATATGCTGGCCGGTGGTGAAGCCTGCCGCTTCCGACATGAAATAGGCGACCGCGCCGGCGATTTCCTCCGGCTGGCCCAGCCGCCCCATGGGAATACGCGCGATATGCGCGCGCGTGGTCGGGCTGTCGGCCGGATTGTTGGTGTTCCACATCTCGGTCTCGGTCGGCCCCGGTCCGACCGCATTGACGGTGATGCCCTTGTCGGCAAGCTCGAGCGCCCAGCAGCGCGTCATCGCCACCATGCCGGCCTTGGCGGTCGAATAGGACGAGGTGCCGGCGCGCCCGAGCAAGGCGCGGCTGGTGATGTTGACGATGCGCCCGAAGCGCGCGCGCAGCATGGCCGGCAGCACCGCCTGCGCGCACTGGATCGCGGCGCGCAGATTGACGGCGATCACCTCATCGAAGGCGGCAAGATCGATCTCGCCCAGCTTCTGAATGTGATTGAGTCCGGCATTATTGACCAGCCCGGTAATCTCATGGCGTGCGACTATGCCGTCGAGCGCGCGCTTGATCGAATTCTCATCGCGCAGATCGGCGGCGACGACTTCGCCCGGGAAATCGGCATCGCCGGCCGAGCGCGCGATGCCGATGACGCGGTGCTTGTCGGCCGCCAGCTTGGCGGCGATGGCGCGGCCGATACCGCGCGTCGCGCCGGTCACCAAGGTCACCCGCTCTGTCGTCCCCGGCATGACGGCCTTTCGGTTTACAAACCGCGCCCGGCTGTAGCATACAACAAGCGTTCTCTGCCAAGAGGACAAGCGCAAAACAGCGCGCCGCGCAAGCGGCTGCCAGCGGGCTCCCGGGGGTTGCTTGCACGCACTGTCGCATTTGTTCGAGCCGCGCGGCGTCGCGATCGTCGGGGCGTCGGCCGATCTTTCCCGCATCGGCGGGCAACCGGTGCGTGCGCTCAACCAGTTCGGCTTCCGCGGCGGCGTCTATCCGGTCAACCCGAAATATAAAGAGATCGACGGCCTGCGCTGCTACGCCAGCGCCGCCGACATCCGCGAGCCGTGCGACATCGCGATCATCGCGGTGCCGGCGCAAGCCGCGATCGAGGCGGTGCGCGACTGCGGCGCGGCGGGCATCAAATTCTGCATCGTGCTGACCGCCGGCTTCGGCGAGACCGGCGCGGCCGGCAAGGCGCTGGAAGACGAATTGCGAAAAGCAGCGGCGCAAGCGGGCGTGCGCCTGATCGGGCCCAATTGCCAAGGCGTGATGAATTTGACGACACGGCTCTACGCCGGCTTCGGCTCGGCCTTCCAGGTGCCCGACCTGCTCGCCGGCTCGGTGTCGCTGGTGAGCCAAAGCGGCGGTTTCGGCTATGCCGTGCTGATGAGCTTGACCGCGCGCGGCATCGGCTTTCGCATCGCGGTCTCCACCGGCAACGAGGCCGACCTCAGCGCAACGGAAGCGATCGAGGCGCTGATCGAGGATCCCGGCACGCGCATCATCTGCGCCTATATCGAAAGCGCCAGCGACGGACGGCGGCTGATGGCGGCGGCGCGGCGCGCGCTCGCGGCCGGCAAGCCGCTGCTGGTGTGGAAATCCGGCAACAGCGCCGACGGCGCGCGTGCCGCCGCCTCGCATACCGGCAGCATGACCGGGCGCTATGACGTCTACCGCGCCGCCTTCAAGCAATCCGGCATCATCGAGATTTTCGATATCGAGGACTTAGCCGATGCCTGCCGCGCTTTCCTCGGCGGCGTGCTGCCGGCAGGCCCGCGCGTCGCCTCGGTCGGCATTTCCGGCGGCGCCGGCATTTTGTTCACCGACCGCGCGATCATGCGGGAGCTCACGCTATCGACGCTCAGCGAGGAGACGAACAAGCGCCTGCGCGCGGCGATCCCGTCCTATGGCTCGGCGGCCAATCCGGTCGACGTGACGGCCAGCGTGTTCAACGACAATGAGATGCTGATCACCGTGATCGACTCGGTGCTCGGCGACCCGCAAGTCGATCAGCTCGCGCTGCTGCTCGCCTCGCTGCAAGGCGAACCGGCCTTGCGCACCGCGCGCGCCGTGCGCGCGGCGATCGACCGGCATCAAAAGCCGATCCTGCTCGCCTGGTCGCCGCGCCGCGAGCGGGCGGAGGCGGCCTATGCGGTGCTCGAAGAGGGCCATGTGCCGATTTACGAGTTGCCGGTGCGGGTGGCGGAATCCGCCGCTTGGCTGGCGGCATTTTCCGCGTCGCGCGCGGCCCCAGCGCCGGAAGCGCCGCCCAAAGTCGCGCGGGTCAAGCTGCCGGCGCAAAGCGGGGCGCTCGACGAAGCGCAGAGCAAGGCTTTGTTGAGCGAGATCGGCGTGCCGGTCGCGCGTGAGATCGTGTTGCCGGCAAGCGCCGAGAAGCCTCGTGCGCTGGAGCTGTCCTTTCCGGTGGCGGTGAAAGTGCTGTCGCGCGACATCGCGCATAAGAGTGAAGTCGGCGGCGTGAAGCTCGGCATATCGAGCCTTGCCGGCGTCGCCGACGCAATCGCGGCGATCCGCGCCAGCGTGAAGCAACACAAGCCGGACGGCGACGATCGACGGCTTTCTCGTCGCGGAAATGATCACTGACGGGCTGGAGACCATCGTCGGCGTGGTGCGCGATGCCTCGTTCGGGCCGGTGGTGGCGTTCGGGCTCGGCGGCATCGCGGCCGAGGTGCTCAAAGACGTGTCCTATCGCGTGGCGCCGTTCGGCGCCGATCAGGCGCGCGCGATGATCGCCGAATTGCGCTCGGCGCCGCTGTTCGGCGCTTTCCGTGGGCGCGCTGAGCTCGATGTCGATGCGCTGGCCGAGGCGATCGCGCGCATCTCGGTGCTGGCGGCGCAGGAAGAGCGCATCGCCGAGCTCGACATCAATCCGCTGTTCGTGCGCCCGCGCGGCCAAGGCGTGGTAGCCGCGGATGCGCTGGTGGTGGTGAAGGCTTAAGTCCGCCCGTTCGTCCCCGATCCCCCGCTTGCAGGCGGGAATGAGCGGGAATTGATTCAGCGGAACTTGCTGGCGGCGGCGACGAACTGGCGGAAGGCTTCCGGGTCGATGCCTTGCGTGCGCGGGGCAAGCTCGAGCGACAAGGCATCGAGCGTGCGCTCGATCTGCTCGCGCGAAACGTCGCGCGTGATGAACACGATACGCGAGCGGCGGTCCTCGTCCGGCCAGTCCGGCAATTCGCTCAACGGGTGAAACATGTGCTGCACCGCCTGCACCACGATCGGGCGGCCGCCGACATTGACGATGCCCTTGATGCGCAAGAGGTTCGGTCCGCGCACCTCGCCCAGCATGCCCATCCAGACTTCCAGCCCGGCGAAGGTCACCGGCGCCTCGCGTGTGACCGAGAACGAGCTGATGCCGGCGTGCGTTGTGTGATCGTGATGATCGTGGTCGTGATCATGCGCGTGCGCCTCGTCGACCTGCTCGACCAGATGGCTGAAGTCGCGCGCGCGCGCCTGCCCCGGCGCGGCGAAATTGAACAACAGATCGGGATCGATGGCGCCCTGCACCACGTCGCGCGTGAGCGCGATCGGATTGAGCCGCTGCAGCCGCGCGCGCAGCGCCTCTATCGTTTCGGCATCGGCCACGTCGGTCTTGGTCAGCAGCAGGACATCGGCGACGCAGGCCTGCTTGACCGCTTCCGGCTGGCTGTCGAGCTGGCCGAGCCCGTGCACGGCATCGACGGTGGTGATCACCCGCTCGACATGGAAGACTTCCGACAGCCGCTCGTCGGCGGTGACCGTGAGCAGCACCGGCGCCGGATCGGCGAGCCCCGTGGTCTCCACCAGCACGCGGTCGAAGGCGGGGATCTCGCCGCGCGCGCGCTCGTTCCAGAGCTGCGTGAGCGTGTTGACCAGATCGCCGCGCAGCGAGCAGCACAAGCAGCCGGACGACAACAGCACCACGTCCTCGCGCGGCGTCGTCACCAGCATGTGGTCGAGGCCGACCTCGCCGAACTCGTTGATGATGACGGCGGCGTTGGCCATGCGCGGATCGGCGAGCAGACGCGACAGCAGCGTGGTCTTGCCGCTGCCGAGAAAACCGGTGATCACGCTCACCGGAATTGAGATTGGTTCAGAGCCGTCCGTCATCGCCATCACAGCCAAGTTCTTTCCGCACCGCTGCCGTGGTCTCTATCACGGCAACCGCAATAGCGACCAACTTAAAGCAAACCTTGCGGGCCATGAAAAATCCGGGAACCGCATGCCAGAACAAAAAGTAACCTGACCGGCGTCCTGCCGGGTGAGAATCCTGCCTTCACAGAGCGGGAAACCAATGTGAGCCTTGCCGGCTGTCGGGCGGCCACGGGCGAGGACAGACATGCCGTTTCATCGTTTCGAGAATCTGCAGAGCCAGAAGATCACGGCGCATCTGTCCTCGGCGGAAGGGCCGGTGATCGAAGGCAGCCATCTTTATTTCGGGCTCAACCAGAAAAAAGCCGGCACCGGCTCGGAGCTGCATTATCACCCCAACGAGCTTCTGGTCTTCGTGGTCAAGGGCAAGATCAACGCGGTGGTCGGCAAAGACCGGCGCGTCGCCGGCACCGGAACCTTCGTGCTCATCCCGCCCAATGTGCGGCATTCGATCCGCGCGACCGAGGACGGCGACTGCGCTTATCTCTACATCAAGGACCGCACCTGGACGGTGGTCGGCATCGGCGCGAATGAGGCCGCGCCGGAGCGGCCGCTGACCATGAAGGAATCCGAAGAGATCGCGCGCACCGGAAAGAGCCCGCAGGTGCCGCAGTCGACGGTCAACAGCGCGCAGATGATCATCGAGGGCGTGCCGGATTGCTATTATCCGCTGAGCATCGGGCTCGACGCGCCGATCGGCTACGGCCGCAAGATCGAGTGGATCGAAGGCGAGCGCGGCGCCTTCGGGTTCTTTGAAGTTCCCGGTGACTTCGAGGAGGCAAGCCCGCGCAGCGAACACGAACAATTCTTCTACATCTGCTCGGGCAAGGTTGACGCCGAGGTCGGCGGCGAAAAGAAGCAGACCGGTCCCGGCGACATCATCCAGGTTCCGCGCGGCAGCGGCTATCGCCTAAGCGTTCACGCCGGCGCGCCGGCCCGCTTTGTCGTGGTGCGGGCGACGAATTATCTCGAGCAGCGGCTGGACGCCGCTAAGCCTTAAGGACATCATCCATGCATCGGCGGCGTCGAGCCTGACGATGCGACGACTACCGCAGGAGATCAGCATGGCGCAAAACGAGACCAAGAACGAAGGAGCCATCAAGGCCGGCACCGAAGGCTATTTCTTCGACATGAACGGTTCGCGGCAGATGGCCGCCGGGACCGACTTATTCCACCTCGCACGGCACCGTGGTGGAAGGCGACCGCATGCAGATCGGCCTCATCCACAAAGCGCGCGGCACCGGCTCGCGCCCGCACAGCCATCCCAACGAGCAGTTCAACTACGTGCTGCAGGGCACGCTGCGGGTGAAGATCGGCGATTCGCCGGAAACGCTGTGCCCGGCCGGCACCGCGATCTTCGTGCCGGCCAACACCGTGCATTCGATGATCGCGACGCCCGAGGAGGACGTGATCTTCTACGTCGCCAAGGACCTGTCGCACGGCATCCACGGCGTTCCGGCCGACGGCAAGGAGAGCGGTCCGCATTTCGAGCCGGGCTTCGGGCCGAAGAAAAGCGCCGGCTGAGCCGCCGGCGCGAACTGCATAGCGAGCGCACGGCGCTGCAAGCGCGCAGCCGACGGCAAATGTCCATCGCCAAGACGTCGCAGGCGTCCGACCAGGAGGGAGGACCATCATGAAGAAACTGATCGTGCTGGCGGTCGCGGCGTTGTTGGTGTCGCCGGCGCTGGCGGAATATCCCGACAAGCCGATTACCATGAGCTGCGGCACTTCACCCGGCTCGGGCGCGGCGCGCTGGTGCCAGCTGATGGCGGACGGGCTCGCCAAGAAAGAGGCGCTCGGCGTTCCGGTGCGCGTGGTGTTCAAGCCGGGCGGCTCGGGCAACGAGTCGGCGGTCTACGCCGACAACAAGCCGGCCGACGGCTACACGCTGATGCACGCCAACGGCAGCTATTCCGGCTACATGAACCTGCCGACCTTCAGCGTGAAGCGCGGCGATCTCACCTTGGTCGCCCGCGTCGTGAAGTCGCTTTACGTGCTGGTGACGCCGGCCGACACCCAATACAAAACCTTCGCCGACGTCGTTAAGGCCGCCAAGGCCGAGCCTGGCAAACTCGCGGTCGCCGGCAACAAGCTCGGCTCCAACGCACACCAGCAGATCATCTCGCTGTTCAACGCGGCCGGCGTGACGGTCAACCACGTGCCCTATGGCGGCACCGGCAAATCGCTGAAAGACATCTCGGCCACCACATCCTGCTGGGACTGAGCAATCCGTCGCTGGTGATCCCGCACATCAAGGCCGGCAAGATGCGCGCCCTCGTGCTGCTCGACACCAAGCGGCTGCCGAATGCCCGACGTGCCGATCCCGAAGGATATCGGGCTCAACTACGAGCTGCCGGTGCGTGGCAGGCTTCTTTCTGAAGAGCGGCACGCCGCCCGAGGTCAGCCAAGATCATCAAGGCGCTCGGTGTCGTCGTCCATTCGCCGGAGTTCCAGTCTTATCTCTAAAGACGCCCGCGTGTCGAGGATTTCATCACCGATAGTCGCACTAACAAAGACCTCGACCAGAACATCAAGGCCACCCGCGAGTTCATGAAGGCAACGGGGTGATCTGATGAACGCAAGGCCTGGGAGGGCTTCGCCATCTTCGGCTTACATACATAACAACCTGCTGCTCTCTACGGTCGGCAGTTCCGGTTTCGCCGTCCTGCGCCTCACGTTCAATCAGGCCTTTTTGTCCGACGGCTTGCCGCTGGTCATCGTGATCGTCGCGTTCTTCGCCATGCCCGAGCGTTCCGCCTGTTCGTCGAGCGCCCCCACGAGACCAAGGCGGAGAAATTCGCCGAGCTTTCCAGCCGGACCAACACCAGCACGTCAGCATTCGCGACATGATCTATCTCCGCCCAGCCTCGTGCGCCGCTGCCTGGTCCGCACCAGCAATGTCAGCCTGCCCGGCAGCAGCGCCACCATCCGCTCCGTACTCTCCTACAATTTCTAAAAGCGCATATCCAAGCATCCCAGAGATGTTCCGCAAAAGATCCGAGTAAGTCATTGTCGCCGTCTAAGCCTCCAACAATGCCGTAGTCGCCTGCACGCTGTGCCTTCGCTCGCGCTTGGCATTCCCAGCTCTGTCGCCATCTCCATCCTGCTCTGGCTGCCGATCCGCGCCGAACGCCGAGTGATGTGAAATTCAGGCGACCGGCATCACATTGACGGATTCGTCGATGCGTTGGCCGCCCGACGCCACGATCACGCCGTCTAACGGCGCGACATCGGAATAGTCGCGGCCGACCGCCAGCGTGACATGATCGTCGGAGGCCGGCACCGCATTGGTCGGGTCGAGCCCGATCCAGCCGGTGACCGCGCCGCACCACACCAGCACCCAGGCATGCATGGCGTCGGCGCCCTGCAGACCGGGCGAGCCGTCGCGCGGCACCGTGCGCAGATAGCCGCTGACATAGGCCGCCGGCAGGCCGATGCCGCGCAAGCCGGAGATCATGATATGCGCGAAGTCCTGGCAGACGCCGCGCCGCAGCGCGAACGACATCGGCGGCGTGGTGGTCACCGTGGTCGCGCCGGTGTCGTAGACCATGTCGGCCTTGATCCGGCGCATCAGGTCGAGCGCGCCTTCAAGGATCGGACGGCCGGGCGGGAAGCTTTCGCGCGCATAGTCGCGGATTTCCGGATCGAGCGTGACCATGCGGCTGGGGAACAGGAAATGCGCCGGCGAGGTCGGGCCGATATCGGCGATGGCGAAGACTTCTTCGCGCACCGCTTCGAACGGCGGCGTTGTCAGCAACGCCGGGTCGGTGAGCGCGTCAACCGCGACGCGGGCGGAGACTTTCACCGTCAGCCGGTCGTGCCGCTCGGCCAGCGTGATCCAGGTGATGCGGTTGCCGAAGAAGTCCTGCCCCTCGCGCCGCTGCGACGGCTCCGGCACGATCTGCAGGGAAGCGACCTGCACCTGCTGGCCGGCGCGCGGGATCGGCGTCAGGCGCAGCACGTGGCGCGCCTGCGCGACCGGCGAGGCATAGGTGCAAACGGTGGTCTGCCGGATGTCGTAGATCATGCCAGCGCCCCCCAGGCGGCGGCCGAGCGCTCGTTATGGGTAAGGTAATAGGCGCCGATCGCGTCCGACAATTTCATCAACGCGTTTTCGACCTCGACGATCGCGTTGCGGTCGATCTTGGCGGCGTCGGCGGTGCGCAGGTCGGTGGCGATCGCGGCCGCGATCTGCTGCACGGACGACAGCCGGCCGGCAGCCTGCCGCCGCGGCAAGACCGCAAGGTGGGTCTCGATGCGGTCGAGCTGATAGGCGACCGAGCGCGGATTGTTGGGGTCGAGCATCACCAGATCGATCACCGGCGCCAGCGCCGCGATCATCACATAACGCTGGCGATAGGTGATCTGGCTGTCGGCGAATTGCAGCAGCACGTCGAGCGCGCCGTCCGGCGCGTCGGCATAGCCGAACCAGCGCGCGCAGCGGCAGGTGAGGATCGCGCGCTCGATGCGGCGGCCGAGCTCGAGAAAGCGCCAGCCGGCGAGCTGCGTCATGTTTTCCTGCGCCATGCCCGACAGCGAGGCGATGATGCGTAGCGCCGCCTCGACCCGCTCGATCATCGCGCTTTCGTCGGGACCGATGGCGAGCGGCGCGCTGATGGTGGCGGCGAGATCGTTGAGCGCGTGCCAGGCGTCGGGCGAAAAGCGGTCGCGGATCACGGACGCGGACGCGCGCGCGGCATTCACCAGGTGGGGCAGCGAGCCGTCGAATTCGCCGCGTGTGAGCGCGGTGCGGGCGACCAAGGCCGCGGACATCTGCCACGTGTCGAGCGGCGCCGCGCTCCAGGTGCCAAGCAGCGCGCTGATGCTGGCGATGACCGGCACCGTGACGTCTTCGGCTTCCGCCACGCGGATGGTGAGCGCGCGCACCAGCCGCAGCGTTGCTTCCGCGCGCTCGACGTAACGTCCGACCCAGTACAGATTGGCCGCCGCGCGGCTCGGCAGCGCGCCGGTTGCCCGTTGCACGGCCATCCGCTCCGGCGTCGGCAGCAGCGTCGTTTCGGCGACCGGCCCATGGGCCAGCACCCAGGCATCGGCGGTGGCGGCGCCGCGCTGCAAACTGACCGCGCGCGCGTCGGCGCTCTCGGCAATGCGCACAAAGCCGCCCGGCATCACGTGCCAGCTATCGCCGATCTTGGCGAGGAACAGGCGCAGCGTGAACGGCCGCGGCTGCAGCCGGCCGTCGCGCCACACCGGCATGGTCGACAGCGTGACGGCTTCCTGCAGCACATAATCGACACCGCGATCATGAATCGATTGCAGCAGGTCGCGTCGGTGCGTTTCGTCGAGCTCGGCGGCGGGTATGCCGTCGCCGAGCTGAATGTTGGACGCTGAGTTGGCGAAGGCCGGCGCCACCACCATGCTGTCGAATCTCGCCATCATCTCGTTGCGGATGTCGGCGCGGCCGAGCCACCAGGTCGCGATATTGGGCAGCGCGAGATCGGTGCCGAGCACGCTCTGCGCCAGCGCCGGCAAGAAGGCCAGCATCGCGCGCGCTTCGATCAGGCCGGCGCCGAGTGCGTTGACGATGACGACCTTGTCGTCGCGCACGGCCTGCACCAGTCCGGCGACGCCAAGCCGCGAGGCGGCATTGAGCTCGATCGGATCGGAAAAGTCGGCATCGAGCCGGCGCAGCAGCACTTCCGCGCGCCGCAGTCCCGAGATGGTGCGGATGAAGACGCCGTCGTCGCGCACGGTGAGGTCCTCGCCTTCGACCAGCAACAGGCCGAGATAACGGGCGAGATAGGCGTGCTCGAAATAAGTCTCGTTCATCGCGCCGGGCGTGAGCAGGCAGACGCGGGTGTCGTCCTGCTTGTTGAACGCGGACAACCCGGCCTGGAAGGCCTGGAAGAACGGCGCGACGCGCTCGACATGCGCGGCGCGGTAGACATCGGGGATGGCGCGCGCGAGCGCCAGGCGGTTCTCGATCGCATAGCCGGCGCCCGAGGGCGCCTGCGTGCGGTCGCCGAGCACCCACCAGCGGCCGTCGGGACCGCGTCCGATGTCGACGGCGCAGAAGCGCAAATGCGACCCGCCAGGCGGCGCCACACCGACCAGCGGCCGCAAGAATTCCGGATTGCCGGCGATCAGCGCGGCCGGCAACCGGCCCTCGCGGATCAACTCGGCCGGACCATAGGCATCCGCCAAGACCGTCTCGAGCAGCGCGGCGCGCTGGATGAGGCCGGCCTCCAATTGCTTCCATTCGGCATCCGCGATCAGCAGCGGCACATGGCTCAACCGCCAGGGCCGCTCGACCTCCGCCGGATCCTCATAGACGCGATAGAAAACGCCGGAGTCGCGCAAGTATCGGTCGGCGGCGGCGAAACGGCGGTTGATCTCGTCGCCGCCGAGGCCCGACAGCATCGACAGCAGCGGCTGCCAGTGCGCGCGCAGGCGCCCGTCGCCATCCACCATCTCGTCGAAGATGCCGGGCAGCGGCCGATAGCCCGACACCAGCGATTCAGGACTACCGTTCGGCTGCGCCGGCGCGTTGTCGAGATTGGCTGCCATGGCGGCTCTTAGTTCGGTCGCCGAAGGTCAAGCGTGGTCGGAAATTCGAGCGAGCGATCGAGCGCTCGGAATATCGATCAATCCGCCGGTGTGGCCGTGGTCCTGGAAGCGGGCGCGCCGGCGCGCTTCCGCCTCGTAGGAATTGACCGGGAAGGTTTCGTAATTGCGCCCGCCCGGATGCGAGACGTGATAGACGCAGCCGCCCAGCGAGCGCCGGCTCCAGCTGTCGATGATGTCGAAAGTGAGCGGGGCATGCACTTCGACGGTCGGATGCAAGCCCGACGGCAAATCCCACGCCTTGTAGCGCACGCCCGCCACGAACTCGCCCGGCCGGCCGGTCGGGCAGAGCGGCACGCGGCGTCCGGCGCAGGTGACGATGTGGCGGCCTTCGTTCAATCCTTGCACTTTCACCTGCAATCGCTCGACCGAGGAATTGACGATGCGCACCGTGGCGCCGGCCACGCCCTCTTCACCCAGCACGTACCAAGGTTCGAGCGCGCCGCGTAATTCAAGCTCCACGCCGTCACGCTGCACGCTGCCGTACAGCGGAAAGCGAAATTGCCGCTGCGCATCGAACCAGACCGAATCAAAATTGTATCCCGCCCGCTTGAGGTCATCCAGGACCTGGAGGAAGTCCTCCCAAACGAAATGTTCCAGCATATAGCGGTCGTGCAGCGTGGTGCCCCAGCGCGACAGCGGGCCGTCGAGCGGCTCGCGCCAGAACCAGGCAACCAGCGCGCGCAGCAGCAGTTGCTGGGCGAGACTCATGCGCGCATCGGGCGGCATCTCGAACGAGCGGAATTCGACCAAGCCGAGACGGCCGGTCGGCCCATCCGGCGAGAACAGCTTGTCGATGCAGATCTCGGTGCGATGGGTGTTGCCGGTCACATCGACCAGGATGTTGCGGAACAGGCGGTCGACCAGCCAGGGCGGCGGCGCCTCGCCTTTGCCGGGCGCCGGCACTTGCGCGAAGGCGATCTCCAGTTCGTAGAGCATGTCCTGCCGCGCCTCGTCGATGCGCGGCGCCTGGCTGGTGGGACCGATGAACAGGCAGGAGAACAGATACGACAATGACGGCCGCCGCTGCCAATAGAGCACCAGGCTCTTGAGCAGATCGGGCCGGCGCAGAAACGGGCTGTCGGCGGCATTGCGCCCGCCGAGCACGACGTGATTGCCGCCGCCGGTGCCGGTGTGGCGGCCGTCGATCATGAACTTGTCGGTGCCGAGGCGGGCGAGATGAGCCTCCTCGTAAAGGCTGCGCGTGATCTCGACCGCCTCGCGCCAATTCGTCGGCCGGGTGGACGTTGACCTCGATCACGCCGGGATCGGGCGTCACCCTGATGACGTTGATGCGCGGATCGGACGGCGGGGTGTAGCCCTCGACTTGCACCGCTATCCCGAGTTCGGCCGCGGTCGCTTCGACCGCCGTCAAAAGCTCGATGTAATCCTCCAGATGATCGACCGGCGGCATGAACACACAGAGCCGGCCGTCGCGCACCTCGACCGCCAGCGCCGTTCGCACGGGAACGGCCTCAGCCAGCGCGCCAGCCGGCGCGCGCAGCACGGTCCGAGCGTCTTCCGGAGCAGAGCGGCGGCGCCGTCTGGTCGCCGGCCGAACCGTCGGCATCGCTCGCGGCCGCATCCGCATCGGGCAATGGCCGGCGTTCGGCGAACGGGTCGGCCGGCACCGGATGCGGATAGTCGGCGGGCGCGATATAGGGCAGCGACTGCAGCGGCAGGCGAAGCCCGAGCGGGGAATCGCCCGGCACCAGGAACAGCTGGCCGCGGCGCGTGCGCCACACTTCGCTCAGCCATCCGGGCTTGGCCTGCGCCGCCCAGCGTTGCACCGGCAGCACGAATCCAGTCGGTTGCGTGCAGCTGACGTTCGAACATGCGCAGGATGCGCGCGCGCTCCTCCGGGTCGTCGATTTTCGGATCGGTGGGATCGATGTTCACCGGCAACGCGCCTTGCTTCTGCGTGCGATCGGCCGGGTCTTCGAAGGCCGGCTGCACATAATCGGGCTTGAGCCCCAGGCGCACGGCGATGCCCTCGGCGAAACGCTGGGCATCGCCGACCGACGGCGGCTGCGCGGCGGGCTCGCGGGCGATCAGTCCGATGTCGCGCCAGAGCGGGACGCCGTCGCGCCGCCAGAACAGCGAGAACGCCCAGCGCGGCAACGGCTCGCCGGGATACCATTTGCCTTGCCCGAAATGCAGCAGCGCGCCAGGCGCAAAACGATTGTACAGACGGCGGATCAGATCGTCGCCGCGAATACGTTTGGCGGGACCGAGCGCGGCGGTGTTCCATTCCGCCGATTCGATAGTCGTCCACCGACACAAAGGTCGGCTCGCCGCCCATGGTCAGGCGAACGTCGTTGGCGACAAGATCGGCGTCGACCGTCTCGCCGAGCGCATCGAGCGCCGCCCATGCCTCGTCGGAGAACGGCATGGTCACGCGCGGCTTCTCGGCGATGCGCGTGATCTTCATCTCGAAGCCGAAGGTGACCTTGCTCGGCTCGACCATGCCGCTGATCGGCGCGGCCGAGCGGAAGTGCGGCGTCGCCGCGACCGGCAGATGGCCTTCCGCGCACAACAAGCCTGACGTCGGGTCGAGTCCGATCCAGCCGGCGCCGGGAAGATAGACTTCGGTCCAGGCGTGCAGGTCGGTGAAGTCCTGCGCGGCGCCGGCCGGACCTTCCAGCGGCTTCACGTCGGGCTTGAGCTGAATGAGATAGCCGGACACGAAGCGTGCGGGCAGACCGATATGGCGCAAGATCTGCACCAGCAGCCAAGCCGTGTCGCGGCAGGAGCCGGAGCCGGCGCCGAGTGTCTCCTCGGGCGTCTGCACGCCGGGCTCCAGACGCACGATGTAGCGCACCAAGCCGTGCAGACGCTGATTGAGCTCGACCAGAAAGTCGGTCGTGTTGCGCGGCTCGCGCGGAACCGTCTTGATGAACTCGGTCAACAACGGACCCGCCGGCTCCGGCGCGACATAGGCCGCCAAGTCTTCGCGCAGATCGGCGGCGAAAGCGAACGGCCATTTCTCCGCGTAAGGCTCGATGAAGAAATCGAACGGATTGATCACTTCGAGATCGGCGAGCAGATCGACCGTCACCGAGAATTCGGTGGCCTTTTCCGGAAACACGAAGCGCGCGAGCCAATTGCCGTGCGGGTCCTGCTGCCAGTTCACGAAGTGCTCGGCCGGCGTCACCTTGAGCGAATAGCTCGGGATGCGGGTGCGGCAATGCGCGCCCGGGCGCAGCCGCACGATCTGCGGCCCCAGCCCGATGGGCTTGTCGTAATCGTAGCGGGTGACGTGATGGAGACCGACCAGAATGGACATGGGCCTTACTGCTTCACCACGCTGAAATACTTAAGCTTTTGGCCCACATCGGCCCCCGATCATGCCTGCAAAACATGCAAATTCTGGGCCGACGGCCGGGCAACGGCAAGAGAAAGCGGGCGCGATCTGGCCTATTCGGCGGCCACGCGGCGGGCGGAGCGCACGCCGTCGGCCAGAGCGGCAACGAGATCGGTCACCGCCTTAACGGTGCCGGGCCCGGCTTTGCCGTTCTTGTCGAGACTTTGGCGCAGCGCTTCGACCAGCGCCGAGCCGACCACCACGCCGTCGCTGCCTTCGGCGATGGCGCGGGCCTGTTGCGCGGTCTTCACGCCGAAGCCGACCGCCACCGGCAGCGTGGTGTGGCGCTTGATGCGCGTGACCGCCGTGGCGACTTTCGACGCATCGGGCGCGGCCGCGCCGGTAATGCCGGTGATCGAGACGTAATAGACAAAGCCCGAGGTGTTGTTGAGCACCGCCGGCAGGCGCTTGTCGTCGGTGGTGGGCGTGGCGAGACGGATGAAGTTGAGCCCGGCTTTGAGCGCCGGCAGGCACAGCTCTTCGTCTTCTTCCGGCGGCAGATCGACCACGATCAAGCCGTCGACGCCGGCGGCCTTGGCGTCGACGAGAAACTTGTCGACGCCGTAGATGTAGATCGGATTGTAATAGCCCATCAGCACGATCGGCGTCGCGTCGTCGCCTTTGCGGAATTCGCGCACCAGCGAAAGCGTCTTGGTCATGCGCTGGCCGGCATGAAGCGCGCGCACGCCGGCGGCCTGGATCGCCGGACCGTCGGCCATCGGATCGGTGAACGGCATGCCCAATTCGATCACGTCGGCGCCGGCTTTCGGCAGCGCCTTGGCGATCGCCAGCGATGTCTCGTAGTCCGGATCGCCCGCCATGGTGAAGGTCACCAGCGCGGCGCGGCCTTCTTTTTTCAGCGCGGCGAAGCGGCGGTCGATGCGGGTGGTCATTTTTTCTTGCTTTCAAGAAACGCTTCGACGCTCGCCAGGTCCTTGTCGCCGCGGCCGGAGAGATTGACCACCATCAGGTGATCCGCAGGCTTTGCCGGCGCGAGGTCGACGACGCGCGCAAGCGCATGCGCCGGCTCGAGCGCCGGGATGATGCCTTCGAGCTTGCTGCACAACTGGAACGCCGCCACCGCTTCGTCGTCGGTGGCCGAGAGGAATTTCACGCGGCCCATGTCGTTGAGCCAGGCGTGCTCGGGCCCGATGCCGGGATAATCGAGGCCGGCCGAGATCGAATGCGCCTCCTCGATCTGGCCGTCGTCGTCCATCAGCAAGTACGTGCGGTTGCCGTGCAGCACGCCCGGCTTGCCGCCGGCGATGGAGGCGGCGTGCTTGCTGTTCAGACCGTGGCCGGCAGCTTCGACGCCGTAGATTTCGATTGCGCGCTCGTCGAGGAACGGGTGGAACAGGCCCATGGCGTTGGAGCCGCCGCCGATGCAGGCGATCAGCGAATCCGGCAGACGGCCTTCGGCAGCCTGCATTTGCTCGCGCGTCTCGCGGCCGATGATCGACTGGAAATCGCGCACCATGGCCGGATAAGGATGCGGGCCGGCGACCGTGCCGATGCAGTAGAAGGTGTCGGCGACGTTGGTGACCCAATCGCGCAGCGCCTCGTTCATGGCGTCCTTGAGCGTGCGCGAGCCGGAGGTCACGCCGCGCACCTCGGCGCCCAGCATCTTCATGCGCAGCACATTGGGCTTCTGCCGCTCAACGTCGACTTCGCCCATGTAGACGATGCAGGGCAGGCCGAACTTGGCGCACAGCGTGGCGGTGGCGACGCCATGCATGCCGGCGCCGGTTTCCGCGATGATGCGGGTCTTGCCCATACGCTTGGCCAGCATGATCTGGCCGAGCACGTTGTTCACCTTGTGCGCGCCGGTGTGGTTGAGCTCCTCGCGCTTGAAGTAGATCTTGGCGCCGCCGACCGAAAGGCCGGAGGCCGTCTTTCTTAAATGTTGTGTCAGCCGCTCGGCGAAATAGAGCGGCGACGGCCGGCCGACATAAGTCGCGAGATAGCCGTCCATCTCCTTCTGGAATTTCGGATCGGCTTTGGCTTCGGCGTAGGCCTTCTCCAGCTCGAGGATCAGCGGCATCAGCGTCTCGGCGACAAAGCGCCCGCCATAGATGCCGAAATGCCCGCGCTCGTCCGGCCCGGTGCGGAAGGAATTGGGCTGCTGCACGCTCATGCGCCGCTCACAATATTCGATGCGGTCAGGATCAAGGGGTCGGTCGCGCGCGCGGCGCGCACGAATTCGCGGATCTTGTCGGGGTCCTTGACGCCGGGCGCGCGTTCGACCCCCGAGGACACGTCGACGCCGGGCGCGTGCGTAATGGTAATCGCTTCCGCCACGTTGCCGGCGTCAAGCCCGCCCGAGAGCATGAACGGCACGCCGGGATTGAGCCCAGCGAGCAGCGTCCAGTCGAACGGCGTGCCGAGACCGCCGGGACGGGTGGCCTCCTTGGGCGCGCGCGCATCGAAGATCAGCTGGTCGGCGACCTGCGCGTATTCGCGGATCGGCGACAGGTCGCCGCGCTCGGCGATCGGCAGCGCCTTCATCACCGGCAGGCCGAAGCGCGCGCGCACCTGCACCACCCGTTCGGTCGTCTCCTTGCCGTGCAGCTGCAGCATGTCGGGCCTAATCGCTGCTACGATGTCGTGCAGCGTGTCGTCGCTCGCGTCGACCGTGAGCGCGACCTTGCCGGCGCGGCCTTGCACGCGCGCTGAAAGTACGCGCGCGGCCTCCAAGCCCGAGGTTGCGCGGGCTCGGCGGAAAGAACACGAAGCCGACCAGGTCGGCGCCGGAATCCAGCGCCGCATCAAGCGCTTCCGGCGTCTTCAGCCCGCAGATTTTGACGATCAGCGACATGGCGGGGGTTCTACCCCCTTCTCCGCGCCGCCGCAAAGGCGCACGAACTCGGCCGGGTCACGGCTCCGGCGGCGGAATGACCAGTGGCGGGTTGGGCTCGGAGCCCGCCGGCGGCGGCGCGTCGGTGCCGAAGCGGCGGCGGATGGTCGCAAGTTCATCGTGCAGCGCGCGCACATCGGCATCGAGCCGCCGAGCGGTGCGCCGCCAGACGCCCTGCCCCAGCCAGGCAACGAAGCCACCCAGGACCACGCCGACAATCAGCACCGTAAAGACAATCAGGAACAGCGGCCACGTGATCGCATAGGCCGGATGGGCGGCGGACAACGGATCGAACGAGATCGTCACCGACTGCCGGTTGGCCACTGCAAAGGCGACCAAGATCACGACCAGCGGAATGATAATGACCGCGGAGACGATTTTGCGGAGCACGGGTAGACGCCTCTCCAAAAGCATTTATGGCCGGAGCGGACCCGGCCATCACAATAGCACTCTCGGCAACCCGGAAAACCGGCCGTCCTAGACGGGCGTCGTCTTATTCAGCCGCTCGCGCATTTCCTTGCCGGTCTTGAAGAACGGCACCGACTTCCGCTCGACCGAGACATGGGCGCCGGTGCGCGGATTGCGGCCGGTGCGGGCCGGGCGGTGCTTGACCGAAAAGGCGCCAAAACCGCGCAGTTCCACGCGGTCGCCGCGCGCCATGGCATTGGTGATCTCGCCCAGGATGGCGTTGACGATATTCTCGACGTCGCGCTGATAGAGGTGCGGGTTCTGGGCGGCGATACGCTGTACAAGCTCAGACTTGATCATGGACGCTGCCCTACCCGGTCAGTTGGACGATGGAGGGTGCCAAAGCGCCAAGAGACCGTCAAGATTAAGTCTTTCGATGGTTTGCACCGAATCCCATGCTTCGATGCGCTGCGCAATAGCGCTCAGGCCCACCGCCTGGAAGGTCCAGGCGGCGACATGCAGGAAGGAAAGCTCGCTAAAACGGGGTTGCAGCGAATAATCGCGCACCGGCGTCGTGGCGGGGACGCGTTTTTCCTTGGCAAGCCAGGCGAGCGCGGTCTTTTCATTGCCGAGCTCGTCGACCAGCTTCAGCCCCACCCCCTGGCGGCCGGTGAAAACGCGGCCGTCGTCGACCGCCGCCAGCTGCCCATCGTCCATTTTGCGGCGTTGCTTCACCAGGCCCTTAAACCAGGCATAGGAATCGAGCACGATCGCCTCGATCGCCGCGCGCGCCTCCGGGCTGGTCGGCTCGAAGCCGTTGGGCGCGGCTTTGAGCGGCGTGGATTTGATCGACTCGACCTGGACGCCGATGGTTTTGAGCAACTCGCTGAAGTTCGGGTATTGGAACAGCACGCCGATCGAGCCGACCAGCGAGGTATCCTGCGCCACAATGTGGTCGGCCGAAATCGCCGCGATATAAGCGCCGGAGGCGGCAAGCCCGTCCACCACCACCACCATCGGCTTCTTGGCCTGCAGCGCGCGCAGCGAGTCATAGAGCTGCTCGGAGCCGGCGGTGGTGCCGCCGGGTGAATCGACATGCACGATCACGGCACGGGCGCGCGAACGGGCGAGCCGGTCGAGCGCCTCCACGCGCTTCTCGTTGTTGCGGATCAGGCCCTGGATTTTGACGCGCGCGATGTAATTGCCGGGAGCGACCCAGCGGGTCGGCGCCAACGCGAAGGCGGCGGCGGCCACCGCCACGATGGCGATCAAGATCGCGCTGACGCGCCAGAAGGTCAGCTTGCGCCGCATCCGGCGGCGATCGACGATGGAATCGGCGTCGAGCGACATGGGCCTCGCTCCATTGTGCGGCGAATGGTCTGACCCTAACGGCGAGCCATTACGCACCAAACAATCGCGCCCCGATACTAGACGCAATTGCGGTACGGGGCGTCCCCTCCCCGGACGGGCGAGGGAACGGTCGGCCACCTTACTCCTCCGCCTGTTCTTTGTCGGCTTCCGCCTCTTCCGTTTCGGCCACCTCGCCCTCCTCGGGCTTGTCGCCGGCGCGCTGCTTGAGCGCGGCGCCCAGGATGTCGCCCAACGAGGCGCCGGAATCGGCGGTGCCGTATTGCGCGATCGCCTCCTTCTCCTCGGCGACTTCCAGCGCCTTGATCGACACCGCGACCTTGTGCGTCTTGCGGTCGAACTGGGTGACGCGGGCGTCGACTTTCTGGCCGACCGAGAAGCGCTCGGGGCGCTGCTCGCCGCGGTCGCGCGCGAGTTCATTGCGCTTGACGAAGGCGCTCAGGTCGGTGTCGACGATCTTGACCTCGATGCCGGACTCCTTGATCTCGGTCACCTCGCAGGTGACCACCGAGCCCTTCTTGAGGTCGCCGGCCGACGCCATCGGATCGCCCTGCAGCTGCTTGACGCCGAGCGAGATGCGCTCCTTTTCGACGTCGACGTCGAGCACCTGCGCCTTGACCATGTCGCCTTTCTTGTACTCCTCGATCACCTGCTCGCCCGGACGCTTCCAGTCGAGGTCGGAGAGGTGGACCATGCCGTCCACGTCGCCGTCGAGGCCGAGGAACAGGCCGAACTCGGTCTTGTTCTTGACTTCGCCTTCGACGATCGAGCCGGGCGGATGTTTCTCGACGAACACCTCCCACGGATTGCGCATGGTCTGCTTGAGGCCGAGCGAGATGCGGCGCTTGACCGGGTCGACCTCGAGGATCTGCACCTCGACCTCTTGCGAGGTGGAGACGATCTTGCCGGGATGAACGTTCTTCTTGGTCCACGACATTTCGGAGACGTGGATCAGCCCCTCGATACCGGGCTCCAGCTCCACGAAGGCGCCGTAGTCGGTGATGTTGGTGACGCGGCCCTTGAACTTCGCGCCCACCGGGAACTTGGCTTCGATGCCCTGCCACGGATCGTCGAGCAGTTGCTTCATGCCGAGCGAGATGCGGTGGGTCTCGTGGTTGATCTTGATGATCTTGACCTTCACCTGCTGACCGATATTGAGCACCTCGGTCGGGTGATTGACCCTGCGCCACGCGATGTCGGTGACATGCAGCAGGCCGTCGATGCCGCCGAGATCGACGAAGGCGCCGTAGTCGGTGATGTTCTTGACCACGCCGTCGATGACCTGACCCTCTTCGAGGTTCTGCACCAGCTCCTGGCGCTGCTCGGCGCGGGTCTCTTCCAGCACGGTGCGGCGCGAGACCACGATGTTGCCGCGGCGGCGATCCATCTTCAGGATCTGGAATTGCTGCGGCACGTTCATCAGCGGCGTCACGTCGCGGATCGGCCGGATGTCCACCTGGCTGCGCGGCAGGAAGGCCACGGCGCCGTCGAGATCGACGGTGAAGCCGCCTTTGACCTGGTTGAAGATGATGCCGGAAACCTTTTCGTTGCTGTTGAACGCCTTCTCCAGCTTGCCCCAGCTTTCCTCGCGCCGCGCCTTGTCGCGTGACAGCACCGCTTCGCCGAGCGCGTTCTCGACGCGCTCCAGATAGACTTCGACCTCGTCGCCGACCTTCAGGTCGGGCTGCCGTCCGGGGCCTGCGAACTCGCGCAGAGCCACGCGACCTTCGGTCTTCAGACCGACGTCGATGACGGCCATATCCTTTTCGATGCCGACGACCGTGCCCTTGATGACCGAACCTTCCTGCAGGTTTCCGGTCCCGAACGATTCGTCGAGCAATTTGGCGAAGTCTTCACGCGTGGGTGCTTGAGCGGTGGCGGTGGCCATGAAATCTCCTGTAAGCGGCGCGCCGGCGGGTTGGAATGGCGTTCCAAAGGCGCGGGCCGAAGGCCCCGCAAGACCTTCGACAGCCTCCCGGAATCCGGGATGGCCGGCGCTAGTACCGTGCTTTCGGAACGATGGTTCGATCAGGCGCCGAACGCAGAGGCTCGAGCGGGACGATGTCCTCCAACAGCGAGGGGCGGTCAGCCGCGCCCTCGGCCCGCTCGGGTGGCCTCGACGATGTCGATGGCGGCCCGGATGGCGGTGGATATATCCATATCGGTGGTATCGAGCAAGTGCGCGTCCTGAGCCTGTTTCAGCGGCGCGATGGCCCGGCGGCTGTCGCGCTCGTCGCGCCTGAGGATATCGGCCAGAACGGTCGCTTCATCGATCTGGCGCCCCTGGGCCTGGTATTCGGCCGCCCGCCGGCGGGCGCGCACCAATTGGGTGGCGGTCACGTAAATCTTGACGTCGGCATTGGGGCAAATGACCGTGCCGATGTCGCGGCCGTCGAGCACGGCGCCGGGCGGCTGGGCGGCGAAATTGCGCTGGACGGTGACCAGTACGGCACGCACCTCGGGAATGGCGGAGACAACCGAGGCCGCCTCGCCCACCGCCGGGGCCTTGAGGGCAGCTTCGTCGAATTGCGCCGGATCGAGCGCCTTGGCGGCGGCCACCGCGGCATCGGCATCGTCCAGCCGGCGTCCGCTGTCGAGCAGCGCCTTCGCCACCGCGCGGTAGATCAGCCCGGTGTCGAGATGGCGCAGGCCGTAACGGGCGGCCAGGCTCTTGCCCAGCGTGCCCTTGCCGGAGGCGGCCGGCCCATCGATGGCGATGATCATGTCAGGTCCGCCCCGAGCGAACGCATCAGATCGACGAAGCCGGGGAAGCTGGTGGCGATGAAGGCGGAATCGTCGATGCGCACCGGGTTCTCGCTGGCAAGCCCCATCACCAGCGCCGCCATGGCGATGCGGTGATCCATATGCGTCGTCACGTCGCCGCCGCCGAGTGGGCGGCCTTTGCCCTGAACGATCAGATCGTCGCCCTCGATCGCGACCTCGACGCCGTTGACGCGCAACATGTCGGCGGTGGCGGCGAGCCGGTCGGACTCCTTCACGCGCAATTCCTGCAAGCCGCGCATGCGCGTTGCGCCTTCGGCGAAAGAGGCGACCACCGCCAGGATCGGATATTCGTCGATCATCGAGGGCGCGCGCGCCGCCGGCACGTCGACGCCTTTGAGCGCGCCGGCGCGCACCCGCAAGTCGGCGACTTCCTCGCCGCCGTCGTCGCGCTTTTCCAGTTCTTCGAGCGTGGCGCCCATCTCGCGCAAGGTCGTCAGCAAGCCGGTGCGCAACGGATTGGTCATCACCGCTTCGAGGATCACCTCCGAGCCGGGCACGATCAGCGCGGCGGCGATCGGGAACGCCGCAGAAGACGGATCGGCCGGCACCGCGACACGCGCCGGCTCAAGCTCGGGCTGGCCCTGCAAGGTGATGCGGCGGCCGTGCTCGCCCGAGGGCTTGCTCACGATCTTGGCGCCGAAATGCTTGAGCAGCTTTTCGGTGTGGTCGCGCGTCGCTTCCGCTTCGATCACCGTGGTCTCGCCCGGCGCCGCGAGGCCTGCCAGCAGCACCGCCGATTTGAGCTGCGCCGACGGCACCGGCGGCTCATAGACGATCGGGATCGGATCGCGGGCGCCTTGCAAGGTGAGCGGCAGCCGGCCGCCTTCGGCCGCGTCGAGCACGCGCGCGCCCATGCGCTCCAGCGGATCGAGCACGCGCCGCATCGGCCGCTTGCGCAAGGATGCATCGCCATCGAAGGTCGCGGTCACCGGCGAACCGGCGACCGCGCCGAGCGCCAGCCGCACGCCGGTGCCGGAATTGCCGAAATCGAGCGCCGCCGCGGGCTGGGCGAAACCGCCGACGCCGACGCCATGAATGCGCCAAATCTTCTCGCCAGATGCGCCGTCACCGGTTTGCTCGATCTTGGCGCCGAGCGCGCGCATGACCTCAGCCGTGTGCATGACGTCGTCGCCTTCCAAGAGGCCGGTGACCGTGGTCTCGCCCACGGTGAGCGCGCCTAAAATCAGGGCACGATGCGAGATCGACTTGTCGCCGGGCACGCGCACCCGGCCCTGCAGCGGGCTACCGCGGCGGGCGGTCAGCGGGGTCGATACGGCGCTGTCCAACAGGGTTATTCCTTAGAAATCGCGCTGTCCTACCACGCAGCCGCGCGCGGCGTCATCCCGCGCCCGAACCGGCTCCAAAGGCCCTGCCGGGCCGGTCCGCCACTATTGACAGTCGCCTTGCAACTAGCCAAGTGAAGCACCGATTTAGCGAACTTTTCGAGGAACCTCGACCGTGGCAAAATCCGAGCTCGGTACCAAGCGCGTCTGTCCGGAAACCGGCCGCAAGTTCTACGATCTCAACAAGACGCCGGTGATTTCTCCCTATACCGGCAAGGTCGTGCCGATCGCCCCGCCGCCGCGCACGCGCGCGGAGCCGGCGGCCGCACCGGCGGCGGCAGCACGGCCGACGCCCGTCCAGGAAGCGGAAGCGATCGTGCCGGAAACGACCGATGCCGAATTCGTCTCGCTCGAGGACGCCGAGGCCGAGCAGCAGGGCAAGAAGCCGGCGGCCGCCGATGCCGCGGCGGTGGCAGGCGAGGACGAGGTCGAGGTCGACGACGAGAGCCTCGACGATGCCGCCTTCATTGAGGAAGAGGAAGAGGGCGATGCCGACGTGACCGATATCATCGGCGACGGCATCGAGAAGGAAGAAGAAAGCTGATACATTCTTGATCCCTGTTCCCAGGAGGGGCCATAGCTCAGCTGGGAGAGCGCTTGCATGGCATGCAAGAGGTCGGCGGTTCGATCCCGCCTGGCTCCACCAACCTTCGCGGCTTCGGCCGCAAGACTTCGGTTGGCGGCGAAGCTTTCACGCCCGGCCGACTCGCGTCGGCGGAGTTCGCAAAGCGAACGGACCAGTCCTCGGATTAGCACCAGCTGAAATGACAGGCCGCCCCTCGGGCGGCCTTTTGACTGTGCGGCGGTGCACAATGCAGGACGCCCAGATATTAGTTTGCAATCAAACCATTTTACAATTCCACATTAGTTTGCGGTCAAACTATCTCTCGTCTATCCTGATGCGAGTTCGCAGGCGATATTGCGAACGCTTGCGTTCACCGCAGGTACAATTGACAAACGAGCGCGTGACCGCGGCTTGACCGGGTAAGCGAAAAGCTCGAGCAAAGGGAGGGACCACATGTCGATGGCGAAGTTGTCTTTGATCAAACGGCTGGCGCTGCCGGCGATCGCCGTTTTTGTCACCGTCGTTTCCACGCAAGGTGCGCTGGCCGCCAGCAAATTGTGCGGCCTCGATAACGGCAAGAAAGCCACAGGCACGCCGATCCTGGTCGGCAGCATCGTCGGACAAACCGGGCCGGATGACTTCAGCGCCGGCGCCGACGCGGCACGCGCCTATTTCAACTGCGTCAACGAGAACGGCGGCATCAACGGCCGGCCGATCGAATTCCTGGTCGAAGACGATCAATGGAAACCGGAGGTCGCCGCCCAGGTCGCCTCCAAGCTGATCAAGGACAAGGGCGTCGTCGCCTTTGTCGGCAACGGCAGCTTTGTCTCAATGACGGTCAACGCCAAGACCTATGTAGACAACAACATCGTCGCCATCGCTTCAGCCTGCGCCGTGCGCGAATGCTTTGAATCGCGCAACATCGCATCGACCAACCAGGGCCCGGTGCCGAGCAACATCTCGGCCGTGCAGTGGGCGGTGGAACATCTGGCGCCAGTGAAGAAGGTCGCCTGCGTCGGCCTCAATATTCCAAGCAATGGCGTCTGGTCGTGCAATCTGACCAAGCAATGGCTGAAGGAGAAAGGCCTGCAGGGCGTTTCCGTTCTGATGAACCCCGGCGCGCCCGATCCGAACTCGTCATTGCTCGAAGCAGTCTCCTCCGGCGCCGACACCATTCTGCTCAGTCTGCCCGCCGGCCTGGCGCAGGCCTTCCTGAAGGCGGCGCAAGACCAGGACCTGCGCGACAAGTACAAGTGGATTTCGCCGACGCCGCTTTACAAGAAGGGCATCCCCGAAGCACTCGGCGATTATTGGAGCGGCAAGGTGCACGTGGCCATCGAGCTTACGCCATGGGACGAAGGCGGCCCCGACGCCAAGCGCTGGCTCACGGTGATGGACAAGTATGCCCGCAAGGACGACCCGCGTGACACCTTCGCGCAGGCCGGTTTCGTCTCCGCCAATATCTTCGTCGACACGTTGATGAAGATGGACCCGAACAAGATCGACCGCGCCAACGTCACCAAGGCGCTCAAGGCGGTGAAGAATTATCGCACCGATCTGTTGTGCGGTCCGTGGTATTTCGGCGACGCCGATTTCCACCAGCCGAACCACTACTCGAACATGGTTGCCATCACTAAGTCGGGCTTCAAGAAGGAGTCTGGATGCTTCGACATTTCGGGTAGCTACTTCGACAAGATCCGGGCCTATGAGAAGGCGAATCAGCTGACCGGCAAGTAGCGGTCCCGTGCTTGGAATCTACGGGATCTTCTTCGTCGCGGGACTGGCGGTGGGGGCGATCTACGCCCTCGCCGGTGTCGGCCTCGTCGTGCTCTACCGATCGACCGGCGTGCTCAATTTGGCCTACGGGGCGATTGGCGCGCTGGGCGCGATGATGGCCTGGCAGCTGCAGCAATGGCACTACCCGGAGCCGGTGGTGTGGGCGACGTCGATCGTCATCTCCACCGCGCTGTCGCTCGGCTACGGACGGGTCGCGGCGCCCTATCTCTCCTATCGCGATCCGGTGGTGAAGGCGGTTGCCACCCTTGGCTTCGCCTTGGCCATTCTCGGCATTTCCTATTATTTCTGGGTCGAGGCGCCGCGGCGGCTGTCACTGTTCACCGACGCGATGGGCTTTCGCATGCTCGGCGTGCGCATCACCGGCACGCGCGCGGTGGCTTTTGCCGCGACCGTATTGATTGCCGTCGGCATTGCCGTGTTTCTCAAGAGTACGAAGGTGGGCTTGCTGATGCGCGCGCTCGCCAACAAGCGCGATCTCGCCTCCGTGCTCGGCGTTCCGGTCATCAAAGTTGAGACTTATGCTTGGCTGATCAGCGGCGTGCTCGCCGGCTTCACCGGGCTGATGTTCGGCTCGCTGGTGCGGCCCAACCCCGGCGCGCTGACCTTCCTGGTCATTCCGGCAATCGCGGCGGCGATCGTCGGCCGTCTGCGGTCGCTGCCGATGACGCTGATCGGCGGCTTGGTCATCGGCATCGCCGAGTCGATGTCGACGCTGGTGCCGGCGATCAAGGACTATCGCTCGGCGGTGCCTTTTGTCCTGGCCGCTATTCTGCTTCTATGGATGCAACGCCATCGCAGGCTGACCTTCTCCGGCCAAGACTAATCATGTCATGACTGATCAAACGAGCGACGCGGGGGCGGGCACGAAAGTCGCACCGCCGCGCGCGCCTTCATTTATTGCCGATCTCCTGCTCGACCGCCGCATTGCGATCACGCTGGCGGCGACGGCCGTCGCTATTGCCGTGGTGCCGTTGGCGTTGAATGCGCTGTGGCTGCGCGTGTTCATCTCCTCCGCCATCTTCACCATCGCCGCCACCGGCACCGCCGTGCTCTATGCCCGGCTCGGCCTCGTGTCGCTGGCGCAAGTCGCGCTGGTCGGCGTCGGCGGCTGGGTGACGCTGCGCATGTATCACGCGCTGCATCTGCCGTTCGAGGTCAACATGCTGGTCGCGGCGGTCGTCAGCTCGCTGGTCGGCGTCGTCATCGGTCTGCCGGCTCTGCGCATGCGCGGGCTGTTCCTGGCGCTGATCACGCTGATGGCGGCGGCCGGCTTCGAGATTCTGGTCACCGGCACGCAATTCCCCAACGGCGGCACCGGCGTGCTCGGCATCGCGGTCAATTCGATCTTCATGCCGCGGCCGCTGCTGGCGCGCACCGACGAAGCCATGCTGCGCTATGTCTGCGTCATCGCGGTGATCATCTTCGCCATGATCGCACTGATCCGCCGCGCCAAGCCGGGCCGCGCCTGGGCGCTGATCCGCAAGAGCGAGGCCTGTGCCATGGCGGCCGGTATCAACGTCGCCTTCTACAAGGCCTGGGGCTTCGCGCTTGCCGGCTTTGTTGCCGGCATTTCCGGCGCGCTGCTCGCCGCCACCATCGGCGTGCTCGACGCCACCAGCTTTCCGGCGAGCGAGTCGATCCTGCTGTTCGCGCTCACCGTGGTCGGCGGCGCTTATTCGATTCTCGGCCAAATTCTCGCCGGCGTGCTCTACCGGGTGATCCCGGCCTTCTTCAACAATATCGGCATCGACGGCAACCTCGCCTATGTCATTTTCGGCATTGCGCTGGTGCACGCCATCATCACCGCGCCGCAAGGCATTGCCGGCCAGATCGGCGATGCGGTCGGCGCGCTGCGCAGAAAGCTCGGCCGGTCATGATCGAGATTGAAGATATTTCGGTCTCGTTCGGCGGCGTGCGCGCGCTGAGCAACATCTCGGCCACGCTGCGCGACCCGATTGTCGGCATCATCGGGCCGAACGGCGCCGGCAAGACCACGCTGCTCAACGTGTTCAGCGGCTTCGTTTCGGCCACCACCGGCACGATTCGCGTCTTCGGCGCCGATGTGCTGGCCATGGCGCCGCACCAACGCGCGCGCTGGGGCGTGCGCCGTTCGTTCCAGACCGAGCAGGTGGTCGACGATCTCTCGGTCGACGACAATGTGCGGGTGATGCTCGACAGCCAGCACTATTCCACCGCCGACAAGGAGCGCGAGGTCGCCAAGGCGCTCAGCTTTGTGCGGCTCACCGACAAGCGCCATGAGCCGGCGCAGGGGCTCAACGCTTTCGAGCGCCGCATGGTGGAATTGGCCAAGACTTTGGTCGGCGCGCCGCAACTGGTGCTGCTCGACGAGCCGGGCGCCGGCTTGCGTGCGCATGAGGTGGCAACCTTGCGCGAGGTCATTGTCGGCATCCACGCCAATTTCGGCGCCATGACGCTGCTGATCGACCACGACGTCGAATTGATCGCGGCCACTTGCGTGTCGACCTTGGTGCTCGACTTCGGCGAGGTGATCGCCTTCGGCCCAACCGCCGACGTGCTGCGCGATCCGCGCGTGAAAGCCGCCTATCTCGGCATCGAGGAGGTGGCATGAGCGCGGTGCTCGAAATCGACAACTTAAGCGTTGCGCGCGGCGCCAAGACCGTCGTGCACAATCTGTCGATGCGGCTTGAATCCGGCAAGACGGTCGCGCTGCTCGGGCCCAATGGCGCCGGCAAGAGCAGTCTGGTGCTGGCGCTGGCCGGCCTGCTGCCGACGCCCGGCGGCACGGTCACGCTCGACGGGCAAAACCTCACCGGCGCCTCGCCCGACCGCATCCGCCGCGCCGGCATCGCCGCCGTGCCCGAGGGCCATCAGGTGCTGACCGAGTTGACGGTGGCGGAAAACCTGGAAGTCGCCACCGTGACGCTGCCGCCCGGCGAAGCGGCGGCGGCGATGGACAGCGCCTACGAAGTCTTTCCGGAGCTCAAGGTGCTGCGCCCGCGCGCGGCCGGCATGCTGTCCGGCGGGCAACAACAAATGCTGGCGCTGGCGCAGGCCTTGATCGCGCGCCCGACATTCATCCTGGCCGACGAGATGTCGCTCGGGTTGGCGCCGGTGGTGCTGCGCCGGCTGATGGAGGTGGTCGAGCGCATCGTGCGGCAGGGCATCGGCGTGCTGCTGATCGAGCAGTTCACCCATGTCGCGCTCAAGCTCGCGGACTACGCCTACGTGATCAACCGCGGCGAGATTCGTTTTTCCGGAACGGCCGACGAATTGCGCGCCAATCCGCAGGTGCTGCAAGACGCCTATCTCGCCGGCACGATCGAGACGACGTCGTAGGCTCTTTGCTCCGCTCATTCCCGCGCAAGCGGGAATCCAGCCTTAATCGAGTGACGCTGCGTTGCCCTGGGTCCCCGCTTTCGCGGGGACGAGCGGGCAATTTTCACACGCTCATGCCGCCGTCGACCATCAGCATGGCGCCGGTGGTGAAGCTGCTTTGCTCGGAGGCGAGATAGAGCACCGAGCGCGCGATCTCGTCCGGTGACCCGTGGCGGCCGAGCGGGATCATCTCGTTGAAGAACTGCGTGCCGTCGCGGCCGATGATCTTGGTGAGGCCGGCTTCCACATTGTGCTGGAAGGAATTGTCGATCGGCCCGGGATGGATGGTGTTGACGCGGATGCGGCGCGGCGCCAGCTCCTTGGCGAGGCAGCGCATCAGCCCGATCTGGGCGTGCTTGGCGGTGATATAGGCGTAGACGCCGGGATCGCCGCGCGTCGCCGCGACGCTGGAGGTGATGACGATACTGCCGCCGTCGTTCATCTGCGGCACGGCGTATTTGCAGGCCAAGAACGCGCCCTTCACGTGCACGGCCTGCACGGCGTCGAACACGTCCTCGGGATAGGTCTCGATCGGCGCCACGGTGCCGAAATTGCCGGCATTGCTGAACAGAACGTCGATCTTGCCGAAGCGCTTGACCGCAGCGTCGACGTAGCGGCGCACATCGTCGGCACGGCTGACGTCGGCGGCGACGGTTGCGACGCGCTGCGCATCGAGCCCCGCGGCGGCGGCTTTGAGCGCGTCCTCCTGCAAGTCGACCAGCGTGACCCGCGCGCCCTCGGCGAGGAACAGCCGCGCCACCGCAAGCCCGAGACTGCCGGCGCCGCCGGTGATGATGCAATTCTTGCCGTCGAGCAGCGCCACGCGTCGATCCCCCGGTTTCATGCGACGAAGCGGCATTGTATCGTGCCGGCCGCACAAATGGGGAAAAACAAAATGCAAGGGAAGATCGCGCTCGAGGAACATTTCGCCACCGAAGCCACGCTCGGCGACTCGAAATTATTCGGCTCGCATGTGTGGGCGCAGCTCGGCCCGCGCCTGCTCGACATCCAGGACATGCGCCTGCGCGAGATGGACAAGCACGGCATCGAGATGATGATCCTGTCGCTCAACGCGCCGGCGGTGCAGGCGATCCACGACGTCAAGCGCGCGATCGCGGTAGCGAAAGAAGCCAACGACGTGCTGGCGGACGAAGTGCGCAAGCGCCCTGCCCGTTTCGCCGGCTTTGCCGCATTGGCGATGCAGGACCCGGACGCGGCCGCCGCCGAGCTGACGCGTTGCGTCAAGGAGCTCGGCTTTGTCGGCGCGCTGGTCAACGGCTTCTCGCAAGCTGGCGCGCCGGACAACGTCACTTATTACGACCTGCCGCAGTACCGGCCGTTCTGGCGCACGGTGGAAGCGCTCGACGTGCCGTTCTATCTGCACCCGCGCAATCCGCTGCCGACTTGGTCGCGCCAATACGAAGGCCACAATTGGCTGCTCGGGCCGAACTGGGCCTTCGCGGCGGAAACCGCCGTGCATGCGCTGCGGTTGATCGGCTCTGGGCTATTCGACGAATGCCCGAAGCTGAAGATCGTGCTCGGCCATCTCGGCGAGGGCATACCGGTCTATCTTTGGCGGATCGACGGCCGTAACGGCTGGATGAAGGCGCCGCACAAATATCCGGCCAAGCACGGCGTCGCCCATTATTTCAAGAAGCACTTTCACCTCACCAGTTCCGGAAACTTCCATACGCCGGCGCTGGTCAATGCCGTCACCGAGATGGGCGTCGATCGGGTGATGTTCTCGGTCGACTGGCCGTTCGAGGCGGTCGACGAAGGCGCCGCGTGGTTCGACAAGGCCGAGATCGGCGAGACCGACCGCAAGAAAATCGGCCGCGACAACGCGATCAAATTGTTCAAGCTGAAGCTTTGATCAGCGCATGCGATAGTACCTAACCGCGTCGTCATTCCAGACCATTCCATTGCCGGGCCGCTCTGGCACGATGGCGTGGCCGTCGACAATGGCGAGCAGCTGTTGCAAGAGCGGATTCGCCCAATCGACATATTCGAGGAAATGACCGGTCGGCGTCGCCGCCAGCAGATGCGCGCTCACTTCCGGAAACAGATGTGACGACATTTTGATCTTTTTGGCAGCGGCCAGCTCGGCGGCCGCCCGCCAGCCGGTGACGCCGCCGATACGCTCGAGATCGGGCATGACGTAGTCGGGCTTTCCCTGCTCGAGCGCCGCCGCCATGCCTTCGGGCAGTGAAAAATTTTCACCGATCTGGATCGGCGTCTTGAGTGCGCGCGCGAGCGCGGCAGCGCCGGCATAATCGTCGTGGCGGATCGGCTCTTCCAGCCAATAAATGTTCTCCGCGTCGAGCGCGCGGCCGCGCGCCATGGCGACGTCGAGCGATAGCACCTGATTGTAGTCGACCAGCAAATGCACATCGTCGCCGATACGTTTGCGCACCGCGTGCACGGCGGCAATGTCGCCTGCGAGCGTCGGATAGCCGAGGCGCAACTTGACTGCGCGGAAGTTGCCGACGGCGAGCAGTTGCTCGGCCTCGGCGGCGAGTCTGCCGAGATCGTCCATCAGGCCGAGCCCGCAACTATTGTAGGCCGGGACCGGACGCGGCTTGACGCCGAGCATTCGCGCCAGCGGCTCACCAGCGGCAATGGCAAGCGCGTCCCAGGCGGCGACGTCGAAGCCGGCCATCGCCATGCGCACGATGCCCTGCACCCCGATCAGCGTGAAGCGGCGCGCGAGCTTGCCCCACAGCGCGGCCGGGTCGAGACGTTCGCCATTGGTCAGGCGCTCGACCTCGCCCAGGATGCTCACGATCGCCGGCGCCGCCGCCGCCACATAGCAGAACAGCCAGGAGCGGCCGGTGACGCCCTCCTCGGTTTCCAGGTCGATGAGCAGCAGCGGCACTTGGCGCAGCGCGCCCTGGCTGGTGCCGAGCACGAAATTCAAAGGCACCTCGACCGGCGTGGCCCGGATGGCGCGCACGGTCAGGGCCGGCTTGGGTGGTGGCTTGGGCATGGAACTTCCCGGTCAGGGACCGAATATACCCCGCCGGGCCAAATTTGCCTTGTTCTTGAACCTTTAACCCGGTCTGCCCATATTAGTAGCGACCGGCCGGCAGGTGCCGCCCGGGCCAAAGTTGGAGGTTTCCGACTTTGGCAAATCTCAAGTGCCGAACTCGGGTAAACCCAAGTTCGGGTGGGTGCCCGCAAGGGGCCCAGTCAAAGTCGCTTCAAGCGAGGACTTTGAGACCATGTCACGAGTTCCGTCTCTCTCCAGCCCGTTCCTCCTCGGGTTCGACGAAATCGAGCGCGTGCTCGACCGTGTCGCCAAGGGGGCCGATGGCTATCCGCCCTACAATATCGAGCGGCTGGCGCGCGACGGGCAGAGCCCGGAACGGTTGCGGATCACACTGGCGGTCGCCGGATTCACGCGCGACCAGCTCGATGTCACCATCGAGGAAAGTCAACTGGTGATCCGCGGGCGTCAGCAGGACGACAAGAGCCGGCATTATCTCCACCGCGGCATCGCCGCGCGCCAATTCCAGCGCACCTTCGTGCTGGCGGAAGGCATGGAGGTGCTGGGAGCCGACCTGAAGAACGGATTGTTGTCGATCGACCTCGTCCGGCCGGAGCCGGACCGGATCGTGAAGACGATCTCCATCAACGACGCTGAATGACGGAACTCGAGAACAGGACTCGACCGCGTAGAGCACCAGAAAGGAGTCGAGGGCCATGACCAACGACAAGATGACCGAAGAGAGCATGACACATCCGGCGATCACTCAGGAAGCGCTCGCCCATCTCGGCGACGGCCGCTTGGCCTACGTCAAGCCGATCCGCTCGGAAGATGTGGCGAACCTGTTCCCGCAGGCGCCCAAGATCGCGCCCGGCATGAAGCTGTTCGCGCTGCACGCGGCCGACGGCACGCCGATCATGCTGACCGACACGCGCGAAGCCGCGCTTGCCAATGCCTGGAGCCAGGAGCTCGAGGCGATGAGCGTGCATTGAGGCGACACTGTCATGCCCGCGAAAGCGGGCATCCAGTAATCACTGAGGCCAAATTCATCTGAAAAGCTGCGGCGTACTGGATCATCCGCTTTCGCGGATGATGACGGCCGTCGTTGTGGTGAGCTGCGCTTTACGCCGCGCTCGAAGCCGGCGGCATCGCCAGCGCGGCATAGAGCGCGTCGGCGTCGCGCGACTCGCGCAGCTTGCGCGCGACCTCCGGGTCGCGCAGTAGACGCGCGACGCGCGCCAGCGCCTTGAGATGATCGGCGCCGGCCGCTTCCGGCGCCAGCAGCAGGAAGCACAGATCGACCGGCTGGCCGTCGAGCGCCTCGAAATCGATTCCGCGCTCGAGCCGCGCGAACAAGCCGAACAGCCGTCCAAGCTTGGGCAGCTTGCCGTGCGGAATGGCAACGCCATTGCCCACAGCAGTGGAGCCGAGCTTTTCCCGCTGCAGCAGGATTTCCAGAATCGCGCGCTCGCTTTGACCGGTGAGCTCGGCCGCGCGCGCGGCCAATTCCTGGATCGCCTGCTTTTTATTGTTGACTTTGAGCGCCGGAAGAATCGCGTTGGGCGAAATGAGATCGGATAGCGTCATGGACATAACCAAGAGCGGAAAGACCGGCGTCAAGTTGCAAGGGGTGTGGAAGGCGGCGGACCATAAGAGCGGTCGGCGGCCTCGTCAATGGGCGAAGGCACGCCGGTACCTGCCGAATTTTGTTGCATTAACTTTTGACACTTAGCGGCCGGCGCGCATCGCCTGGTGATCTTTGCGGCGGCGCTTATAGCGGCGCAGGCGTTTTTCGATGCGAATTGCGGCCTGATCGGCGCTGTCATAGGCATCGGCGGCCATTCCCTCGGCTTCGAGCACCGCGCCGGAATCCAGATGCAGCACGCATTCGGTGCGAAACCCGAAGCCGTCTTTGCCGACGGTGGCGTGGCCGGAATAGCCGCCGCGGAAATATTTCGAGGTGGCCTCGGCCACGCGTGCGCCGATCCGTTCCCTTAAGGCCGCGCCGATACTGATGTTTTTGCCTGAAACGCGCATAGGCATCGATTGCCTCCTCACGGGCGCGGCTTTGCGTCGCGCCTTGGCCGTCCGGCATTAAACAAGCCAGATTAGAAATGTTCCGTTAAAGGGCGTCAATGCGCCGCCGTGCCGCGCGGCTTCAGGTCAGCGCCGTTTGTTTCTCCCGCCGCCGCTGCACCGAGGACGGTATGCGCATGGCCTCGCGGTATTTCGCGACAGTGCGGCGCGCGATGTCGACGCCGGAGTCGCGCAGCTTGTCGACGATCGTATCGTCGGAGAGCACATCGGTCGCCGTCTCCGCGTCGATCAGCTGGCGAATGCGATGACGCACCGCTTCGGCGGAATGCGCCGCGCCGCCGTCGGCCGACGCGATCGACGACGTGAAGAAGTATTTGAGCTCGAAAATGCCGCGGCTGGTCGCCATGTATTTATTCGCGGTGACGCGCGAGACGGTCGACTCGTGCATGCTGATGGCGTCCGCCACGGTCTTCAAATTGAGCGGGCGCAGATGCTGCACGCCGTGGGCAAAGAAAGCGTCCTGCTGCCGCACGATCTCGCTCGATACTTTGAGGATGGTCTTGGCGCGCTGATCGAGCGCGCGTACCAGCCAGGTCGCGGTTTGCAGGCAGTCGGCGAGATAACTCTTGTCGGTATCTTTATGTGTGGATTTCGACACTTGCGCGTAATAGCGCTGATTGATGAGCACTTTCGGCAGCGTGTCGGAATTGAGCTCCACCTGCCAGGTGCCGTCCGCCGCCTGGCGCACGAACACGTCCGGCACGATCGGCTGTACCAGCGTCGAGCCGAAGGCTAATCCGGGCTTCGGATTGAGATGGCGGATTTCGCCGATCATGTCGACGAGATCCTCCTCGTTCACGCCGCACAGGCGGCGCAAGGCGGCGAAGTCGCGCTTGGCCAACAGATCGAGATGCTCGACCATCGTGCGCATCGCCGGATCGAAGCGGTCGCGGTCCTTGAGCTGGATCGCCAGGCATTCGGTGAGATTGCGCGCGCAGACGCCGGACGGATCGAGCGTCTGCAGGATCGCCAGCACCTGTTCGACTTCGGCGCGCCGCGCGCCGAGCTTTTCGACGACGCTGTCGAGATCGCCGGCGAGGTAGCCGGCCTCGTCCACCATGTCGATCAGATATTGCCCGATCATGCGGCGGGCCGGATCGGGAATCGCCAAGGCCATCTGCTCGGCGAGATGATCGACGAGCGTGACCTCGGCGGTGACGAAGGCTTCCAGATTATAGGCGCTGTCCTCGGCGCCGCCCCCGCCGGCGCCCGACCATTCCGAATAGGCCGGCGGCGGCGCTTCCAAAGGCGGGCTTTTCTCGCCGCCATCGTCGGGAAAGACGTTTTCGAGCTCGGTGCCGAGCCCTTCTTCCATGGAACTGCGGCTGGTCTCCATCTCCTCACCGGCCCAGTCGGCGGCGGTTGCCGGCCGCTCGTCCGCGGCGGCGCCGTTCTGGTCGGCTTGTTCGTTGTCGGCACCGTTCGGCGGCCCGTCGTCGTCGCTTGCCCGCTCGAGCAGCGGATTGCGCTCGAGCTCGCCGTCCACGTAAGAGGCCAGATCAAGGCTCGAGAGCTGCAGCAGCTTGATGGCCTGCATCAGCTGCGGCGTCATCACCAGCGCTTGTGACTGACGAAACTCGAGTCGTTGCGACAACGCCATAATGGGTTTCCCGGCGGAAACTGGTCCGATTCTTGCTTGTTTTTCTTATAGCAGCTTCTTCGCGCCGGCGGTATGTGATTCCGCACTGCAGCGATGCACAAATTATGGGCAGCGCCAGGCCGTGAATAATTGCGGGGAATAGCCCTCGGCCGGCAATCCTACAGCCGGAATTCCTCACCCAGATAGAGCCGGCGGACATCCGGGTTGTTGACGATGTCCTCGGCGCGACCCTCCATCAGCACCTCGCCCGAATAAATGATGTAGGCGCGGTCGGTGAGGCCGAGGGTCTCGCGCACATTATGGTCGGTGATCAGCACGCCGATGCCGCGGTTGGTCAGATGCCGCACCAGTGCCTGGATGTCGCCGACCGCGATCGGATCGATGCCGGCGAACGGCTCGTCGAGCAGCATGTAGCTCGGCCGCGTCGCCAACGCGCGGGCAATCTCGACACGCCGGCGCTCGCCGCCCGACAGCGCGATGGTCGGCGTCTTGCGCAGGCGCGCGATATTAAACTCTTCCAGCAGCGCATCGAGATCGCGTTCGCGGCGGCGCCGGTTCGGCTCCACCACTTCCAGCACGGCGCGAATATTGTCCTCGACATTGAGGCCGCGAAAGATCGAGGCTTCCTGCGGCAAATAGCCGATGCCGAGCCGCGCACGCTGATACATCGGCAGCGAGGTGACGTCGTAGCCGTCAAGCTCGATGCGGCCGCGGTCAGCCTTGATCAGGCCGGTGATCATGTAGAACACGGTGGTCTTGCCGGCGCCGTTCGGCCCGAGCAGACCGACCGCCTCCCCGCGCCGCACATAGAGCGTGACGTTCCTCACCACCGTGCGGCCGGCGAAGCTCTTCTCGACGCCATGGGTGGCCAGATAATACGCACGCTGTCGTCCATCGCCATTGCGGCCCACCCGCGTCGCCTGCTGTCCGCCGGCCTGGGCCTGCCGCGCCGGCGCGGCGCCCGGCCGCTGCGGCCGGCGCTCCGAAGCAAGCTGGCGCTTAAACAACGTGAGGATATTCACCAGGTTGCCTCGCGGCGCGCGTTGCGATCGGGCGCGGTTGTCGCACGGTAATGGGTCATGGCCGGCGCGAGACCTTACCTGATTCCACGGCAGACGGCCTCACCGCGAGCGGCGCCGCACCGTTATCGGCCATCATTGACGAAACGGTTGCACCGGCAAGGGGCTCGGTGGCGAGGCGCCGGCGCCGCCGGGCTTGGAACCATTCGGCGAGGCGCTGGGGATGAACAGGCCTTGCACGCGGCCGCGTCCCCGTTTGCCCGATTCCACGCGCGAGACGCCGCTGGTCAGATTGACCACCAGCTTGTCGCCGCGCAGCACGCTCTTGCCTTGCGTCATCACGACGTTGCCGCTGAGCGTGACGGTATTGGACGGCATATCGAACAGGCCGGTATCGCCAGTGGCGGTTTGATCGGCTCGGGTGACGACCACGCTACCGCGCGCCTCCAGCTTCTTGATGCGTTGCTCGCCGCCCGGACCGGGATTGGCGACCTTCATGCTCTTGGAGTTGGATTTGTCGCCGGCCTGCTCGTAGAACACCACGAGCGTCTTGCAGCGCATGATTGGTGTCGCCTTGCGTGACATGCACATCGCCGCTGAACGTCGCGATCTTATCCTTGTCGCGCACCACCAGGGTCGCCGCCTCGATATGGACCGGCTGGTCTTGGTTTTGCGAGAACCCTTGCAAGGCGTTCGGCGGGCCGCTGGCGGGCGGCGCGGCATCGAGCCGGCCGGCACAAGCGAGCAACAGCGCCGCGGCCAGCAACAATGAGCTTGTTTGGCGCGCACCGCTCACTGCGCTTTCGCCTTGTGCTGCGGCAGGTCGGCCTGTTTGAGGTTCAGCACCATGTCGACGCCGCCGACGAAATGCATCACTTCGCCGGAATTGGTTACCTCAAGCCCTTTAGCGTTGAGCATGCCCTGCAGCATCTTCACCTTGACCGGGTGCGTGGAAAGCACGTGACCCTTGCGGATATCGATCGCCGCCTCGCTCAGCCAGCCCTGATAGCCAGTCGACGAGATCAGCACGATGTTCTTGTCGAGCTTGAGCGTTTCGAGCTTGCTGTTGTAGAGGCCGCTGTCCGCCGTCAATCGCATCATGCTCTTGTCCTGCATCTGCAGCTTGGCGTGGATGTCGCTCAATTCCACCAGGTTCGGTTTGGTCAGATCCTGCGCCGCCGCATTGGCGGTGAGATCATAGACGCGCGCATCGCGGGTGAAGCCAGTCAGCCGCGGTTTCTCCATGGTGATCTTGGTGCCGGATACGACCAGATGGCCGATATCGACCGGCAGCTTGGCGAACATGCGTGCCGGATTGAAATAAGTCAGCAGCACGACGACGGTGAGGCCAAACACCACCGCAACAGGTATGGCGATGCGCAAGATCCGCACCAGCCGGCTATGGCGGCGCGCGGCGCGGAACGCGAGCGCCGGATCCGCGCGCCCCATGGTCCAATAGGTGTGCGCGGTTTGAGGATCGGATTTAGCTGCGACGATTTGGGTCATGCCCAGTCCGGCATCGGGCCTCGTTGCATCGCTTCGAAGATCACGCTCCGCCCCATTACGCACCATGACCCGCGAATATGGCCCGCTGGCGGCAGCAGCAAGCCTCGCAAGACAACTCTGGCCGCAACAAATAACAATTTAGTTATAAGCACTTACACCGAGTGCGAAAAGATGTCTTGGGCCGCCCAGCCGGCAAGATCAAGCCGCGACCGGTCGGGCAGAAAACGGAAGCAGGCCACCGCCAGATCGCTGCGCCCCTCGCGCGCCAGCATCGCGTCGAGCTTTTCCTTCAGCGCATGCAGGTGCAGCACATCGGTCGCTGCGTAGGCCACCTGCGCGTCGGTGAGATCGTCGGCGCCCCAATCCGACAATTGCTGCTGCTTCGACAGATCGACGCCGAGCACTTCGCGCACCAGATCCTTCAGCCCGTGCTTTTCGGTATAGGTGCGCGCAAGACGCGAGGCGATCTTGGTGCAATAGACCGGCTCCGCCATCACGCCAAAGGCCTTGGCCATCACACCGATATCGAAGCGCGCGTAATGAAAAATCTTGAGGATCGATTTGTCGGCGAGCAAGCGCTCGATATTGGGCGCCTTGGTCTGGCCGGCGGCGATTTGGACGATATCGGCGGAGCCATCGCCGGGCGATAGCTGCACCACGCAAAGCCGGTCGCGATGCGGCTCGAGTCCCATGGTCTCGGTGTCGATCGCCACCGCGCCCTTGTAGGCGGAGAGGTTCGGCAAATCGCCACGGTGCAGGCGGATGGTCATTTCTGCTTACCCGGATCGGACAACTGGTGCCCAGGAGAGGACTCGAACCTCCACGCCTCGCGGCGCTAGTACCTGAAACTAGTGCGTCTACCAATTCCGCCACCTGGGCTGGCGCCGCTTAGGTACGGAGCCCCCTTCCGCTTGTCAATTCAAGCGCCTTGCGGGCCTAGATAGCCCGTTTGCGGGCCTGTACAGCCCGCCCCCGATCCTGTATTTGCGCCCCTACAGACCCTCCTTTGCGTGAGCGCGGCATGACCGCCAGAAGTCCCCTCGATACTATGGTCACCGTCTATGGCGGCTCCGGCTTTGTCGGCCGCCATGTGGTGCGGGCGCTGGCCCGCCGCGGCTACCTGATCCGGGTGGCGGTGCGCCGGCCCGATCTCGCCTTCCATCTGCAGCCGCTCGGCCGCGTCGGCCAGATCCATGCGGTGCAGGCCAATTTGCGCCACGCCCCCTCGGTGGAAGCAGCGGCGCGCGATGCCCATGTGTTGATCAACCTGGTCGGCATCCTGTTCGAGCGCGGGCGCCAGCACTTCGACGCGGTGCAGGCTCAAGGCGCCGAGCTGGTGGCGAAGGCGGCGAGCGCCAACGGCGTACCGCTGGTGCATATGTCGGCGATCGGCGCCGATGAGAACTCCACATCGCTGTACGCGCGCTCCAAGGCGGCGGGCGAGCGCCTGGTGCTGGCGGCGCAGCCGCAGGCCGTGATCATGCGGCCGTCGATTCAGTTCGGGCCGGAGGACGACTTCTTCAACCGTTTCGCCGCGCTCGCGCGGCTGTCGCCGGCGCTGCCGCTGATCGGCGGCGATACGCGCTTCCAGCCGGTGTTCGTCGGCGACGTTGCCGCCGCCGTCGCCAAAGCGGTCGACGGCGAACTGAAGCCGGGCACCATCTATGAGCTGGGCGGGCCGGAGGTGCGCACGTTCCGGCAGCTGCTCGAGTACATCTGCACCGTTATCGAGCGTAAGCGGATCTTGGTGCCGGATCCGTTCTTTATCGCCAAGATGCAGGCGATGGTGCTGCAATATTTGCCGAAGCCGCTGTTGACGCCCGACCAGGTCGAACTTCTGCGCTACGACAATGTGGTGTCGGAGGCCGCCAAGGCGGAGGGCCGCACGCTGCAAGGCATGGGCATCGAGCCGGAGCCGATCGAGGCGATCGTACCGTCTTATCTGTGGCGCTTCCGCAAGACCGGCCAATTCCGCAGCCGCGTGGCTTAAAGCGCGCCCTTCACCAAAAATAGATCGCGTAAAGACCGACGGCGCCGACCACGATGCGCCACCAGGCAAACAGCGAAAAGTCGTGGCGCTGCACGTAGCCGAGAAATGTCTTCACCACGATCCAGCCGAAGATGAACGAGCAGACGAAGCCGACCGCGATCGCCGTGAGATTGCCGTGGGCGAGTTCGGCGCGATCCTTGTAGGCCTCGTAGGCGAAGGCGCCGACCATGGTCGGCATCGCCAGCCAGAACGAGAATTCCGCCGCCGAGCGGCGGTCGGCGCCGAGCAGCATCGCGCTCACGATGGTCGCGCCCGCGCGCGACACGCCCGGGATCATGGAAAAGCATTGGCAAATGCCGATACCGAGATACATCGGCAGTGAGAAGCCGGTCGCCTCGTGGTAACGGGGCTTCAAGGGAAGCCGGTCGACCCAGAGCAGGATGAAGCCGCCGATGATGAGCGAGATGCAGACGACGCGGACGTCGAACAGATAAGTCTTGATGTAGTGATAGGCGAGCGCGCCGACCACGGCCGCCGGCAGGAAGGCGAGCAGCACGCCGATCACGAAGCGCGCCGCCTCCCAGTGCGTGAACATGTTGCGCGCCAGATTCCACAGCCGCCCGAAATAAATGCTGAGCAGCGCGATGATGGCGCCGAGCTGAATCAGAACGGCGAAGGACTTGCCGAAGGCGTCGTCGCCCCAGCCGAGAATGCGCTCCATCAGCAGGAGATGGCCGGTCGAGGAGACCGGCAGGTATTCGGTTAGCCCCTCAACGAAGCCGAGCACGGCCGCCTTGACCAGGTCGATGTGCGTCGAGATCAGGTCGACCGCCTGCATGGCGTGAAGGGTCATAACGCTTGCTCCGAAGAGATTGGCTGGCTCGAACCGCGGCGGGCAATCGCGCGGGGCCAGCGCTTTTGACGCAATGTCGTCATGGGGGCAACGAAAAAAGCCGTAACCACCATTAATTTGCCGCGCCTGCGTTGCTCACTTGTGGCGGCTTCCTATAGTGCTGTGCGCCGATTCCCGCTACCCGCGGCGTGAAATTCAGCCGCAGAGTTCCAGGGCCCATGCTGACGCTGCTGCATCATCCGCTTTGTCCGCGTTCACGCTACGTCCGGCTGATCCTCGCTGAATACGGGCTGAAGGCACGGCTGGTGGAAGAGCGCTTCTGGGAGCGGCGCGACGAGTTTCTGGTGCTCAATCCGGCCGGCGAACTGCCGGTCATGGTGCCGGACGGCGAGCCGCCGGTCCCGGGCGCAACTATCATCGCGGAATATCTCCAGGAGTTGCTGTCGGCCCAGCCAAACGCGCCCGTCTTGATGTCACAGGACATCGCAGAGCGCGTCGAGGTGCGGCGGCTGGCTAGCTGGTTCAACGACAAATTCTACGCTGAAGTCAGCGGCCCGCTGGTCAATGAGCGGGTCTTCAAGCGCCACATGACGCAGGACCAGGGCGGCGGCCCGCCCGACACCGACGCGCTGCGGGTGGCGCGCCACAATATCCGCTATCATCTGGCCTATATCGGCTGGCTGGTGCGCACGCGCGACTGGCTCGCCGGCGAGCGGCTGAGCTATGCCGATCTTGCCGCCGCCAGCCACCTGTCGGCAGCCGATTACCTGGGCGAGGTGCCGTGGAACGAGGACGAAGCCGCCAAGAATTGGTACGCGCGGATCAAGTCGCGTCCCGCGTTCCGGCCGCTGCTGGCCGACACGCTGGCCGGGCTGCCGCCGTCGCAGAGCTACGTCGATCTCGACTTTTGAGCGAGCCGGGCGCGGTCAAGTCTGCACTGACGGAGCAGGCGCGATCGTGCGGCTTCGACGTTGTCGGCGTGACGCGGCCCGATGCCGTGCCGGAAGCCAAAGCGCGGCTGGAGCGTTTCCTCGCCGAAGGCCTGCATGGCGACATGGTGTGGATGGCGACCACGGCCGAGCGCCGCGCCTCGCCGGCAGCGCTGTGGCCCGACGTGCGCTCGGTGATCATGCTGGGCATGAATTACGGACCGGATGACGATCCGCTGGCAATCCTGACGCAGAAGGACCGCGGCGCCATTTCGACCTATGCCAAAGGCGACGACTATCACGACCTGATCAAGTCGCGCTTGAAGCAGCTTGCGCGCTGGCTGATCGAGCATGCCGGCGGCGACGTCAAAGTGTTCGTCGATACCGCGGCTGTGATGGAAAAGCCGCTCGCGGCCGGCGCCGGACTCGGCTGGCAGGGCAAGCACACCAATCTGGTGTCGCGCCAATTCGGCTCGTGGCTCTTTCTCGGCTCGATCTTCACCACGCTCGATCTGCCGGCCGACGCGGCAGAGCCCGACAATTGCGGCAGTTGCCGCGCCTGTCTCGATATTTGTCCGACCGCCGCATTCCCCGAACCTTACCGGCTCGATGCGCGGCGCTGCATTTCCTATCTCACCATCGAGCACAAGGGCCCGATCCCGCGCGAATTGCGCGCGGCGATGGGCAACCGCATCTATGGCTGCGACGATTGTCTGGCCGTCTGTCCGTGGAACAAGTTTGCGCAACAAGGCCGCGAGGCGAAACTCGCGGCGCGCGAAGCGCTGCGCGCGCCCAAGCTCGCGGAGCTCGCGCAACTCGACGATGCGCATTTCCGCGCGTTGTTTTCAAAGACCGCGCTCAAGCGCGCGGGACGCGACCGTTTCGTGCGCAATGTGCTGATCGCGATCGGCAATTCGGGCGAGGCCACGCTTGCGCGCGAGGCAGAGCGCCTGCTTGACGACGCCTCGCCTCTCGTGCGCGGCGCCGCGGTGTGGGCGCTGGGACAACTGCTGCCGCGCGAGCAATTCGCGGTGCTGGCAAATGCGCGCAACGACGATGACGCTTCGGTGCAAGAGGAGTGGAGCGCGGCGCTCGCCTGACGTCAAAATTCCTTCACCGCCGCGATCAGCCGCTCGATGTCCTCCGGCCGCGACAGGCGATGATCGCCGTCCTTGATCAAGGTGAGCACCACGTCGTCGCCGGCCAAGCGCGACACCAGCTCGACCGCATGCCGCCACGGCACGTCGGGGTCCTGCACGCCTTGCAAAATGTGCACCGGGCAGCCGGCCTCGATCAGGCCGCCAAGCAGCAGATGCTTGCGTCCGTCCTCGATCAAACCTTTGGTGATCGGATAGGGATCTTCGGAATACTCCGACGGCCGCAGCCAGAGGCCCTTGTCCTCGATCTCGCGCTTGATCGCGTCGGGGAAGCGCTTCCACATCAATTCCTCGGTGAAGTCCACCGCCGGCGCAATCAGCACCATGCCCGCCATCGGCGCCGCGCCTTGGCGTTTGCGCAATTCCCGCGCCAGCAACAGCGCCAGCCAACCGCCCATCGACGAGCCGACGATCACCTGTGGGCCGGCGGCAAACTTGGTGTAGACGGCGACGCTTTCGGCAAGCCAGCGGCCGATGGTTCCCTGATTGAAATCGCCGCCCGATTCACCGTGCCCGGAATAATCGAAGCGCACACAGGCGCGGCCTTGGGCCGCAGCCCAGGCGTCGAGCGCCTCGGCCTTGGTTCCTTTCATGTCGGATTTGAAGCCGCCCAGCCAGAACAGGCCGGGGCCCTTGCCCTCGCGCGCGCGCACGGCGATGTTCCGCTTAGGCGATTCGACCGTCAGCGATTGAAGGCGAGATTCGCTCATGGGGCTCCGTTTGGGGATGGCCAAATTCACGGCCGCCGTCTCTTCTCGCCGCAAGCAGGCCGCGAGCGCAAGGGGCACGCGGCAATGACGTTTGCCGAATTCGAGGACAAGCCGCACTCGCTCGCCGGCGCCACGATCCTGCAGATCGTGCCGGGCATGCGCGCCGATCCCGCCGGCTATGCCGCGCTCGCGACCGCGCGCACGCTATTGGAGGCCGGCGCCCGCCCGATCGTCGCCGGCGGCAGCGGCCCGCTGAGCGGTGAATTGGACAGGATAGGCGCCGAATGGCTGCCGATGGCCAACGAAACGTTCAACCCGCTGCGCATCAAACACAATGCCCGCATCATCGAACAAGTCATCGCAGCCGAACGCGTGGACATCGTTCACGCCCAAAATGCCAGCAGCGCCTGGAGCGCGTTACTCGCGATCCGCAGGGTGCCGTCATTCTTGGTGACATCATTTCCCGACCGGGTGCCGCCACGGTCGTTTTTCGGCACGCTGTTGCGCAGCTCGCTGGCGCGCGGCAAAAGCATCATTGCGCCGTCGAGCTACGTCTCACGCGCCATGATCGAGCGCTATCGGATCCCGGCCTCGCGCATCAAAGTCATCCCACGCGCGGTCGACACCGAGACCTTTAGTCCGGCGGCGGTCAGTCCCGGACGCGTCGTCACATTGCGCCGGACCTGGGGCGTCAGTCCGCATATTCGCGTCGTGCTGGTGCCGGGCGTGATCGCGCCCGAAAACGGGCAAATGACGGTGGTCGATGCCGCACGGCTGATGGTCGCCGGCGGCCATCGCGACATTGTTTTCTTTTTGGCCGGCGACGACCGCGCAAACCCGCGCTACGCGCGCCAGTTGCGCAATCGCGCGCGCCTGCACGGCATCGATGCACATTGCCGCTTCATCGGCCATTGCCCGGACATGCCGGCGGCGATCGCTGCGGCCGATGTGGTGGCGGTGCCGGCGATCAAGCCGCCGCTTTCGGGACGCACCGCGGCCGAGGCGCAGGCAATGGGCCGGCCGGTGGTGCTCAGCAGCGTCGGCATGTTGCCGGAGGACGTGCTCTGCCCGCCGCGCATGCCCGACGATTTGCGCACCGGCTGGCTGGTGAAGCCCGGCAATGCCGATGAATTGGCGCGCGCGCTCCATGCGGCACTTCGTCTCAACACCACAGCCTACGAAGCGCTCGGCTCGCGCGCGCGGCAATTCGCCGAATTCATGTTTTCTCCGCAAAGCGTTGCCGAAGCGATACGCGGGGTCTATACGTCGCTTTTGGCGCGCGACGAGTAGTCGATGCGAGCCGCGCTCATTTCAATTCTTCCGGCAGCCGCCGGGAAGGGTTTTACGTCATGTCGAGTACTCTGGCGCCGGCGATGCACGATGCGACCGGCGTGCTCATTGTCTCGCCCGGACTCGATGTCGGCGCCGCCGATTTCGGCGCCGCGGCGCTGGCGCGCATTCTGAGCGAAGGCGGCTACCGCGTCATCGTTGCCTCTCCTGCCGGCCGGCTGGTCGCCGATGTAAATGCGGCCGGCGCCGAGTTCATTCCGCTCAACCTCGACCGCAACAATCCGATTGTCATCGTGCGCAACGCGTTTGCCCTCAAGCGCATCGCGCGCGAACGCCATTGCGCGGTGATCCACGCGCACGGCCGCGCCGCGGCCTGGAGCGCCTACCTCGCCGCCCGGCTCTCGCGCCTGCCGTTTCTCACGACCTGGTACAAGGGCTTTCGCGAACAGAATTTGTTCAAGCGCCTGTATAACGGCGTGATGGCGCGCGGCGACCGCGTGATCGCGGTGAGCGAGCAGCTCGCGGAGATGATCAAGGAACGCTACGGCATTCCCCTGCAACGCACGACGGTGCTGCCGCTCAGCATCGACTTCGAGCGCTTCGATCCCGACAGCGTGACGCGCGAACGCGTCGAGGCGGTGCGACGCGCCTGGGGCATCCGGCGCGACACCAAGGTCATTCTGGTGGTCGGCCGGCTGCTGCGCCGCAAGGGCCACCACGTGATGGTGCGCGCGGTGGCGCGGCTCAAGGACCGCGGCTTCAAGGATTTCCTGTGCGTCTTTGTCGGCGAAGACCGCGGCCGCACGCATTACACCGGCGAGCTTTGGGATCTGGTGCTGACGAGCGGCACCACCGACGTGATCCGCATGGCGTCGCCGGTCGCCGACATGCCGGCGGCCTATGCCGCCGCCTCGGTGGTGGTGTCGGCGGCGGTGCAGCCCGAGGGCCTGCAACGGGCGATCCTGGAGGCGCAGGCGATGGGCAAACCGGTGGTCGTTTCCGATCTCGCCGCCGGGCTGGACGTGGTGCTGACCCCGCCGGCGATTCCCGATGGCCGCATTACCGGCTTGCGCTTTAACGCCGGCGACGATGGCGAGCTTGCCACGGTCCTGCTGCGGCTATTCTCGATGCCGGAGCCGACGCGCCGCGCCATCGGCGCACGCGGTCGCGACTGGGTGCGCAGTCATTTTGCTCCGGCGCTGGTCGCCGAGCAGACGCTGCGGCTTTACGGCGAGATCGCCGGCAGCGCGGCGGCACCTTTGCCGCAGGCGCGACAAAAGAGAGCAATTTGAGGGTTTTGGCGCTAGTTTCAGGCGAATTCATAAACAATGCCGCCGGAACCGCGTTGACTTCTTCCGGTTTTCTACCAATCTTTCCATCTCCGGCTCGCACCCAAGCGCGAAACCGTTCCGACAACAGCATGAGGAGAGCAAAGCCATTCGTCGTCCGATGAAGTCCGCGCTGCCCGCCCAAAAGGACGGCCCGCGCATCAACGAGGAGATCCGCGCCCGAGAGGTTCAGCTGATCGATAATACCGGCGACAACAAAGGCGTCGTCGATATCCAAACCGCCTTGGGCATGGCCGAGGCGGCCGGGCTTGATCTCGTTGAGATCGCCCCCAACTCGTCACCCCCCGTCGCCAAAATCCTGGACTACGGCAAGTACAAGTTCCAGGCGCAGAAAAAGGCGGCGGAAGCCCGCAAAAAACAGAAAGTCGTCGAGATCAAGGAGATCAAGCTCCGGCCGATGATCGACGATCACGATTATCAAGTGAAGATGCGCTCAATGCAGCGCTTCTTCGAAGAGGGCGACAAAGTCAAAATCACCCTCCGCTTCCGCGGGCGCGAAATGGCGCACCAGGAGCTCGGCTACCGGTTGCTCGACCGCGTGAAGGGGGATACCGCCTCGATCGCCAAGATCGAATCGGAACCGCGGTTCGAAGGCCGCCAGATGGTCATGCTGTTGGCGCCGCGCTAGGCGGCGCCACGCAAGGCCGGCGGCGCCGTTAAGACGATGCCGCTTTCGAGAAAGCCAGCCGCGGGCGCTCGGCGCGGGCGCTCTTGCGCGCGGTCGGCCCGAAACTGCCGAGCACATTGGTGCCGACGGTCCAAAGCTTGTTGGCACCGCTGACCACCGACACCAGTTGCTGCACCGGCTGGCGCACGATTTCCTCGGGCGGACGCGAAATGAAAAGATTGGCGTGGTAAAGCCCGTCGGTCTCGCACCCGTAGGAATCGAGGCCGCGCTTTTCCACCGCCCGGATGGTCGCTTCCATTTCATCGCGGTCGGCAAACCGGCGCTGCACGAAGGTGGCGCCTTCATAAAGCTCGGTCTCCAGACCCCAGCCGTCGAGCGTCGCGGCGATGGCGTCGTAGGGGAACATGCGCAGCACGAACGAGGCGACCCACGGCGTACGGCCCTTGCGGGTGGTTTTCACCAGCTGCTGAAATGTCTTGCTGCTCACGTAGCCGACGCAACCGGTGGACACGATGATGTCGACGTCGGCCAGCAGCTCGGCTTGCTCCGGCGTTGGGTCGCGGCTTTCCAGATCGATGGCGAGACCGTGATCGAGGGTGCCGCAATCTTCCGCGTAGCGCACCGCGTTCTCGGAAATGTCGAGGCCGATGACGCGCACATTGGGGTCTTTCGGCCAGGCTTGGTAGAACGCGCGATCGAGCTTGAGCATCTCCTCGCTACTGAGCGATTGCAAAGCCGGCGCGGTGTAGCGTTCGCGCAGCGCCTCGTAGCCGAGCGCATATTTCATCAGCGCGCCGTTGATGGCGTAGGAGCAGCCGAGGTCCAGCACGGTCACCGGCTGGTCTTGCAGCTCGCGCCGCGCGCGGATCAACTGCTTAAAAATCGGCTGCGCAAGGTGGGGTATAATATAGTCAAGTTGACCTAAGTATTTGAAATAATTTCTTGGGTCTTTAGCGTTGTACAGTTCAGTAAAATCGGCCTTGGTTTGGTTTATTTTAGCAAAGCTTATCGGATTGCCCATAGTAAATGGCCCTCTTCGCGCAAGTGCTGTCAATTTCGATAGGTATTTGTGGGAGTGTTCAAAATTGTACATCGAACCGACCTCCCCGGCAACCCACGAAGACTTGAATTCGCTGCGGCAAATACGCCTGTGGAAGAAGGCTCCGACCCCGAAATGCCGCGTTCAGCGCCGTTTTTGCGTCCCGCCGCAGCCGGCCCTCCGTGTTGTCAAGTGCGGGCACCTCTGCCATAACGCCGCCCTCTCGTCGCCCGGCCGGTAAGGGCTGCCGTGGCGGCGATTAACCGCTCATTTCCGAGCACCCGCTCCAAGCTTTTGCTTGCGAGCCTATCCCGGCCGCGCGGCTTCGGCTGCGATGCGCCGATCAGGAGAGCCAAATGCCCAAGATGAAGACCAAATCGGGCGCTAAAAAGCGCTTCAAGATTACCGGCACCGGCAAGGTGAAATACCAGCAGTCCGGCAAACGCCACGGCATGATCAAGCGGACCACCAAGACGATCCGCGAGCATCGCGGCACCGCCGTGCTGTTCAAGACCGACGGCGACAACATCAAGAAATACTGGCTGCCGAACGGCTAGCCGTTTTTTGGCCGCGGCTCGCGGCCGGTCCCGTCAATCGTTCGCCATTTCTGCAAGGAGATTTGCCATGTCCCGCGTCAAGCGCGGCGTCACCGCCCACGCCAAGCACAAGAAAGTGCTGAAGGCCGCCAAGGGCTATTACGGCCGCCGCAAGAACACCATCCGCGTCGCCAAGCAGGCGGTGGAGAAGGCCAACCAGTACGCCTTCCGCGACCGCAAGCGGCGCAAGCGCACTTTCCGCGCGCTCTGGATCCAGCGGCTGAACGCTGCGGTGCGGCCCTTCGGCCTCAACTACAGCCGCTTTATCGCCGGGCTTGCCAAGGCGGGACTGGTGGTCGACCGCAAAGTGCTGTCCGATCTCGCCATCCACGAGCCGGCGGCCTTCCAGGCCATCGTCGAGAAGGCCAAGGCCGCGCTGCCGGCGCGACCTGGCCGGGCGGTATCAATGGCTTTGCGGGCGCCGATGACAGCTGAACCACCTCGGAAAAAGAGCGCTCTTTCGACCAGTACATCGTACCCGCTCAAGCTTGGCGATTTGGCCAGCAGGCTCTGACCTTGCGGTCGGCGGACGTCGCTGTATTTTTTCTGCTTGCACCGGTTAATGCCTTCGCTTTGGTTACGTCTGACCCATTTCGTGCCGCCGCTGATCGCATCGGCGCCGCTCATCCGCCATCGCTGACCGCAGGAAATGCTCAGGCAGTCAGACTTTCGGCCGCTCAAACCTCGGACGGCAATCATGACGAGCCCGATGACACGAAGAGCTTAAAGGCTTGTTCGAGCGATAACTGCGCGATGATCCTTGCTGCGCTTGGTTCGCCTAACCATTCCTGCTGCTCGGCGGCCGCCGGCCCTTGGGCTTGATCGACGCATGTGTGCAGCGGCTTCCTGCCCTCGATAACTCGTCAATGATCCACATGTCCGATTTTGCGCAACCTCGAAGCGAAATTTGCTTTCGGCCATCGCCGCGGCCAAGGACGAGGCCGCGCTGGAAGCCGTGCGTGTCTCGGCGCTCGGCAAAAGCGGCTCGGTCACCGCGTTGCTCAAGACGCTCGGCGGCATGACGCCGGACGAGCGCAAGGTGCAAGGCCCGGCGATCAACGGCTTGAAAGATCGCGTCACCGCGGCCATCGCCGCGCGCAAGGACACGCTTGCCGCCAGCCGCGCTCGACGCCCGCCTCAACACCGAGACCGTCGACGTCACGCTGCCGCTGCGCGAGCCGCCGGCCGAAATCGGCCGCGTGCATCCGATCAGCCAGGTCACCGACGAGCTCACCGCCATCTTCGCCGACATGGGTTTTGCGGTAGCGGAAGGCCCCGACATCGAGACCGACGACTACAACTTCACCAAGCTGAATTTCCCGGAAGGCCATCCGGCGCGGGAAATGCACGACACCTTCTATTTCCCGCCGAAGCCCGACGGCTCGCGGCTGTTGCTGCGCACGCACACCTCGCCGGTGCAGGTGCGCACCATGCTGGCGCAGAAGCCGCCGATCCGCGTCATCTGCCCGGGCCGCACCTATCGCAGCGACTCGCGACCAGACGCACACGCCGATGTTCCACCAGGTCGAAGGCCTGGTGATCGACAAGGGCTCGCATCTCGGCCATCTGAAATGGATTCTGGAAGAGTTCTGCAAGGCCTTCTTCGAGGTCGACAGCGTGAAGATGCGCTTCCGCCCGTCGTTCTTCCCGTTCACCGAGCCGTCGCTGGAAGTCGACATCCAGTGCAAGCGCGACAAGGGCGAGATCAGATTCGGCGAGGGCGAGGATTGGCTGGAGATTCTCGGCTGCGGCATGGTGCACCCGAACGTGCTGCGCAATTGCGGGCTCGATCCGGATGAATACCAGGGCTTTGCCTGGGGCCTGGGGATCGACCGCATCGCCATGCTGAAATACGGCATGCACGACCTGCGCGCCTTCTTCGAAGCCGACGTGCGCTGGCTATCGCACTACGGCTTCCGTCCGCTCGATTTCCCGACGCTGGCGGGGGGCCTGAGCGCGTGATGTCTCCCGGAGAACAACGCCATGGCTTGCGTGGTTCGATCGTCCTTTGCTTCAATGCGCTGACCCTAGGCTGGGGCGAATTGGCCATAAGCAAATATTTCGAGCACATTGCGTCAACGATCAGGAAGAAATCGGCGGAGGCGCATCATGACGTCGATGCAGAACATCGACATCAAAGCCACTGGCCTGCTCACCCACGCTTCGATGATGATTGCCGGCACTCGGCCTCGTCGCGCCCTTGTGGTAGCACGACCTCAGTCGGCACGTTGAAGAATGGCGTTATCATCTTCTGATCGATCTCGGCTGTCTATGCTCCTGTCGTGTGCCGATCGGCTGATTTGCGCTGCCTCAGACTTGCTTAACCCTCGATCGCTCGCACTGGAATAAGCGAAGGCGTTTGCGACGCGATCGTGTCAATCTGCTACCGACGCGATGACTATTACGAGCGCGAGACTTGAGGCACGACTTCTATCGTACGTGGAACGTACCGTCTGTCACGCATCTTGTATCCTCATCTCGCATGCCGGCGATGTATTGGTCTGGTAGATTGCCAATGAAATTCACTCTGCCCTGGCTGAAAGAGCATCTCGACACGGTGGCTCCGCTGCCGGAGATCGTCGACAAGCTCACCATGATCGGCCTCGAGGTCGAGAACGTCGAGGACAAGGCGAGCGCTGCTCAAGCCGTTCGTGATCGCGAACGTGATCTCGGCCGAGAAGCATCCCAATGCCGACCGGCTGCGCGTCTGCATGGTCGATATCGGCGACGGCAAGCCCATTCAGGTCGTGTGCGGCGCGCCCAATGCGCGCGCCGGCATGAAGGGCGTGTTCTCGGCGCCCGGCACCTTCATTCCCGGCAAGAACATGACGCTGGAGGTCGGCAAGATCCGCGGCGTGGAAAGCCGCGGCATGCTGCTGTCCGAAGCCGAGTTGATGATCTCCGACGATCACGACGGCATCATCGATCTGCCGGCCGACGCGCCGGTCGGCAAGCCCTACGTCGAATGGGCGGGCGCGGCCGAGCCGGTGATCGAGATCAATCTCACGCCCAACCGTCCGGACTGCACCGGCGTTGCCGGCATCGCGCGCGATCTCGGCGCCACGCTGATCGGCGACTACAAGGAGAACGCGCCGAAGCGGGTCGAAGGCCGCTTCCCCTGCCCGGTCACGGTGACGATTGAATCGCCCGAACTTTGTCCCGCCTTCGGGCTGCGGCTGGTGCGCGGCGTGAAGAACGGCCCCTCGCCCGACTGGCTGCAGAAGCGGCTGACCGCGATCGGGCTGCGGCCGATCAATGCGCTGGTCGACATCACCAATTTCATCACCTTCGACCGCGGCCGGCCGCTGCATGTGTTCGATGCCGCCAAGGTGCACGGCAATCTCACCGTACGCCGCGCCAAGAACGGCGAGACGCTGCTGGCGCTCGACGGCAAGACCTACACGCTCGATTCCGGCATCTGCGTGATCGCCGATGAAAAGTCCGTCGAGTCGCTCTCAGGCATCATGGGCGGCGAAGCCACCGGCTGCTCGGAGACGACCACCGACGTGCTGATCGAGTCGGCGCTGTGGGACGAGCTCAACATCGCGCAGACCGGGCGCAAGCTCGGCATCAATTCCGACGCGCGCTATCGCTTCGAGCGCGGCGTCGATCCGAATTTCATGGTCCCCGGCCTGGAGCTGGCGACGCAAATGGTGCTCGACTTCTGCGGCGGCGAGCCGTCGGAGATCGTGGTCGCCGGCGACCCGACTCCGAAGGAAAAGGTCATCGACTTTCCCTTGAGCGAATTGCCGCGCCTCACCGCACTCAAGCTGCCGCTGACCGAAGTGCGCCGCGTGCTGGAGAAGCTCGGCTTCTTCGCCGCCGGCCAGGGCGAGAAGGTGAAGGTGGCGGTGCCGTCGTGGCGGCCGGACGTGCACGGCCGCGCCGACATCGTCGAAGAGCTTGTGCGCATCGTCGGCGTCGACAAAGTGCCCTCGACGCCGTTCCCGCGCGGCGAGTTTGCGCGCAAGCCGGTGCTGACGCCGATCCAGAACCGCACCCGCAAGGCCAAGCGCGCGCTCGCGGCGCGCGGTCTGGTCGAAGCGGTCACCTGGTCGTTTGTCGGGAAGCGCGAGGCCGAATTGTTCGGCGGCGGCAGTGCTGCGTTGGCGCTCGCCAATCCGATTGCCGCTGAACTGTCCGACATGCGGCCGAGCCTCATTCCCGGCCTGGTGATGGCGGCGCAGAAGAATGCCGATCGCGGCCTCGCCGATGCGGCGCTGTTCGAGGTCGGGCAAGTCTTCAAGGGCGACCAGCCGGCGGATCAATTGACCGCCGCCACCGGCGTGCGCCGCGCGCTGGCCAAGACAAACGGCATCGGCCGCCACTGGTCGAGCAAGGCGGAAGCCGTCGATGCGTTCGATGCCAAAGCCGACGCCTTCGCGGTGCTGGCCGCTGCCGGCGCGCCGACGCAGGCGCTGCAAGTGGTGCCGGGGGCGCCGGCCTGGTTCCATCCCGGCCGCAGCGGCACCATCCAGATCGGCCCGCAGAACGTGCTCGGCCATTTCGGCGAATTGCATCCGCGCACGCTGGACGCGCTTCATGCCGAAGGCCCGCTGGTCGCCTTCGAGGTCACCTTGGAGAAAATCCCCGAGCCGAAGGCCAAGGCGACGCGCGCCAAGCCGCTGCTCGAATTGTCGCCGTTCCAGCCGGTGGAGCGCGACTTCGCCTTCGTGGTCGAGAGCAAAGTGAAGGCCGCCGACATCGTGCGCGCCGCGCAAGGCGTCGACCGCAAACTGATCGCCGGCGTCACCGTGTTCGACGTCTACGAAGGCAAGGGCATCGAGCCGGGCAAGAAGTCGATCGCGATCTCGGTCACCATCCAGCCGCGCGAGAAGACCATGACCGATCAGGAGATCGATGCGCTCGGCGGCGAAGATCGTCGCCGAGGTCGGCAAGCGCACCGGCGGGGTGTTGAGAGGCTGTTGAAGCTGTCATCGTCCGCGCAAGCGGTCATCCAGTACGCCGCAGCGTTGCATTAAGCCGAAGAGTCGTGAATACTGGGTCCCCGCTTTCGCTAGGACGTCGAGCAGACTAGCCCGGCAACAAATCCGCAAAGGCAAAGCCGTCGCGCTCGACCGTCTCGCCGACCTTGACCGGAATGCTCCAGGCCAGCATCGGTCCGGCCGACACGAAGGAATGGAATTCGCCGTTCTCCCCGCACGGGTCGGCGCCGGCGGGCAGCGCATCGATCAGCGCGGCATCGAAGCGGCGGCCGGCAAAGTCCGCCGGCAACTTCTTCAGATCGACGACGGCAAGATGCGCCTCGACGCCGCCCTCGATCATCTTTTGCGCGAGCGGCCCCGGTCGGCTGCTGCCAGAGCGGAAACACCGGCGTGATGCCGGTGTCCTTGAGCTTGGCCTCGCGATAGGCGCGGATGTCTTCCAGGAACAGATCGCCGAAAATGATGTGGCTCACGCCACTCGCTTTGGCATCGGCAATGGCCGCGGCCATTTCGCGCTCGTAGACCTCGTTCGGGCAAGGGTACGGAATTCGCACCGTGATCGCCGGCAGGCCGGCGGCTTCGAGCTGCGCTTGTCAGCAATTCCTCGCGCACGCCATGCATGCTGACGCGGCCGAAGGCGTCGGTCACCGTGGTCAGCGCGCCGACAATGTCCAAGTCGCCCGCGCGCCGCGCCTCATGCAGCGCCCAGGCGCTGTCCTTGCCGCTCGACCAGGCGATCAGCGCTTTCGGTCGCGAGCTGCCGTTACCGCTCATGCATCACCGACGTTTGCGACTGCGGCTCTTGTGCCGCGGCGCGCGTTTCTTCGGCCGGCCTTTTTCATTCTCGTCTGCGGGCTCCTTCAAGACACCCAAATAGCGCAAGACCGCTTCGGCCGCGCGCACGCCGGAGTCCCAGGCGCCGCCGACGGTACCCCACATCGTCGGGTGCACCGCCTCGCCGGCGAACCAAAGCCGACGGCCGAGCGGCTCGCTCAGCACGTTGCGCGCGTCGTCCTCGCCCGGCGCAGCGGCGGAAAAGCCGCCAAGCACGAAAGGATCGGCGTCCCAACGCGTGGCGGCGGTGCGCTCGATCGCGTTTCTGGCATTGCTGCCGAACATCGAGCCGAGCCAGTCGCGCGCGAAATCGATCATCGCGGGCTCGCCTTGCGCGGACAGTTCGCGGCCGAATTTGCCGGCCACCGTCACCACGTGCAGAGGCGTGCCGGAGACATTGGCAAGCAGCGCGGCGGTACGCATGTCGTCCGACTTCTGGAACACCAGGTCGTCGCGCTGCAATCCGAGCGGATTGCCCGGCAGTTCCAGCGCGATGTGATCGTAGCTGCCGAGCTTGAGGCTGTCCAAGGCGTCGAGCTCGCGTTTCTTCAGCTCCGGCGCGAACTCGATCTTGCCGCTGGCCAGGACACTGGTCGAGGCGGTGACGATCACGGCGCGCGCGTAGACGCGCTCCTTGCCGGCATCGACGCCGATACCGTGACCGTAGGCGATGCGTCTGACCGGCATCGACAGCCGTATCGGCAAGTCCGTCGCGTACTGCGCAAGCAACGCGCCATAGCCCTGCCGGCAGAAGCCTTCGAAATTGCGTCCCGGCTGACGCGCGAAATCGGCGGCCGACACCCCGGTGAGATCCTTGGCGCAGGTATAGGGCCCGAGCACGAAGTCGATGGTGGTGCGCCACTCGCCGAGATCGTTCGGCAGCGCGCTCGCCGCCGCCATGTCGCCTTTGCCGCGGGCGGCTTCGCCGATGGCGCGGTGCGCGCGCACCAAGCCGGCGAGGAAATTCTCCAATTCGCTGTCGCGCGCCGGCCGCGGACCCACACGCAGCGACTGCCCGCGCGGCGCCGGGTAGACCTCGAAGCCGGGCGGCGGCGCCGGCTTGAGCAGCGGGTTGACGTCGACCTGGTGAATCCAATGCGCCCCGCGGTCGAACGGCACGCCGAAGGTCTGCGTGTCGGTGACGCAACGCCCGCCGACATGGTCGGAGGCCTCGAACACGACGAAACGCTGGCGGGCGGCGGCGAGGCGGCGCGCGGCGGCGATGCCGGCGGCGCCGGCGCCAACAATGACGATGTCCACGTCACTATCAGCCGCCCTTACGATCGCCGGTTTGGCGAGCAATGCGGCGCCGGCGGCGAGGAATGTGCGGCGGCTAAGCTTCGACATGGTATCCGAATGATTGACGGTTGCGGTTCGCAGATTGCCCGAATGCGCCTATGACGGCAATTATCATGGCTAATCTTTGGTTATCCCGTCGCGCGCGCAATGAACCAAATTGCAATGAGTTTTGACTAAATTTGCCTGCAACAAAAGCGCGACGAATGATCGCGCGGGGCGAGGAAGCGTCGCAGGCGCGTCAAGGAATGACGCCAAGGGCCGTGCAATGAGTTGGATGGCTGATGGGATCGGGCGCATTCTCGCCCAATATCTGGAGAAGCCGGCGCCCGGCTACGAGCCGTTTACGCCGAGCGACCCCGAAGCCCTGCGCGCCACGCTGCAACCCGGCGACGTGCTGCTGGTCGAAGGCAGCAACCACATTTCCGGCGTCATCAAATATCTCACCCAGTCGACCTGGTCGCATGCCGCGCTCTATGTCGGGCCGATCGGCGATCGCGTATCAGCCGACGGCGAGCCGCTGGTGCTGGTGGAGGCCAATATCGGCGAAGGCGTGATTGCGGCGCCGCTGACGAAATATGCCCGCTATCACACCCGCATCTGCCGGCCGACCGGCTTGACCGCGGACGATCGCGCGCGCGTCTGCGCCTATGCCGCCGAGCGCATCGGCTTCGACTACGATCTGAAGAACATCATCGACCTGATGCGCTATCTGTTTCCGATGCCGGTGCCGCAGCGCTGGCGCCGGCGCATGATCGCGCTCGGCTCCGGCCATCCCACGCGCATCATCTGCTCGGCGCTGATCGCGCAGGCCTTCGACACCGTGCGCTATCCGATCCTGCCCAAGGTCACGCGCATCGAAAGCGAGGCGGCGCGCGAGGAGATCTTGGAGATCCGCCATTCCTCGCTCTACGCGCCGCGCGATTTCGACATCTCGCCCTATTTCGAGGTGGTCAAGCCGACCTTGGCGAGAGGCTTCGACTACAAGGTCATGGCCTGGGCCGATCTGCCGGCTGCCGACGAACTGGCGACACTGGTGCCGGCCGAAGCCGAGCTGGACGAGGCCGAGACCTATTCGCCGGCGGTGTAGGACCTCCGAGAACAAGCTGTCATCGCCCGCGAAAGCGGGCGATCCGGTATTCACCGCATTGCCTGTAAGTACTGGATGCCCCGCTGGAGTTTATCCTCGCGAAAGCGGGGACGGGGCATGACGGCGGAATGCGCCCTTGCCCAATTTCCCCTGCCCGCTTACCTCTGCCCCATGCTCGACGCCGCATTCAAAGCCATCGCCCAGATGTTCGAAGCGCCCTTGCGCTATGTGCTGCTCAAGGCGGTCGGGCTAGCGCTGCTCTTGATCGTCATCATCGGCATCGTGCTCAACCGCATCTTCGTCTCGTTGGCGGAAAGCGGCGCCCAATGGGCCGAGCAAACCTCCGGTTTCGCCCCGCACGCGGTCTGGACGTCGCTCGCCTGGGTGCTCTCGATCATGGCGAGCCTCGGCATCGTCACCGGCGCGCTGTTCCTGATGCCGACGATTACCGCCTTCGTCGGCAGCTTCTTTGTCGACGAGGTGGCCGACGCGGTCGAGCGCGAGCACTATCCGGCCGAGCCGGCGGGGCGCGCGCTGCCGTTCATGCGCGCGTTGATTGAAGGCTTGAAGATCGCGCTGCTGGCGCTCGCGGTCTATTTCTGCGCGCTGCCGTTTCTGTTTTTTGCAGGCCTCGGCGTGGTCATTCTGTTCTTGGCCAATGCCTACCTGCTCAGCCGCGAATATTTCGAGCTTGCCGCCATGCGCTTCCGGCCGCCCTATGAGGCCAAGGCCATGCGCAAGGCCAATTCCGCCTACGTCTTCCTCGCCGGCCTGGTGATCGCGGTGTTCGTGTCGATCCCGATTCTCAATCTGGCGACGCCGATCTTCGCCATGGCTTTCATGGTGCACGTCCACAAGCGCATGAGCCCGCAGCGCACGGAACTCATAGAGCCGGCGCGCTAGCGTTTGACCCACGCATCGCTCATTCCCGCGTAAGCGGGAATCCAGATTTGCCCTGGGTCCCCGCTTTCGCGGGGACGAACGGATGGTTAGATCTTGCGCTGCGCCGCGTTCCAGTGCTGCTCGAGATTGGCGATCAGCGCCGGCGAGAAATGGCAATAGGCCTGCTCCCGGGCATAAACCGCCATGTAGCGGCGGAAAGTGTCGAGCGGCTCCTCGCCGACGCGCAAGGCGCGCCGGTTGCCGGAAGCGCTCACCATGCCGGAGCCGGTGAGGTCCTCGATCGCTCGATCTATCGCCGGCGTCCACCTCGCCCGGCGGCACGACTTTGTCGCAGATCATGCGGCCTTCCGGTGAATCGCAGTCGAGCCGGCGGCCCACCATGATCGCCTGGCGGGCGATGCGCGCGCCGACAAAACGCGGCAGCCGCAAATTGGCGGCGCCCGGAATGATGCCTTCCTTGCGCGCCGGCAACGTCATGTAGGCGTCGCTCGCAGCCACCACGTAATCCATCACAAGGAGATATTGGCAGCCGCCGCCGATGGCGAAAACATCGAGGCCGGCGATCCACGGCTTCTCGCGCGTGCCGCCATAGACTTCGTCGGGGCTGGCGCCGCCCATGGCCAAGCCGCGCAGCATCTTGTTGACCACGCCCATGTCGCGCCGGATGTACCAGAGATAGGGAATTTTCCCGCGATAGAGATGAGTGAGATTGATGCCGGCGGAAAAGATTTTGCGGCCCGGCATATTTCGGATGCTCGACCACGCCGCCGCGCAGCACGCAGATTTCGCTCATCGGATCGAGGATGGCGATGTCGACTGCGGTCTCGGTATCGTCGAGCGTGTCGTCGTCCTCGGCATTGAGAAAACGCGGATTGCAGATGGTGACCACCGCCGCCTTGCCGTGCCGCTCCACCCGCGCCGGGCCGAAATCGATCACGTCGCTCTTGATAAACTCGGCGGTGCGCTCGATCGCTTCCATTTTCGGCAGCAAGCATCGCGTGGCAAAGATGCATGCCGGCATCGGGCACGGCCAGCACTTGCGCCAGAAAAATGCCCTGATCGACCTCGACGCCGTCCTTCTCGCCTTGCATCAGCGCGCTTTCGGCCTCGACCTGCTTGCGCGTTGGCGTGAGACCCGGCACCAGCTTCGCCGCGTCATAGACAAGTTCGTCCACGCGCACGAACGCGCCGAGATTCTTAGTAAGCTTGCGATAGACGGTCTCCGCATGGCGCGTCGAGAAATTTCTCGCGCGCGGTTCGGCAAGCCGTCTGAATAAAATCCGCCGCCATCTGTTGCGGCGGCGAGCGCTTCGGCTTCTTCGGCAGTTTGGCCAGCAGATCGGCCCCGCCGCGCCAGAATTTTGCGGCCGTCGCTGCGTCGCGCTTGAAATTGCCACTAAAGCGCCACGGCCGACCATTTCGTCCATGCTGCCGCCGGCTTCACCGGCAATCCGGCGGCTTGAAGACAGTCCATTTGTGTCCGGCGAATATAGTCGTGCGCCCTGCAAGCGACAAAGCTTTCATCCGCATCTCCCTGCGCCGCTTTTAGACAATCGTTTTCTCCGGCCATTGGCACAGATCTGCGATGATGCATTTCTCGCACAGCGGCTTGCGCGCCAAGCACGTGTAGCGGCCGTGCAGAATCAGCCAGTGATGGGCGTGCAGCTTGTAGTGCGCCGGCACCACCTGCTCGAGTTTCTGCTCGACCTCGAGTGGATTCTTGCCGGTCGCCAAGCCGGTGCGGTTGCCGACGCGGAAAATATGGGTATCGACCGCGATGGTCGGCTCGCCGAACGCGATGTTCAGCACGACGTTGGCGGTCTTGCGGCCGACGCCGGGCAAGGCCTCCAGCGCCTCGCGCGCGCGCGGCACCTGCCCGCCGTGCTCGGCAACCAGCCGGCGCGATAGTTCGACGACGTTCTTGGCCTTGGTGCGGAACAGGCCGATGGTCTTGATCAGCTCGCGCACGCGTTCTTCGCCCAGCGCCGCCATCTTCTCCGGCGTGTCGGCGAGCGCGAACAGCGCCGGCGTTGCCTTGTTGACGCCGGCATCGGTCGCCTGCGCGGAGAGCACCACCGCCACCAGCAGCGTGAACGGGTTGATGTGTTGCAGTTCGCCCTTGGGCTCCGGATTGGCGGCCTGGAAACGGCGGAACGCTTCCTCGATTTCCGCATTGGTCCATTGCCGCAAGGCGCCGTGGGCGGCTTTGACGTCGGCTGCCACTTGCTTGGGCAAAGGTTTGAGTTTCGCGGCTTTGCGCCGGCGCGCCTTGGCCACCGGCTTGCGCTTTGCTTTGGACTTGGCTTTCTTGCGGGTCGCTTTTTTCGCCATCATTCCGGTATACTGAGCAGCATGACCGCCGACAACGCTAGTGCCCGCTTCCGAAGTTCGTGATAATCGCAGCACCCTCCGACACGAACTTCGGAAGCAAAGGGGTACTAACAAATCTATGATTCTAGTGCCGCTTTCGATTTGAAGTTCCTGAAAGGGCTTGTTGCAAATGGTGCAGGAACTTCAAATCGGCGGCACTAGTGAGCTCGAGCCGACGATCTTTTCCGCCGTCATCACACCGCACCGCTCGCTCGGCAGCATCGGCTTCCTCGTCCTGATGATCGCGTTCGGCGGCATCAGCTTCGTCACCGGCATCGCCTTTTTGCTGATGGGCGCCTGGCCGGTGTTCGGCTTTTTCGGGCTCGACGTGCTGCTGCTCTACTGGGCATTCAAGCTCAATTACCGGCACGCGGCCGCCTATGAGGAAGTGACCATGACGCCGGTGGCGCTCACCGTACGCAAGGTGAACCACCGCGGCGCGGTGCGCGAATGGGTGCTCAATCCACTTTGGGTGCGGCTCGACAAGGTGGTGCACGAGGAATTCGGCATCGAGCGGCTGTTTCTGGTGTCGCGCGGGCGCGAGCTTGCCATCGCCAATTTCCTGGCGCCGCACGAGAAGGCGAGTTTCGCCACCGCGCTCGGCAAGGCGCTGGCCGAGGCCAAGCGCGGGGTGACGCGGACGGCTATCCCTTAGGCTTGCCAGAAATCGGGTGGCTTGCTCCGCTAGGCCGGCCCAGATAGCGGTCATGACCATGGCCCCGAGCACCGACCTGTCCGCCCGTTTCCCCGACCTCGCGCCGTTGCCGACGGCGGCGGCCGACTACGACGTGGTGCGCCGCGGTATCGCCCATATCCGTGGGCATTGGCGCTCGCAGCCCGAGATCGAAACCATCGCGGAAGCCGCCGGCGTCACACCGACCGAATTGCACCATCTGTTCCGCCGCTGGTGCGGGCTGACGCCGAAGGCCTTCCTGCAGGCGCTCACCCTCAGCCATGCGCGCGATCTGCTGCGCGGCTCGGCGAGCGTGCTCGACGCCTCATACGAAGTCGGCCTGTCCGGACCCGGCCGGCTGCACGATCTGTTCGTGACGCACGAGGCCATGTCGCCGGGCGAATGGAAGACCGGCGGCGAAGGGCTGACCATCACCTACGGCTTCCACCCCTGCCCGTTCGGGATGGCGCTGGTGATGGTGGCGCCGCGCGGGCTGGCCGGCCTCGCGCTCGCCGATGCCGGCAAGGAACGCGCCGCGCTCAGGGACATGCGCGCGCGCTGGCCGAAGGCGCGATACGTCGAGGACTTCGCGGCGACCGCGGCCACGGCGCGCCGCATCTTCGATCCGGCGCTGTGGCGGCCTGAGCAGCCGTTGCGCGTCGTCATGATCGGCACCGATTTCGAAGTGCGCGTGTGGGAGAAGCTGCTCGCCATCCCGATGGGCCGGCTCGACACCTATTCCGGCATCGCCTGCAAGATCGGAGAACCAAAAGCGGCGCGCGCGGTCGGCGCCGCGGTCGGCAAGAACCCGATCTCTTTCGTGGTGCCGTGCCACCGCGTGGTGGGCAAGAGCGGCGACATCACCGGCTATCACTGGGGCTTGACCCGCAAGCGCGCGATGCTCGGCTGGGAGGCGGGCATGGCGGCGGCGTGATGTCATTCCGGAAACCGCGCGCAGCGCGGTTATCCGGAATCCAGATGCTCGTTCGACATACTTGTCTGGTTTCCGGGTTCGCCGCTTTGCGGCGCCCCGGAATGACAACTAAGCGGCCAAATCCAGCTTCGACTCCACCGTCGAATCGGCGTTGAGCCGGTAGATCATTGGCACGCCGGTATCCAGATTCAATTTGGTGATGGTCTCGGTCGTGTGGCGGTCGAGCACCATCACCAGCGCGCGCAGCGAATTGCCGTGCGCCGACACCAGCACGTGCTCGCCGCGCATCACGCGCGGCAGGATTTCCTGGATGTAATAAGGCAGCACGCGCGCGGCGGTGTCGCGCAAGCTCTCGCCGCCCGGCGGCGCGGTCGTCGTAGGAGCGGCGCCAGATGTGCACCTGCTCCTCGCCCCATTTCTTGCGCGCGTCGTCCTTGTTGAGGCCGGAGAGATCGCCGTAGTCGCGCTCGTTGAGCGCCTGGTCCTTGAACACCGGGATGCCGGTCTGGCCCAGCTCCTCCAGCATCAGGTCGAGCGTGCGCTGGGCGCGAATGAGCGCCGAGGTGAAGGCGACGTCGAATTTGAGCCCTTGCGCCTTGAGCTTGCGCCCGGCCTCGCGCGCCTCCTTGACGCCCTTTTCCGACAGATCGATGTCGCGCCAGCCGGTGAACAGGTTCTTCTTGTTCCAGTCGCTCTCGCCGTGGCGCACGAGCACAAGCAGTCGATCGTTCATGGGCAGGCCCTTCCGGCTTGGTCGCTTCGTCCCTGCATATAGCCCTGGTTTTACACGGTTTCCAGTGATTGAGACGGTCCTTGGTAAATCGTGGCAGGATGCTTGGCAAAAGGGAGGCCGGCATGGCCGAGCAAACAACCGACGGCTTCGAGGCGCTGTGGCCGACCATTTTTCTGCGCCGCACGCTGCCCGGACATGATCTCGCCAACCGCGCGCTGTCGGCCTTCGTCCTTGAATTCGAAGACGCCAACAAGGACATGACCACCGACTATCTCGGCGGCAATCTGATGGCGAGCGACCATCCGGCGATCGCCTGGCTGCGTGACTGCGTCAACCGCACGGTCGCCGACTATTTCCGTGAGCTCGGCATGGCCTACCCGATCGACTGGTCGCTGCAGGGCTGGGCCAATGTCAACCGGCTAGGCGATTACCACGACCCGCACAATCATCCGCACTCCTATCTATCGGGGACCTATTACGTGCAGGTGCCGAAGGATCGCGCCGACTTGCGCTCGCGCAAGGACGTGCGGCCGGGCGCCATCAGCTTCTACGACCCGCGCGGGCCGGCGGTGAACATGGGCGCGATCCGCGGCGATCCCTACATCGAGGCGGAATACACCGTGCATCCGGAGCCGGGGCAGATTTTGCTGTGGCCGGCGTTCTTGACGCACTTCGTGCATCCGAACCTGAGCGAGACGCCGCGCATCAGCATCAGCTTCAACGTGGTGCTGAAATGGTCGGACGCCTATCTGCCGCGGCAGGACTAGCGATTTGTCATTCCGGACGGCGCGAAGCGCCGGATCCGGAATCCAGATGCGATTTCTGAATTTGTTTCTGGATTGCGGGTTCGCGCACTTCGTGTGCGCCCCGGAATGACGGCGCTAAAATCCGTCAGCCCCAGCACGTCCATCATCGAATAAAGCCCGGGCTTCTGATCGCGCGCCCATTGCAGCCGCATGCAGCGCGCCGCGCGCGAAGATCATGCGGTCCTCGGCCTTGTGCACGAGCTCCAGCCGCTCGGCCGGGCCGGCAAAGATCACGCTGTGCTCGCCGACCACGGTGCCGCCGCGCAAGGCGGCAAAGCCGATGTCGCCGGCTTTGCGCGCGCCGGTATGGCCGTCGCGCGCGCGCGCCGAATGCTTGTCGAGATCGATGCCGCGGCCCTGCGCCGCCGCCTGCCCGAGCAGCAGCGCGGTGCCGGATGGCGCGTCGACCTTCTTGTTGTGGTGCATCTCGACAATCTCGATGTCGAACGAGTCATCGAGCGTCGCCGCCACGCGCTTGGTCAGCGCCGCCAGCAAGTTGACGCCGAGGCTCATATTGCCGGACTTGACGATCACCGCGCTCTTGGCGGCGTCCTTGATCTTGGCCTCGTCGGCCGCGCTCAAGCCGGTGGTGCCGATGATGTGCGCCTTGCCGAGCTTGGCCGCGAGCGCGGCGAAAGCAACGGTCGCTGCCGGTACGGTGAAGTCGATGATGCCGTCAGCCTTTTCCAACAGCGCGCCGGCATCGCTCGTCAGCTTGACGCCATTCTCGGGCAGTCCGGCCAGCACGCCGGCATCGCGGCCGATGAGCGGCGAGCGCGCGTCTTCCAGCGCACCCGCCAGCGCAAAGCCTTTGTTATCGGCGATCGCCTTGACCAGCGTGCGGCCCATCCGCCCGCCGGCACCGGCCACGATCAAACGCATGTCGGCCATGTTCGTCCTCCGAGCGTGCCGCGGGTATAACCGGACGGCACGGCGAAGAAAAGCGCACCGCGCCGTCCGTGGGGGCGGCGCAGCCGCAACGAAAATGCCCGCAGCGAGGGCGGTAGTGACTTGATCGGTGCCGCCTTTTCAGTCGCGCTTAGTGCGACATGCTACGCTGCTTCTGCAGCTTCATGCAGCGATCACAGGCCTTTTCGCATTGCTTGACCAACGCCTGAAACCGCCGCTTGCAGGCGCCGTTGACGCCGCACGAGCTCGTTGTACAGAAGTCAGTACATTCAAGCGCGTTGCAATCGCACAAGCTCTTGCAACTGTCCTTACCGGCGCCCTGTGCCAGCACAGGCGCCAGCATTACGCTCAGCGTCAGGAACAAAGCCATCGCAAAGATCGTGGCCAAACGCATGGTCACCCCAATCATGGTTGCATTGGCAAATGCAACCATAGACCAAGGATTTCCTGTCAACAACCGCAAGTTAGCTGCAGGCTTTTGGCAATTTATGGCTGCGGCCCGTCGTAGCCCTCGATGACGACGATCTCGCCGACGCCCTTGCCCATGCGCAGCGCCTTGGCCTTCTGGTATTCCGGCGAGTGATAACAGGTGAGCGCCGCCTCGTAGCTCGGAAATTCGATCACCACGACGCGCGAGCGCAATTTGCCTTCGACCGCTTCGGATTTGCCGCCGCGGGTCAGAAATTTCGCACCGAATTTGTGCAGCGGCTCGGCGTTCGCCGCAACGTAAGCCTTGTAGCCGTCCATATCCGTCACATCGATATTCGCCACCCAATATCCTTTGGCCATCTCAACTCCTTCTCATTTTCCGGTCGCTTGTTCGATCTCCGCGACTACAATGGCGGCCCCTCGATGACGATCAGATCGGTGACCGCGTTGGCCTGCCGGATTTTCAGGTTCTCCTGATATTCCGGCGAGTAGTAGCAGGCGAGCGCGGTGGCGTAGTCGGGAAACTCAATCACCACATTGCGCGTACGGGCGGTTCCTTCCACGCACTCGAACTTGCCGCCGCGCACGATCGGTTGCGCGCCAAATTTCTTGAAGATCGGGCCATTGGCCGCGACATAAGGCTGGTAGCGCTCTTCGTCTTTCACATCGACGCGGCCGATCCAGTAACCTTTCGCCATTCCTTCCTCCCTATTATCTCCCGGTCGCCTGTTCGATCTCCGCGACAATGGCGTCGGCCGCCGCCTTGGGATCGGCGGCGTCCACCACCGGGCGGCCGACCACCAGATAATCGGCGCCGGCTTCGATCGCGCGCGCCGGCGTCATGATGCGCTTCTGGTCGCCGCTGGCGCTGCCCGCCGGGCGGATGCCGGGCGTGACCAGCACCATGCCGGGCCCCGCGATCGTGCGCAGCTTGGCCGCCTCCTCCGCCGAGCACACCAGCCCGTCGACGCCGGTGTCGCGCGCCTGCATCGCGCGCGCAGCGGCAAGCTCGGGAACGCTCATGTCGTAGCCGGCGGCGGCGAGATCGGCGTCGTCGTAGGAGGTCAGCACGGTGACCGCGAGGATGCGCAGCGCCGATCCCTTCTTGCCTTCGACCGCCGCCTTCATCGTTTGCGGATAGCCATGCACGGTGATGAAGGTGGCGCCGAGCTGCGCCACGCTGGCGACGCCCTTCTCCACCGTGTTGCCGATGTCGTGCAGCTTGAGGTCGAGGAACACCTGCTTGCCGGCCGCGATCAAGCCGGCCGCGAACGGCAATCCGCCGGCGAAGACGAGCTGGTAGCCGATCTTGTAGAAGCAGACCGATTCGCCCAGGCGCGACACCATGGCTTCGGCCGCCGCTACCGAGGGCAGGTCGAGGGCCACGATCAGGCGTTCGCGGGCATCCAGCGGCAAGGCTTGCTCCTCACGTCATCAGCCGCGCCATCTCGACCAGACGGGCAAGCTGCGCGCGCAACAGATCGGCCATGGCGGGATCGGCAAGCTCATCCTTGTAGTCGAAGGCGCGGTCGGCCTGCGGGATCGAGACCTGCTCCGGGATCATCAGCGCGCCGCAGCCGAGCTCGAGGATCTGCCGCAGCGCCATCAGCGCGCGCAGCCCGCCGGAGCGGCCGGACGAAGCGGCGCCGATCGCGAACACGCGGCCCTTGAAGGCGGCGTAGGTCTCATCGCCGCGGTCGCGCACGCGCGAGACCCAGTCGATGGCGTTTTTCAGCAGCGGCGGCACCGAGGCCGAGTATTCCGGGGTGGCGATGAACACGCCCTGATGCGCCATGATCATCTGCTTGAGCTTGATCGCATTGGCCGGCGGGCCGGATTTGACCTCGATCCCGCCCTCGTAGAGCGGCAATTCGTAATCGGCAAGCGAGATGCGGGTCACGTCGGCGTCGATCAAAACCAGCTCCTTGACCGCCAAAGCCGCCAACTTGACGTTATAGGAGCCGATGCGGTTCGAGCCGGGAATGACGAGGATTTTCGGCGCGGACATCGGCGGCTCCGGGGACGATCCCGCATATCATACTCGAAGCTGTCTTACCCCGCGAAAGCAGGCAGCGCGTCGTCCCGGGCGAATAGGGAGAAACTGCGGTCGTCGACAGATCAGACCGCCTTGGCCCCGCGATAGACCCACACGCGCGCCGGCGGCACGTTCATCCAGATCAGCTCGGATGCTTCCGCCTTGATGCCCGACAGCGCCTTCGGGATCGGTGTCACCATGGCATAGGTGAACTGTATGAAGGGCGCCCCCGGAGCCAGCAGCGCCAAGGCGTCGGAGATCAGCCGCAGGCGCGTGCGCACCGGCTTGGTGACCAGCGGCAGCCCCGACACCACCGCGGCGGCCGGTTCACGCACGTAAGTCTCCAGCAAGCGGCGCAGGCGATAGGCGTCGCCCTGGATCACCGTTGCCGTCGGATAGCGCGAGCGCAGCAGACGGCAAAAGGTCGGGTTGAATTCGACCAGCACCAGGCGGGCGGGATCGATACCGTGCGCGACCAGCGCCTCGGTCACCGGTCCGGTGCCGGGCCCGAGCTCGATCACCGGGCCGTTCGATTGCGGATCGACATAGCTTGCCATCGTGCGCGCCAGCGCCCGGCTCGACGGCATCACCGCGCCTGTGGATAACGGCTTCTCGATCCAAGACCGGATGAACCGCATCTCGTCGTCGAGACGCAGGTTCTTCTTTGCCACGCGGGCGAACGATTGCGAGGGCATCAATGATCACGCGTGCAGACTAGGGCCTTCGCCCGGGGCTTTAATCGGTATCGCGCGCCGCGCAGAGGGTCAAGATGGGTCAGCCGGAATGGCTGCTCCCCGCTTTTCCCAACCCATCAATAAAGTCTTTGACTCTGCTGAAGAATCCTTCGGATTCCGGCTGGGTTTCCTGCGATGACAGCTTTGCGAACTCGGCCAGCAATTCGCGCTGGCGTTTGCTCAGTTTTTGCGGCGTTTCCACCACGACCTGAACGTACATGTCGCCCATTTGCTTGGAGCGCAGCACCGGCATGCCTTTGCCGCTCAGGTGAAAGCGCCGGCCGGTCTGCGTGCCCGCCGGCACCTTGACCCGCGCCTCGCCGCCGTTGATCGCCGGTACGTCGAACTCGCCGCCCAAGGCCGCCGTCACCATCGAAATCGGCACTCGGCAATGCAAGTCGGCGCCATCGCGCTGAAACAGCGCGTGCTGCTCGATCGACAGGAAAATATAGAGATCGCCGGGCGGACCGCCGCGCAAGCCGGCTTCACCTTCGCCGGCGAGCCGGATGCGGGTGCCGTCCTCGACGCCGGGCGGGATATTGACCGACAGCGTGCGCTCGCGCGTGACCCGGCCGGAGCCCGAGCAGGACGGGCAGGGATCGTCGATCACCTGCCCGCGGCCCTGGCAGGCTGGACAGGTGCGCTCGAGGGTGAAGAAGCCCTGCGCGTGCCGGATTTTGCCGACGCCGCCACAGGTGGCGCAGGTCTTCGGCTTGGTGCCGGCCTTGGCGCCCGAGCCTGAGCAGGCTTCGCAGGTCACCGAGGTCGGAATGCGGACCTGCGCGGTCTTGCCCTCGAAGGCCTCTTCGAGGCTGATCTCCATGTTGTAGCGGAGGTCGGAGCCGCGCTCGCGCCCGGACGAACGCCCGCGCCCGCCAGCCATGCCGAAGATGCCTTCGAAGATATCGGCGAAGGTGGAGCCGAAGTCGGCGCCGAAGCCGTGCATGCCGCCGCCGCCCTGCTCGAAGGCGGCATGACCGAAGCGGTCATAGGCGGCGCGCCTGTCGCCGTCCTTGAGCACGTCATAGGCTTCGTTGATTTCCTTGAATTTGTGCTCGCATTCGTTATCGCCCGGGTTGCGATCCGGGTGATGCTGCATGGCGAGCTTGCGGAACGCGGCCTTGAGCTCGACCTCAGTGCAAGTGCGCGAGACGCCCAGCACTTCGTAGTAATCTCGCTTGGACATGCCGGTCCCGCCGTTAGATCGAAACGCCTACATAGCCGTACTTGATTCGGCCGTTTCCCGCGCCCCGGAAAAATGCACCCCACCCGAACTCGGGTTTACCCGAGTTCGGCCGGACAAACGAATGCAAGTCGGATAAATCCGACTTGCATGGGATGAGCCCGGGGGCAATTCATTTCACGCTTGGATGACGGCACGGCCGGCACCCTATATTCAGGCCGACTTCTTGTCGTCGTCGACTTCGGTGAACTCGGCGTCGACGACGTCTTCCTTCTTCTCGCCGGCTGCCGCATCGTCACCGCCGGGCGCCTCTTGCGCCTCGGCCTGTTGCTTGTACATCGCTTCGCCGAGCTTCATGGAGGCTTGCGCCAGCGTGTTGCTCTTGGCCTGGATCGCGTCGGCGTCGTCGCCTTTGAGCGCTTCCTTGAGGTCGGCCATGGCGTTCTCGATCGCCGAACGCTCGGCATCGGAAACCTTGGAACCATGCTCGGCGAGCGCCTTCTCGGTGGCGTGCACCAGCGCCTCGGCATGGTTCTTGGCTTCGACCGCGGCTTTGCGTTTCTTGTCCTCTTCGGCGTGCGCCTCGGCGTCCTTGACCATCTTCTCGATGTCGACTTCCGACAGACCGCCGGAGGCCTGGATGCGGATCTGCTGCTCCTTGCCGGTCGCCTTGTCCTTGGCCGATACGTTGACGATGCCGTTGGCGTCGATGTCGAAGGTGACCTCGACCTGCGGCACGCCGCGCGGGGACGGCGGGATGCCGACCAGATCGAAATTGCCGAGCATCTTGTTGTCGGCCGCCATCTCGCGCTCGCCCTGGAACACGCGGATGGTGACCGCGTTCTGATTGTCCTCGGCGGTGGAGAAGACCTGGCTCTTCTTGGTCGGGATCGTGGTGTTGCGGTCGATGATGCGGGTGAACACGCCGCCCAGCGTCTCGATGCCGAGCGACAGCGGGGTCACGTCGAGCAGCAGCACGTCCTTGACGTCGCCCTGCAGCACGCCGGCCTGGATGGCGGCGCCGATGGCGACCACCTCGTCCGGGTTGACGCCCTTGTGCGGCTCCTTGCCGAAGAACTGCTTCACGACTTCCTGCACCTTCGGCATGCGCGTCATGCCGCCGACCAGGACCACCTCGTTGATCTCGCCCGCCGAGATGCCGGCATCTTTCAACGCCTTGCGGCACGGCTCGACGGTCTTCTGGATGAGATCGTCGACCAGCGCCTCGAACTTGGCGCGGGTGAGCTTCATGGTGAGATGCTTGGGACCGGAGGCGTCCGCCGTGATGAACGGCAGATTGATCTCGGTCTGCGTGGTGGACGACAATTCGATCTTGGCCTTCTCGGCGGATTCTTTCAGCCGCTGCAGCGCCAGCTTGTCGCGGCGCAGATCGATACCCTGCTCCTTCTGGAATTCGTCGGCGAGGTAGTTCACCAGCCGCATGTCGAAGTCTTCGCCGCCGAGGAACGTGTCGCCGTTCGTGGACTTCACCTCGAACACGCCGTCGCCGATTTCCAGCACGGAGATATCGAAGGTGCCGCCGCCCAGGTCGTAGACCGCGATCGTGCCGGTCTTCTGCTTGTCGAGCCCGTAGGCGAGCGCGGCCGCCGTCGGCTCGTTGATGATGCGCATGACCTCGAGCCCGGCGATCTTGCCAGCATCCTTGGTGGCCTGGCGCTGGGCATCGTTGAAGTATGCGGGAACGGTGATGACGGCCTGCTCGACTTTTGCGCCGAGATAGGATTCCGCCGTCTCCTTCATTTTCTGCAGGATGAAGGCGGAGATCTGCGAGGGTGAATACTGCTTGCCTTCTTCCTCGACCCAGGCGTCGCCGTTCGACGCCTTGGAGATCTTGTAGGGGACGAGCTTCTTGTCCTTCTCCACCATCGGGTCGTCGTAGCGCCGTCCGATCAAGCGCTTGACCGCGAAGATGGTCTTTTCCGGATTGGTGACCGCCTGGCGCTTGGCCGGCTGGCCGACGAGACGCTCGCCGTCGTCGGTAAAGGCGACGATCGAAGGCGTGGTGCGCATGCCTTCGGCGTTCTCGATGACTTTCGGATTCTTGCCTTCCATGACGGCAACGCACGAATTGGTGGTGCCGAGGTCGATGCCGATGACCTTGCCCATGGTTCTTCCTCTCAATTTGCGGCAGGCCGGCCGGGCCGATTAGCGCCCGAGTGGGACGATCCGCGGCTCATCCGCAGACCCCCCTGATCCAGCCCCCTGGATACGTTTTCGCCGCTTTTTCGCGGCTCAATGGCTCATATAGGAGGGCGCCCGATGCCCGCAAGTCGGCCGGCCGCGAATTCGCGAGTGGGCGCAGGGTCTAAGGGCGAGATTGCCGAGGCCGGCTTGGCCGGTTAGGCAGACCCAAGGCTGTGCCGGCCTCCCAAGAAAGAGCGCCCATGCTGCGTCGCCTGCTTCTTCTTCTGTTCGTTGCCGCGTCCGGCATGGCGTTAACGAATCCTGCCGCCGCCGATCCGATCTTCCCCCGCGGGCTGCGCGTCGGTCTTGAGCCGCCCCCCGGAATGCTCGTGAGCAAGCGCTTCACCGGCTTCGAGGACCTCGAGCACAACGCCATCATCACCATCCTCGATCTGCCGGCGCAGGCTTATTCGAGACTCGAGCAATCGGGCTTCAATTCAATCCCGCCAGCGACGACCATTGAGAGCCGCCAGATGTTTGTGTTCCACAGCGGCATCGGAATCCTGATCAAGGCCCATACCCAAACGGCCAGCGGCGTCATGGACCGATGGATCCTGCTCGCCAGCGCGGCGCCCGCCACGAACCTCGCCATGCTGATCAATGTGGAAGTGCCCGCGGCCGCGCGCTCGGTCTATTCCGACTCGGCGATCCGCAAGGCGCTCGCCAGCGTCACCTTCCGGCCGACGCCGCTGGCCGAACAAGTCAAGCTGCTGCCGTTCAAGCTCGACGAGCTCGCCGGCTTCCGGGTGGTGCAGGCGTTGCGTAGCGGGGGCATCGTCATCACCGACGGACCGAGCGACGACCTCAGCAAGCAGGCCTATATGGTGATCTCCGTCGCCAATGGCGCGCCCGAGCGCGCCGAGGATCGCGCCCGCTTCGCCCGTGACATTCTCTCGTCCGCGCCGGTGCGCGACCTTAAATTTGCCTCGGCCGAAGCGATGCGGCTGGGCGGGCTGCCGGGCTACGAGATCCGCGCCGACGCCACCGACCTGCACGGCAATCCCATCAAGCTGGTGCAATGGCTGCGCTTTGGCACCACCGGCTTTGTGCGAATTATCGGCATCACCCGCAGGGACCAATGGGACCAGGTGTTCAATCGCTTCCGCGCCGTGCGCGACGGCGTGCAATTGCGCTGAGCATCCTGCCGCGCACGATCCAATCCGAAAGCGATCTTCCGATACGGTCGGTTAGAACGTGATGGTGCTGCGAACGCCGGCGATGAAGGCGTTGCCGACGGTCGCATTGGGATCGTTGGGATCGGGCACATTGCCGCCGGGATGGACGATGTATTGCAGGTCCGGCTGCAGGATCCACCACGGCGCGATCTGCGCCTGGTAGCTCACCTCGAACACCACTTCCTCATCGCGGATGGGATAAGGCGGTCCGTTGAACACGAGCGTGTCCTGGTCGAGCGCCGCCGCATCGCGGCTGATCTTGGCATAGGAGATGCCGAAAGTGAGCACATCGTTGGGCCGCCCCGGCAACAAGCCGACGAAGCCGGCACCGCCATCGAGGTAGAATGATATGAGGTTGCGGTCGGACGGCGAAGCGCCGCCGCGCAGGAACAGGTTCATGCTGCGCTTGCCCGACCGCCACACCATCTGGTCGGCGACGCCGTAGATGCCCCAGTTGCCCTGATGATTGAGCGGGTCCACGACTGTCGGATCGGCGAGCGAGACGACATTGCCGAGGGCGTCGAGCCCGTAATGCTGGTCGGCAAAATCCGCCGTCTCGTACCAGACGCCGAGCTTGTAGACGCCGGGCAGCCCGATCGCCTTCTTGCCCTGATTGATCGCGTATTGCGCTTCACCCATCCACAGCGCGCCGCCGGAGAAACTGAACGTCGTGCCGTGCTTGTTGCATTCCTGCGGATCGTCCATGCAATTGGCGCCGGCCGGATCGCCGGAGAAGACCGCCGCCATCAAGGTGAGCTCTTCGGTCGGCTTGACGGCCAGGCGCGCGCCGGGCGTCGCCAAGGGATAGGCCGGACCGCCATTGATCATGTTGTCGGCTAAGACGCGGGCCCAGCCGAAGGTGCCGTTGATCAACCCGCCGGCGGTCGGGCTGGTGATGAACTCGTCGTCGGCCGCCAATTGCCCGAGGCGGAGCGAGACCCGGTCGCCGCCGAAATTCTGCTGGAACCAGGCGGTGAACAGGCGCGTCGTCGGCAGCGCGTCGATGTTGCTGGGATCGGCGATGCTGCCGACATTGGCGGCGGCGTTGCGGCCGCCATCGTGGATGTTGAAGACGGTGAAATGGGTCGTGCCGCCGGTCCAGCCGATCAGCTTCTCCAGATCGGTGTCGACCGATAATTCGAAGCGGCCTTCATAACTCGCGCGCCGCTCGATCCCGCCGGACAGCACGCCGAGCACCTCGCCGATATAGTCCAGCGTGATCTCGATGCCCTTGTTTTTCAGGGCGGTGCGGGCGCCGCCCCAGTCGCCGGTGAGCGTGTCCTGCTCCCAGATCGACTGCGGGGCTTGGGCTTTCTCCGCCGCATGCGCGCCGGATGCGCCGGCGCCATCGCCGCCACGGCCAACGTCAAAACCACCGCACCATCGATCCATTTCCGTCGCCCCGCATGACGTTCCCCGTTTCACCAGCTTTGATCAAATCGTTATTTCGCGAGATTGGCCAGTCGTCGCAGCGCCCTGAAATGCGCCTGCCCGCACCGTTGGATTGAACAGCGACCAGGGCTCCGCCAGCTTCAATTCGCCCGCCGCAGCAACGACTTGCTCCTGGTAGTCGGCAAAAGCCTGTTTGGCCTGATCATAATCGCCGTCAGACGCCGCCATGGCGATTTGGCGCAAGCCCAGCACCAGACCGCGCACCGCCCCGCGCGCCCGCAGTCGCTCCTGCAGGCCACCGCCGACGCTGGTGTCCGAACGTTCCGGAAAATTCTCGCCCAGCTCGCGCCATTCATTGCCGACCACGTCGACGGTCAGCTGCAATGACTTCCTGATTGTGCTCCGGGATCGCGGTGCCCAAGACGCTGGCAAATTGCGCGAGCTCGTCAAACTCGGCCTGCACCGTGTTGCGCGTGGTGGGCTCTTTGGCGTCACCGACGGCGTCGAGATAGGCGACAAGATCGGCGCGCTCGTCCGCGCTCAAACCGAGAGCGAAATGGCGGTCGAAATACGCGACGACGTCGCCGAAGTTGTCGAAGCGCCCGTCATGGAAATACGGCGCATTGAAATCGGCGTTGAGCAGCGTCGGCGTCTTGACCCATCCGCCGGTGCCGATGTCGTGCAGCTGATGGTCGACGAAGGCGCTATCCGGCCGATGGCAGCGCGCGCAGCTCATCCCGGCGTCGTGACGGAACGGCTTGTTGAACAGCGCCTCGCCGCGGCGCGCGGCATCGGAGACCTCTTTGCTTAGGCGGCCGCCCGCCGCGAGTTTCGGATTGGGCAGGAACGCGATTTCCTTGACGTAGGTCTCCAGCGCATCGAGCACCTGCGCCGACGGCTCCGGTCCCGCAAATTCGTTCACGATCGCGTTGTGGATGAATTCCCGCAGCGTCGGGAAGCGGCCGTCATGCGTGTAAGGCGCAAGGAAATTGGCGCCGCGCAGGCTCGGTATCCGCACGGCGTCGAGCACGCCATTGTCCGCTTTTGGATTGAATAAGGCGCCATTGGTATCGAAAGTGCCGGGCCGGCGCGACAGGCCTGGGATATAGAGCTTGGCATTGGTGCTGCCCTGCTGGTGGCAGGTTTCGCAACTGATGCCGGCCTGCCGCGCTACGCCGCCCAGAATATCCGGCGAGGAAAACAACATGTCGCCGAGATTGAGCAGATAGGAGCGCTTGCCGCCGGCGAGCTCCGAATAGAACAGCTCGGTCGGCTGATCGAGCAGATCCTCGTTCAGCTCGGTGCCGGGCGGCAACACGCCCTCTTTGGTGGTGATCGGCCTCGATTGCGCGAAGCCCACCCCGAGCGCCAGCATTGCCGCAAGGCTTGCCGCCGCCAATGACGGTCGCAGAAGTGCCCTGGGTGATCGGCCGGCCATCACCGTCACTCCCCTACGGCCGGCTTCTTGAGCTTGAGCTTGGCGGCCGAGCTCTGCAGCAGCACCGCCAGCTCCTCACCCGCCTTCTTCAGCGCCGGCTGATCGACGCTCTTGAGGTCCTTCACCTTTACCAGCTTCTCGACATCCTCGATCTTGTCGATGATACGGGCGGCGAGCTTGGCATCGCGCGCCTTCAGGACGCCATCGAAGGCCAGCTTGTACACGGCTTCGATGCCCTCGACGTTTTCATGCATGTCGCTGAGCGAGGTGCCGGCAAAACGCGACTCGCCGCCTTTGGATTTGTTTTCGCCCACCTCGTAAGCGAGCTTGGTGACACCGTTAAGAAGGCCTTGCGGCGTGAACTTGAAGCTCGGCGCCGAGAGCTGCTTGTCGAACTCGGCCAGATTGGCGACCAGCTTGTCGACCGGCGCGCCGATCTCGTCGAGCTTGCCTGAAAACAGCGCCGCCTCGACCGCGTGATAACCCTGCTTGGCGTCCGGCCAGGCATCGATTGCTTCGTCAAGCTCGGAGAAGAATTCGCCGGTGATCGGCTCGGCGGCTTCCCAGCCTTTGCGCGACTTGATCCAGGCGGCTTGCGCGGCCTTGAGATCGTTCGCCTTCACCGCCGCCTGCAATTCCTTGGCGCCGGCAAGCGCCATGCCGATGTGCTCGACCGCGAAAGGCTTGTAGTCGGCGGCGCCTTTGCCGAGCGTGTCCGCCGCTTGGGCTTGCGCCGTTACCGCGAAAGCAAAAGTCAGCGCCGCCGCGGTGAGAATGAGGCTGCGCGCGACGCCGCGCGCGCGCGCAATCGATGTGATGGACTTGAGTGAGGTCGTCATGGTCGTCCCCGCGATTGAAATTCGGTCGCGGGATATTCCTTGCGACGGCACCGCTCGTCAAGGAAAAATCCTTTAAAATCAATACTTTATAATTAGTCCAAACCGAAACTGCCGCCTTTAAATTATTCCAATGAAGCTCTGCGCCATAAGCTTCTGCAACGCGTTGGCGAACGCGCAGCGCGCCCGCGCGGGCGGAATTTTTCGCGGCAAAGCGTTGTGGATTTTACTTGGCGGCGGGCGCGGGATTGTCGTTGGCGGAATCAGGCTTCGGCGGTGCCTTGGCAACCGCCACCAACGCCGGGCGCAGCACGCGCTCGCCGATTTTGTAGCCGGCCTGGATCACTTGCGCGACGCTGCCGGGTGTTGCCGACGCGTCGGGCATTTCGAACATCGCTTGATGGAAATTGGGATCGAACTTCTCGCCAAGCGGCGAGAACTTGGTCACGCCGTGCTTCTCCAGCACTTTGAGCAATTCGCGCTCGGTCAACTCGACGCCTTCCACCAGCGCCTTGCTGTCGGCGGATTGCCGCAGCTCGGGGCCGATCGCTTCCAGCGCGCGATGCATATTGTCGGCGACCGCCAGCACGTCGCGGGCAAAGCCCGCGATGCCGTACTGACGCGAGTCGGCAATTTCGCGCTCGGTCCGTTTGCGCAGATTCTCCATCTCCGCGAGCGTGCGTAAGAGCTTGTCCTTGAACTCGGCGGCTTCGCGCGTCGCCTCGGCTAGCGGATCGGGCGCGAGCCTGCGCGGCAGGCGCGATTCCGCCGTTCTCGGGCTCGGCATCGGCAATATTGTCGTTGTCGCGGCGCGCGGTCGGATCAACCATTTCGGATTTGTCCCTCGCCTCTTTGAGTTCCAATGCCCGGGATATCAGGGCTCAAGGCCCAAAAATCAAGCGTTCGCGCATGATCCCGAAAAGCTTGTCCTCGACTTGATCGGGGATGGGCACCGGTTTTCGGACAAGATCATGGGCAAATTCACCATTATGACGCCAATAAGCGGCTCACCAGCCGGGCGGTGTAGTCCACCATGGGGATGACGCGGGCATAATTGAGCCGGGTCGGCCCGATCACCCCGATGACCCCGACAATGCTGCCCTTGGTGTCGCGATAGGGCGCGATGATGGTGGAGGAGCCCGACAGCGAGAACAGCTTGTTCTCCGAGCCGATGAAAATGCGCACGCCCTCGGCGCGCTCGGCGCGGCCGAGCAGATCGATCACCCCGCGCTTGGTCTCCAGCGCATCGAACAGCAGCCGCACCCGCTCGAGATCTTCCAGCGCGTGCAGGTCCTCGAGCAGGTTGGCATGGCCGCGCACGATCAACTGGCGCTCGTCTGTGTCGCCGCCCGACCAGCTCGCGAGCCCCGCCGCGATGATCTTCTGCGTCAACTGATCGAGCTCGGCCTGGCCTTGCGTCAGCGACGTCTCGATTTCGGCGCGCAACTCGGCCAGTGTCTTGCCGCGCAGGTGGGCGTTGAGGAAGTTGCCGGCTTCGATCAGCGCCGACGTCGGCAGCCCGGATGGCACGTTGAGCACGCGGTTTTCCACTTGGCCGTCCTCGGCCACCAACACGGCCAGCGCCCGCTCCGGCTCCAGCCGCACGAACTCAATATGTTTGAGCCGCACATTGGTCTTGCCGGCGAGCACGATGCCGGCCGAGCGCGTCAGGCCCGACAGCGTTTGTGTGGCTTCGGTAAGCAGCGACTCCAGCGACTTGCTGGCGCCGGCGCCGGCGATCTGCGCCTCGATCGAGCGGCGGTCGTTTTCGGTTAAGTCGCCGATCTCCATCAGCGCGTCGACGAAAAAGCGCAGGCCCAATTCGGTCGGCAGCCGGCCGGCCGAGGTGTGCGGCGCATAGATCAGGCCGAGTTGCTCCAAATCCGACATCACGTTGCGCACCGAGGCCGGCGACAGCGTGATCGGCAGAATGCGCGACAGATTGCGCGAGCCCACCGGCTCGCCGGTCGTGAGGTAGCTTTCGACGATCTGGCGGAAGATCTCGCGCGAGCGCTCGTTGAGCGCCGCGAGGCCCACCTGGGTCGAGCCGATCGGAACGTCGTGGGATGCCACGCCTTAACTCCTTAAATTCTCCCAACAATTGACTATTGGGGCGTACTTGTTCAAGCCAGACTTGCCGGAATCGGCCCATAATGTCATTTCTTGATGCGTTACCCTAACGGGACGGAAACCGCGCCGAACTTGTTGCGAATGTCGATATGTTAGGCCTGATACCCAGGAAATGGTGGCGGCGCGGGGCAAGTCTTCTTGTCGCGCTCTACGTCGTTTGCCTGATCGCACCGACCGCTGTCCTGGCTTTCAGCACCACTTCCGGGTCGGCGCCCTGCTTGGCCGACGACCATCACATCTCAACCTGCGGCGACGGCTTCGATCTCGATCAGGAAATCGGAACCATAAAGCCGCGAGACTTCAATCAAGGTGATCGCCGGAGCCGCCGGCGGGCTCACCCCAGACGATGCGGATGCGGCCAATGCGCGCCTGCGCCAACTCCTGAAGCATTCCCTGACCGCAGACGGGGCGGTGCAGATCGCGCTGCTTAACAATCGTGGCCTGCAAGCGGCCTATAACGAGCTCGGCATTGCCGAGGCTGTCAACGTTCGGCAATCCTTACCGCCAAACCCGTCGGTTTCGATATCTAGGGTTTCGGGGTTGGTCGAGACCGAGATCGACCGTCAAATTGTGAGCAGTATACTTGCACTTGCCACCTTGCCGGCGCGAAGCGAGATCGCTGCCGCCCGTTTCCGGCAAGCGCAACTGGCTGCGGCGCTAGAGACTTTACGCAGCGCGGCGGAAAACCGACGGGCATTCTACCGGGCAGTCGGAGCGCAGGAACTAGTCGGCTTGCTCGTGCAAGCTAATTCTGCCGCCGCGACGTCGGCGCAACTCGCCAAGCGGTTAGGCGAGACCGGCGCGATGAACAAGCTCGATCAAGCGCGCGAGCAGGCGTTCCATGCCGAAGTGACGACCCAGTTGGATCGCGCACGTCAGCACGCGGCGACCGAGCGCGAGCGACTGATCCGGTCGCTTGGCCTGTCGGGCAAAGACCTTAATTTCACGCTTCCAAAATCACTTCCCGCGTTGCCGCGGCGTGCGCGCGTCTTGCGGGCGATCGAACAGCAGGCGCTCGCTCGACGCATTGATTTGCAAATTGCGCGTATCGAACTGGAAACGCTGGCGAAATCTTATGGGCTGACGCAAGCGACCCAATTCATCAACGTCTTGGATGCGGGCTACGCCGACAAGATTACAAATAACAAGGAAACGGACGAACATATCCATGATCGCGGTTTCACATTGACCTTCGAGGTTCCGATCTTCGACTTCGGCGAAACCCGTGTCCGCGAGGCCGAACAGACTTACATGCAGGCGGTCAACCGGCTGGCGGAGAAGGCGGTCAACGCGCGCTCGGAAGCCCGCGAGGCGTACACTGCATACCGGTCGAGCTACGACATCGCCAGCCGCTACCGGCGCGATGTATTGCCTCTGCGTAAGACGATCTCCGATGAAATGATGCTCCGTTACGGAGCCATGCAGATAGATGTGTTCTCGCTGCTGAACGACGCGCGTCAGCGTATTGCTGCCAGCATCGCGGATGCCGAAGCACGCCGCGATTTCTGGATTGCTAGCGTCAATCTATCGGCGGCCATCGCCGGCGGCGGCGCGAGCGGCGCCGAAGCGCAAAGCGCGACGATGCCGACTGCCGACAACGCCAACGGCCACTGAATTCGACGAGGAGAGCCACCATGATCTCGCGACGCGGTCTTATCGGCACATCGGCCATGCTCCTGGGCGCGGCCGCCGTAAGCGGACGCGTGCAGGCTGCCGCCATTCCCGAGGCCGATCACCTCCACGTCGCCGGCCATGCAGCCACCGCTTGTTCCATCGAGCGGGCCTGACTATCAACCGGTTGTCACCCTTAATGGCTGGACGCTGCCGTGGCGGATGAATGGCGACTGGAAGGAATTCCATCTGGTCGCCGAGCCAGTACTGCGGGAAATGGCGCCGGGCATGAAGGCCCGTCTCTGGGGCTATAACGGGCAATCGCCGGGTCCGACCATTGAATGCGTCGAGGGCGACAAGGTCCGCATTTTCGTCACCAACAAGCTGCCCGAGCACACCAGCGTGCATTGGCACGGCATGCTGGTGCCGAACGGCATGGATGGCGTCGGCGGCCTCACACAGCCGCATATCAAGCCCGGCCAGACCTTTGTCTATGAATTCGCGATCAGGAAAAGCGGGACCTTCATGTATCACCCGCACTCGGACGAGATGGTGCAGATGGCGATGGGAATGATGGGCTTTTTCGTCGTGCACCCGCGCGATCCTATGCTGCACCGAGTCGATCGCGACTTTGTTTTCCTCATGAGCACCTACGATATCGATCCCGGCAGCTCTCTGCCTAAGGTCATGACCATGACCGACTTCAACCTGTGGACCTGGAACAGCCGGGTCTTCCCCGGTATCGACCATTTGGTGGTAGGTCGCGGCGACCGCGTGCGCGTGCGCATCGGCAATCTCACCATGACCAATCATCCGATTCATATGCACGGCCCGCACTTCCAGGTGACCTGCACCGACGGCGGCTGGATCCCCGAAAGTGCGCGCTGGCCAGAGGTCACCACCGACGTGCCGGTCGGCGCCATGCGCGCCTTTGAATTCGTCGCCGAGGAGCCGGGCGACTGGGCGATCCATTGCCACAAGGCGCACCACACCATGAACGCCATGGGCCACGACGTGAAAACCTTCATCGGCGCGCCGCAGCGCGATCTCACCAAGGCTATCCGCAAGTTGGTGCCCGACTACATGGCGATGGGCTCGGCCGGCATGGCGGAGATGGGCGAGATGGAAATGCCGATGCCGGATAACACGCTGCCGATGATGACCGGGTTTGGGCAGTTCGGGCCGATTGAGATGGGCGGGATGTTCTCGGTAGTGAAGGTTCGCGAGGGGCTCGACCGCAACGATTACAAGGACCCAGGCTGGTACCACCATCCCGCTGGCAGCGTCGCTCATGAATTCAAGGGAGCTATGCCTTTAGCGCCCAATCGCCAGGGCACCGAACGTCCAGAGCGGCCAGAAATCGAGTTCGCAGTCGTCAAGCCGCGTAATGATCAACCGACAACACTAAGGAGCATGGATATGAGATTGCGGCCTGATTGCCGTAGCCATCGCGCTACTCATGGGCGTACCGACCACCTCTCCGGTCATCGCCCATGAGGGCGAACATTTCTCGGCCGGCGAGCCCGGCAATCCGAAACGAGCCGGCGCACAGTCGTTGCGGTCACGATGCACGAAGGTAATGGCAAAATGTCGTTCATCCCCGACAAGATCGAGGTCAAAATAGGCCAGCAAATCCGTTTCGTCATTCGCAACAATGGCGCGCTTAAGCACGAGTTTATGCTCGCGAGCGTTCAGGACAACAAAAAGCATGCCGAGGTCATGAAGAAATTTCCCGATATGGAGCATGACGATCCGAACGCGATAAGTGTCGATCCCGGCAAAACTGCCGAAATCCTGTGGCGCTTTACCAAGGCGGGCACATTCGAGTTCGCCTGCCTGATTCCCGGCCACCGCGAAGCCGGAATGCGCGGCTCGGTCTTCGTGAAGTGACAACGAAATCATTCAAGACAAACGGAGATGGACGATGAAGAAAGCGCTTTCGGTGTTGGCTTTCGCAGTGTTGTTGAGCGTCGGGACGGCAGGAAACATCCGGGCGCAATCGGAGCTGACCGACGGCTTGGTGAGGAAAGTAGACGCTTCCGCCAACAAGATCACCATCAAGCACGGTCCCATGAAGAAATTCGACATGGAGGACGGGATGACCATGGTCTATCACGTCAAGGACCCAACTCTGCTCACGACCGTCAAAGCCGGTGACAAAGTCAAATTCGACGCCGACCACGTCAACGGCCAATATATTGTGACGAAGATTCAGAAGGCCCAATAGTGCTTGACCTTGCGGTGGCTGCTATCGCTCCTTAAAAAGCTCCGTGACGAATACGACAACGAACGGGAGCCCCAATGCGGCCGAGCCGCCGACAAGTTGACGAATTGCGTGCGGTTTCGCTCGAGCGCAGCGTGGTGAAATACGCCGAAGGCTCCTGCTTCGTGAAATTCGGCGATACCCATGTGCTGGTGACCGCCAGCCTGGAGGAGCGGCTGCCGCCTTGGCTCAAGGGCCAGGGTCGCGGCTGGGTCACCGCCGAATACGGCATGCTGCCGCGCGCCACGTCCGAGCGCACCCGGCGCGAGGCCTCGGCCGGCAAGCAGGGCGGCCGCACGGTCGAAATTCAGCGCCTGATCGGCCGTTCTTTGCGCTCGGTCATCGACCTGCCGGCGCTCGGCGAGCGCCAGATCACCATCGACTGCGACGTCATCCAGGCCGACGGCGGCACCCGCACCGCATCCATCACCGGCGCCTGGGTGGCGCTTGCCGATTGTCTTACCTGGATGAAGGCGCGCGACATGCTCAAAGGCGATGTGCTGCGCGACCATATCGCGGCGGTCTCCTGCGGCGTCTACAAGAATACGGCGGTGCTCGATCTCGATTACGCAGAAGACTCGGAAGCGGAGACCGACGCCAATTTCGTCATGACCGGCAACGGCAATATCGTTGAGGTGCAAGCCACGGCGGAAAAGGTCCCGTTCAGCGAAGACCAGTTTCTGGCCCTGCTGGCGCTCGCGCGCAAAGGCATCGAGAAGCTGGTGAGCCTGCAAAAGATGGCGGTGATGTAATTCACCGTCATGGCCGGGCTTGACCCGGCCATCCCGATAAGGGACGCACGGCCTTGCCCTCCTAAGCGGGATGCCCGGCACAAGGCCGGGCATGACAAATCAATGCCTCGCCAACTGATCGGACCGGTGGTGATCGCCACCCATAATCCCGGCAAGCTCAGGGAAATGCGCGACCTGCTCGCGCCCTACGGCATCGAGGCGCAATCGGCCGGCGAGCTTGGCCTGCCCGAGCCGAACGAAACCGGCACCACCTTCGCCGCCAATGCGCGCATCAAGGCGATGGCCGCGGCCAAGGCGACGGGCAAGCCCGCCTTCGCCGACGATTCCGGCTTGGTGGTCGAAGCGCTCGGCGGCGAGCCCGGTATTCATTCGGCGCGCTGGGCCGGACCGGACAAGGATTTCCGCGGCGCCATGAATACGATCCAGACGCTGCTGATCGAGCGCGGCGCGAAGCTGCCCGAGCAGCGCCGCATGCATTTCGTGGCTGCGCTGTGTCTGGCCTGGCCCGACGGCCATACGGAAGAATTCGAAGGCCGCGTCGATGGCGTTGCGGTGTGGCCGCCGCGCGGCGACAAAGGCTTCGGCTACGATCCGCTGTTCAAGCCTGACGGCTTCGACCGCACCTTCGGCGAGATGGACGCGCAGGAGAAGCACGGGCTGCCGCCAGCGCGCGATCAGCCTGAGTGGGCACCGGTCAGCCGCCCGGATCGCGCGCCAAATAATGAAGTAGGAGCGCGGTCGGACGCAAAACCGGTTCCCACTTTTGCTGACCGCGCTCCGGGCCAGGGCCTGTCGCACCGCGCGCGCGCGTTCATGAAGCTGGCGGCGGCGTGTTTGTCCCGCCCCGCGACATAAAAGCTGTTCCCGATCGCTACAATTTTAATCAACTCTCCTTACTTGAAGCGCATTGATGCTGGCCGCACGCGCGCGACGCAGCCATAATGCTTAACATGATGTTAACGACACCCTTCGCCGTCTACGTGCACTGGCCGTTCTGCCTGTCGAAGTGCCCCTATTGCGACTTCAACAGCCACGTGCGCCAGGCCGGCATCGACGAGGCGCGCTTCGTCCGCGCCTTCGAACGCGAAATCGCCGCCACCGCCGACCGCGTGCCCGGCCGCACGGTGTCGACCATCTTCTTTGGCGGCGGCACGCCCTCGCTAATGCAGCCGGCGACTGTGCAGGCGATCCTCGAGACTATCGCCAAGCATTGGAGCATCGCGCCCGATGTCGAGGTGACGCTGGAAGCCAATCCCACCAGCGTGGAAGCCACCCGCTTCCGCGGCTACCGCACCGCCGGCGTCAACCGCGTCTCGCTCGGCGTGCAGGCGCTCGACGACGCGGCGCTGAAAGAACTCGGCCGCCTGCACACCGCGCAGGAAGCGCTCGACGCCGTCGCGGTAGCGCGTTCGATCTTCGCGCGTTACTCCTTCGATCTGATCTATGCGCGGCCGCGGCAGACGCCCGAAGCCTGGGCCGCCGAACTCAAGCGCGCCATCGCCGAAGCCGCCGAGCATCTCTCGCTCTATCAACTGACCATCGAGCAGGACACGCCGTTCCACGCCTTGCGCGCCGCCGGCAAGCTCGCGGTGCCCGACGACGATACCGCGCGCGATCTCTACGATCTCACGCAACAGACCTGTGCCGATGCCGGCTTGCCGGCCTATGAAATCTCCAACCACGCGCGGCCGGGCGCCGAGTGCCGGCACAATCTGGTCTATTGGCGCGGGCACGAATATGCCGGCGTCGGGCCTGGCGCGCATGGCCGGCTCAATATCGACGGCCGCCGTTACGCGACCGAAACCGAGAAGCGGCCGGAAACCTGGCTGATGCGCGTCGAAGCGCAAGGCCACGGCCTTATTGTCGATGAGGCGCTGACGCCCGGCGAACAGGCGGACGAATTCCTGCTGATGGGTCTGCGGCTCGCCGAGGGCATCGAGCCCGCGCGTTACACCGCGCTCTCCGGCCGCGAACTCGATCCCGCGCGCATCTCGTTCTTGCGCGACGGCGGCGCGGTGGAGACAACCGACGACGGCCGCTTGCGCGTGACGCAGTCGGGGTTCCCGTTGCTCGATGCAGTGGTCGCCGATCTGGCGGCATAATCTACGTCGTCATTCCGGACGCGCGCATCGCGTGCGATCCGGAATCCAGATGCTGGTTTAAAAACTTGTTTCTGGATTCCGGGTTCGCTCGCTACGCTCGCGCCCCGGAATGACAGGTTACTAGATCACGTCCCCGGCGCGAACGAGCGCGGCGCCGGGCTCACGACTTGGCCACCGTTCGGCGTCACCCGCAGCACCGCCAGTCCGCGATCGTTGGTGCCGTTGGGACGGAAGCGGAAAATCCCGTCGATGCCGGAAAAGCCCGACGAATTGGTCAGCACCGCTTCGCTGAAGCGCTGCGCGCCTTGCGTCTTCACCAGCGCGGCCACCAGCGCCACCGCGTCATAAGCGAGCGTCGCCGTGCGCACCGGCTCCTGGCCGAAGCGCGCGCGGTAGCGGGTGGAGAAATTGCGGAAGCCGCCGGCCGCAGGCGCCGCGTACCAGGCTCCGCTGAGCTGCGCGTCCGAGAAGATGCGCGGATCGTCCCACAGCCCGGTGCCGAGCAGTTGCTGCCGCCTGAGATTGACGTGATTGGCGGCCAGCGCCTGCACCACCCGCGGCACCGCATCGGCGCCGTCGGGAATGAAGATCGAATCGACGCGGCTCGCCGCTTGCGCCACGGCGGTGACCGCACGGGTCATCCCGGCCGCATCGGAGGAATACTTCTCCAGCACCACCACGCGGCCGCGCCGGCGCGCGACTTCCTGCTGGAAAGCCGCTTGCACCACGGAGCCATAAGCGTTGTTCGGCATCAGCGCCGCGAACGAGCGCTTGCCGCGCGAAGTGGCGTAGTCGACGATACGCTTGACGTCGGTCTCCGGCAGGAAGCTCAAGAGATAGACGCCGCGCGAGGCGACGCTGGCGTCGGTGGAGAAGGCGATCACCGGGACATTGCTCTGGCGCGCGACCTGGCCGACCGCGCTCACGGCCTGCGCGAACAGCGGCCCGATGATGATCTCGGCGCCTTCGCTGATCGCCTGCTGCGCGCCCGCCTGCGCGGTTTGCGGGTTGCCGGCGTCGTCTTTCACCAAGAGCTGGATGTTCGGATTCTTGAATTCGTCGAGCGCCATTTGCGCGGCGTTCTTCATCGATTGTGCGGCGGCGCCGGCGTTGCCGGCCGCCGACAGCGGCAGGATCAGGCCCACCCGAATCTGGCCGGCGCCGATGTTTGCCTGCTGTTGCGGCTGGGCCGCCGGTGCAAGCGGCGTATTGCTGAATGGGCCGAGATTGCCGGTACAGGCCGCGAGCGCCGCGGCGGCAGCGATCACGCCCAACGCCGTGCACAGACGGCGCCGCTCGCGTGACAGCGCTCTCCCTTCCCGCGGCAATCCTGGCATGCTCGCTCCCCCAAGCTCTTTGTAACGATAGGCCGGCCCCGGCGGGACTTTAATCGGTCATATTGTCCCTGGGAAGCTAAGGTTATGAAGCGGATATCGAATTTGACCGCCAATGACGCCGGCAAAGCGCCCGGTTAGAGTGTCATCCATGCGCAAAGACGGCAAATCCGCCAGTGGCGTCCGCCCGCATCGCTATCGATTCGCGGGCAGCGATCATGAGGCTCCGTCATTGACGGCCGCGCTTTACCTGGTTGCCACCCCGATCGGGAACCTAGGCGATATCAGCCTGCGCGCTCTGCAGACGCTGGCGGCCGCCGACCTCATCGCGTGCGAGGATACCCGCGTCACCCGCAAGCTCACCGAGCATTACGGTATCGACACGCCGCTCACGCCCTATCATGAGCACAATGCCGCCGAAGCACGCCCGAAGCTGCTGGCGCGCCTGGGCGAAGGCCAATCGGTCGCGCTGGTGTCGGACGCCGGCACGCCGCTGATCTCAGATCCAGGCTACCGTTTGGTGCGCGCGGCGCAAGAGGCTGGACACACGGTCATCGCGGTGCCCGGCGCCTCGGCGGTGCTGACCGCGCTCGCGGTCGCCGGGCTGCCGACCGACCGTTTCTTCTTCGAAGGCTTTCTGCCGGCCAAGCAGACGGCGCGGCAAAAGCGCATCGCCGAACTCGCTGCGATTCCCGCCACGCTGGTGTTGTTCGAGAGCGGGCCGCGGCTTGCCGCTGCGCTTGCCGATCTCGCCGAAGGCTTGGGCGCGCGCGCCGCCACGATCTGCCGCGAGCTGACCAAGCTGCATGAGGAAGTCCGCCGCGGGCCGCTCGATGAACTCGCGCGCGCCTATGCCGACGGCGGCGAGACCCGCGGCGAAATCGTTATCGTGGTGGCGCCGCCGAGCGAGCAAACACGCCGCGGCCGAGGATGTCGACGCCTTGCTGCGCAACGCGCTCGCGCGCGTCTCGGTCAAGGACGCGGTCGGCGAAGTGGCGCTCGCCACCGGCCGTCCGCGGCGCGAGGTCTATCAACGCGCGCTGGCGCTCGCCAAGGAGGCGGCCGATGGCGCGCGATGAGCGCCGGCGCGGTGCGCCCAGAGCGGCGCCGCTCGGCAAGCCGCCGCCGCGGCCGGGACGGCAAAAGCGCGAAGCGCGTCCTGAAAAAATTGTCGCTTTCCAGCTCGGCATTTCGGCGGAAAGCCGCGCTGCCGCCTGGCTGATCGCGCACGGCTTCCGCATCCTGGCGCGGCGCTGGAAGAGCCCGGTCGGCGAGATCGACGTGATCGCGGCGCGCCGGCATTTGCTGGTCTTCGTCGAGGTGAAGGCGCGCGCCAATCTCGACGACGCGGCGGAGTCGGTGAGCGAGCATCAGCGCCGCCGCATCGTCGCCGCCGCGGAAGCCTGGCTCGCCGCCTATCCGCAGCCGACGATCCGCGACATGCGTTTTGATGTGATCCTGGTGGCGCCCGGCAAGCTGCCGCGCCACATCCCGGCAGCGTTCGAGAGCTAGGCGCTCAGCCGTTCGAAAAACTGGTCGACCTGGCTGCGGATACGGCCGGCGACGCCGCCGAGATCGTCGGCCACCGCCTTCACCGCCACGGCGCTCGCGCGGGTATCCTCGGTCGCCGCGCCGACCTGGCCGACTTCGTCGGCGGTCTCGCCGGTGCGCTTGGCGGCGATCTCGACGCCACGCGCGATCTCCTGCGTGGCGGCGCCTTGCTGGGTGACGGCGGCGGCGATGGCGCCGCTGATGTCGCCGATCTCGCGGATGGTGTGCTCGATGGCGGTGATCGCCTCGATCGAGCGCACGGTGGCGCGCTGCATGCCGGCGATCTGGGCGGCGATCTCCTCGGTGGCGCGGCCGGTCTGGCCGGCCAGCGCCTTCACCTCGCCGGCGACCACGGCAAAGCCGCGGCCGGCTTCGCCCGCGCGCGCGGCCTCGATGGTGGCGTTGAGCGCCAACAGATTGGTCTGCTCGGCGATGTCGGTGATGAGCTTGATCACGTCGCCGATACGGGCGGCTGCCTCATCGAGTTCCTTGACCGCGACATTGGTGCGCTCGGCCTCGCTCACCGCTTTCACCGCGATCGAATTGGACTGCGCCACCTGGCGGTCGATCTCGTTCACCGAAGCGGACAATTCGTCGGCCGCCGAAGCGATATCGCGCACATTGGCCGACGCCTCCGCCGAGGCTGAAGCCGCGCGCTCGGTCTTGGCCGAGGCGCCGTCGGCGGCGCCGGCAAGCTGGGTCGAAGCCGCCAGCATCTGGTCGGAGATGCGGCCGAGCTCGGCCAAGGTCGCCTCCACCTCGGCGGAGAAGCGGGTGATCTCGGTCGACATGTGCTCCTGCCGGCGGGCGCGCGTCTCGGCGTCCTCGACCACGGTGCGGTTGAGCTGCTCGTTGTTGCTCATGGCGCGCTGGAACACGGCGATCGAGCGCGCCAAGGCGCCGATCTCGTCGCGCCGCTCGCTGTACGGCACCGAGACGCCGGTATCGCCGGCGGCCACCGCTTCCGTCACGCGGGTGATGGCGGCGAGCGGCCTGGCGACGCTGCGCGCGATCAGCAAAGCGCCGGCGACGGCCAGCAAGACCGCGAAGCGCGCCGAGCAACGACAGCAGCATGGCGGTCCGCGTCGATGCCGGTATTGATCCGCAGATAAGTCTGCCGCGCGCGCTCGGCGTAATGCTTGCGCAACACGTCGAGGTCGCTGGTCAGCGCGTTATGCGCACCCGCGGGAAAGCTCTTGTCCACCCAATCGCGCGCGGCCCGCGGCCCGGATTCCTGGGCGATACGCGCAAGCTCGGGCGCGAAGTTCTGGAACTCCGACAGGCGGATGGAGAACTGGTTGAAATATTTCTCGTCCTCGGCGCGCACGCCGCCGCTCCAGTCGGTGAAGACGCTGTCGATCGCGTTGTTGGCCTTGTTCAGGTCGGCGAGATAGGGGCCGGCAGCCTTGAAGTCCGGCGCCATGACGACGCCGCGCGCGGCCGATTGCACCGCATAGATGAGCCCGGTGACGCGCTCGACGTTCCAGGTCCCGGCGTTGGCGGATTCGAATTCGTCGGTGAGCGCTGCGTGACTGCGCGCGTTGAGCACGGCGACCGTCGACAGCGCCAGCGTCGTGATGGCCATCAGTGCGAAAATCAAATAGAGCTTGGCGGCAATCGAAAGCTTCGGCAATCTCACGGCAAGTCCCCAGCCAAATAGGTGCAACCCGGATCGGCGCCGCGCTATAGTGTCGGTAAAATGTTAACGCTTTGTTTGCCTTATTGGCTTCGCGCCCGAGCGCATAATCCGCGCTTCCGCAGACCGGTCGGGCACCCAGAAAGGTCGTCATGAGTCTGAATGTCGCGGTGCAGATGGATCCGATCCAGCGGATCAACATCAAGGGCGATTCCACTTTCGCGCTGCTCCTGGAGGCGCAGAAGCGCGGGCACAAACTTGCCTATTACACGCCCGACCGGCTGGCGCTGCTCGATAACCGGCTTTTCGCCACGGTCGAGAGCCTGACCGTGCGCGACGTTGCGGGCGATTATTTCACCTTGTCCGAGCCGCGGCGCCTGGAGCTGACCGAATTCGACGTGGTGCTGCTGCGCCAGGACCCGCCTTTCGATCTCGCCTATGTGACCACCACCCATCTGCTCGAGCGCATCCATCCCAAGACCTTCGTGGTCAACGACCCGGCGCATGTACGCAACGCGCCGGAGAAAATCTTCGTCACCGAATTTCCCGAGCTGATGCCGCCGACGCTGATCACGCGCGACCTCGCCGAGATCAAGGCGTTCCGCATAACGCACGGCGACATCGTGATGAAGCCGCTCTACGGCTTCGGCGGCGGCGCGGTGTTCCGCGTCACCCGCGACGACCTCAATTTCGGCTCGCTCTATGACATGTTCTCCACCACCTTCCGCGAGCAATGGGTGGTGCAGAAATTCCTGCCCGCCTTCAAGGAAGGCGACAAGCGCATCATCCTGGTCGACGGCGAATACGCCGGCGCGGTCAACCGCGTTCCGGCGGCCGACGATCTGCGCTCCAACATGGTGCGCGGCGGCGCGGCCAAGGCGACCGACTTAACGAAGCGCGAGCGCGAGATTTGTGCGCAGCTCGGACCGGCGCTGCGCGAGCGTGGACTGCTGTTCGTCGGCATCGACGTGATCGGCGATTACATCACCGAGATCAACGTCACGTCTCCCACCGGCATTCGCGCGGTGAAGAACGTCGGCGGCCCCGATATCGCGGCGCTGATCTGGGACAAGATCGAGGCGAAACGTTCAGTGCGTTAGCGGCGCCGGCACATCGACCGGATCGGCCTCGTCGAGCGGCGTGGTTTCCGCGATCCGCCGCCAGTAGCGCGGGCCGTGCTGCACCTGCCACAGCACCTCCTCGACGTCGCACCAGGCATCCTCAGCCGCCAGACGCGCCGACCGCGCCTGCTGCAATGCGCTCGCCAGCGCTCTTGTGTCGATCATGGCAAGGCTCCCTGTCCGCCGGTTTTATAAGAGCCTAACCTGAGTCGTTTTGTTCTGCAAATGTTCTTGTTGAGGGATGGGAATTATATACTTGACATACCGTGCGGCGCGATATAGGCTTAAATCATCAAAGGGATTCAGGCCATGCCACTCGCATCCATCTATACCGACGAAAACGCCGCCAGAGAGCATTTGGAGGGCCTTTTGTGGCCGGATGGCCCGATTTGCCCCCATTGTGGCGTTGTCGATCAGGCGACCCGTCTACAGGGCAAGACGACCCGTCCGGGCCTCTGGAAATGCCGCGCTTGCGAGAAGCCCTTCAGCGTCACGGTCGGAACCGTCATGGAACGCAGCAAGATTAAGTTGCACCAATGGGTCTATGCCACTAATCTGATGACTAGCAGCAAGAAGGGCATTAGCGCGCATCAACTAAGCCGCATGCTTGGCCTTACCTACAAGTCGGCTTGGTTTCTCGCTCATCGCATCCGTGAAGCAATGCGCCCTGCCGAGTTCACCCCTATGGGCGGCACTGGCAAGACCGTCGAGGTGGACGAAACGCTAATCGGCTTCCAAGAAGGTGCGCAACTCCAAAGCCGACCGCCATGCCGGCCAATACCGCAATATCGTCCTGACATTGGTCGAGCGCGGCGGGTCGGCCCGCTCAGTTCCACATTGACGGCACTACGGCAGGCACGCTTGGTGCCGATCATCCGTACAAATATCAGCCGCGAAAGCACGCTGATGACCGATGAGGCCAGTTGGTACAAGAGCATCGGTCGTGAGTTTGCCAGTCATGGTGCGGTCGATGCATCGCGCCAAGGAATATGTGCGCGGCGAGATCACCACGAATACCGTCGAAGGTTATTATTCGATTTTCAAGCGCGGCATGAAGGGCGTCTACCAGCATTGTGCAGAGAAGCACTTGCACCGCTATTTGAGCGAATTTGATTTCCGATATTCAAACCGCGTTGCGCTCGGCATTGATGACGCCGCTCGCGCCGACAAAGCATTGCAAGGCATCACCGGAAAGCGCTTGACTTATCGACGGCCTCACTGAGGCAAAGACGAATTGGCAGAAAGCGAAGCGTTTTTTGCGTTGGCGAAGACGCCATCCACAGGTTCGCAAATAACCCAATAAGTTGAATCACTTACAACCTATTGATTTATAAGCGATATTCGCTTATATTATGATTTGAAATCTGAACCCTGGTCTAACCGGTTAGTAGGATTTCACCGGGGAGAGGTGTCACAGCCTCTCCCTTTATAATTCGACGATGCCATACGTATGACGTGGGGACGCGGCAAGGCAAAGAACTGGACTCAAGGCGAAGCAAATATTTCTTTGCTCCCTTTTTCCGCATGTAGGTAGATGGCGCATACCATTGATAGAGAGCAAACGCGGCCGTGTCCGCCGCTTGAATAAAATATGAGTGGTGAGAATGACGGATGTTTGGGTCCTCCGCGATTCGGCTCAAGGGCATTTGGCGATAGCCCCCAGTAAAAAGCGAACGCATATTCGGAATTGGATTGTAGACTCTCATGCGTCGGTACAATCGACGTAACGCAGCTTCATTTGCGGCATCAGAAAAAATGATCCCTATGTCCTGAAGATTCTTAGGTGACGGGAAATTTCGCAATTTCAAAGTATTTTCGAAACGCTGTATCAGCGCTTCCCATGCCTTCTCAAAAGGGTCATATCCGGCCGACTTTCCCTGTTTATCAACGCGCACATTGATGAAACTCAAAAATTGCATTTGAGCGAGTTCATCAAGGAACAAGCGAATTATAGTCAGCCGGTCATTTTTCTTAATTCTGATCAGATTTTCCAGGTCGCGATAACATAATGCCAGCATGAATTTCCTCGCTCATTTGTAATCCAAATTCCTTTCGCATGTTTTCGCGAAAGGTAACCCAGTCGATTCAAGGCTTCATGCCAGCGAAGCTCGTGAACGATCATTCCAGTAAGTGTGAAATAGCGAGTCAGGCGATCTGCTCCGACTCGGGTCGCCACTTTCATCAACGTACACTGAAATACATGCACGGATCATGATAGCAGCCCCTGTTTAGAACAAGCCTCGGTTGCGGCGCAATTAATCGTCTATTCCTTGAATGTTGCGCTTGCCCCACTCGATCAAGGCTTCCGGGTCGTCCGTAGGCATTGGATCATTTTCGACAGAACTCTTGCCCTTGTCGGACGATTTGCGAGGCGACGGCGGCGTTTTTAGGAGCCGCTTTAGGACCTCATCCCGCTTCTGATTCGGTCCGCCTGCCATAGGTTCGCAAGTAATGTTTGAGGTTGTTGCCGCTATTCCCACTAATCACAGCCAAGCTAAACACTGTGCACAACAGGGTTTTTAATGACTTTTCCCTTGGCTATGACTTTCCAATAATTCAGGTAGTAGGTTCAAGCGGTCGCCGCAACGGTCTGCGCGAGCTTAGCCGCCGGGGTTGTGAAGCCAAGAGTTTTTCTTGGACGGGTGTTCAGTTGATGCGCGACAGCATCCAAATCTTTCTGGCTATAGCCAGCTAGGTCTGTGCCCTTTGGGAAGTACTGGCGCAGTAGGCCGTTGGTATTTTCATTGCTGCCACGCTGCCATGGACTTTGAGGATCACAGAAATAGACGGACACGTCCGTAGCGATGCTGAAGCGTTTATGGTCGGCGAGTTCGGTTCCTCGATCCCAGGTCAAGGAGGACATCAATCCGGCCGGTAGATGCTTTACGTGCCTAACGAGAGCGTTCACCACACTGTCGGTATCCTTGCCTGGCACTTTGACGAGCATGACGAACCTGGAGTGACGCTCGACCAAGGTTGCGACGTGGCTATTTCTTCCACCGGCGAGTAAGTCGCCCTCCCAATGCCCGGGGATCGCTCGGTCCTCTACTTCGGCAGGTCGCTCTCTGATCGATACCGCGTCGACTATCCGTCCACGTGGCTGCCCGCGGGTGGTAGAGTTCTTGCCTCTGCGCATCAACCGCCGGGTCCGTAGATGTGAGATCAGCTCTTTCCTCAAGACCCCGCGAGCCTGGACGAACAAGCTTTTGTAGATTGTCTCGTGCGATATTCTCATCGACGGGTCATTGGCGTATTCGACGTTCAGCCAACCGGAGATTTGCTGAGGTGACCAATTATCGCTCAGTTTCTGCGCCACCACCATCTGTAGGGACTGGTTGACGGCGAGCCGACACAGCTTTGGGCGAGAGGTCGATCGCCAAGCTCGCTCATCGGCATTGGCAGCCCGATATTTGCTGCGGCCGTTATTTCGACCGACCTCACGGCTGATCGTTGACGGTGTGCGACCGAGTTGCGTGGCAATCTGTCGTAACGAAAAGCCAGCGACCAATCCGCGGGATATCTCCTCGCGCTCCTGCATAGACAGAGAGCGCCGCGACCGCGTTCTCGGCAGGGGTGCTATGCCGCCCCTTGAGGACAACACACCAAAAATTGATCCGGCATGCTTGCCTAGGCTGCGGCCGATATCGCTTAGCGACTGTCCCGCTTTCCACTGCGCCCACACCTCTCGCTTTTGCTGCGGCGACAAGCCAGGCCGTCCCATCTGCGCCATTGCGAATCCTCCAGAGTGAACACGACATCATCATGTTGCGTTCATCCGTTGAATCCACCGTTGCTTCTCACTAGGGTCAGACGGCGGGGCTAGAGCACCCGCAAGTGCCCTAGTCCCAGTATCAGTACCTAGTTGGCGCGTCCGCCTTTGCCCGTAAGGGCACCGGCGCACTGGGGTCTAGCCGTCAGACCCCTTTCAGCTCCTGGTCCTGTTAGCGCAGGACCAGTCGAAAGGCCCGGTAAACGGGCCGGGGGAGTTGCCGAACCTTAGCGGGGGAAGCGACTCCCTTTCTCTCAGTTCCCCAACTCGCTTGAGACGGGTTGGGTCGAAAGGTCACCTCGCGGTGGCCGTTTGGGGCGGTTCTCGTTCAAGCGGGGCCGCCCCCCCTCCTTTTTCGAATAATCCTAAGAAACTCAGACTCTTAGGAAAATTCGCTGGAAAAATTACAACCTCACTCAACACGTAACCCGGTTTGCATATTCGCCCAACATCCAATTTGCATTTTTCGACACCAATCTTAGCCCCGTGGCTAAGGTCCTTCTGCGCCGCACAAACCATCAGCTTTTCCTAGCACAACCCGGCAGGTTGTAGCGCCTAGGATTGGCGCTAAGTCTTTGATTTATACCTCCTAATTCCGGTACGTCATCTCCATATACCCCTGAGGGATCGATATCCTGCTATCCTGACGGGTATCCGGTTGGGGAGCGGGTCATGGTCCAGCGTGTCGCGACGGTCGCCTTCGAGGGCATCGAGGCCCGCGCCGTTGACGTGCAGGTGCAGGTAGCGCCCGGCCTGCCGGCCTTCAACATCGTCGGGCTGCCCGACAAGGCGGTCTCGGAAGCCAAAGAGCGCGTGCGCGCGGCGCTGATCGCCTCCGGCCTGGCGCTGCCGGCGCGCCGCATAACCGTCAATCTCGCGCCCGCCGACCTGCCGAAGGAAGGCAGCCACTACGACCTGCCGATCGCGCTCGGGCTGATGGCGGCGATCGGCGCCATTCCGCAGGACGCCGTCGCCGGATTCACCGTCCTGGGCGAGCTCGGCCTTGACGGCTCGCTTGCCGCCGTCGCCGGCGTCTTGCCGGCGGCGATCGGCGCCAATGCGCGCGGCGAAGGCTTGATCTGCCCGGCCACGTGCGGGCCGGAAGCGGCCTGGGCCTCGCCCGAGATCGAGATCGTCGCGGCGCGCTCGCTGATCCAGCTCGCCAATCATTTCAAGGGCTCGCAGGTACTCAACCGTCCGCAGCCGAAAATTCGCGAACTCGCCGCGCTGCCGCTCGATCTTGCCGACATCAAAGGCCAGGAAAGCGCTAAGCGCGCGCTCGAGGTCGCGGCGGCCGGCGGGCATAACTTGTTGATGGTCGGCCCGCCCGGTGCCGGCAAATCGATGCTGGCGGCGCGCTTGCCGTCGATTTTGCCGCCGCTCGCGCCGGCCGAATTGCTGGAAGTGTCGATGGTCGCTTCCGTCGCCGGCGAGATCGAAGGCGGCGCGCTCACCAACAAGCGGCCGTTCCGCGCACCGCATCATTCCGCCTCCATGCCGGCGCTGGTCGGCGGCGGCTTGCGTGCGCGGCCGGGCGAAATTTCGCTCGCGCATCACGGCGTTCTGTTCCTGGATGAGTTGCCGGAGTTCAGCGCGCAGGTGCTCGACTCGCTGCGTCAGCCGCTGGAGACCGGCGAGGTCGCGATCGCCCGCGCCAATCACCGCATCACCTATCCGGCGCGCTTCATGCTGGTGGCGGCGATGAACCCGTGCCGCTGCGGCCGCGCCTCCGATCCCGGCTTTGCCTGCCGGCGCGGGCCCAATGCGCGCTGCGCCGCCGAATATCAGGCGCGGCTGTCCGGCCCGCTGCTCGACCGCATCGACCTGCATATCGAAGTGCCGGCGGTCACCGCCGCCGATCTGATCCTACCGCCGCCATCGGAGGGATCGCGCGAGATCGCCGCCCGCGTCGCGCGCGCCCGCGACGTGCAGGCCGCGCGCTATGCCGAGCTCGGCCTTCCGAACGTTCGCACCAATGCGCAGGCCAACGGCCCGGTGCTGGAGCAGGTCGCGCGCGCCGAAGGAACCGGCCTCGCATTGCTGCGCGACGCCGCCGACGCCATGCAACTATCGGCGCGCGGCTATCATCGCGTGCTGCGCGTCGCGCGCACACTCGCCGATCTCGACGGCGCCGAGACGGTTGCGCGCGTGCATCTCGCCGAGGCGCTGTCCTATCGCGCGCTGGCCGACGAAATTCGCCGCGCGGCGTGAACCGCAGCGCCTGTAAATTTGCCGCGCCCCAATCCCGATACCGTTGGTTTACATTTCATTCACCATGTTCGCGCGCGTTCGCACGATCAAATAAACGAAGAATAGAATCGCAAGATTCCAGGTGCCAAATGGCGATAAACGGCACTGGAAGACATGAAATCGCGCACATCGCCGCCGGCTCCTGAAACCACCAAAGCCGCCCGCAACCGGGCAGCGCTGGTGCTGTTCGGCCGTGCGGCGGTGACCACCTTGTCCATCGTCTCGGCCTGGCTCGGGTTCAGGGCCGGCATCGAAGTGCACCGCGCCGACTACAATCCATACGCCTATGCCAGCGGTGTCGGCGCGTTGTTTGCCGCCGCTTGCGCCGTCATCGCCTTCATGCTGATGCGCCGGCGCGCCATGAAGGAAAAGCTGCGCGCCTTGCAGGCGCGTGTCGAGGATTTGTCCGATCGCAACTGGGAACTGCGCGAGGCGGAAGAGCGCGCGCGCAGCTTGTTGGAAGCGCAGGGCGACCTGATCGTGCGCCGCGACGCCGGCGGTCGCATCATCTTCGCCAATGACGCCTTCTGCGCGCTCGCCGGCAAAGACCGCGACGCGCTTATCGGCAACATCGCCGTCTTGCTGGTGCTCGAGCAAGGCGAGTTCAGCGTATTGCCCGATGGCACGCGCATTCACGACCAGAAAATTGACTGCAACGGCAGCGCACGCTGGATCGCCTGGCGCGAAGTGGCTGTGCGCGGCGCGACCGGCAGCGAGGTGCAGGGCGTCGGCCGCGACGTCACCGGCCGGGTCGAGGCCGAGCATGCGCTCGAGCATGCGCGCGACCAGGCCGAGGCCGCCAACCGCGCCAAGTCGCGCTTCCTCGCCATGGTCAGCCACGAGATCCGCACGCCGCTCAACGGCATGCTCGGCATGGCCGATCTGTTGCTCGATACCTCGCTGACGCCGGAGCAGACGACCTACGCCAAGGCGGCGAAGACCTCCGGCGAGACATTGCTGTCGCTGATCGAGGAGATTCTCGACTTCTCCAAGATCGAAGCCGGCAAGCTCGACCTTGAAGCGCGGCCGTTCCGGCTCGCCGCCTTGGTCGAAGGCGTGGTCGAGCTGCTGGCGCCGCGGGCGCAGGCCAAGGGCATCGAGATCGCCTGCTTTGTCGACGAGCGCCTGCCGGACAGAATTGTCGGCGATGCCGCGCGCTTGCGCCAAGTGCTGCTCAATCTTGCCGGCAACGCCATCAAGTTCACCGAGCATGGCGGCGTTGCGGTCGAGGTCGAGCCGGACGACAAAGACGGCGTCATCCGCTTCCAGGTGCGCGACACTGGCATCGGCCTCAATCCCGGCGACAAGGAGCGCATCTTCCTCGACTTCGAGCAGGCCGACGGTTCCTCCACCCGTAAATTCGGCGGCACCGGCCTCGGCCTCGCCATCTCCAAGCGCATCGTCGAGCGCATGGACGGCCGCATGCAGGTGACGAGCACGGCAGGCCAAGGCTCGACCTTCAGCTTCAGTGTGCCGCTCGCACCGGCGCCGGAAGAGGACCCGGCGTTCGAATTCGTCGCGCCGGATCTCAAAGACTCCGCGCTGCTGATCGTCGCCGGCTCGGAAATCGAATCCTCGCTGCTGGCGCGCCGGCTCGGGCGCTGGGGCGCCAAAACCTGCGCGGTGACGAACGAACGCATCGCCGCAGCGCTGCTGCCGGAGCGCTCATGGGATGCCATACTGGTCGACCGCGCGGCGGCAACGAACATGATCGCGCAAGGCAACGTCGCCGCACTCGACGTGCCGCGCCGCATCGTCTTGATCACACCGGCCGAGCGGCACGAGCTGCCGGCGTTCAAGAGTGCGGGTTTCACCGGCTATCTGGTCAAACCGGTGCGTGCCGCTTCACTCGCGGCGCGGCTGGCGCCCGATGACGATTTCGAGCGCGCGAGCGCCGATACACAAACCGACAATGCGACGGCAGCGGATACCGCCGCGCGCGGACATCAAGGCCTGTCGATCCTGGTCGCCGAGGACAACGAGATCAACGCGCTGTTGGCGCGCGCACTGCTGACGCGGCTCGGCCATCGCCCGACCATCGCGGACAATGGCGAAGCGGCGATCGAATCCTGGCTCGCCGCGCGCTCGGCAGGCAGTCCCTACGATCTGGTGCTGATGGACGTGCAAATGCCGGTCATGGACGGGCTGGAAGCCGCGCGCCGCATCCGCGCCGCCGAGGCAGAAACCGGAACCGGTCGCACCCGCATGATGGCGCTGAGCGCCAATGCCCAGAGCGAGGACCGCGAGGCCTGCCTAGACGCCGGCATGGACGGCCTGCTGATCAAACCGCTCGACCGCGAGCGTTTGCGCGAGGCGCTCGACACCGTCCACCGCCCATCGCTTGCGGCCTAGCGCGGCATTCCGCACCCTGTCATAATTCCGTGGTCGGCCCATGCTGTAGGGGGTGCGGTCAAGCCGAACGCTGATTTGCCGTCTTGAGATTTTGGTATTCGCGCAATTTGCGCTGAAAAGGACCCGGATCCCCATGCCCAGCCGCGCTGCCCTCAACCCCCATCGCAGTTTGCTGCACCGGTTTCGTCCGGCGCCGGCCGGTGTTCCCGGTCTGTTACCGGCCTTGCAGGCCTACGGCGGTATCCAGGTCGGGGCCATGCGCGCCCGCCGCCTCGCCCAGCCGCAGACGCTCGGCAAACTCGGCACATTGGAAGTGCGGCTGGCGCAGACGGCGCACGAGGTCCGCCAAGCGCAGAAGTTGCGCTACCGGATTTTCTACCAGGAAGGCCCGGCCATCCCCAATCCCGCGCGCTTGCTCGCGCGCCGCGACATCGACGCCTATGACGCGCTTTGCGATCACCTTCTGGTGATCGATCACGCCGCCCGCGACAGCCAGGCCAACAACCGGCCGGCCGTGGTCGGCACCTACCGGCTGCTGCGCCAGGTCGTCGCCGAGGACAATGGCGGCTTCTACAGCGCCGGCGAATTCGACATCGGCGACTTCATTGCGCGCCACGCCGGTCGGCAATTCCTCGAGCTCGGCCGCTCCTGCGTGCTGGCGCCCTACCGCAACAAACGCACGGTCGAGCTCTTGTGGTACGGCATCCACGCCTACATCCTGCAGAACCGCACCGACGTGATGATCGGCTGCGCCAGCCTCGACGGCACCGAGCCCAAGCAGCTCGCGCTGCCGCTGTCGTTCCTGCATCACTATGCGCGGGCGCCGGAACCGTGGCGTGCGCGCGCGTTGCCCGAGCGCTACGTCGAGATGAACCGCATGTCGAAGGAGTCGATCGACCCGAAGTCGGCATTGCGCATGTTGCCGCCGCTGATCAAGGGCTATCTGCGGCTCGGCGCCTATATCGGCGATGGCGCGGTGATCGACCATGAATTCGGCACCACCGACGTGCTGATCGTGTTGCCGGTGTCGGCCATCAGCGCGCGCTATCTCGAGCATTTCGACGTGAGCCGACGGGCGGCGTAGCCTCGACCGTCATCGTCCGCCACCGCCTGCGCGCAACGATCCGGTCGTAACGGACAATTTCGACAAATTATGCCGCGCTGACCACGTTGTCTGCCTTCCGCGCGGGTACCGGAAGGAACCGCGTTAGATTCCGCGCAGGCAGCGGTCGGCTAAACAGATAACCTTGCATCTCATTGCAGCCTAGCGTGCGAAGCAATTCTTTTTGCCGCGCGGTTTCGACGCCTTCCGCAACGGTGCCGACTCCGCGGGCTTTGGCAACGGTAATGACCGCCTGCACGATCGCGCGAGAATTGTTGTCGTCCGTGACGTTTTTGATAAAGGATCGATCGATTTTGATTTTGTCGAATGGAATGCGTTGCAGATAACTCAGCGATGAGTACCCGGTGCCGAAGTCATCCAACGCAACCAACACGCCCAACTCTCGCAGCTGAGCCAGCTTGGCGATCGTCGCTTCCTCATCATGAAGAATGGCCGTCTCGGTAATCTCCAGCTCCAATCTGTGTGCTGGCAAACCGGATGCCGCAAGAGCGCTGACAATCGTCGACGCGAGCGCTTGAATTTTGAATTGAACCGGTGAGACATTGACCGCCACTTTGATGTTGTCCGGCCAGGTCACGGCTTCGGCGCAGGCCGTTCTCAACACCCACTCGCCAAGCTGATTGATGAGACCGGTTTCTTCCGCAATCGGGATAAACTCCGCGGGTGAAATCAGCCCGCGTTCGGGGTGATGCCAGCGCAAAAGCGCCTCGAAGCTGGTGATCGTGTCATCGTGAAGATTTATAAGCGGTTGGTAATAGAGTTCGAACTGATTGCACATGATTGCTTGGCGCAATTCGAATTCGAGCGTGCTTCGCGCCTTCACGCGCGCATCCATCTCTGTTTCAAAGAAACAAAAAGTGCCCCGCCCGTCGGCTTTAGCCTGATACATGGCTAGATCCGCATTCTTTAACAACTGGTCCGCCTCCGTCCCGTCGTTGGGAGCCATGGCGATACCGATACTGGTCGCCACGATCAACTGATGGCCGGCAATATCATAGGGCAAATTGATTGCCTCTTGGATTTGCACGGCCAAGTAAGCGACTCCGATGGTTGCGCGACCGCGGCTTGAATAATGGCGAATTCGTCGCCCCCCAACCGAGCAAGGGTATCGGTGTCTCTGACGCAGCCTCGCAGGCGATCGGCGACAGCTTTCAGCAATTCGTCGCCGGTCAGATGCCCCAGCGTATCGTTGGTGGTCTTGAAATTATCGAGATCGAGATAGAGCACCGCAAATTGCTCGCCGCGCCCGGCACGTTTGAGCGCCTGTTCAAGCTGCTTGTGGAACTCCATGCGATTGGCCAGATCGGTCAACCCATCATGGTGCG